>JANNVZ010000001.1:0-413724 GCA_031414655.1 Flavobacteriales bacterium
GTCGGGTAATACGTCATACTTCTTTTCCGTAAAACGCCATTTTCGTCCAAAGTCGTCCATTGGAATTACGTGTTGAAATATGTTGTCAAAGTCTATGCTCATTTGTCGTTGTGTCGTCTTTTACGCTTACCTATAACGTTTCGCAGCTTGGCGAAGTGGCGAATTTTGAGGTACTTACTTTCATTTTAGCACGAAAGTTCTTTTGAAAACCGAATGTTCAATTTAGCACTGAACTCGCCATTTTGCCAAACTGCTGTTAGCTGCTGTATTTTTTTATTATTCTTTTCCAAATCTCACCATTTTTATTAATTGTCAACTTATCAACCCAAGGAGTTCTGAAATGAGATTCTAAATTAATTTGGTCTTCTTCATCCGCAAAACATCTCAAAACATATTGAGTTAATAAACATTTATTGTAACCATTATAAAAGTAAAATTCGTTTTCTGTCCCATTAGAATCTATAACTCCATATAAAAAATTCAAATGTTGTTTATATGAATTTGAATTCTTATCCCATCTTTCAAAGTCGTCAAAAATAGCTTTAGTTATTTCAAAATTATCTCTTCCGAGAAATTCGCTTTTTTTTGTAATAAAATTATCAATCAGGTTAACTAAATTTTTTGAAAAAATTGTCACGCCTTTATTATCGTCCCATTTTTCTATTTGAATGTCATCAGACAAATTGTATTCATTCAAAACAGTTTGGCACATTTTTATTAACCTTTCAGATTTACGAATCTTTTCTTTATCTACTTTCCAATCAAAGTTTAAAAAACTAATTCTTTTAAATATTCCATCATTAGATGAAAATCCACCAGAATAATTATCAATATGTCCTAAAAGGTAAAATAAAGAATTTGTCATTTGAATGCGTTTCGTTTTAATATAGCAGCTAACTTGTATATACCCGCTACTTTATAGCGCATATCTACCCGATTTTGGGTGGATAGGCGCTATTGAGTGGCGCTTTTACAAAACAAACATACCCTCCCCGCGCCCTTTACCAAAAAAGAAAAGCGACAGCTTTGCTGGAAGAAAAGCGATAGCTTTGATAGATACGCCCCAGACAACTGGGTCATTCCACACGAAGCTTCAGCGAATTGTGGAATCTGTTGTTTCGGTAAGGGCGCCTTTGGTGTTAGGGCAGATTCCACCTGCGCTATGCTGCGGTGGAATAACAGGATAAAAGGAGGCGGTGCAATGACTAGGTAAAGGGCGCTCTACCTAGCTCTCCCGCACCACAATCCACCCACTGCCATCGGCCGCTTTTGAGAGTGTGGACATGCCGGAGCTGCTAGAGTTAAAAGTGTTGCCTGCGGGTGGCGCTGTGGTCATCTTTACGGATGAGTATCCGGTGGTGCATGGGCAGGTAAATAACATTACCCTTACCTTGACTTAGTTTAATTTGTTATTAGTATGTTTTATTAACAAACCCGTCTAGGCTAGGCCTAGCCTAGACGGGTTTTTGTTTTCTTCTCCACTCATAAAAACTGAAGAAATCCTGACAGCATCAGAGAAGCGAAGCCAAAGCTCGCCCTAAGCTTGTGGAAGGGCAACCCAGAGCAAAAAACTCAAAAAAAAGGGATAGGGTGTTTTTTACTACTTGGTACATGTATTCGCAGAGGCATTAAGACCCAATAGCCGAGCGCTCTATTAGCCTTCCAACTCCTCATGCAGAAAAAATCTGTTTGTAAAGCACCGACTTGTCTTTTCTTTGTAAGGCATTTTAAACGGTGGGCCTCCCAACCTGACTTACCAAAACAAACCAAACATTCTTTATTCCTTCCATTTGATGAAACGTCTACTCCTTTTATGCACATTCCTATTGGCGTGTGCAGCTGCGTCTTTCGCACAACCGGCCAATGACATTTGTGCCAATGCCATCACCCTGCCGCTGAGTGCGGTATGGACGGCCTCTACCAACGCGGGCACCGTTACCGATGGGCCCAACCCTAGCTGCGGTGGCAGTAGTGCCATCAAAGATGTGTGGTACAGCTTTGTGTACACAGGCGGCACTGTAACTATAGAGACCCAACTAGGTACCAATAATGATACACGCATTGCAGTGTTTACCGCTTGTGGTGGCACCCAGCTGGCCTGCAACGATGACATTACCGGCAGCTATGCTTCGCGCCTTATTCTTACCTGTCCGCAGCTAGTAGTGGGCACCAGCTACAAAATACAAGCAGGAGGTTACAATTCGATAGTAGGTAACTTCAACATAAGAGTAACTGCCGCAGGCGTTTCGGGCTGCACCGATACGCAAGCCCTCAACTACCTGCCTTGTGCGGCTACCAATGATGGCTCTTGCATATACAATGTGCTCAATGCGACCTTCACTTATGCCTCTGTAGGCAGCAACTGCCTCAACGTGCAGTACACCAGCACCAGCACTGGCAACATCACAGGTTATTTGTGGAGTTTCCCCGGTGGCACTCCCAGCAGCAGCACCCTGCCAAACCCTACTGTTATCTACCCGGTTGCGGGTACCTATTCTGCCACCCTCAGCGTGTCGGACGCCACACCTGCTACCAGCACGCTTACAAACAATGCGGTGAATGTGGTGGCCGGTGATATTGTCACTATTGACATCACCCCCGATGGGAACCCTGCTCAAACTTCATGGAAATTATTCAATGAAAACAATGTGGTGGTATTGCAAGGAACTTCCAACGATGGCACCATTTGTATTCCGCCCACCTGCCACCGTTTCGAGATATATGACTCTGCCAACAATGGAATGAACGGAGCTGGTAATTACAAAATTTACGTAAATGGCATTCTAACTTATCAGGGCCAATCCTTTGCTAGTATGGACACTCGCCCTGTCAATTGCCCTGACGGCATCAGTTGCGACCAGCCGCTTTTAGCTGACTTGGGTGTAAATGAGGTGCCTTTTGATGACGCGTGGTTCAACTTCACTCCCGCTTACAGTGGTCAATACAGAATTTCCACGTGCAGTCTGGCATCGTGCGATACCAAAATATGGGTTTACGACTACTGCAACATGGCCAATTTTGATGACAGTAACGAAGCCACTTTTACTTACAACGATGATTTCTGCGGAGTGCAGGCCGAATCAAACATTTACTTGATGGGTAACGCTACCTACTATGTAAGAGTGGGTAGCACAGGCCAATGCTCAGGTCAAGCTTATCAATGCTTGTTCGAATTTGTGGGCACTGTGGCTGGTTGTATAGATCCATTGGCCTGTAACTACAATCCACTGGCTGGCGAGCCAGGCCCATGCTACTACAATGGCGACCCCAATTGTGTAGGCCTTGGTCCTGACTTGGAGGTTGACTTAAACTCCTTGTACAACTCCATGAACACTCCTACTATACTCAACAGCACCAATGCTTGTCTAGTAAATGAAGGATGCTTGCAAGGAACTGGCCCACGCCAAATTTTACGCTTCACTACGCGCATTAGCAACATTGGAACTGAAGATTACTTCATTGGAGTTCCTAATGCGAACAATCCGCAATTCGAATACGATGCGTGTCACAATCACTATCACTACGAAGGTTATGCAGAATATCTATTGTATGACGGAGCAGGCAATCCGATGCCTCAGATAGGTTTCAAGAACGGCTTCTGTGTGCTCGACCTTTCATGTCCTACAGGCATCACTGCGCAGTATGGCTGTGGCAACATGGGTATCACTGCGGGTTGTGCCGACTATTATTCCTCATCGCTCGATTGTCAGTGGTTAGACATTACGGATGTGCCAGCTGGCTCTTACTATTTAGTGGTGCGCACCAATTGGGATCAAAGCCCTGATGCAAATGGCAATTACGAATTGCGTTATGACAATAACGTGGCTTATGTCTGCATCACCTTCGGTCGCGATGCAAATAACAACATCATCAATTTCACCAAGAATATTAGCACATGCGCTGCCATAGAAGATTGCCTTGGTTTGCCTTTTGGCGACAACTATCCTGACTGTGTGGGTGCATGTCCTGGCGTTGTCATAACAGGTGATGTGAATGAGGACGGGTACTTTACCTCAGCAGACGAGCATGGCTATGCGCAAGCCGCGGTAGACGGTGGCATTGCGGTTTCGCCTTGCACCGACCTCAACAGCGATGGTGAAATAACAGTGGCGGACGCAGCGTATGCGGCTAATTGCATCCATTTACAGCAAGACTTAGGTGTACCTCCACTTCTCTACGAAGCTTGCGACTACGATCCTGAGTTTTTTGACCAGTCAGAGTCAGCCACCTTGGGCTTAACCAATCTGAATACAACAGAACAGTATTTTGACTTGTACATGATAAATGCCCAAAATGAAATCACAGCATTTCAAGTGGACCTATCAGGCGTTGTCATTTCAGGTGTTCAAAATTTAGTGCCCTCCAACATTTGGCCTGCTCACCTTCACTTTGAGAACAATGGAAATTCGGTAGCAGCTGTCAGCGACTCCAACAATGAAATTCCTATCAACGTTGCTCCCTATTCTGTTCTTCGGATTTATTATTCTTCGCTAACGAACAACACTATATGCATTAGCAACATAGTGGATGTGCTGAATGACCTTACACATAACATTCTGGCCAACTATGGCGATTGTGTGAGCATTGGTGGCGGGGTCACTGCAGACTTCACTGCTGAGCCTTCTACGAATATCTGCTCAGGTCAATCCATCGATTTTGTGGATGCTTCAGTAGGAAACCCAACCACCTGGCTGTGGTCATTTCCGGGTGGCACACCTTCCACTTCGACTGCCCAGTCTCCGTCTGTGGACTACAACACAGCGGGTACTTATTCAGTAACACTTACAGTGGGTGATGGCTTCACCACGGATACTGAAACCAAGGTGGACTTCATAACCGTAGGCAGCTCTGTCACTTGGTACCAAGATTTGGATGATGATGGATATGGTACTGATGCAGTTACTGCTACATTATGCATTCAGCCAGCAGGTTTTGCAGCGCAGAATGGTGACTGCAATGACGCTAATGCTGCCATTAAGCCAGGTGCTACAGAAGTTTGCAACAACATAGATGATGATTGCGATGGTAGCATAGACGAAGGTTTTGACAATGACAATGATGGCTTCACCACATGTGAAGGCGATTGTGATGACAGCAATGCACTAGCCTATCCCGGTGCAATGGAGTTGTGCAATGGAGCAGATGAAGACTGCGATGGAAGTATAGATGAAGGCTTTGATGTGGATGGTGATACCTATCGTGTTTGTGATGGTGACTGCAATGACAACAACGCAGCCATCTATCCGGGTGCCGCAGAGATATGCAACAACATAGACGATGATTGCGATGGAAGTATAGACGAAGGGTTTGACATTGACAATGATGGCTTCACCACGTGCGAAGGCGACTGCGATGACACCAATGCTTCAGTCAATCCTGGAGCTACAGAAATCTGTAACAACCTTGATGACAATTGCAATGGCGATGCCGATGAAGGGTTTGATATGGACAATGACGGATACACGACTTGCGATGGAGATTGTAACGATAACAATGCATCCATCAATCCTGATGCAGTGGAAACTTGCAATAACCTAGACGATGATTGCGATGGCAGTATAGACGAAGGTTTTGATGCAGATGGTGATGGTTATACAACATGCGAAGGTGACTGCAATGACGGCAATGCTGCTGTCAATCCCGGAGCCACAGAAATCTGCAATAACACGGACGATGATTGTGACGGCATCATTGATGAAGGTTTTGACCTTGATGCGGACGGTTTTACATCATGCAACGGTGACTGCAACGATGGCAATGCGGCCATCAACCCAGCGGCTACAGAGCTGTGTGGAAATTCAATAGATGACAACTGCAACGGCTCAATAGATGAGGGCTGCTGCACACTAACTGCCAATGCAGTAGCTGTGAATACATTCTGCACCACAAGCACCGATGGCAGCGTGGATCTTACCGTAGTGGGTGCAATTGCGCCTATCAGTTATCAGTGGAGCAATGCTGCAGTGATAGAAGACCTCAGCAATGTTGGAGTCGGCCCCTATTCAGTAATAGTTACCGATGGCAACGGCTGCACTGCAACCGCAAGCGCTACAGTGAATGCCGGCAGCGGCATTTTGCCGGCAGCACCCACCGCCATCAATGGCCCCACTGGAGCATGCAGAAACCAAGTAGATGTCATTTTTAGTGTGGATGCTATCCCGGGCGCTACTTCATACATATGGACATTGCCAACAGGTGCTACAGGTTCATCTTCAACCAATAGTATTTCACTCAACTTTTCTTCTACTTATAACACGGGTAATATCTGCGTTAGTGCAGTCAATCCATGTGGCCCTGGAATTGAGTTTTGCAGGTCAATTGTTGTTTATCTAGTTGTTCCAGCTACCCCAGGGGTCATCAGCGGGGGCAATACTGATGCATGTCCAAGCAGCTCTATTACCTATTCTATAGATCCAGTGGCTAATGCCACTACTTATTTGTGGGCCGCACCGGCAAACGCAAGTGTTACGGCAGGCCAAGGAACCACTACCGCGACTATCACCTATTCAGCCACCTTCGCAGCCAGTGGCACAATGACGGTTAGAGCCGGTAATTGCAAGGGTTATAGCGGTTTCCGCAGCCTAACCGTTTATGGCAAACCAAATACACCAGGCGTTATTAGCGGACCTATTACGGCAGTGTGTGGCGGCAGCACGCATGTTTATAGCATAGTAGCTGTAAACGGTGCTACCAACTACAACTGGACGATTCCTGCTGGGGGGGTTATCAATTCAGGACAAGGAACAATTTCTGTTAGTGTCACCTTCCCTGCTGCATTTGTATCAGGGTCCATAAGTGTTACCGCATCCAGTATTTGTGGCACCAGTGCACCTAGAACTGTTGCTGTCGGCTCAGCGCCTACGCTTCCCGCGAGTGTCACAGGGCCTACCAGCAACCTTTGTGGTGGCGGTTCTTTTGTCTATACAGTCCCAGCGGTCACAGGAGCTATTAGTTACAACTGGACACCTCCAGCGGGATGCACCATTACTGCCAACACAGGTACTACAATTACATTAAGTGTTCCATCGAATTTTGTTTTAGGCAACTTGTGTTACACCATCACTAATTCGTGCGGCACAAGTCCAATGCGATGCAATTCGCTAGCAGCGGCACCATTAACTCCTGCATCCATTTCGGGAGTAAGTGCGGTTTGTCCGAATGCAACGGGTGTTGCATTCAGCACTGTTCAAATTGGTAGCTATACTTATACATGGATAGTTCCTTCAAGCTGCACCATTGTATCGGGTCAGGGCACCAACAGCATCAGTGTCAATTGGGGCAGTGCTGCTGGCAGTGTGTTAGTGAAGGCCAACAACACATGCGGCTCATCAGCTTACAGAAGCAAGACCATTTCTATGCTTGCCTGCATGGAGGAGCAAGATTTTGATGGTGGCAATGCTCAGATTGAAAAGGATTTGAACTTTACCCTCTACCCAAATCCAAATGACGGAGCAATGTTCAGCCTTAGTGTTGACGGTGAAATTCATGGTGACATGCACCTTCGCATCTCTGATGCTATGGGTCGCCTTGTTTATACAAATAGATATGCTGCCAGCCAATACCTGCAGACCCAACTAGTGTTCGAGTATCCGCTCACAGCTGGTTTGTATCTGGTAGAGTTTATTTATGACAACAAGCGTGTGACTGAAAGATTGGTGGTTGAGAAATAACCGCATGACATAATTGAAATGAAAATGCCCCCAAATTATTGGGGGCATTTTTTTTGATTTCTTATTTCAAATTTGAGCTCTTAATGAAGATGTCTTCTTTCAACCAAACTCACAAAATCAGTGGTCACTGCGCTCTCATTACTCCACGAATATTTGCTGCGCAGATTGTTCAAGTGTTTCAGAGCTTCTTCGCGCCCTGCGCTATTCAGTTTGTCTATGGCTACTTCGTAATCTTGATTGTTCCCCTTGAAAAGTTCCTTTGAAAACTGGAATCGTTGATTGAGTGAAATGGCCTTTTTCAAATCAGGAATTGGGTTGTGTTCTAGTTTTTCGGCTAGTGTTTCTTTTGCTTGAATGCCTTTAGAAAGGCGGTCATGGACACTTTCCTGTTGTGCATAGTTAGGGCGTGCAAATGGTTGGTTACTTTTTTCAAATATTGAAATCGGCTCAGGAATTTTGTTGTCCCTAACCTCCACTTGCTCGGCAGCGACCTCTACACTTTTTTCTATCTCCGGCTCCACTTCTTGTTTAGTCACTTCCTCAATAGCATCAATAAGCGAAACTTGGTTAGGAGTTACTTCTGGTTTTGCCTCTTCTATCCTGAATGAGATCGGAGCAGGTACTTCATTGGCCACCTCTTCCTTAGGTGCAGAAGTTGTTTCTTTAACAACACCGTCAAACGCTTTGTAGCGCAGCACGACCAGGCGTTCGTAAAGTTCGCGGCTATGTTCAGTCATGTTTTCCAATTCCTCAGCCGAGAGATTTCCTAGTTGCAGGGCGTCTAACTTTTCATTCAGTTCAGTAGCGAGTTCACGCAGGCGTTTGAATTTTACGGGTTCGTACATAGCAGCAAAGTTTTATTTAATGAAGTCAAAAGTATGAACTGCATTTGATGCTATATAGTGTGTATGAATGGTGAGTTGTTCACTGAGATATTAAAGACTTCGCCCAAACTAAAAATCTTGGCCTGCACCAATATTTTCATTTGAATGGTAAATGTCCCTTGTCGAAATTTTTTTAGTGCTGTCACGTACTGAAATAGATTGACGATTTTTTAATTAAAGTACTTTCATTCCCAGTAACGCGCCCAAATACATCTAGCCATTTCCATATATGATTTTTGTTGGGCAGCAGTGAAAAAGCCTTGACAGATATGTACTATAACTTCTTGTGCTTCTGCCTCGCAAAGAAGTTTGAATTCCTTCTCAGTGAGTGACACTGTCGTAGTGTGTTTGATGCTATTGAATTCTGTGTTGATTGGAATTACTTCGGCATCTGACTTGCCAATTTTCACCTGATTTGCCAATGTAAGTTCGAGGCCAGTTCCAAATTGTCGTTCTGAACAGCCATTTGAATACGCGGTCAGAAAGAAAGTCCTTAAGCCAGTGCTATCTTCAGTAAAACCAAAATATAAGTAAGTACCTTTATTGTAGGTAGGTTCAAAAAATACCTTTCTACTCTTGTTGTGCGAGTGAGTCTCTTCAATAATCTGTTTACAATACTTTTCCTTTAAGACATAGCCAGTAGAATCAACCTTCAAAGAATCTGAGTTTGCAGATAGCTTATAGCTCAAAAGAAAGATCATAATGAAAACAAAAACAAAATTTGTAATTCCTGATTTATGCATGTCTATCCGAGTCAAAGAATTGTGTGTATCTTCTCAAAGCGTCCCTCTCAACTCCTGCTCTCTCTCTATCGCCTCAAACAACGCTTTGAAATTTCCTTTGCCAAAACTTTTTGCGCCTTTGCGTTGGATTATTTCGAAGAACATCGTTGGTCGGTCTAAAACGGGCTTGGTAAAAATTTGCAAGAGATAACCTTCATCATCACGGTCGATGAGAATACCCAAGTCACGAAGTGGTGCGAGGTCTTCATCAATTTTTCCCACACGGTCAAGCACTGTTTCGTAGTAGGTGCTGGGCACCGTTAGAAATTCTATGCCGCGGGTTTTCAGAGCCGTTACCGTTTCAATGATGTTGTCAGTAGCCACTGCAATGTGCTGCACACCTGCACCATTGTAGAAGTCAATGTATTCTTCTATTTGCGATTTTTTTCTTCCTTCTGCAGGTTCGTTTATTGGAAATTTGATGCGGCCATTTCCGTTGCTCATCACTTTACTCATCAGTGCGGTGTAGTCGGTGCTGATGTCTTTGTCATCGAATGAAACGAGCTGAGCAAAACCCATCACTTTTGCATAAAACTCCACCCATTTGTTCATCTCATTCCAACCCACGTTGCCCACCATGTGGTCAATGAATTTCAGTCCAACATCGGTAGGCTGATACGCAGGCTTCCATGCTTTGTAGCCGGGCATAAAAAGACCGTTGTAGTTTTTTCTCTCTACAAAAATGTGCAACGTTTCGCCATACGCTTTTATGCCAGAAAGAACCACTTCACCATTCTCGTCTTTCAAAGTGGTGGGTTCCAAGCAGCTCTCGCCACCGCGCGTAGTGGTTTCATTCCAGCTCTTTGTTGCATCATCTACCCAAATAGCAATGGACTTAACACCATCACCATGCTTGTTGATGTGCGCATTGATGGGGCCATCCTGAGTAAGTGGCGAGGTAAGCACCAGACGAATTTTGTCTTGTTGCAACACATAAGAAACAACGTCCTTGCTTCCCGTTTCCAAACCTTTGTATGCAAGCGGCTGATAGCCCCAAGCGCTCATATAATAATAAGCAGCTTGCTTGGCATTGCCTACATAAAGTTCTACGTGGTCGGTGCCCAGCAATGGAAGAAAATCTTCTGCTTCGGCTACTACTTTTTCTAACTGAAGTGATGTGGTGTCTGTTGTCATTAATTTTATTTTTTTAGGGACACTGATTGGTAAGGATTAAAACGGATGGCAAAGATTCAAATCCGTTCAAATCTGTCTTAATCAGTGTTCATCCGTGTCCCATTTTATTATTCTAACCAAGAAGTTTTGTACGAATTATCCGCAATATCCAACGCTGCCTGCGTCAGTTTAAGAGGTCGAAAAGTATCCACCATCACAGCCAATTCGCCTGTTTCTTTTTTGCCAATACTTTTTTCATACGCACCCGGATGCGGGCCGTGCGGTATGCCACCCGGATGCAACGAGATGAAACCTTTGTCTACGTGATTACGACTCATGAAATCGCCATCTACATAGTACAGTACTTCATCACTATCAATGTTGCTGTGGTTGTATGGCGCGGGAATGCTCAATGGATGATAGTCATACAAACGTGGGCAGAAAGAACACACCACAAAATTGTGTGCTTCAAAGGTTTGGTGCACCGGTGGCGGCTGGTGCACACGACCTGTTATTGGTTCAAAATCGTGAATAGAAAAAGCGTAGGGATAATTGTATCCGTCCCAACCCACCACATCAAAAGGATGTGAGGCATACACTAATTCGTGCATCACATTTTCCTTTCTGATTTTGATGGTGAACTCCCCCTTCTCATCGTGCGTTTCTAAATCGGTAGGTTTGCGCAAGTCGCGCTCGCAAAAAGGAGAGTGCTCCAGCAGTTGTCCAAATTCATTTCTGTATCTCTTTGGCGAAACAATAGGAGAAAAACTTTCCACGATGAAAAGTCGATTGTCTGTGGAGTCAAAATCTATCTGATAAATCATTCCGCGGGGAATGACGAGGTAGTCGCCATAACTGAATTTTAGATTACCCAAAAAAGTGCGCAATGTTCCTGTGCCTTTATGAATAAAAATCAGTTCATCCGCATCGGCATTTTTGTAAAAATAATTTTTTAAGCTTTGGGTCGGGGCCGCCAAGGCAATGTTCAGGTCATTGTTGAAGAGGACATGCACTCGGCTTTTCAAGAAATCATCTTCCGCCTTCACATTCCAACCTTCCAACATCATGGGTGAAATGTTTTTATCCACCGCAGCAATGGGTTTCACATCCATTTGCTTGCCAATGCTCTTTATCATAGTAGGCCTGTGCACATGGTAAAGCAGCGCACTCATACCATGAAAGCCCTCGGTTCCGAAAAGCTGTTCGTAGTAAATGCCGCCAGCGGCCTTTGGGTGCTGCGTGTGGCGCTTGTGTGGAATACTTCCTAGTTGATGATAAATGGGCATGCTTTTGAATCTTGATGGGGCTAAATTATTCGGTTCAATGACAACCTCAACTCTCAGTAGCGATGATCTTCATCAGTTGCAGAATTGAAACGCAGGAATTCTTGTTCATTCATTGCCCCTTTACTTTAGCCGCCCTTAAGAAAAAATCAACCATATGAATTTCGAACTTTCAGAAGAACACAAAGCGGTGCAACAAGCAGCGCGTGAATTTGCACAAAACGTGCTGAAACCAGGCGTAATAGAGCGTGATGAACTTCAAAAATTTCCTGCTGAAGAAATAAAACAATTGGCGGAGCTTGGTTTCATGGGCATGATGGTGAACCCAAAGTATGGTGGCAGCGGCATGGATGCATTGAGCTACGCTATTGCCATGGAAGAAATTTCGAAAATAGACGCGTCTGTAAGTGTTTGTATGAGTGTAAATAATTCTTTGGTGTGTTACGGACTAGAGGAATTTGGAACAGAAGAACAAAAGCAACAATTTCTAATTCCACTTGCTAAAGGCGAAAAAATTGGTGCATTCTGTCTGAGTGAGCCAGAAGCGGGCAGCGATGCCACCTCGCAGCGCACCACCGCGATAGACATGGGTGATCACTACCTACTGAATGGCACCAAGAACTGGATAACCAATGGCAGCAGTGCAAGTACCTATTTAGTGATTGCACAAACTGATGCCGCCAAAGGCCATAAAGGCATCAACTGTTTTATAGTTGAGCGTGGTATGGAAGGTTTTATAGTAGGCGCTAAAGAAAACAAGCTGGGTATACGCGGAAGCGATACCCACACATTGATGTTTCAAGACGTAAAAGTGCCAAAGGCCAACCGAATTGGAGAGGATGGCTTTGGATTTAAGTTCGCCATGAAGACATTGAGCGGGGGCCGCATCGGGATTGCAGCGCAAGCGCTAGGCATTGCAGCTGGAGCCTTCGAATTGGCCCTAGCCTATTCCAAAGAGAGAAAAGCTTTTGGAAAAGAAATCTCTAAACACCAAGCCATCGCGTTCAAGCTCGCTGACATGGCCACAGATATCGAAGCCGCTCGCCTTTTGGTGTATAAAGCAGCTTGGCTCAAAGACCAACACTTGAATTATGACCAGGCAAGTGCCATTGCAAAACTATTTGCCTCGGCCGCTGCCATGAAGCACACAGTAGAGGCCATACAGATACATGGCGGATATGGCTATGTGAAGGAGTATCACGTGGAGCGACTGATGCGCGATGCCAAAATCACACAGATATACGAGGGCACCTCCGAAGTGCAGAAGATTGTGATAAGCCGAAACGTTCTAGCTGATTGAGTCCAAAACAGAGACTTGAAATCGAACGAAAAGGACGATTCATCGAAAAAAGAGGGGCGAACCGTTGGTTCGCCCCTCTTTTTTTCCTCTCTGAAAAGCCCGTCAAATAAGGAGATTCGAAAAAAGTTTCACTTTTTATCAAAATAATTTGCCTTTTTAGTCGAAAGCAACAATACTTTTGTCGGGCGAATCTGAAAACTCATCTATCTAGTCTTCTTCTACATAAAGCACTTACACCGCTTTTTAACTGATTTTTTTAATTAAAACCAATTTCAATGAAACATTCTACAATGTTCTTGAGTGGTGGTGTATGTAGTCCTTATGCTTTGGTCTCTAACGCTGCTACTGTCGTAAAAGCTCTTATTCTGAGCTTCTTGCTTGTTATGTGTGGGACACTCACTACGAGTGCTCAGCTATCTACTTCTGCTAATGATTCTGCAAACCATGGTCCTGCGTTCCAACCCACGCAAGAGGATGACGGAGGTGACTCTGAAGATGAAGATGATGATGATGAAGTCAATTGTGGTCCTTTCAAGATTCGTGTACGAAGCTTTGAGGTGACTACTGATCCTGCAATTGACTTGGACTACAATCCTGGTTTCCACAGCGAATATTCCGGTTCATTGCCTTCATGCAATAGAAAAAGAACTATTTGGACAGGTGGATATATTAACGGTTCGCCCGCAACTGTTTCTGCCGTTCGCAATTTGAATGTGCCAGCTAACGCTACACAGTTGAATTTCGAGTATCTCGCATTAGACATTGATAATGTTGATGACGTAGAGAATTCCTTCATCAAAATTGATGGTGTCGAGGTTTTTACCGTACTCATGACTGAATCTAATAACACTTTAGGTTATGTAGAAGCAAGTGTTGACTTGAGCGCATATGCTGGTCAAAACGTTGAAATAGAAGTTGGAAATACTACCTCTACAGACGGTAATATTGGAAACGTATTTTATGGTTGTTTCACTTTTGATTGTCCTCCTTGCGAGTCAATCCTTGCAGTTGCTTGTCCAAATGACGCAACTCTTGAGTGTGGCACTAACTTGGAAGACCTATACTTAACTGGTATGCCTTCTTTTGATGGTTCTGAAACATGTGATGGTGAAATTGAAGCATCTCATATAGATGTGATTTCTAACCAAACTGATTGTGGTTACACCGTTACTCGTACTTGGATCATCACCCTTGGTGACTTGACTGAGACGTGCACACAAATTCTTACCATAGTTGATACTCAGGGTCCTGTTTTCCCTGAGCTTTTGGATGTAAACGTTCAGTGTCTTGAGTCTGTAGAAGGCCCAATAGCTGTTGAAGCTTTGGATGCTTGCTCAGGCCCTGCTGCTGTAGAAACATACACTAGCCAAACTGGCGAGGTGACTGAGCACTGTGTGCTTTCAACTGCTTTCGGCCCAGGTGCTGATTGGGCAGTTTGGTTGCCTGTACTTGCTTCTGCAAGCGAGACTTCAAGTGCAAACTTCGTATTTGATTCAAACGGTGGCTTCTTTGATCAATTCCTTGATGGAACTGCACACCTTTATGGAACAGTAGAAAACACGGCTAACACCAACGAAATATTTGTTGTTGACCTTTGGTTCGAAAACAAAGCTGACTGGGCTACTTGGAGTGGTCTAGGAAGAAACTACAAGAACGACCTTCTTTTGGGTTGTGCTACTTTGGATCACATCAACTGGGAATATTTTGAACTAGTTGGCGGCTTCTCTACCCTTACCGGTGCTGGCGATTTAGCTGGTGACGTTCTTAGCTTGTATCACATGCCTTCTTCTTATTACTTCGGTTTTCAGAAAGGTATCGGTGCTAACAATAAAAACTGTAACTCTGGTCTTTCTGGTTGGTTCAGCTACGATGGTTTCGTAAACGGCAATCACGTGGAAGGTCATGGTGACGTAAACGTAAATAGCGAATGTGAGCCTGGTGATGATGGCGAGTGTATTCACAATACCTCTTTCACACACTTCTACCGCGCTGAAGATGCTTGTGGTCATGCTACTATCGCATCTTATGATGTAATCGTTGAAGACACTACAGCTCCTGAATTCTCTAATTGTCCTGAAAGTCTTACTATCGAGTGCGACCAAGCAATTCCTGCTTTGGCTCTTGATGTAACTGCTACTGACAATTGCTCGGGCGATGTATTGGTATCTTACCTTGGTGAAGAAACCGCTGGTGATGCTTGCCTTACAACACTTACCCGTACTTGGGCTGCATTTGACATTTGTGGTAACCGTGCTGATTGCGTTCAAACAATAACTATTGTTGACACAACTGCTCCAGTATTGAACGGCACTCCAGAAGCTGATATCACAGTTGAATGTGATGCGGTTCCTGCTGCTGCAGTAGTTACTGCTACTGACAATTGTCAAGACGTTGTGGAAGTAATTCCAACAGAAGTGATAGAGCCAGGCAACTGCCCAGGTAACTACACTATCTACCGCAGCTGGTATGCTTCGGACAGCTGCGACAATGATGTTGAATTCAATCAAGTAATACACGTTCAGGATACTACTGCTCCTGTCTTTGATCCTTATGAGTTCTACGCACACATTGAGTGTGATGAAATTCCTGCTTTGATAACAGCTACTGACAACTGTGGTTCTGCTACCGTTGTTGTAACTAACGAAGTATTGAATTCTGGTGGATGCCTTGGGGTTTACTACCGCTTATACACTGCTACAGATGAGTGTGGCAACACAGCAACTGCTGAACAATACATCGCTATACAAGACCTTACTGCTCCTGAGCTGGTAGGCGTACCTGTTGAAACTACTTTGGAATGTTCTGAAGTAACAGTAGGTGATGATGGCAACTACTTTGGTGTAGACGGTGTTTACGGTGTAGACAATTGCGAAATGGAAGTTACCGTTACTTACACTGAAGAAGTAGTAGGTACTGATGATGACTGCGAAGCTTCATTTGACGTTATCCGTACTTGGGTAGGTATTGACTATTGTGAAAACGATACAACTGTTTCTGTTGTATTCCACATTGTAGATACTACTGCTCCAGAATTGTGGATACCTTCTAACTACACTGCTGAGTGTGACGAAGATTTGTACTACGGTGAGCCAAGTGCTACAGACAATTGTTCTGACTACACTGTCTCTGAAGTAGTAGATACTTTGGAAGGTAACTGCCCACAGAATTATGTAATCACTCGCACGTTTGTAGCTACTGATGCTTGCGGTAATGCTTCTGAGCCACAAACTCAAGAGATAACTGTACAGGACACAACTAATCCAACTTTTGGTGATGATGACCAGATGTATTACACCTTTGAGTGTGATGAGGAAGTTATCATAGTTGCTCCTGATGCTACTGACAATTGTGGTATCGTTTCTTATGAATCTTACGAGACTGAGCACCTGTTTGACGGTCCTTGCTACGAGTACTACACTATTGTAACTGTTGCTACAGATGAGTGTGGTAACTACAATGAGTACACTCAGTCAATCAGCATTGTTGATACTACTGCTCCAGTTATCACTGGCGAGCTTGAAATTGAAGTTCCATGTGAGGAATTCTCAATAGATAGTGGCATCTTCGTTGAAGCTACTGACAACTGTAACGAATTCGTAATTGTTATAGACAGCACACAACTTGTAAGTGGTGAGTGCGCAGGTGTTTACATCCGCTACTATACAGCTTATGACGTTTGCCAAAATGCTTCAGAGCAGTTCATACAGATCATCCGTCTTACTGACGAGATTGCTCCTGTAGGTAACGAGCCTTTGGACATCGAGGTATTGTGCAGCGATGACATTGCTCCATTTGACCCTGAATTCACTGACAATTGTGGTGGTGAGGTTTATGTTGAGTATGTAGGATTTGAAGTTACAGCAGACTGTAACGTGACTTACACTGAGACTTGGACTGCGTATGACAATTGTGGAAACATGTCGGTGATAGACCGCAACGTTACTATCTATGACAATGTGAACCCATCGTTCACTGAGTTCCCTGGTGACATTGAAGTTAGCTGCGATGAAGAGGTGCCTGCACCTATTTATCCTGTTGCTGATGACAATTGTGATGAGGAAGTAGAGATAGAGTTAGGTCTTGATACTATGGCAGGTGATTGCCCACAAGAATTGTATATCTACCGCACATTCCGTGGTTATGACAATTGCAACAACCAAGTGGTTCAAACACAAATCGTGCACGTGTATGACAATCAAGCTCCAGTTTGGGACTTGGATCAGGAAGTTTACTATGGTTACGAGTGTGACGAAGAAGCTGAATTAATTCAGCCAACAGCTACCGACAACTGCGGTCAGATTGAGTACTCTTATGTCGACACTTTGAACACTGTGGTTCCTTGCTTCGAATACTTCGTCCGTGTGTGGACAGCTACTGATGAGTGTGGCAATGCGAGTGAGTGGTTCTTACAGCTTATCTATTTCGAAGACACCACTGCTCCGGTTATCACTGGTGAGCTTGAAATTGAAGTTCCATGTGAGGAGTTCTCAATTGATGGTGGCATCTTCGTTGAAGCTACTGACAACTGTAACGAATTCGAAATTGTAATAGACAGTACACAGCTTGTAAGTGGTGAGTGCGCTGGTGTTTACATCCGCTACTACACAGCTTATGACATTTGCCAAAATGCTTCAGAGCAGTTCATACAGATCATCCGTCTTACTGACGAGATTGCTCCTGTAGGTAACGAGCCTTTGGACATCACGGTTAATTGCAACCAAGCGATACCAGAATTCGACCCAGAGTTCACAGACAATTGTGGCGGTGAGGTGTATGTTGATTATGTAGGTTTCGAAATCACAGACATCTGTGGTGCTTCTTACACTGAGACATGGACAGCTACTGATAACTGTGGTAACGAAACGGTGATAGACCGTGTAGTAACTGTGGTGGACAACAACGCGCCTTATCTATCTATACCTTCTGATTACACTGCAGAGTGTGACGAAGACCTATACTTCGGTAGCGCTTACGCTTCTGATAGCTGTGATATGTATGTGGACATCACTGAGGTGACTGACACTGTAGAAACAGATTGCCCTAGCAACTACACCATCACACGCACATTTACTGCGACTGATGATTGTGGTAATGAGGCTACTGCTGTTCAGACTATCACTGTAGAGGATACTACTGACCCAATCTTTGGTGACTACGTAGACTACTACGAGTTCGAATGTGATGAAGACTTCATCACTGTATTGCCAACTGCTACTGATGCTTGCAGCGATGTAACGTATGAGACAGTAGAAAGCGAATACAGCTACGATGGTCCTTGCTTCTTCTTCTTCACACGCACTACTACTGCTACTGACTGTGCTGGCAACAGCGCTGAGGCGGTGGTAACTATTATCGTGCGTGACACCACTGCTCCAGTTATTACAGGTGAACTCGAAATCGAAGTTCCATGTGAGGAGTTCTCAATTGATGGTGGCATCTTCGTTGAAGCTACTGACAACTGCAACGCATTTGAAATAGTAATTGACAGCACACAACTTGTAAGCGGTGAGTGCGCAGGTGTTTACATCCGCTACTACACAGCTTATGATGTATGCCAGAATGCTTCTGAGCAGTTCTTACAGATCATCCGTCTTACTGACGAGATTGCTCCTGTAGGTAACGAGCCTTTGGACATTACTATCTCTTGCACTGAGTGGGCTCCTGCATTCGACCCAGAGTTCACAGACAATTGTGGCGGTGAGGTGTATGTTGACTACGTAGGTTTCGAAATCACAGACATCTGTGGTGCTTCTTACACTGAGACTTGGACAGCTGAAGACAACTGCGGTAACCAAACGGTTATAGACCGTGTAGTAACTGTGGTGGACAACAACCTGCCATTTATCTATGCTCCAGAAGACATCATCGCTGAGTGTAATGAAATGATTTACTTAGGCTATGCTCAAGCATGGGATTCTTGCGACTGGTATGTTGACATTACTTCTGTAGCAGATACTGCTTTCGGAGATTGCCCAGCAAACTATGTAGTGACTATCACTTACACTGCTACTGATGATTGTGGCAATGAGGCTAGTGCTGTTCAGACCGTAACTGTTCAGGACACTACGGCTCCTTCATTTGGTGATAACAACCAGAACGAGTTCAGCTATGAGTGTATCGATGAAGTGGAAGTAATTCAGCCAGAGGCTTGGGATGCTTGCAGCGAAATCGAGTATTCTTACAGTGATACCATCTACGTTAGCGATTCTTGCTACACTAGTATGGCTCGTATCTGGATTGCTACCGATGCTTGTGGTAACAGCAATGACTTCTACCAATACATCACAGTTTATGACGTAACAGCTCCTGTTATCGTAACTGAACTTGTGAATGTCTATATAGAATGTGCTTCTGAAATACCTGTTCCTGTAGCTATAGTGGTTACTGACAACTGCGATGCTAATCCATCTGTTGAGGTTTCTGTAAACTACGAGGTTCTGCCAGACAATTGCGGCAATCAGGTTTTATCAGTATACTATTTTGTAACTG
This sequence comes from Flavobacteriales bacterium, assembly GCA_031414655.1. Taxonomy (GTDB): domain Bacteria; phylum Bacteroidota; class Bacteroidia; order Flavobacteriales_D; family Sanyastnellaceae; genus JANNVZ01. The sequence continues at coordinate 19,522 of JANNVZ010000001.1, forward strand.
ACAATTGCGGCAACTCTGATGATGCGTATTACTATATCTACGTTCAAGATGAAACAGCTCCTGTTTTGGAAGGATGTCCAGCAGACCTAGTGTTGGCTTGTGACGATGAAATTCCAGCTCCTGCTGTAGTAACTGCTACAGACAATTGTGGTGGTTCATGGGAAGTTACACCAGAAGAATTCATCATGGGTGAAATGCCAGAGGAAGGTTCTATTGCTGATTGTGATTTGATCACTCCAGCACTTCCAGTTGGTAACCCTTGTAACTATCCTTACGCTTGGGCTATGGCTATGTTCAACATGCCTGCTGCTCACCGTTACTACCAGATAGCTGAAGGCGAACTGGTGCGTTTCCCTGATGGAACTGCACACGTTACTGCTACATTGACCAATGCTGCTAACCCAGCAAACGGTTTCTTGCTTGACGTATGGTTCGGTGCTGAAAAAGATTGGTCAGAGTGGAGCACACAAGGTTTCCCAACCAGCTTCAAGGATGACTGCGGTGGCGAAGGTGAAAACCACGAAGAGTGGTTGTACTTCCTTATGCAGAACAACCCAGGTGCTGAGTTGATTGGTTTCGGTGCTTACTCAGGTTCTTCTATCAACCTGGTACATGCTCCAGCTAACAACTACTTCGGTTACCAACTTGGCAACGGTGCTAACAACTACAACGGTGCTGACAATGGCTTCGGTGGTTGGTTCACTTACAGCGGTACATTCGTAAACGGACAATCAACTACTAGCGTAAGCGGTGGTGGTGACCTTGCTTTCGAACTAGACTGCTGCCCAGACTACTACATAGTACGTCAGTGGACTGCAACCGATTGCTCTGGTAACCAAGCTGAGTCTTGCATCCAGTACATCACTTTCGAAGGTTATGTAATAAATGATGTACAAGCTCCAACTACAGAATCTGATGTAGTTGAAAGCAAAGACCTGAACGTTACAGTTGCTCCTAACCCTGCTGATGACAACACTGTGTTTACCTTCAAGAGTACTGCCGCTGGCCGTGCACAGCTTGAGGTGTTTGACATGGCTGGTGCCAAAGTGGCTGATGTGTATAACAACAATATGGAGGCTGGTCTTACTTACCGCGTTGAGTTCAACGTGAACAGTTTGGCTACCGGTATCTATATGTTCCGTATCACTCAGAATGGCAACTCAGAAATGGGTCGCTTGGTGATAAGCAAATAAGACATCGCTCCCTAACAAAGGGACGATTGAATAGATCTTAAAGATTGAAACCCCCTTCGCTTGCGCGAAGGGGGTTTCTTTGTTTAAGGCGAATTCGCCAAATAGCAACCTCTTCTCAACACTCTGCGTAGAACGCGCCTATGTCATTTGTTGTCCGAAAAACATTTGCTCTTCTAATCGCTTTGTGCGGCTTGCATTTTTCTGTAGCAGCCCAAAGCCCTCTGGACCAAGCCAAAGAGGCTTATGCGTCTGGTGACTATGCCAAGGCCCTCAGCGCTGCCGACTTACAAGTAGCCCAATATGCCAGTGGCGAAGCTTACTTGATGCGGGCGGATTGCCTGCAAAAACTAGGTGAATACAATCGCGCGCTCGATGATTATGACAAAGCCAAAACCACAGGGTATGAAGGCACCGAGCTGCACTTGAACAGAGGCATTTGCAAAATATCAGCGCAGCTATTTGAGTCGGCCCGAATGGATATTGTAACCTACTTGCAGAAGAATGAGGACGATGCCAAAGGCTACTACTGGCTGGCAGTAGTGGAATACATGAGCATGGAAAACAAAGCCTGTCAGCGCTACATAGACGAGGCTATCTACCTAGATAGTAATTATGCCGATGCGTACTACCTGCGAGCAGCCAACAATGTAGACACCAAAAAAAGCCTTTTAGCATTGGAAGATTTTCAGAAAGCATATAACCTAAACCCTCTGCTCAACAGAGCCAAACTGAACATGGCCATCATCATGCTGGACATGGGGCAATACCGCAGTGCTATAGAACTGCTGAACGAGTTGAAGTTAGAAAAAACAGATTGCTTGGCAGAGGTGCTCTACTACCACGGTGAAGCGCTTTACTTCAAGCACGACATGGAAGGTGCGTGTGGCGATTGGGTGGAAGCTGCTGAAATGGGTGATGCCGATGCGGAGGGTATGTACAAGAAATTGTGCATTGACAAAAAAGATAAACCGCGCTTCAAGCGAAGAAGTTACTTCCAGTTCTAACAGCGTGTCGTGTAAAGATGCGGTGAACGCAGAGCTACTTACTTACCATTTCTTCTTTGCTAATACAGTGATTAAGTTCAAGCCAAAAAACTACGCTCAAGCACGCACCCACGTCTGTGTTCTGGCAAACCAGCCCCAGTATCCTCTTACTTCCAACTTATTCATGTCAGCAGCATTGAGCCACATTTCGCATTTGTAAACACTCCCTTTTTTGGGGTCGCAGATGGTGCCGCCTTTATAGAATCCGTCCTGCAGTTTCATGTCACGGAGAATAATCATGCCTATCACTTTTTGATCCTTGCGGTCATCCTCGCATTTATCGCATTTAGGATCTTGATCTTCGCTGGGCTCACGAAACAACTGGATGACTTTGCCATACACCAAACCATTCTGCTCATAGATTTCTACAGTGCTTTTGGGCTTGCCTGTTTCATCATCTATGGTTTTCCATCTGCCCAACACGCTTTGTGCCTGCATACAAAATGCCGTAAGAATTGTTGCCGTGAGTAGTAAAGTGTGTTTCATTCTTTTATGGTGTTTTTAATTGGAGCAATCACTGGTTCGGGTTTGGGTATGCTGCGCTTAGCTTTTCGGATACTCTGGTTCAGTTCGAAACCCATGAGCACAATCATACAGTTAAAATTAAGCCAAATTAAAAGTACCAGCAAAGTTCCCAAAGAACCATACAGTTTGTTGTATGCGGCAAAGTTGGTAACGAAGTAAGCAAACAACATGGAGGTAACCACAAAGAATATGGTGGCAAACGTTGCCCCTACATTGAATAAGCGCCACCTGCGCCTGCGCCTACCTACACCCACGTTGTACAATGTGCTGATGATGCTGTACATAAGAAATACGGAGATGATCCACTTTGCAAAATTGAGTAGAGGTATGTAGCCCCTATCTCCTATGATGCCTATCTCGTGCAAGTAGTTGAACACAACTCCGCTGAATATCATTGTGCCTACTGCTATGGTCATCAGCAAGCCTAAAATGAAAATGAGCAGAATGCTGGCAATGCGCATCACCCATACATTTCCCTTTTCCTCGAGGTGATAGCTGCTGTTGAAACCAATCAATATCGCATTGATGCTGTTGCTGGCATAGTAGATTGTAAGAATAAAACCGATGCTGAGTAATCCGCTGTGTTTGTTCTTGAGAAGGTCGATAAGTGTGCTTTCAAAAAGCGAAAATGTATCGCCAGGAAAAAACCCTTCAATGCTTGAAAACAGATTCTCCTGAAAATTGGAAATAGGTATGTAGGGAATAAGCGTGAGCAACATAATAATGCCCGGAAAAAATGCAAGGAAAAGACGAAACGAAATGGCAGAGGCGCGGGTAGCCAGTTGTCCCTTCATCAATGCCTCTATAAAAAACCGCATCACAAACCAAAGCGACAGTCCTTGAAAACCGGGAAGCTTTACTTGACGCATATAGGCTATGGACTTGGCTACCCATGTGTACTTCGATGCTTTTTGTATGAGTTGTTTGTAATTCATTGCACTGTTCGGTGCGAATGTAGAAGGTTGCAGCTTTGTGTTGTATCCAATACAAATACACCTTCAAAAAAAAAAGATGGGTTGAATAATCTGTACGGAAGACTTCAGACCAAGTGCGATTTGATTTTCATCACTAGCGAATTCAGTCCTTCCTTGAAGTGTGTATTGTTATCCACTACCAAATCACATTGTGGTATGTATGGATCTAGGTAAAGCTCCTCAGCAGGGCGGACATGATTCAACCATTGGTAACGCACTTCATGCTCAGGATATCCACGCTCCTTTTCATCGCGTTCTATTCTGCGTTTCAATCGTTGCTCATGGTGTGCGTCCACATACACCTTGTAGTTCAGTCGTGTGCGTATCTCATCATAATGAAATACGAACAAGCCTTCCATGATGATGATAGGTGCAGGATTCACGGTCACCTTTTCAGGCTCCCATGCCGGATTGTTGAAGTTGTATTCCAACAACTCAAGGCTTTCACCACGTGCAAGTTTTTCCATGTCCTGCGCAAAATGCGCGCGGTTAATAGAAGTAGGCAAGTCAAAATTGAGTACGCCATTGGCGTCTGCTTGTTGCCTTTCTTTTGGTTCGTAATAATTATCCTGCGACACCAGTGCTACTTGCCTAGGTGAAAAATGACTAAGCAACTCACGCAGGAAAGTAGTCTTCCCTGAACCACTGCCTCCGGCTATTCCAATAAGAAAAACGGGCTCACTCACTTCTTCGTTGATTGTTTTTTTATTTCTTCAATAATGAGCTGCAAATCTGCATCATCCTTTATCAGGATAAAAGAACCATTTCCTTTTGCACAAACTCCCTTCAGATTTTCCGATGCATAGAAGTTGGCATCCACACCCACAATGCTTGTTACGATTTTTTTGCGCGATGATTTTTTTACCAATTTGTCTATCTGCTTTTGATCTTCTGGTTGGAAAGCACCATCCGTTATTACTATCAATTGATTGTTGCCACCTTCAATGAATTGTTGTTTCAGAATGTCATAGCTATTCTTGAATCCTTTTGCGCCAGCGGTGTTTCCATCTGCATTTAGGCCATTTACTATTTGGTTGATGCTGCCTTTTTGATCCCCCGTTATGGTAGCAAGCAAAATCTTTGATTCATCAGCATAACTGATCAACGTGATTTTGTCGGAAGGGCGAAGCACCGACACAAGTTGATTTAACGCTCCACGCATCAGTTGCATTCTGTTACCAATCTTCATGCTGCTGCTTACATCCAACAGAAATACGATGTTGTTGGGATTGTAAAGATTCTCGGGTAGAAGACTGTTGGTGATAATTTGTGCCGAGGTGTCTTCCTGCTCGATCGCCACAACTTCATCTTCTTTCTTTTCTTCTATCAATTCATTTTTCACTTGTTGCAGTTCGAACAGGAAATAGGAGTTCTTGTTGTTGACATAACTCGTAATACTCGATGGCAAATAGTCTTTGTGCGATGCAACTAACAGATAATATCCAATGGGAATGTTGCGTGATGCTTTTCCTTCTGCATTCGTTTGTAGTTTCAATTGCTGCGTCCAGTTCTCTTTTATCGCTACTACGGCTTCAGCAATGGGCTTTTTTGTTTCTGCATCAATCACTTCGCATATGAACATGTTGTTCACGCAACAGTCGGCAGCAAGTCGCGAGAAGTCTGGACAAGCCAAATTATCTTGTGGATTGAGGTATTGCACATCGGCACTTACTGAAAAAATAATCGGCTCTGGCATGGAGGCGAAATAGAATTCAATCTTCTCATCAAACTTTCCTTTGCCGCGTGGCTTGAACTTCACTCTTACGGTAATAACGCTATCTGGCAAAAGAGTTTTTGATGAATAGATCGCTTCGTATTCATGCGAGAAAGTGGTTCGCAGCAAGAAGTCCTTTTTGTCTCCCTTGTTCTGGATGATGATATCTACCACCCATTGCGTTTGTGGCGTGGTAGTGCCAAACGCTAATTGTTTTGGATTTATTTCTATCTGTGAGAAGGCATAGGTTGAATTGAGAGAAAGAATAGCGCTTAGACACAGCAATCGCAGAGAGGAATATTTTGTTATCACGTTTTTCAATTCTCTGCTATTCATTTCACAAGCGCATCAGCAATCTTTCTGTCATTTGCCAGGCGGGGTATTTTGTTTTGACCTCCCAACTTGCCAACGGATTTCATGTAGTCATTGAACGCGCCTTTTTGCACGAACGTAATAACCGCAGGTTTTAGTACTTGCCCTTTAATCAAATCACGGTAATAGATATTTTGCTCTTGCATAACGTCATCTATCCACAGTGCGAATTGCTTTTTGTCAACGTCTTTCGCATCTGTTTCAACAAACCATTCATGGTAAGGCAATCCTTCTTGCGGTTGCACTTGCGGTGCAAGATGAAATTCGGTGACCGTTATGTTCATCCGGGTACAAACAGTACTCATCGCCTTGTCCACTTCCTCACCTATGATGTGTTCGCCAAACGCACTGGTATAATGTTTTATTCTTCCTGTCACTTTGATGCGCGGAGGACTAAGTGAAACGAACTTCACTGTGTCGCCAATACTGTAAGCCCATAACCCTGCATTGTTGCTCAAAATGAGCGCGTAGTTCACATTCAATTTTACATCCGCAAGTGAATGGCGCTTTGGATTTTCGGTAAAATATTCGTATGCAACTATGAACTCGAAGTAGATGCCGGAGTTCGCATTTAAAAGTAATCCATCTTGTTCTTGCGAGTCTTGAAAAGCAATGAAGCCTTCGCTTGCAGGATAGAGTTCAATGGTTGGAATGTTTTTACCAATTAGGCTTTCAAAATTTTTACGATACGGTTCAAAGTTGATTCCACCGTACACAAAAAGATTGAAGTTTGGAAATAGTTCCTTGATGGATTGTTTGCCCGATTTCTTTAAAAGAATTTCGAAATACATCTGCACCCAACTGGGAATGCCGCTGATGAGCGACATGTCTTGGTTCATCGTTTCTGTTGCAATGGCATTCACTTTTGTTTCCCAATCTTCTATGCAATTTGTTGTGAAAGAAGGCATTCGGTTCTTCTGCAAATACGATGGAATGTGGTTGGCTACTATTCCGGAAAGTCGGCCATAAGGAATTCCACTCTCCAGTTTATCCAACTTGGGCGAACCTTGCAAGAAGATCATTTTCCCATCTACAAAATCTGCTTTGCCTGTCTCGGCTATATAACTGAGCAATGCATTTCGTGCAGATCCGATGTGATTGGGTAAAGAATGTTTGGTAAGAGGAATGTATTTAGTGCCGCTAGTTGTGCCACTTGTTTTGCAGAAATAAAGAGGCTTCCCGGGCCACAATACGTTCGCCTCGCCCTGTTTCGCGCGTTCTATATAGGGCACCAAATCTTCGTAGTCGCGAATGGGAACGGCCTGCGCAAATTGTTCGTGTGATTCGATTTGTGCAAAGCGGTGCTCCAATCCGAAGGAGGTCGCATTGGCCCGATCCATCAACGTGAGCAAAACGCCTTGTTGCATATCAACTGCTTGCAACGCTTCGCGCTTCAGTTTTCGAGCAACGAGTTTTGCGTACGATTTGCTAAAGGTGGATTTGAGGCTCATCTGATTTTACAGTATGCGAAAGTGTAGAACTCAGCAAACTTACATCTTCAAAAACCTGCCGGTCATTTTTGTCTTTTCATTTTGCACCTGAATGAAGTAAACTCCAGAAGGCAAGGATTCAATATCAATACTTCGGCTAGCAGAATTGACCTTTGGCATTATTTGTTCCATCACCCTCTTTCCAAGATCATCGGTTATTGATATGAAGGCTTCTTCATTTAAAAAACGGATCAGATCCAAATTGATTTCGGTTGAAGCGGGGTTTGGAAAAACTGAAAACGTACTTTCACCGGAGGTCACTTCTTCTACAGATATACTGGTACAAAAATTCATTCGCACCATTGGAACTGCAGTGAGGTAAAACCATTGGTTAGGCAGAAAGCGCACCCATGAAGTGCTTTCGGGGGAGCTACCACTAAATGCGATTAAGACATTGTCAGCACCATCTGTGCTGCCAACGACTGCCAAGTAGGCGTTTCCATTTTCCACAGGTATAGGCGCATCAAATAGCAGGTGCAAAAAAGTTCCCTCTCCATAGCTATTGAACATTTCTGTTGTTATGCTAACGGCACTTGTTTCTCCTATTTCATTGGCCACAATAGATTCTTGCGCATCAAACTCATACAGTTTTGCATACACCGTGGACGGCAGAGAAGTGCCTGACGCAATAGCAACACTGATGGAGTAACAAGACTGATTGGCAGCAGTGGGAAGAAACACATTGCCTATTTCATAATCGAGCAATGCCAACTCGGGGGTTGCCACAAAAACAGCATTGGTAAAACCATAGTCGCGCGCATACACACAATCAGTAATATTGAAACCCGCGGTGTCAGCATTGTTCATCTCATTCTCATCGGTTTCCGTTTGTGATGTTGCGAAGTGTAGATGGAAAAAACCTTGTGCATTCGGCATCTGAAAATCACTCACGTTCAACTCAAGGGAGGCACCGGGCTGCAGGTCGAAACCTTCCGTGCTTTGCGCTGTGTGAATGATTGCATCACTCTCAACGTCCACCACTTCCACATTCAACCGGCAATCCGTTTGAGCAATGCTGCCCACGTTGTCGCATTGTGTGGAGAATTTCAGCAAGGGCGCCATTTCATCGGGATACTTGGTGTATTCCAGCCATTCAAACCCTGTCGGGTTGTTCACATTGCTTAGGTCAAAATCGCCAAAAGTGGTTTGGCGCGTGGCTAAATCGTTGGCGAAAATATCTACAATACAGATGTCATCAAGTTGCCAGTAATAGTATGTGCCCTCAAAGACGAATCTGATCTTCACATCACTTTGGCCACCCGCTGCGCTGCTGATAGGTATTTGAACTGTCATGTCAGTCGCGCTCAGGGCAGGAGTGCTACTGTTGTCAAATACAGTTTGCCACGGGCCACCATTTGCACTTACCTCCACGCGCATTTCGGCATCGTAGTTTCTTACAAATTGATTGAAGCGCAATGCTATGTCGGGGTTTGAAGAAAGGTCGATGGATGGTGTTGTAAGCACCGCAAGATGCGGAGCGGGTGCTGGCCCTGTTCCAAAATTGCCAAGAGTACATGGCAGATCTGGATTGTCCCACCAGTTGCTATCGAATAGCACAAAGCCATTGCCCCACGAAGGGCTTTCTATCACATTGCCCGGGGCGCTGGCATCAGTGCATAGGCCGCGAGAACCTACTTCATTCGTGGGGTTGGTGAATGGGCCGCGGTATTCCCAATAAGCAACCCCACCAGCATCACTATTCTCCCAACCACCCTCTATACCATCAGCAAAATCTTCTGACCAAAGAATGGTTTCGCGATTGCCGGAAATAGCTTCTTCTGTGCGAATATCCTTTATGATGCCGGGCGCTATGAGCTGAGAAAAGACAGCCATAGGCAAGCAATAAAAACTAAGTAATGCTATATTTTTCTTCATCATAAAATGCTTGAGCAGAGGGTAACACAAAGCGCGAATATGCATTTGCAAAGCCATAATTGTTGAAAGAAAGATAGATCAATTGTTTCATACACGCCCGTCATCAAGTTGATTTGTTCGCATGCTTCAAGCCACCATTATTTTTATTCTGCTTGCCTATTTCGCGCTGCTGCTAGTTATCTCTTGGTACACATCGCGCAAGGCAACTAACGATTCCTATTTCCGTGCGGGGCGTTCTGCACATTGGTACCTCGTTGCTTTTGGCATGGTAGGAACTTCGCTCAGTGGTGTCACATTTATTTCTGTACCCGGCACAGTGGGGCCCGAACATTTTTATTATTTCCAAGTAGTGTTGGGTTATTTCATCGGATACTTTGTTGTTGCATTTGTGTTGTTGCCGCTGTATTACAAACTGAATCTTACCAGCATCTATCACTACTTGCAACATCGTTTTGGTTTGGTCTCTTATCAAACAGGTGCGCTGCTATTCATCGTCTCGCGCACCCTGGGCGCTACCCTTCGACTTTATCTTGTCATCAATGTGCTTCAAATTTTTGTGATGAAGCCGCTGGGATTTTCGCTTTTCCTTTTTGGTTATGATGTTTCTTTTCACATCACCGCATTGATTATTCTGCTCATGATTCTACTCTACACCTACAAAGGCGGAGTGAAAACAATTGTCTGGACCGATACGCTTCAAACTTTTTTTATGCTGCTAGCACTTGTTGTTTGCGTGGTCTACATCACCGGTGATTTAAATATGGGATTCGGACAAGCGTGGAGCACACTTAGCGATGCTGGCTACACGCAAGTGTTCAATATGCAATGGCAAGAAAAAAGTTTCTTTCTTAAGCACATCGTTGGTGGCGCTTTTATCACCATCAGTATGACGGGGCTTGACCAAGAAATGATGCAGAAAAACATCAGTGTAAGAACGTTGAAGGACTCGCAGAAGAACATGATCACGTTCAGTTTCATCCTCGTTGCAGTCAATTTTATTTTCCTGTTGCTGGGTGGAATGCTCTACCTCTATGCAACCTCCAAAGGAATCACTATTGCCAAAGATGATTTGTTTCCCACCATTGCTATGCAATACTTGCCACCTGCCATCAGTATCATTTTTATAGTGGGTCTTATAAGTGCCTTATTTCCATCAGCCGATGGAGCCATTACCGCATTGACTGCGTCCACGTGCATTGATCTATTGGGTATACAGCGCAATGAAAAATTGAGCGAGGAACAAAGAACCATTATTAGAAAAAAAATTCACCTCTGGTTTGCATTCGTGTTTTTGGGAATGGTCATTTTCTTTAAATGGCTTGACAACAAACAAATAATAGATATACTTCTAACTATTGCGAGTTATACCTACGGCCCGCTGCTTGGCTTGTTCGCATTTGGAATTCTCACAAAAAGAAAACTGGAAAATTTTGCAGCACCCCTCATCTGTCTTTTCGCACCTTGTGTAGCTTGGACCATCGGATTTCTTAGTCCAACCTTGTTTGGCGATTACAAGTTTGGGTTCGAAATGTTGTTGTTGAATGGCGCCTTGACGTTTGGCGGACTGTGGCTTTTTTCAGGGCAAACGAAAGAAGAAATTTCTACAGCTGTTCTTCCAGCCAAAGCTGATTGAGCGTGAAATTTATTCACCGCAATTAGCTACTTGACCCAACACACTAGAGCAATAGCGTTAGATCGTCCACTCCAATTATTCGATCAGCGATGAAGCCTTCGGCAAGCAGAAAACCAGCCGGTCTACCCATTTGCAATGCGCGACCTTTCAGAAAATCAAAAAATTCTTCTCCTGAAATAGGCGTCAATGGTTCTGCCGATTGTGGATCATAAAACTGACTACTGAAACACTTAAGCGCTTCTACTTTTTTATTCCAAAAGGGAGTGACATCAACAACGAAATCAGGCTTGAGGTAGTAATCTTGAATGTATTGATACACTGCGCGAGGGCGCCATTTTTCTTGCATCACTCCATCAACAGTGGTTTCGATTTTTACAAGGCCTGAGTAGAAGCAAGCGTCACTTACAAGTTTCGATGCACGACCATGATCCGGGTGACGGTCAGTGGGCGAATTGCACAACACAATGTCAGGTTGGTATTTGCGAATCATTTCTATTGCCGCTCGAAGACTTGCTTCATTGTGCTCGAAAAATCCATCCGCCAATTTCAAATTTTCGCGGATACTCAACCCTAAAACGTGGCTTGCGTTTTCCGCTTCCTTTTTGCGCAACTCGCGACTTCCTCGGCTTCCAAGCTCACCTTGCGTTAAATCTATAATTCCAACTTTGTGTCCTTGCGCAACGGCCTTTAGCAACGTTCCGGCTGCACTAATTTCAGCATCGTCAGGGTGAGCAGCGAAGGCAAGTATGTTCAGTTTTTTACTCATGATTCAGCAGAGTTCGGTGGTATGATCCTCAACAAAAAATTTCAGTTCATAAAAGTAAACCGCTCCGCATTGGCGACTTATTGACCTTTGATAAAACGCTTCGCACTAAAAGTTCCTGAAGAGGAAGAAATGCGCAACGTGTAAACCCCGTTTGCAAGATCTTCTATGGGTAAGGCGGTGGTTCCATTGTTTACAAAACTTTCCCCAATCACAACCCGGCCGGCCATATCAAAAACCTGTGCGAAATATTTCTCATGGTCTGAAGGCAATGAAATGTTTAGAACATCGCCAGCTGGATTTGGAAAAATGCTGAAGCTTGGCAATTCATTTTCTTCCACACTTACCCAGTCCTCCATACCCGACTTGAACACCGGACGAAACATGATGGAACCAGAAACTGTAGTTGGTACCCAATTACTGAATGCATCGTACTTTAGGTACAACTGGCTCAAATTCATATTGGTGTTCTTATCATTTCCTATGTAAACCGAATCAGAGTTCTGTTGAATCCATCCCATAAAAAAAGGCCCATCAAGACCAATGGGCTCTGTCAATGCATAGTAGTAAAAGGGGTTGTAACCTTCATACCCATAACTGTAATCATAAAAATTGAAATCCTCTGCGTTCAATTCATTGCCGGGTAAACCACCATTCACATCATATACCCTAAGCAAGAAAGATTCTCCTGAGTTGTCGCTCAGGTAGGGCAACCAATGAATCATAACACCAAGTAACGTATCCGGAATGACGCTGTTGTAGAGCACCGCAGAGCGCGCTCCATTTTGATTAAGTCGCCAACCTCTTTCAGCCGTGCCATCGTCATACGCATAGTAGTTAGAGAATACCTGATCAAAACACATGGTGTCATTTGACAACTGTGCATCTGTTTGATTGAATGATGCGCATACCGTAAATAAAGCTTCCGTATCAGCATCTGGATCGGAGTAGTTATAGCCGTCCAATGGCAGGGTGCTGGTAAATTCTCCTTGTGCTTGATTGGGATTTGATAGCAAACTGGATGTAAAAACATTCGCTCCTCCAGTTGAAATTTCAACGCGCGTATTCACGTTTTGAATACCATCAAGATTGCGTTGGTTCAGTACCACATTGTCGGCCATGAAAGACTCCGGATTGCTCAGGTAGTGTGTCCAAGGCATGGAAGTCAAGCCATTGTTCAGAAGTGTATTGTTGCAGTACTGAAAGGCAACTTCATCCAATTCGATAGCATTGGGATCAAGACCATCGGCAAGAATGATATAGTCCAAGTGCCAATGGTCAACACTGCCGCCTGGCCTGCCCCAGTTTCGAAACCGAAACTTGAATCCGTTTTGTAAATAATCAGGATCAAGAATATCAATGAATACTCGTTCGAAACTTGCTGCATTGTCGCCCCCATTCACTTGCCACACTTTTACCCAGTCACCATCACCTCCCTGGACTTTAAAAAAATCGAGAAACAAGGTGTCTGTATCCTCATCAGGAATGTCACCGAGTCCACCGGTTTGATAATGAAACAATAAACGCAGAGAATCTTCTGGCAAAAATCCAGACAGGTCTATTGGCAAAGAAGTAAGTGAGTCGCATCCAATTTTGATGTTTCCTGCATTCCATTCATAGGGTTGTCCATTCGGTTTAAACCCATCTAAAGTGGCAACACCAATAGTGAGGGGAGCAACGGGAAAGGTGCAATTGACAAACACATCCGTATCACTCCACATCTGCCATTCATCAGGAATGGTTTCTAACGAAGTTGGCAAAGAATAGCGAGAAAAATCATCGAAGAAAGGAAGTGTCAAGGTACCACCACCACCGCGTTTTTCGTTTTGCGCAGCGCGCTGTTCTTCCCTATAGCGCTGTGCCTGTTTTGCATTGTAGCGCAAAGGCGCTTCTTCCTCTTGCGAAAAAGCATTCGTGGCTATAATGATAAAAAGAGAGAGTAAAAAAAGTTGAAATTTCATTCTGTAAAATTCATTAAGGCTCAAAGTCAGAACCCGCAGAAGTGGTGTCGCGAGGGCAGGGTGTGCTGTAGAGCCAAAGGTCTACAATTCTGCCGGGGCTTGTCCCTATCAGCGGATCGTGTATAGGATCCTGGCGGCAAACGCGAAAAATGACAGAATCTTGTGCAGACGGCATATTTCCCAGATTTTCGAATCGGCAATTGCAGAAAAGATTCAACGTATCCATCATGCGTTCGGCTTCAGCACAGGTGAATCCGGTGAAGTCGGGCACGATGATTTTTGTCTTTACAGCCCGACCTATGACCAGTGTCACTTTTCCCCCTTTGGGTATTAGGTCGTCCGGTTTTGTTTTTCGTCCCTTGTATGAAACTCGAATGATGCTACCCGGAAAAGTATTGTTGGCCTCATACAGGGTATCAAACTCAATTCCTTTGTTCTTCAGTTTTATCATAGCCACTGCTGCGAAGTCGCCTTCCTTCACGCTCAGTTTTTCCATTGGAGCTTCGAAGCTATAGATGGTAAGGAATACCTGACGGCCTTCCTTCACTTGGCTTTCAGGCGCAGGGCTTTGTTCCAAGATGGTTCCTGCTTCGGCCTTTTTATCATAGATGCTGTCTATTATCAAGTGACCAAGGTCACGATCTTGCAGCGTCTGCATCGCTTCTTCTAGTTTCATTCCTTTCAGCTCAGGAACAGTAACAAATTCGCCATGATCGGTATACCAATTGAGAAAGAACCAAACCACCACAACGCATCCTGCATAGATGAGGACAACACGCAAAAGTGTTTTGCGAAAATCTGTGGTTTTTAAAAATGAACGAAAAGACATAGGTGAAGCAGGTGGCCAAACTTACTTTGAAATGGAGAATGGAGAAAGGAGAATCGTCACATTGTGATGACAGCGCTAAAAAGGAGTGAGCGGGAAGGTGAACAGACTGCTTTATCTCAACAAAGTCACATTCCCTTTCATCTCGTGTATGGTGACATCAAAATTGCTTCGAATCATCAGGCGCCAGCTATAGACACCGTCTTGTGCAATGGTGCCATTTTGTGAGCCGTCCCAGCCTTTTTCAGGCGTATCACTTTGGAATATTTGGGTGCCCCAGCGATCGAAAATCATGAACTCGAACAGGGTGACTTCAAAGCCACTGGTGACTACACTGAATAGTTCGTTGTGGCCATTGCCATCTGGTGTGAATGCATTGGGTATGTACACCAATAAGTCAGGCGTGATTTCCACTACTTGCATGGCGGTATCCATGCAACCAAAAGCATTGGTAACGACTTGCGTAATTTGATAAGGTCCCCACGCATCGTATAGGTGCTCTCCTTCCGGAAATGTCGCAACATTCCCATCACCAAAATCATAATTCCAGTTGGTAACATCTTCGCTTGATTCATTGGTAATTTCTATGATCGGATTGAACATAGTGGCTTGCTCCGGAGTGGTAAATCCTGCGGTGGGGCGAGGGTAAACCGTTACTTCATTCAATGAGGTGCTATCTGCACTGCAACCATGATCACTGGTAACACTCAAACTCAAATCATACGTACCGGGCTGTGTCCAGAAGGTATCTGCTATTTGCTCCGTGCTAACTTCTGCATTGTCAAAGTACCAATGCCACTCCACAATATTACTGGGAGCATCCACAGTGCTTAAGTCGAACATTGTAAAGGGAGCTCCTGCACACATTTCATTTGGCTGAATGGTAAAGTCCACTTCCGGAATACCATAAATACCAATGGAGTCATTGACCACCGTGGTGCAGCCAAGATTACTTACAGCAGTGTATGAGATGTAATAAAGACCTGTGGTGTCGTAAAGATTATCTGCATCGTAGTCATATTCGTTCGGGTGACCATCGCCAAAAACCCACTCGTGACTAATGATGCCGCCTATGGGCACTGAAGCATCCGCATGAAAAAGGCTTTCCTCGCCAAGACATGCACCATCAAAAGTGATGGCTACCACTGGCGCAGGATGCACAAC
The DNA here is from genome assembly GCA_031414655.1 of Flavobacteriales bacterium. Classification (GTDB taxonomy): domain Bacteria; phylum Bacteroidota; class Bacteroidia; order Flavobacteriales_D; family Sanyastnellaceae; genus JANNVZ01. Next base: position 35,055 of record JANNVZ010000001.1, read on the forward strand.
AACACTTACACTTAACGTGGCATCGCAACCATTGTTGGTAACAGGTGTCAGTGTCACATTCAAGTCGCCCCAAGTCTGAAAAACATGGTTCAGAGAATCTGGCGAATCAATGACTTGCCCCTCTACTCCCCACAGCCAGCTCACTATTGAATCGGCCTCCAACGTGCTTTCGTCCACAAAGAGCTGTGACTCAAACTGACACGCCTCGTGTGGTGTAAACTGCACCACAGGCACTGCCCAAACGTTTACGGTTGTATCAAAGAATGAAACACAATTTTGATTACTCGTTAGGGTTACCGAGAACGGATAATTTCCAATGGCCGGGAAAAAAATGGGCGCATGATCAAAGTTGTTATCTAAACCCGCTACTCCAAAATTCCACTGTGTTAGCACAATACTTCCTATGGGAATAGTACTGAGATTTTGCACCTCCAGTCCAACGTCTTGGCAAACATCATCAAAGGCAATGAGCAAATCGGGTGTTGGATGAACGGTCAATTGCGCATTGTCAAAGTTGGTACAGTTGTATTGATCGGTATAGGTGTAGGTAAGCATATAATCCCCTTCGCCAATGGTCGGATCAAATGAGGTGATGGTATCTGCGCTCCAGGTATAAATGCCGCCAAGAGGTGCTGCTGTATTGATATCTATAACAGCAGCGTCTTCGCAGACTGCAGCAAAATCAGGATAGGCAACAACGGGCAAGTCGTGCAGGAAAACGTCCACTGAGGCGCTGCTTGCGCACAGGAATGTATCTACGTAATTGTACATCACTTGGTAGCTGGTTTCAGATGGCCAAGAAGGATCAAATTGGGTTGCTGCAACACCATCCACAAAGTATTCACCCGCAGGTGCATCAGGAAGTCCTCCTGCTAGCTCAAACGAATCATCGCCACTGCACACCGAGTTGGTAATGTCGAGGGTGACGTTGGGCAAATCTTTTACTTCTATGTTGATAGTATCCGTGCGCTCGCAGTCACTGTATGTGCCTGTTAGCAGGAATTGTGTATCATCCAATGGATGCAGATAAAAATCATTGTAGGTAGGACCCTGAGTTATCTGACTCAAGTTATCCCAACTGTATGTTTCTCCATTGCCAACTATCAAGTGCAGCGTGTCGCCAAAGCATAAGTAGGCGGGTGCGGTATAGTTCATTACAAATTCTTCTACCACTATAGGTTCGGTGCAACTGACAAGAACAATACAGCCACTTGGATCAGTCATTATCACCGATGGACAATAAGTGCCCGGTTGCAGGTAGGTATGATTTGTAATGGTCATGCCCGAGGGATCACCACTACCGTCATTGAAGTCCCAGAAGTAGTCGAAGTAAGTATCCATGGGATTGAATGCCGCGAGGTCTACATCAAACGGTGCACAAGCTGCTGAGTCCAGCACTTGTGTGAAGGGGCCTACCTGATTTCCATAGTTCAGTATATCAGGAACTACCAGGCTATCCTGACAACCGTATTGATTCGTCACCCTGAGTGTGACATCATATACTCCGATGGGATACGTGTGGTAAGAGTTGATTCCAAAGCCCGACTGACCATCACCAAAGTCCCACTGCGATTGTATAATGACACCGGGTGTGGAGTTAAAAAACTGCACTCCGAAAAGACAGTTGTTGATGGAGGAACTATAGGTGAAAGAGACTTCGGGATTTACAATATGTGCCGCTTCTGGATTGCAATAAGTGAGGGCACATCCAGCGCCATTGTCTGCAGTGAGGCAAATTTGATACGTGCCGTTTTCTGTATAGATGTGTGTTGGATCAAATTCAGTACTCGAGTTGATAGCACTCAATGGATCACCAAAATCCCATAGGTAGGTGGTGCCGCTAGGACCATCGCTCTGATTGAGGAATTGAACATCAACCCCCTGGCAACTAGGATCATTAAAAACAAGAAAATCCACTACCGGTGGCAACACCAAATCAATCTGCTGAGTAACGGTTGACACACAGCCGAGCGAATCTTCCGCAGTGAGTGTTGCAGTTAGTGGCTGATCGTAGTTGTAAGGTGGATTGAATGTGTGCAACGGATTTTCTTGCGTGCTCACACTGCCATCGCTAAATATCCATTGAAAGTCTTGCAGGCCCGGAAGCACGGGTTCAAACTCCATCTCCACGGAGTTGCATGCATCTAGTGTAATTGCATTGAACGCAGCAAAATCAGGATTGGAGGTAACGTGAATGACGTCATCATAAAACTCCGTGCTTTCACATCCAAATTCATTGATTACAGTGACAGTTACATCAAAGAAACCCGCCTCTTCCATAATCAAATCAGGCCAGTTGAGTGAGTTGATATTGCCATACACAAATGATTGCGAAATACCATCGTGTGAGTAATTGATCTGCCATTGATTGAGCGCCTCTATCCAATTGGCGACTATCATATCTCCATTGCTCACATTTACTGTCCAGTTGGTGTTGAAGCTATTGTTGTCCAGCCCTACCTCCAGCGGTGGACAACCATTGGGCGGATCAAATGTGAGTGTTGCATCAGGCGCTGAAACAATGACCGGTGCGGACTGCAAATCGGGACAATTTCCCACATTGCTAAAGGCGGTAATGGTGACAACGTATTCGCCCGAACCTGCATACGTATGAATAGGATTGGGGTCATTGATCACCAAAGGACTGCCGTCACCAAAGTCCCACACTATGCTGTCCGCTTCTATGCTGTTGTCTATGAATTCTACGCCCAGCAGATTGTTGCAATCAATGTTGTAATCAAACAACGCCACTGGTGGTGACACATAGATGAAATCGCTCAGGGTAAGGCTTCCGCTGCATGCACCATTGAACACGGTTAACTGAACATCGAAATAACCTGTGTCGGTGTAGTCGTGAATAATGCAGTCCTCATTCAGTGGCATGACAACCCACCCGCTGCCATCAAAGAAATTCCAAGAGAAGGTATTGCCCGGCTGATTGCCCACACAAAACTCCACCGGCTGGCCGGCACAAGTGGTCGTAACAGACGAAGTGAAGATGGCTTCCACGTTGGTCAGCACATTGATGGTTTGTGTATTGGTGTAGGTAGCCGTGCATCCACTTATGGACTCCACCGTGAGTGTGATGGTGTAAATGCCCGGAGAACTGTAAGTGAAAGGAGGAGCCAGGCCAAATGCATCGTACGTGCCATCGCTTTCAAAGTCCCATGAATAGGTTGCGATGGGTTCAACGCAGGTGACTATGATGTCCATCAGCGGCACATCTTCACCGGTACAAACACTTGGTCCATTGTCAAATTCTACCAGAGGGGCTTGCACGAATATGTAGTCGGCAAGTATCAATTCATTCACACAACCCGATGAGTTGGTGGCTGAGAGTTTGATGTCGAAGTTGCCGTAGTTATTAAATGTATACGTCAAATCATCGGTGGTAGCCACCTGCACATTGTCAACGTACCACACATAGTCAATACTGCCTGCACCTGTGCTCTGGTTGTTGAAGTTCACCGTGAAAGGAAACATGCATGCTGCCAGTGTATCTGCTGTGAGGGCCACGTTTACACCCTCTATAATGGTGATGTCGTACAGGTTGTTTTCTACATCTGTGCATCCACCGCTGTAGGTAATGGTGAGAGAAGGCGAATAGCTGCCCGCATTGCTATAGCTATAACTTGCTGTGGGATTGTTGCTGTCTATGATGCCATCGCCATTGAAGTCCCAGGCCACCTGGGGCGGAGTAGGGGTGGTTGTGCTGGTAAAAGTGATGGCCTCGCCTTCGCACGCCTGAGTCGTACTGGCTGTGAAGGTGGCTTGCGCTGTTGCGAAAATGGTAACGGGTTGGCACAATTGATCTTGACAACCGATTTCATCCGTCACCGTAAGACACACATCATAGGTACCTGGTGCAGTGTAGTTGTGACTGGTAGGTCCAGTGCCCGCAATCGTTTGATTGGATCCATCATCAAAATCCCACACGCTGGTCAGCGCAGAAGTTCCTGTGGATGCGTTGGTCATCGATATGTTCACCGGTGGATTACAGTCCAATTGGCTGCTCAGGGCGAATTGCGCAGTGGGGAAATTGTCTACGACAGTTACTAGACCAGGCAGGGTAACGTCTGCAAAGCAGCCGTGTTCATCTTCTACCGAAAACACAGGAGAAAAAGTACCTACTTGATTGTAACAATAAGAGGGGTTTTGTAAAACGCTGGTGCCACCATCGCCAAAGTCCCAGCTCCATTCCACAATGTTTCCGCCACCTTCTATGCTGATGTCTGTAAAGTCAACGCACAGTGGAAAACAACCTTCAGGGTCGGTAGAGGTGAAACTAGCCGTGGGCACTTCATACACATTGATGTAGTTGTTGATAGTGGTATTCTGATTGCCGTTGATGGTAAGGCTTACATCATAGGCCCCGGGCATGGTAAGGATGGCGATGTACGTGCTGCTGCTGGCCGTTTGCACCGTTCCGTTGGGAAGGGTGATGGTCCACAAATAGCTGCTGATGGTACCCGGAGCGGGCGAAGTAACACTGATGACCACGCCCATCGGGGTGCAGCCTTGTGTGTTGTTGGCCGAGAAAGTCTGTGCTGATAATTGGCCTGACACGCCCACTGCCAACACCAATAAAGGCTGGCAGCAAAAGCGCTTTAAGCGCCTCTGTATGTTGTTCAATAGGGATGAAGTCACAGTGTGCGGTTGGAAAAAATTGTCCGCGTTCTTACCGTGAAATCAGGGGGAAGGTTACAAAAGCACTCTCAGTGCCTGGGCAAAAAGCCTTTGTGTAGCGCACATCCTTCCTTCTGCCGTTTGGGCCCTGGCTTAGGGTTCTATTCGTTTACCCCCCTTGAACATTTCGATTGCTTTCATTGTCCCGTCATCGTTATAGGACATCAGACTTCCGTTGCCATTCTTCAGCGTGCCTGCAAATTTCTTATTGCCTTGGAGGTCGTTGTTCACCACCACATTCCATATCAACCCATTTACATACTCGCGTAGGGTCCATATCTGGCCATTGGGGAAGTAGTATTTCCACTGGCCGTGATAGCGGTCGTTTACAAAAAATGTCTCTAGTTCTACTTTCCCATTGTCGTAGTAAAGCGTCATTTTTCCTTCACGCATTCCATCTTTATAGGTGGATGCTTCTTGCAGCGCTCCATTGCTGTGGTAGGCTTTCAGGGGGCCGTTCTGCAGGTCGTTTTCCACCGTCATCTCGCACCGCAGGTTGCCTTCCAAGTAATACATTTCGACATCATAATTCTGGCTGCCATGGGTGTAGTTGCGCGTCTCCATGATGCTTTTTCCATCTATCCAATAGGCGGTGGACTTGCCGCTGAGACTGTCATTCACAAAGGTGTCATCCTTCACACAGGTGCCCCTGAGGTTGTAGGTCTTATAGCTGCCGTTCAGTTTCCCTTTTACAAAGGTCTGCTCCCAGATTTTATAACGCTTGCTGTGGTCTGCACTGTCTATGATGAAAAAGTTGAACGTCTTTTCTCTGAGGCCATTTTCATAATTGCCTTCAGCGCAGACTAAAGCCGTCACGCTATCGGTGGTAAGGTGTGTGGTGTTGTCATCATCCAAGTCCCAAAGAGTTGGTCGGGAGATGAAATACTCCCTGGAAAAACCGTTGTCTTCGGGGATTATCTCCTTGAACTCAGCAGTGTCCAATGTTGACACAAAGTGCTTAACCGTGTAGTGGGGGTTTTGCGCTAACGCTTGCTGCGCTGAGAGCACAAGGGAGGCGAGTAAAAATGTCCATTTTATCATTGGTATAAAGCGGTGCTTCGCAAGGCGGTTATCCACCGCTGGCATGGGCCACACAAGTCTCCGCTGCACTGAGACTTGCGCGATGGGGGTCATTTTAAATAGGTTTTTTTTTAAATAGCAAAAGAATTTTTTTGACTACAGCTACTAAAACCAATGCAACTATTCCGCCCAGTACGCCAAAAATAAATTCTTTTATAATGGTTGGCCACTCTGATAAAAAGGGGTGCAAATATTCAATATCGTGCGCAAATATGCCGCCAGACACCAGTAATAATGCGATGGTTCCTACCACCGAAAATGTCTTGATAAGAATGGGCAGGGCTTTTACCAATAAAAGGCCCAGTGCATTAAAGAAACCCTTTTTATTCGATTTTTCAATCAGCTTAAATCCAAAATCATCCATACGAACAACCAGCGCTACAATGCCATAAACACCTATGGTAGCTATTATGGAAACAACTGACAAGGTTAATATTTGTATACTTAAACTTTCGTTTAAAACTGTACTTAAAGCAATAATTACTATTTCAATGGAGAGTATAAAGTCGGTGGTTACAGCTGATTTTATTTTCACTTTTTCCAATGCAGCATCTTGCTTCATTGCTCCAACTTCAGCTTGCTTTGCAGGTTGCTTTTTATGAAAGAAGTATTCTGCAATTTTTTCTACACCTTCATATGCGAGGTAAAAGCCTCCTAGTATGAGTATGACTATTATGGCAACTGGTAAAAATACATTTAGCGTTAAAGTTACAGGCACAATAATTAACTTGTTCAGAAATGAACCTTTTGTAATAGCCCACAAAACAGGAAGTTCTCTGGACGATACAAAGCCCGTTGATTTTTCGGCATTCACTGCCAAATCATCACCAAGTATGCCCGCTGTTTTTTTTGTAGCCAGTTTGGCGTTCATAGCAACGTCATCCATCAAGGCAGCTATGTCGTCTAAAATTGCAAAAAAACCTGAGGCCATGTTGGTTTTAAATTTATTTGGATGATAAAGCAAACTATTTTTATTAACTATTCGGGTAGGGTGTTTAAATGAATTATTTTGTCCATGTAGTGTCGTTTACCATGGGCTATAACATTTTCGGGCTTAGCGAAGGTGGCGATTTTTACCACAAAACTGCATACGAAGCACCGAACTGCAATTATACGAAAAACGGTAATACGAAGCACTGAACTACCACCTTTGCCAAGCCCGTGTTACAAGCTGCCCTTATTTTCTGTCAAGTATTGAACTGTCGATTTTTTTGTACTGTCTGCGCGGATGAAAGCACACTCTTTTGCAATTTTTGATCTGTGGGTTGTCTTTTGCGAATTGCAAAGGTGTGTACTTTGTGCTGTTAGAAAATAATTCACTTTTTTCTTATCGGTTTCGTATTTGTCCGTAAATTCGTCCGTGTCCGTAAAAATGTCCGCAATATGATAAATGTAAGGTTCTACCTAGATAAAGCCGATAAAAGTAAAAGGTTTCCGATACACCTTGTTATTAGGCAAAAAGATATCCAAGTAAAAGTTGCGACTGGTGAAAAGATTCTGAAAAAAGATTGGGATAACAAAAACCAAGTTGTCAAAGAGTCGGAATACACTTATAGGTCGATAAATAAGTTCTTGTCATTTTTAAAGCAAGAAGTTGAAAAATATTTTGATGCCGTTCCACATTCTCAATTTACGGATAAGAAAGTCAAAGAGAAGATTTTGTCTTTAGTAAATAGTCGAAAAGTGAATACCGATGTAAAAATGGTCTGCGAAGATTCTGCTGAATATGAAGGTAAAACAAAAACTACTTTTGTCGATTTGTTTGCTGGAGCTGGCGGATTTAGTGAAGGTTTTTTGCAAGCGGAACACGGAAATAGATATTATGATTTTTTGTTAGGAAGTGATATAAATGAGAATTGTGAATTAACGCACCTTGCTCGATATAACTATCAACTTGGAATGGATGCAGAATTTTTGCGTCAAGACATAACAGAGCCAGATTTTCTAGATAATTTACTAAAGAAGTTAAAAGGTCAACAAATTGATGTTGTCTGTGGCGGACCACCTTGTCAAAGTTTTAGTTTAGCTGGTAAGCGAAAAAAGTTTGATAAAAAGGATGATTTGTTTGCCCATTACTTAAATGTAATCCGTGTGCTACGTCCTAAGTATTTTGTAATGGAGAACGTCAAAGGAATCCTTACAAAAGAAGGTGGCAAAATAAAAGAAATGATTTTGCAAGAAATCAAATCAATTGTTGATTTAAAAGAGTTTCATCAGTTAATTTACTTTTTAGCCAAGCTTAGAAAAGCAGAAAGAGAAAAAGTATTTACATTGGATTGCTATAATTTGCGAATGCAATTTGAATCAGCAAACGAAAAGGAATTAGAGAAGTTAAGAGAAAATTATATTCAGATTATTGAAAACAAATTCCGTTTATTAACTCCTAAAATTGCTGATTACAAGACAAGTAAAACAGATATATATATTAACACTATTCGTCATGGCTTTAATTTGCTAAAGCGAAGCAAAGAACTGGCTTATGTTAGAAAGAAAGTTATTTTAGAAAAGGCTCATAGTGATTTGGACAATGATTTTTTCGCTGAAAAATTCGATTCATTTTTAACTTCAATAGAATCGGATTCAATTACTGAACAAATTCACGAAGCGTTTAATAATTTGAAACCTGCAAAAGCATTTCAAAATGAAATTGCGGAAATTATTTCAGCATTAGAAATTTATAATTATTCCATTGAGGAATGTATACAAGGGTTACAACCATTTGTTAAAGCAGAAAAAGCAGAAAAAGAATTTGAAGATATTTTGTCACACATAAGATTGTATAATATAGACCAGCCTTATGTTGCATTAGCTTCAAATTATGGGGTTCCTCAAAATCGTGAAAGGGTTTTATTTATTGGATGTCGAAAAGACCAGAAATTAGTAAAGGCTGTTCCACCAACAGTAACCGAAAAGGAAAAGGTTACTGTATTTGAAGCATTGTATGATTTAGATTTTGTTGGTAACGATGAAGAGAAGTTTGATTATGAAAAAATCGATTTAAAAGCACAGTATAATGGTTCTACTCAAAAAATGGAATCTCTTTTAAAGAAACGGGCAATAGACGGAAAACCTGAGGAAAAGAAAGGTCTAACTTATGCAGAATGGTCAAAAAAGGGAAGATTAAACGGACGGTTTATAAACACTAAAAATCCCTTTTATGTTAGAAATTTTGAAGAATTAAAAAATACGTTATCGCATATTGTTGCACCATTACACAATCATAAAACTAGCAAACAAAATGATGATGTTGTAAAAAGGCTTGATGTCATTCTAACTACTGGCGATTACGATTTGGCTAAAAAGGAATTAAAAAAAATCGGTTTGGATTCGGAAAAGAGAAATTATAATGTTCTAAAGCCAGATGCCCAAAGTCCAACAGTTATGACGATTCCTGATGATTACATTCACTTTTCAAGTCCTCGTGCATTGACTGTTCGTGAGATGGCTCGACTTCAATCCTTCGATGACTCATTTGTGTTTCAAGGTAAACGCTCAACTGGTGGAAATAAACGGAAGTTTGAGGTTCCGCAATTTACCTTAGTAGGTAATGCTGTACCGCCTTTAATGGCTCGAGCTGTTGCGTTGGAAATATTAAAAAATATAAAGTAGTCATTGATGAGGCAATTAACCACCCTTGAAATAAATAGGATAAAACTTCTAACCGAAAAATCTGTTGAATTTTGTCTAATTGAACCAACTGAAACGGCCTTAGAGAAGCATATAATGGATGCAGCGGGATCCGTAAGAGTTTATTTTAAAAACAAGGGAATACATGACTATGAGTTACAAAAGCAAGGAGCTTCTGAAAATGGCGTTCTCGTTGAGACTTATTTAATTTCGGAAAAGGCTATATTAAAAACTAGTACATCTCTTTATAGGCCAAAAGCAAAAGGCAAAGGTGGGGATCCAAGAATTTGGATATCGAAATTACCGGGCTTTGTAAAAGCAAACGATATTTTGGGAATTATAGCATTTGATAATCATTTGTATGTTTTAAATATCACTCGACTCGATTTAAATAAATTAATTGAAAGTAAAATTGCTAACCCGCTGCAAGAGCTTGTGAATGAAATTAACCAAATCTCGAATGCAGTTTCCGATGAGTTATTAATAAAGCTAAGAGCAATTGCATCTAAAGGATTTGTTCCTGCTTTATTGCAAGCAGATACTTCCATTGGCAGAACTTTAGAGCACTTGCTTGGCATTCAAATGAACTCTTCGAGAACTCCTGATTACAAGGGAATTGAATTAAAGTCAGCGAGAGAAAATAAAGGAACAAGAAAAGGTCTTTTTGCTAAAACACCAGATTGGGAGTTGAGCAAATTTAAAAACAGAAGTGAAATTTTGGATGCTTTTGGCTATTGGGAAAAGGGGGTATTCCGTTTATATAATACAATAAGAGCAACTGGAAGAAATGTACAAGGATTAATTTTGAGAACGGATTACAAATTGGATTATTTATTTGAAAATTCAGATAAAAAGGAAATTGGAGATTTTTTGGTTTGGAAACTAGAGGTGCTAAGGAATACATTGGCAACAAAGCACAAGGAAACATTTTGGATTAAAGCACAATCAAAAAAAGAAGATGGTCAAGAGCATTTTCTATTTAAGTCAGTAGAGCATACAAAAGGGCCATTATTAAATCAATTTGGGTTATTGATAGATATTGGAGCAATTACTCTTGATTACCCAATGAAAAGATTAGCTGACGGGTCAGTAATTGATAAGGGTTGTAATTTCAAATTAAAACCAAATGCTTTAAATTTATTATTTCCTCCAAGTTCAAGCTACGATTTGATGAAAAATTAATGTTATTTTTATAAATAGATGTCAAAATTAAATTTTAAAATAAGTTCCGCACTGAAGGATATTATTGGTCGTGATTTAATAACGGACGATAACATTGCAATATTTGAGTTAGTGAAGAACTCATATGACGCACACTCACGAAGGGTTGATGTGATTTTTAATAATATATATGATTCTAAAAAAGCGAGCATAATTATTAAAGATAACGGGAAGGGAATGGATTATGATGATCTAAAAAACAAATGGCTTTTTGTTGCTTATTCTGCGAAGAAGGAAGGTTCAGAAGATAAAGATTATCGAGATAAAATACATCAAAAGAGGCAATTTGCAGGCGCAAAAGGAATAGGAAGATTTTCGTGTGATAGATTAGGTAAAAAATTAAGACTTGAATCAACAAAAAAAGGAGAACGCACTCAAGTTTTAGTGACAGATTGGGAAGCTTTTGAAAAAAGCATGCAAGAAGAATTCATGGAAGTTGAAGTATCGCACACTTACATGCAAGAGAATTCTTATGGTTTAAAACACGGAACAATTTTAGAAATCACAGAATTAAGAAGTAGTTGGGATAAAAGTAAATTAAAGATATTGAAGGATTCATTATCAAAATTAATTAATCCGAGTGTCAATAAAAAAGAGAAGCCTTTTGAAATATTTGTTACTTGCGAAGAGGAAGGAATCGTAGAAGAGAAAATCGAAAATTTTATTTTTGAAACTCTTGAAATAAAAACTAGCAAAATAATTGTTGAAATTCCGGAAGACGGAAAATCTATTACGACAGAATTAAGGGATGGTGGGACGCTTATTTATAGAATAACGGAAAAAAATATTTTTGCACCATTCTTGAGTAATATTTCCGTACGAGTTTTTTATTTAAACCAGTCTGCTAAATTAACGTTCAGTCACAGAATGGGAGTGAACACTAAGGAGTATGGTTCGATTTTTTTGTATAAAAATGATGTTCGAATTTATCCGTACGGAGAGCCTGGAGAAGATCCATTGAAACTTGATTTAAGAAAGGCGCAAAAACCTACTATTTACATTGGCAATAAGGATGTAATCGGACGAATTGAGATTTTAGGAAAGAATGTAGAGTTTAAGGAAACTTCAAGTAGAGGTGACGGATTTCAAAAAAACGATACCTATAATAAATTTTTAACCTTTTTGGAAGAGAAGGTAATTGAAAGACTAGAAAAATATGTAATTGATGTCCAAAAATGGGGAGATGGGAATTTTTTAAGCATTGAAGATAATCTTGACAACGCGAGTCAGGAAGAGCTTAAGACAAAGATTACAAATTTAATTGCCAAGCTTACCAATAGCGAAGAAATAGTAGATGTAAAATACGATGATGATTTTATAAATATATTTAATGAAAGTCAGTCAGAAAGCGCAACTGCACTTGTGAAAAACTTGTTTCGTTTAGCAAAAAGTACTGGGAATGATCAGCTATTGGAAGTAGCAAACAAAACAGACAAACGTGTTGCAGAATTACACAAAGCTTATCTAGAGGCAAATAATGTTGCAATAAGAGCCACAAAAGCATTACAAGAAAAGGAGTCAGAAAATTTATTTTTGAAATCGATTAAATCTCAAGACCTTGAAGATGTATTGAACTTAATGCATCATGTCGGGATATCTACAAGTACTATTCAGAATTACATTAAGGGATTAGTTTATAGAATTGATAATGATATTGAAGTTAGCAAAGAGGAATTAAAAAAGGTTTTAGGTAATATTAACATGGAGGTTAATAAAATATACTCGATTTCAAGATTTGCAACGAAAGCTAATTTTAAAGTGAGTTCAAAGCCATCGAAATTGGATTTGACAAATTTTTTACAAGAATACATACTTAATATTGCAAAACCATTTTTAGCTTCGTCTTTTAATTTATCTCTTAATCTGAAAAACGCTTATCCATTTGAAGTGGAATTTAAACCACTAGAAATAACAATATTGATTGATAATTTAATCAACAATTCAAAGAAAGCAAAAGCAAAAAACATTGAAATTTGGTTCGTAAAGACTCAAAGCAATTCTTTAGAATTTCATTTTAAAGATGACGGAACTGGAGTAGCAAAAGACATTCAAGACAAAATATTCAATTACGGATTTACAACTACCGATGGTTCCGGACTGGGGTTAACACATATAAAGGATATAGTTGAAAATACAGGAGGTACAATTTCACTGAATAAAAAAAACACAGTTGGAGCGGAATTTATTATAACATTTAAAAAATAAAACCATGAAGTCATTTAGAGTTTTGATGTATGAAGACACTTTGGAGTGGAAAGAAGGTTTTGAGTTTACAATTAAACCCAAGCTTGAAAAACTAAATTTAAAACTAGAAATCCATCATCGGTATGACAATGGAACTTTAACTCAGGATATAGAGGTCCTTCCTCATTTGATTTTGGTTGATTATGATTTAGGGGAATTAACCGGTGCTGAAATAATCGAACAAATTGAAGGGGATCCGCAATTTAATAAAACTACAATTTATTTCTACTCTGGTGGTGAATCTATTGATTCTCTAAAAATGATTGCCAAAAAATTTAAGTGTGGCATTTCTTGCTATACAAAAGATGGTGATGATTTAGAAAATTCCGTTATTTCGAAAGGTAAATCAATATGATCTAAAACGTATTTATTTTGCGGGTAGGAGATTGAAGCTCTTTTTCAAGCCTTTGGTCGTGCGATGGCTAGTGTGGGCTTGCAAATGTGCTGCAATGTGTGATGGCCAAACGGCTTTGCCGAGAAATGTGCGGTGGCGTAAAATTTAAACTTTTGAGCGGTCTGAGAAGCGGTCGCCCGAGCTGGAAAGTCTGCCGATTTTTTTTAAATTAAAAATGCTTTTGACTATCGATAATTTGTCTTAGGATGCTGTTAGCCCGCCTTACTTATAACTTGTATATACCCGCTACCTTTATCGCGCATATAGACCCTATTTTGGTTGGATAGGCGCTTTTCGGTAGCGTTTTATTTTGTTCATTCTCTTTTCACCAAGTATCAAAAGGTGATACCATCCTTTGCAAGCTTTAGGTGCTCACAAAAGAGTATATCTATGCACTGTCTAATGATTTTAATGGTGTACATGAGCTCCCAGCGTTTGGTTCAGTTGTATTGCTGCTGCTATATCCCAGCAATTCTTGTATAGGCTTCAGGTCGGTTTTGGTCTTCAGCAAATGTGTGGCAAAACGGTGTCTGAGCCATTGTAAAATATCAGGTTTTTTCAGATTGGCTCATGTCCGCCATTGTTTGAGCGCTGGCTGTAGGCTTCTTGCATCCTACTGCTTTCCTTTTTTCTGTCTTTCACCTAGCCACTGCACTGGCCCGGTAGCTTGTGGGGTAGTTGGATCATAGGTTCAATTGTTTTGCTCACCCTTTTTGCTTAGCGGATTTCCACATCCCCCTTTTAAAAACTACTCTCACATACACCTATATATATAAGGTGTCTTTTTCACATTCCCCTCACTAAGCCACCAGCCAAGAAATGAGCGCAGTGGTCCGTAGCCGAGCCATTATTCATACCTGCTCATCGTTTGAAAACCGATGCTGTTATCTTCATAGCTCCTCCATGTCCTGGATATGCCTCCGCATTGCATGTTGATGCCTTCGAGTTTCATGTACATGCCTCCAAGTCCCCTGTTGATGTCTCCGGGTTTCATGTTGATGTCTCCGAGTCCCATGTTGATGTCTTTGAGTTTCGTGTTGATGTCTCCGAGTCCCATGTTGATGTCTCCGAGTTTCATGTCGATGTCTCCGGGTTTCGTGTTGATGTCTCGGGGTTTCGTGTTGATGTCTCCGAGTTTCATGTTGATGTCTCCGAGTTTCGTGTTGATGTCTCCGGGTTTCATGTTGATGTCTCCGAGTTTCGTGTTGATGTCTCCGGGTTTCATGTTGATGTCTCCGAGTCCCATGTTGATGTCTCCGGGTTTCATGTTGATGGTTTTGGGTTCCATGAACAGAATTTGACGAGGAGTCCATTTGAAAAAGGGGCAAAAAAACACGGTCCCATTTTTCTTGTCTTAATTTATTCACTCTACATCTAAGGTTTTTGCCTTTATGTCAAGAATTTTGAAACAAAAAAGGCCCTGTTTCAATACAAGCTCCTGTTTTTAAAAAAAATTATTATAACAATTCCTTTAAACAACTAGACAAATGAAAATCATTTCAAGAATCAAAGCCGCTATCAGTGGCATTTCAGTTCAGAAGGTTATTGTTAAAGTGTCACACTACATCAATGAGCTTACTGGCAACGTCAACTTCACCCTTGTGCCAACCCCTGCGGAGGCTACAGTAGTGGTGAAAGCATTGCAACAATTGGAGGGTCAGGTGGTGTCGGGCAACCACAGTTACACTCCCATGCGCGATGAAAAGTTGGAAGAGGTGAAGAGCATCGTAAGAGGCTGGGTAGGTCAGATAAACCTGCAAGCCGAAGGCGACATCACCAAATTGGAAAGTTCAGGATTCGAATTTGTAAAAGGTCGTGAGCCACGTCCTTTGCCAAAACGAGTTTCGAAACTTGCTGTAAAAAATCTTACATCCAGCGGAGAGGTAGAGATGTATTGGGGAGGTAGTTCGGATGTAAAAATTTACAAACCTGAATACCGCTGCGTAGACGATGTAAATCCTGAATGGAAAGTAATTGAGAACTGCTTCAAGAATCGTTATGTGCTAACGGGGCTTGGTAAAGCTAAGCAGTACGAATTTCGTGTACGTGGAGTGAATTCTGCCGGCATGGGAGAATACAGTTCAGTAGCTTCCATCGTTACTCAATAAGAAAGCATTGTTTGAAATTATAAAAAGCTCTTTGCGCGCCCTGCAAAGAGCTTTTTTCTTTAGCAACCGCGCTCATGAACAACACCAATCCATCTTACAACTACGTAGTAAAGGAATTGGCCGAAAGGCTGAGCAATTTGCTGGCCGAAACCCTCTACGCAGCCGGCCACCTGCACCTGATGAATACCCACCCGGCACAAGCAAAACAACTGAGAGCATCGGGCGCTGCCATAGTGGTAGATGAACAAGAACTGATGACCAACACCGACCCCAACGTGCGCAGAATAATGCTAGCGCACCAGGAGGCTGAACGGGCACTAAAGGAACTGCAGGACTATTGGATAACCACGCCTGATTGGGCCAATGGAGAGGAGATATGAGGATTTGAAAATGACAGAAGACCGATGACGGAAGACTGATGACGGAAGACTGATGACGGAAGACCGCGGCAAACACCGGTCATCTGTCAACCGTCACCCGTCAAGATAACCCCAGCGATACTACCAACCATGATAAAGCGCATACAACACCAGTCGGAATACAACAACTACATCAAAGAGATGATGGAGGAGTTGGAAGATGCGCAAGCTGAACTGGCAGTATTTGCCCGCCTACTCGCCATGGAAAGCGATTTGAAAGAATGGGTGGAAAAGCAAATACAAAACGCTGACGAGCCCTCGCACATGACGGATGAAATGCTGGACTACTGCGAAGACCATTGCACTGCCGTGGCCCAGCGCATGAATAAAGAAGTTCTTTCTTTATTGAAATTCCTAGACAACTACTGGAAGGGCACTGCAGAGGTGCGGGTGGATGAGAATTAGGGATTGTTCTCTGTTTTCGTTTTCGGTTAATGGGATGGGGGATTACAGAGTACTCATCTGGATAGCTATCGGAACATTTACGCACTGAGCCGGTAATTTTTTGGAGGTGCTGTTACCTGCTGGCATTATTTGTCAATTACAAAATTGAATTATTCTCATGGATATTTAAGTTTTTCAGAATGGTCGTCAAATACCAGTCGAATTTTAAGTTTTGATAATAAGTCTCATGTTCATAATTTGACCAATCATAAAAAATTATTTTGTCCCAAACACAGCGCCAATAAGTAAACTTATAAAGCCGCTTATGCTGGCAATTTGCCTGTATTGAAAAATAGTAAACCATTTCTCTCTGAAAGAAGTCCAGTTTGCAGGAACATTATCTGCCGACCATGTATTGATAACATCATTGATAGGTAAATTACCTTTTAATGTAAGCACTATTTCAGCTACCAATGCAAGCAACGCAATTGTTGCTGTAATAAATACAAGGCTTGAGGGAGTTTTGGCGGCTAAGATTACAAGTAACACATTGGAAAGTAATGCTGCATAGATTACATATTTAAAACTGGCTCTCATACTGATGTCTATCAGCTTTCTTATTTCGGTATAAGAATTAGCGCCCAAATTAAGCTGCACTTGTTTTAATGAAAGCATGTACATGAAAGCCTGGCTTGCAATCATTGCGTATGCCAGCAGCGTAATTGCAAAAATTATTTTGGTTGTCATAACTAAATTGTTTTTTGATTAAACATTTTGATTTCTTTTTTTAATAAACATAACACCCACTATGATAAGCCAAACCAGCCAGAGTGTACTTCCAATAAAGCCAGCCATATCCCATACAGGAAAACCTTTTATTACCGTTGCAAATAATTCAGCTTGTGCCAGCAGGTAAATAACAGAACTGATAATACCCAGCCAGTTCACCCATTTTGGTATCAGTTTTAATTTAGCAAATGAAATGGTCATCATCACTGTCCATGCAATGGTAAAAAGCTGACCTAAGTGTTCGCCCAGTATCACACCGCCAAACTGGTGAATGGTTTTAAAGGAAACGATGGCAGCGGCTTTTGTTGCTTCGTCTGTTGCATGCACAAATGAATCTGCAAGCACCGGTACAACAAATGTCCATCTTAATAAGCCAATCATCTGAACAATTAGTCCAATCACTCCGATGGTTGTAGCCATGCGTACCAATGGTGCTTTGTTTTCAAACTTTTGCCCAATCATGATATAGGCTGGTATTAAAGGAATACCGGTTATCGCGAAAGCAAACCATGTCCATATCAGAGAATTTCCACCTTGGTAAAATTTGGTAAGTATGATTCCTGTGTCTTGTCTTAAAATATCAGGATATTCGAAAATAATGGTTAACAAAGTGTATGGAATGAGCAATGCAATTGCACTTGTAACTAGTAATATTCCTATTGTTTTTTCTTTTCTCATAAACCTATTTTTTAAAATTTGTATGAAATGTACTGTCATCTAATTTATATTTTCCAATATGTGGCACCACATCACCACCAAGATATAAGAAACCGTTTTGCTCTTTTACTGCACCTGCTTCGGGCATGATAATTCCTTTTGTATCAAAAAGGGACTGAAGGATTTTCCCTTCTGTAGAAATATTTAAAACCATACCAAATTGTTCTGCCTTAGGCTGAAGAAAACCTGGCAAGCCATACACAAATTTTTTCATTCCGGGTTTAGGATGAATCTTATCTAAAGCATCATTGCGCTTAGTGGTAAAGCCAAGCCAGTAGCTGCCGTCTTCCCTGATAGAAATTCCGTTTGGGAATCCGGGAAGATTGTCAATGAAAGTTTCTGTTTGCCCGGCCTTGCTCCCTTTTAACCAATAACGCAGCACCCGGTATTTGGTGGTTTCAACCAACAGCAAATAGTCTTCGGTTTTTGATAGCACTACACCATTGCCAAAATAAGTGCCATCAATTAAAGTGGTTACTTTCTTTTGTACAGGGTCGTAGCAATAAAGCCCGCCTAATGGCTTCATTTCTAAAATTATTTTACGGCCATACTTAATATTGTAAGCTAATTTTTCAGAACTACTGGAGAAATAGATTTTTCCATCGGAAGCGATATCCAATCCGTTGGGAATTAAAAATGATTTGCCATTTTCATCTTTAGTTGCCAGCACCGTTACTTTTTTATCTTTACTTATACTGATTAATCCTTCTTTATGACTAAGGGCAACCAGGTTTTCGTTTGAATCAAAATGCAAACCAGCTACCCATGAACCAGCGTTGTAATAAATTTCAATCTTACCTAAAGTATCTATTCTCAGAATCTTCCCATCGCTGAAATCAGTTGCTTTACTATGCACACCACAATACATATTTCCTGCCTTGTCAAAAACAATGTCTTCTGGACCGTACCAGCCATCAAGTTCAATTTTTTGAGCAGTAGTTAATTTTTCATTTGGTGCTGTGGCGCCTGCAAATACCGGCTTTGGCAAAGGTTTCCAAGCAAGTGGTTGTAACGCACAAGAGTTAAATACCAATGGTATAATAAATGCAGCTGCAATTTGTAAGATTCCTATTGTTTTGTTGTTACTTTTCATTTTGTTTTAATTATTTTATTTGATAAGGCAAAAGTGTATCAAGACAAATGCCTGTTTAAGGACATTTGTCCATAAATGAACGAACTGCTTATTTTCTTAATTGGTTTTTTGGATTGACAAGTACCATTCAACCGTTTCTTTTACGATGTCTGATGGATACGTAATATGGTTACCGAAGCGGTTTAGATATTTGTCATGGTTTACCAAGTATGGATATTCAAACTGGTAAGCCATTTCATAGAGTTCTTTGATAAATGAATTAAAAAGTCCAGCGATTCTGATTATAAACTTTGGCGTAACAGATTTTTTTATTTTTTTGTTAGTAACCACTTCAAACAAGTGTACCCATTTATCCAAGCTTAATGCAGGTGCATTGGGTACATGCCATATCTGACCAAATGTGTCATTGGCGGCACCAACATTTATCATCGCTGCTGCAAAGTCATTGATATAAGTGAATGTGTGCGGTAAATCTATATTTCCAAAGAGCCTTACTTTTTTGCCATGGTAAACACTATGTAGAAAGTCAGTTCCGAAAATGCCTTTGTGAATGCGTGGACCTATAAAATCTGCAGCCTTTACAAAAGCCACCCTATTGTTAAATTGTTCGCCAGAGTAGAGCAGGGTATTTATAACCCCTGCTCTTATTTTGCCCTTTTTTGTTTTGGCTGAATGTGGCATTTGTTCATTCATTTCATTACCATAAACATTGCCGTATGAGTACAGGTTATCTGCAAAAACAAGCTTTGAATTGGTTTCGCTTACTGCATAAGCCAAGGCATTGGCCGTTGCCGGATAAAAATCTGTCCATTTATCATAAGGCATATCTGTACAACTGAAAATCAAATCAGACCTGCCGGCAATAGCTTTCATAGCAGTTTTGGATGTTACATCTGCGGCTGTCACCTGTACGTTTTGCGGAATTGGTATATCTAGTTTTCCTGTTCTGTTTACCAACAAAATACTTTCGTCCGGATTTCTATCGAGCAGCAATTGCATAATAGTCAGTCCCAGCTGCCCGGTTCCTAATATTGTTTTCATGCAATTTTCTTTAAAATTTGAATGAGTAATTAATGCTTGGTGTTGGATTGATTTTAAGATCGTGCCCTTTAGCGGCCACACCAATTGCTCCAATCCTTAAATTTAGCCCTTTCCAAACCATCCAACGAAAACCCACTTCCATAGCCACGGCATTTTCATTTTTATAATCAAGATTTATTCCTCTTAAATAAGATGCGCCTGCATAAAAGGAAGAAGGAATTTCTTTTTTGCCAACAGGAAGAAACCAATAGGTTAGACCTGCTTTCAAAAATTTAGTAGTTACACCACTTTCAAACGCAGTAATGTAATACCCTGCGTGAGCAGAAACTTGATTACGCTGGTATTCCAAGCCGATAGAAGGATTTCTAAAAGCATTTATACTTAACGTGTTTTTAGGAAACTTGTCCTGTGCGAAGGCTGTGCTTGTCATAACAAGCATTAGAGCCAATAGAAGATTTTTTTGCATATTGTAATTTGTTTTTATTTACGATGCAAAAATGTTTCAAGCCCAAATCAAGCTACTGGACAAATGTCTAAAAGTGAAATTCAGCGTATTTTACTTCTTATCCTGCTCAAATGGCGTGGGGTAACGCCAAGCATGGATGCTAAATTTTGTAGTGGTATTTGCTGCAAAAGGTGTGGTTCTTTGAGAATCATTTTTTCGTACCGCTCTTCTGCTGTTAATACAATCAGGTCATAGCGACTGGCATCAATTCCGCAAAGACTGACTTCCAGTAAACCAATATAAAAGTCCTTAAAAGCAGGAATTTCATTCAACAACATTTTTAGATTTGTTTTACTAATCATACTTATGCTTCCATCAACCAGTGCTCTAACATTCTCTAACGAAGGTGTTTCGCTAATAAAACTTAACACTGAAGCAAAGAAAGTATTTTCGATAGATACATAGTTGGTTCTTTCTTCCCCGTCTTTAATAACATAATATTGAAACATACCAGTTTCTACAAATCCCATATATCTGCTTGTCTTACCCTCTTCTACAACAAAATCATTTTTTTTGAATTTCTGTAATTCAAAAGCATTTAATATTTTTTCCAAGTCATCACCTGTAAAACCAATCGTTTCAAAATATATTTTAACTTTTATCATGCCTAATATTTTAAATTATGTGAGGTCTTTTTATGCTTGCAGGTAACTTGCATATACCCGCTACTTTATAGCGCAACTCCACCCGATTTTGGTTGGATAGGCACTATTCGGTAACGTTTTTCTCCAAACAAACATATCCAAACCACCCGACCCCCCAACGATTTTTTTCTTCTGCACAGCATCGCTATCACAACAGCGTTGTGCAAAAAACAGCTCAATATGCGCCTCCCCTTGCGTGCCGTGCAGGTGTGCGGAACCTATCTTTGTTCCCCACCGTTTAAGGCGGCTTACACCCCTATCATGTCTAAGTATCTTCTTGTTTTATTGGCCCTTGTGTGCAGCGCATCCCTTAGCGCCCAAGACTGCTCGCAGGCCAATGCCAACCAGTTGTGTGCCGATGATGCTCCTCCGCAAGACACCCTGAGCCCCAATCCGGTCAACTTCGGTTGCATGGATATGGCCAATGTGTATTTCTATTCCTTTCACACCAACAGCGTAGCCGACCAATACAGTGCAGAGGTGACCATTACCCCCATCGACTGCGACAATCCACTGGGTCCGGACCTGATACAGGTGATGGTGGTGCAGGTGCTGAACAATAGCGACCCGTGCAACGCTGCGTTTTACCAGAATCCTCTTTGCGCGCAAAACGATGTGGCCTTTACCCTTCAACTGAACACCCTAGCGCCCGACCAAGACTACCTCATACTGGTAGGTAGTGACCATGACCCTAACTATGGCCCCTGCGAGTTCTCTATAGACCTGAGTGGCGATGCGGTGGATCTGGTGGCCACCGCCAACCCTCCCTTTTTCACCCTGGGTGAAAGCAGCGAGCTAAATGTGGCCGGACAAGACAGCACCATAGGTGTCAACTGGAGCAACCCGGAATTTTTGGACAGTGGCACCAGCACCAACCCAACAGCTACCCCAGATGAGAGCATGGTGTTTATCGTCACCGGACAAGTGGACGGCTGTGTGCTAACAGATATAGTGACGGTGGAACTGGGGCCGCCCATTATTATCTACAACACCTTTACCCCCAATGGCGATGGCATCAACGATGTGTGGAACCTTTCGGGCATACAGCGTTTTCCCAATTGCCAGGTAAATATATTTGACCGATGGGGGCAGAATCTGTTTAAAAGCACCAGCTACTCCAAGCCTTGGGACGGTACATATAAGGGCAATTACCTGCCCACTGCCGCCTACTATTATACCATAGAACTTAATTCGTTGGAGGTAACCATCCCTCCGCTTACGGGAGTTGTCAGCATCGTTCATTGAAGAGGATATACAAAATAACGTGTCTTCTGATGTTGCTAGCGGCCATGGCCGAGGTGCGCGCACAGCAACTTCCCCAATGGACCTATTTCACTTACAATTATTTACAGTACAATCCGGCTGCGGCTGGCACCACCCCTTGCCTGGACCTTAAGTTTGGCTACCGAAGGCAATGGCGCGGTTTCGAAGGGGCACCTGCCACGGCCTTTGCCAATTTGCACGGCAAAATTCCACCTAAGAAGTGGAACTTCCTTGGACTAGGTGCCACGGTGGAAAATGACAATGCGGGTCCTTTTAGTTACACCTCCATGCAATTGATAGGGGCTTACCACATGCGCTTGCAGCAGAAGTATTACCTGTCAGCAGGTATTGGTGTGGGCTTCTCGCAATACCGTGTGAACTTTGGTGACATGACGCTGGAGCAGCAGGACATAGACCCGGCCATCACCAGTTCCTACAACCAATTTTCTTTTCCTCAGATCAGTGCTGGACTTTGGCTTTACCGCGATGATCGGTTTTTCGGTATGTCGGCCCGCAACGTTACAGGCAAACAACTGGATGGGTTGGGTGAAAGCAAACTGAGCGCGCACTGGACGTTTGCCCACGGCCGCGCGCTGAAACTCACCAAGGAATTGTATTTCAAACCGGCCTTGTTGCTCAATTATGTGCCCCGAAGCAAGTCGTCCCTCGATGCGCAATTCCTATTGGAGTACAAACAAAAACTAGGTGTTGGTCTTGCTGGCCGCAGCGGTCACGGTGTTTCTGCCATCATGAAAATAGCCGCCCTGAAGTACATAACACTTGCTTATAGCTATGACCTTACCGCCAACAAAATTCGCTTTGCTGGCCAGAGTACACACGAGTTGATCATTGGTATGCGCGCTTGTGTGGACAAAGGAAAATACGATGTGCCGTGCGCGGCTTATGATTGAGGGAGGGGGATTTGGGATTTAGGGGTTGGGATTTAGGGGTTGGGATTTAGGGGTTGGGGTGTGGGAATTGGGATTTGGGATTTGGGGGTTGGGAGTTGGGATTTAGGGGTTGGGATTTAGGGGTTGGGGAGAAACAGAGAGGGGTTTCAGTCAGATACTAATGTATTTCTTATGCCTCAGCGTTTTCGTGTACCAATGAGTAAAAAACATCCTATCCTTTTTTTGAATGTTTTGCTCAAGCCGCATGGCTTCGAATCTGTTTCCTGTCTCGGCTTTGCCGAGGCGAAAACAGATGCTGTTGGATTTTTCCCAATTCATGAGTGACTCTTTCCGTGTACCTTTAACTACTTTGGTGCAGGGATGTGCAGAGGCATTGCATTTATTCTTCCATGCATCATCTTGCATCTTCTATACATGAATATTGAATCATTCAGAGAATATTGTCTTAGCAAAAAGGAAGTGACAGAAGGCACGCCTTTCGGGCCAGATGTGCTGGTGCTGAAAGTGGGCGGCAAAATGTTTGCCTTGACGGGCATAGACCGTTTTGTAAGCATCAACCTGAAGTGTGATCCTGAACGCGCTGTGGAATTGCGCGAACAATACACCGGAATACTACCCGGCTATCACATGAACAAGCAGCACTGGAACACCGTGATGATGGATGGTAGCGTTCCGCAAAAGCTAGTCATCGAACTGATAGACGACAGTTATGATCTCGTACTGAAGTCGCTGCCCAAAAAGGATCAATTAAGAATTCTGGCCCAATAAAAAATGCCCCGCACGGTGCGAGGCATTTTTAAGAATGAATTTCCTATTGTTTTATTCTACAATCAATTTCTCAGAAAGCAATCCACCTTCGGTTTGCACTTCCACCATATAGAGACCTGCGCTTAGGTTCACATCCAGTGCGATGTTGTTGCTGCCTGGCGCTATGTTGTGTTGGTGATGGTACACCATTTTTCCTGAAGCATCTATAACGCGCACAGTTGCTGAAACAGAAGTGTTGCTTTGCACATTCACATTCATCGCACCTTGCGTTGGGTTTGGGTAAACGCCCATGCTGAATTGTGCATTGTTTATTTCATCTACGCCTACGTAGGTTACACTCGTTTCAGCGGAGGTAAATGCAGGGCATTGTGCGAACTGCTGCACTTCTACTGAATAGTTGCCGCTTTGTGTAATGGCATAAGTAGATGCGTTGGCGCCAGAAATTTCACCACCGTTTAAATACCACTGATAGTTCAACCCCTGGTCGATGCATGTAAGCACGTTGCTTGCAGATGTGAAGATGGGCGCCCATTTAGTCAGGTTGCCAAAGCGGATATAGCAAGGGAAAGTGATGCTGTCCACAAAAGGATTGCGGTTGTGCTGCTCATCGAAGATGTATTCGTTGCGCGCACGCTCATAGTTGGTAGGCAAGTGATCGAAGTGCCATTGCTTTACCACATACTCCAATTGACCATAGGGAACAAGGAAGCCGATGTTTTCAGGAAAGCTAAAATCATTTGTAGTCGTATTGTTCTTTACAGAATGATACATCATGTTGCGGGCTGCTTGTCCTTTGATGGATTCGCGTGGCTCATAGCATTCTTGTCCATTGGCATTTTCACCAAACTGTGTTTGCAGGTAGGTGTAGCTCGGAGTAACTACTTCGCCATAAGGGTAATTGCTGCGGATAGCATTGCAGGCTTCCTGCTGCACTGGCATCAGGTTGTGCAGGTCAGAATATTCAAATGAATCTTCGAAATCACCATTGAGATACGTAGGCATCCACGACTGTGGGAAAGTGTGCTCGCGGCTGAGTATGTCTGTGCTATTGCCATTCCACCACTGGAAACCGGCAGGATAAATTTGAGGGACACCGCTGTATTGGCACTCCACAAAATTTTGAGAAAGACCATCGACTACCGTGTCGCGCACATAAAATTCGTTGATGAGTGTGCTGGTGTAGTTGCTGTAATAGGTTTGGAAATAATCGGACGGATTCAGCACTGTAGTCAGTTGTGTTACAAACGCAGCGCTGCTGTTGTCTACACCGTTGTAGTAGGTTCCTATCTCAGGATCTTCCGTGGTAACAGAGCCTACAAGTGGCGAGGCAGTCAGGTAGTTTTCAAAGCCCGCTGGCCCGTTGAAACTGTAAACAGCGAAGTGATAAGTGGTACTTGTTTCAATGTAACGCGCATCAAATTCGCCTGCATCGCCCACATAAATGACTTGCGCATTTCCTATCCATTCCCCTTGCAAATACGAAGCGCCATCGGTTGGCATTTCGGTTACTGCAATTCCTTTTTTGCGCAGCACGATGTAGTGTTCTGAAGCGGGTACCGAAGCATCAAAATTTACTTTGTAGTTCCATTCGTTGAGCAAAGGAAACCACAGGTCTGATGCAGCTGCGGTGGGTTCGCTTGCAAAATCGCCTGCTATGGCGTAAATGTTTACCACATATTCCGGTTCGCTGGTATCATCGCTGGTGATGGTGACAGTGCAAAAGCGTGAGCCTTGACCCACAGGAGTGAAGGTGAGTGCAACTTCCATCTCTGAATTGGCCAGCACTTCTGAGGTCCATGCACCAAGACTGAATTGGGCCGCATCAGCACCGCTGAGGGTGATGTCTGCAATGTTCAGTGCGTTCACAGTGCCCAAGTTTTGGATAACAACAGCATTGTTCAAGGTGTTACCAACACTTGCGCTGAAACCATTGGGGACGTTATTGTCATTCACCGTTACGTTTATTTCTTGCGCTGCAGAAGCAGTTGGTTGTGTCAACAAAACTTCATCGAGCGCTACGTTGTGGCCACTTACTTTATTGGTAAAGTAGAAGCGGATGTAACGCGTGTCAGCTGCAGGCTCATCCGTAAATTGGGTGAAAGCGCCTGCTGGCAAGTCCGTATTGACAAAGGAATGCAGAGCAGTAAAGGTTGAGCCATTTACTGATTCCTCCACCGTGAAGGTGCCTTGCCAGTCGCCACCAATGTTCTGACCTTTTATCCAATAGGTAAGGTCGCCTGGCTCTTCAGCAAATTCTACTAAAACATAATCGGTGGTACCATCCAAGCGACAGGCCTGACCAACATAGCCAGTGGCGTAGCGGGCATTGCCAGCATTGAGCGATTCGCTCCAACCGGTGGGAGTAGCGTCATCAAAATTGAATGAGGTGGGAAGGATGGCTTGCGCATTGGCTAATTGCACGGATGCAAGCAGCACGGCCATCATTTGTAGGGTTCTTTTAAGTGTATTCATCTTTTGTATTGAGGTAAAAAAAAATCAGTGTTCTATTTTAAAAAGTATAGCTAGCTCCTACGTTCCATCGGAAGCCGAGACCCATGTAAACACCTGCGGAGGCGGCATCGAAGGTGTTGCCGAATTCATTGTTCTGCGCATCGGATACGTAGATGTTGTTGGTCACATTCATCAGGTTCACCTTTAGCCCAAGCTTGTTTTTGCCTCCATTCAAATCCATATTGTAGCCAAAATTGAAATCGATTGTGTAGTAAGCGGGTATCTGCCAAGATTGTTTGTTTTCATTTTCACCCACTAAGTCTTCAGGATTGAAGGAAGCGAAATAATTGTCGAAGTAGGTGATGCGTGGTTTGAAGTATAAGCCTTTTATAGGGCTATATCTAATACCAAGACTTAGCTGTGTTTGTGCATTGTCGCCTACCCGCACATCCGTGGCACTAAAGTCAACAGTATCCACAATTAGTGTTCCTGCTTCATTGGTTATGTATGCAGTTGCCTCATCCATCCAGCGCCAGTCACCTATGGATATAGCACCTTCTATACTCAGAGATTTTGTCGGCTTATATTCAGCTTCCAACTCAAATCCTTTGTGAACGGCCAACATGCCCGGTACGTTATAGTAGTATTGATCCCCACCAACATTTTTACCTCCCGTCACTGGTTTATTCTTCCAAAGAGTATAATAAATATTGGCTGCAATCCGGAGCGGTTTTGTGCTGTAGATGTATCCTGCTTCAGCAGAGTTCACAATTTCATTTTTCAACCCTGTGTATGTGCTAAGGCCAGTAGTGCCAGCAAAAGACTGGCTCAAAAAAGGTGCTTTTGAGAGAATACCAGCATTGAAAAAGACATTATTGCTTCTATTTAAATTGTATCCGACACCACACTTGAATGTACCAGCAGGGAATTCTTTCCATCCGCTATTTACATAACTACCATCTTCATTTTTGTTGGCGTAGTAGTCCACACGATAATATCGCGTGAAGGAAACTGTCGCATTTGCAAAAGCAGATAAAGGTCCCTTGGAATATTCCACCAATCCAAAAAGTCCTGCTTGCTGTACGGTGCTTCTTATTTTGTAATCAAAAATATCGCCCACATATCGCACACCATTATCCGAACTATTGAGGTCGCCACCACCGATACCAGCAGGCACAGCATAGTCTGCCCCAATCAAATCATCTAAGATGGCGTAGCGATCAGTATGGTAGTACCTGCCATCTATACCGCCACTTATTTCAATGTGGTCATTGTATTTGTATTTGAAGGTGGAGAGTAGCCCATACCACACATGATTATTCATTCTTTTCGATCTGTAGTGCTCAGCCTTATACATATTGGTGTCATTTACCAATGTTGTATCCCATTGCGGAAAGTAGATATTGAAAATGCCATAGGTGCCTGTGGTGTTTTCGGTATATAACTTTTGCATATCGAGTTGCCCATCTGATCCCGCGGGGCTGCTGGTAATTGCCGTACCACCTCCTCTTCCGAACGAGGCGTAAACAATATTACTCAACCCAAATTTTTGATTGGGTGTCCAAAGGTGTTTCAAATTAAAAATGGGTTTGAAGTAACTGTTCACACGCGAGGAAAAAATTTCTTCCTCCGCATTTTTATCAAAACGATTTCTATGAAGTGAACCCCAAAAAGGATTGTATCGAAGGCCACGGTTACCATTATTATAAACTGGAGCCCCAACTTTTTCAGCATACTCGCTGCTATACATTCCAATAGGCAAGCGTCCATTCCGTTGATTGTGTGTTTGTGGGCTGCCCATGGCGGTAAGGGAGAAAAAACTTTTGCCAACCTGCTTTTGAATTTTAACGAAGTAGTTGAATTGTTTTGAACCCAGATTGTCCACCCAACCCTCGTTATATCGAGCCGTAATGGCAGAAGTAAGATACCAATTGCCTTTCAACTTGCCAGAGTGTATCCCAAATGTTAGCCTTGCGTTGTTGTTATTTCCATAGTCTGTTACTAACGCTATTCTTCGCTCCTGTGCTACACCTTCACTGATGACGTTGATGGTACCACCAATGGATGGTATTGCCAACTTGCTAGCCCCTAGTCCACGCTGAACCTGTATTTTTTGAGATACTGCGTCAAGGCCAAACCAGTTGGCCCAATAGACTCCACCATTCTCCATATCATTCATTGGAATACCGTCTACCATTACGGCCACATAGCTCGGACTGAAACCTCTGATGCTAACGCGGGAGTCACCATCTCCACCTCCACCTTGTGTTGCCTGGATGCCTGGTGTGGTGTTCAATATCATTGTAAAGTCCTGACCACCCAACTCCTCACGCATTTTCATGGGCGAGATGTTTGAAAAGGCCACTGGCGTCTTTCGGTCTATCGCAATATCTCCAATGATTTCTACTTCGCTCATGGTTTCTGATTCCATCAGGAATTCAAGACGGATTTGGCTTGTGCCTACTACCACTTCTTGCTTCTGTGCTTTGTACCCAACATAAGTGGCTTCTACTTGGTAGGTGCCCGCGGGTAGCGAAAATTCGAAGAGGCCATCAAGGTCTGTTGCAGCGCCCTTGCCTGCCTCGTACATGATTGTAGCGCCTATCATCGGCTCACCAGTAACAGCATCTTGCACTATTCCGCTCACTTTCGTTTGGGCAGAAATCTGTAAAAAAGAAAAAAGGAGAGCGGTAAGTGCAAACAGTTGTTTCATGGACATATCAGAACTTGAGTAGAAAATAACTGAGCGCAAAAGAAAGGGGTTCATCACCCCTTCTTTATTGCTGTTTTCTTATGGTTATCTTGCTAAAATCTTGCGGTGGCTGGTGGTGCCATCGGCAAAGGCTACTTCTACAATGTAGATGCCCGCTTCTGCTTTGGGCAGCGCAACGTTGGTGTTGCGGGTATTGCCATTTAATTTTTCTGAGTGGATGATTTTTCCATCAGCAGTCATCACCGTGAAGGACACCATTTCATCTGAACTTTTCAGCGCAAATTGGCCGTCTGTAAGTGGGTTGGGGAACAGGGTGAATTCAGAAGCGGCTGCCACTTCTTTCACATTTTCTGCGCCACAAACGCAATCGTGCCAGCCAAGGTGGTCGAAGGTGTTGGCAGGTAGACTGTCCCATTGCAATGATGGATCGAATACAGCAGGATTGGTAGCCACGCCTTGGTCTACAGTGCTTTTGCGGAACATGGTGTTGTCCACCGTCCACCAAGCAGTATTTGGGTCGCCCGGTACATACCAGCCATCTCCAGGGTCTTCGAATAGTTTACCAAAGATGTCCAGCAGGGTAGCAGTGCCTTTGCCCAAAACAAATGCATCATCCCCATTGAAGTACATGGGTGAGTTGGTTTCTACATAAATAGGATTTACAAACGTGTCAGCAGCTGCTGCAAGTTCTACTGCCACAGGTACTTCAAGGTCCACCCCATCTGGGTTTTGTTTGTCCAATACAAACACACGTGTACCGTGTGCTGGTATAATTCCGGTAATGTCTAGCAACATAGGGTCACCTGCACCATTGCGCTGACGGCCCATTTTGTATTGGCCAGCGCCAAGGTCTATGGGAGCATCCGTTGGGTTATGCAACTCTATTGCTTTGTTGTTGAAAGTGCCCTCTACATATTCTGAAATGAATACATCGCTGCAAGCCTGAGCATTAGAAAGAATAGTGGCCACTATAGCGCAGCCGAAGAGTAAAATTTTTTTCATTTGGTCAATTAATGTGAATTAAAAACAAGCGGTCAAAAGTAGGCAAGCCTTTTTGTTGGAAAAACAGTTTTGCTGAGGCTTCACATACGCTTAGCACAGAAGTAATAAAAGATGATTTTGCAAGGAAGCCAAAAAGACTCCGCTTCAATGGCGGCCTTTGTAAACAAAGAGCATTCACCCTTTGTTACAACACCACGTGGCGTTGATGGAAATTGCTGTGAAGTAAAAAAGGTAGAAATTGAACTCCTCATGCACCCCATTGTTCATTTCTTACGTCTGAGGTTTCGAAGCAAATGACACGGGCTAAGCGTTATGGATATTTCATCTAAAGCCAATTGTTGAAAACCTTAATGCAAGCCATATTTGCGGCTTGCCTTTTTGATGAGTTTTACAGACCTCCTTTAAAACTTGCTTTTTTTTTCTACCACCAACGGACTATGCGAATGATTTTTAAACGATTACTGATACTGCTTGCCATAGTTACCTCAGGCCTTACGGCTGCAGCCAACCACGTGCTGGGCGGTAATATTACCTGGGAGTGCCTAGGTGGTGATCAGTACGAAATCACCTTTACCATGTACAAGGATTGCTACGGCACACCGGGTGATCCTGCAACTGAAATACTTTATTTCTTCCCCTCCGGTTGCGGGGCGGTGCCCTTTTCCGTAGACCTTGATTTTGTAAGTGCTGTTGAAATATCGGACCTGTGCGTTACGGAGTTTGTAAATAGTTCGTGCTCCGGTGGCCTTGCCCCCGGCACCATGCAGGTTACCTACTCAGGCGTGGTAACGCTAGATGCAGGCTGCTTATGGGAGGCCATCTGGAACAACGGTAGCTGGAATTATTTCCAAAACATTGAACCCTTCGACTTGATGGGTAATCCTTACAGCGCTTTTATCTATTCTGAAATAAATACCTCCGCACCTTGCGATAACTCGATAGATATTCCCTCCAGTTTAGCAGACCCTGCTATCGAATACGCTTGTTTTGGAAGCCCTTTTTGCCACCAAATAGATGTGGCCAATCCGGGAGGATATACGCTGACCTATGCCCTTGGAACTTGCCTTACTACGGGCGCAACTATTGATAATCCAGTGAACGTGCTACCGGGAGCTGAAATACCCGTGGGCGTTACCGTAAGTGCCACCGGCAACTTGTGTTGGCCCAATGTCAACAACGCTTTTGGAAACTACATATTCTGTGTGGAAATAACCATGATGGATGGCCCTACTTACATAGGCACCCTCTATGAAAATGTGGTGATAGTGGTGAGGAACTGCACCCCTACCAATACGGACTTTGTGCCGGACGGTGTGTCATCTGTTGGTGCGGAAACCACTCAAATAAATGCCACCACTGTTGAGGTTTGCGCTGGTGACACCTTACAGTTTTCCGTTACTGCGGAGAACGCAGATTTGTTCAGGGCGATTACGCTGGATCCAACCTCTTATGCACCTAGCAACCCTGGGTTCACTTTTGTGCAATCAGGACTCAATCCGGCCATAGGAACTTTCACCCTGGTGACCACTGGTGCAATGACCACCAATTCGCCCTACACCATTACCATCACCGCTACGGACGATGCCTGTCCAAATCCTGATACGGATGTGTTGATCATTACTGCGCATGTCAGGCCGAATGTGGAACTGGATATTCTGAGTGATACAGTTTGTGCAGATGCTCCTGTAACCCTTACTGCAAGTGGATTGCCTGCCGCGGGTAACTATTCGTGGAGCGCAGTTGGTGACCCTTCCCCACTTACTCCCACAGGCGTTAGCCAGTCAGTGACTCCAAATATTACCACTACTTATACTGTAACTGCCATCGGTGTTGTTGTTCCTGCGCAATGCAGCGCAAGCGCTTCAGCTACTATTTATGTTTCGCTTTCTTCTCTCACGCTGAACCCTACAGCGGAGACGTGCAGTAATGACAATGGCGCCATTGATCTTACCGTTAATGGGGATGGGTCAGGCAATTACACCTATGTATGGACTCCATATCCCGGAAGCCCTGATCCACAGGATATAAGCGGCCTGAACAATGGGCCTTACAATGTTACTGTTACAGATGTTGTTTATGGATGTGTGGCAATGGGTGCAGCCAATGTGGGTGATGTGCCCGCCCCGACACTTGCTTTTACCGGAGGAGTTACCATTTGTGCCGGTGGAATTGCGGCACTTACACTTGATTTGACTGGCGGATCCGCTCCTTTTGATATTACGTGGACTGGTGCGGCACCTGTGCTGTCTTCGGGAACCGCTGGTCCCAATAATGATTGGACAGATCTTCCCGACATTCCCCCTTTTACATTCAACGTAAGCCCTGCAGCTACTACTACTTATACAACAGCTACAGTTACTGATGCAAGTGGTTGTGCTGCTGCTATTGTTTTGAGCCAAACAGTTACGGTTCGCCCACTGGTTACAGCCGTCTTTTTAGCCGAACCAGATATTTGTTTTGGTGGAAATACTATTCTTGATATTGACTTTAGCTTAGCAGGTAGTTATGTAGTAGACTACTCAAGCTGCGCCCCGCTTGCCGGAGGCAGTGTTACGGTAGCTGACCTAGGTACCATAGATGTGCCCAACCTTGCAGCTTGTGGCAATTGCGCATATGATATAGATGCTGTTTCGTATACAACTGCTCCGGCCTGCCCAAGTTCGGATGTCGCCAATCCACCTCTTACTGTTACAGTTGATTGTTTGCCAACAGCCACCGTTACTGGAGGCATTACCGTTTGTAATGGAGCATGTACCAACCTCACATTTACATGCACAGGTGTTGGGCCGTGGACCATCAATTACACATTGGGTGGGGTGGCTCAGCCCGTTTTAAACTCTGCGATTTCTCCCTTTGTCTTAAACGTTTGCCCAACGGCTACCACCGCCTATTGCATAACATCAGTAACGGATGCGAATTGCACCAATGCAAACAACAGCAATCTGAACTCGTGCACAACGGTAACGGTGCTGCCTGCATATACGGTAGTGTCGTTTACTGCTACTGACTATGAGTTGTGCCCAGGAGAGAGTTCAATTCTGACAGTGGATGTTGGACCCAATACCGGATTGTTCTGCATTTCAATACCTGCTGCGAGCGCTTCACCGTTTTGTACGCAAAATCCGACTCCAAACTTTACCTACACCGTCACCCCAGCAGTTACTACAACCTATACCATTACTTCTCTATACCCTGACCCGAACTTTGTAGCCTGTGCAACTAATCCCGCAGTGTCTGTTACGATAAATGTGAACTCATTGATAACGGCTTTACCCATAGATACCATTTGTAATACCAACGTGACTCCTTATCAGTACCAAGTAATTTATGATCTTGGTGCTGGCGAGACACCCTATGACGAGCTTGCCGGAGGCAATGGTGGTGTTTTTGCACCCGCTGATATCTTCACGACTGATTGGGTCAACACAGGAACGGCTAACGCAAGTTGGACATTTAGTGATGTGAATGATTGCAACAGTATAGTTCAGTCTATGAATGGTTATACCTGTCCTACAGTCACTGATGCGGGTTCCATGAGCAATCTGGCCTTAAGTCTTTGCGGAGCTGTAGCTGCCGGAGGTACGTTCAACAATGATCAGGTATTGGACGGCAATGATGATATCATGTGGGTGCTTTGCACCAATGCAGCAAATCCCATTGGAACCATGGTAGTGATGCCAGGAAATCCAAATTGTACTGCAGCTACGTTCACTTTTCAGGCACCATTGGCATATGGCACTACCTACTACATAGTTGCTGTTGCTGGTGATGCAGGCGGTTTGCCTGGATGCGTGAATACTGCAACACTTCCCCCATACATTGATTTCTCCAATGGGCAGCCTGTGACTTGGTATCAAACGCCAACAGCTACCATTTCTGATCCCAACGGACTTTCTGCTTGTCAAGGCAATTCAGTGACGTTGTCAGTATTGTTCACTGGCACTGGACCATGGAATTTTGTTTATAGTTTAGGTGGAGCCAATCAGCCAGCTGTTCCTGTACCTGCCAATACAAATCCTTACACCTTCACTGTAAATACCACTACCACTGTGGCTTTAGTAAGTGTTTCGAGTGGGCCTTTAAATCTTTGCACCGGTACGGTGAATGGCGGCCCACTAAATGTTGTCATCAACCCATTGCCAACAGCGGTATTTGATGGCAATGGATCTACTTGTGCGGGCACTCCTTATTGTTTTGATATTACGTTGACAGGTTCACCTAACTGGACAGTGGTCATCAATGATCCAGATGCTACTGATGCTACCCTAACCGGACTAACAGCATCTCCTGATTCATTATGTGTTACTGCCGCAGGCAGTTATTTCATCACCAGTGTTACAGATGGCAATGGTTGTACAAATACCGCTGATTCACCTACTGTAATACTTACTGTGAATTCTTTGCCCATCGTTACCTGGCACGCTGATTCGGTTTCATATTGTGGGGGTGATTGTGTTGATATTGAATTGAGCTTTGTTGGAGAACAACCATTTACTCCTGACTTTGCTCCCGGCAACCCCGCACCTGCATTGTCAGAGGTTGGTGTCAATGCCTTTAACGCAATCTACAATGTATGTGTTGAAGGCAACTATACTGTTATTTCTGTTACAGATGGCAACGGCTGTGTAAGTGCAGTGGGTGATTTAATTGTGGTTACCGAAATCCCTTTGCCAATTGCCAACGCAGGCCCCGATGTGGAGCAATGTGTTGACTCGGATGTGCTGATTGGAACGGCTGCTATTGCAGGAGTTACCTATGCATGGGCAGGCTTGCCTGATGATGATATTGTTGGATCTTCCACCGTTGCACAACCAACTGTAAACTCACCCACCGCGGGAACTGATACTTACGAAGTAACCGTTACAACAGACATTGGTGGTTGTGTGGCAACTGACGATTTAGACGTTACCTATTTCACTTTGCCCGTGATTGACATAACTGCTAATCCTGATTCGCTTTGCGCAGGCGACTGCACAACTCTCACAGCAAGTGGTGCGGATGATTACCTCTGGCTACCCGGTAATGAAATAACAGCTTCCATCATTGCATGTCCGGATACTATTTTTTCATACTTCGTTACCGGAACTGAAAACCATCCGCTGGTGTCGTGTTCTGCTATAGACAGCATAACTGTCTTTGTAGGCGAACCTTTGGATACGTTGATTGATTACACGGAGGAAGTTTGCTTCGGTAGTTGTAATGGTGAAATTCACCTGACCATCACGGGTGGTTTTGCACCCTATACCATCACAATGAATGGTGCTGCAGCATCAGCTGATACGACTGAATTATGTCCCGGCATTTATGATTTCACAATAACGGATGCCATAGGTTGCAGCATAAGTGGTGGTTTAGAAATTGAAGAGCGTGTGCCTGAATTGATTGATGAAATTATTGTGACCAACCCTGTTTGCGATTATGACCTTGGTTCAATTGAAGTCACAGACAATACTACCTCTATCAATGTCACTTCATTGGCTTGTAATTACGGCTTATCACTACCGGGCCCGAACGCTTTGTTCGATGAGCTGGAGGCATGTTGCTATGCTGTCACAACTATTTTCGAAGTTGCTCCAGGTGTGTTTTGTACTACCGCAGACACTGTATGTGTGGAAATTGTTTCTCCAGATATAAGCTTCAATGCTGTTTGGACAGAAGACACTTTCTGTTTTGAGGATGATGTTTGTTTTTCAGCTGTTCCCACTGGAGGCACAGGAACTCCAGATGTTGAGTGGTATCACGATGAAGAGCTCACCGATTTCTGGAATACCGATAACCCTTATTGTATTCAAATAACACAGGACACAGTGGCATACGGAGTGGCCATTGACCAATTAGGTTGCTATAGCGATACCGTGCAGGTTTCCGCATTCCTCTTCCCAGCCATTACCCTTGAGGTGCAAAATGGAATTGATACTGTTTACATCTGTGAATATGATTGTGCTGAATTGATAGCAGTGGAAGGTGGTGGTAATGGCAGTGTAAATCTGATTTGGTATGAGTTGCCATTAGACATACCCATTTCTACCAATGACACGGTAGTTGTTTGTCCCTTCTTCGAAACATGCTATTATGTGAATGCCGATGACGGTTGCAGCGTTCCGCTAACCGATACAGTATGCGTTCATGTTTGGGATACTCCCGAAGTCATTTTTGCAACAGATACCATGGAAGGTTGTTATCCGCTCACAGTAGAGTTTTATGATCTATCCATTCCGATAGCAGACGATGTTACATGTGAGTGGGGCTTTGGTGATGGCAATACACTGGGAGTGTGTGACACCGTGCAATACACCTATGCTACACCTGCTCTTTATGCCGAATTTTTCCCTTCACTCACCATCACCTCGGAGTTTGGTTGTGTGGGAACCGATACACTGACTGACCCTATTATTCTGCACGGCTATCCTGAAATTGATTTTACATGGGAGCCCCAGCCTGTTACCGTACTTGAGCATGATAGTATTCAAATGATTAATTTGACTGAAGGTGCAGAGACCTATTTCTGGAATTTTTATGGCAACACCACCAGTGTTTTAGAAAATCCGCAGCACACTTTTCCGATGTTGGATCAAGGTATATTTCCGGTATGTCTTACTGCAACTACGGAGTATGGTTGCGCGGATACCTTGTGCCAGGATGTGTTTGTTGAAAGTGTTTTGGGCGTTTTTGTTCCTAACAGCTTCACTCCTGATGAGGATGGAATCAATGATGTTTTTCAACCAATTGTTACTGGCTATAGAGAGGGAACCTACCACTTTTGGGTTTTCAATCGTTGGGGTGATCCGCTTTTCTATACTGAAGACACTAATATGGCCTGGACGGGAGGAAGTGACGGTGGCGAGTTCTATGTGAACACAGAGACCTACGTTTGGCGCATAGAAGTGGAAGCATTGTACGATGGAAAAATTGAGGTCTATGAAGGTCATGTGACCATCTTGCGATAGACAACTACTTATAAGAAATAGAAAGTGGTGATGGAGATCAGAAATG
Source organism: Flavobacteriales bacterium (assembly GCA_031414655.1). Classification (GTDB taxonomy): domain Bacteria; phylum Bacteroidota; class Bacteroidia; order Flavobacteriales_D; family Sanyastnellaceae; genus JANNVZ01. The sequence goes on from JANNVZ010000001.1 coordinate 72,108, forward strand.
ATGCTTCATCACCACTTTTTCGTTTTCTACATTCAATGAGCATCTAATGCCAAGGTAGAATGCGCGGTTATCATTCTGATGTCCGGCAGGAAAACCAAACACAACCGGTATCTGCAATGCATCGGCCATGCGCTGTACCGTTTGCTCCGCAGTATAGCCCCATCCGTTGTCATTAGGAAATCCAAATGCAATGGTATTGTCCTTCATCTGAGTCATTCCGCCCACCATGATGGCCTTCGCGTTATTCAAAACGCCTGCGCGTTTTAGCGCCATCATCATGCGATCCAGGTGGTAGAACATTTCATCAACATCCTCTATAAATAGCACATAATCTTCAGTTGGCAGCAGGCAGTTACTTCCCAGTAAACTATGCAGCACGGATAAATTACCTCCTAAAATTTTGGTACTTGGCAGTGAGAAGGGTGAATGGGTCGCATCCGAACTAGAAACTGGAAACATGATGTGTTCAGCCCCAGTAAGACAAAATTGAAGCGCCTCCAACGCCTTGCTTGTTGCATCAGGAAACGAGATGGGCATGGTAGAATGAATAGTGGCCACGCCTCGTGTGTTTAGGAAAGCATGCAACACGGTGATGTCACTGTATCCGCATATCCACTTGGGCTTCATCATGAACTGAGAAAAATCCAGTTTGTCAATGACACGCACCGTTCCGTATCCACCACGCGCTATGATGATGGCTTGCACCTCATCATCCTCCATCAACTTCTGCAATTCGCCTGCACGCAAATCATCATTGCCTGCCAACTGAAACTGTTGAACATGAATGTTGGCAGCCAGCTTGGTTTTGAAACCCCACGAATGAAAGAGGTCTAAAGCAGGTTGCAGTTGTTCAGGTGTCAGCCAGCGGGCTGTAGCAGCTATACCGATGGTGTCGCCTGACTTTAAAAATGGTGGAATGATTGTCTTCATCTCAAAACTAACTTGCGCCCTGCAAATCTCAGCGAACCTCTGTGAATTCTGCGAGTGCCTTTGCGATACTTTTTCACACGCTCAATGAAGTTGAACAGATAAGCCAAGAAACAATATGTCTGAACCCAAACGATACCTCGTTACCTCCGCTCTGCCTTATGCGAATGGCCCGTTGCACATTGGCCACATTGCAGGTGCCTATCTCAATGCCGACATCTATGTGCGCTACCTGAGAGCAAAGGGAAAAGACGTAGCCTTCATTTGTGGCAGCGATGAGCATGGTGCAGCCATTACACTGCGTGCAAAAAAGGAAGGAAAAACTCCGCGTGAAATTGTGGACTACTACCACGAGTTAATGAAGAAATCTTTTGCTGATTTCGGAATTTCTTTTGATGAATACCACCGCACCTCTTCGCCAGAACATCATAAGATGTCGCAGGATATTTTCTTGAATCTGGAAAAGAAAAATTCCTTTGAAGTAGAAACTTCACAACAGTATTACGATGAGGAAGCCAAACAATTTCTTGCCGACCGATACATTGTGGGTACTTGCCCCAACTGCTCGAGTGACAGAGCATACGGTGACCAATGCGAAAATTGTGGCCGCACACTTTCACCCCTTGATTTGATAAATCCGCACTCTACTTTAAGCGGGAGTAAACCAGTGCTGCGCGAAACATCACATTGGTATTTGCCCATGGCGCACCACGAAAATTTTGCGCGCGAATACATCAAAGAAGGCAAGGTGGATGGCAGACAACATCACAATCCGAAGGAATGGAAGTCGCATGTGGTGGGCCAGTGTATGAGTTGGATTGATGGTGGATTGCAATCGCGCGCTATGACACGCGACCTTGAGTGGGGTGTTCCTGTGCCACTTGAAAACGCAGAAGGAAAAGTTTTGTACGTATGGCTTGACGCGCCCATCGGATACATCACCAACACAAAAGTGTGGGCTGAAAAAAATGGGAAGAACTGGGAAGATTATTGGAAGAGTGATGATTCGCAACTGATTCATTTCATCGGTAAAGACAACATCGTTTTTCACTGCATCATCTTTCCTATTATTTTGAAGCAACACGGTGGATTCAATTTGCCCATCAACGTACCTGCAAATGAATTCATGAACCTAGAGGGAGACAAAATTTCCACCTCGCGCAACTGGGCGGTGTGGCTGCATGAATACATCCATGAGTTTCCGGGCAAGCAAGATGAAATGCGTTATGTGCTTGCATCCATTATGCCTGAGCAAAAGGACAGCGAGTTCACTTGGACCGATTACAAAGACCGAGTGAACAATGAACTTGCAGACATCCTGGGCAACTTCGTTAATCGCGTGTTTGTGCTTACGCATAAGTTTTACAACGGTGTCATTCCTGAAGTGAAAGGCGAACAAACAACAGCAGAAACGGACGCAGGCAAACAAGCATTTGAGTCCTATCAAACCATAGGAAAAAAAATAGAAGAGTTCCGTTTTCGTGAAGCACTTGCCGAAGCCATGAACATAGCCCGCGCAGGAAATAAACTGCTGACCGAAACAGAACCATGGAAACTCATAAAGACAGATCCCGATGCTGCTGCGCGCATCATGTTTGAGTGTGTAAACTTCGTTGCAGATGCAGCATTTTGTTTGCGACCATTTCTTCCATTCGTTGCAGAAAAAATTCGCGCTGCGCTTAACATCCAGTGGTGTGCGTGGGACGAATTGGCCAATGCTGGTTTGATTCAATCAGGACACACCATCGGCAGCCTTCCTATACTATTCGAGAAGGTAACTGACGAAGTGGTGGCCCTACAAGTAGCGAAACTAGAAGCAAGCAAAGCATCCAAACCAGAAGCAGCAGAAGCCTTAATCATTGAACCTATCAAGCCAACGATAGACTTTGAGACTTTTCAGAAGATGGACATTCGGTTGGTAAAAATTCTGGAAGCCGAGGCCGTTCCAAAAACTAAAAAACTGTTGAAGCTGAAAGTGGATACCGGTGTTGACCAACGCACTGTAGTCAGCGGAATTGCAGAGCACTACAAACCCGAAGACGTGGTTGGAAAAACAGTTTTGTTCTTGGCCAACCTTGCTCCACGCGATATCAAAGGAATAAAAAGCGAAGGCATGATACTGATGGCGGAAAATCTTGAGCAAGGACTTTCCATCATTTCCGCAGTGAAGGAGATGAAGGCGGGAGATGGTGTGAAGTAGTTATTCTGATGGGCCTGATTTTGGTTCTTTTTACGCCATTGGCGAAAATTCCGAATGTCATTCGTTCCCTTTGATAGCAGGCCTTAGTTCTTTCAATTGCGCCATTCGTATTTTCAATTGCCACTCTAATCTACTTTCGTCCAAGCCTTTTTGGAACCTTCTGTGCATTATTGTTTCGCTTCTATACAATCATTTATCCTTTCAAAGCTTGTGTTTGCGGCACACAGGTGGCTTGTATTGACATTCATTTTTTTCAGCTTGACGGCAGCATCACAAGATGATGCCCGCCTCTCTGAGCTCGACCAATATGCGCGTTCAGTTCCTGGGCAATACTCCCATAGCATCGACACGTTGGTCTCCTATCTCATCATTCCTGCGCAGAACGACAATGAAAAAGCACGGTTGATTTATGCGTGGATTGCCCAAAACCTGAGGTATGACGATCGCGCTATCAATAGCAATAAAACTTCTGACTTCTCTGTAAGCACTGTCTTAAAGAAAAAGAAGGCGGTATGCATGGGCTATGCATCATTGTTTGAAGCCATGGGAACAGAGGCAGGCCTCAATGTGCGCACCATCATCGGCTATTCTAAAGACAGCAAGCGTGGAAAAAAACTAAAGAACCCTGACCATGTATGGAACGTGGTGGAAAACGATGGCCGATGGATGTTGTGCGATGCAACGTGGGGCAGTGGCTATGCCGAACCAAAACGAAATGGCAAAACAAAAACTGTAAAACGCTACAATCCCTTTTGGTTCGATACACGCCCTGATGCCTTTGCCTTGACTCATTTGCCCGACATCAGCCGGTGGCAATTGATGTCAGTGCCGGTTACAAAAAAACAGTTTGAAGACTTTCCCTTTATTCATTCAGGTTTCTTCGAGGTAGGCTTCACGGTTGATACCATCTTTCAAAAATTACTAAAAACTCCGAAGTACGAAGTGCCAGTGGTGTATCAGACGAGGCATAGCTGGCAAATCATCAATGCCCCTGCAAACGGAGGACTACTTAAGGAAAATACAGTCAATATTGCTATTAGAAGCGAAGTGTATGACAAGCTAATCGTAGTGAATGGCGATAATGAAACAACCATCATTGACTTCGACCTGAAAGTGGCCAGTGTGGTGGTGAAACCAAAAGGAAAGCGATTAACGGTGTACGTGATTGATGACAAACGGCCGCGTAAGGCAGAAGGAATATTGGCTTACAAAGTGCTAAGATGATAGATTTGCAGCTATGAATAGAGTGCTATACAACGTAACCTGCAGCGTGGATCCTCAGATTCATGAAGAGTGGTTAGACTGGATGAAATTCACACATATACCAGAGGTGATGGCCACCGGTTTTTTTCTGGAGAATAAAATCTGCCGCATTCATGAGTTTGAAGAGAATGGAATCACCTATGCGATTCAATATGTATGCAGAAGCAAACAAGAGCTAGACAGATATCAAAAAGAAAAAGCGCCTGCACTGCAGAAAGCACATAGCGACAAGTATGGCAGTCGAGTGGCTGCCTTCCGAACTGTGCTAGAAATCATACACGAGCAAAAAGCACCCTTCGTAGATGTTTATCCCAACTGATCAACCCTGTTCAAAGAATTGCTGCGTGTTGTTGTCTTCATCACTCTCTTCTATGTTGTTGTCGTAGTCCAGTATGATTTCAAAATGTGCATTGGGATCATATATCCAATACTCACGCAGTGTAATAGTCAGTTCAATGGTTTTGCCAGCGCCAATTGCGGGCAAATCTGTCTGTAGGTAATAGTCTACATCACCCTCCACATTTTCATCTTTGAAAATGTGGATGAGCACATTGGTGCCAATGCTCTCCATATTGCCTTTGTTCTTTATCATTACTAGCAAGTCTGTACCATCTGCCTGTGCGTTGTATGTTATCCAGTTTTCATGTATCGTCACTTTCTTTTCATTCATCAGGCACAGATCAATTTTATCTTCCTTGTTTGATAGTTGACGCGCTTCGGGTAATTCATAAGCCGGATGCTCTGTGTAGTAGGATAGGCTTGTAACCATTTTCCCAATTCCCTCTTGCGTCTGTTCGCCATACTCCATGTCTGTTTCTGCTTCCAAACAGCTAGCAGCATATAGATCGATGTATTCATAAATGGCTGAAAGTGCTGCTGGCCGCAATAGGTCTTTGCTGTAAGTACCTGTGCGCGTTTCCTCCAGTGCGAGGTACACAGCACACCAGTTAAGGTCAAGCATTATCTGCGATACAAGAAGGCCCGTTACACATGCTGCCGCTTGACTGTCTTGTATTTGTGCATAGACATAATATGCAATGTTGGCCTGCTGTGTTACCTCAAAATAATCGCCCAGAGCATGCATGTATGCGAGCGATAACAAATCGTGGTTGTCGATCACCGTTGCCGCTGGCCATAGGTCTTCTACTTCATTATCACGAAATACCATTAGGCTATCAAACACATCGTGCGTTAGCGCATACTTATCCATCAAGTGTTGAATGTAGACCTCCGTGTTGCCCGTTTCACCCCAGCCAAGCCCATTGATAAGGGCTATTTTCTGATCCAATGGAATAGTTGCGTTGTCGAGAAATGCGAGATATTCAGGTGTGAGTGAAACGTTGTAAACGCCCTCGCTCATTCGCTTCTGCATGATGGTGCCAATGGTGGGAACATCGTTGTAGGCCATAGCAAAAAAAGTGCTGGTAAGTGGTGAGTCGGCTAAAGAGGTTAGCGCTATGCAAGCGCAACAACAAAGTGTAAAGAACTTTTTCATGAGGTCATTTATTTACCTTGCAAAGAACAAGAAAAAGAAACCGAAAACCCCTAAGGTGAAAAGCGTAGATATTATTTCGTTTTCACCTTCATGAATGAAACCACACTTTTTGTGCTATTCATTTCCAACTGAAGTTTATAGTTACCTTCTGCCAAGGCGCTGATGTCCAGGAAGTATTGATGGTATCCTTTTGGCACACCTTCATCTTCCAAATCCATAACTAAACTTCCTCTTATGTCATAAACATGCAACTGCAAATCGCCTTCAAGTGGTGTTATGAAACGAACGAACATGCGGTCATCACCCGGATTGGGATAAGGAGGAAAAACTTCGAGGCCCACGTCTTCCAGTGGCTTGCAGTATTGATTGTCGGTCAGATTGGTTTCAACATATTCAATCGGTGATGTCTCCGCAGTAATGCAGACATATGGAAACTGCTGACCCTTCAGTTGCATGTATGCATTGAACGTGTAGTTGAAAGAAGTGGACGGAAACAGTGTTCCATTCCACACTTCTAAAACAGGTGCATCATTGCCCACTTGATAACTTACTATCAATTTTTCAATAGTAATGTTTCCGGTGTTGATGAGTTGTGCCATTATCTGTTGTCCCAAATCAGAGGGCGTGCATTGCACTGTTTGAATCATTACATCAAAAACGGGTGCAGCTATAGCAATTATTTGCCCTGTGGTATCTCTGCAGCCAGCAACACTAATAGCTACCAATTGGGTGTATGCCGTGCCATTCAGTGTAAACGTGTGCAGCGGATTGTACTCTGTGCTTTCATACGTGTCGCCAAAAAACCATTGCGCTTCTGTTGCGCCTGAAGACTCATTGATGAACTGGCATACGAATGGAGCTTCGCCTATTTCAGGGGCAAAGGAAAAGGCTGCTATTGGGATTTGCCAAACTGGAATTTGTTGCTGAACGCTGGACGTGCAACCGTTTAAAGTGGTAACAGAAAGTGACACCGGCTGCAATCCTGTTTCCGTAAAAACGACTTGTGGATTTTGATCTGTATAGATGTTTTCATTCACCTCCCAGTTCCAAGTGGTGATGGAATCGCCCAAAGCAGTGGACGAATTGACAAGCTCATACAACTGGCCCTGGCACGCATTGCTCAAAATAAAATCGGCAATGGGCAGCTCATATATTTCTGTAAGTTGTGTCAAGGTGTCGCTGCAACCATTCACTGCGTGAGCTATTAACTCCACGCTATACACGTTGCCTTGCGAATAGAAGTGCGCAGGATTGGCAAGAGTGGAGCCCGTGTTGTCGCCAAAGCTCCATGCATATTGTTGAATGGCCCCACTTTGTGAGTCATCCACTTGCTCGCTAAACTGGGTGAGCTCGCCCTCGCAAGTGGCATCAGCAACGAAGGATACAACAGGCGATGCAAGCACATTGATGGCTTGATTAACTTCTGCAGTGCAATCAAATTCTGTAGTTACAGAAAGCAGTACGTTCTGAAATCCACTTTCATCTATCAATGCCTGCACTTCTTGTCCCGTGTAAAAAATTCCATCAATCAGCCATTGCCACGATTCAATCACTCCTTCGCTGCTTGTTGAATTATCATTGAATTGTATAGGCTCATTGTCACAAGAGAGGGAGGTGGTGAATTGTGCCAGCGGTTTCAAATTCACATGCACGTATTGCACAAAAGTTTGAGCGCAGCCTTCCACCGTTGTTGCTATCAAGGTCACTTCATAGTCACCGCCTGCGTCATAGGTGTGCGCAATGTTTTGACCAGAGCCTTCTTGGGCATCACCAAAGTTCCATTGCCATGTGCTGATGTTGGACAAAGAGATATTGTTTCCATTAAAAACGGTTGTGCCATCTTCACACAATCCATTTACATCAAATGCTATTTCGGGGGCAATACCGATCACCTCAATGTAGATAGTATCTCTGGCAACACAATTGTTTGAGTTGGTGGCCTCCAGCCAGTAATCACCGCTGGTATTGATGATGATGTTTGCTGTTGCTTCATCGGTGCTCCACAAATAATTCAAATCCTCAAAGTCTTGTGTAAAGCCAATAGAATTGCCAGCGCAGAGCTGTGCATCAGCGCCAAGCGTGGCTGTGGTGCTGAAATCATCCACTGAAATAGTGAAGCCGATAGTGACAGCGCACGCATTGGTATCGGTGACCGAAAGTGAGTAATCATTTTCTTCCGTTAGGACAATGGAGGAGGATGTGCTGTTATCACTCCATAAAAAAGTGTAGTCACTTTCATTCAATTGTGTGTCCCACAAGAAAGTCTCGCCTGCGCAAATGATCGTATTTGGAATTTGTAACGCCCCTGGAAATGAAACTTGCACAGTGTCCAGCGAAGTTCGTCCGAATGCATCGGTCATTTGCAACGTGTATTCACCTGCGTCATTTGCACTGATGCATTGTGTATTGAATTCATTGTTCCATAGATAAGAAGTATATCCCACAGGCGCACAAAGAAGGGTGTCACAGAATCCATATGCTACATTCACATCTTGCATGGCAACGAAATCGGGAGAGTATTTATCCGCTAGATAGTCTTCTACTTGTTCAACCTCTGCTTCGCTTAAAGGCACGTTGTATATGAGTACTTCCGCTATTTCGCCCCACCATGTTCTTCCAAAAATGTTGAGCTCCATGGTGAAGTGAGTTGCATTCACAGGACCTGTTGTAACTAGCGATGTAAGGCAGAATTCATTGGGCACATCGGTTTGTGTCCCGTTGATGCTTTCAAAATTCAAACGTGTTGTTCCATTGTGTACAGCGGGATCAGAAAAACTCGCATCCCAAAATTCTTCGCCTGCACCGCGCAGATAAGTGAGGCCACCGCTCCAGCCCAGTAGCGGTCGCGGGGGACTTCCGGTTGCGCCCACATTTTCACGCAATACCCAAAACACAGTGCGCACATCATCAATCAATGGAAACACCATGAAGTCTTCAGAACCATCAAAACTTAACGCGGGCAATCCATTGATGGCATCAGTCAGCAACGTTGGTCTTATCACATCAAATTCTGATGTGCAGTGGTTGGCATTGCCACTTTGGTCGTCCCATTGCGACACGAAGTTTCCGTTAAGCGTTATGCCATTGTCCGCACTAACCCATAGCTGTAGCCCGCTAAGATCAGCGGGACTAAACTGACCGTGTGCAAAAACACTTGCGATAAAAGCAAGCGCGCCCAACAGTATTGTTTTCTTTGTGAGGTTGGTGAAGGACATGAGGAGTTTCGAAAGTAGCGCCACACCATTTGTGCAGCTCTATTCAGCTCTTACGTTTTCAACAGCCACTTTCTTATTTCAATAGTTGAAGAAAAAACTACAGTCCTTTTTTGCCTTGTTTGGTGCCGTGCGCACCGAGGGTTCGTTCGCACAGAACAGCGCATGGATGTTTTCTTCATCGGGCATCAGCATCATCATACAGATGGTTTTTTTTGTCATTCTTGCGCGCATCTATCCACCCGAGGTGTATGGTCTGTTTGGCGTATTAAATGTCTACTTGGGTGTGCTGGGCAATGCAGCCACACTGGGTTACAACCAAGCTTTTGTTCTTCCTAAAACGGATAAGGAATTTTCCGCACTGCTCAAATTAACCATCCGCATTTCAGTTATTATTTGTGTTGTTGCTCTTGTGTTTACATTTTTAATTGGCGAAAAAATGCTTCTGCTTTTTCACCATGAAGCAATTGGCTATTGGATGTATGCTATTGCTCCAGTAAGCCTGCTGATGGCGCTCGACAGAGTTGTTTCTGACTGGGCTATTCGCAACAAGGAGTTCAAACAACAAATGGTATGGAGCACCAGCACCACCCTGGCTGCTAAGGCATTCAATGTATTTTATGGATGGTGCATAGCACCCACCGTGGCAGGACTTGTGGTGACAACCGCTCTACAGTATGCGCTGCGAATTGTGGCCTACGCGCGTTTTGCATTGTTCGATTTTAAAAAACGGCTAGCTGAAAAAATCACTTTGGCTGAGCTGAAAGCCACGGCTGATGAATACAAGGACTATCCGCGCTATATCCATTGGGGCAATGTCATCAATATTTTTTCGAATTTGTTACCCGCTGCTATGCTTCCTATGCTTGGCTTCTCGCTGAGCGATGTGGGGTATTACAGCAATTCGCTTATCCTATTGGATATGCCCATACGCATGCTGGGTGCGGGCATCTCAGCAGTGTTCATACAGAAAGCAGCGGAACTCGTTCGCGACAGAAAGCATGAACTCGCCACACACACTTGGCGCTTGTACAAAAACATTCTTTTTGTGTCGTTGCTGTTCATGTTTGTAGTGTGTGTTGCTGGTGAACCACTCTACAAATTATTTCTAGGTGACAACTGGAGAACAGCTGGCCGTGCGGCCGAGGTGCTTGTGATCTTCTATTTCTTCCGTATGATTTCTTCTCCGCTTTCAGCGTTGTTCAATGTGCTTCGGAAAGAAAAGCAGTCATTCTTTTTCCAAGTGGCTCTGGCAGTAGTGCGCATAGCTGCACTGGTGATTGGTTCATTCTACACCGCTGACTTTATCCAGCTGATGTGGATATATAGCCTTGCCAATGCAGTTATGTATTTCATCTATTGCATCTGGATCTTCAAGTTGATTGACTATCCCGTCATTAGGGCAAGCACCATTACTCTAGGGGCTTTTACACTAGTTATGCTAGCTGTGTATGCAATAAAGTTGCTGATGTATTTGGTGTGAAGCAAATAGCTTGAACGGAACGCTCACTAGCCAAATTGAAAAGGTATTTCTCGTGCTTATGGCACAACATGACGAACCATAGAGGCAAACCAAAGAAGTGTTGACGCTGACATTAATTGACAACCTAGACGAAGAAAGGCAAGACCTTACTCAGCAGGCATCTCAATTGCTGACTGGTAAAACTTACGCAGCTGAAGGACTCGGATTCGCTTTTGCCTTGGCGAGATCACTATCGAACATATAAATGGCGCCTTTGTCATCGCCTGCAAGATTCAACTTATCGTTCATAGCGCTGGCCAAAGTCTCTTCCTCTATCTGCTCTGTCAAATACCACTGCATAAAGTTGTCGGTGGTGTAGTCCTTCTCCGTGCGGCATATGTGAACCACGCTGTTGATTTCAGCCGTTACGTGAGTTTCATGTTGGAGCAAAAGTTTAAAAATATTTTGCAAGTTCTTATAGTCCTTGGCTGGCTGCATAAGGGAAGGGATGAGCGCCTTACCCCCGCGATCATTCACAAACTTCACGAGCTTCAACATGTGCATGCGCTCCTCATCGCTGTGTTTGTATAGGAAGACCGCAGTGCCCGGATAGCCCGCGCCCTCAGCCCAGGAGGCCATAGCCAGATATACATGGCTGCTGTCAGCTTCTACTTTTATTTGGTCATTCAGCGCCTTTTCTACTTTTTTATTTAACATGGTGTATTGCTTTTGTTGATGCGTTCAAAATTAGAACGTTCGTTTCGCCTGATAACAAACTATCGATAAGAAAAATGGTTCACGCTTCCTCGATAAGGTCTGCGTCCAGAATGTCGGTGTCTGTTTCAACAAATTTTCTTTTGCTTACCTCCTTAGAAAGCACGTAAGCGATAAAGGTGAAATAAATGGCCATAGCAGTGCAGCCGCCTAAAGCAAAAATGCCGAGAATGGTTTCCACTGGATCTTGATAGGATACATTCATCTCTGACCCAACATAAACGCCAAGCATACAGAGTATACAAAAGGCAAGGAAGTAGAGATAGATCTTCAAGTGAAACTTTGCTCTTGCAGAAAGTTCGCGCCATTGTGCCCAGTAAATGATGGCGCAAATAGGCTGTATGATACCCAGTGCCAGCATGCCCAGCAGACCGAAATAGATAGTAATGGCACCAACAGCACTTGCAATAACAAGTACCAGGTTGACGATATAAATGGCTCTTCTCATAGTCTCATTTTTCCTTTAGGAGCAGCAAGCAGATAATATTCTTCCCATAGTCATTCTGTCAAAGGTGAACTACTCCACAAGCTCACTCCAAAAGGTATCTATTTCTTTTATGAAATTTTGAGCAGTGTGCACAGTTTCGCACAGTTCGCGGCTATGCCTCATCATGGGTATATGTTGCTGAGGGTGTGCAAGAAATTTTTCTATGCATAAGGCTATGCCATCTGCATCATCGGTGGGAGAGAGGTATCCGTTCTTGTCGTTATGTACAAACAGGAACGTGCGGCCCACTGCACGTGCTATGATAACGTTGCCGGCTGCCATTGCTTCATTCATAGCAAGGGATGGAAAGTTCTCTAATTCTTGTGTGCTCACGTAGCACATACTCTGGTTAAGTACCTGCGATAAATTGTTGGTGCCCGAGTGCAGTTGTATGATATCACTCAACTGAAATTTTTCTATCATACTGCGCAGCTCTGCTTCAAGAGGCCCGTTGCCGTAAACGAGTATTTGCCATCCATTGAATTGATTTCTATTTCTGCCATAAGCAACACCAACGGCCTCGATAAACATATCCGGGCGCTTATAGCCCACCAGCGCACTGGCCCATACTATCTGTTGCTGCTTCTGTGCCGGAAAGTATTTGACTGTATCGCAAAACCTGCTGTGAATGCTTCGCACCAGTGGCTTCTTTACAAAGACGCCTGAGGTATAAACCCAGTCCACAAAGTCGTCATACCAGGAGTAGATACCATCAAACTGTATTCTGCGGAATAGGTTTTCATACTTCACATCCACGTGGTAGCGGCCTGTGTAGGCCAGCCGGTGGGCGGTAGGTATACCATCATAGGTAATGACGAATGCTTTCTTTATTCTCCAGACGGGCGACAACCACTGCAACCACTTAAGCTGCGGCAGCGGGTCTAGCATGTGAGTGTAGGTGAGTACATGGAATATACTGATGCGACAGGCAAGCAGTTTCCACAGGAGCTGTATGGTTTCTAACTGAACTTTCAGACGGTTGTGATACTCCTTTAGTACGATTACATTTTTATGGTCCAGCTCACCTGCAGCATACTCCATGCGTAGGACAGCTATGTCATCGGTCTTTAAGAAATAGAATAACTCATGCGCAGTGTTGTCAGCAGCTACATATTCCCTGAAGAAAGTGGGAAAAAAAATATCCGGCCCTCGCCTGTTACGGCCTGTAAGGATATTCTGATAAATGGCAATTCTCTTTTTGCGTAGCATTTAGATGTTGCGCAAGCTAAGAGCATACATCCTTTTCTGTTGTTTAGCCTGAGGCAAAAGGGAAAAAACAAAACTCTTAAGACCCATGATTTACGTTGATGGTAGGCTGTTTAATACAGTGGGCGAAAGTAGAACATTCACTTGTGGTGTTTCCAATAGCGCATCAGATCTACTTCTTTGTTCAACGGTGTCTGTTTTTCTATATGGTCAATGAGGTGCTGAGCGAAATATGGAATCATCAATACACCTCGCGATCCGAAGCCGTTGAAACAACCAATAGTGGGATGTGCAACAAGAAAGCCCGCTACAGGCTTTCTGTCATGCATGGTTGGGCGCATACCAGCGTGTTGAGCTGTCACCTTCACCTCACCAGCATATATTGTTTTTAGCTCCTCAAGCAACTCAAGCCGACCTTGTTCGCTGATGTTGTGGTCGGTGAAATCAAGTTCATGCGTAGACCCTAGTTTGAATGTTTCGTCACCAAGTGGTATGAGGAATTTTCTGAAATGCACCATTCGTTTCAGTTGCAAATTGTTGGCTGTAATAGTGAGTACTTCGCCCTTGAGCGCGCGCAGATCGATGTGCGAGAACAACAAAGATTGTTTCATGGCTGCACCCGTGCAAAAGATGAAGCGCGCTTCAGGAAATTCTGCTTGCTTGCGTTTCAAATCATCATCCGTAAAGAACTCTAAGCAAAGTCTGCCCGCATCAGCGAAATAAGTTCTGATGGCAGTAAGCAATACCGGAACGTCCAGCCAGCCTGTGTGGTGCAGAATGCTGTGTCCCGCGGGCTGCACCATTTTTTGTTGCACTGTTTCGTCTTGCTTTGCCAACGCATAAGGCGCTATGTCTGGGAGTGTGCTGCGTGTGTCCCAATCATTGGCAGCCCGCACGTTCGGAAATATTCTAACCAGTTCCGTGGGATGAAAACAAGAAATGTTCAACTCCTTTTCCATAGCTGGATAGACCTGTTGCATGGATTGCAATAGCTCTTTGGCCAACCATATCTCGTTGTTGCGTACGAACGAAATAGGATTCCACATGCCTGCTGCTACCATGCTCGAAGAAGTAGCATGGGCGTCATCGAACACCGTAACATCATGCCCTTGCTTGTCGAGCAAATAGGCAAGCACGCTGCCTGCTAGGCCTTGGCCAATGATGAAGATTTTCTGTGGCTCTTTGCTCACACAACCCCTTTATACTGTTTGTTTCTCTTTGACAACCCCCAACTCGTTACCTACTTTGGTAAAAGCTGCAATGCACTTTTCGATGTGCTCCGATGTATGTGCAGCTGAAAGTTGAACTCGGATGCGCGCCTGCTCTTTAGGCACCACAGGAAAGAAGAAGCCGATGACATAGATGCCTTCTTGCAACAATTTATCCGCAAACACTTGCGACAGTTTTGCATCATAAAGCATAACTGGCACAATGGCTGAGTCGCCATCTTTTATATCGAAGCCCGCAGCTTTTATTCCCGCTTTGAATTGTTTGATGTTGGCATCCAGTTTATCGCGCAGCTCCGTATTCTTACTTAGCATATCAAATACTGCAATGCTCGCACCCACAATGCTTGGTGCAAGCGAATTGGAAAACAAATAAGGACGAGAGCGCTGACGCAGCAAGTCAACAATTTCTTTTCTTCCTGAAGTGAAGCCACCCATGGCACCTCCCAATGCTTTGCCCAATGTTCCAGTAATGATATCCACTCTGCCGAGCACATTTTTTAACTCTATAGTGCCTCTGCCCGTTTTACCTATGAAGCCTGTTGCGTGGCATTCATCTACCATCGTCATCGCATCATACTCATCCGCGAGATCACATATTTTATCGAGTTGCGCTACATAGCCATCCATGCTGAACACCCCATCGGTGACTATGAGCTTGAAGCGCACGCCTTTTGCTGTGGCATCTTTCAGTTGCGCTTCCAGATCTTCCATGTTATTGTTCTTGTAGCGATAGCGCTGTGCTTTGCAAAGACGCACACCGTCTATAATACTTGCATGATTCAGCTCATCGCTGATGATGGCATCTTGCTCGCCAAGTAGCGGCTCGAATACACCACCGTTGGCATCAAATGCTGCCGCATAAAGGATGGTGTCTTCGGTGTGAAGGAAGTCGGAGATTTTTGCTTCGAGTGTTTTATGTATGTCTTGCGTGCCGCAGATGAAGCGGACGCTGCTGAGCCCGAAGCCGTGAGTGTCGATGGCTTTCTTGGCGGCTTCTGTAACGACAGGATGAGATGAAAGGCCGAGGTAGTTATTCGCGCAGAAATTCAATACTTCTTTTCCGTCAGAAGTTTTTATGACTGCATCCTGGGGGGTGGTGATGATGCGTTCGCGTTTGTAAAGACCTGCTTCTTCAATGCCTTTGAGTTCGGCCTGCAGGTGGGTTTTCATTTTGTCGTACATGTTCTTTTCGTAGTTTCAAATTGTTGGATAAATCACTTTTCGCACCTCAGGATCTTCCGGCAGGTATATGATTTTTACTTTGGTTCCTCGCGGATACATAGGTTCTCCTTCGCACATTTCTTCAGCGCGAAATGCAATGCGGCCTTTATCAGGTGCATCAAATTCTATCATAGGATAATAGACTTTCTTTCCTGCTTGCACCGCTGCCATCCAATTGATAATGGTTCCTTCGGCTTCTGATTTCTTCATGAGGAATTTCAGTTCCTTTCTGAATTTCCAATACAACACTGCCAATATGAAAATGAGTATTGCCCCTGCAATGATCCATTCGGTTATTGTAAAGTCTTCCATTAAGTAATTTTTTTTTGCTGCCACAAAAATGAGGAAAACAAAAAAGCCGTCCCAAAGGAACGGCTCAGTTGTTATAAATGTCTTTTGATTATCTGCCCAATTTGATGACTGCACGCTCACCTGTAACCAGGTCGGTCACCTCTATCACCGCATTAGCTGCATAGCGTCTGTCGCTGAAGGTGATGGTTTCGCGTGTGTAGTTGTCTACGATAGGCTCTATCAGTTGCTGCCCGAGTAAGTTGTAAGCATTGATTTTTATGCGGTGTGTTTCATCAAAGAAGAACATCACTCTCACTCCTTCATCCGTCAATGTACCAATGATGGATGATGAAAATTCTGTTCCTTCATTCTGTGGATTTACCACACGAATTGTTTTGGTGGTTTGACCCTCACAATCTTCATTGCTGGACAACAAGGTAACGGTATATACTCCTTTTGCATTGTACACATGCAAAGGATTTTCCTCTTCGCTGTTGATGGTATTGTCCCCAAACATCCAAACATAGTCGGTTGCATTTTCGCTGGTGTTGTAGAAGTTTACTTCCACTGCACCGTTGTGCAATTCGTAAATTGTTTCTTGTGTATCAAACCCACCCTGAAGAGACCCCTTAACGGGAACAACAAAAGAGAAAGTAGCATTGCATCCATTGGCATCGCTCACAAAAGCGGTGTACTCGCCTCCTTCCAAATCTTCCACTGAAGAAGTAGTGGCTCCGTTGCTCCAAGTAATTTCATAAGGCAATGTGCCACCGTTCATGTTGAGTGCTATAGCTCCATCATCATCATTGTTGCAGGTAGCCGGTATGACAAGTGCTGTGGCTGTTACAGGTATGGAATTACTGATTAAAAACTCGGTGGTGGTGGTGCCACAACCTCCGTTGTTCTCAATTTGAACGGTATAAATACCTGGCTCCAATTCATTGATTTCATCTTGTTCCATCACACCACTTGCTGTGTAAATGGTTTCGCCATTCGGGTCGATCCATGTAATAATATATGGGCCATTGTCATCCACACTTACGGTAGCTGAGCCTTGCGACATGCCGGAACAACCAGCAGAGGTAACGTTGCTCAAGGCTGTAACACCCATGCGCAATTGGAAACGCAAAGCGGAGTTGCCTGCTTCTAGATTGAGAGTTATGCTCTCATTTATATTTAATGGATAGATCTCGCCTGTGGCTATGTCTTCCAACACTATGCAAGCACCATTTGAAAATGATTGCAAACCTTGATGAGTTAAAATATAACTGCCGCTCACTCCTACTTCTATGCGAAGCGGTATGATCGTTTCTTCTGTGTTTTGTGCAAACGCATTGATTGACATATCGTCACCATCATTGCTCACCGTAGCCATATAAGGCACTTCCTCCAATGGACTGCGCAGTTTGTATGCATCAATGCTTCCTTCATAATGAAGGGTGCCCATAGAATTTTTGGCCAGCGTTGTTTCATCTGAATAGGTTCCATTGGTAATGCTGAGTGTGAATACTTCATTGCCATTCTCTGTATTCTTGAAGGTGCCTTGCACAGCAGCTTTGCAGTCTTCCTGCATGGTAAGTGCGGGTGCTGCTGCATTTGCTTTTACAAAGAACGCTTGTGTATGTGGCACATAGCGTGAACCTCCATTGGTACCAACTCCTGCAACATAAGTAGCGTACTGGCCCAGTGCTGCATTCCATACGTACACAGCGTTGTCCATGTTTGTTTTTGTCCATGCTGCCGCATCCCAGTCAATAGTGCAGGGGTATGGGTTGGATATCATATTCCAGCCATCGCCCGTTAGGTTGCCCGTATTTGTATAGGTTATTGGCATGGATTGACTGCCTGAGAATATCTGACCATCTGCATCCAGATTCATAACACCTGCATTCATGAAAACAAAGTAGCCTCTATTAACGACTATAGGGTTGGTAACATTGGTTACACCCACAAAACCTTGATTCATGCCGCCCGCAACAGACTCGTTATAGAGTTGCACGTTGTTAAAAGGATACGGTGGTGGATAATCGCTTCCAGCAAACCCAGTGGTAACTAAGTCATCGTTCCAATCACCTATTGTTTTGTTTTGGATAGGCGAACAGAGGTTTACCCACCCTTGAGCTGTTGCAGTATGGTAACGATTGATGGTAACATCTCCAACTAGCGCTCCGGTAGTAAGTGGTCCAATCATACCTGCAGTAACTCCATTGCTCAGCAAATTCAATTTTGCGTTGGTGAAGAGTGTGCCGCTTGATATCTGTATCAGATTTTTTGCGACCACACCGCTGCTGATTGCAGATATGGTTACGCTTTGTGCATTGGTAATATTTAAATAATGAAAATTGGCCAACCCCGATCCGGAAATGGTCGCAGCCTTTTTACCTGAAAGTATCACCGCGCTTGTACCTTCATTGAAAGTTCCATTTATGATGTAATTGCTATTAACCGTCATGCTGGTGGTGCCCGCATTAAAAGTTGCACCAGACTTTAGGTTGAATTGATTGCAGGCAAATGAAGGCCAGTCAGACGTAACTATCATTCCAGATTGAATAATCATGTTCGCCTTGTCGCAAAATGAAGACAGAACAGCTGGTGTTCCACCCGGTGTGTCCGACCAAATGGCGCCACTTGTAGGCCCGCTCGCAACCGCGTAGTAGTTCAAATTACCTTGTGCTACGGTAAAGCGTTCTGCATCTACCAGTTTAACTCCTGTTACTTCAAACCATGGTGCGGAATAAGTTCCTTCCAATCCAGCTTCGTCATCAAAACCATCTCCATCTGTGTCAACAAGCAGCATCAATCTAGCACTGTCAAAACCTAAAATACCGGTCATATCAAATCTAAGTGTGACGGTTCCAACATCGCCTGTTTGCCTTGTTTTCCAGACACGGTTCATCAGTTTTTGCAGACTGCAATTGCTTCCAGCATAATTCGGCATGCTGGTATTCGCATTGTCATTACCAAACACAAGGTATTCACCATCATTCAAATCAGAAGGTGTTTTAACGGTGAGTATATCATCGGAATTTTCGCTGCTGCTTTCAGCCTGATTCAGCCCCTGGCCCGCCACATCCATGCCTATGCCGAAAATGTCGCCTGCATAGGATGGTTCATTGTAGTAAAGATGACTTGCAGTTTGAACAGACAAACCGTATTTGATAGAAATGTACGTTTGAATTTGTCGCTTTTCTGCTACCGTAAGCACACGGTCGTAGACAATCACTTCAGCGATATAGCCTTGAAATCCGTTGCTTGACCAACCCCTTCCAATAGTGCCTGATGCACCTTGGGTGTAATGAAGTATGTTGCCATTTGAGGAGGTTACAAGTGTTCCGTCCTTTATTTCAGACAGTGTTTTTGCAAAGGAAGCTGAACACTCTGCCATCACTATTCTGGGGCTTTCTGTAGCGGCATTGTAACCTGTTACAGTCGCATTCAGTGTGTTACCGTAATTGCCATAGCGAAGCGTTGCATTGTTCACATATCCAATGTGCAAACCGGGGCTTGGCACAGTTTGTTGAAACCCAATAATGTACTGATTGGTTCCTGCACTGGCTCTCTTTACAACCGTGACTACTGTGAATTCATGGTTGTCAATGTCGCTTAAGTCAACCCCAAAAAAACGCGTCCCTCCATTGGTTTCAATGGCCGGATTTCCGTTAAGAGCTGTCTTAATGTACTTAGGTTGGGCTGAGCCCGTGGCTTGGGTAGCATCGTTCGCACTTCCACTTTGGTCATTCCAATAACTGAGGAATGCCCCGTCAGTAGTGGACGAAGTTCCAGCGTCTCCCTTTAGCCAAACTTTGAGGCCGCTGCTAACGCCACCTGGCGATTGCGTAAAAGCACCATGGGTGCATATCAGCAAAAGGATTGTGAATAGAGTTTTGATCATGGTAAATAAGAATTTGTTCATAGGGTTAGGTCACTTTGTTTTTGCAATTCAGATTTTGAAATAGCCAAAAAATGAATTGTGTGCTGAAACGGCAAGCGGATCAGTTTGGTTGCGATTGCACCAAAAAGAAATTCAGATCAGAAAAAAAACGATGAGGGGAAAACCTAAAAAAGCAACAGGGCAACCACTTGGATTGCCCTGCCTAACCTAACTTTAAACAAACATCACCACTTGGGGTGACGCTGCGTTTTCAATTTTTTACATTGCTTGTCGAGGTTTGATACTTAAAGATTTCATTCCGCTTCAAGCTATATAGGGTGGATATAATTTTACAGCGATCATGTACTCTGTTGTACGAGCCAAATGTGTACTTTAATTTGCATTTGAAACGCTTCACTTAGTCGAGATTTGAACCATTGAATGTGAATTTGTTAAATCATAAAAACGCTTGCATGCGTAGGTGCCCGCAATATGGAAACGACTGTTAGAGGCATTGTAATGCACACTATACGCTATACGGACAGCAATCTTATTGTCCGCATTATGACTTCACATTTCGGTTTAAAATCATTTCTTATCCGCACCGGAAAAACGCAAAAAACTTCAGTCCTTCATTTGCTGCAGCCACTTTCACTGATAGAATTTGAAAGTTCCATGAAGGAAAATTCACAGCTACAGAAAATTAAAAACCTGCGTATTGCCCACCCATGGCAAACCATTCCATTCAACCCTGGCAAAAGTGCCATTGTTCTTTTCATCAATGAAGTGCTTTACAAAACCATTCCTGATGATTATGCAAATGATCGCTTATTCCATTTTTTGTGGAATGCGCTCATCCTGTTGGACGATTCCTTTGATGAGAAAAATTTTCACTTGTGGTGTTTACTAGAAATCACTCGGCATTATGGATTTTATCCGCAGCCTGATGAGGGCAGAAACCTCTACTTCGACTTGCAACAGGGCACTTTTGTGAATGTAAAACCGCTTCATTCTTCTTTTATGAATGAAGAAGAATCAGATAGGTTGCTATGTATGCTCGACAAAGAATGGCCGCAAGTGCAGAATGAGCAGCTGCATAGTTCACTTCGCAAAAGTCTATTAGAGCAAATGGTTCTTTATATCCGCATTCACCTCGAAAATCTTCGTGAGATAAAATCTTTACATGTCTTACACGAGGTATTTCACTGAACATTCTATGATTCATTTTTCCATTTTGCAATCTCTTTAATTTCGACCGCTCAGTCATTAGTCATTTGCAATTCCAAAAAATCATAGGTCAGCAAGATGTGAAGCAACGCCTTCGCAATGCCTTTCAGGAAGGAAGGCTTGCTCACGCCATCATGCTGCTAGGGCCTGAAGGCAATGGCAGTCTTGGGCTAGCGCTTGCCTTTGCTCAATACATATCGTGCCCCAACAGGACGGATGAAGACTCCTGTGGCCAATGCCCAACATGCAAGAAAATTTCTTCGCTGCAACATGCGGATTTGAATTTCACTTTTCCTTTCTTCAACATCAGTGATGGTGGCAGTGAAAAGAAAACTACCTGCGATGACTGGATAAGTGAGTGGCGCGAACTGATAGTGAGTAATCCCTATTGCTCCATAGAAGAATGGAAGGAGAAGATTACCAAAGACAACAAGCAATTGATCATTTCGGTGTACGAGGCAGGGCGAATCATTCAGCGCCAATCACTGCGTAGCTATGAGGGTGGCTTTAAGTTTCAATTCATATGGCTAGCAGAGTACCTAAAAACGGACACCGCCAACAAGCTTTTGAAGATTTTAGAGGAGCCGCCCGAAAAAACAATTTTCCTACTTATCTCAAACAATACGGAGAACATTTTGCCCACTATTCTATCAAGGGTTCAAAGTGTATTTGTTCCGAAAGTGAATGATAATGTAATAGAACATCAGTTGATAGTACTGGGCCAAAATGCAGAGCAAGCCCGTAGCATTGCACACTTTGCCGATGGCAATTGGAACAAGGCATTGCAATTAGCAGGTGCACAAAATCCAGATGAGTTTTATGCACAACAATTTCAGGAATGGATGCGCATGTGTTTCAAGAAGAATACTCCATGGTTGCTTAGCTGGTCCACTAAGATGCATGAGCTGTCGCGCGAAGATCAAAAGCATTTTTTGAGTTATGCATTGGAACAAGTGAGGCAAAATCTGATGTTGAATTATGTCGGAACATCATTGGCCCGCATGAATGCACACGAAACGGAATTCTCACGAAAGTTTGCGCCCTTCATCAACGACTTAAATGCTGAAGATCTGCTGGAGGAGTTAAATGAAGCGCATGCAGACATTTCGCGCAACGCTTATTCAAAGCTGGTATTTACTGATTTGAGTTTGAAGATTCATTACTTGCTGGCTAGAAAATAAAAAAAGGCCTCCGAAAATTCTTTCAAGAGGCCTTGGAGAGAGTGGTTGATAGCTTGACTAATCCTTGTCCAATTCCTTCATGGCCTTCTCTGCATAAAACTTTCCTCTAGCAACTATTGCATTGAACAAGTTGCTAGCTTCTTCCTCACGACCAAGTGCTTTCAGCGATTTGGCCTTGTAGAATTCCGCTTCCTCGTTGAATGTGCGTATGGCATTCTTCATTGACTTGTCATAATAGACAATGGCCTTTTCAAACTCACCGCTTTCGTAGAGACAACGTGCGGTATAAAATTGCGCATTCACGTCATCAGGATATTGTTGGGTGATGACCTCCAGTTTTTGAATGGCCAATGCAAAACTCTTTTGATCCATTGCCCTCATGCATTGGGTGAGGTATTCCAAATACGGAATTTGTGTTGTAAAGACGTTTTCCATTTCCGCTTGCCTGCGCGATTCATCGTTTTCAAATGGCGCTGGCACACTGCCCACTTCGGTACCAAAAGATGGCCATTGGTTGTTGCGGAGTTTTGTGTAGTCGGCTACTTTGTAATTCAAAATTCGCTGAATGCCCACTGCAGCAAGGCCTGTTCTCACGTACTCTGTTGTTTGCGGAACTGTAGCTAGGTCGGCCGCAGTCAGATTGTCATTTCCAATTGATTTAAGTGGTTCAATCACTGCTGGCTGATCAGAAGGAACTGTTGCATCGATATTGGTCGATCGGCTTGCATCAGCTATGAAACCATCAGCCACGAGGCTCTGGTTATTGGATGGTTGGTTAGACAGGGCAGTTGTTGAATTTGCTTCTGTTGTGGGTGTTACACCATTTTCTTCGCTCAGTGAGTTGTTCTCTTTGGTGTTTTCTGCTGGCGTTGTTTCTGTTGATTGGTTTTCAGCTGAAGTCACGCTTTTTCCTGATTGTTCTGCTATCCCTTTATCTCTTGTTAGCACAATGGCCGTAGTCGCTGAAGCTGCGACAACAACAGCAACAATCAACGTTTTCGCACTCCACCAAGCAATGCCTGCTTTGGCTCCGGCCACAGCGGATACGGAAGAAATGGCACTGCTTGCGCCACCTAAAAAGGGGCTAAAATCCGGCAGAGCAGTAAATACTGGCACAGCAGCATAACCTTCCATTGCCTCTGCTAGCAGTGGGTTCTGCGCAGCCTCTGTATCAATGGCCTCCATCCTGGCAGTATCCAGTTTTCCTTCTTGGTAGAGTTTTATCTCTTCCATTGAGGGCAGTCCGTTGTTTGTGATCATCCTTTTCATTCTGTTCCTGTCAGCAGCACGCGCAGGTTGCGCTTGCCATTTTGTATATACGATTTTACCTCGCCCAAGGTGTAGCCCGTGGTCTCAGTTATTTCCTTGTAGCTCTTTTCTTGTAAGAAAAAAAGACTCACACATGCCTTTTGTTCTATGTTGAGATTCTCTATGGCCGTTTCCAGTTTGTTCAATTCCTTTTCTTTCCACTCGGCCAGCAGCAGTTCTTCCGTGTCCTCAGGGTTTTCATTGCTTAGCACATGCATGTAACCATGGTGCCTTTTCTGCTGCTGCTGTTGGGCACGCAAGGCCATCAGGCAGTGATTCTTGGTAACTCTGTGCAGCCATGCCTGAAAAGCAAAAATGTCCTGCACCAAAAGAGAATCAACAAGCTTTTCGAATATGGCAAGTGTGGCATCGCGCGCTTCTTCTTCATTCTTCAAGTACTTGAAGCACACACCCAATACTAGGTGGCTGTAGCGCGTATACAACTCCCCCAACCACTCTGGTTTGCCATCATGGCGGTAGCGGTGCAGCAGCTCTGCATCGTTCAGCTTTGATATGTCGCGTTTAAAAAACAAATTCTACATTCGGTTTTTGTTGGTGTTAAAACCAAGGGGGCCGGAAGCACTTTTGCCTGATCCGGCCCTTTGGTTTTTCCTAACCTAACGAAAATATGATAAGACCTTATTGATTCAATTTTTTGTAGTAGGCTTGAAGGTAGTTTTTGGTCTCCACCACTATCACACCTCCTGTTGTATCCCCATATTTCGCAGGAACACCTCCAGTATAGACAGATACCGTATTGATGCCGCTAGTCGGAATTCTGATATCGCCACTTGTTACCTTCATACCATCGATGAAGTAAATGACACTGCCTGCGCGACTACCTCTGAAGTACAGTTCTTCACCATCTGGTGATGTTTTGATATCTGAGGACATGGATGCTACAATCCTTTTAATGTTGCCATCAGGCGCTGAGGCATTGTGTTCTAGCTCCTCCGCTGTTAATGATTCCATGTGCTCGCCAGGCGCAAACAACAGAGGTTTTTTGTACTCAACAAATTCCACGCTGTCCATTGAATTTGCATAAGTAAAAATGCGCAGGTAGTTCAAGAAAGTAGTTCTGTCTGCTTCCACTGCCACGTTCTTTATCCCCAAAGAATCGTAGCCCGTCATAAAAACTCTCACCAAATACTGCCCCGGCTTGAGCGGTTTCAGCTGAAACCTTCCATTTTCATCGGTGTCCGTTACAAACTGGTCCAAACCATTACTAGCTACCAATGTTGCCATAAACACTGGTACATCATTTTCATCCACGACTTTCCCGTGGATTTCACCAAAGCTTTGGGCTTTGATGCACATTACAAACATCAATGCGAGTGCGGTGCATGTGAATTGTTTGATCAACATAATTATTAGAAATTTCTATAGAGATGCTCTATTGCACAGAATTCCATAAAAAAAAGATGAAAATTTCTTAGTTTTTTTTAAAACAGGGCCGAATTCGACATTCAAGAGAATCCTACTTTCGCAGCAATGTTGGTATTTTTGGGCACATACTTCCTCTTCGGGGTTCTTTACGGTCTTGTTATCCATTTCAATCTGAAAAGAAAAAAACAACTACATCCGAAACGCGGGGTGCAGTTGGGACTGATTTTTCTGCCCATTGTCTATTTACCTATCTATCGCAAATGGGAGGATGAACAAACAAAACTTCGTGTTGAAAGTCTCACATACTATTTTTTCAGTTCTATGGCAGGCTATCATCTCCGATTTTTTGTATTTACCTCAATTGTTCTTTTTGTTTTATCCTTCTCTTCAGGAGAATTTAGCCTTTTCTCTATTCTTCCGTTGATTAGGACTTGCTTCCTTGAACTCATATTAGGTATGATACTGTGTGTGATTCCATACCTGATAGCGGTTTGGCTCGAGAAATAATGCGGAGGTTTCGCATTGACTCTCATCAACCTTGTTCAACCAAAACGAAGAGCTACATTCGCGGCCTCATTTTGAAAAGCGCATTTTCTGCTACAATGAAGAAAACGCCCACCTAGCATGAGTGATTCTATAAAGCACGAGTGTGGCATTGCACTTATCCGACTGAAGAAGCCTCTTCAGTATTACACCGACAAATACGGCACAGCCTTTTACGGCCTGAATAAAATGTACCTTCTGATGCAGAAGGAGCACAATCGAGGGCAAGACGGTGCGGGCCTTGCCAACATTAAACTCGATGTGGCCCCGGGAAAAAAATACATCAGCCGCATACGTAGCAACGACCAGCAACCCATCCGTGATGTGTTTTCACGCGTGATGTCAAGGTTTGCTGAACTTGAGAAATCGCATCCCGAAAAATTGAAAGATGCTGAGTATCTGAAAAGAAATTTTGCGTTTACAGGTGAAGTTCTGCTGGGCCACTTGCGCTACGGCACTTACGGAGGTAATAGTATTGAAAACTGCCATCCCTTTCTGCGACAGAACAACTGGATGACACGAAATCTGGTAGTGGCCGGCAACTTCAACATGACCAATGTGGATGAGCTTTTTCAACTGCTGGTGGACCTTGGCCAGCATCCAAAAGAGAAAGCAGATACGGTGACGGTGATGGAAAAAATCGGCCATTTTCTGGATGAAGAAAATGAAGAACTCTTTCATCAATACAAAAAACAAGGCTATAACAATCAGCAAATAACCGAGCGAATAAGTAAGCACATTGATCTTCAAAGAGTGCTATCGCGTGCCACGCGCGATTTTGATGGTGGCTATGCTATGTGCGGCATGGTAGGCCATGGCGATGCTTTTGTATTGCGCGACCCACATGGCATTCGCCCAGCGTATTACTTTGAGGATGATGAGGTGTGTGTGGTGGCAAGCGAACGTCCGCCTATACAAACCGCATTCAATGTTCCGCTGGAACAGATACATGAAATAACTCCGGGTCATGCTTACATCATCAAAAAAGATGGCAGCACCGCGATGAAAAAAATCCGCGAACCACAGGAGCGCAAATCGTGTTCGTTCGAGCGTATCTATTTCTCTCGCGGCAATGACAAAGACATTTACCGCGAACGTCAAAAGCTGGGAAAAAATATTGTCCCCATCGTGCTGAAAGAAGTGAACTACGATCTGGACAACACGCTTTTTTCTTTCATCCCGAATACAGCCGAAACGGCATTCTATGGAATGATGAAAGCACTGGAAGACCACCTGAATGATAAGAAGATAGAAGAGCTGAAAGCCCTTGGTGGAAAGGCGACTGATGAAGATTACGAGCGCATTATACGCAAGCGCGCACGCTTGGAAAAAATTGCCATTAAGGATGTGAAACTGCGCACCTTTATCACGCAAGACAATGCGCGTGATGAAATGGTGAGCCACGTGTATGACACCACACACGGTGCGGTAAAAAGCGGAGTGGACACCCTTGTAGTCATTGATGACAGCATAGTGCGCGGCACCACACTGAAGAAGTCTATCATCAAAATGTTGGACCGTTTGGGGCCGAAAAAAATCATCATTGTTTCATCGGCACCACAAATACGCTATCCTGATTGTTATGGCATAGACATGGCCAAGCTGGGCGATTTTATTGCGTTTCAAGCCGCGGTAGAATTGCACAAGGAGCGCGGCACCTACGAGCACGCCATGAATGTGATTTATAAGAAATGTACAGACCAAGAAAACGCTCCGAAAGAGACCGTTCGCAATTATGTGCGTGAAGTGTATGAGCCATTTACTGTTACTGAAATTTCAAAAAAAATTGCTGAACTGGTAACTCCCGCAGGCACAAAAGCAAAAGTGGAAGTGCTCTTCCAAACCATCGAAGGTTTGCACGATGCCTGTCCTGAAAACACGGGCGACTGGTACTTCACCGGCCACTACCCCACACCGGGCGGCAACAAGGTGGTGAACAAAGCCTTTATCAATTATATGGCGGGGAAGAACGAGAGGGCTTATTGAGCGTTATCACGCAGTTCGGTATTGAAATACTCCCAGACTGTTTTCGCACTTCTCTTATTCACCACTTCTTCCAATTCCGATAGCGTTGCTTCTTTCACGGCATTCACGGTTTTGAAATGGACTATTAATGTTTGTGTTGTTCGGAAACCGATTCCTTTAATGTCAGTCAATTCAGAACGCAATGCTTCTTTGCTTCGCTTGTTTCTGTGCTTGGTAATTCCAAAACGATGGGCTTCATCGCGTAGCTGCTGAATGAGTTTGAGTGTCTCACTTCGTTTGTCCAAATAGATAGGAAGTGTATCACCCGGGAAATAAATTTCTTCCAGTTTTTTTGCAATACCGATGATGCTGATTTTACCGCGTAAGTCAAGTTCCTGCAAACTCTCTAGCGCTGAACTCAGCTGGCCTTTGCCACCATCAATGATGATGAGTTGTGGTAATGACTCTCCTTCATCCAACAATCTCTTATAGCGCCTGAACACCACTTCCTTCATTGTTCCGAAATCATCGGGGCCTTCGATGGTCTTCGGATTGAAGATGCGATAATCTACTTTGCTTGGTTTTGCATTTTTGAAAACAACACACGCACTCACAGGATTGGTTCCTTGAATATTTGAGTTATCGAAACACTCGATGTGTCGTGGCAATTCCTTCAGATGTAAGTCCTTTTGCATCGTCTCCAAGATGCGGTTGACATGCCGCTCAGGATCTACCAACTCCAGTTGCTTTTGCGCATCCAGCATACAATGAGTGCTGTTGCGCTGCGAGAGATCAAGAATCTTTTTCTTGTCGCCACGCTGAGGAATGTGAAATTCAACACCCGGAATTTGCAACTCTAATTCAAAGGGAATAAATAATTCTGTTGATAGAGATTGAAACTTTTCCCTGATGTCGATGATGGCAAACTCCAGCAACTCTGCATCCGTTTCGTCCAACTTTTTCTTCAACTCGCAATTGTATCCTTGCACAATCACACCGTTGTTTATCTTCAGATAATTGACATAGCCCGCAGTGGCATCCACTGCAATGGTAAAGACATCTACATTATGAATGCTCGGATTTACTATGGTACTTCTTGCCTGAAAATTTTCAAGCGTTTCCAATTTATCCTTCCACCGCTGTGCTTCTTCGTACCGATAGTTTGAAGCCTGTTCATTCATTTTTGCTTTGAAATCGCGGCTGAGCTCACCATAGTTCCCCCTCACTATTTGTCGGATGCTTTGCACGTTGATCTCATAATTCTCGAGCGATTGTTTCCCCTCGCAAGGCCCAAGACAGTTGCCCAAGTGAAACTCCAGACATACTTTGAATTTTCCTGCGGCAATATTCTTTTCTGTTAGGGGAAGCGAGCAAGTTCGAATAGGGTAGAGCTTTTTTATCAAGTCCAATACGGCATGCATTGTTTTTACTGAAGCATAGGGACCATGGTATTCACTGCCATCCTTAGTCACTTGTCGGGTAGGAAATATTCTGGGGAAATCCTCTCTTTTGATAACAATACTTGGATACGTTTTGTCATCTTTCAGATTGATATTGTACCGAGGCTGATACTTTTTTATGAGCGAGTTTTCCAGCAGCAAGGCATCCAACTCAGTCTCTACCACTATGTATTTGATGTCTGCAATTTTCTTAACCAGCAGCTTTGTTTTTGCACTTTCATACTGCTGCTTATTGAAATAACTGCTCACCCGACTCTTCAACCCCTTTGCCTTGCCTACATAGAGTATGGTTCCCTCCGAATCAAAATACTGATATACGCCCGGATTGTTGGGCAGCAACTTTAAAATATTCTGAATGTGTTCTGGGTGATCCATTATGAGAGTGCCAAATTTACAGATGCACATCAATGTGCTGCAACCAAGCCACACCTCTACTTTCGGCCACATGAATCTTGTAACGGGTGCAACTGGTCTTTTGGGCACACATGTAATGGTGGAGCTGCTTAAGCGCGGTGAAAAGGTGCGCGCTTTAAAAAGAAAGGAAAGCAATCTCGAAACAGTCATCAACATTTTCAATTTCTATTCGCAGGAAAAAAACCTGTACGAAAAAATTGAATGGGTGGATGGTGATGTAATGGACGTAGACTCATTGCTGGATGCGATGAATGATTGCAACCATGTTTATCACTGCGCGGCCATTGTCTCTTATCACAAAGCGGACAGGAAACAGATGTACAAGGTGAATGTGGAAGGCACTGCCAATGTGGTGAATGCTTCGCTCGAAAAGAAAATTGAGAAGCTATGCTTCGTGAGTTCGATAGCTGCTCTTGGTAAAGTGAAAGATGGTGATTGGCTGAATGAAGAAAGTCAGTGGAAGGATTCTGACTTTAACACGCATTACGGAATTACAAAAAACCTTTCCGAATTGGAAATATGGCGAGGAGCGCAAGAAGGACTTAATACAGTAGTGGTCAATCCGGGTTTTATCATAGGGCCAGGCGAGTTTTCGAGAAGTAGTGCAAGTGTTTTCAAAAAAATAGATGAGGGCCTTAGTTATTACCCACCAGGCGGAACAGGATTCGTGAGTGCTCCGGATTGCGCAACCATAATGGCAGATTTGATGAAAAGCAATGTGCTAAATGAGCGCTTCATTCTGGTAGCTGAAAATCTTTCAATGAAAGATGTCTTTCAAAAAATCGCTGTTGCGCTTGGAAAAAATCCTCCTGAAAAACTAGCGAGTAATTTTATTTTGAAAGCAGTCAGAATCGTTGAGATGATAAAAGAAAAACTGCTGAACAAAAAAGCGGTGATTACGAAAGAAAGTGTCAAAAACGCTTCCATAAAATTCTACTACCACAATGAAAAAGTGAAACGCACTTTACAAACCGACTTCACCAGTGTGGAAAGTGCTATTGCTTCAACAGCGAGTTTCTATCGTTTGAGGCAATAGAATCTACCTCCTTTTTGTATTCAAGGGAATCTAACAAATTCATCTTGTCATCTACCTTCAACTCATTTTGTAGGTTATTGAGTCTATTCAACTTTTCCATCACTGAGTCCTCTATACTCAGCAACACACTGCCATTCTTCATGTAGTATTCTTCGCTGGTAGTGAATTGTAGTTTTGAAATACCATGCTTATCAAAGAGGCTTTGGTAGTAAGCTTCCATCTTCATCTTGATGGTGTCCGGCTTGGAAACTTTTGTGCTGTATGCGCCTTCCAACAAACGAACATCGAGCAATACATCCACAAATTTTTCTTGTGGAATCAAATCATGAGGCACCGTTGATGGCTTTCCTTCGCAAGCGATAAGGATGGCTGCAAGAGCTAAATATGAAATGACCAACTTCATCTGTTGAAGGTCAGACGTTGACCCTTTTGGTTATCATTCAAATTTCCATTGTCATATGCCAAGTGGCCATTCACAAATGTCTTCTCTACTTTGCTTTGGAATGTTTGTCCTTCAAAGGGCGACCATCCGCATTTGTAAAGTATGTTTTCCTTGGTCACTGCCCATGGTGAATTTAAGTTTACCAGTACCAAATCTGCAGCATATCCTTCACGTATAAAACCTCGGTTTTCTACACCAAACATTTCTGCCACTTTGTGCGAGGTCTTCTCTACAATTTTTTCCAAAGTGAAAATTCCCTGATGGTACATTTCCAAAAGTGCAACAAGCGAGTGCTGCACCAAAGGGCCGCCACCAGGCGCTTTCATGTAGCCTTGTTGTTTCTCCTCCAAAGTGTGTGGTGCATGGTCGGTGGCTATCACATCTATTCTTCCATCATTCACAGCAGCGCGAATAGCTTCTCTATCACTCTTCGTCTTTATAGCAGGATTCCACTTTATGAAGTTGCCTTTCGTTGCGTAATCTTCATTGCTAAACCACAAATGATGCACACATGCTTCAGCAGTGATTCGCTTTTCAGACATTGGGACATCATTTCTGAAAAGCTCCAATTCCTTAGCTGTGCTGATGTGCAAAATGTGCAAACGTGTGTTGTGTTTCTTGGCTAGCGAAACAGCAAAAGAGGATGACTTGTAACAAGCTTGTTCGCTCCGAATTAGATGATGCTCAGTCACTGGGATATCCTCACCAAACTTTTCCTTCCACAGTTCCAGATTTTTCTGAATGAGCGGATCATCTTCACAATGCACCGCGATAAGTGTTTTCACTTGGGAGAAAATATTTTCAAGTGCGATGGGATCATCTACCAACATAGCGCCTGTGCTGCTGCCCATGAAAATTTTCACACCACAAACAGTCTTTGGATTCACAGCTAACAACTCAGCTAAGTTGGTGTTGGTGGTTCCCATGAAGAAGGAATAATTTGCCGGAGAAACTTCTGAAGCACGTTTGTATTTCTGTTCCAACAATTCGATGGTTGTAGCGGGCGGAAAGGTGTTGGGCATCTCCATGAAGGAAGTGATGCCACCTGCTACGGCAGCTCTTGATTCCGTAAATAAATCTCCTTTGTGTGTTAGACCCGGCTCGCGAAAGTGTACCTGATCATCAATCAGACCGGGCAGTAGATGAAGACCTGTGGCATCAATCAACTCCGCATCATCCATGCTCAGTGATTTTGATGCTGCAACTTTCGAAATTATTCCTTTTTCAATCAGCACATCGCGTTTTACAATGACGCCTTCATTGACTACCGTTGCATTCGAAATAAGTGTCTTCTTCATTTCACATTCCTTCTTGATATTTTTCTGAATCGCATATTAAAAACGCCTACAATTCCTTCTTTGAAAATATTTGCACTCATCTTGCTTGTACCAAACTCTCTGTCGATGAAAATGATGGGCACTTCCACTATCTTAAATCCTAGTCGAAAGGTGTTGTATTTCATTTCTATTTGAAATGCGTAACCAACAAATTGTATGTCGTCAAGGTCAATTGCTTCCAATACTTTTCTGGTATAACAAACAAAACCTGCGGTGCTGTCTTTCACTCCGAGCCATAGCAGTGTGTTTACATAAATGGATGCGCCAAAACTCATGGCCAATCTTTTGAACGGCCAGTTTTTTACACCGCCACCTTTGGTATAGCGCGAACCGACACTCATGTCTCCACCGTGAGTAGTGCATCCTTCATATAGTCTAACCAAGTCATCAGGGTTATGAGAGAAATCGCAGTCCATTTCGAAAATGAAACCGTAATGGCGTTCCAATGCCCAATGGAACCCTGCGATGTAAGCGGTGCCTAAACCCAACTTTCCTTTGCGCTCAAGTAAATTAAGTTGATGAGGAAACTCTTGCTGCAAACTCTTGACGATATCAGCAGTGCCATCGGGCGAGCCATCATCCACAATTAGCAGATGAAAATCCTTGGGCAATGAAAAAACTTTGCGCACCATGCGCTCAATATTTTCCTTTTCGTTGTAGGTGGGTATGATGACGAGTGAGTCGGACACTTTGTTATTAGGATGTTCAGTTTTGAATTTCCACTCCTTCTAATTCCGCAATCAACTTCTCTACACGCTCCACCATTTTCTTACTTCCTATAAAAAGCGGAACGCGCATGTGAAGGTCTTTGGGTTGCACATCCATAATGCGCATTTTTCCTGTTGTGGCTTTTCCTCCGGCTTGCTCCACTATGTATGCAAGTGGATTGCACTCGTATTGCAACCGCAATTTTCCTTCAGGATTTTTTGCAGTGCCCGGATAGATATAGATACCACCCTTTATCATATTGCGATGAAAGTCCGCAACGAGCGAACCGATGTAGCGCGCACTATAAGGTCTAGAAGTTTTTTTATCCGTTTGCTTGCACCAGTCAATGTATGCCTGCACACCATTGCCACAACTCAGCAAATTGCCTTCGTTGATGGAGTATATACTTCCATCTTCTGGTATGGTCATATTCTGGTGCGAGAGGCAATACTCACCAATACTTGGCTCCAGTGTGAAACCATTCACTCCATGTCCTGTTGTATAAACTAGCATGGTGCTGCTGCCATAAATGACATATCCAGCTGCCACTTGCTCGCTTCCTTTTTGCAGAAAATCATTCACGTTGGCCGTGTCACCCACACTGCTTTTTCTGCGGAAGATGGAGAAGATGGTTCCAATGCTGACGTTCACATCAATGTTGGATGAGCCATCCAGCGGATCGAAAAGAATAACATACTTCGACTTCTTACAAATTTCAGAATCGAATGCGAAGTAGCGCTCATTTTCCTCGCTGGCCGCGCCACAAACTTGTCCTCCCCAGCGAACAGCATTCATCAGAGCATTATCGGCAAAAACATCTAACTTCATCTGCACCTCGCCTTGCACATTGGTGCTGTCCATAGCACCCATAATGTCTTGCAACCCTGCCTTATTCACCTTGTGGTTTACAATTTTGGAAGCAATGCCGATGTCTGAAAGAAGGCGCGAAAGGTCACCCGAAGCGTAGGGAAAATCTGCTTGCCGCTCCATGATAAACTCGCTAAGAGTGATGATGCTCATGGGTGCGAATGTAAGGCTCGCACTTTATAGTCATTTGATTGGTATGAGGCCCCGCAGCGCAAAAATTTTGCCCTCATAAAGTCTCCATTTCCCCAACTAGCACAAGCAAATAATCTACATGGCGCGCTGCCTTGCCTTGTTGTCACTAACAACCATGTTACGCTGAACTCAGCTCATACCAATTGCACTGCCGCGCACAATAAACCGGTAGATATTCTGATGGCAAAGAGCTGAATTATGTAACTTATTGGAGGTTTTATGTAAAAAAAATCCTTTAGCACCCCATCAACTTTGCAACAAGGACATGAACGTCATAAATGGTGATATTCTGGGTGGTTTGCAAGAAATCAAAAGGTTCATTTCGACCCATATGCAATTATGCTAAGGAAAAAATTCTTTTTGGTGCTCAAAATTCTTGCAATCGCATTTGCACTGGTTATTCTATTCATATCTCCCATTACCAAATACTTAGTGGAAAAATATGACACCCAGTATATCGGGCGTGAAATCACAATGGATTGGGCTTATGTGAACTTGTTTACCGGTTATGTTCATTTTGACGCTGTCAAAATATTTGAGGCGAAAAGCGACAGTGTTTTCCTTTCATCAAAAGGTATAAGTGCAAATTTTGCCATGCTCAAATTACTATCTGCCCACTATGAAATAAGCGATCTCATATTGGATGAACCACTTGGCATTTTTTCACAAAATGACAGCATCTTAAACCTGAATGACTTGATTGAAACATTTTCACCTGAGATAGATTCGACCATAGCCAATGAACCTGTTCATTTGAATATACTCAGCATAAAAATAAACGATGGTGAATTCCACTATCGCGAGGAACAAATTCCGATCAACTATTTCATTAAGTCAGTTAATCTTGAAAGCACAGGAATACATTGGAATGCGGACACCATTACCGCAAAGTTCTCTTTCGTATCAGGAATCGGGAGTGGAGATATGCAAGGCGACTTTACGATCAATGCCAAGAATCAAGACTATCGCTTCGCAGCTATCGTTCACAAATTCAATCTGAATATTATTGAACAATACCTCAAAGACCTAACAAATTATGGAACCTTTCGTGCAGATCTGGATGCAGACATAAGAGCAATTGGTAATTTTAACGATGCGCAAAGTATTACCGCATCAGGTCAGCTCGCGATTAGTGATTTTCATTTCGGAAAAAATTCCCATGAAGACTATGCTTCGTTCAAGCGCTTTTCTCTTGGCATAAATGAGCTAAGTCCTAAGAACCACAAATACCTTTTCGATACTGTGGCCCTCAGCTCGCCTTACTTTCAATACGAGCGCTATGATTATCTGGATAATCTACAGACCATGTTTGGTGAAGATGGCTCCAATCTTTCAAATGCCAGTGCAGCGGCTTCTGAATTTAACCTTGTCATAGAAATAGCCAATTACGTGGAAGTTCTGGCGAAAAACTTCTTTCAAAGCGACTATAAAATAAATCACCTGTCCATCTCTGATGGGGATCTGAAATTCAATGACTATTCGTACAGCGAAAAATTCACCATGGGCTTAAATCCGCTAGAAGTTACCGCAGATTCTATTGACAAAAACCACAACCGAGTTCAAGTCTCCTTGAAGTCGGGCATCAAGCCGTATGGAAATGCTGCGGTGGAACTGAGCATTAACCCAAAGGATAGTGGTTACTTTGATTTGACCTACCATTTTAAAAAAATACCTGTTAGTCTTTTTAATCCTTACGTCATTTCTCTTACCTCCTATCCGCTTGACAGAGGCACCATTGAATTGAACGGAACATGGAATGTGAACGATGGCAACATTCAAAGTGTCAATCATGTGGTGATCATTGACCCGAGGCTAACAAAAAAAATAAAAAACAGAGGAACAAAAAGACTACCGCTACCGCTGGTGATGGCACTTGTCCGAGAGCGCGGCAATGTCATTGATTATGAGATTCCGATTTCAGGAAATCTGAAGGATCCCAAATTTCACTTTCGCGATGCCGTATTCGACCTAGTTGAAAACATATTTGTAAAACCTGCTACCACGCCCTACCGAATGAAGGTAAAAACGGTTGAAACTGAAATTGAGAAATTGCTTAGTTTGAAATGGGATATGCGACAAACTGCGCTTATGTCTCAGCAGGAAAAGTTCTTAAGGGAAATGGCTGACTTCCTGAATAGAACTCCATCCACGCTGATTACCGTCAATCCGCAGTACTATGAACTAAAGGAGAAGGAAATGATTCTCTTCTTTGAAGCAAAGAAGAAGTACTACCTAGCAACAAACAATAGAGCTAACAAGGATTTTGGAGAGGCCGACTCAATCAGAGTGACCAAAATGTCTGTGAAGGACTCTCTATTTGTTCGTTATCTAAACAAGCAAATAAGCGATTCGCTCATCTTCACCATTCAAGGAAAGTGCGCCCAACTAATCGACTCCAAAAAAGTCGAGGACAAGTTTCAAAAATTGAATAAGGAAAGGGAGCGCATTTTCATGTCATATTTTAAAGAGGAATCAGTAGAAAAGCAAGTGCGCATTTCATCCGGAAAGAGCATAATACCCTACGGTGGCTTTTCATTTTACAAAATAGAATATAGTGGTGAATTGCCGGATGGGCTTAAACGCGCATATGAAAAGATGGATGAACTAAATGACAAAGAACCACGGAAGAAATTCAAAAAAGAAAGAAAGAGGAATGGGGAACGCGTGGAATAAAAAAATCCGAATGGATGGAAAAGACAAAATCAACAACAAGAATTCGAAGTATAGCCACTCAGCAATCTACAAAACTGAGTGAAAAAACCCTTTCCAAAAAGGTGGAGGC
Source organism: Flavobacteriales bacterium (assembly GCA_031414655.1). GTDB lineage: Bacteria > Bacteroidota > Bacteroidia > Flavobacteriales_D > Sanyastnellaceae > JANNVZ01. Next base: position 108,594 of record JANNVZ010000001.1, read on the forward strand.
TTCCGTTTTTTTGACAAATGTGGCAGATGTTTTTCTATTCGTTGCCCGTGTAATAAAGGAGACCTTCTCGAGGGGTTTCGAATTTAAAGAGTTTTCGCGGCAGTGCTTTCATATAGGATATAAATCATTCGGTCTAATTGCCATAACGGGAACGATTATGGGATTGGTTCTTACCATACAATCACGGCCAGTGCTAGTTGACTTTGGGGCCGTGACTATGCTACCAAGCATGGTGGCTATCTCGATTGTCAGAGAAATGGGGCCCGTCATCACAGCACTCATTTGTGCAGGTAAGATCGGTTCGGGTATGGGAGCCGAATTAGGTTCGATGAAGGTAACGGAACAAATTGACGCCATGGAAGTGTCATCTATCAATCCAATCCGGTTTTTAGTGGTGACAAGAGTATTGGCTGCAACCCTTATGATCCCTCTACTCATTTTGTACGCTGACACACTTGGGATATTAGGGAGTTGGGCAGGTGCCAACATTAAAGGTGATGTGTCATTCGTTCTTTTCTTCTCGCAGGCTTTTGGTCATCTTGAATTTATTGATTTTATACCTGCGTTCATTAAGTCATTCTTCTTCGGGGCGGTTATCGGGCTGGTGGGGTGCTACAAAGGCTACAATGCCGGGCGCGGAACGGAAAGTGTTGGCGTAGCTGCGAACTCTGCCGTAGTGCTTGCCTCTTTGCTTGTGATAATTGTAGACATGATTGCGGTTCAAATAACTGATATGATATGAGAACCACAGCATCAGCATCAGAAAGCCCGGACACTACTTCACTGAAAAACCAAGTGAATGAATCCGTTATTGAAATAACCGATTTATCAAAATCATTCGGCCAGCAGGAGGTGCTCAAGAAAATATCAATTAAGCTATATAAGGGTGAAAACCTGGTTGTTTTGGGTAAGTCAGGTACCGGTAAATCCGTTTTGATCAAGTGCATTGTGCGGCTGTTGGAATCAGACGAAGGAACCATCAATGTGCTTGGAGAAAGTGTAACTACCCTGAATGGAAAAGAACTCAACATGCTTCGCCAGAAAATTGGCTTCCTCTTCCAGAGTGGCGCCCTGTATGATTCTATGACGGTCAGACAGAACCTCGAATTTCCGTTGCGCAGAATAAAAAGTGAACTTACCGATCAAGAAATAGACGAAAAAATAATAGAGGTAATGGAGAACGTGGGCTTGTCTGACACCTTAGACAAAATGCCTTCGCAACTTTCAGGTGGAATGAGAAAACGGTTGAGTTTAGCCCGCACTGTCGTGGTGAATCCACAGATAATGCTTTACGATGAGCCCACTACAGGTCTTGATCCTGTTACCTCTGATGAAATAAGCCAACTGATATTGGACGTTCAGAAAAAGTATAAAACCTCTTCCATCATCATAACGCATGACATAAAGTGTGCACTGAAAACCGCGAATAGAATCATCATGCTTAGCGATGGAGGTGTTTACAAGGAAGGCAGTGTGGATGAATTTGAAAACTCTTCCGACCCATTGATTAAATCCTTCTTCAATTAAATATTCGATATAACATCACTCAAAATGGATACACATACACCAAAATTTAAAGTGCGTTTAGGCCTGTTTGTGGCCGGAGGCCTTGGGCTTTTTGTGCTAGCAATTTTCTTCATCGGTAAACAAAAGAATCTGTTCGATCCCGTTTACAAACTAACCGCTACCTTTTACAACGTGAGTGGCCTACAGGTAGGAAACAACGTGCGATTCACAGGAATTAACGTAGGTACAGTTGATCACATTGTCATCATCAATGACTCAACCGTTCGTGTGGACATGCTCATAAAAAAAGAAGTTATGCAATTCATCAAATCAGACTGCGAAGTGGCCATTGGCTCTGAGGGACTTATTGGTGACCGCATACTGATCATAACTCAAGGCAGCGCAGGTGCACCAGTTGCAGGCGAGGGCCAAGAACTTGCCTCAGCAGAACCTGTAGAGACAGATGCCATCATAGCCAGCCTTCAGGTAACAGCAGGAAATGCAGAAGTCATCACCCAACAGCTGGCAGAGATAATGTATAAAGTAAACAGTGGACAAGGCACCCTGGGCAGGCTTATACAAGACAGCACAATTGCTGATAACTTCAACCAGACCATGGTGAACCTCAAGGAAAGCAGTCAGGGATTAGAAGAAAACATGGAGGCCGCAAAAGACAATTTTCTGCTGAAGGGATACTTCAACAAGAAGAAAAGGGAAGCTGAGCGCAAAAAGCGCGAAGCAGCTGATAGGAAAGAAAAAAAGGACAAGTAATCCCTTGAAAATATGAAACGGGTATTGCATACAGCCAAGCTGACCAGTTATCTGCTGAAAGAAACTTTCCATGAATTTGTGGCTGACAGGGGAATGAAGCTCAGTGCTGCTTTGTCCTATTACACAATCTTTTCCTTGCCTCCTTTGCTTATCATTATCATCAGTCTCTGCGGAGTATTCTTCGGGGCTGATGCTGTGCGAGGCGAAATATTCGGGCAGATAAACGGACTGGTAGGAAACGAGGCCGCGCTGCAAATCCAAGAGACCATCAAGAATGTGAAGCTCTCCAACAGCAACACGTTTGCCACTGCTTTTGGTATTGCCATTTTGCTGATTGGTGCTTCTGGCATTTTTGCGGAAATTCAGGATTCCATCAATTTCATTTGGGGAATAGAAGCGAAGCCCAAACGCGGCTTCGCAAAATTCATAAAGAACAGATTGATGTCCTTTTCGATGATTGCATCAGTAGGCTTCCTGCTGCTAGTGGGGTTGGTGATAAACTCGATATTGGATCTATTGAGCTCAAGATTGACCGAGCAATTTCCGCAAGAGGCCGTTTATTTCGTCTACTTCCTCAACCTGCTAATTGTCTTTGCAATTATCACATTACTGTTCACTGTCATTTTCAAAACTCTGCCTGATGGCAAAGTGGTATTGCGCGACTGCATCATTGGTGCCTCCTTCACTGCACTGCTTTTTATGATTGGCAAATTTGCTATCAGCGCATACCTCGGCAGCTCTGCCATTGCATCGGTATATGGCGCTGCGGGTTCTGTTATTCTTATTCTGATTTGGGTATATTACTCCGCCATCATTCTATACCTCGGTGCTGAGTTCACCAAGGTGTATGCCTATACCCATGGCCAAAAAATAATTCCGAACTCCTACTCTGTGAGGATAGAAAAGAAGACGACTTGAGGGATTCTGAATTCATCATGGTCTATTAGGTCGTTTGAACGCGGCTCATTTTCATTGAATAAAATTGATAACTACGTTTGTCTCTCAAAAATTCAACACTAACTCAACCATGAAGCAGTTATTCATCTTTTCATTTTCAATGCTACTTTCCATTTGCATTAGTGCTCAAATAGACGTAGGCGGAATAGTGAAACGCAAAGCCGAACAGAAGGCCACCCAAAAAATAGAGCAGGGCGTGGACAAAGTTTTTGATGAAACCGAAGAAGGGGCCAAAGAGGCCGCCAAAGGCGACAAAAAATCGAAAGGCAAAAAGAAAGGCGACACTGCAGGCGAAGAAGGTGCGACTGAAACTACCTCAGAAGAAGGCGGTGCTGCCGCATCATCCACTGAAAAAAAATCGCTGAAAACGTATGGCAAATTCGACTTCGTGCAGGGCGAAAAAATAATTGTCGAGGATAATTTCAATCACGTGGCAGTGGGCGACTTTCCGGTAGAGTGGAACACCAACAGTGGTGGCGAAATCGTAACTGTAGATGGCGTGGAAGGCAAGTGGCTAAAGATTTCGAAAGAGGGTGTTTTTATGCCTGACTATATCACCGACTTGCCTGAGAATTTTACCATACAACTTGATGTCATCGTGAATGAGGATTTTAGTTTCTACACACAAGCCCTCGACTTCACATTCTTGCAAACCAACAATCGCCAAAAGCTGAATGACTTTGCTCGTTTCTCCCATCCGGCACTGGCTGTTCGTGTGGGAGCGCACCCCGTTGGTGCAGGCGGTGGTGCGGGCAGTGCAGGCATCGCTAGTTGGGATGCCAATGGCGATGAACTGGTGAACAACTCGGTGACTACGGCACAATTTCAGGCTAAAACAAGCCCCCATATTCGTGTGTCTATTTGGAGGCAGAAGCAGCGCATTCGTGTTTATTTCAATGAAGAAAAAGTATTGGACGTGCCACGTGCATTTGATGCAGCAGCCAAGTACAATGCAATGTCTATTGGCTTTGGTGGTGCACACCATGACCAAGACCAATACTTGTTAAGCAATATCCGTTTGGCTGTTGGCGCGCCTGACACACGCAGCAAATTGATTACAGAAGGCAAACTGGTAACGCGCGGAATCTTGTTCGATACTGGTAGTGATAAAATAAAAGCAGAGAGCTATGGCACATTGAAAGACATAGCCACAGTGCTGCAAGAAAACGCTGACCTGAAGGTGAAAATAATTGGGCACACTGACAGCGATGGTGAAGATGCTGTCAACCTTGAACTTTCCAAAAGGCGCGCTGCAGCGGTGAAAGAAACCTTGTCAAAAGAATTTGCCATAGATACTGGCCGCATGGAAACAGACGGAAAAGGCGAGAGCACACCATCAGATAAAAACGATACATCAGCTGGCAAAGCGAATAACCGAAGAGTGGAGTTTGTGAAGTTGTGAGATATCGATTTAGCACTAAACAATGCGGCAAAAAAAAAGGCCAGTCTGCATTTGAAAAGTGGCAAAGAATACTACGTTCGTTGAGGTGAATAAATGTTTACTGTATTAGGCAGGCTAATTCTCCCAACCTTTATCGCATCAAAGGGCAGAGAGGAATTTAAAAGAAGATAAGATGAACACTTAAAACAATATCGATTTTGCCTTGATAGTAACCCTTCTGACCATTGGATCAGAAATGATTAATTCTGTAGCTAATGATGGAATTTGAAACACCACAAAGCATCGTGAAATACGATGAGAAGGAGGGCATTCTCTATATGCTTACCAAACCCGGTTCGGAACATGACCTGGCCGAGGTGCAATTGAAATTTGCCAAATCACGCGTGTTAGTGGGCGCGGGACGTGTGCCGGTGCTGTTGGACACCGAGGGCACTGCCGACTACAGCCCCGAGGTGCGCGGCTACATGGCCGGCCCCGAGGCATCCGAGCTGGTAAAGGCCCTGGCCGTGGTGGTGTACAACATAGGCCTGCGCATAGCGGGCAATTTTTTCATACACGTAACCAAGCCTCCTTATCCTACCAAACTTTTTTCTAATAGAGAAGATGCGCGAGCATGGCTGGGCCAATTTGTGGAAAAGAAAAGTATGGCTTGAGGGATTACTTGTTTTGTTTTTGACGGGATGAAAGCAATTGATGCTCCCTTTCATTTTGAAAACAATTACACCACCACATTCACAATCCTCTTCGGAACCACAATGATTTTCTTGGGTGCTTTGCCCTCCAGAAATTTTGCAGTTTGCTCATCGGCCAGCACCGCTTTGGTTACTTCCTCTTGCGAAAGCTCCACACCCAGCGGCAGGAAGAAACGCGTTTTGCCATTGAACGAAACGGGATAGTCGAAAGAAGAAACTTCTAAAAATGCTTCGTTGAATGCGGGCCACTTTGCATCGGTGATGGAAGTGGTGTTGCCCAGTTTTTCCCACAGCTCCTCAGCAATGTGCGGTGCATAAGGCGAAAGCAAAATGCACAACGGTTCTATGATTTGACGCTTGCTGCATTTCTGTTCGGTCAGTTCGTTTACACAAATCATCAGTGTGCTCACCACCGTGTTCCAACTGTAACGATTGAGGTCTTCCGTTACTTTCTTGATGGCGGTGTGCAGGGTTTTTAATTCTGCTTTTGTTGGTTCTGCATCGCTCACCACAAAGTTGTTGTCCGCATCATGACTCAATCTCCAAAACCTGCGCAGGAAATTGTGCACACCATTGATGCCTTTGGTGTCCCACGGTTTGCTTTGCTCCACAGGACCAAGAAACATCTCGTACATACGCAATGTGTCGGCTCCGAATTTTTCTACAAGTTCATCAGGTGTTTGAACGTTGTACTTGGACTTTGACATTTTTTCGATTTCCCATCCGCAGATGTATTTGCCTTCATCGTTGCGGATGAAGACTGCGTTGGCATATTCCTCTCTTGACGCTTTGAATGCTTCTTCATCTAGGACATCGTTGTCAACCATTGAAATGTCAGCGTGAATATTGGTTGTTGTTGGGTTTGGAATATTTTCATAATCCATTTTTTCATCGAATACTGTTGTGAAAATCCAATTGGTATTTTCTTCGAGAATGGGTTTTGCAAGTTCATGCAATAATGAGGAGATTGACATTCGAGTGCCATTCGATAAGACTTCATTTTCGATTGCTTCATGAATTTCCTTAGTGACAAATATTTCTGGAAGTTTGCTTGGAAGAATTACCAATCCGACTTTTAAATTGAATTGAAAGCAATATGTACTCAGTCGATAAACAAAACTACTCCTCCCCAAAATCATCCCCTGATTGATCATCTTCTTGAACGGCTCATCAAAACCAATGTAGCCGTGGTCAAAAAGAATTTTTGTCCAGAAGCGCGAGTAAAGCAAGTGGCCAGTGGCATGTTCTGCACCGCCCATGTACAGGTCCACTTGGTTCCAGTAATCTACTTTTTCGCGTGCTGCAAATGCGTTGTCGTTGTGCGCATCCATATAGCGAAGGAAGTACCAACTACTGCCGGCCCAGCCGGGCATAGTGTTGTATTCCATTCGCCTCACCCCCTGCCCCTCTCCAGAGGAGAGGGGGGTGCCTTCGGCACTTTCTTTTAATGAAGGTCGTTTTTCTAACTCTGTTTTAATGATTGTAAGTACTTCATGAGTATCCAATAATACCTGTTCATTTGAAAAGCGTAAAGTTTTAAATCCAAAGAAGCCTAAGTACAAATCGCGAGCATCATCCAAGACTCTTTGTTCATCATTCATGTGATGAGCGCCATCTATTTCAATAACAAGCATTTTATCCAGACAAACGAAATCCAAAATGAACTCTTTGAATGGATGCTGCCTTCTGACCTTAAATCCAAGTTGGCTGTTTCGAACATGTTGCCAAATGATGTCCTCGGTTTCCGTTGGGTTCTTCCGCATATCTCTTGCGCGCTCCTTCAGCTTGCCCCATATCTCCTTATTGGCTGTTTGCCACTGATTCCATGGGTCCACTCCCCCCTCTCCTCTGGAGAGGGGTTGGGGGTGAGGCGAATACACCCAATCTTTCGCTCTTGCCAATGGTGGCTCACCACTCTCAGTGGGCAAATACTTATCTACTTCTGGAAGCACTATTGGCAAGTCATTGTCATCACACAAGTACGGAATTTCATTCTTGCTTGCGCCAACGGTGTAGTAAACCGGAAAAGGCTCACCCCAATAACGCTGACGGCTGAACACGGCATCGCGCATTCTGTAATTCACCTTGCCTTGGCCTATTCCTTTTTCTTCTACAGCGGCTATTATTTTTTTCGTAGCGGCTTTGTATGCAAGTCCGTTTAAGAAATCAGAATTCGCAAGCACGGCCTCTTTCGAAGTCTCTGCTTTCTCGCTGATGTCTACACCTTCAAAAATGTTGGGAATGGGCAAGTTGAATTTGGTTGCAAAGTCCCAGTCGCGCTGATCGCCTGCGGGCACTGCCATTACAGCACCTGTGCCATAACCTATCAGCACATACTCACCAATCCAGACAGGAATTTTTTCATCGGTAAAAGGATGAATGCAATATGCACCCGTGAATTGACCGCTTACATTTTTTACATCCGCTTGTCGGTCGCGTTCTGTTTTCAGTTTTGCACCTGCTATGTATTGCTCCACTGCAGCGCGGTATTCAGGTGTGGCTATTTGCAACACCAACTCATGCTCAGGTGCAAGTGTCATAAACGACACTCCGAAAATCGTATCAGGCCGCGTAGTGAAAACTTCAATCTTCGATTTTTTATTTTCAATAGTGAATTCAACCTTCGCTCCTTCGCTTCTTCCTATCCAGTTGCGCTGCACTTCTTTTATGTTCTCCGGCCAGTCTATGGTATCCAGTCCTTGTATCAGTCGCTCGCTATAAGCACTGATGCGCATACTCCACTGGCGCATCAGTTTTTGTTCCACCGGATGTCCACCGCGTTCGCTCTTGCCGTCTTTTACTTCATCGTTGGCGAGAACAGTTCCCAATGCCGGGCACCAGTTCACCCAACTGTCAGCGAGGTAAGCCATTCTGAAATGCATCAAGAGCAATTGTTGTTGCTCTTCATTCATGCTGGTCCAATCTGTTGCTGTAAAGTCGCCTTGCCAGTCTTTGCCGAAGAAGAATTTTTCTTTCGGCAATTGCGCGAACCAGTCATCATCACACACCGCATTCACATTCTGATTTCCGTTCTCTTCAAATTTTTTGATGAGAGTAGAAATGTTCTCTGCTTTGTTCGTGTCCCTGTTGAACCACGAATTATAGATGAGTGCAAAAATCCATTGCGTCCATTTGTAATAATCAGGATTGCTGGTGCGCACTTCCCTGTCCCAATCGTATGAGAATCCCAATAAATCAAGTTGTTTGCGATAACCTGGAACAACATTCCCATCTTTATCCAAACCACCCGGTTTTATGTTTCCATTCTCATCAATACCGCCATCAATATTTACGCTAGTGGTAACCGAGGGATGTTGTCCTGTTTGTATCGCATACTGCTCTGCTGGCAATCCGAATGAGTCATAGCCCATAGGGTGCAGCACGTTGTAGCCTTCGTGTCTTTTGTATCGAGCGATGATGTCACATGCGATGTAGCCCAGCGGATGGCCCACATGCAAACCCGCACCACTTGGGTAAGGAAACATATCCAGAGCGTAAAACTTCGGCTTGTTTAGGTCCTCTGTGACTTTGTAAGTCTTGTTATCCGCCCAGCGCTTGCGCCACTTCTGTTCTATCTGTCTGAAATCGTATTCCATGAAATTCTGTCGAAAGGTGGGCGAAGATAGATGCGCGTCATGGGCAATCATTTCATTACAAAGACCCCCCAGTGCTTAACACAAAAATGACGTCAGGCTTGTTAAATATGCAGGCGCAGGAGACTTTTTCAAAGATATAACGTCTATCTTCGGAAAGTTTAACGGATTTTTATTATTACCAAAACCTAACTTGCTATGAAGAATTTCTACGACTTCTTGTCTGCCCTTGTCGTGCAGTCAACCTTTTTCCTCTTCCCTCGAAACACTCGGATCAAAATTTTTATCTTAGCACTTGCTTGTTTCGGGAGTGGGCTCGGGTTTGGACAATTCATCTCAGGTTATACTGCCGTACGAACCAGCGTAGCCTATACAACACTATCAGGAGCAACTCAATTGTGCACTGGTGCTGCTACTTGCCCTGATGGTGTATTCACAATTACGTTGCCATGGTCCTTCAATTTTAATGGCACAGGTTACACGACTGCATACATGAGCCAGAACGGCTTTATCACATTCGGAGCCGCTCCAGGAGGAACAGTCTATACCCCTCTTTCTACTGCGATGACAGGGGTGACGGGCGTCATTGCTGCTCATGGAAGGAATAATTCTGTAACAACTGCTACCCACCTTATGCGTCATAAAAGTAATGGTACTTCCTACAGCTTTGAGTGGATTAGAGCCGGCACAGGAGGCGCCCTTGCAGGAACGCATGCTGACTACATGATTACCCTTTACCAAACTACCAACGTAATAGAAGTTTGGTATAGAACACCTGGCGCATACCCCGAAAATGCAGATCTCACCGGCCAGGTTGGCATTAGGGGATCTGCAACTTCTGAATACAAAAATCTTACAACCCTAATCGCGGCACCAGGATACGGTGGCGTAAACACTGCAACAGCATCATGGGGTGTTTCCAACTATACTTCTGTAAACAATGGAAAGTACACCTGGACTCCTCCGTCATTCTGCACACCTCCCATCACACAGGGCGGTGCCGGCACCTATTCCGGAGTAACTTCAACACAATGTGACATTTCATTTACGCGGGGTGATGGTGCCAGTGGAGTGCTTGTAGTAGCAAGGTTAAACGCTACAACTGCTGCTGCACCAGCCACGAACAATGCCTACGCAGTGCCCGGAGCATCCACAGTATTTGGCAGTGGGTCCACTACAGGAACAAACAATTTTGTAGTATACAATGGCACTGCAAATGGCATAAGCGCTGTTACTACAGCGCTGACAATCACCAATCTTACAGGCGGAAGCACCTATGCGTTTGATGTGTATGAATATGAATCGGGGCCATGTTATAAAACTCCGGCCTATACCTTCACTGTTGCTATTCCGCTCTGCAACCCACCTAATGATCAGGCGGACACCCCAACGGTCACAGGCATTGGCACTACAGGTGTCACACTGAACTGGAACCAGGGCAATGGTTCGGGTGGAGATCTTGTGATAATAAGTACAGGGGCTATTACCGACCCAACTCAAAACACAGCTTACACAGCCAGCAGCGCATTCGGAAGCGGCTCTCTGATAGGAATTGGAAGAGTAGTAAACAATGATGCTGATGGAACTGTGGGCATCACCAATCTCATTGTCAATACAACATACAACTACGCCATTTACACTTTTGAAAGTGCAGGCCCTTGTTATATGACTCCCGCTCTAACGGGTAATTTTACTACTGCCAATGGCCCAATGACTTATACATCCAGCACTACTGCCCAGGTAAGTTCAGGGGTCACCGTGGCGCAGGGAACTACCAATGCCCAGATATTACAGCTACAGGTGGTAACCGGTCCCGGAACAAGCCCAGCGCTTACCATGAGTTCTATTACTTTCAATACAAACGGAACTACCAATGTGGTAACAGATTTAACGGCAGCCCGCATTTACTATACAGGAACCAGTTCAACATTTGCTGCTACCACACAATTTGGAGCGAACGTCACAACATTTCCCGGAGGTTCTACTCCCATAGTTGTTACCGGGTCACAATCGTTATCAGCAGGAACCAATTATTTCTGGATCGTTTATGATGCATCTATCTCCGCCACAATAAACAATTTGTTGGATGGTGAATGCACTTCAATAGATATTGGAAGTAGTCAGACACCAAGTGTTACCGCTCCCGCTGGCACAAGACCCGTAGCTTCTATAGGAACCCTTTCCTGCGCCTATACAGGTTCAAGCCAGGCAATCACCTTTGCCACCATTGTTGGAGCTACTGCGCCCACGCCAACGTTAGTTGCATCGGGTTCCGCTATTGACGACAACAACTATCCTTCTCAATCAATAGGGTTCAACTTTGAATACAATGGTGTTACTTACACTTCCTTTGGAATTAACTCAAACGGATTCATTTGGTTTGGGACTGGAGCACCCGCAGCATTGCCCACTTTCCCTGTCATTTCGAATGCCTCAGCCAATCTTGGTGGTTCAGGTACTATTGATGGTTTAGTGGTAGCATGCGGTGCTGATTTATGGGCTCATCCTCACATTTCATCAGCTCCGGCACTCACTCAGATCAACACACGTGTTAGCGGTGTAGCTCCGAATAGGGTGCTGACCATTGAGTGGACAGGTTTTCATCACAAGGCAATTGGCGCCAGTGATTTGTGCTGGACACTCTTGACGTCCCCTGATGATCATCGTATGGATTTCCAAATCAGAATTTATGAAACTGCAACCAGCGCCACATCTCCCGGGCGTATCGAAATGATTTATAGGGATCAGAGTCCTTTTTGCATTAATACTAACCGATCAATTCAAATTGGCCTGCGCGGCTCAAGTAGCACTGAGTTTCTGACCAGAGCAAATTCTGGCCATTTAACTTCCTCCTCTACAACTTTGGGAGGTGCCAATTCTACAACGATAAGTTTCACTAATACAGGTTGGTTCAATGGTACAAATGTCGGTGTGCGGTTCGCGCCCAATATTCTTGTTCCAACCGTTTCACCGACACCAACTGCAACCAACACTTGCCCTGCCGTAAATGTTACCTTGACAGGAAGTTCGCTGGTTCCTGGTTCTCCAACATGGCAATGGTATTTGAACGGAGTGAGTATTTCAGGCGCAAGCTCCTCGACTTATGCAGCAGCTACGACAGGCAATTATGTGGCGGTAGCTAGCAATGCGGGTTGTGGAAGAGTTTCAACAACAACTGCAGTTACCATTGCTCCCTGCAACGTGAACATTACAGCCTCTGCCGGAGCGAATGGAAGTATTTCACCAACAGGAACAGTATCGGTAGTTTATGGTGACGACCAATCCTTCACCATTACTCCCGATGCCTGCAATCAGGTGGCAGATGTGTTGGTAGATGGTGTCTCGCAGGGAGCCATCACCACATTCACATTTACCAATGTAACCGCTACGCACACCATTGCGGCCTCATTCGCTGCTGCAACAGAAATCTGTAATGGAATAGATGACGACTGCGACACCTTCGTAGACGAAGGCTTTGATGTGGACGGTGATGGCTACACCACATGCGATGGGGATTGTGATGACAATGACATCGCAGTAAATCCATTGGCAACGGAGGTATGTAATGGTATTGACGATGATTGTGACAGTTCGATTGACGAAGGATTTGATGTGGACGGTGATACTTATACTACTTGCGAGGGCGATTGCGATGATGGCAACGCAGCCGTATATCCCGGAGCAACAGAAGTATGCAATGGCATTGATGATGATTGTGACAGTTCGATTGACGAAGGATTTGATGTGGATGGAGATGGCTACACCACTTGTGCCGGTGACTGTAATGATGCAGATGCAGAAATACATCCACTGGCTGAAGAAAGCTGCAATGGAATAGATGACAACTGCGACAGTGTAATAGATGATGGCTACGATGCAGATGGCGATGGATACACCAGTTGCAATGGCGACTGTGATAATTACAACAGCGCGCTGAACCCCGGAGCTACAGAATTATGTAATGGTATAGATGACGACTGCGATGGCCTGATAGACGAAGGCTTCGATCTAGATGGTGATGGCTACACTACTTGCAATGGCGATTGTGATGACACCAATCCTTCTGTCAGCCCCGCACAGGAATGGTTTGCGGATATGGATGGCGATGGCTATGGCAGCTACATCTATGTAACACAATGCACCAATCCAGGAATTGCAGGTGTTATTCTGACGGGTGGTGATTGCGATGACACGAATCCTGCAAAAAATCCAGGTGCAACTGAAATCTGCCAGAACGGAATAGATGACAATTGCAACAACCTGATAGATGAGTTGTGCAACATGCCTATCAACAATAACTATACGGCTGCTATTGTATGCTCAAGCTCAGGCAATGCCTACCCGAGCTGCGGAGCACTTAATGGCACGGTGGTAGACGCTACCATATCTGCTGAATCCAACCCTGCTAACGTAGTTACAGGTGAAGATGTATGGTACTCATTCAGCGCTTTATCCACAGGATGCCGCATAGCAGTGGTGCCTAATGGATTTAATGCAGTGATAGAATTACGAAACAGTTCCAACGTTCAGATGGATGTAGAAGACACGGGTATTGTAGGTGAAACAGAGATAATGAATTTCAATGGGCTGACGGTTGGACAGAACTACCGCATTGCAGTGCGCAATTACGATTCAGCCCTGGGTGCCGGCACCTTCACCATCTGTGCGCAACACCTGATGCCTTCCTATTGCAATGATGGGTCGGGCAACTATCAACTGTGTTCCAACTTTAAACCAAAATGGACGGGAGCAAATACGTATACATTCAATTTTGATCCAACCGGAGCAACACCCGGATCCAATACTTCAGGATCTTCTGCTTCTAGCATTCCGCTGAGCACTGCAGCACTCTCACTTCAATACGGTGGCACTTACGATGCTACCATTGACGCGGTGTACAACCTTGTAGACGGAGACAATGTTTCTGAGATTATCACCGTTCTTGGTACATCTGTTTGCAGTATCAACCTGCTGCCACACGCAAGTGTAGAAGTGAAATTGCAGCAGCGATGCCCAACTACTCTGCTCAAAGGTTCAGTTTTACAAGGGAAACCATTTGTATGTGGTGCAACTAACTTCACGGTTGAATTCACTCCGGTGTCTGACTGCATAGGAACTAGCAACCTGGGTCTTGCCTTTGAGGTAACCACAGCAGGAAGTTCCTCGCTCGGTTTGAGTTTTACCAGTCCACAATCGTTGCAGAACAATACACACTACAGGGTTCGTTACAGACCCAATTTCGCCTACGGAGCAGGTGTGTATGGCACCCCGCGCTACATTTTCATTGGAGGAAGTTCATATACCACAGATGAGTTGAATGCGCAAAACCTTAATGATGAAAAAATAGAATTGGTGATAGAAGCATCACTTTATCCTAATCCTAACAATGGTGAAATGCTGAACATCAACATGACTAATGTGGAAAGCAACAAAGTGTACATGCGTGTGATGGACAACACCGGTCGGGTGGTTTACAGCAGCCAGTTCATAGTAGATGGATCACTAAATACGATTGTTGTTTTTGAACACCCGCTAGCCTCTGGCCTCTACGCGGTGGAGCTGATAGACGGCAACCGTGTGATAACCGAAAAGATGATTGTAGAGAAATAAAAGAGCGTATTACCTTTATTACTAAAGCCGGCTTTGTCGTTAGACAAGGGCGGCTTTTTTTTAGGAACTACTTCAACCCAATATCCGCCTTCGCTGCTTTGCCTGCACTATTTGTGTAAGTCAACTGTAAGGAGTTGCCTTGAGCGCTAAGAGCAACATCGCCTTTATTCCAATCAGTGAGTGTGGTTGTTGCTTCGGTTCGTTTTTCACCATTGCGCTTGAGCAATTGCACAGTGCCGCTGTGCGAAATAGCAACTAACAAATCTTCACCACTTGCCTTGAGGTGTTTCACCAAAGCAATGGGTATGGTGTCGTTGTATTTCCAGCCTTCGTTCATTTTGCCTTGTGCATTGTGGTTGTGCAAGGTTCCGTTTTCAGTGGCCACTATCATGCGGTAGGCTTTGGTGTTGTCGTAGTCGAACACGGCCAGCGGTGATGAGGCATTGGAACTGAGAAGCACCGGAAAACTCACGAGGTCTTTTCCGTTTCTGTCCACTACATACAAATGATTGCCTGCTGCAAATGCGTATTGAAGTTTTCCATTTTTGAGCGCATCAATCTGCGTGACCGTGCCCACAATTTCAGCGTCCAGTTTTTTGTTCCAAAGCAATTTTCCATCCGCACCCTTCAAACACAATTCACCGCTCTCATTTTGATACAGTGTTTCTTTTTCCTTCGTGTTGTGATTGATCACGACCCAACTTCTAGCAACTGTTGAAATCTGAGTGGTGTCAGGCACATTATCTTCATCGTCATTGACATCTGTGCATACCACATAGTTGGAGTCTTCAAACGAAAGCGCAATGTCCAGCAAAATTTTCCCATCTTTAAATGGTTCACTTGTTATGGTGATATACTTCATCCCCTTCATAAAACTGAGCAGGCTTTGCGGTAGAGGCGAGGCAAAATATTCACGTTGAAAAACAAAGCGACCGGTATTTGCATTGGACGATGCAACTGCTTTGACGAAGGTTTCATCGTCTTTCAACAAGCTCATGCTTGTGAGCGCCAGCAGGTCGTTGGGCGTGGCGGCAACAAACACATAGTTGAACTTTTGCATGATGTACATCGGCTCCACCAAAAATGTCTGCGGCTTATTTCTATCAAACAACTGTGGGAATTTCAATTGATAAATACTTCTCAAGAAATCCACTCTGTTCAGCAGTGGTTCCATGTAAGTGGTAATGTGCAGCGTGTCCTTCATTCCAAAAAACAACACTTCTGCTGTGGTGCTATCTGAAGTAGCTATGACTGCGCTACCACACTCGCCCGAACGCCATGATAGCATCATCTCATTCAAGTCACAATTGCACGAGTCGCCAAGGTCATTCCATGCTTGGCTCCAGAATTTCGAGGCAGTAGATTTCGCATAAAAGTCTTCTTGCTTTTTCCATCCTGTTTCAAAATCGGTGTAAGAAAAAACATCTAACATCACGGTGTTAGAAGGCAACTCGCTGGCAATGTTGAATGCCTTTCCATCGCCACTGAGCTGCATGCTCTGCTGCGTGCTATCGCTATAAAGTGCATAGCCACTTAAGTGCCAATAACCATCGCGCGCTGTTGGGTCCAGTTGCATCCACTCGCCACTGGCCGCAGGTGTGAACAGATGAAAGGAAGCATCCGAACTCATCACATCGTGTGCGGCTTTGAATTGTTCATCCTGAAGCAACACAGCGTTCTTCTGGTTTTGAATGATGGCGTCTTCCATGAGCGAAGTGGCTTTGGTTATTACCAAACAATCATTCAGTATGCAGTATTGCAAATACTCACTCTGCATAATGGATCTTCCTTTGAATTCGCGCTGAACAAATTTCAACTCGGGTTTCCAAACAAAAACCAACTCATCGACAAAGGTTTGCGATGCACCACTTTTTAAACCCACACTCATCAGCCATGCATCGCCCCGCAATTGTTCGCTGCTTGCAAAAAGTATATTGGAATGTGAAAGCAATTCTGTCCATTCAGGCTGATAGCTTTTCAGCTTCATCAAATCTTGAACTATTGTGGGCCACTCAGCAAGTGGATTGAACGACACATCACCTATAGCATTTTCATTCAACGCCAATTCAAGAAAAAGATTCATCTCATCTGCATCTTGCTTCGCAGTGTTTATCTCCACCACCAAGGCACAGTTAGCCGGCACACCGCGCATCGGATGGGTATATTGACCATCATCCTTTGTCAGTTTGTAATACAAAAATCCGATGGTGGCCAAAGCCGCTGCTATCAGCGTGTAGATGAGTATGCGCTTGTACATAGAGTTGTGAAGAACAGCGAATTTATCCTTCACCCGCTGCATCAGTGTTGGTGAGGCAAGCTTCTTTGAACACGATTTTGTTCACGTGAATTCAGACTCAAAAAATCATCGCAACGGTTATTCACTCAGCTTCTTCACGATGCGAGTGGTAGAAAATCCAGGCACGAGCGGAATAGTGATTACACTTCCTCCATTGGCAATCACTTCGCGCGATCCTACTATGAATGTTTTGGATGCTACATCCTTTTCATTCGGGTCATAATCACCCCCTTTCACTAGCACATCAGGAAGCACGGAAGCAATGACTTTGAGCGGTGTGTCTTCAGAAAAAATAATGGCTGCGTCCACACAACGTAATGCGGTTACGACAGTGGCTCTTGCCTGCTCAGGATTGATGGGTCTTTTAGGTCCTTTGTTCAGTTTTCTTACGGATGCATCATCATTGATAGCAACTATGAGTTTGGTGCCAAGTGTTTTTGCCTGTTGCAAATAGTCCACATGACCCACGTGAAGAATGTCGAAAACGCCATTGGTGAAAACCACTTTGTCACCCGCTGCTTTCCATTGTTGCACAAGCAGTATTAAACTATCTGTGTTTTTGCAAAGCATTAAACTTTGATTTTTTTAGAAGTAACCAATACAAATCCGAGTGCCCCTATCAAGATATCCAAAGCGGTTTTTAAAGACCAGGAAACCAGGGCGTATATTTTCCCTGCTTCGCCATTGTAGCCCAATGCCTGAAAGGCGAGCACGGCCATAAGGTGAAACCCGCCAGCACCACCGGGTGTGGGCGCTATCATACCCAGGCTACCTGCTGCGGTGAAAAAAATAGTATCTGTAAATGACAGGTGGGCAGTTTCTTGTAACGCACTCATGGAGCAATAAGCCATCAATAACCAGAGGGTCCAGATGCCCAACGAGCAAAGCCAAAAAAGGAATTGCCTTTTGATTTTGAAAATGGTACGAATACCCTCTGACATGCCCTTCAAAAAACTGCTTACCTTCTTTACTAATCTATGCTCTTTAAATGTGCGCAACACCCACCACGCTCCCACCAAACCTGCTAAGCCCGCAATAGCCAGATAGAGCAACACATTGCCAGAGCCTGAGTTGGGGTCGACCGCTGTGGCGCCCTCGTCACTGCCGTTAAGTAGTGCATTCAGTGCATCGGCCTTTACCAGAAAAGCAAGCAAGATGACCACACCCAACATCAAAAAATCGACAATGCGTTCAAGAATGACGGTACCTATTAGTTTGTCTACCGGAATTTTCTCTGCACGATTGAGCAAAGTGCAACGCGCCAACTCTCCGCTTCGCGGTATGAGGTTGTTCATGCAATAGCCAAATGCAACGCTGTGAATGCTGGTCCACCATCCAGCTTTGTAGCCCATAGGTTCTAACATCAGATTCCAGCGCAAACCGCGCACTACGGTGGCGCTATAACCCAATATAAAAGAGACAATAATCCAACCCCATGAAGCATTCATGAGGCTTGGCTTCAGCTCATTCTCCCAACTGATGTCCTTGTAGAGGTACCACATCATAAACACGGCAAGGCCGAGGAAAAGCAGGTAAATGATGGTTTTGCGGATGTTCACGGAAAGAATGACGTATGAAGGGTTACAGGAGACCGATGTTGGGTGCTGGCTGATTGCATTATAAGCTTCTTCCTACTTCAACTTATTGGTAAGCGTGTCCGGGAATACGATGGTAGGCTTGTAAACCACGGCTTCTTCACGAGTCATGTGGGCGTAAGTCACTACTATCACTGCATCTCCAGGTTCTACCTTGCGCGCAGCGGGGCCATTCAGGCAACATACTCCGCTACCTCTTTCACCCTTTATAATGTAAGTCTCTAAACGCTCGCCATTCATGCAGTTCAATACCTGCACTTTTTCACCTTCTATCATGTCGGCTGCCTCCATCATATCGGGGTCCAGCGTTATGCTTCCGATGTAGTTCAAATTGGCCTCTGTTACCGTTATCCGGTGAATTTTTGACTTCAAAACTTCTAACAACATGGCGCGAATGTAAGCAGGTGTATGGAGAGAGATAATGAAACAAAACAATCCCGATGCTTTGGCTACCGCTGACAACCGCTTCGGTATTATCTGGCAAGTGATAAATCAGTCCTTGATGGCCCCTCCGAAGCTGCGCGTTGCTATTTGGTCAAAAACAATTGCAAGACTTCGATCGAATGCTTAAGCGATCTAAGGCACGCGTAAATATTTATTTTTTACAACATATTTTTTTTCGTGATTGGCGGGAAAAGAAAATGCCAAAGACTCAAAATCAAAATAGTAACCTATTTTTTGAATAAATAGCCCTCCAATAATATTAGTTTTGTTTAATCTTTTTACAAAAAACTTAAACAACCTAAGTCAATTTGTCTGTGTCTTTGTGCTGTAGTAAAAATTTAATTTACCTCCCAATGAAAATTTATCAATCCCTTTTATTCATCGCAATGTGCCTGACATCGTCAGTAGCACTCGCCCAAAACGACAGCTTGGGATGCACTGACATAGCTGCATCTAACTACAACGCAGTCGCCCTCACTGACGATGGTACTTGCTGCTATGACAATTACCTTACGCTAAACGCTGAAAGCGATATGTTCTTTCAGTTTACTGAAATTGCTCCTGACGGGGCAGAATTTCTTACCTACTACGGTTGGAATTATGTACAAAATGGGGGCATCTGCTTACCGGATGGTTGCTTCACGTTAGTTATGTACAATGAACTTAATCTGGAATCTGTGGCCTTTAACATAACTGACAGTCAAGGCAATGTTCTTATCGATGGAGTCACCACTGATGGTTTTTACTGGCAATACTATTCTAACACGGGTGGTGTTGTTGGCTGTATGTATGAGATGGCCTGTAACTACGATCCGGCAGCCACGTGCGGCAACGCTGGGCTCTGTGACTTTACAAGTTGCGGTGGTCCAAGTCCATACGGTTGCACCAATCCTGAGGCCCCCAATTACAATGCTGATGCAACAATCGATGATGGCTCTTGTTGCACCATTGAATCTTATTTCAGCTTGCAAGCTGTGGGCATTGATCTGTCTATGATTCAATACACTCTCTACTCAAGCAACTGGTTCATTGCGGATAACGGTGGCCCTTCAGCCTGGTGCCTATCAGATGGCTGTTATAATCTTGTTGGTAATAACCTTTTTGGCGAAACAGATTTCAGCGTGCAAGTAGTCAACGCCAATGGCGATGTGATAGCATCGGGCACTGCTGAAGAATTGGCCAATGGACTGTCTTTCTCACTCAATGCAGTTGCCGGATGCTTCGATTATTATGCCTGCAATTACAATCCTGAAGCCACGTGCTCGGATTTATTCCTGTGCGACTATAGCTGCCTCGGCTGCACCAATCCGGAGGCTCTAAATTACGATGAGGTAGCAACAGTGGATGATGGTTCTTGTTGTGTTCATTCATATACTATTGTAGCGGATGGTCCATTCCAGTGGTTTATCAGCTCTTCCGTCAATAGCGGTAGCTCAAGTGGATATTATCCTGAAAACACCTCCTTCTGTATTAATGATGGATGCTACAATTTTGAAGTATGGAATTACATGAATTCCATGGAGACCATCAATTGGCAAATACTAGATGGAGAAGGCAACATAGCTTATAGCGGCCAATCAGGCTTATGGCTTGCAACTGTTCAAATTTCAAACAACCCCATTACGGGCTGCACCGATCCTTCGGCCTGTAACTTCAATTCTGATGCTACCTGCGGAGACTATGCGCTTTGCACTTTCGATTGTTATGGCTGCACTGACCCTTTAGCATCCAACTTTAATGAGAACGCCATATTCAACAATGGCCTCTGCTGCTACGGTACATGGTACACTTTAGAGGCTAATGCGGAGGGATTCTGGCAAATGTATTCTGAATATGGTCAGTCAAGTAGTGCGGGAAACTATCCTGTTCAAAACGGCTTTTGTCACGGGGAAGGCTGTTTTAGTTTGATTTTTTATCCCAACTTTGGCAACGAAGACGAGCTGATTGTGACGGTTACCAATGGTGAAGGTGAGGTGATAGGAACTGGTACATTTGATCCGATGTTCGGAGGTGCTTACATTCTATTTGACAATGGCTCCGTAACTGGTTGCACAGATCCCAATGCTTGCAACTTTGACCCAGAGGCCAACTGCGCTGATTATAATCTGTGCAACTATGGTTGTTATGGTTGCACCAATCCAGAAGCACCCAATTATAACCCTGAAGCAAGCGTGGATGATGGCTCATGCTGCACAGGTGAGTGGTATACCATTGAGCTGAGCGCAGAAGCATATTGGTCTGCATCTGCATCTGATTTTACAACCTATCAATGGGGTTACTATCCTCAGGAAAATGGATTTTGTTCCCTCGGTGATTGCTTTCATTTTTCAGCCTGGAGTCTTGACGGCAGTGATTTGACATACACCATCTCCAATAGCGATGGTGTTGTAAGCACCGGTAATATTGAATATTACGATTATGGTGTATTTATTAGCATAGGCGAGTCCATCGTTGGCTGTACCGATCCGTCATCATGTAATTACAATCCTGAGGCGACCTGCAGCGACTGGTACAATTGCGACTACAGCTGCTATGGCTGCACCAATGAAGAAGCTCCGAACTATGACCCAACTGCGACCCTCGATGACGGTTCATGTTGCACGGCAACCTGGTATTCGGTCAGTCTGAGTGGATCTGCCTATTGGTATGCTTACGATGTTAACTATAGCGGAAGCGCAGGTGTTTATCCTGAAAACTCCGGCTTTTGCATGGATGCAAGCTGCTTCAGTTTCACCGTCTACGCTTTCGATGGTTTACCAGTTGAAGTAATCATAACAGATGCAGAAGGCAATGAAATCTACAATGGAATTGCCTACCCCAATTCTTTTCAAAGTGCGTCCGTTAGCGTGAGCGATGAAGTAGCTGGTTGTACCGATGAGTCAGCATGCAACTTCAATGCTGATGCAACGTGCAATGATGGAAGCTGCAGTTACTACTGTGGCGGATGTCTGGATGAGGCTGCTATGAACTACAATGCGCAGGCCTTGTTCGATGACGGTTCTTGCTTCTACATGGCAGTGCCACCATTTATGGGCATGAGCATTATGGAAGATGAGGAAAATGATCAGTTTTATATACTGATGAATATGACGGACGCAGGAAATGGAGCACCCTACGCCATGCACAATGACTTTGACAATGACGTAATGATGCTTGAAGAAAGTGGCCAGTACATGGTGGGTCCTTACCCCTGCAACGAGGCTGTTGCATTCGAATTGCAAAGCATGCCCGCTGGTTTGGCCGTGTATCTAAATGCGGAAGTAGAAGGCTCTTGCGCTGCCAGTGTGCGTGTTAATGAAGTAGTTCAAACAGCTAGTGATTTGATTGCTTATCCTAATCCAACCAAAGGTTTAGTAACCATAACGGGTATTGATGGCAACAAAGCGCGCATACTGCTAATGGACCTCAGCGGGAGAATAGTTTCGGACGAGATGAAAAATGTAACCAATGGTATGGTAGAAATGAACCTGCAAACACTTGAAGCAGGCATCTATGCGGTGCAGGCTATAACGAGTGCAGGACAACAATCTGTTCGTATTGTTTTGGAGCAATAATGTTTATTCGGTTTTGGTAATGAAAACGCCTCGAAATTTTTCGGGGCGTTTTTTTTGTTCTGCCTTTTTAATGGTGATGGAGGAAGTTGTGGTATTGGTCTTCTATCTGGAATCCACAGGAAATAAGGGCTTAGTCTACCACCACTGAACTTGATGCGAAGCATCTCGGCTGAGCCGAGACTTCATTTAACCACTGAACCAACAATTTCCTGTAGGTGCTGTTACCACTAGTGCCTTCTCGTCTGTCAAAGTCCTGTTTGTCGATGTTTACCGCTGTCTTGGTGCATTGACGTGCAAGCTCTTCTTATATTTTTGGCGGGGTTGCGCGTTTGCAAAAAATAAACTGTGCTTGCAAATGCGGTGCAATTCAGAACGGTGTCGTTTCCGTTAGACGGTTCGTTTGACACGTGAAGTCAATTTAGGGTTTCCTCCTGTTGTTTTTTTTAGATACTCAGCGTCACTTTAGAACGATGCTCCCACACTTACAAAAATAGTTCTGCCGTTGCCTGGCAGAATGCCAGGGCCTGGGTAGCCACCTGCCCTGCGGGTAGCATATTTTTCATCTGCAATATTATTAACACCGGCTTTAAAATTATAGCGTTCCATAAATCTGTATGAAAGCGATGCATCCATTACCTGATAGCTGGATAGTTTTCCAATAGTTCCTGTTGCATTTGGTGTTTCTGTATTTGCCGCATCGGTGAACACGTCTCCAACACTGCTTAATTGACATGTTGCAGAAAATCCTTTCAGGTAATAGGTCGCTCCGAAGCGATGAATATATTGAGGTGCGTTTTCCACTCGCTTGTTTTCAATTGATTTTGCAAGGTCGCTGGCTATTGCGGGATTATTCCACTTTATATATCTCGCGTCAATGAAAGAATTGGACGCAAAAATGCTGATGCTGCCCATTTTTGATTTCTCTGTAATCATTTTCACAACATCTATTTCAATATAGGATTCAATGCCTTTGCTAACAGATGTGCCTATGTTTGTTTTGAACGGTGCGTTATTTTGTGTGAGCGTGCCGATACGATTGTCGTAATGCAGATAAAACACTCCAACATCAAAGTTCAAAAAGTTTTTTACCGTTCCTCTGTAACCAAAATCAGCATTGAACCCGTTTGCATCTTTCAGATTTGGGTCAATAATTTCGGTGGTGGCGGAAGGAGTAAGTTCTGAAAATGTAACAGGACGATACGCAAGAGAGTAATTGCCATACAGGTTTGTTTTTTCTGTAACCATAAATTCGCTTCCGATTCCGTAAAGTAAAAGTTGACGCACTCTTTTGTCAGAATTCAGTGTGCCTGTTTGAGTGGTATTGATGTAACCATCCACTTTATTTTCAATGTACTCAAAACGAATACCCGGCACTACTTTCAGTCGTTTTCCAATGTGAAAAATATTTTCAGCAAAGCCTGCATAGTTCGTTGTTGCGAATTCCAATGAGCGCCCGTACTTCGAATTGGTGAGCGTTAAATCAAAATCATCGCCTGTTGTTCCAGCACCAAGCTGATTTCTTTTTGTGCTGCCGCTGTAGGCTCTCACTCCTCCTGCAAAAACAGTTGATTTGCCGAAGAATTTATACTTCACAGATACGCGTGCTTCTGTACCGAAATTTTTGTAATAATCTCTGTCCACTTGTCGCGCGTTGTATTGAAGCGTGGTTGAATTGATGCTGTCATTTACTGTGATGGCACTGGTAAAACCAACGCTGTTTCGCTCAGCAATAGTTGTGAATGCTTTAATTTGGATATTAACTGATTGTGAAACGTCATATTTAAGATTGAATGATGCCACATTCCAGGGAGTGCTGAACCAGTTTCTTTCTCTTAATGATTGACGGTGATTGGCATTGTATTGAGCATCGGTAAGTCCTCCAGGCTGCTGACTTTTATAATCCATCTTGGTATATTCAGCTCCGATGCTTATTTTTTTTGTGAGTTGATAATTTGCCGAAAAATATCCTGTGTAAATAGTGTAACGGCTGTTGTTGCGCCATCCATCTGCTGCGCGGTGATGAAGAAAACCATAATAAGAAAACTTTTTGTGCGTTCCGCCAATAGCGTTGTACGTGTTGAATAAACCATATGAACCTACCGTTTGTTGTGTTTCAAAAGATATTGGTTTGTTTGGATTCCCTTTTTTAATTTGATAGTTGAGTAATCCACCAAACTGAGGACCATATTGCAAAGATGCCGCTCCCCGTATGACTTCAATTTTCCCTAATGCCTCCATTGGAGGACTGTAATACGATTCAGGATAACCAAAAATTTCTGAACAAATATCGTAGCCGTTCTGCCTTATATTAAATTCCCAAGAACGGTTCGGGCTTAATCCTCTTGTTGCCACGCCAACTTGAATTCCGGAACCGTCATTTTCCCATACACTCATTCCCGGAACTTTTGCGAAAACCTGACGCGTGTTGTTGGTGCTTAGGTCGGCATTTATTTTATCCAGTTGTATCACTTCTGTTTTTTTACCCGCGTAGATTACGTTGTCCTTTATTTCAGGCATGCGCTCCATTCCGCCTAAGGACTGATATGCATTTATAATGACTTCGCCAAGAACTTCAACCTTTGTTGTGTCAGTTGGTTGTGCGTTTGTAATTGAAAATGCAGCAATACTAAAAACAGAGATAAGCACGATCGCCCTTTTCATACTGATTTTAAATTTGAGATGGATTAAAATGAATTGACGGTGCAAGCGTATTGTTTAGAATCACTCCAAACAGTACCTAAAATGTGGTATTTTGAAATTAAATATTTTGAGGGCGGGAGCTTGGGCTCTTAAATATGCCGTGTCAAAATGCCACAAAAGTGACTACCAAGAACAGCATTGTGCGTTTGGGCATAAGCCATAGCCAAAAGGCTTTGCTGACTTTCGGAGCGATGTCGTTTCGGTTACAAACACCAGTTGAAAGGAAACGAAATGGGTTACTGATAACGTCTGACTGTGAAATAATGCCACCTGTCCGTTCGTAGTGTATAACGTAAAATAAATGAATCCTGAGCGCAACATTCACCTTTTATCCATGGGGTACATACAACCCCAAAATAGGACATAGGTGAGTGTTGGTAGTCTGAAGGACATCCTGCAGGCTGACAACCTGATATGGCCAGTGGATGCCTGCCTTAGAAAACCCCGAAATTTGCCATCTCCAAATCTCTAATCATGCACTGTGGTTAGATTGTACACAGCTACACTTTTGAGTTTAGTTGGAAAAGGGTTACTTATCACGGCCTGACGTTTTGCAGCTACCAGCAGTTGGCGACTTCTGGCACTACTTTTCAAATATATCACTGAACTTTCATCCAGCACAATCCCGATAGCTATCGTTACATTTAACCACTGAGCCGCCAATTGCTGGTAATTGCTTTTAGCGGCTGGCCAGAATTTTAGCTCTCATCCAAATCCCTAACCCGATTGTTATTAATCCAGCAACGCTAAATAGCAAAATGATTCTTTTATTGTTATGGTGACTTGCTAACCTATAGTCTTCTAAAATCAGAATTTCTTTTTGCTTGTTGCGTATCGAATAAATTTTATTACGAATAATATTTTCTTTTAGAATTCCAACAAAAATGGAATCTCCAATATTTAAATCTAAACAATTTTCACAAGCTCTTCTATATGCCAAATCAGACACTTGTAGTTTTTCAGGATACGTTTTTAAAGTTAGCTCTAATTGCATTGCACCTCTTCTCTGATTTTTTATATTCTTGGCAATTAAAACATCATTTATCTTGATTAGATTAGATTCTTTAGGAAAATCATTTATTAACACTATTGGATATATGCAGAATGCTATGAGTGCAAATCCGACCACGATAATGTTTCGAGAAGTTTTTAAATCTTTTTTTGCTGCTTTCATTCTAATTGCGCTGGATTCTTAAGCGTGCAGTTGGCTTGGCGTTAACGTTTTCGGGCTTGGCGAAGGTGGCGATTTTCAAACATACAATTAACTGCTTTTCGAAGAACTGAGCCTTCATTTTTGATTGGTGCTGTTTTTACATTTGTGCTTTCATTGCAGAGAAAAAAATTATATAAACTAATTTAGAATTCGCCCATCTTCCATAACGATAATTCTGTGGGTCTTTTCTGCAAAACTCTGATCGTGGGTCACTACCAATAGTGTTTTATTGAAGGAATCGACCAATTCATTAAAAATATCAAACACGATTTCTGTATTTTTACTATCCAAATTTCCTGTAGGCTCATCACACATCAAAATAAGCGGATCATTTATCATCGCCCTAGCTATCGCCACCCTCTGTTTTTCACCGCCTGAAATTTTATACGCCATTTTATTTGCCAATTTTTCTATTCCTAATTTTTTTAACAACTCGAAAGCTCTGTGTTCTAGTTCTTCTTCCAGCAGTCTATTGTATTTGAAGCCCGGAAGCATGACATTTCTTAAAACACTAAACTCATTAAGTAGGTAATGAAACTGAAATACAAAACCTATCTTTTCATTACGTATAAAAGCCAATTCTTTTTCCGACTTACCACTTACTAACTCACAATCTATCAAAAGCTCTCCGGTGTAATCCGAATCCATTGTGGAAATAATGTAGAGTAAAGTTGATTTTCCGCAACCGGATTTTCCTGTAATGGAAACAAAGTCTCCCCGATTTATACTAAAAGAGAGATCTGTCAACACATCAATTTTTACAGGATCACAAAATGATTTGAATATTGATTTGGCTTCTAAGGCAATTTTATTCTCCATTCTATTTCCCTCTAATTATTTCAACCGGATCTACTGAACTTGCTTTTCGGGCGGGAAACCAACCTGCAAAATAGGTGGTGGCCACAGCAAAAACAACGGCAATAGAGTAGTACTGAATGCCATAATCCACAGGATAAGTGTCTACACCGGGTACTGATGTCGAATTAAAAGGTATGCTGTCAATTAACACTGAAAAGAATAAACCCAACAAGGCACCAGCCAAGGCTCCACCAAAACCGATACCCAATGAAATAGTGACAAATATTTTCTTTACATCTGCTCCCGAGAATCCAGTGGCTTTGAGAATAGCAATGGTATCCATTTTCTCATAAATCATCATATTTAGGATGTTGTAAATCCCGAAGCCGGCAACAATCAAAAGGACTATACCTACAGCAAAGGAAATGATTGTTCTTGCGCTACTGCCTGTCTCAAACTGTGCGTTTGCCGTTTGTATGTCTTCGGCATTTATTCTAAAAAGCTGTTCGTATTCTCTTGCAATGACAGGTGCCTGACCCATTTCATTGAGCTTGATTTGAATGTCACTGATATAATTATTTGGTTTGCCCAGCAATTTTTGACAGGTAGCCAAACTCACATAACTCTGTACTTTATCCAATTCGGCAATTCCCGATCGAAAAAAACCAATTACCTTTAAAGAAAATTGCTCTCCATTTATGGTGGTTACTTGAATGAGGTCACCCTTTTTTGCAAGCATTTTGTCGGCAACACCCTGACCCAAAATTATACTGTTTGACCTATTTTGCAAATCCATATAGTTTCCCTCGAATACATATTCCTTGAAATTGAAAAGCTTTGATTCTTGAACTACATCAACGCCATTGATAAGACCATTTAGCTCTATATTTCCTAAATTATAAAACGCCTGAGCGGTTACTTTAGGCGCCACTCCATAGACCCGATTGTCGGTATTCAGTTTTTTAATAATATGCTCTACGTTGTATATTTCTTTTCTCGAATTGGTGGGCTTGATTGAGCTGATAAAATTGTGGTAGTCATTATATGCAGTATCCAAATCAATGGGTTGCATTGAGGATTGTTGGATGTCATTATACAATCTGATATGAGGCGTTCTATTCAAGACCAATCCATCCAAAAGTTTGTTTAGTCCCTCCATAAAACCAAGCAATGCTATAAAAAATGCAACACTAAATGTGACACCGACAGCTGCAACAAGTGTCTGCTTAAATCTGGCCATTAACAATGCCCTTGCTATTAGGAAAATGTGCTTATTCTTCATTTTTTTGGCATCCTGATTTTTGTGTCTTTATCAATGCCACTGATTATCTCTGTTATGCTATAATCTTTCAAGCCAATTTTCAACACTCTCACGGTGCCATCTTCTAGTATGATGGATGAGTCATTCAAGAAATAGCTCGTAGGAATAGTTAACACATTTTTTCTTTCATTGATAATAATGTTTGCCTCTAGAGTGAGGTTAGGATACAACACCTCTGGCCCCCTGAAAAAAACAGCTTCTACTTTAAATGTTCTTGTTCGCTCGTTCATCATTGGATAAATAAAACTAACCTGCGCTTCAAAAACCTGATTCTGATAACTGTCCATTCTTATAATCACCTTCTGCCCTTTGCTGATGGTAACGATGTCAAATTCATCAACATTAAGTTCAATGATATAGTTTTCTTTTCCTACCACCGCAAGGGGCGATAATGACGTAGCCATTTCTCCTTGCTTCACGTTTATTTTATAGACATAACCATCCATTTCACTTCTGATAATTAAATCATTTTCGTTAGCTTGCGCTATTCTTAGATTGTTCTTACTTTGGTCAGAAGCTAATTTTAGTTGGCGATTTATATCTTCATAGGCCACTTGCACCTTTTTTAAATTCACCTTAGCATTTTCAAAATTTAACTCCTTTTGCTCTAGCTCCATTTTGGAACCAATATTTTGACGCCATAGCGTTTGTTGTCTTACAAACAATAGAGAGTCATTCGTTAACCTTTTTTGAGTGTATTCGATGTTCTTTTTGCCTTCTGAAATTTTTTCTTTATTGAGTGCATAATCGTTTGATAAAGAGAAAAGACGGGCATTTTCAGCGAATAATTGTGAATTTGTATTTTTTATTTGAAAAATGGGCGTACCCTTTTTAACCAATTCACCTTCTTTCACAAAAATGTTTTCCAATATGCCATTTGAATTGGTGAATACTTCATACTGATTTTCACTTTTCACTACTCCTGAAGCATAAACACTTTCTACAACGTCTGCTAATTTTGGTGTTGTCGTTTCGGTATTATTTCCACATCCAATGAAGAGCAATGAGGAATATAATATGATTATTAGGAGTGAATTATTCATGTGTGATTTTAACTATTTAGATGGCATATATTGTATTTCGCATTGCGTCAGAGTGTGAAAGACCTCAACTATCTGTTCCTATTTATGAAGTAAATGTACTTGAATTCTGCAGACAATATTCACCTTTGAGCCATGGACTTTATACAACCCCAAAGCCGCACACAGGTGAGTGCTGGCAGTCTGGGGGACACCAAAGAGGCTAAAAACCTGATAAGGTCGGTGGATGCCTGTCTTAGAAAACTCAAAAATTAGCCATCTCCAAATCTCTTATCATGTGCAGTGGTTAGATTGTACCAAGCCACAATTTTTAAATTTAATTGGAAATTGGTTACTTTTCACGGCCTGACGTTTTGCAGCTACAAGAAGTTATCGATTTCGGAGACGAAAACTGTCTGCCTGCACTGAACTTGAGACGAAGCATCTCGACTGAGCCAAGACTTCATTTAACCGCTGAACTATCAATTTCTTGTAGGTGCTGTTATAGGCTGCCATTCTTTTTGTCAGTTCGTTTCTCATTTGTTTTTCTTTTCCGTCACGCCAATTAATACTCCAAAATTCCCGTCAGTTTGTGTCCATTTTTTTTCTGGTAAATATGTCCTTGAAACAAACCCGTCAAGATACAATGCGTTCTTACAACCTAAACTTTGGAAATATTTAGCAAAGTCATAAAAGTTAATTTCTGTCTTGGACATTTCAAATATTATATTGTTGTCAGGTAAAATACCAACCCCATTTCTAATGTTCAAATTTGTTGAGCCGTCTTTAAATGCAGAATGAATTTGTCCGTCAACAACTAACATGGGTCCTGATTGCGTTGCGTACTCTATTTTTCCGTTGTCTTTGAAGTCAGTCGTTTTGCAAACAATTGGAGTGTTGTCAGTCGTAATGTAAAAAACTCCGTTTGGTTTTAGATAAAAATTTCCGTTTCCGTCCGCTGTGTCTAAAACTGCAAATGTTTTTTTGTTTTGTATAAAAAGACCTTGTGGCGAAAAATCTTTATTGAACATTCCACCATTCATTGCGAAAGTCAGTGTTAAGTTTTTGCTCTCAACATAGTTCTTTAAATTTTGAATGCTTTTCAAGGTTTCGCCATTGTCGTTCTTCAAATAGAGTTGTAAATCTTGTGTTTTAGGGTCTACCGTAAAAGCCAAAATTTGGTCGTTTAATGCGTTTCGGGTTGTCGTAAAAGCTATCAGTACCGCGGTCAGCAGAAGCAACAAACTCACTAATATTATTTTTCCTTTACGTTTCAATTTCTGTCGTTTTTTGTTTGCCGTGTCGTTGATTATGGTTGTTGGTAACGTTTTGCAGATTTGCGATGGGCGGGCTTTTCACAACAAATGTTGATGCGGAGAACTGAACTTTCTGTAACCACAAAATTGTCTGCGGAGCACGAGACCCCGCCTATTGCAAATGTGCTGTTAGCAGCAGAATTATCTCTTTCTAAGTCTTTCAAGTCCTTTTGCAATTATGAATGTCAAAAAATATAACCAAATCGCAAAAATAATTGGCCCAATAATGAAATATGATATCACACTATATCTTGTCGAATAATTTTTGAATTCAGAAATCAACTGGTAGTCCTTTGGGTTGTTCCTGTTATAAATTACAGAATCCAATGGTACATAGAAATTTATTTCTTCTAAAATGTCCGCCTGCATTGCCCAAGTGTTCTTTCTTATGTCGTATACAGAATCTCCTTGTGAAGTGATGAAAAAAGTTTTGGCTACCCTTGTGTATTTAGCTTTCTGTAAGAATGTCCTTTCGTCCTTATTTAAGCTTTTAACATACAGTTCTTTAATAATTCCGTCCTTTTCAAAAAGTCGATGACTTGATAATTGTGTAATAAAAAATATACCGTTTGTAATAACTGAAATAATGAAACAATATAAAAGTCTTCGTTTTTTGATGGTCTTCATATTTTGCTGCTAACTTGTATATATGCGAAGTCCACCTTCACATATCACCCCAATTGCTAGGACGTATGCGAAGTTTTCGTATTCGCTTTTCCAAAACAAACATACCGACCCCCGTCCTTTTCTAAACAAAGAAAATCGACCCATTCAACCGGGTCATTCCACCTCAGCGCAGCGGAGGTGGAATCTCCCGCTTCGGTATGCGCGCCCGTGGTGGTGTGGCAGATTCCACACTGCGCTGAAGCTTCTTGTG
The DNA here is from genome assembly GCA_031414655.1 of Flavobacteriales bacterium. Classification (GTDB taxonomy): domain Bacteria; phylum Bacteroidota; class Bacteroidia; order Flavobacteriales_D; family Sanyastnellaceae; genus JANNVZ01. The sequence continues at coordinate 140,258 of JANNVZ010000001.1, forward strand.
GAATGACGGGGTTGTTAGTGTGTTACTTAAAAGCTAATTCACAGGACTTGAGTCTTTTCACTCTGCCCACGAAAGAAGTACCCACATATCAGCCTTATTGCCGATTGTATAATAGCGACCATTGTGGACTAAGTTTTCTGAGACCGCATTTGCAAGAACTACTTTTTCAGGAAGCGTTTCTGAAGAGGCGCTAAAGGTCTGATCGCTCGCAGCCGAATAGTCGTATCGGACAATATTGTATTGCGCCTGCTTGGCTAGTTTATCCTTTATTGTAACTTCTTTAATCGAGACCTCGCCTTTGTGGGCATCATCACGAGTAACGAATGTAGAAAACCCGTTGGATGTGAGGAAGAAGGCTGCCAAATCCGCCCTAAGAGTAGTTTGAAGGGGCGCGAAAATGGCCTTCACCGACATGTTTAACTCTTTGTCGATGTCTATTACCATTTGTGATGTGTTCACCGTGAGGCTGCTATATTGAAATTGGCCTCCAGCTAATAGAACCAAGATATGGCCATTGGCTGTAATATGAATATTCGGATTCTCAAGTATCGCGGCTAAGCTTTCAGGCGCATCCCATATCTTCTTAACTTTTTCTTTGGTTTCACTATTAATAAGAGTGAATGTAGCGTAATTATCCTTTTTGCTATTGCTGGTTATTGCACTAAGTGCTACCAGAAACAAGTTCTCTTCACTGTTTGATCCTAGATACATTCTGTCAAGGCTAACCCCTCCTTTGGGAGGGGCTGTGATAGGCACCGTGACTGATTTTGACTTGTCAGCATAAACACACGTAAGAAGGATCTCTTGGCTAGAGGTAACAATAACAGCATTCTGGTTGGTGAATGTAAGTAGGCCAACGTTTCCATCATTGGTCACCGTCATCATCTTAACCAACTTAAGACGTTCTTTGTCAAAGGTGCCTTCCCAAAGGAGATTCAATTCACTGTCTAAAACGCCAAATTGAATTCCAGCATGATTTGCCAGCATAATTTTAGACTTGTCGGGCGAGTGTTCCACAAAGAAATCATTGTCTAGAACATCCAATTTGTCATTTGATGTTAATTTCCATATCTCACGCTTATTTCCGGGCAAACCGCTCTCATCAATTGTCCAACTAAAGAAGGTAATTACTTCTGTCTTTTTGTCGATGTCGGCAGTGATTAACATAAGTTTTTCATCCTTGCCATGGAAAGTGACCATTATCTGTTTTTCGAGCATTTTGCTCGGCTTCACCTCCACTTGGGCCTTTATGCTACCATCTTCACCAACAAGCACTATTTCTGCAGATGATATCCCAATCAGGCGCTCGTAATTTTTAGTAGTCACCCACGTGTCCCCATTGCCTGCTGGCCATATCTCAAGAATAGGATCATATGTTAACAGGGGTTTCCAGGCAGCGCTCGCCTTAATATCGGTTTGTGCATACAAGCCCTGCGGGCAGAGCGCAATAAGAAGTAAGAAAAGAAGGGTAAATTTTTTCATGTTATGGCTGGAGATTTGGTTAACGATGTGATTCGTATCACAAAAATATCTCATACTCCCCTTCCCACAACTTTTCGCCAACAAAAAGGCCCGCTGCAAAGCGGGCCTTTTCAATATCTTGTTACAGCAGTATTACATCTGTTTAATCTTCAGCTTCTGCCCTACCGCTAATTTGTTTTCGCGCAGGCCGTAGTTCAGTTTTTTTATCTGGTCTATGCTCACGCCTTTGGCGCTGGCTATTTTGTAAAGGGTGTCGCCCTTCTGCACAGTGTAGTACTTGTATTGTGGCTTGGCTTCGGCCTTTGGCGTGGTAGTTTTTTCTACTTTGTTGGTAGCGGTGTCGCTGCTTTGCTGGTAGTTTTCTTCCTCGCTGGCTTCGGTGCTGGCTGTGGCACCTGCTGTTTTGTCGGCCGTTTTTTCAGCTACGTTTTGTGCAGGCGCTTCCTCGTAAATGGTGCGCTTCACCTTGGTCTGTATTTTCAGCTTTTGGCCGGGGGTAATCTTGCTTCCTTTCAGCTTGTTCCACTTCTTCAGCTCGGCTAAGCTCACGTTGTTTTTGTCAGCTATACCGCCCAGGCTCTCACCCTTCTTCACCTTGTATGTTTTCCAGTCGGTGTCCCACACGGTTTTGGCCACTTTGCCTTCGGTGTTCACTGTTTCGGTGTCTTTGCTGGCCATCAGCACGGGTGCTATAAGGTTCGCTTTGCTTTGCTCATACACCAGTTGTTCGTTGGCCATGTAGACCCCCATTTTGCTCACGGGTATTATCAGGTAGTGCTTCTGCCCGTTGTCGGGTATCTCGCGCAGTTTGTAGGTGCCGTTCAGGAAAGCGATGTTGTCCACAGGCATGTCTATTATTTTAGATAGCGCATTGAAGTCCACGCGGCTTGTAACAGTGATGGAGTCTGTCTCGAAGAAAGTAGTCATGGGCTCCTTCGGGTAGATATTGTATTCAGAAGCGTGGTTCATCACGTAGTTCACCGCTATGAATGCAGGCACGTAGCCCTGCGTTTCTTTTGGTAAAAATGGTTTGATGCTCCAGAAATCCTTTTTGCCGCCTGACCTGCGTATGGCTTTGTTCACATTGCCCGGACCGCTGTTGTAGGCCGCAAGGGCTAGCTGCCAGTCGCCAAAGGTGTCGTACAGAAAGCGCAAGTATTTGCAGGCTGCGTCTGTGCTTTTATAAGCATCAAAGCGCTCGTCTTGGTAGCTGGTTACATCCAGCCCATATTGTTTGCCGGTAGCCACCATGAACTGCCACAAGCCACCTGCTCCGGCTTTGGAAATGGCGGTAGGATTCAGTGCAGATTCTACAATGCTCAGGTATTTCATTTCCAACGGAATGTCGTACTTCACCAATGCTTCTTCCATCATAGGGAAGTACAGTTGCGACATGCCCAGTACTTTGCTGGTAATGTCGCGTCTGCGCACAGCATACAGATCTATAAAGCCCTGCACGGTGGGGTTGTACACCAGGTCGAAAGGGGTGTTTTTGTCCAGCACCTGCATGCGCTGCGCCACTAGTTCGCTGCTGAAGGTGGGCACTTGCTCGTTAGAATAGTTGTGTGCATTCAGCAGACATTGGTCGGTGGTGAAGCAGTAGTGATTCAGGTAACTCTGCACCAGCATGCGGTCTATCTCTGCCACATCAGCAACCGCTGGGGCAATGCGCATAGAGGGAGTTGGAGCCAGTGTGTCTTTTTCAATTGCGCTAGCGCCTATGGCGAATAGCAACGACAATGTGAATGTGATTTTTTTCATGATTTCCCTAAAATTAAAACGTTGGTTGATAACTGGCTGGACAATGATAACAACTATGCCCATTCTGTTGCGCCTTTGGCACAACGAATTTTACGGACACAAATTGTGTTTGGTTGCAATGCAATCGCCCCAACGAGGCAGGTAGTTTTCAACAGGCCTTTATTGACGAGCGAAAGCGGAGGTATGTCTCACTAGTTGCCCGTCCTGCAAGCCCTTTCGGAAGGGCTGAGAACAATAAAGCCACCGCAGCGTGCGGTGGCTTTATCATTATGTCTGGTTCAAAGGAAGTTTATTTCTTCACCCTGTCGTGGTATTGGCCACTGGCAGTGTCCACGCGAATGGTGTCGCCCTCGTTGATAAAAAGAGGAACGCGCACCTCCACACCGATGTCTATGGTGGCGGGTTTCAGGGCATTGTTGGCAGTATCGCCACGCACACCGGGCTCGGTGTAGGTGATGGTGTACTCCACGTATTGTGGCAAGTCGCAGGTCATAGGAGTATCGTCTTCGGTATTGAACAGTACCATGCACTTCATGCCTTCTTTCAACAACTTGGGGGCATTTATCATGGGCTCAGGAATGCTTATTTGCTCGAAGTCCTGCGCGTTCATGAAGTTGTAGTTCTCGTCTTTATAGAGGTATTGGTATTCGCGTGTTTCTATGCGCACCACTTCCATAGCTATGCCGCTATTGAAGGTCTTGTCAACGATTTTACCGTTGTTCAGGTTTTTAATTTTGGTACGAACGAAAGCGGGGCCTTTGCCTGGCTTCACGTGTAGAAATTCTACCACTTTCCAAATGTGTGTGTCCATTCTGAAACACATTCCATTCGCGATGTCTGCTGTTGTTGTTGCCATTGTCTATATTTTTTTAGCGGGGCGCGAATGTAGGTAGGTGAATCCATATTGCCAACTGGCAGTGAAGAGTCAGGTAATAGGCAGGGTGCGCAATAAAAAAACAGAAGAACCTTCAGGTTGCGGGCAACTAAAACCTCGACACAACAAAAGCTGAGCGGAGTTGCAACTGAAGACTCTTCTGTGGCGGTCCCACCAAACATCAACTCACAAAGGATTTTTTTTTATTCATCAGCTTGCCCTGCTGATAAATCATTTCGTGAGTTGCTGCTTATGAGAATTTTTTTAATTCGTTTTGAAGCGGTAAAACACCTGGTCTTTTTTCTTGATAAATTCGTTTCCGTCAAAAGTGAAATAGGGACTGGGTGTGTCTTTGATGCCGCCTTCTATAGCTCCTGTTTCTATATTGAAACGTATGAATTGCGTAAGCTCGCCCGGTTCTTTTCCTGTGTACACATACAGCACATCACCCTCTATGAACGAGCCTAAGTTTTTCTTTGTATCTGTTGCATACACTTTGGAACCATCGCTCAATTTTACGCGGGCAAGGCCCTCTTCAGCATCTATCAAAATGTCGTTTTCGTAAATTCCTATCTCTAGTGGCTTGCCTATTTTCATCTCGCTTATTTCCACTTTGTATTTAGGCGCGCCTGTTGTTGGCTCAAGTGCAAATAGGTTTCTGTCACTGGTTACATACAGCAGTTTTCCATCTGTTTCCAGGTTGCTGATGCTTTTGAATTTGTCCCCCAGTGATTTTACGTCATCGCCTACCCACAATGCTTTACCTGAAGTGATATCATAAGCCACCAGGTTGAAGTCGCCCTCTTCTTTGTATTCTGATTTGCATACCTGCCCGCCATTGGAATCAGTAATAAGTGTCTGCACCTGCACCTTGCCTCCGTTTCGCACGAGCAATGTGCCATCCACAATTATCATCTCAGTGATGATGGCGTCTTTCTTCAATCGTTCTGATTCCCAAATCACTTTTCCTGTTTTGAGGTCAAGCTTTTTGATCGCGCGTGAATCCTTGGTAAGGTCAGCGATGTAAACACCTGTTGCATCTACAACCGGCATCGGTGCGCGACCAATGATCATTTCAGCCTTAAACAAACCAATGTCCAAAGAAGAGAAATCAAAAGTGGTTTCCCACAAGAGCGCACCTGTTCTTAAATCAATAACAGAAAGGCCCTCGTAAACAACAAATACATAATTGCCACTTACATAAAGGTCAATGAAGTCGCCACCAAAGCCGCTTGGACCGAAAGCATTGTCGCATAGGCTGCGAACAAAACTTCCTTCCACCGTGCGCGACCATGAAAGTTCGCCACTGCACGTTACTGTGATGGGCCGCTTCTTTCCGCGGTCATAGGAGGCATTGATTTTTGGTGATTCATACTCAAGACTCAGCGACACATTCGGATCATCCAAGTACAAATCGCCCTTTCCAATCCACTGCTTTTTGGGTGCCCGTTTCAGTGTTGATTTTGATGCCTTTGATTTACGTTCTTTCACTACCGTTTCGCTGTCACCAATTGCAGCGCCTGTCATTTCATCCAGATAGGTAATCGTGGTTTCGCCTTTCTTCTCACCTTTCATTTCCACTTCGATAACCGCATGGTCTTCATCGTACCACCAGTGTTCGCATTTTTTAATTCCGAATTTTTCTTTGTACACCACTTTCCAAAGCTCCTTTCCGGTCACTCCATCCATTGCCCATAGCTGCGATTCATTGCCCGCAATAATCAGTGCCTGATCTGACCGGCTATACCATGTGTCAATAGAAATAGGACATTTTACTTCGTACATCTGGGTGAATTCTTTCTGTGTGAAACTTGCCACACTCATCATCATGCAGACGATGGCCATTGTTGCTTTTTTCATTGCGTTTGTTTTTTGAGATTTTAGTGTCTCAAAACACGCATAAGCAATAAGGAAAAACAATCACATGACAGTAGTAGGAGAAACAACTATCAGATACCACGCAATTTGTTCAGCGCTTCGGTGCGCGACTGCACTTGCAGTTTCTGGTAAATGTTGCGGATATGTGTGCGCACCGTTTCCACGCTTATCTGCAGTTCATCTGCTATCTCCTTATAGCGAAGTCCCTGCGCGAGTTTGTGCAGCAAACCATTTTCACGTTCCGTCAGTTGTTCGCTTTGCAACACTTCTTTTTGACGGAATGAATCCATGACTTTTCGAGCAATGGTTCCCGTCATGGGCGAGCCGCCTGACATCACTTCATCTATGGCATCCAGCAGTTTGGAAGGTCTTGAGCCTTTCAGCAAATACCCTGTGGCTCCAGCCTTCAATGCATTGAAGACATGCTCATCATCTTCAAAAATGGTGAGCACCAAGCATTGCAGTCGATGGTATTTACTTTTCACATCACCGATGAGTTCTATGCCAGATTTGCCGGGCAATCCAATGTCAGTGAGCAATACATCGCATGCAGAAAAATCCGACTGTGCCAATGCATCTTCCGCATTGTCAAAACTTCCGAGTACTTCAAAATCGGGAGTAGTAGAAAGAAAGGAGGTAATGTTTTCTCGGGTGGTTTTGTCGTCTTCCACGATGATGATGTGCGCTGGCATATACCACAAAAGTAGTAGGACGCATTTTTGACCATACCGAAATCGAAGGAATCAATGGCTGAAAAGAACTCATTTACACCACCACGCTGCTTATCGGAAATTGAATATGCACGGTGGTTCCTTTGGTTGGTTCGCTTTCAATTTTTACTGTTCCATTATGTGTTGCGCTGCGCTTCTGCAAGTTCTTTATACCGTTCCCCGAGGAGAATTGACTAGTAATGAATCCTATGCCATCATCTTTGATGTTGATTGAAATCGTATCCCGTGCGGTTTGAATGGAAATGAAAACCTGTTTTGCTTTTGAATATTTGCTTGCATTGTTCACACACTCTTTCGTCATCAGAAAAATATCGCGTGCTGCGTTTTGTTTCAACATCATTTTTTCTGATACGGGATTAGACTCAAACTTGAGTTCATAACCAAAGTCATCAGCATGTTGCCCCGCCATTTCGCGAATACGGCCGGCTAAAACCCCCAGCTCACAATTGCCACTGTACAATAACCAGATGAGCGATTTCATTCCGGTTGAAAGCTGTGATGCTATGTTTTCAATGTGCGAAAATTTCTTCTTGTCGTCATCACTCGATGCATTCTGCTGTGCAGTAGCTGTTATCCAATTGATGCGCGAAATGCCGCTTCCCAGTTCATCGTGCATGTCTTGTGCAATGCGGTCACGTTCTTGTTTTTCAGTTTGTGCCACCAGATCCAGTTCGCGTTTGTATTGCCTCAATTTGTTGATGCGAATACCAACTACAATGGCACCAACGAGCAGCACAAAGGCCAATGCGAGTAAAACCAGATAGAGTTTTTTCCGCTCGTTCGCTTCGTCACTCAATTCTTTCTCAGCAGTCATGTTGGAGAGTTCGAGTTCCTTCTTTTCCAGTCCAAATTTTGTCTCTAGTTCTGCAACAGCAATCACCCGCTCAGCGTTTAGCAAACTGTCGTTCAAGTTTTGAAATTGCTTTTGAAATGAGAATGCGTTTTTGAAATCGCCCTTTGCCTCGTAGTGCTCAGCAAGACTTCCCAGACATTCCTTTACCAAATCCAGATGGCCAATTTTCCGCGCAATAGCAAGCGCAGTGTCTGAATGTGCAATGGCATTATCGAAGCGCTTCATTCTTGTGTAAAGATTTCCGAGGTTGTTATAGTTAGCGGCTACAAAAAATTCGTTGTCAATAGCGCGCGCCTTTACAAGCGATATGGTGTAGTACTCCACAGCTTCGTCATAACGGCTCAAATTTTTGCACACCACTCCCAGATTGTTTGCGGCCAACGCCATCCGTTCATCATTGTGCAACGCTTCGAAAATGCGATATGCCCTGCTATAACTTTCGTACGCTTGCTGCATGCTGTCTGCGTACTCCAATAACAACCCTTTGTTGTTATAAAGATCTGCGGTGAACAATGAGTCGTTGAGTTTTGTGCTGGCTTTTTCGGCTTGGCCCATGTACTCGAATGCCATAGGATAGTCGCCATTTTCTTGATAAAGACTTGAAATGTTTTTGAGAATATTGGCCTCTGCCTTTGCGGGGTTTTCCGTTTGTGTTGATTCGCGCAACGCTTGCTGATAATAGTTGAGCGCACCTTCTTTGTTTCCTTTGTAAGTAAGCGTATTGCCTAGGCTATTGAATATTTTGACACGTGCATCAGCATTGCCTTTTGCGTGGCTCAGCGCTTGTTCAAACGCTGCCTGTGCGCGCTGATAATCACTAGCATCGAAAAGGCTGTCGCCTTTGAGCAGGTAAAACTGTGCTGAATCATTCGGCAGTGTTTGTGCCTGATGAACGAGCACAACAAAGCATAGTAGAAAAGAAAGGAGTAGGCGCATGTTGGTGATTAAGGTTGTTTGCAAACATCGCACATCTCTTCCGGTATACCGATGTGCTGACTACAATGAATGTGACCTACTCATTCATTTCGTGAATTTTTGCGCCCAGCATAAATTCTTTCCGCCAGACCAAGGATAAAAACGCCCAGTATCCATGGCCATACATCGGACCACGCGACTTGCTCCATGCTGAAGAACGAAAGGGCAAGTACAAAAGAGACTTGTGTATGAAAAAGGAACATTGAAAGAAGAGATACTAGGGGAGATCAATGAACGACTATTTGCTTTCAATCTGCGGCAGCCGCAGCGCTATAGCAGCCTCATCATTTGCGTAGTCATTGAGAACAAGGAATCCTTTTATCTCATATTTTTTCAACTCAGCGAAGTAAGTAGCCGCATCAAAACCTTCAAGTAGAATGTAGTCGGGTGGTTCGGCTGTGCGATCTTTTGTTGACTTGGGATTGCGTTTGAATTGGGTCAGGATGTAGTTGCCGTTGGCATCTGAACTGATGTATCCGGTAAGGCTAACTTCTTGCTTGTCTAAGGCCTTCAACTTCTTGCTGAAGGTGGGTACCCACACGTTGTCGTTGGTGGTTTCGTCCGATTTCTGATCCCAAGCAGTCTCGGTTATCAATGACCAATCGAGTTGATCGGGCTTGGTGGAAGCAAATGCAAATAGCACAGGCAATGCAATTGCAACAAGAAATGTTTTGAGTAACATGGTTGTTCCGTTTTAAAAAAAGCAATGTGAAAGTACAGAACAACTGGATGAGAAACACAAAACCCTCTTTGTACGCAACAATTCAGGCTTTAAGAGCAGGTACACTTTTGCAACCCATCAAATTATTTTTAAACTAATCGGGACGAGCATTAGAATTCGATTATCCTCCATTACAACTGCTTTTATTTCCTCAATAAATAGTTTTTCACCAGGCTTCGCTCTTTTCAATGCACGCCTTACCTCTTTTGTAAAGCAATTATTTGAGTATATGATTTGGTTGCCTACCTCTAATCGGAATGAGATAATTCTATATCGGCCAACAGAACAGGTCAAACTGTCCTTCATCACCAATAAAGAATCTTTAGGAACAGTGTATCGATAAGCTCCCGGAATGATAACGCGTGGTCTGCTCCTTATTTCTTCCAGTTTCTGTTTAAAGTTACGTTGGGCCAACTTGCCCTCTGATCTCCATTTGATCACTGAGCGCATTTGTTCTGCAACCGTGTATGATATAACTACACCTTGGCTCTCGCTGTATTCAGCTGTGTCGCTTTGATGTTTGCTATAGATTGCCGTTAGCAGCGAATCTTCAGCATGTTTTTGAGCTATGCCTGAAAATATTTTCGATCGAATAAACGGGATCGAATCCTCAACATATTTGACAAGAGATTCAACTGAGCACGCAGACATAAGCAGATAGTAGGCCTCTTCGGTCTCATAGTCCCACGTGACGACACCGTTTCCTTTCGACAGGTGATACTGAACTTCCTTCTTGAATCCTTTGAATAAAACTTCTACATCGCACTCTTGTGCATAGCTGTTTTGCGACATCAAAAGAAGTGACATCAAAATCACTCTAACCGGATTGTTACCAAGCATAATGGAATCGATTATCGAAGCCTTGCTATAAGCAAAAAGTTGACATTTTATTTCGAGCACCCGCTTTTCCAAAAATGTGCTCAGCTAAAACACAAAGCAATAATCGTCTCGATCAAGGAGTAAACTCTACTGCGCCATCCAATATGTAATTCATCTGGTACACATCGTTGGAGTTGAGTTTTAGCTTGCCCTTGAAGGTGAGGCGCTCGTCTGTTTGATAGGTTCTGTTCTTGCCGGGGAAACGCAAATCGCACACACTCTCAGGTCCACCTCCACCACAGAAGTAACAGTTGGCATAAGGCCAGCGGGATACCACATAGAAATTCTCATCATAGTCCACCGGTATGACATATCCGGTGATGTAAACTTCTTTACCCTCAAGCGCCTTCACACTGGGTCCAAAGGCTGGCTGCCAGAAGTAGACATCAAGTTCCTGCACATATTTCTTGCTAAAGGAAACATCTTGCAACGTGTGCCATGTAAGTTCAGCTATGCCACCCTCAACGTAGTTGGGTATGACTGTCATGTTGCGGCCCGCAGTCCAGTCGATGCCGCGCTGTGCTTTTACTGCTTGCTCGGGCATTTCGTCATGCTGTATGAAGCCATACACGGCTACCGCGATGATTATACCTGCTATGAGGAAAACAATTTTCTTAACCATTGGAAAGTGTTTTTGAAATATCTATCTGAAGGGCGCGCAGGGCAGGCAACAATGACGCCACAACACCCACCAACAAAGTAACACCCAGCAAAACTAATTCAGGAAAGGTGATACCCATATCAGAAATGCTGTAGTGAAAATTCTCCTTGACAAGGCCACCCAATATAAGCAAACCCACACGGCTTAGAATGACCCCAACAAGATAACCCAATACCACCAGCAGAAGCCCTTCCAGTAAAATGAGTGAAAAAAGTTTGGCCCGGCTAGCGCCCATGGTGCGCATAAGGGCAAGTTCATATTTGCGCTCCTTCAGCGAATTGTAAAGTGATATGAAAATGCTGATGAACGAAATAATACTGATGAGAATAGCAATGGCAAGAATGGTGTCCATGCCAATACCGAAGTTGTTGAGCAGCCTGTTGTTTTGCACGGCAACGTTGGCCAGTTCCATGGTGGTGTCCTTGGTCATATTGCTCAGCAAACCAAACGCTCCGCGATTTCTTTTGATGATGAGGTAGGCGGTCATCTCACGATGGTCATCCTTCTTTTTACCTCTGCCTGGCATTATCATATTAGACTCTGCGGCCATCTGTTTCATTACTTCATCGCCACTTAGTCCTTCCGTGTTGCTATTATTAGGTTCGGGCAAATCGAGATCGGTGTCGTGTATGTCCTCCGGCACTATTTCTTCATGAATCGCAGACGCTGTTTCGTGTTTTGTCTTTTCTTCATCCACTTCATGTGTTTCGTGAACCATCCAAGTGCTTTCCACTGGGGTCAGTATGAGGTTGTCAATAACACAACCCGACTGCTCAAAAATGCCGACCACTGTGTAGGGTTTATCGTGATGATGTCCCTCATCATTGGCATTATCGAAACCATGCGAACTGGTGAAAGTGCTACCCATTTTTAATCCTGTTTCCTTTGCCACCAGCGAACCAATAGTAGCCTCAAAAGGCTGTTCGAAAAGTTGGCCCTCCTTCAATGTGCAGCCGTAGTGTTCCGGGTAAAAGTGATTGGTTCCAACTATTCTCCACTTTTCATAATTGTCGCCATACGCCAATGGAATAGCCAATTCCACCATCGGGTTCTTGATGATGCGCTCTGCATCTGCCACCTTGATGTTGCCTGTGGGAACATCCACGTGATAGACGTTAGCGAGGATGCTTTGCAGCGGAGAACCTTTTGCTGCGAGCACAAAATCAATGTCTTTGATATTGCGATTAAACTTTTCGCCCAGCTGCTTTTCCAGCAGCAACATAAGTGTGATGATGCCAATACCAAACGATAGCAACACGATGCTCAGCAGCGTATTCAGCGGCTTGAAGCGAATGTTGGCCCATGATAATTTAAGCAAATTCATAGTACGATCTGTTTGCTGAATCGATCCTTCAAGCGTTTGTCATGAGTAACTATGATGAGGCACGCGCCTGTTTCCTTGGCTTGCTGCTCTAGCAGCGCAATTACTTCGTTTGCATTCTTATCGTCCAATGCGCTAGTTGGTTCATCGGCAAGAATGATAGCTGGATCATTCATGACTGCTCTTGCAATAGCAACACGTTGTTGTTCCCCCACACTCAGGGTCGAAGGTTTTTCTTTCAACTTGTCAGCAAGATTTAAACGCGACAGAATACGTTTTGCTTTTTCACGCGCAATCATTCTTCCTGTGAGATACTGTGGCATTACCAGATTGTCCTCCACGCTAAGCGACTCTATGAAATGTGAAGTTTGAAAAATGATTCCGATGTGCTCACCGCGAAACTTGTCGAGCGTTGAGCCATTCATTTGTGACGTATTCTTTTCAGCAATGATGACCTCGCCATTTTGGGATTTCAGCATGCCTGCCAAAAGATGCAACAGCGTGGTTTTTCCCTTGCCACTTTCACCAAGTATCAGCAGGTGTTCGCCTTTGCCGCAAACCACATCGGGAAAGTGAAACGAAGGACCGTTGATGTATTTAAACTGGAGTTGTCGGGTAACAAGCATGAAAAACGTTTCTTTGAAAAACGAAGTGCGAAGGTAGCGTTGACATATAGCCCGCGGGGTTTATTGATGTCTTAAATAAAATAGCACAAGCCCCCCTCACGCATTCGTCTTTTTAATTCGATAATAGCTTGAATCCTCTGCCGTGAATGTTGAGTATTTCAATGCCCTCATCTTGCTTAAGCAACTTGCGAATTTTAGCTATGTAAACATCCATGCTGCGTCCATTGAAGTAATTATCGTCACCCCAAATAGCCTTCAATGCATAGCTGCGTTCCATTAGGCCGTTCTTGTTTTTCACCAGCAGATAAAGCAATTCATTCTCTTTGGTGGTCAGCTTGATGTCTTTGCCTTCCAGCGTTAGTTTTTGTTTTTGGTACTCGAAGTTGTAGCGGCCTATCTGCAGTTCGCCCGCCTCTTGGGCATCGTCAGGCAGCGCATTACTTCTTCGGAGGATGGCACTCATGCGCGCCAACAATTCTTCCATGGTGAAGGGCTTGGTCATGTAGTCGTCAGCCCCAGCCTGAAAGCCTTCCAGTGTGTCTTCCTTCATGCTTTTGGCCGTGAGGAAAAGAATGGGAGTGCGCTTATCCTCTTGTCTTATTTCTTTGGCCAAGGTGAAGCCGTCCTTCACGGGCATCATCACATCTAGAATCAGAAATTCGTAGGTATTGCGCTTGAAAAGTTTGCTGCCCTCCAGCCCGTCAACGGCTAGGTCGGTTTCAAAACCCTTGTTGTTTAGGTAGTCTTTCAATAGTGTGCCTAGGTTAGGGTCGTCCTCGCAGAGGAGTACTTTAATCTTCTTTTTCATGCTTGCGTTTATATGGTAAATGAATGGTAAAAATGCTTCCCTTGCGCAGCTCGCTGTTCACATCCACGGTGCCTCCGTGCTTTTCTACAACACCTTTCACATAACTAAGGCCAAGGCCAAAACCCTTCACGTTGTGGATGTTCCCTGTGGGCACGCGGAATAATTTGTCAAACACTTTCCGTTGGTTTTCCTTGCTTATCCCGATGCCGTTGTCTTTGAACTCAATGGCAACTCCCTCCATTTCATCGCGAGTGAAGACTTCTATCAGCGGCTGCGTTTCGCAATACTTAATCGCGTTGTCTATCAGGTTGTAGATAACGTTGGTTACGTGCAATTGGTCGCCCTCGATGGTTGTTATTCCCGCATCTAGATGAGTGATGATCTCGCCCTTCTTCTTGCGCACTTGTATTTCTATGTTGGCAATAACGCGTTCGATGGTTTCATGAACGTCTATCTCTTGCCACCGCAGTTTCATTTCTCCATGCTCGAAAATGCTGGTGCGCAACACGTTTTCTACTAACACACCTAGACGTTTGTTTTCATCGCGAATCATGCCTACGTAGTTGCTCATAGCATTCTCACTGGTGCGCATGTCAGGGTCGTTCAGCGCTTCGCATGCCAGACTGATGGTGGCTATGGGCGTTTTCAGTTCATGCGTCATGTTGTTGATGAAGTCGTTTTTTATATCGCTCAGTTTCTTCTGACGATAAATGATGCGGATGGAAACAGAAAACAAAAACATGATGACCAATAGCAGGCTGATGGCAGTTGCCAACATCTTCCACATACTTCCTAACAAGTAGCGGCTTTGATGGGGAAAAAAGATGCGCAAGTAGTTGGTATCGCTATAAGGGTCGTTGGGAAAAAGCTGCGAGCGGTAGCCTTCTATCAGCAGCTGATCCTCGTAGGATGCGGCTTGAAAGGGCAATATCTCAGGTGTTTTCAGCCGACTGAATACACCGTAAACGTAATAGGCTTTGATGCCACGGTTGGCCAAGGCTGTCTGCAGCAGGCTGTCCATCAGCACCGTGTCCAAGCGTTCAGCTACGCTTTTGTAAATGTCCAATTCAAATAAGCCATTCATTACATCATCCAGAATGCCGGACTGGCTCAGTATTTCGCCCTGAAGGCTCATCATAGAATCGGATTGAGGAAGTTGCCCAACCTCTTCTGGCTTTATCACATCAATGCCACGTATGCCGTAGTTCACTATCACCGTTCCACTATCGCCTCCGTTGCGAATGTTTACAGAAGGCGCTGTGGCCGTGGCCTCAGAGAGGCGAATCATTTCTTCTTCTTCCAGTTGCTCCGATACCTCGTTAAGTGCCTTGCTGACTGCGCTGCCAAAATCCTGCTCGCGCAGGGTGAAGGTGTTGTTCACCCAATACACTTGTATGGCCACCAGACCTATAATGGCCAATGTGCTCACTGCAATCAGGTATTGGATGTAGCGTTGTTTCAATGTCTCTTCGGTTCTGGTTGTTAACTGGAAAGCATTTCGGTAATGATGACCAATACGGCCTGTAAGGCTATATCAAGCAGTGAATAGAGCCCGTTGGAATATTTTCTTTTGCGTTGCTTCATGTCTGCCTTTGCTAGGCGCAGGAGTGATGGGGTACAAAGAAGAGAAGTTGCCATTTGTTAAAAAAATGCTTAACGTCTTTTAACGCGCCACTTGTCTGTTTTAACAGCCACAGGCTTGCTGAGACCGATAGTTTTGGCCTGTTCTTTTTTGAAAGATCCGGATGAAGTTTTTTTTCGCACCACTTTGCTGAGGTGTTTCATAATGATTAAGGATTAGTATTTTTTAGTCTTCTGGCCAACGGGCAACAGAGTGACAAACAGGTTTAGCTTCAATCGGTACTAGGTAGATTTAAAAAGGGACAATATTGAAACAACGCATTAGACCCCGCGGCCCTGGCCGCGGGGTTTATTGTTGTTGGTCTGTTTCAAATTTGACGCTTTCTTCATCCTAAAAGAAGTGCGGCATTCATCCAACTTCATTCAACCCCAGTCTGCCAACATTCCTATTTGGTCTAAAACGGGAAGATCTGCGACACCTATAGCAACTAACCGCGTACAAATCGCCTATGATGACACGGTACAGAAAGCAGTTCACCCACACCCTTGCAACATTAACGCTGGTATGGATGAGTGTGTTCTTGCGAGCACAATGCCCGCACGTATTTGACTTCTACGGACAGGTAGTGGACAATCCGTATTGGTATTCGTGCAGCGGAAGCGATTATAGTTTCAGTCTTAGTTCGCCCAACACTTGGGGCGACTACACTATTGACTGGGGCGATGGCACACCCATCACGTCAGGCGCTTCCTGGAGCCCGCCCACTTTTATCAATCACGTGTATGCATCGGCCATAGACACCTTCATTGTGGTAATAACTGAGGTGAACACTGGATGTGTAACAAACGGAGTAATTGTAATGGAAGAAGCCACGAGCGCCTCCATTCAAATTCCCGTAGGTGGTCTTACACAAGCGTGCGCTCCGCAAATGATGGAGTTCATTAACAGCTCCACAAACGTGTCGGAAACATCTGTCTTCACGTGGGACTTTGGTGATGGCTCGCCCATACTCACTTTTGATTATACCAATTGGAACCAAGTCATTCAACATACCTATGAGGTAGGCACCGTGACATGCGAAACGGAAGTGACCCTGACAGCAGAAAATTATTGCAACACGGTGCAAGGAGGAAATTCAACAGCCACGTTTAATCCAATTAGAATTTGGGACTTAGATGACCCAAGTATCACCGCATCAGCCACGCTGTTGTGCTATCCAGATACCACAGTAACATTCATGAACACCACCTATCGCAACTGTTTGTTTCAAGGAAATATCTATCAGCGTTATGAGTGGTGGAATTTTGGAGACTATTGGGGACTAGGGTATGACAGCATCATCGACTGGACACCATGGCCACCTACGTTTCCTCACACAATGCATTATCCTGGTATTGGTTCCTACACAGTTCAGTTGCTCGATAGCAACTTTTGTGGCATAGCGCCAACCAGTATCACTATTCAAATAGTGCCTCCTCCTATTGCCGACATCGAGCCATCGGTAGATACTGTTTGTGTAGGTGAAAGCATTACGTTTTATCAATTGGCCAGTGGTGGTGCTAATACCTACACATGGAACTTGGGTGCAGGGGGTCCATGGATCAGCACAGGCAGTGGCAACATTACTTATGTCTTTCAAAATCCGGGTACGTTCACTGTCAGCTCGCAAGTGGGCATAGCAGGGGCCACAGGAGCCTGCACCGATGTGGACCAATGCACCGTAGTGGTGCTGCCGGCTCCTGATGTAACCGTTATAGCAGACCAAACCGATGGCTGCGATAACTTTATGGTTGACTTCGATGGTTTTGCCACCGATGCCACCACCTGGCAATGGCAGTTTGATGTGCCGCCACTCAACTACTCCGGCCAAGACCCACCCCTGATCAATTTCAATATTCCAGGCGACCACTTAGTTACGTTAAGTGTGATCGGGTTCAATGGATGCGCAGCCAGTGACGATGAATTAATACATGTGTATGAATCGCCTTTGGTGCAGTTTGATGCCGTCAATTTGTGTGAGGGCGATACCGCTCAATTTATTGACATGAGTGTGGCTTCGGCCAACGACAGTATCATAGGCTGGCTGTGGAACTTTGGTGATGGAAATACTTCCATAGATCAAAATCCTTATCACTACTTCACCACACCGGGTACCTACGATGTTTCACTTTTTGTAAACTCGGTACACTGCTTCAATACTGATACCGTGACAGTAATGGTTGAAGATGCACCGCAGGCGGAAATTGCATTGGATATCAGCACCGGCTGCTCACCATTGTTTGTGCAGTTCGACAATACCACAGTGAACGGAGTAACACACCTGTGGGACTTTGGCGATGGCTTTGGATCTACTGACTACATCACCTCGCATATTTTCATCAATCCGTTGGATCATGACACAACTTATATAGTTACCATGACCGCCCTCAACGCCTTTGGCTGTGGCACCGTGGACACACTTTATGTTACTCCTATGCCTAGCGCCATTGCTGCTTTCGATGGCACCAACAATCCTCCTGGTTGTAGTCCATTTGCAGCGGATTTTGTCAATCTCTCCGTCAATGCTAACACCTATCTATGGGATTTTGGCGATGGTACCACCAGCAATTTATTTGAACCCAACTATACCTATATCAACACTAGCGGATCGCTGGTGCTGTATGATGTAAGTCTATATGCCTTCAACAACAATGGATGTAATGACACAGTAGTGCAGCCTCTCATTGTTTATCCATTGGCAGCTTTTGATTTCACCATCAGCAGCAGCGAAGGTTGTGCGCCACACACTGTAACGATGCCCTTCATCAATGGCGCCCAAACGTTCGGTTGGGATTTTGGCGATGGCCAAACATCCTCGTTTCCTATTCCCACTCATACGTTTGACAACAACACGGCCGCATCCATCGACTATACGGTTACCCTCACCGCAGCTTCTGCATTTGGCTGCACCGACACGGCAAGCACATTGGTAACAGTGCATCCTCAACCTACGGCTCAGTTCATATTGAACACCAACAGCGGCTGTGGTCCTCTGGAGGTAGTTATCAATTGCGAATCGATTGGTGCTACGGCATATTTATGGAATTATGGTGACGGTTCCACATCCACCAATATGGACACCTTGCACACACATGTTTTTACCAATACTAGCAATCAAGTCATCACGCGCACTATTACCTTGGAGGTAAGCAATGCATTTGGCTGCACAAGCGTGTACACTCAATTGGTGCAGATATATCCGGAAGTGCAAGCTGGATTTGTACCACCCGTAGTGTATTGTTCTCCGGTTACGGTTTCGTTTTTTAACACGAGTATCAATGCTTCTTTTTACTCATGGGATTTTGGCAATGGCCTGCAAAGCATCATTCAAAACCCAAGTACTAATTACTCCAACATAAGTGGTGAACCGATAGTATATGATGTGGCACTAATAGCCCAAAACAACTTTGGATGTAGCGATACGGTATCGCACTCACTTACCGTAAACCCAACACCAGTGGCAGGTTTTGTGACTGATGTTTTGGCGGGTTGTTCTCCGCTTACCGTCACCTTTGCCAACACATCTGTGAATGCTGATGTGATAGAATGGGAGTATGGTGACGGCACTGCGTCTGCTGTAAGTGATAGTCTTCACACACATACGTATTACAACTACGGTGTAAGTGCGCAGATATTCAATGTGGTGCTCACCACCACCTCAGCAGAGGGTTGTAGCAGTCAGTTCACTAATATCATCACCGTCTATCCAGCCGTAACAGCGGCCTTTGGCGAACCAGGCATACACTGCTCGCCTGCTACTATTTCATTCGTCAACAACAGCATCAACGCCTCCAGTTATCAATGGGATTTTGGCAATGGTACCAACTCGGTGTTGGGCAATCCTTCGGCCTACTTTACCAACAACACAGCCGATCCTATTGTGTATGATGTGGAACTCTTAGCCGTTTCAAGTTTCGGATGCACGGATACTGCACATCACGACCTTATCATCAACAACACGCCCATAGCGGCCTTCACTCCTGATGTGATTTCTGGTTGTTCGCCCCTATTGGTGAACTTCACCAATGCATCGCAAAATGCAGACATCAACACCTGGATATATGGTGATGGAGCTACCTCGCTAAATGCGGATAGTACACATCAGCACACATATATAAATTCAACCAATGCTGCACAAACATTTAATGTGATGCTCACCGCCACTTCGGCCGAGGGTTGTGCCAGCAATGTTTCGCAAATCATTCAAGTATTTCCTGAAATCATCGCTGCCTTTACACCACCTGGTGAGTACTGCTCGCCTGCAAGTATTTCATTCAACAATAACAGTGCTGGAGGAATTGGTTACTTCTGGGATTTTGGAAATGGTACCACTTCGCTGATGCAAGATCCTGCAGGATATTTCTCCACCAGTGCGGACACAACAGAAGTGTATAATGTACAATTGATGGTGACCTCGTCATTCGGATGTAACGTAACTGTGAATCATCCACTGACGCTGCACCCCACACCAGTGGCTGATTTTGACATGAACGAAAATGCCGCATGTTTTCCTGCGGCAGTTTTGTTCACTAACAACTCCACCATTGCAACTATCTATAATTGGAACTATGGCGATGGTAATCTCTCAACCAACGCAGACAGCATG
This sequence comes from Flavobacteriales bacterium, assembly GCA_031414655.1. Classification (GTDB taxonomy): domain Bacteria; phylum Bacteroidota; class Bacteroidia; order Flavobacteriales_D; family Sanyastnellaceae; genus JANNVZ01. The sequence continues at coordinate 160,055 of JANNVZ010000001.1, forward strand.
CATACGCATCAGTTCGACACACCCATCAACAATACCTCTCAGTATGATGTGGTGTTAGTGGCGTCCACCGCAGAGGGTTGTTCGGCTTCATACACTGAAACATTCACCCTCTATCCCGCAGTGGATGTGCAGTTTGCAGTAGACACTATTGGCTGCTCTCCCTTCAATGCGCAATTTGTAAATCAGTCGCAAGGCACCACCTCGTATGTGTGGGCATTTGGTGATGCGCAAGTGTCAGCGCTTACATCGCCCTCGCATGTTTACAACACTAGTTTCACTGCTGATACTGTTTACACTTCGCAGTTAATCGGAACAAGCATATATGGTTGTGTGGATACTGCACAAACGAATATTCACGTGATGCACACACCACAAGCAATTGCACAGATGGACAGTGTATTTGGTTGTTATCCCACTAACGTTACGTTCTTCAATGGTTCTATTGGTGCTGACAGTTATCTGTGGGTATATGGCACTGGCCAGACTTCCACAACTGACCAACTTTATCATGACTATTCTTACTTCAACATCAGCAATGAAATAGTGACATACGACATCACACTTCATGCTTACACCAACTACGGATGTTCAAGCAGTGACAATTTAGATATTGAAATAGCGCCTCAGATTGAAGCCGATTTTTATGTCCAGGCGGAAGGCTGTTCGCCACTTCAGGTTTTCTTCGACAACCAGAGTGATGGTGGCAATGAATCTCAGTGGAGTTTTGGCGATGGTGATTTCAGTAGCGACTACGAACCGCAACACACCTTCTTCAATTGGGGTGATAATGACACCACTTATGCAGTCACTTTTGTACTAAGCGATTCGTTTGGTTGCACTGATACGGCTACTCAATATGTGTATGTCTTTGCCCTGCCTCAGGCAGCCTTCAGCGCAGATCCTCAAACACAACTGTGGCCCAATAGCACCATAACGCTTGATAATATGACCATTGGAGGCGTCTTGCAAAACACTTGGGATATGGATGAGGGAACGGAGCTTTATGATCCTGAGCCAGGCTCGTATACTTATGCCACATGGGGTGAATATGATATTCAATTGGTGGTGGACAACGGCTCTTGCAGCGACACCGCATATCAAACCATTGAGATTCTTCCGCCTTCTCCTGTTGCTGATTTCACTGGCCCTGCTGAAGGTTGTGCGCCACTCACTGTGCAGTTTACAAATCTGAGTGAATATGCTATGGCAAGCGATTGGCAATTTGGCGATGGGGGTGAAGCCAACGCTACCAATCCTGTATACACTTATTGGCAGCCCGGCACCTATACCGTTACCCTTACTGTAACCGGCCCTGATGGCGGTACTGACCAAATGGTGCAGGAACAAATCATACATGTATATCCAAATGCACACGCTTCATTCACTGTTATTCCTAATGAAGTGAGTGCCCCGAGCGAGCCTATTTATGCATTGAATCAATCGCAGAATGCCACTATCTATAGTTGGGATTTTGGCGATGGCAACACCAGCAATGCGGAAAATCCTGTTTACTACTATCAAGAAGAAGGCACCTATACAGTAACACTTATTGCTAACAACGAATTCAATTGTCCTGATACACTCACCCTGCCAGATGTGGTGAATGTGATTGCCTCAGGAACTATTTCTTTCCCCAATGCATTTAGCCCCAATCCATTTGGAGGAGGCACCGGCTATTATGATCCATTGAGTTATGACAACGATATTTTCTTCCCAATGCACGAAGGCGTGGAAGAGTATCAATTGCAAATATTTAATAAGTGGGGCGAGCTGCTTTTTGAAAGCAAAGACGTTGGCAAAGGATGGGACGGATACTATGCGAGTCAACTCTGCAAACAAGATGTGTATGTGTGGAAAGTGCGCGCCATGTTTGTGGATGGGCAGACCTATGAGCAAAGTGGCGATGTGACACTGATAGCGAAGTAATGCACTATGAAAATTTGATAATGATGTCGAGCCCTGAGACAAAAAACAAGAGCCTGTTTTATTGCCCGATGGCAAATTGATACTGACGATAAAATATATAACCTGACTGAACGATGAATAAACTATACAACCTTGCAGCAATGCTGTTACTGAGTATGTGCATGAGTGCGCAAGACCAGCAGTTCACGCAGTTTTATGCAATGCCCACTTACACTAACCCTGCCTTCGCAGGAGCTTCTGTGCAAAGCAGGGTAAGCGCGCAATACCGCAACCAGTGGGCCTCCATACCAGGTGGTTTTCAAGCCTTTAATGTCGCATACGACCAATACCTGCCCAACATAAGTAGCGGCATGGGCTTGCTGGTGAGCAACGACAGAGCAGGAAGTGGAGCACTTCGCACCACCAGTGCTAGCTTCCAATACTCTTATGAAGCGCGCATCAAACGCAATTGGTACTTCCGACCTGCATTGCAATTCGGATATGTCACAAAGGCTATCGACTTTGACAAACTTACCTTTTATGATCAGATGATACGTGACGGTGCTGCAACCTCGTTGGAAGCAGGCAACATTCGTCCAGTGAGTTACTTTGACATGGGAGCGGGCATACTCACCTATAGCCCAAAGTTTTGGTTGGGAGTTTCTGCATTTCATAACAACAGTCCTGATCAGTCATTCTACTACAACAACGAAGCCCCACTTGCGCGTAAAATTTCTGCACATGCAGGATGGCGTATTCGCATTAAGGGCAATTCGCTTACACGCCTTGACAACTACGTGGTAATTGCAGCCAATTATTTATCGCAACAGCGATTCGATCAGCTCGACTTCGGATTCTACTACGAATTGTCTCCCATTGTATTTGGATTGTGGTACAGAGGCTTGCCTATGAAGAGCAATCATTATGGCTATGCGAACCACGATGCAGTGGCAGCGCTTGTTGGCTTTCAAGCATCGCGCTACAAGATTGGGTATAGCTATGACATCACTATATCACAGCTTGGGGTAAGCAGCGCTGGCTCGCACGAAATTTCACTTGTCTATCAATGGGCTAACAAGCACAATGCTCGAACTAAAAAGATCAGGATTATGCCTTGTGCGAAGTTTTAAATGATGTTCACTTCCCTCTCCAATTCAATTCCGAATTTGGATTGAATGTCCTCAATAATTTCTGCACTGAGGTTGTATATCTGCTTGCCAGTGGCTCCGCCATAATTGACCAACACTAAGGCTTGATTTTTATGCACGCCATAGTTGCCAAACGTTTTTCCTTTCCAACCTGCATTCTCTATAAGCCAGCCAGCGGGCACTTTCACCTCATTTTCATTCACAGGATAACTAGGTGCGTTGTTATAAGCGGCCTTTATTTTTTCGTAAACCTCCATAGGCACAACCGGATTTTTAAAAAAGCTACCCGCATTGCCAATTATAGCCGGGTCTGGAAGTTTGGAGGAGCGAATATTGATAACAGCTTGCGCTATATCCTTGATGGTAATTCTATCCAGATTCATTTTTTCTAGTTCCATATCTATGGCACCATAGCTTGTATTGAGCACTGCACGTTTGTTCAATCGGAAGGTTACAGAAAGTATAATCCAGTTGCCTTTTTCCTTTCGCTTAAAAATACTTTCACGGTATCCAAATGCACACTCTTCCAAGGAAAATGATTTGAGTGAAGCGTCTTCAATGTGCATTGCATCGAGTGAATGAAACACATCCTTAATTTCTACACCATACGCCCCTATGTTCTGCATAGGGCTAGCACCAACGCATCCGGGGATGAGCGCTAGATTTTCAATACCAGAAAAATGGTGCTTTACACAATGCATCACAAACGAATGCCACATTTCACCCGCACCCGACTTTACATAAATGTATTGGTCATCTTCTTTTTCTATTTCCACTCCCTCCATTTCATTCTTCAGCACTACACCATCGAAATTCTTTGTAAGCAGAAGGTTACTTCCGCCCCCAAGCACAAGCCGCTGATGTTCTTTTACTATTGACTGAGCGAGCAATTCTCGTAAGTGATCGGCCGTTTGAAAAGTGGCAAAGTATCTCGCGCTCGCATCAATTCCGAACGTGTTGTATGGCTTTAAAGAAATATTTTCTGAAATCATTTCGGTTCAAAATTGAGGAATGAAAAGGCTTGCTACGGAAGGAAAGAATGCACAGACCAATGTTATTTGAGTGACTGCGTGAGAAAAGCATTCATGACTATCAAAAAATCGTCCTCTGAAATCTGCTGATATCCAGCTTCATTTGCTTCTAGCAGATCGGCAACCAGATTTCTTTCAGGTAAAATGGTAGCGGTCAACTCAAATAAATTCCATTGTGATCCGATGCTTTGCAGCTCAAGCATACGTGAGTTACTTTCAATTTTATAGTACGACTTGTCATTGGACAACTTGCGATATTGCGGATATTCATAACTCATTTAAGTGCGGTCAACTTGTTTCTTTGCTGCAAATGAAACCCATGCAGAAAAAATTTCTGGAAGATGTAGCCGATAAAATGATTGCAATGCATGGCAATGATTTTTCTCAAGTCGCGGTGGTACTGCCTGCCAATCGCGCCAAGCTTTTTTTAAAAAAATACCTGAATGAAAAAAGTCAAAAGGCACTTTGGGCTCCTAGGTGTTTTGTTTTGCCTGAATTGGTGCAGTGGTTAAGCGAAAAAAAAATCAGCTCATCGTTGGACCAAACTATCGCACTGTATGAGGCTTACCAAAAAGCGACAGCCCAACCACAGGCTTTCGAAACATTCTGCAGTTGGGCACCAACCGTGCTTAATGACTTCAATGATGCGGATCAGTATCTAGTAGACGCCAAGTCGCTATTTACCAACCTGCGCAATATTGAATATGTAGAACACTGGAGTTTGCGTTCCGAAAAACTAAGTACAACGCAAGAAAGGTACCTGACATTTTGGGAAGACCTTGGCAAAACATATTTCGCTCTGCAACAAGAAAGCGAGACGTATAAAGCACAGAGCTACGCATCGCTCACACGTTGGATCGCCTCACACACGCCACTTGTAGAGGCCAAATTAAAGAACTTGACCGTATGGTTTGCGGGCCTTGCTTCGCTCTCACCAGCTGAAGATGCATTTGTAAAAATGATAGGGGGAAACTGCACTACAAAAATTATGTGGGATACAGATGACTATTACTTGAAAGATGAAATGAACAATGCAGGAAGTTTTCTTAGAAAGTATTCTGCACTTAATCACATTCCAATTCCTTCTGAAAACATCCTTGATTCTGCACCCAAATCATTTCATCTGAACGAGACTACCACACCATCAGGCGAAGTGTTTGCGGCAGCAAACAAACTCATGCAAATGAGCAGCGATGAGCTAAATAAAACAGCAATTGTGCTTGCTGACCCTTCCCTTGCTGAAGCCCTAATGGATGCCTTGCCGCTGTTAGATGTACCTGTAAACCTAGCGATGGGACTGCCTTTGCGCAGTCATTCATTGAACAAATGGATGGTGGCACTATTGAAAATAAAATCGAATGCAAAACAAGACGGAGTTCATCACAAGGAATTGATAGAGTGGCTGCATCTCTCCACCGCTCTTGGTGTTTCGCAATCTTTTATGATAGCCATTAGGAAAGAAATTTCCAATCAAAATCTCATTTACATTAAAACTGAAAAATGTAAATCGCTCCTTGAGCGAAACGAGATTACTGCCCAATGGACAGCATTGATTGATGCAGTTACACCTATCGATTTGTTGCAAAACGCATCTTTAATTCTGAAGGATCGACTAAAGCAAAAGGGAGGAAACTCAGTTACACAAGTAGTGATAGAAAAACTTCTATCATGCATGGAAGAGCTAGAATCAGTCGCAATACTCCACCCATTTGCTAACAGTTATGAAGCTCTGGAAAGGCTGTGGCACCAAGTGATTTCAAAAGAACAAGTTCAGTTTCAGGGCGAACCTGTGCATGGCGTGCAAGTTCTTAGTATGGTTGAAACACGAGCGCTTGATTTTGAGAATATCTTACTTCTTGGAGCCAACGAAGACACCCTTCCGGGCAATGCTCCAACACAAACATTCATCCCTTGGGATGTGCGGCACGAGTTGAACATGCCACTACCAGATGATAGAGAATCAGCATTCGCTTATACCTTTTATCGCATGATTCAGCGTGCTACGAACATTCATTTTTACTACAGTTCCATCTCCTCAGACTTTAAAGGAACCGAGCAAAGCAGGTACATACAGCAATTGCAAAACGAGTTGCTGAAAAAAAATGAAAAGGCTACTTGGGTTATTCAAAAATACCGCTTCGAGGAAGAACAAAAAGTGATTGTTGCTGAATTTATGCCCAATGATGATTTTGCAAAACAAAGGTTGGACGCACTTTTTGCAGCCGGTATTTCGCCCAGTGCTATCGGCAAGTTCAACCGATGTCCGCTCGACTTTTACTACCGTTACATCATTGGCCTTGGCGAGGCAGAAGAAGTGGAGGAACAAATTGGAGCAGCCACTTTCGGCAGTGTTGTGCATGATGTCCTTGAAAAATTTTATGGCAGATTTAAAAACAGCTATCCGCAAAAGGAAGACTATTCGCTTTTGAAAGATTATATTGCAGCAGAACTGACACAGGCATTTTCCAAACTCTACTCCGCAGAAAACATACAAACAGGATACAACGCACTTGCCTTTTCTATTGCCGAAGAAATGCTTTACAAATTCATCGCGCATGAATTAAAATTATCTGAGGAGCGCGAATCAATGGGCATACAACCCATACTGTTGGATGTTGAGTTTGCGCTGAGCCGCGAAGTGGACATACACAAATACGATGGGCAAAAACCCATTCGCATGAGGGGCAAAGGTGATAGGATAGAAGAAGTAGCCGGAAAAATTCACATACTGGATTACAAAACCGGAAAGGTGAAAAAGCAAGACTATGTGCTGTCCAAAAACCTAGATGAAGTTTTTACAAAAGAAGATTCAGGCAAGCTCATCCAATTGCTTTCATACATCTACATGTATTGCGCGAATGGGGCGGATGGTGAAAACGTAAGCGCTGCTTTTTACAGTTTTCAGAATCATTCCTCCGGCTATTCTTACTTGCAAAGTGAGAAGACCACTAACCAGTTACTGCAAGAATTTGAAGCAGCGCTGGTGCAATGGGTAAAGTCTGTTTACCAACTTGAGACATTCGAACATGATGCAGATAGCAAATATTGCCAGTATTGCAGTATGATGGAATAGCCAATAATCAATCAATAGCAAACGCACGCTCGTGCTGGAATTCCTTCTAAAACCTACATGTATCAGCTAACCAAAGCGAACACCTACTTTTGCGGCCCCATTTTTTGAAGTAGGCAAGAGGAAAATAAGAAATGAAGAACATCAGGAATTTTTGCATCATCGCACACATTGACCACGGCAAAAGCACGCTGGCTGACCGCTTGCTGCAAGTCACCAAAACCATTGACGACCGTAAACTAGTTGCCCAAACTCTGGACGATATGGACTTGGAGCGCGAGAAAGGCATCACCATTAAGGCCCATGCCATCCAAATGTTGCATGAGCACAAGGGCGAAAAAATGGTGCTCAATCTGATTGACACTCCCGGCCACGTTGACTTTAGCTACGAAGTTTCTAGAAGCATTGCCGCCTGCGAGGGAGCCCTGCTGATTGTGGACGCCACCCAAGGCATTCAAGCACAAACCATAAGTAATTTGTATTTGGCGTTGGGGCATGATTTGACCATTATACCCGTATTGAATAAACTGGATTTGATAAATGCAGAAGCGGAATTAGTCAAAGACCAAATAGTGGATTTGATAGGTTGCGAGCGCGATGAAATAATTCATGCAAGCGGCAAAACGGGCTTGGGAATTGATGAAATTTTGGCCGCCATTTGCGATAGAATTCCAGCCCCAACAGGCGATGAAAGCGCTCCCCTTCAAGCCATGATTTTCGATTCGGTTTATAACTCCTTTCGCGGCATCATTGCATACTACCGCATTCAAAATGGCGTGATACGGAAAGGCGATAAGGTAAAATTTCTTGCCACAGAAACCGTGTATGACGCGGATGAAGTGGGCATTATGGGCATGACCCTGCAACCGCGCAAGGAGGTGAAAGCTGGAGACATTGGCTACATCATCAGTGGAATAAAATCGGCCAAGGAGGTGAAAGTGGGTGACACCCTTACACACTTCGACAGGCCATGCACCGAGCGCGTGCGTGGCTTCGAAGAGGTAAAACCTATGGTATTTGCAGGCCTCTATCCGGTGGATACAGATGATTATGAAGACCTGCGTGCGAGCATGGAAAAGCTTCAGCTCAATGATGCTTCATTGGTTTTCGAACCCGAGAGCAGTCAGGCCCTTGGCTTCGGTTTTCGGTGCGGATTTCTTGGCATGTTGCACATGGAAATCATTCAAGAACGTTTAGAGCGCGAGTTCAACATGACGGTTATAACCACGGTGCCCAACGTTAGCTACTTGGCACACCTTACCAAAGGCGAGACCATAGAAATACATAACCCCAGCGAACTACCCGACCCCAATAAATTGGATTCGGTAGAAGAGCCATACATCAAAGCACAAATTATTACTAAGAGCGAATACACAGGCGCTGTAATGACCATGTGCATTGAGAAAAGGGGAATGTTGCAAAACCAACATTACCTAACTGCCGACAGAGTTGAGCTCACGTTCGAAATGCCCTTGGCTGAAATTGTATTTGATTTTTACGACAGGCTCAAAACCATATCCAAAGGCTATGCATCATTTGACTACCACCCAGTTGGCATGAAGAAAAGTGATTTGGTGAAGATGGACATACTCCTGAATGGCGAGCAGGTGGATGCCCTTTCAGCATTGATTCATCGTGACCATGCATTCGATTTGGGTAAAAGAATTTGTATCAAACTAAAAGAACTCATTCCAAGGCAACAATTCGAAATTGCCTTGCAGGCCAGTATTGGTGCGAAAATTATAGCGCGCGAAACCATTAGTGCATTGCGAAAAGACGTTACAGCCAAGTGTTATGGCGGTGACATATCACGTAAACGAAAACTTTTGGAGAAGCAGAAGGAAGGTAAAAAGCGGATGCGTCAAGTAGGCAGTGTGGAAGTTCCGCAAGAAGCGTTTTTGGCGGTCTTGAAGTTGTAATTCTTCTTAACACCCCTTTCAGGGTCCATTTCAAAAAGTCAGGACAAAAAAGGTGTATTGATACTACTGCTTTATAGTGTAGCATTCAATCTTTGCTGAGTAGGCCCAGTTCATGATTCCGCATTTGTAAAAGGGGTGAGAAGGTCGAAGGAGCATCAAAGTCTCGAACTCGAGAGGCAGTTTTCCGAAGAATAAAACAAAAAGGGTGATAACCGAGGTCATCACCCTTTTTACCTTGAGGTCCCGTGCGGATTCGAACCGCAGTAGCAGCTTTTGCAGAGCTGTGCCTAGCCACTCGGCCACAGGACCATCATATCAATCACTCCGTTTTAACGGGGCGCAAATATATTCGGGTTTCATTTTAGACCATCTATTTATTGAAAAGCCCATCCGGTCGAAATCACAGAAGGTTTTTAATAAATTGAAAATTGCTGCGTTACCTCTTGCAAGGCGAAACCATAACTTCGCCCATGCAAGGGAAAAATAATCACTTAATCAATTCAACATTATGAGTAACAAAGTTTACATCGGCATAATAGCCGTTTTGCTGGGGGCCGTAGGTTACATGGCTTACAATATCAACCAGAAGGAAAAAGAAATTGTATACATCAATCAGGAAAAAGGCACCGTAATGGACGAAGCTGAAGGCCTGGAAATAGAGCTGGAAGCTATGCGCATAAAGTACGACACCATGACCGTGTCCAACTCAGCCTTGCAAGCAGAGCGCGATGCGAACCTCGCACAGCTGGAAGAGCTGCAGAAAAAAGTAAAAAGTGGTAACTACAACATCAAGAAGTTGCAGGCAGAAGCCGAGACATTGCGCGGCATCATGAAGAATTACATCTATCAGATAGACTCGCTGAATACAATGAACAAGCAGTTGGCTATGGAGCGTGATGTGCAAACACAAAGGGCTACTGATGCAGAGGCCAAGGGTCAGCAACTGGAAAGTGACCTGAGCACCTCCAACTCAATGATAGCAAAAGGAGCACAACTGCAGGCTGGCGGCTTTACCAATTTGGCCTTGTTTGAGCGCAACAATGGCAAGCAAGTGGACACAGACAAAGCATCCAAAACTGAGATGATAAAATCGTGCTTCACGGTGCGCAAAAACGAAATAGCTAAGCCGGGTTCGCGCAAACTATATATGAGCGTGATAGGACCTGATAACTCAACGCTAGGCGGAAGTGGCTCTGGCAGCACACAAGTGGGTGGCGCAGAAACAGCTTACAGCGTAAGCCGCGAAGTGGACTACCAGCAGCAGGATACAGACGTGTGTATCTACTACACCGCTGCTGAAGGTTATGTATTCAAAAAAGGAAATTACAAAATCAACCTGTATGAAAGCGGAGTATTGATTGGCTCGTCAACCGTTGTGTTGAAATAGTTGACCCTTTGACAAAATGAAATGAAAAGGCTGCTCATATGAGCAGCCTTTTTTGATTTCAAAACACACCGGAACGAAATTCTTTCAGAATCTACCAGAAAAATACCGAGCCCTGCGCCAGACATACAACATAAAATAACAAGTGCGCCCAAAATCATTCACCTTTATTGATTGAATCACACCTAACTTTTGATGGTCAAGTTGGTCGGAAAATCTGCTTGTTTGGAGTCGTTTTATCTGAAAAGTGTCTGAATTACACTTAACCAAAATTTTACTTGGTTCAAGCAGGAGGAGTTTTTTACATTTACCCTCCCTGCGCAAGCAACTGCGTGGTCGCTTTTTCATCTACAATCAGATTTATAAATTAACCAAAATGAGAGCATTCAAATCTTTACTTATTGCTTCCTGTGCCCTTCTTTCTATTCAATCCTCCGCAGTTTTCCAAGAGTACAAATCTGGAATCAGCTTCAGTTTTGGCGGATACCACGATATCACAGGAATTACTCTAGCGCCAGACTATCAGCATGCCAACCTTGGCAGTTATAGCACAGGGGGAACATTGACATTGGATTATGCCCAACTGTGGACATTCAAAAATGGCGGAGGCAATTCATGCGGTGGCACGCTTTATTATCGTGTTTACAGAACGTGTGATACGCCTGGAGCGTTCTCCCCTTTGGCTCTTACCTTCCTTTGTGAGAATCCTAACCCATGCCAGGACACAGGCAATCCGGGCGACCAAATGTGGCAAGGAAACAGTGGCGCGAATATCCTTAGTGGCTTAACGCTGCCTGGTGTTTATGTGATTCAGCTCTACATCGAGTACACTGGAAATGATGCTGGTGGTGGCTGCGCAACTACAAAACCCATCAACAATGGTGGCAATGACTACAGGGCCTATTTCCAACTCAATATCAACGATAGTTTCACGGATAATCAGTTCACCTCTAACCCCACTTGGAGTGGTGATGCGGCCAATATTCAGGTTATCAATAACAGCACTTGTTCAGGCCTTATCGGTACAGAGCAAACACGCACTCATACCATGAAGTTAAACGCGGCTACCGGACCGGACTCGCAATACTTAAGTACACCCATCTCAACTTGGGATGCACAACAAGACTGGTATTTTTGGATAGGCAGGGACAACGGTGGTCCTGCGACCGGTGCAAATCAAATTTTGGTTTGGCTATATGCCAACGAAGCGAATCTCGAGTCAGCGACTGTGGATGGATATCGCATATCGTATGGGGATGATACAGGAGGTGATAATATCATTCTGCAAAGCGTTACAAACGGAACGGCTACGAATATTCTAACAACATCCAACTCAGTTGCCAATGGTGCGTTAGATTATGGTATAGCTTTCTACATTACTCGCTCACAGCTCAATCTTTGGACCATTCGCACTTCCTACTTGCCACAAACCGGTGTAGAAAATCAAGCATCACCCACACCATTAAGTTGTCCTGAAACGGCTGCGAATGTTGTTCAGGGTACCGTTACCAATGCTGACTTCACACCTAGTGGAACAGGATATGTTGGTCCTGTATTTATACATTCTTCAGGAGCTGGCCCAAGGACTTCGCCTGAATTTGACAACCTTCGTGTAGTAGCCCGCCCACCCGATACACAAGTAGAAATTGCTGGCCTTACCAGCGGAACTGCAAATGAAGATGTTGCCAATACAGGGAATCTTCAGATACAAGTTCAGCTCACAAACCCATCTGCCACGTTAGCAACCACTGTTGATTTGGTATTGACCTCAGGCGCTGCAGCCCGCGCAGGAAGAGGACCTGCCATAAACACAAACTACGCTGGCCCATACACAACCATAACGCTCACTTGGGCAGCAGGGGTAAGTGGCATTCAAAATGTGTACATCGATCCTTCCGACAACGCACTTTGTGATGACATAGCAGCGCTTGTTTTTACATTGCAAAATCCAACTGGTGGCAACAATGCCTTTGTAGACACCCCAATTAGCTACACAGCGACTATTGTAGATGACAACACGGGTTACGAAACACTTATTAACGAGAATTTCGAGTCAGGTTCTATACCTGTGGCATGGGTAACTACTGGCACCGCATGGGCTGCAAACTCCACGGCTCCTATCAACGGCACCTTTAGCGCGCGCCACAGCACACAAGCGAGTGCCGGCACCAGCAGCATTGCTTATCCATTGGACGATGTGAGTCTTCCGGGTATCAATACATCATGGCGCTTTCATATCAAATATCAAAACGATCCTTCTGCCAATAATAATTTTCAAGTATTTCTTTCTGCCAATGAAGCCACCCTTTATAGCGCCACGGTTGATGGTTACGCACTGGTGGTGGATCAAACTTCGCTTCCTTCAGCGGGCACCAATGACTACATAAGACTCTACAGGGTAACCAATGGCGCGTATGCAGCAACACCCATAATTAACTCTACAACTGACTGGCTAACCAACGTAGCTGGTGGAACCAAAGTAGCCCTTGAGGTAACCCTCAATGACAGTGGAACATGGGAGGTAAAGGTGGACATTGATGGCGATTTTGATGCCTTGGTCTCGTTAGGTACCGGTGTCGATGTTGGCGGAGGTGGTTTGACTTATCCACTCATGCAGCATTTTGGTGTTAGGTATCGTTACACTGCCGGTATCTCAGATTTAATACGTTTTGATGATGTCACGGTGTCTCAAAAAGGATGCAAAGAAACTTGGTACAGCCAAGCTTCGGGCAACGTTACTGGCGCAATTTGGGGAGCGGCACCAGTGAGCGCGCCACAAACAGTAATTGGCGGTCGTTACAAGCGATTCGTTATACAAGGCTCAGCCACTGGTGATAATTTTCCAGACAATGTAACGGCCAATACAGATTGGTTAGTGAATGATATAAATGTAGATGCCGGTGGCACTTTCACAGGCGGAAGTGTAACCACGCGTGTATTTGGATTGTGGATCAATGACGGAACTTTTAGCCAAGCTACTTCAACCATCCATTTCAAGGGACAAGCAGCACAGAGCATACTCGGTTCTGCTACCACTACTTTTAATAACGTAATTATTGATAACGATGGTTTCAACGTTACCGCTTTCGTTCCTACCAATGTGCAAGGTGTAGTATATCCCAACGAGGGAACCCTTCAAACGGGAGGCTTAATTACATTACTTTCAAGCATAACAGGATCGTCCTCTATTAGCACCATACGTCCAGGAGCAGCAGTTAGTGGCAATGTGACATTGCAACGGTACACGCCATCTATACCTTGGATCTATGGCAACTGGGTGAATCTGGGTTGTCCCATACAAGGGCAAACTATTGCTGACTGGAATGACGATATTATTACAACAGGCTTTGTAGGTTCTGACTATCCAGCACCCTATCCTTTTAACAATATTCGCAGCTACACGGAATCAACAGCCGGAGCTATGAGCCTTGGCTATGTGAATGCTACCAATGTGACCGACCCCCTTTCAAGTTCCAATGGCTATTTTGTCTGGTTGCAAGGACCAGCTCAAAACTTAGATAACACAGGTGCAATACAAACAGGTACGTTCGACCAAGCGCTTTCATACACTGTTACTGGCGGAGGAATATTGAATGATGGTTGGAATCTAATGACCAATCCGTACCCAAGCGAAGTGGACTGGAACCTGGTTTCAAGCACCTTTAGTGTTAGTAATCCTCGTGTTCACTACGTCTTCGACCACACTACCAATAGCTATAAACTATGGAACGCTACCAGTAACACTGGAACAGGTTCACGCTACATACCGCACAGCCAATCGTTTTTGGTGAAAGTGAACACCGTGGCACAAAACCTTCACTACGAGGAGACGTATAAAACCAACACGGGAGCAGCCTTCGAGCGCAGCTATGAGGAAACCAATCAGTTTGTTGCATTGAAGCTTGAGAGAAACGGTATGAGTGATGAGTGTTTGCTCATGTTTAACGATGCATCATCCAATGGATACGAGGCGTACGATGCTTACGACCTTGAAAGTCCTAACGCAGAGTCTGTGGAATTCTCGCTGATGTCTGCTGACAACGTAAACCTAGCTCAAGATTGCCGTCCACTTACCGAGGATTTATCTATTCCGGTGTACCTCGATTTGCCTGAAGCAGGCACTTATACATTCAGTGTTGAGCAGGTTCAGAACCTTCCGCTTGGCTCTTGTTTGATGGTAGAAGACCTATTTACAGGCAACGCTATTGCACTTCATATTGGCGAACAAATGAGTATTTCAACTGACGCAGCCTATCAAGGCAACCGTCTAGTGATTCACGCTACTGCGCCTGTTGCGGTGTTCTCCACAGATGCTACTTGTTTTGGTGCACCCAATGGCAGCATTGACGTAACAGCACCTGTCGGCAACTGGACTATTACACTCACCAATGCTGAAGGCAATATGGAATACCTTGCAAATGGCAGTGCGACTTTCGACCACTTACCAGCTGGCATCTACACCATAGGCGTAGGCAATGGCAACGAATGTGCTAGCGGAACAAATACCATAGTAATAAGCGAACCCGCACCAATATCTACTAACCTATTGGATGTTATCCCATCCTCTTGCAACGTAGTTAACGATGGTCAATTTGAATTCAGTGTGGACAACACGCCATGGTTCAGCTATCAAGTGACGAACTCGAAAAATCAAATGGTGGCAAGCGCCAATGTGATGGATGGCAACAGCGCTGTCGTAGAGTTCCTTCCTACTGGAATTTATATGGTACAGGTAGACGCCACTTGTGGCAGTTCAAACTTCACGGTAAACCTGCAAGACCCAAGTGCTACTCAACTTGCAATTACTGATGCGCCAGAAATAGCCGAGCTGACTAACGGGGTTGCGCAAGCCACCTTTGCCGCTTCAGCTAACAGTGGCGATATACACTGGTCATGCACCAATGGCCAGACAGGCATTGGTTATACGTTTGACGTGAATGCAACGGAGGAGGGTGTTTACTTGGTAACTGCGACTGCCACTGCAGGCGAATGCAGTGATCAAGTAACTACGCAGCTAGTAGTGAAAACTGCGGCCGTAGAGACTCCGATAACAACTCCAATCCAAATGCTGCAATTGACCGAAAGCTTGCAACTAACCTTCGGCAGCGGCTTGAGTGAAATGAACGTAAGCATTGAATTGTTTGATGCCGCAGGCCGAATAGCCTACAGTAAAAGTAAAAACGTACAATCAGGACAACAAGTGATCGTGCCAACTACTCAATTGGCCGATGGTCTTTACACTATCCGTGTAAGTGCTGAAGGACAAGCGCTGTTCAGCAAGAAGCTCGTGAAGTAACGTATTTATTTTTTAAGAAATAGGAAAAACCCACTGTGTAAAAGCAGTGGGTTTTTTCATGCGCCCTTGCGAAATGAATGTGCGACCGCCTTGCTTTATGTAGTTCAATCTACTTTATTACAGCGCTAGGGATTCTATTAGATTACTTTCTTCTCTGAAGCCCTAATATGATCTCATACACACTTTTAACATCTTCAATAAATTCAAAACCGTTTCCTCGATTCATTCCATTGAAGTTGATACTCTTAGAAGTTCGCGGCTCTTCAGTTTGGCCCGCAGGACCAAACATAATCGTGCCGCTGCCATCTTTTTTCTCGCTAAATTCTATTTCGGTTAGATTTTTAATTGTAAAAGATTTCGTACCCGAACCTCCTTGTCCTGATTTAATAATAATACGGTCCTCTGTTAGACCATAAAAGGTCCTTTTGCGCTTACTAACATCTACAAAAAAGCGGCCTATCATCAGGTATAATCCTACCAAGACAAATGGAATACCCCATAACATGAATAGAATGGGCGCATCCATTATTATCACAGATGCTTCCCACACTAGTGCAAAACCTCCCCACATAATGCTAAATGGAATCATGAACTTATCACTAGGCCTCAACAGGATACCGGTTTTGGGTCGTCCTGTCCATACAAGCCTTTCGCCCGCCACCAAGCATGGCCTTAGTTCGTTTTCACTATCGAAGTCTATCATTTTATTCTTTTTTTGAAGAGAGTGTGTGCGCCTTCGAACGAGGATCTATGCCCTTTGCACCAGTAGTCGCTCGCAGACAATGCTGCTCAATGTTTCACTTTTGCGTTTGCCATAACTCACCACCATCATACCGTCAAAGGGCTCTACCGATATCACTTTTACTACAACGCCCAATTGCAATTCACGCGCATTGAGGTGTTTCAGAAATTCGTCAGAACTGTGCATTACAGCGGATAATTTCGCACTTTCACCTACCTTACAGTCGCTCAGCTTATCAAATTTCTGCCATGAAATTTTTCCATCTTTGTCAGGTATGGGTGAGCCATGCGGATCCATTTTGGGGAAGCCCAGCATCTCGTCCATGCGGTCGAAAAAATCGGGCGAGTCCACATGCTCTACTTGCTCTGCGATTGGGTGCACATTCTCCCAACCGAAGCCCATTTTTTCTACCAAAAACATTTCCGTCAGTCGGTGTTTTCGAATAATAAGACTTGCTTCCTTTTTGCCTTTGTCTGAAAGTTTTATGGGTTTGTAGCTTTCGTATTGCACCAGCTTTTTTTCACCTAGCTTCTTCATCATGCTGGTGGCTGTCGGCATTTGTATACCAAGATGTTTGCTTAGGTCGTTCACGTTCACTTCGCCCCTTTCAGCGGTTAGGTAGAAAAGAGCCTTCAAGTAATTCTCCTCGGTGTGCGTGTTCATGCGTCAAAGGTAGAAAAAGTGAGTAAGGATATTTCCAGCTTGAGTGATTTGAATAATTATTATGTTAGTCTTATCTAACTCGTTACTTTTACCGCCCAAATTATTCCAAAAGACGAATGAACAACAACAGAGCCGTCCTCCTTTGCATGACAATAGCGATTGCAGCAACACAGGCTTGTTCCAAACTGGAACCTGCTGCACCGGCAAACGACTCTTTGCTGGATGGTCCAGTGGAAGGCCTTACCTATGAGCAAAGTGCCCGCTTTCTGGCGGGTGACATCGCATTCAATGATGAAGTATTTAGCGCAGAAACAGGCCTTGGGCCGTTGTTCGTAGCCACCAGTTGCGGTAGTTGCCACGCAGGTGATGGCAAAGGAACGCCCTTCACCACCCTTACACGCTTTGGCCAGATTGACGCAACAGGTAATCAGTATTTGAATATGGGCGGGCCACAGCTGCAGCACCGTTCACTTCCGGGTTTTTTACCTGAGCAATTACCTGCAGGAGCCACATCAGCGCGGTTCACTCCTCCTGCCAATACTGGCTTAGGATTTATTGAACTGGTATCGGATGCCGACATTCTCAGCTGGGCCGATCAAAATGACGCAAACGCTGATGGCATTTCTGGAGTACCTTGTTTTATAGACCTGCCCGGCTTTGTTATTCCACGACAGAATTCCATTACTCAAGCTGGAAATCATATTGGCCGATTTGGTAAAAAAGCCGCTGCCTACGATCTAATGCATCAAACCGTGAATGCCTATAATCAGGACATGGGCATCACATCCGCATATTCTCCTATCGACACCTACACAGGTAGCGAGGTCGACCCAGAAGTTTCCCTCAACACAGTTAACGATGTGGTCTTCTACTTGCAAACACTGAAGGCGCCTATTCAGCGCAATAAGGATAATGCGCAGGTAATAGCAGGTCGCGAGGTGTTTATAAATATGGGGTGCGAAGATTGTCACCGCGAATCAATGACAACGGGTTATTCCAATGTGGAGGCCTTATCATACAAAACATTTTTCCCCTACACCGACTTGCTATTGCACGACATGGGAGAAGAATTGAATGATGGCTATACAGAAGGCAGTGCCCTAGCATCAGAGTGGCGTTCACCTGCGTTGTGGGGTCTGGGACTTTCGCCCAACTCGCAGGGTGGCGAATATTTTCTGCTGCACGATGGCCGTGCACACAGTATAGAAGAAGCCATACAGATGCATGGTGGAGAGGCGACAGCTAGCAAAAACAATTTTGCTAGTCTGTCGCAAGCCGATCGCGATGCAGTGATAAAATTTTTAGAATCGTTATAAAAAATGGACAGGCAAAATTTTATCAGAACGTGTGGTTTCTCATGCCTTGGAGTGATGGCCCTGCCCTCGCTATTCAGCAACTGCGCATCCAATAAAATTATCAATGGCACCATAGAGAATGATAAACTGGTGATGAACCTCGCAGATTTTGAGCTGATAAAAGACAATGAAAAAACATACAAACGTTACGTGGTAGCTCAGAATGAAAAACTGCAATACCCCATTTGCATCTACCGCACGGTTGAGGGCAACTACACCGCCCTGTTGATGCGATGCCCCCACCAAGGAGCGGAGTTGCAGGTATTTGGTGACCGATTGCAATGCCCCGCGCATGGCAGCGTTTTCGATAACAAGGGCATTGTTCAGCAAGCCCCCGCAGACACTAACCTCAGAACCTTCGCTGTCGCAGTAGAAGGTTCTCTATTGAAAGTGACACTCCAATGAAACATATCTATTCATCCATAATTACCCTTTGCACTACTCTTTCATGCGCTGTATCTGTTGCACAAATTGACAGCACATTGCTAAAGCCGATAACCAAGGACACCACACTGAAGCCTTTAAATATGGATGCGGTGTATAACCGTCCATTTCTGACCATGAACAAAATGCCTGTATCACTGGGTGGATATGTTGAAGGCAATTGGCAACACTTGGGTACCGATGGCGTTTCCGAAGGACATCAATTCCAGTTTCGCAGGCTTACACTCTTTGTGGCTTCGTCCATTGGTAAAAACCTGAAGTTTTTATCCGAGATAGAATTTGAAGATGGGGGAAAAGAAATCGCAGTCGAGTTTGCCTCCTTGGACATGAGTTTTCATCCGCTGGCTAACCTGCGAGGCGGCATTATCCTTAACCCTATTGGGGCTTTCAACCAAAACCATGACGGACCCAAATGGGAATTTACCGACAGGCCCATTTCTGCTACCCAAATGCTTCCTGCTACGTGGAGCAATGCAGGCTTTGGCCTCTATGGAAAACAGTATGCAAAACAGTGGATGTTTGGTTACGAGGTCTACTTGTCAGGAGGTTTTGACAACTCCATCATTTCAAATACAGAGAACAAAACTTTTCTGCCTGCCGCCAAAAACAATCCTGATCGTTTTGAAGAAAGCGCAAGTGGCGAACCCTTGGTGACAGGTAAAGTAGCCATAAGCCACAACCGCGTTGGCGAACTCGGATTGTCGTATATGGGTGGTGTTTATAATACTTATATGGATGACGGTATTGTACTGGATGAAAAAAGAAGATGCGATGTCTTCGCTATTGATTTTAACACAACACTTGCTAAATCAAAAACCTTTGTAACTGGTGAGTGGGCGTGGGTGATGGTAGAGATTCCTGCAAACTACATTCAGCAATTTGGGGACAAGCAACAGGGTGGGTTTATAGACCTTGTGCAGCCAATCGTGAAGCGCAGTATACTAGGCTGGGACAAGGCCGTTATTAACCTGGCTGTGCGACTCGAATATGTAGACTGGAATGTGGGCACCTTCAACGAAACAGGCGGAAAAATGGGTGAAGAAGTATGGAGCGTAATGCCTGCCATCAGTTTCAGACCTACAGCTCAAACAGTTGTTCGATTGAACTACCGCTACCTGCAACAACGCGATATTCTTGGCAATCCGCCTTCCGTTACCGGAGGATTTATCTTTGGACTCTCGAGTTATTTCTAGGCGCCTTTCCGGCTTCTCTGGTCACTATAGAAAAGTGCGAATAATGCAACATTTGCCGTGAATAGTGTAAGTTTTGAACGGCACTAGAAGGCATTTTTGAAATCATGCTAACCGAGGCCGTAAAGATGCCCTGCAAAAAGTATTTGCTGCTTCTTGCTACCCTCTGCTTTGCGCTGGCAATGAGTGCTCAAAAGGACACAGTAGAACGTGAGCCAAGAGATACACTTGCCGTGTACAAGAAAATAAAAAAAATCGCCTACAAGCACAAAGCGACCAAACTGCTTTACCATGCCATTTTTGTAGACCCCGCGCCTCGGGCCTATGAAAAAAAACCATTGTCAACTCAGCAACAAAGAGACGATCCTAATTTAAAATTCAATGGGAAAATAATCCGTAACGTAGATATTGAAGTGCTCGATCCTTTTGGGTATTCCGTAAATGATACCACATGGCAAGCTGCGGAAAACTCTTTACAAAAGCTAGGAAACAAATACCACGTAACCACGCGGAAAAGAATAATTCGCAATCTTTTATTGTTTAAGCCCAACGAGGCTCTTGATGTGATTAAGATAAGTGAATCGGAGCGCCTAGTGCGTGGAATTGGCTATGTGGCTGATGCCCGCATATATATCCAGAAGGTTGGCCCGGCAAATTCAGACAGTGTAGATGTAAAAGTGGTGGTACAAGACAAATGGTCGTTCGATGTTCCCATTCAGGGTGGTTTGAAAGGGGGGAGCATAACCTTAAGAGATAGAAACATAGTAGGAAGCGGACAACGTGCTGAGCAGCTTATTAGCTATAAAACAAATGGTGATTATCAGCTGACGGGGAGCCATACCATAGCCAATATATCCAACACGTTCATTTCATCCAATGTTGGCTATACTAAAACAAAGGATGTCGTTCAGGTAGGCGTTTCCTTCAGCAGGCCTTTCTACTCGGGATTGGCCAAATGGGCCGGTGGTGCTGCAGCCGGGCAAACGTGGGCGACCTACAAGTATGCCGATGCAATTGAAAATACGGATAAAAGCTCAGCGCTTAATTACTATAATTCTGACTTCTGGGTGGCCAGAAACATAAACATCAAGACGGGCAAGAATGTGAACAGAAGGCTAAGCAACGTTGTAGCTGCCGTCAGATATGCTGAAACATGCTATGAGCTGCGGCCTTCCTTTGAGATAGACACCAATAAGGTTAACACCAATACTTCTCTTTACTTGGGCAGTGTCGGGTTTTCACTCAGCAAGTTTTACAAAGACCAATACATTTTTCGTTTTGGGGCCAACGAGGATATACCGGAAGGACTGATAGTACAGTTCTTGTATGGTGTGTTTTATAAGGAGCAGAGCACTGCCAGCTACTACGCAGGCGTTGATGTTTCGCGGGGAAAGCACTTTAATAAAATAGGCTACTTTTCCGTCAATGCTACTTACGGTAGTTATTTTACAAAGACAGCCAATAGCTCAACACTCAACTTAGGATTTACCTATTTCACAGATCTTCTGAGAAGTAATAGATGGTATTTCCGCCAATTCGTTTACTGGAAATATATTAATGGGTTCAATAAGTCACCTTTGGAAAGAATAACCCTTCGCCCTGATGAGCTATATGGGTTTAGAAACGGGTCTATGCTGGGGACAAGCAAAATGCTCCTGAACCTGGAGGGGGTTATATACACCCCATACAATCTTATCGGTTTTCGCTTTGCACCGCTTGTGTTAATAGGTTTTGGAGCATTGACAAATGCTGACTCAAAAATGTTTGCCGGGCCCATCTATCCATCCTACGCATTAGGGATGCTATTCCGAAATGAAAACCTGCTCACCAGCAGTTTTCAGCTATCGTTTGGGTTTTATCCTAATAATCCAGATGGGACAGGACAATACACCAGGTTCAACCCTGTAACAAGCTTCTCGGTCAAGTTCAGAAGCTTTGCAGTTTCGAAGCCTGATGTGGTGAGTTATAATTAATGGGACAGATTAATTCTCCTTAACCAATCTTGCTTGCATAACCCTATTGCCATCCTGAACACGCACTACAAATACTCCGCTGGAGAGGTCGCTGAGGTCTAGGTTAACACCACTGGCTGAAGCTGGAACGGCCATGTCTTTAACCAATCGCCCAAACGAGTCGTAAAGCTGAACTTGCGCATGGCGACCCAACCCGTTCGAGAACAAGATGCGTGTATCCTCATTAGCAGGATTGGGGAATAGGACCATACCTGCCGAGTTCAATTCTTCTTCGTCCACGCTGATGGTCTCGCAGGGGGTGTAATAATTACCGGGCGAGCCATAAAGGCATCCAGCAAACCAATTGAGTGCACTGTTAATATTGGCTGAACTATCTGCCAACTCCAGCGTGTAACCGCCACCCGCGGCCTCGGTGGGCCAAGGCTGGTCTGCTCCATACACCATGGAGAAGTAAAGTTTGTCCTCGGCATTGTAAAGTCGCATCATTTCGCCTTGGTTATCAAAGCCAAACTCAAATCCGCCTACACGGTTGTCTACCGCAGGGTGCTGCTGGTCAAACAATTGGGTGTTATTGCTGATCACTATCATTTCTCCACCTTCTAAGGTGGTTTCATTGGGTATCACATAGGAGTTCGCTGTGTTGCCATCGCGGAAAATCCATCCTGACAAGTCCATGGACTGGTCGCTTATGTTTCTTAGTTCAATCCAGTCGCCTGCATCTGCATTGGTTGCTGACCAAAAATTGATCTCACTAAAGACAATTTGTTCCGCGCAGGGCTGATATGCTTCGCCCGGTGAGCCGAACATGCAGCCAGCAAACCAATTGGCTGGGTCGTCAATGGTTAATAATGGATCGGAAAGCTCGAGTGTGCGCCCTCCCCCGTCTGCCACCTGAGGCCATGGCAAGCTGTCTAGGTAGTTGACAGCGAGAAATACATCTTGGTATTCATTGTACAATTTAACCGCTCCGCCAGAGGGTAAAAGTGAAAAATAGAACGGACCTATAAAATTATCTACATCGGGATATTGTTGTTCAAAGGCTTCTACATTCCTAACGATTACCAGGTATTCGTCCGGCATTAATACTGTTCCCTCAGGCAAATCAAAACGTGGCTGATTGGTTTCGCTGGTAACACTCCAGCCGGTGAGGTTAATAGGCACAGCGCCATAGTTGTGCAGCTCAAACCAATCGGAGGAGTTTTGGGTTTCGTCCGAATTGTAGTTGATCTCGTTGATGGCGATAGTGGTTGGCTGCGGGCTTCCGGTGAAGTAGGCCGTAAACTCATCAGGGGTATCCACATTAATAATTAAAACCGAATCGCCTTCGGGCGTAAGAATGATATTCTCTGAAAGCCAATGGTCGAACGAATAACCGGGATTGGCCACTGCAGTCATCGTCACAGGAACTCCATCAAAATAAATACCGGTCCAAGGTAAATTTTCTGGAGTAATCGTATTCAGCACAATTCTACCGGCACCTGCAGGCGATACGTTAATAGTAACTTCTACCTGACCATCTAAATCGAAATTGTCCTCCACATGGTTTCGCACTTGCTCGCTGCGGCAGGCTAGTTCCGACTGAAACACCAAGTGATTTTCGTTGAAGTAATTCAACCAACCGGGTACATTCCAAGGGTCAGCCCAGCGCTGGTACTCATTGGCCATTTCCACCACGGTCTGATTGAAGAAATCTGTTTCAATCTCCAACAGTTTGGAAGTAGCGTAGGTGGTATTCATCAGGTCTGCATACCGATTGATGAAGTAGTTTTTGTACTGCTCATTTTCCAGTCCCCTGTTCCACATGGCTATGAATGGGTTGCCTGTCCCCTGTCCCAGCATATAGTCGATATGGTCTGAGTAACAGTCCGTCCATGAGTTGGGGAGTAGCGACAATTCCAGATCTATTAAACAAAACCGCCACCTGTAGCCTGTAGCATCGGAGCGGTATATTTTGATGTTGTTGCCGGGCCAGTCCACGTTGCCCATCCAGGTTTCACCTATGATGTAGTCGGTATAGTATTTCAGGTCGAAATACTGATCGGTTTCTTCCCAATAGTTCTCGTCCTGAGTGTCTATTTGCCAATAGGCATCATAATCCTCCCAGTAGTGATCCACATCTCCCTTTACTGCCCGAAATACAAAACCATAAAAGGCACTTATTGACAGAATTTCCACAGTGCTTTCTGTTGCGTTGTCTTCAATTTTGAATTTCTCCGTATTGAATTTTTCGCGCAATTCATATAGCCCGAAGTATTGTCCGTTTATGTATACTGATATGGGCCTCCAGGCAGAGTAATAGTTGTTTGTTTCGCCTGCCATCATCTTCACCTGCGCAGCATCTTTATAGGGCAGTGTCAAATACTGATTGCTACCATTGCGCAGGTAGAAGTCGCTATACACATCGCGATCAGGCAGGTAGGGAATTATCTCGTACTCTATAGGATCTTCTCCCAGCACACCATCAGTTAGCTTAAGCCTGAATGACCGCTGAGGCTGTGTTCTGCTACCGCCCCAGCCTCCGTCTTGTATCATGCCGCAGGGTTGCGAGAATAGCAGCGGATGGGTGGGTATCGAGTCGAAATATTCCATGTGGGCCGCCTTCAGCCAATCGTTCATGGGGTTGTCAAAATTGCCGGTAGGACCGTAAAGGTTGTTATTGTCTGTAGTAACCGAAAGAATGGGGGTGATGTGATCAACATTAAAGAAGTACGTGGCCACATTGGTGGGGCTGGGTATTTTATTGGGTTCAAAAGCACGGGCGCGCACCACGGTGGATTGAAAAATGTAAATTGTTTCTCCATTGTACAAGGTGGATTCCGTGGTGGGATCGCTGCTGTCAAGGGTATAATACACTTGCGACTCAGGACCGTTAGGATTGGTGATGGTAACGGAAACAGGCGTGTTGTAAAATCCGGAGTTAAGGGAAAACATCGGCTCCTGGGCATAGCCCTCAGCAGGCTCAGAGTTGTTGTTAGTGGCGTCTGGCGTAGGCGTTTGGAACATGGTATTTACCCCGTTGCCATCATTGTAGGAGCCTATACTGGTATTAACACTCTCCAGCGACAATGTAATGCTGTCCATTTGCTCCTGATTAGGATCAAAGAGATAAACAGTTTCTCCTGAGCCCGATATTCCAAAATTAGTATGGTAATTATACCCCGACTGGTTGATGTATTCATTGGTAAGCTCATCGGTAGTGGTCAGGTTCATATGTACCTCTATGTAGTCATAGGTTATTGCATCCGTATAAACCACTTCAAATCCGAGCGATTCTATCATGCCTTCGGTTAATCCTGCTGCTGTCAATTCTTCCGCACGAATCAGCATTTGATGGCGTGCTCCCCAATACCAGTTGCCATAAGGAGCGGGATAACACGTATTGCAGTTTTCCAGCGTTCCTTCCCCTATGGTAATGCCGTTCAGTTGCATGTTAGGCCGCCATGTGGATATTTCACCGGTACCCGTTTCGCAGGCCCATGTGCCGCCATCAGCATACGAAAAAGTAGTGGACACAAACGGAGTCTCTGTTTGTGTAAATACCGAGTTGGTGATGTAGCCCAGTGAGCTGTATGAACAGGTGTTCACTATAACGTTAGAGCTGCCGTCCCAATAGAAAGGCTCTGAAAAATCATGCGTATTCCAGCCCGCTGTGGGCACAAAAGTGCCCGTGTTGGTTACCAGCGTGGCAGGCGGGAAGTAGTACCTGTCTTTGCCACTGCAATACACAAAGAAGAACTCACCCGGCTGTAGTGTTACAGCAGGCAGGGGCCACTTGTCAGGCACTGCCGGGTCATCGGTAAGGGCGTGGTTCACCAGGTTGACTGCCTCAGTGCCTGCGTTGTAAAGCTCCAGCCAGTCTTCGTATTCGCCATCCTCGTCCGCTATGGTCGAGTAGTTTTTGTTACTGGCTTCGTTGATGATGATTTGCCCTTGAGAGGCTGCAGCAGCCACTAGCAGTAGGGCTGACAGAAGAATGTGCTTGTAAATCATAAGCGGCAATAATGAGAAGCGAATGGGGAAAATGAGGACTTCTCTTGCAAACATACTAACCGCTGTCGTTGAACACGAATAAAAATGGTCGCTTCCCAAAGTTTCAAAGCTAATTGCTTCCGACTTCTACCCTGTCATTCCACTGCCTCCTCTTCGCCACCCTTAGTTTATCCTGAGCTGGGTTTATCCTAAGCTTGTCGATGGGGGTCGAAGGGATGACAGGGTAAAGAGGCGGTGGAATGACCCCGTAAATGGAGGGGATAAACCCGCGCATGTCGGGCCATCAGCATCCATGTCAACACATGCCTATCCTTTACCCCTTTTCTCCAAAAAGAAACCAACTCTTTAGATGGAGATCATGGCTTCTTAACGAACCAAGCGTGCGAATGATGATTCTTTGCAAACAATATGTCAGCGCGATTAAACAGGCTGGTTCCTGTCGTCTTTTTTTGTCTATCACTCTTTTTGATAAACGCCTGCCGCACGGAGGGGGACAAAAGCAAAACACCCAACCAGCCTTCAGCATTCATAGAGTTAGACGGAAGCAGCAGTATGTTTCCTATAGCGCAGGAGATTGTAAACAGCTATAGCGCAGCGCGACCGTCTATCAAAATAAGCCTCTCCATGTCGGGTACCACCAGCGGGTTTTTAAAATTTTGCAATGGTAAACTGGACATCAACAACGCATCGCGCCCCATGGCAGATGACGAAGCCGAAACGTGCCAGCGCAACGGGGTCGATTTTTTGGAATTAAAAATTGCAAATGATGCCGTGGTGATAGCCGTGCACCCGGCCAACGACTGGTGCCAGTCGCTCACCCTGAACGAGCTGCGCTTTATGTGGTTAAAGAACGATTTGGAAGACAACATTTATTGGAGCGATGTGCGGCCGGAATGGCCAAAGGAACCTATCACATTTTTTGCCCCAGGCCTTATGAGCGGCACACAGGACGTCTTTCTGAAATCACTTTATGACACCAGCGCATCTAAGGTGCGCGCTGTGCACACCAGCGAGGATCACAATGATGTGGTCATGAGCATCTCGCGCGACACGTTTGCCATTGGCTACTTCTCGCTGCCCTACATGCACTCCAACGAAATTCTGGCACGGCCCGTAGCCATTGACGACCAGGACTCTACCAACGGCAGCGGAGCCATTATGCCCTCGGTGCAGGCCATCGAGGAGTTGTCCTATTTTCCCTTTCAGCGCCCGTTGTATCTGTATGTGAACAGGAGGGTGCTTGCGGACGCTGAGTACGCGGATTTTCTTCGCTATTTTTTGAAAGAGGCTCCCATACAAAGCAAGGCTTTGGGTTATGCGCCTTTGTCTAAAATGGACCTGAACGAGGAGCTTAATAAGCTGGAAACGGCCATTGCCGCATTGGCCGTCAAGAAGTAAAACTGGATGCCGCGCGTGTTTGACCAATAGCATCCGTGTCAACAAAGCATCTCCCATCCCCCTCTTCTCCACCCTTAGTTTATCCTGAGCTGGGTTTATCCTGAGCTTGTCGATGGGGGTCGAAGGGTCATTCCACACGAAGCTTCAGCCCAGTGTGCAATCTGCCACACCGCCACGGGCGCCCTTACCGAAGCGGGAGATTCCACCTACGCTGCGCTGCGGTGGAATGACCCGGTTGAATGGGGCGATTTTTTTTGTTTAGAAGAGGGCGAGGGGTGGGTATGTTTGTTTTGTGGAAAGCGAATACGAAGTTGCACATATCCAGCCGATTTTGGGTGGATATGTGCCATAAAGTGGCACATATATACAAGTTATGCGTCATGCTTGGGCGACAGTGTAACTCCAAACATGACTGCAAGAAACGAACAGACAAATATTAACACAATCAGACATTGAAACCAGACATTATATTACCAAACAGGACAGGACAAGGCGAAAACGAAACGCTTGACAATGACAACAACATTGTAATCATTGGAGCAAACGGTTCGGGTAAAACACGACTTGGAGCATGGATTGAAACGAACATGCAAAACAATTTAGGAGTTCATAGAATTTCAGCACAAAGAGCATTGAACATTCCTGACTTTGCTCAAATAAAAAATTTGGAACAAGCAGAAAAAATGTTGTTTTATGGACTTGAAAATCAAGATGCTGTAGTTGCACACAAGCGAGGACATAGGTGGGAAGGTAACCCCGAAACACATATGTTGAATGACTACAACCAATTACTTTCAACCTTATTTGCAAGAACTTCTAAGCGAGATAGGGAACATGCTAAAGCAACTAAAGCATGTCAAGCATATGTTGCAGTTGATGACGCACCAATTGATGTAATAATGCAACTTTGGCAAGATATCATGCCACATCGCGAAATTGCTTTTGAAGATGGCAAAGTCATGGTAAATAAAGTTGGACAAGCAGAATATCATGGCAAAGGAATGAGTGACGGAGAACGTGTGACCCTTTATTTAATTGGACAATGCCTTTGTGCTCCTGACAATTCAATAATAATTATTGATGAACCTGAAATACATCTTCATAAATCTTTAATGACTAGATTGTGGAATAAGATTGAAGAAATTTGTCCAAATAAACTTCTTGTTTTCATTACTCACGATTTGGATTTCGCAGCATCACGAAAGGATGCGAAGAAACTTTGGATAAGGAGATATGATGGTGCTACAAATTGGATTTGGCAAGATGTTCCGGAGATTGAGGCTATTCCTGAAAACTTGGTAATAGAAATTATTGGCAATCGTAAGAACATTATTTTTTGTGAAGGAGAAAAAGCAAGTTACGACACAATTTTGTATCAAGCAGCATTCCCCGACTACCATATTATTCCGAGAGGTGGATGTGAAAAAGTAATTGAATCAACTAAGGCTGTCCGAGAAAATCCTTCACTTCATCATTTGCAAGCATTCGGAATTATTGACAGCGACTACAGAACAATCGAAGAAATTAACGCACTCAGAGAAGCAGGTGTTTATACAATTAATGTTGCGGAGATTGAAAATCTTTTCTGTATTGAACCTATACTTAGAATTGTTGCAGCCAATCAACATTTAGACGTAAATACAATAGTTGCAGACGTAACAACCTTTATCATCAACTCTCTTGTGGCAGAATTTGATGTTCAAGTAACCAACCGTGCACAAAGAGAAATTCAGTTTAGATTAAATAACTACACCAAGGTAGGACACACAGAACAAGGACTTATAGATGGAATGACAGCTGTCTTAAATTCCATTGACATTGCAGCAATTTACGCTGAGAGTAGAACTCTTTACCAACAAGCCATTGACGAAAACAGTTTAGAGAAAGCATTGAGATTGTTTAACCGAAAAAATCTTCCAAAAAGAATTTCACCTTCTTTCGGTTTAGCTAATAACGAGTATGCCAACATTGTTGTGCGACTTCTCAAAAGTGACAGGAAAGCGGAAATCGTTGCAGCAATTCAGAACTTCACTCCAACATTTGTGCATGTATGACCAAGCAGACAAAAGCACGAACGCATAACAGCACATTTACAATAGGCGGGGTTTCGTCTTCGCTTGACAGTTTTGTGGTAGCCGAAAGTTCAGTCCTCCGAACTAACATTAGTGGTAAAAATCCCGCCCATCGCAAATCTGCAAAACGTCATGCTTGGGCGACCTGGCAAATTCAATAACTTAATGGAAGAAACGAACAGACAAAAACAAACGACTAATTATGTCTGAAGTAACCAATAGAAGAAACAAACCTTCATTCTTTCTCATCATGGGATGGATTGGATTATTTGCTGTATTAGTTGGATTTGCGACAACATTTATAATGCCTGTAGCAGCTGGGACTTTTAAAGCCCCATTTGTAATTTACTTACATGGCACTTTCGCTTTCTGTTGGATAATTCTCTACTTAACACAAACAAATCTGATTCATTTTAAAAGCTATCGCATTCACATAACACTTGGCTATTTGGGTATTTTCCTTGCGTTAGGTGTTGCTTTAACAATGCTTCCAGCAGGAGTTTACCAAGTAAAAAGAGATTTGAAGGAAGGATTAGGAGAAACAGTAATTTCTGGAATGTTAGGAACTTGCACGACAGCAATTATTTTTCTTAGTCTGGTTTTCGCTGCCATAATCAATCGCAAAAAACCTGAACGACATAAAAGGTTTATGCTCCTTGCAATTATTGTTGTTCTTTGGCCTGCATGGTTTCGTTTCCGTCATTATTTCCCATCAGTATCAAGACCAGACATTTGGTTTGCAGTTGTTTTAAGTGATAGCTTTATTGTGTTTTCTTGGATATGGGATAAAATAAAAAGCGGTAAAGTGCATCCCGTGCTAAGTTACATCGGCTTGTTAATTATCGTTGAAAATATAATTGAAATTCTTTTGTTTGACAGCAATTCGTGGCGTTCAATAGCAAAAGTAGTTTATGAATTCTTGTATGGTTTGTTTAGTAACTATGTTTAGTTGGACGATGATGAATAAAGAACTTCTAATAAACAGTTGTGCGAACTTCGGGCAGACGAACTCCGAACGAGCAGTAGCACGAACGCATAACAGCACCTACCATCAACTGGCGGTTCCCCAAGGGGGCAAGCAGTGGTTAAATTAAGTCTCGGCTCAGCCGAGATGCTTCGTATCAAGTTCAGTGCTGGCAGACAGTTCCCTATGGTCAAAGCCTGACTATGTCTCCCACCCCCCCTCTTCGCCACCCTTAGTTTATCCTGAGCTGGGTTTATCCTGAGCTTGTCGATGGGGGTCGAAGGGTCATTCCACACGAAGCTTCAGCGCAGTGTGGAATCTGCCACACCACCATGGGCGCCCTTACCGAAGCCGGAGATTCCACCTCCGCTGCGCTGTGGTGGAATGACCCGTTTGAATGGGGCGTTTTTTTTTGTGTTGGAAAATGGGCGGGGGTGGGTATGTTTGTTTTGAGAAATACGCTACCGAATAGCGGGTATATACAAGTTATAGGGCATTTTAATGACGACAGAAAAACGACATATACGTATTGGACACTTTGACAACTTCAAAGGCGAGGACAGCATTTTAATTTCTGCTGACATCGAAGGACTGCTTGAAATTGAAGACGTGTTTTTGAAATTATCAAATGGACTTTCCTCGTTTGACTTTTCAAATCTTAAACTGCTCGATAAGACTTTTCAAATAAAGTTATCTGCGTTTAATGACACCAAGAATGTTGGACTTAGACAAACCTCGCCAGACAATTATGAATGGAGAGTAACAAGCGAGAAATGGAACGAGTTTAGAGAAAAGCTGACCACACTGTATCGTAATGGTAACGGTGGACATCATTACTTAGACAGTGACCCAACAGACAATAATGACTTACAAGTTGTGTTTTCGTGGGACGAATATCCATTGACATTTTGGGAACGTCAGACAAGTTCTGCTGGTTCTAAACATCAAGTGTGGCAAGACAATGAAGGCTTGACAACTTTGTGTTTAGCTGACGAGCGAGGGGACGATTGCAGAAAGTTACTTGAACCCGGCAGTAAAATAATTCATGATTTTTTTGCGAATAGTCATTTTGACGCAATGACGATTTATTACAAGTTCATGGACTGGGGAACATACACGACTGAATTTGAAATTGACAAACAACCGTATGACAAGAAAAACGCCCTATAACAGCACCTACCCAAAAGGCGGGGTTTCGTGTTCCAAAGACAGTTTTGTGGGTAATCAAACATTAGTTTTTCAAATCAAGTTTTGTGGTCAAAGTCCCGCCCTTCGGGTAGCTGCAAAACGTTATACGCAATGGCAGCAGACGCATTGACATAGCATTTCAACAAAAACATTAATACAAAAATAATGGAAGAGAAACAAGACAAACCAAAAATTCTTAAAAATAAATATATACCAACTGCTGAATTTTATAGCCAAATAATTGACAGCTTACAGGACTATTCGATTTTTACGCTAGACAAAGAATTCATCATAAATAGTTGGAGTTCTGGTTCGACAAAAATATTTGGTTACGAAACGGAGGAAGTTATTGGGGAACCCTTCGATTTAATATTTACGGACGAGGATTTGAAAAATGGTGTTCCGAAAAATGAAATTGAAACAGCTTTAAAAGAAGGCAGAGCAACCGATAATAGATGGCACATTGCTAAAGACAAGAGCCTATTTTACGCTTATGGTTTGGTTTTTCCACTCACAGGTTTAGATGGAGAGATGTTGGGTTATGTAAAAATTTTACGGGACTTAACAGAAAGGAAACAATCAGAAGATGCTATAAAAAAATATGTCAAAGAATTAGAAGAACTAAATACACATAAAGAGAGTGTTCTTGCCATACTTTCACACGACTTAAGAAGCCCTCTTTCATCTATTATTGGAACAGCAAAATATTTGAAAGAAAATTTTCATAAAATGAAGCCTGATGTTGTTCAGGAAATGCTTGACTTACTATATAAATCATCAACTGATGAATTAGATATGTTAGATTATTTAGTTGAATGGGCAAGAATAAAATACGCATCAGACGCCTTTTCTCCAACAAAAATAAAGTTAATCGAATACATTGATAAAGTATTCGAAACATTAAAAGAAAGCGCTTCAATAAATACAATAAATCTTCATCACGAAATCGAAGAGAATACATCAGTATTTGCAGATGGCAAAATGCTAATTTCCATCATACAAAATATAGTTTCAAATGCGATAAAGCATACCGAAAAAGGAGGAGCAATAACAGTTTCAGCAAAAAATAAAGATGACAAAATTATTATTCAGGTTAAGGACACTGGAATTGGAATGTCGAAAGAAATAATGGCTAAACTTTTTACACCACAAATGAAAACTCTTTCAGAAACAAGAAAAAAGGATAAGGGTGCTGGAATAGGATTATTATTGGTAAAAGGATTTTTACAAAAAAGTGGTGGCGAAATATGGGTAGAAAGTATTGAAGGCGAAGGTTCATCTTTTTATTTTACATTACCCATTGAGAAACCATTATATAAAATAGGTACTTCAGACGAAATTATGTTTGACGAAAGTGCATAATATAAGGACTTATGAACGATATTGAAATAGCCACAGCGTATAACAGCACATTTGCAATAGACGGGGTTTCCTACTCCGTAGACAGTTTTGTGGTTATAGTAAGTTCAGTGCTCCGCATAAACATTTGTGTCAAAAAGCCCGCCCATCGCAAATCTGCAAAACGTTACCCCCTCTTCTCCACTGTCATTCCACACGAAGCTTCAGCCCAGTGTGCAATCTGCCGCACCACCACGGGCGCCCTTAACGAAGCGGGAGATTCCACCTCCGCTGCGCTGCGGTGGAATGACCCGTTTGAATGGGGCGGTGGGATGACAGGGTAAAGAGGCGGTGGAATGACCCCCACTGAATAGGCCGCGAGTGTTAGGCCAATAGCATCTATCTCCAGCCCCCCTCTAGCTGCCGCCCTTCCCCGTCAGCTTATCATAAATATCCAGCTTCTGCTGCATCACGGCAATGGTCCGGTCCTTTTCAGCGTCTTTCGCCTTTAGCTCATTGATCTCCGCAAGGCGCTTCAGGCTTAGCGTAGTTTCCTGCAGGGCTTCCGGCAGCTTGTCTATGTAGGGGTTGAAGTGGTTGGTTTGCTGCACATAGCTCAGGTTCAGTATGCGCGACACTTTTACATCACCGTTTTTCAGCACTTCCTGCACATGGCTTTTGTGTTTGCCAATGCTAAGGTTCAGCATGGTTACTCCATCGCGCACATATTCCATTACATAGCGCAACAGGGGTATCTCCTGGCAAATGCGCGCTGCATGTGCCGGATTGGCCAGGCTGTGTTGCGGAATGTGGGCAACTACTATTTGATTTTTGGGTGTTTTTTTGGCTCTTTTCATGGTTAATAGGGGTTTATAATGTGTTGGTAGCTAGCGGCTCAAGGACCATTTTGCCCACCGGGTGGTCAATTCATTTTTCCCCACTTTATTTTGTTTTTTACATATTTTCAATTGTTTTAACTGTAACACGGAATAACGCTGGCGCAATACAGAATAGCAATGGCGCAATCCGTCATAGTGCTGGCACAATACGGTATAAGGTGAGCGCAACACAGCATGGCGTCACTGCAATCCGACATAGCGGGTAATCAACCGGAACTGAGGTTAGCACACTACAGCGTCACTTTTCTGCAATACGGAATAAGGAAACCGCAACCCGGAATACCCCGTTTTCGCTCACTTTTTGTCGAGAACTGGTTGGGTTTGGATGGTGCCGGGGGATGGTTAGGCTAATAAGTACGTTTTTCTTTTTCTGCCCCTTTGCACTGCACCAACATTTGTGGCGCGCCAAGGCAGTCGCAGAGCTCCCTTCGCCAAGGTTCATTTATTTATTTATATAACACATTTACCCCACATGGAAACAAGAACAGAAAACTTCCTGAGCATGACCGGCAAGCTGGCCGCCTACTTTGCTAACCATGCAGCAGACATCACCACGGTGCTGCCCATCTTCCCCTCGCAGCGCACGCTCTTTAACACCAAGCGCTCAGGCATGATAGCCACCGCAGTGCTGGCTTCTACCGACATTACGGGCCATGCCGTGGCCAAGGCCAACGCCCAAAAGGACGTGGAGGAAAGCACCCTGAAGGTGGGCCTGGCCTGCGCAGGCTATTACACCTTAACAGTGCCCGACCCCGGCAAAAAGAATGTGACTGACTGGAACAAAAGCGAGCTGGAGCGCATGCGCGACAATGATCTGTATGTAGCCGGCCTGCGCACCTGGACAGCCGCTGACCCTATTAAGGCACTGCTGCTGCCCTTTAGCGTGGCTGACACGGATGTGGATGACCTTAACTCGCAGTTGGCTACCTTCTTTGCCATCATAGAAACTCCGCTGACTATGATAGAAGAACGCTCGGGCCTACTGCTGGAGCTGGACCGCAGGGAGAACGACCTGCGCGACTTTCTGAACGATAGCCTGGACACCATATTCGCTCCTTTGCAAGTAGCCAATCCGCTGATATACGACACCTACAGGGCCTGCCGCAGTATAGATGATGCTCCGGCCACGGCAGGTGCGGGCATTATCATCGCCTTTGTGGACCCTGCCCAACTGAGGGAGGTGGATACCGGAACAGCTATTAACAGCGATACCATAGCCATCACCTTCACCAACCGCACCAGCGTGATGGCCAATCCGCTCAGTGTGTTTTTTGAAGACGCAGCCCATACCCTGGGCGACCCCCTTACCACCAGTCCGCAAACAGTGTCACCGGGCGAAACCTTTACCCTTACGGCAGGCGAACTGGGCTACTCGCCCACCAACCATGTGCTGCATGTGCAAAATGGCGATGGCTCGCTGCCGCAGTCGTTTAGGATTGAGATAGGGTAAGAGAGCGTGCTTATGAAATAGAAACCGCTTCCGGATGGGGGCGGTTTTTTTTGTGTTTGGAAAAAGGGCGGGGGTGGGTATGTTTGTTTTGTCGAAATACGCTACCGAATAGCGCCTATCCACCCAAAATCGGGTGGATATGCGCTATAAAGTAGCGGGTATATACAAGTTAGCGGTAATTTTAAATGAGACAGCTCAAAGACAACATATGGCAAATTAAAGCAAACATCTCAGGACGTTCGGACTACGACTTTTTTGAAACTGAAGACGGAAAGTATGCTGTTTACTTCTCTCATATTGACGAATATGGAATGATGAAATTTGTAAGTCCAATTCAAATTTGGACAGACAAACAGAACCCTAAAAATTTGTTTCAATCAAAGAAATTAAAATTCGAATTTCAGTATTCCAGAAGCTGCTATTATCTTGACAAATCGGACATTATTGTTCTGTTAACACCTTGTCATAGACAAAATCAATACGACCTTTTGTATGTTTTGCTTGACTTGACAAAGGGACAATTTGCAATAATAAATTCACCAAACTTTGACCTGAAAGAAATTGACAAATTCAAAGTTCAACTTGCTTTGAATTTTCGCTACAGTTACGACCAATTGACAAAAGACAAGATATCGAAAGACGATGGTTCAAATATTAATTTAAGCGAACTTAATTGGCATCACATTGACAAATTGGACAACATATGCAACCTGACATAGAAAAAACTACCGCTAACAGCACATTTGCAATAGGCGGGGTTTCGTGCTCCGCAGACAGTTTTGTGGTTACAGGAAGTTCTGTTCTCCGCATCAACATTTGTGCTGAAAAGCCCGCCCATCGCAAATCTGCCAAACGTTAGCTGTAATTCTATGACGACAATACGAACATTAACCAACAGAGCAAAAAACTAAGTATGACAATGCGGAACATTACCACCATTTTTCTTCTATTGGGACTTATTGCCTGCAACACATCACAGGACAAAAAGCCACCCGACCAAAAGACAATTACTATTGAGGACAGAGTTCTCTATCCAAAGACAACACTTTCTCCTCTCTTTGACAGTTTGCGACCAGCAACGCAAACTTTCACAATCAAAGGCGACCGAGATACTTTGCTTGTTGGTCAAAACGGAACGACCGTGACAATTCTGAAAAACACTTTCGTAAACTCTCACGGACAACCAGCAACGACAGTAAGTATTGACCTTGTTGAAGTAAACTCTACGGTCGACATCATTAAAGCTAATCTTCAAACAACATCAGGCGACAAAATTTTGCAAACAGGCGGAATGTTTTTCATTGACGCAAAAGAGAACAACAAGTCCTTAGCAGTTGCAGAAGGCAAATCAATTTATGTTGAAGTGAAGTCAAACTTCAAAGACCCACAAATGAAAATCTTTGACGGCAAGTTTGACGACAAAGGAAGAATTGATTGGACAACAACAGGCAACCTTGAAAACAATCTAATAACAATTCCCTTTGACCTTTTGAATTTTCGTCTTGGTTGGGAATGTATTCTTTCAGACAAACAAATCAAAGAAATCACTCAACCTCAATATGAAAACACTTTTATCGCTACAAGAGAATTTGAGGAAAGGGCATCCGTTTTGAATTTTGCATCTTGTGAGCAATACAAGGATTTAAGTCAACGACTTCTTGAAATTTACTTTACAAACATTGACAAACCCCTTTTTATTTCTGACTCTTTGGCGGCTGACTACTTATTTACGAACTACAAGACAGTAATTGACACGACAAAAAAGTTTGAATTTGATGAAATTGGCTGGACTACCTATTTCTATCAATCATTTTTGTTATTTGCAAACCAGCGTTTGACAAACACAATCAACTTTGATAAACTTGGAATTAAAGAAAACACAACATCAGAAGAACTAATCTCAAAAGGATATTCTGCAAGGGAAGCAGATAAATTTATTGCACTCTTTAAAACAAAAAAACAAATTATAAAGACAAAAGAAACCGAAAAACAAACTTCACGACTTGCATCTTATTCGTTCAGCATAAATAAACTTGGGTGGGTGAATGTTGATATGTTCATGGATGACAAGAAAAATGAAGTTTCAACTTTTTTAGTTCAAGTTAAATCAAAAGACACTCTTGATTTTGTTTCCGTTTCTTTGGTTATCCCAAATTACAACGTATCCGTTTTCTCAATTCATAATGACGGCAACTTATACAGCTTCACAAAAAAGAAAGACGGTTACAGTAATCTACCTGTTGGACAAGAGGCAATCATTGTTGCTTTCTCTTACAAGGACAACAAACCATATTTTGGTAAACAAAAAATTAAAATACCCAAAGACGGACAAATTGATTTAACGCTGACAGCATCAACTGAGGAGACGATAAAGCAGGACATAAACAAGCTGACGGAATGAAAAGAACTACAGCTAACAGCACATTTGCAATAGGCGGGGTTTCGTGCTCCGCAGACAGTTTGGAGGCAGTCGAAAGTTTTGTGCTCCGCATAAACATTTGTGGTAAAAATCCCGCCCATCGCAAATGTGCAAAACGTTATCGGCAACCTTAACCGCTCCGATTTACCAGCAGTGCCAACATTAAACTGACAGACATAAAAATGAATTATCCGAACAAAAACAGAATAGAATCTTTAGACCTTTTGCGAGGGGTTGTGATGGTAATTATGACATTAGACCATTGCCGTGACTATTTTCATTTGGGAGCATTGGAAAGTGACCCTACTGACATGCAAACTACAACACCTGTTATATTTTTCACGCGATTTATTACTCATTTTTGTGCTCCAGCGTTTGTATTTCTTGCAGGAACTTCTGCGTTTTTATTTGGAACTAAAACAACAAAATCGAACTTGTTCAAATTCTTAATCACAAGAGGGCTTTGGTTACTGTTTATTGAAATATTTGTAATGAATTTAATCTGGTGGTTTGATTTGTCTTTTGGGTATATCAATCTCCAAGTAATTTGGGCAATCGGTATTTCCATGATAGCTTTAGGACTATTGATTTACCTTCCTCAAAAGGTGATACTGGCTTTGGGTTTTATTTTGATTGCGGGACATAATTTACTGGATGGATTTGTAATGGAAGGCAATAGTCTTTCTTCTGTTATTTGGTATGTCTTACATCAACCGAATTATAATATCTCTATTGCGCCAAACTTAATGATTGGCATTGTTTATCCTGTATTACCCTGGATTGGAGTTATGGCGCTTGGCTACTGCTTTGGAAATTTATATTCATCGAACTTTGATTCTTGTATAAGGAAAAAATGGCTGCTTCGGTTTGGTCTGGGAACAATCGCAATTTTCTTTATCCTGCGTGGCATCAATGTGTACGGTGATTTAACACCATGGGCTTTTCAGAAAAACGGACTCTATTCTGTTTTGTCATTTTTTAATGTAACTAAATATCCACCTTCGTTTGATTTTATTTTAATTACAACTGGACCTGCATTTTTGTTTTTATACGCATTTGAGACAGCGAAAAATAAAATAACTGACTTCTTTATAGTTTTTGGAAGAGTTCCTTTCTTCTATTATATCTTGCACATATTTCTGATTCATTTGCTTGCCTTGCTTGGATTAATAATTACAGGAGGCGACTGGCATACTATGATTTTAACCAACGATAAATTTGAAAGCAATATTCTTTTGCATTACGGGTATTCGCTTGGAGTGACATATGCAGCCTGGATTGTAGTGGTGCCTCTTCTATATCCTCTTTGCAAAAAATACATGCACTATAAAGCTAACCATAAGGACAAATGGTGGTTGAGCTACTTGTAATAATGTAACTGTGAAACGACATGGCAATGAATGTAAATCGCCTTGAACAAACAGTGTCGGAACTTCAAACAGCTGTGCTTCGGATGAACAGCAAGGCAGCAGATAACAAGGGGTTTGCGATAGCGGGGGGTCCGTGCTTGCCAGACACATTTGTGCAAGGTGGAAGTTCAGGTCTCCGAATGAATTTTAGTGCTAAAACACCCCGCCATCGCAAACCCCCGAAACGTTACCTGCAAGTGTAGGACGACACGAACAACGACAAACAATATGAAATTGACTATAACATTTGGACTTTTAATCTTGGTAGCAATCGGACTTTTATTGGCTTGTAATAGCAAACCTAAAGACAAATCCGATAAAGAAAATTTTGAAGAAATACTTAACGACCCACGAGTAAACTCCAAAGAAGTTGGAGAACGTGAAGGCATTAAATATTTTCAAGTTGAAAAAAATGGCAAGACAGGTTTCCGTGACTTGGACAGCAAAATTGTAATTGAGCCAATTTACGATATGGCGGAAATGTATTCAGAAGGCTATTCCGCTGTGACGGTTGGAGAAAAACATGGCTTTATTGACGAGACAGGAAAATATGTTTTGCCGCTTCAGTCATATGAATTTTTAGGAAGTTTACACAATGGACTTGCTGACTTTAGAATAAACGGCAAGGTTGGATTTATCAATATTAAAGGCAAAGTAATTATTAAACCACAATTTGACTGGGCGGACGAATTCTCCGAAGGTTTTTGTGTTGTAAGAAACGACAATGGAAAACTTGGGTCTGGTAAAAATGGTTACATAGACACTACAGGAAAATTGGTGATTGATTTTAAATTTAAATATGCAGGCAAATTTGAAAATGGAAAAGCAAAAGTTCAAATTGACAAAGACTTTGTTTATATCGACAAGACAGGAAATATAATTGCAGAAACAAACGGAACGAAATGAACGAAACAAGAACACCAGCAGGTAACAGCACCTACAA
The DNA here is from genome assembly GCA_031414655.1 of Flavobacteriales bacterium. Lineage (GTDB taxonomy): Bacteria > Bacteroidota > Bacteroidia > Flavobacteriales_D > Sanyastnellaceae > JANNVZ01. Next base: position 200,245 of record JANNVZ010000001.1, read on the forward strand.
GAAATTGGCGGTTCAGTGGTTAAATGAAGCTTTGTGCTTCGTATTAAGTTCTGTGCTGGCAGACAGTTTAGTGCTTCGAAATCCGCTTCTTCGCCAAGCGCCAAAACGTTGGGCGTAATTATGAGACTATACATTCTAACCATCTGTTTACTGCTGACAATTCCTGCATTGTCACAGGTCAGTATATCTTCAAAAGAAGTTACAAACGCGTTATCTATCCTAAACAAAACAAGAAAAGATGCTGGGCTCGATACAGTTTCAATTTCCGCGACACTGAGTAATGGTTGCTATAATCACGCAAAATATCTTGTATTAAATAAAGACAATCCGCTGACAAGTGGAATGAGCGCGCATAAGGAATTTCCACAATTAAAAGCTTATAGTAAAGAAGGAGAAGTTGCAGGTAAGAATGCTGTAATCAATTATATTAAATTGACTGACGCTGTAACTGGATGGGTTCAGACATTTTATCACCGCATTCCACTACTTCAACCTAACTTGAAAGAAGTTGGAATAGGGTATTATGAAAAAGACGGCTATGTAGTTTCATTGATAGAATGTATTTCAGGGACAAAAGGAGAATATTCCAAAGACATTGTTTGTTATCCAAATGAAAATCAAATTGAAGTTCCATTGCAAATGGGACCAGAAATTCCTCATCCTGTTGGAGAGCAAGGCAACTATGGTTTTCCAATCACAATTTATTTTACAAAGTGGCAAAATGTTATAAATGTAAATTTCAAACTCACCGACTCAAATAATAAAGTAATAGACTGCTATGTCTCAACACCAGAAAAACCCGCTACTTACTTTGACCAATGGAATAGCGTCTGCGCTATTCCCAAAACACCTTTGTCAGCAGACACAAAATATATTGTCACTGTAACTTGCAGCGTTAATGGCACGACATTCAAAAAGATGTTTAACTTTCAAACCATAACGAAATAATAACTACGCCCAACAGCACCTTGCCAAAAGCGGGGCGGACGTGGTGGCAGAAACTTTTCGGCTCTTAATAAACATTAGTGCAACTTGATAGGTTCGTGCTTCGAAAGCCCCGCCTTCGGCAAGCTGCAAAACGTTGTGCGAAATTCTTGGCGACCTTGCTAATAATTTACTTTGTAACTTTAAACAAAAAAAATTGAAAAAAATCTATCAATCAGTGGTGATGCTGTTTATAAGCGTTACATCAGTAAATGCACAAAGCAACATTACCTGGAATGGTATGGGCATGGACATCGCTAACAACAGCTATGACAACAGGCACCCGCGAATTGCATTGGATGGTGCAGGAAATCCATTGGTAATTTGGGGAAGAATGTCCGATGAATCGGTTTTCTTTACCCGGTGGAACGGCACCATGTTTACTACACCAGCACAGTTAAATCCAGCATGGCTCACCGTGTCTGTGGGCAGCTATCTTGCTCCAGAAATTGCTTCAAAAGGAGATACCGTTTATGTTGTAGTGAAGCGAACACCCGAAACAGTCGACACCAACCGCATTTTTATTTTCAATTCTTTCAATGGTGGCTTATCCTTCAACCCACCTGTTGAGTTGGCATTTATTGCCGATAGCGTGTCAGGTTACCCTTCTGTAACAACAGATGCTGCAGGAAACCCCATTGTGGCATTTATGAAATCTGATCAGCCGTTTGTTAACCCGCGCTGGGTTGTCACAAAATCATCTGATTACGGAAATACATTTTCAACCGATGTACAAGCAAGCGGACAAAGCGGGGGGGAAGTATGTGATTGTTGTCCCGCAGCAATATTAAGTTCAGGAAGTAATGTTATCGTGCTTTACAGAAATAATATGGACAACATACGCGACATATGGGCCGGTCTCTCTCCTGATTACGGCAACACATTTCCGTTGGGACTTAATATTGACCAAAGCAATTGGAATCTATTTGCCTGCCCGACAAGCGGTCCCGATGCAGAAGTCATTGGCGATACGCTTTATACAGTTTTTATGAATGGGGCGTCAGGAAGCGGACGAACCTACTTAAGCAAAACTTCCATCAGTAGTGGTTCTGTTAATTCTATTGATCTTCTTACCAGCGCTATTCCAGGGCTTAGTCAGCAAAATTTTCCTCGCATGGCTGCCAATGGCAATGCAGTTGCAATTGTCTGGAAGCAGAATGTAAACGGCAATGACGAACTTCCGCTGTTATTCACAAATGATATTGCCAACGGATTTCCCGCTCTTTACGATACGGTTGATTTGAATGACATCAACATTATGGATGTAGCGCTTTCAAACGGAAATATTTTTGTTGTTTGGGAGGATGATAATACGGGAACGGTAAAATACCGCACCGGTACTTTTACGCCTTCCACTAACACCGGCATAAATGAATTTAGTCAAAGTGATTTTTCTGTTTATCCCAACCCCGCTGTTACTGAAATAAAAATGAATCCTTTTTCGAACGATAATTTTGAAATAGAAATAATTAACACACAAGGCAACACAATTTTAAAAACAAAAAATAAAACTGTGATTGATGTTTCAAAATTCTCAAACGGAATTTATTTTATCATGGTAAGAGAAGGGAGTAATTTATATTCACAGAAATTTATTAAACAATAGGTAATCGATTAGCCGACAAATAAGGCTTATAATGTAAATCGCTTGGAAACATAGCGTGTGTGGCGATTCAAAAAATCGTGTTCATAGTGAGAGTACAGTCTCCGCATTACAGCACCTACACGAAATTGGCGTTTCCCCAAAGGAGCAAGCAGTGGTTTATTGAAGATTTGTGCTGAAAGAAAGTTAAGTAGTGGCAGACAGTTTTCGTCTCCGAAATTGCCAACTTCTTTTGGCTGCAAACCGTCAGGCCGTGAAAAAACCATGCTTTCCCAACTGAATTCAAAATAGAGTTGAGTGTAATTTGACCTGAACCGATTAGACGCGATTTAGAGATGGCTTATTTCAGATTTGGCGGGGCAACAGTTTATTTACCACCTCCTATTCCATCAGCGGGTCCCGAAAAGAATTCTGCATCGAATCAACATTTTAAGCGGAAGACTGTTTGATTATTTCAAACCTCCAACTTCTTGCGACTACAATGCTTTAACGGTCGTTCTGCACGTTTCGTGCCTTGAGAGCTATTGCCAAATCGAATTTGAAATCAGAAGATGTTGGATTTGTAACTGAAGACAATCAATATAAATGTAAAAATGTTCTTCAGTGCTCTCCAGCAGTGCTTGCTATTTACACCGTTGTGGTCAACCCCGATTAATATGACATTATACCAATTTTCCGAAAAGCTTAATCAAAACCTTCTCTCCAAAAAAACGAAAGAAAGAAGTGAACAGGCTATTTTGTGGATTGCTTTAGTAAGCTTCCTTACTCACTTGTTTATCATTGGGTTGGTGAATTTTAATGTAATTTCCATAAATGAACCGTCCAACTTATTAAAGAATCCAATTGCAGCTATTTATACCCCCTTTTCGTTCATTCTGGTTTATGAGGTGTATCTCTTAGTATACTACCTCCCAAAATCAACCTCGATTTATATTTCAAAGCAATATGAAATTATCACGCTCATCATTATCAGGCGCTTGTTCAAAGATCTCTCAGACTTATCACTTTCGGCCAATTGGTTCAACATTAAAAATGATTTGCAATTCACCTACGATTTAGTCGCATCTGTCATTCTTTTCTACTTAATTTATCTATTTCATATTCAACGAACCAAAATATACAGAACGCTGGATGAAGGTAAGGTTCATTTGGCAAGCATATCGAAATTTATAAACGCCAAAAAATGGATAGCTACCGCTTTAGTTCCCGTGCTTTTTATCATCGCCATTTATGCCTTTCTTAACTGGAGCATTGGTCTCTTTCAACCCAATGACATTAGCGCTCTATCCTTCAAGAACATTAATAATATTTTCTTTGAACAGTTTTTTACTATTTTGATAATTGCCGATGTCATCTTACTCTTGTTTTCCTTTTTTCATACAGATGAGTTCCATAAAGTCATTCGAAACTCAGGTTTCATTATTTCAACTATCCTAATTAGAATCTCATTTTCTGTAGAGGGGCTTATTAATACCGTATTGATTGTTGCCGCTATTTTGTTTGGGCTTCTAGTTCTCCTTATTTATAATAAATTCGAAAAACAGCTAGCTTCGGAGGAAATCAAGAAAGGCATTAGCAATGAACTATAAAATTCCTTTTTAAAAAAGTCAATGGCAACTCTAGCTTAAACAAATTACTTGATAAAGTTGAGAGTCCATATTGTCCTGAAACCTGCATATCTAAACTAATAATAACGAAACTCAGATATAGAAATGGCTCCAATAGCCATCGGGATGATGAAACCTAATACCTTCGCCACACCCAAAAACGTTAGGCGTCATGCGTGGGAGGCCTGAGAACTTCGTTCATTTGGAATTCTAATTCGTTTTACTTTGCAACAGGTTTTAACGTAGATACTAGAATGTAATCTTAAAAAAAATTATGATGAATAAAACAATAACACTGTTTGCGCTCATTTTCGTGTTGTGCCTGCAAAGCACAAGCTCAAAAGCACAATGTTGTGCTTACAGTATTACCATGCATGACGGTTATGGAGATGGTTGGAATGGTGCAACGCTGGAGGTTTTTGTTAACGGTCTGTCAGTCGGAATATTCAGCGCAAGCAATACCGGAAGCGCGGCATCTGTTTCGATATGTAACGGTGACGTGTTGGAATTGGTCTACAGTCCCGGAGACTATGAAAATGAGAATTCATACGAAGTGCAGGATCCGGCATGGAATATTGTTTTTCAGGATGGCCCTACTCCGGCTATAGGCAGCGTATTCTCCGGCATTGGAAACTGTGATGCGCCTCCGTTGCCAGGCATGCATCCGTGCCTTGCCATTCCAATTGAAACAATCGAATGTATTTCTGTTGACAATACCGGTTTTCCGGGTTCGCCCTATACGCCAAATTGTTCCTGGTTTGCGGGTGGTGATATTTGGTATACCCTGCAGGTTCCTGCCTCCGGCAATTTGAGTTTTGAAACCATAGCCGGAAGCTTAAATGACACGGGCATCGCTGTCTGGACAGGCGATGAATGCAGCGTTCTCACTATCGCAGGTTGTGATGATGATGCAGGTATGGGTTATTTATCATTCCTTGCTGTGTATGACCTTACTCCGGGGGAAAACATATACATACAAGCCTGGAAATGGGGTGGTGGTGGTGGATCATTTGAAATTTGCATAACTGATTTAGGAACTGTTGTTCTTGAAAGTTCAGAATTACCCATTGTAATGATAAATACATTAGGTCAAACCATTGTTCCGGATACGAAAATCGACTGCCTGATGGACATAAAATACAACGGACCCAACACGACTACTTATGTATCTGACAATTCTAATGCTTACAGCGGGAATATAGGTATCGAAGTCAGGGGAAATACATCAGCCTCTTATCCTCAACGTCCTTATACTATAGAAACACGTGATTCATTAGGGGAAAATAATAATGTTGAGATATTGGGAATGCCCGCTGAAAATGATTGGGTGTTGCTTTCCAATTATAACGACCGATCGTTAATGAGAAATCTAATTGCCTTTAACGTTTTTAGAGAAATGGGGAATTACAGCGTGAGGGCTCAGTTGTGCGAAGTACTGCTGGATAGTTCTTATAGAGGTATTTATGTAATAGGAGAAAAAATAAGGCGAGATTCCATGCGTGTAGATATTGCCAAATTAACTGCTGCCGATACTACCGGAGATGCGTTAACCGGTGGATATATATTACAACAAAACTATTGGGATGCAAACAACAGTTTTCAATCAAATTACTCCCCCATAGACCATCCAGAATTTGATGTACATTTTGTATACGAATATCCTAAACCTGATACAATTCAGCCTCAACAAAAAACATATATTGCTTCTTACATTGACAGTCTGGAAACAGCACTGTACAGTACTGATTTTGCTGACCCGGACGAAGGATATAGAAAGTATATGGATGTACCATCCTTTATAGATTATTTCCTTGTCAACGAGTTATCAAGAAATGCAGATGGATTCAAAAAGAGTGTTTTCTTTCACAAGGATAAAAACTCCAACGGGGGCAAATTAAAAGCCGGTCCTGTATGGGACTTTGATTGGAGTTTTAAAAATCAAGAATACTGCTACTTTAACAACGCGGAAGGAGAAGGCTGGGCACATCATATCAATGATTGTTGGGTTGATAATTATTCCACCGGTTGGTATATCAGGATGTTGCAGGACAGTACTTTTCAGAATGAGCTGCGGTGCACCTACGAACAGTACAGGCAAACCATGCTGGACACAACTGCTATTTTTGCTTATATAGACAGTATAGGTACAATTGTACAAAATGCCCAGGCAAGGCATTTTCAAAAATGGTCTTTACTTGGCCACAATGGACCTGATTGGGAAAGTGAACCTTTTGCAGCTACCTACAATGCCGAACTTGTTATACTAAAGGACTGGATCAATAAACGGCTACTGTGGCTAGATGACAATATTCCCGGATTTTGCATCCCAACAGGTGTAACTGAAACCAGCTTATCCGGCACAGTTAATTGTTACCCCAACCCTGCAATCAGTTATTTCATTATTGATTACTCCTTGCCATCTGCCATGAATGTATCTGTTCGCCTCTATAATTATTTAGGTTCAGAAGTTTTATCAATCCCACCAATAATGCAGGGCACCGGTCAACATTCCATAAAGCTCGAAACCAAAGCTCTTTCGGATGGTGTTTACATTTTAAAATTTGAAAGAGGGAAGGATGTTATACCTAAAAAAATAACTGTTATGAACTATTAGTCTTTGTCATAACAGCTAAACTCAAGCGACACCATCACGAGCACCTAACAACCTTTGGTGCGAACCTCATACAGATATGCCTTGAACGAGCAGTAGCACGAGCGCATACCTGCACATTTGTAATAGGCGGGTTTCGTGCTCCGCAGAAACATTAGTGCCAAAAGGCCCACCCATAGCAAATCTGTAAACCGTCAGGCTGTGAAGAACCCCAAAATGACTGTTGGTTTATTCGCTTACCTATCTAGGAAAGAAAGGTATGGCCGATTCTCATGGCCTAATGACGGAATATTTTCACGGTCTAACGTTACCAAGCTTAAAAGGGACATCTGCGAAACCGCGAATAGACCCCTGCTCCCCACTTTGTTACCTTGGCCCCCGCATGTCCGATTCACTTGCCATACGCGAAGCAGAGCCAGTGGTGGAAACCCCGCTGATGAAGCAGTACAACACCATCAAGGCACGTTACCCTGATGCGTTGTTGCTCTTCCGCGTAGGCGACTTTTACGAAACCTTTGGCGAGGATGCCGTGCGTGCCTCGCGCGTGTTGGGTATAGTGCTCACCAAAAGGAAAAACGGTGCAGCGGCTTATGTAGAGTTAGCAGGCTTTCCACACCACTCGCTGGACACCTACCTGCCCAAGTTGGTAAAGGCCGGCCACCGTGTAGCCATCTGCGACCAGCTGGAAGACCCAAAGCTGACCAAAAAAATAGTGAAGCGCGGTGTTACCGAATTGGTGACTCCGGGTGTGTCCTACAACGACAAAACCTACGAGACCAAGAACAACAACTTCCTTGCTGCGGTAGCCGCCAAGGGCCAACAGAGCGGTGTCGCCTTCCTTGACATCAGCACAGGAGAATTTCTGACAGCGCAGGGCTCAGCTGAATACGTGGATAAACTGCTGCAAAGTTTTAAACCCAGCGAAGTACTGTTTCAGAAAAATCAGGACCGGTGGTTTGAAGAGAATTTTGGTGACAAATTTTTCACCTTTCGGTTGGACGATTGGGTGTTTAATCCGGAGTTTGGAAACGAGATTTTGTGCAAACACTTCGGCACCAAAAACCTAAAAGGCTTCGGGATAGACGCACTGCAAATGGGCGTGGTAGCAGCCGGAGCAGTGTTGCATTACCTGGCCGAAACACAACACGACAAGGTGGCGCACATTGCCCACATAGCCCGAATAGAGGAAGAAAAATATGTGTGGTTGGACAAGTTTACCATCCGCAACCTGGAGTTGGTAAGCAGCCCAAATGAAAATGCCACTACACTGTTGAGTGTATTGGACCACACCGTTACCCCAATGGGCGCGCGCCTTTTGCGCAGGTGGCTGCTATTGCCGCTGAAAGAAATTGTACTTATCAATAAGCGCCTTTCTATTGTAGAATTTTTCACAAAGGACATCACCGAGCTAGAAAAAATCTACCAAGAGCTGAAGCAAATAGGCGACCTCGAACGCTTGATTTCGAAAGTGGCGGTGGGCAGAATTTCGCCCCGCGAGGTGCAGCATTTGCGCAAAGCGCTCGACATCATTTCGCCCATCAAACTGTTTTGCGAAAACACACAACACGCAGACTTAAAGGTGCTGGGCAGTCAACTGAATGGATGTGCGCCTATCCGCGATCGTATAGCAAAAGAACTGCACCCCGATGCGCCCATGGCCCTTAACAAGGGTTTTGTGATAGCGCCAGGCGTGAACGCTGAGCTAGATGAATTGCGTCAACTGAGCACCAACGGAAAAGACTTCTTACTTCAGATACAACAACGCGAAAGCGAACGCACGGGCATTCCTTCACTCAGGATTTCATTCAACAATGTGTTTGGCTATTACTTAGAAGTACGCAACACACATAAGGACAAAGTACCCGCTGATTGGATCAGAAAACAAACGCTTGCGAATGCGGAGCGATTCATCACAGAGGAGTTAAAAGAATACGAATCAAAAATTCTGGGTGCCGAAGAAAAAATTGCAAGTCTTGAAATGCGATTGTTCAACGAGCTGGTGGTTGCCATATCAGAATTCACCGCAGCTATTCAACTGAATGCGCAATTGATAGCACAACTGGATTGCTTACTGAGCCTGGCGAAAGTGGCGCTGCGCAATGGCTACGTAAAGCCAACTGTAAATGACACCAAGGTTTTGAAAATTCTAGAAGGCCGACATCCAGTGATAGAGCAGAACCTAGCAGCGGGCGAAGAATATGTAAGCAACGACATCTACTTGGACAACGAAACACAGCAGGTGATGATGATAACGGGACCCAACATGAGTGGTAAATCTGCCGTGCTGCGCCAAACTGCGCTCATTGTTCTGATGGCTCAAATGGGTAGTTACGTTCCTGCAAAGGCGGCAGACATCGGCATCATTGACAAAGTATTTACACGTGTTGGGGCCAGTGACAACATTAGCAGTGGCGAGTCCACTTTTATGGTGGAGATGAATGAGACGGCCAGCATACTCAACAACTTATCAGACCGTTCATTGGTGCTACTGGATGAAATAGGAAGAGGCACCAGTACCTATGATGGCATCAGCATAGCATGGGCCATTGCAGAGTTCATTCACCAGAATGAAAAGTCCAGAGCGAAGACACTTTTCGCTACGCATTACCACGAGTTGAATGAGATGGAAGGCACCTATGCACGCATCAAAAACTTCAACGTGAGCGTGAAAGAAATTGGCAACAAAGTGATCTTCTTGCGCAAGTTGGTCAATGGAGGAAGCAATCACAGCTTCGGTATCCATGTAGCAAAAATGGCGGGCATGCCTACCAAGGTAATCGAACGTGCAAAGGATGTTTTAGTCAAATTGGAAAAATCACATTCAAAGGAAAACCTCACAGGGCAGATGAAGGAAGTGGCGGCACAATCGGCCATGCAACTATCCTTTTTCCAATTGGACGATCCCACCCTTGGTCAGATACGCGAGGAGATCATCAACATCGACATCAACTCCATGACGCCCATGGATGCTATGATGAAGCTGAGCGAGATAAAGAGAATAGTGGGAGGGAAATAAGAGGCAAGCAATCCATTCAAAAACGCAAAATAAAAAAATGCCCCGCGAAATTCGCGGGGCATTTTAATTCAGTCATACTGAAGATGATTATTTCTGAATCATCATCTTCTCAGTAATAGTCTCACCGTCCATTATGAATTGAACGTTGTACAATCCGCTGGCCAATGGCTCAGCAAAGGTTACAATAGTGTTCAACGAACCATCCACCGCGAAGCGGTTGGTGTAAACGATGCGTCCATTCATGTCAGTGATGGATACAAATACGTTGTCTGATTTCACTTCTGAAATATTCAGATTCACCATATCACCACTGTTAGGATTAGGATACAAGCTCGCTTGTGCCATTTGCAAAGTGCGCGACTCATCAGCTAGTGGCTCAGATGGCATTTCGCCAAGAACGGAACCACCCACATAAATGACTTGCGGTGTGCACCATTGGCCTGGTCCATAACCGAAGTTAGGCCTCCATCTGATACTGTAATATCTGCCGCCACCTTGAATGGTACCACCATTGTTGATGTTGGTCAGCTTAATGGTAGCTGAAGAACCAACCGTTGTTCCTGTGAAAGGGAATCCAGTAGGAGTGAGACCTGCGCAATCTGTAACCTCCGTTGCCTCCACTGTGAAGTTCAAAGCAGCACAGGTGTATGGTTTGCCTTGAATGATAGAACCTTTGAGCAATACAGCTGGACAACGCTGCTGCACTTTCACTTGCACATCTGAGTGAGGTGCAATTGCGATGTTACACACTTCCAGTCCAACTACAGTAACGTTCTCTTGATTGCCTGCAGCATCCGTGAGTTGGAATGTAGCGTCAACTGTTACATCATAAGTGCCACCGTGCTGCAAAGCGAGCGAAGAAGTGCTCAACGGAATCTGAGCAGGTGATGAACCACTGGTTGGCATACCCGGAGTAGCTCCGGTAGGTGTAAAGTTGAAGTTGTAACTGTTTGCTCCTGACCAGTCAGCTTTGAAATTGGTACACATGTCATAAGTACCACTTGGGTCGTCACATTCGCTGTCAGCAAGATGCTTCATGCAAAGTGTAAAGTCACCATTGCCAGCAACTGAGTAATAATTGCGAACAGCTAAAAAGTAGGTATCTCCAGGAACAAGATTTCCATAGTTGAATGTTTCATCTCCAAAGGTTGTCGCATTTTCAAACTCCAACATGTCACCAGAACTGTTCTGTAATTCTATTTCACCGTCAAACTCTGTAGTATTCAGCTTGATGCTAGCTCCATTAGAATATGCCTCGAACGCATACCAAACATCCTCACCGGTAAGAGCCGGACTTTGTGATTCAGGGGAAACAGTGGCTCCAAGACAAGTACCTGATATCAAAGAACAGTTGGGGTATACGTTTGAAACGGCATTTTGAGTAAGGGGTATCCACATAGCATTCACTTTGTCATCGTTAATCGGAGGTGGATCGCAACCTGTAAGAGCTACTCCTGATGGGCCTGAGATAACAACATCAAATTGACCTGAACTACCAGAGTAACCACCAATTCTGATGAAGTAATCTGTACCAGCAAAAACGGGTACTGACAAATAACTTCTCAGTCCGCACCAGTCATCATTGTCAGCATAGCAAGCAAGTGTTCCGCAGCATCCGGTGTAAATCTGAAGCCTTGAGTCATAATTGGTTCCAAAACCACAGAAATCCAGCGTAAGGGTTCCATCAGTTGAGGGCTGGTATTTGTACCACAATTGGCCATTGAAACCCTCAGCACCACAGTTAGAAAATCCATCTGGAGTAGATCCGGATGTGCTTCCAACAAAGGATGAAGGAACCGTCAGGTACTCCGCAGAGCTGCATGTTTGGTTGCAACCGACATCAGCGCCATCGCAGTTTTCGTCTATTCCGTTGCCACAGATTTCAGCGATACCTGGGTTGATGTTAGGGTCGTTGTCATCGCAGTCACCGAAGCCACACGCACCCCAACCATCATTGTCGTTGTCAGCACCAGGGAACACCGTAGGGTCATTGTCATCACAGTCGCCACCGCAGCCTGTGAAACCATCGCCATCATTGTCTTCTGGGAATGCAACCGCTGGGTCGTAGTCGTTACAGTCAACGCATGAGTTAGTTCCGTCACCATCATTGTCAGCGCCTGGATTGGTGTAATAGTCATAGTCATTACAGTCACCACTGCAGCTTGAGTAACCATCGCCATCCCAGTCGGCTGGATTGATCCACCATGCTGTATCGTCACAATCGCCTTGACATTCAGAATATCCGTCAAAGTCATCATCGCTCTCAGGACCTACGAGCGGATCGTTGTCGTCACAATCTCCATCACAAAGACTGAAGCCATCACCGTCAACGTCTGCTGGATAAATAAGTGCGTTGTAGTCATTGCAATCTATGCAAGAGTTATAACCATCTCCGTCACCATCGTAACCAGGATTTTGAAAGTACCAATAGTCATTGCAGTCGCCATCGCAAGTTGAATAACCATCACCATCCCAGTCAGCAGGACTTATCCACCACGCTGTATCGTCACAATCTCCCTGACATTCTGAATAGCCATCAAAGTCATCATCCGACTCAGGACCTACTAGTGGATCGTTGTCATCACAATCGCCATCACAAAGCGTGAAGCCGTCACCGTCATTGTCAGTAGGTATAAGCAAAGGATCAAAGTCATTACAGTCACCATCGCAGCTCGTGTAGCCATCGCCATCATAGTCCGCAAGGTTCAGCTGGTAGTCGAAGTCATTACAGTCACCATCGCAACTTGTATAACCGTCATAGTCAAAATCTGTACAACCACCTAAACAATATGCACATGCCGCATCCGAATAGGCTTCAGCAGCGCAGATATTATCCCAAGTGTAGTTACAACAATACGGGTCGTAACCGCAAACAGAGGTCGCGCATGGGCCAGTTGGATCTGTGTTGTAACCCGTCACATCACAGAATGGCTGGCATGCTTCATCATAACCATCGCAGTTGTCATCTATGCCATTGCCACATATTTCATTGTTACCCGGATTTAGAGTTGGATCATTGTCATCACAGTCACCTTGACAATCAGACCAGCCGTCACCATCCGCATCAGTACCTATGCCAACTCCCGGATCAAAGTCATTACAGTCACCACCGCAGGAGGTGATTCCATCACCATCAAAGTCAAATGAATTGAAGAAATAATCGGAGTCATCACAGTCACCATTGCATTCACTCAGGCCATCACCATCATTATCGTAAGGGTTGATGCTGGCATTGGTATCATCGCAGTCGCCTTGACATTCAGAGAAACCATCAAAGTCATCATCTGTTTCAGGTCCCACCAACGGATCGTTGTCATCACAATCACCATCACAAAGGCTGAAACCATCACCGTCATTGTCCTGAGGACTTAAGGCAAAATTGAAGTCATTGCAGTCTCCCGCGCATGAACTGTATCCATCGCCATCATAGTCATAGGTGTTCAACATCCAGTCGTTGTCATTGCAGTCTCCTGCGCAAGTGGTTTGACCATCGTAGTCAAAATCTGTACAACCACCTAAACAATACGCACAAGCAGCATCAAAAGATGCTTCCGATGCACAGAGATTATCCCAGAAAACATTACAACAGAATGAGTCGTAGCTACAAACCGAAAGTGCGCATGGTCCACCCAAGTCAGTATAGCCAGTTTCATCGCAGAAACCACCGCACGACTCATCGCTTCCATTGCAATCTTCATCTATTCCGTTGCCGCATATTTCAGTACCTCCAGGGTAAGCATTCGGATTGGCATCATCACAGTCACCGGCACAGGTGGTAAAACCATCGCCATCTACATCCACACAAGGCTCTAGACAATAGGTGCAGGCACCGTCCACGGCAGCCTCAGAAGCACAGAAAGAATCCCAATTGTTATTGCAGCAAAAAGGGTCATAGCCACAAACAGAGGTAGCGCATGGACCCAATAGGTCAGAGTACCCAATATTATCGCAATAACCTGCACAAGAGGCATCACCGCCAACACAGTCTTCATCTATTCCATTGCCACAGATTTCTGGAGCTCCTGGATAAATACTGCCATTGAGGTCATTACAGTCTCCACCGCAATTGGTAAAGCCGTCACCGTCATTATCATAGCAAGTGTTGAGGCAATAAGTGCAAGCGCCATCTACAGCTGCTTCTGAAGCACAAAAAGAATCCCAATCTGTGCTGCAGCAATAGGGGTCGTAGCCGCAAACGGAGGTAGCACAGGGGCCAGATAAGTCCGTGTATCCGGGCTGATCACAAAAAGTTTGAGCACTGGAATTCAGCACTCCTGACAGCATAAAAACGGTCAGCGCAATCATTTGGCAACATCGCGTAAGGCGATACCGCGTCACATGGTTTTGTAGTTGTTTAAACATTTTTATTTGGTTTATTTAAGGAAAAAAATTTAACGCTGTTGTCCATTTCGACTAGCTGATGGACAACATATCTTTAAGTAACTCTTTCAAAACTTCAATGGGGCAGGCGTTGCTCTCGCCAACCCGGGTGGTAATAGTCCCTTACGGCAGTTGCCTCTCTCATCATCTCCTGGTACAAAGCAGGATTTTCGTAAACTGCATTCATCAATTCTTCACCTTCTTTATTTTCAAATTGCGGATAATGAACATTCACCATGTGCACAGCTTCGTCATAAGAGACTGTTGCGAAATAGTCGGGGAACTGGTAGTCTGTGGGTTTCGGAGCATTCAGCACAGCCTTCACGTATTCGCGCACGTCACCAGTCGATTTGAATGTGGGTATTGGGACGCCCAAAGCCGGCTTCGATACCGGAATAGTGTTAGGCTGAGCCGGGGATTCTGTAGCGGTTGTGACAGAAGAAGATCCATTACTGCCGAATAATACTGCACCCAAAACTCCAAGGCCGGCACCAAGCGCGAGCGCAACTACAATCACAGCAGGTTTGATAGAAGACTTTTTCCTTTCTGAAGTAGTTGATTCAGACAAATTGGAAGTTGACATAAGTAGATTATCGCACTGAATTAGTTAAAGAGTTTTCGGGGTAAAAGAATGAGATTGATTTTGTCAGAAAAAATTTCAGCGCGAAAAGTTTTCAACAAATCTCAGATTTTATTCATTTCGTCTATTGATTTATGAAATTGTCTGCAATACGATTCTGGTGGTTAAGCCGCAGATATTTGACGGCCTCTCTGAATTCGGGTTGCCTCATTTTTTTCTTCTTGAGAACCAGAAACCTACCTTGCCCGCTCATTTAATTAAGACAATGCTCACCAAAGACACCCCGAAAAAACTATTTCTTTTAGACGCGTACGCACTCATCTTCCGTGCTTATTACGCCTTCATAAAAAATCCGCGAATCAACAGTAAGGGGCTGAACACCTCCGCCATGTTTGGCTTTACCAATGTGTTGTTGGAAATTTTGAAGAATGAAAAGCCAACACACCTGGCAGTGGTTTTTGACCCGCACGATGGCAATTTTAGGGCAGACGAATATGTAGAATACAAAGCACACCGCGATGAGACACCTGAAGACATCAAACTCGCATTTCCATATTTGCTCCGCATCATAGATGCAATGAACATTGCGGTGTATCAGATAAGCAAATACGAAGCAGACGATGTGATAGGCACCCTTGCCAAGAGGGCCGAGCAAGAAGGATTTACCACCTACATGATGACCAGCGACAAAGATTATGGCCAGCTGGTGAGTGAACATATTTTCATTTACAAACCAGCTCGGGGTGGTGGCGATGCAGAAGTGGTGGGCGTGAAGGAAGTGTGTGAACGCTACGGAATAGAGCGCGTAGAGCAGCTGATAGACATACTTGGTATGATGGGAGATGCGGTAGACAACATTCCCGGGATACCCGGCATAGGTGAAAAGACTGCTACCAAACTGGTGCAGGAATTTGGCAGTGTGGAAGGACTATTGGCTAACACCGACAAACTGAAAGGCAAGCAAAAAGAAAATGTAGAAAACAACAAAGACATAGCGCTGCTCTCAAAAAAATTGGCCACCATAGCCTTGGATGCTCCTTGCCCTTGGGAAGAAGAAACCATGAAAGTGCAAGAAGTGAACAAGGACAAAGTGCGCGAAGTATTTGAAGAATTGGAATTTCGCACACTGATAAAAAGAGTGATAGGTGAAGGCCCCGCAGCCTTCGAGGCGAAGCAAGGCGAACTATTCGCCACCGAGGAAACTGAAAACGCAGCTGAAAAAGAAGCCGCTCCAAAAACAAATCTGAAAACGATAGCAGATGTTGAACATGTATATCATTTAGTACAAACCGAAGAAGAGGTGAACACATTGATACAAGTGTTGAATCAATCAGCATCCTTTTGTTTTGATACAGAAACCTCCGACTTAGAACCCATCAATGCAGACCTTGTGGGAATGTCGTTTGCAGTAAAGCCTTTTGAGGCATGGTATGTAGCGGTTCCAAAAAATTTCGATGATGCAAAAGCGTTGCTTGAAAAGTTCAAGCCCATTTTCTCAGATGAGAAAAAGGAACTGATAGGACAGAACTATAAGTACGATTACAAAATGCTGATGAAGTATGGGGTGGAAGTGAAGAACAAAATATTTGACACCATGGTGGCGCACTACCTGATGAATCCGGATGGCAAGCACGGAATGGATTTTTTGAGCGAGGCTTATTTGAGTTACACACCTGTATCTATAGAAACACTACTGGGAAAAAAAGGAAAGAACCAGGGCAGCATGGCCGACCTGGAACCTGCTGCTATCAAGGACTACGCGGCAGAGGATGCAGACATCACCTTGCAGTTGAAAGAAAAATTTGAACCTGAGCTGAACACCGGTGAGATCAGAAAATTGTTTGACGAAGTTGAAGTGCCGCTGATAAAAGTGTTAGCCGACATGGAGTGGGAAGGAGTGCGTGTGGATGAACATTTCTTAAACGACTATTCTAGTTTGCTTGCTATAGATATAGAGAAATACGAGAGCGAAATACACGAAAGCGCAGGAGAAAAATTTAATGTGGATTCGCCCAAACAACTCGGGCCCATCTTGTTTGAAAAGCTGAAGGTGACCACCGAAATGAAGCGCACCAAAACAGGACAATACAGCACCGATGAAGCCACGCTGAGCAAGTACGAACACGCGCACCCCATCATAGGACAAGTGCTGAACTACCGCGAACTGCGCAAGTTAAAGAGCACCTATGTGGACGCCTTGCCGTTGATGGTAAACAAGATTACCGGACGTGTACACACCAACTACATGCAAACCGTAGCCGCTACAGGTCGCCTTGCCTCCAACAATCCGAACCTGCAAAACATTCCGATACGCACACCGCGCGGAAAAGAAATTCGCAAAGCATTCATACCACGCAGCGAAGAACACACCATACTAAGTGCCGACTATTCGCAAGTAGAGTTGCGCATCATAGCATCACTCAGCAATGATGAAAACATGATAGAGGCTTTCCTTGCCGGTGAAGACATTCACAAAGCAACAGCCGCAAAAGTGTTTGGTGTGCCCATAGCAGACGTAAGCAAAGAGATGCGCAGCAAAGCGAAGGCTGTGAACTTCGGCATCATTTACGGACAAGGTGCATTTGGACTTGCACAAAATTTGGGTATAGCACGTAGCGAAGCGAAAGAGATCATTGACTCCTACTTCAGGCAATTCAACAAACTGAAAAGCTTTCAGCAACTGACCATAGAGAATGCGCGCAAGACCGGCTACATAGAAACATTGCTTGGCCGCAGGCGCTACCTCGCTGACATCAACAGTGCGAATGCGGTGGTGCGCGGTTATGCAGAACGCAACGCCATCAATGCGCCTATTCAAGGCAGTGCTGCTGACATCATAAAGGTGGCCATGATCAACATTCACCGTGAATTTCTGAAGAACAATTTCAAATCAAAAATGATCATGCAGGTGCATGACGAATTGGTATTCGATGTGCACAAGAGCGAAATAGAAATGGTGAAGCCCATTATAAAAGAAGGAATGATGGGTGCGGTGAAAATGGCTGTGCCACTGGAGGTGGATATGAACACAGGAGGGAACTGGCTGGAGGCGCATTGATAAGAATTATTTGTCGTTCTGTATTGATTCTTCCCTTGCTTTGCCCCAACACCCCAAACCAACAACCGCTTTTATGCAGGCTGTTTTTATAGCTGTACAAACTGATACTACCGGAACTGTTGCCGCACTCGCATCGTCATCCTCGGATGGCATGATATCGCAGGTAGCGTTTTATATGCTGATACCTTTTGTGATCGCATTTTCATTTATCTTCTTCATCTTCTACCGTCAAAACCGTGAGACACAACTGCGCAGAAAACAACTGGAACTGGAACTGACTGCCTTGCGCGCGCAGATGAATCCGCACTTTATGTTCAACTGCCTTGGCAGCATACACCACTGCATAAAAAATGGAAGCCATGACAAAGCCGCAGAATACCTGATGAAGTTTTCCTTCCTTACACGAAGAGTATTGGAGAACTCTGCACAACGCTGGATATCGCTAAAAGAAGACATAGAAATGCTGAGTGCCTACCTGGACCTTGAGCAGTTGCGCACCGAAAATAAATTCACCTACCAGATACATGTCAACGAAGAAATAGACACTGAAAATGTATCGGTGCTGATGCTGCTGACCCAGCCCTTTGTGGAGAACAGCATCTGGCACGGCTTCACCAACAAAGTGAGTGGGGCGCACATAGACATGCACATAGCGCAGCACGGTAGCAGGCTGCACTACCTGATAGAAGACAATGGAGAGAAAGGCGAGAATGAAAAACCAACCACCGATGACGGCAAGCGCACCTCCATGGGCACGGCCTTGGTGCGCGACCAACTGCGGGCCATAAAAGAAATAGAAAAAGGCGAAGCTGATTTTACCATCACCGACCGGCTGAATGAAGCGGGTGAACATTGTGGCAAGCGCGTCACTTTATATTTACCGCTACTCAGTTTGCACTAGCCTATGCCCCGCTTCCGCACCCTTATTGTAGATGATGAAAAGCACCCGCGCGAGTGGCTAACGGAGTTGCTCACCACACACTTTCCTGAAATAGAACTTGCAGCCATCTGCACCTCGGCTGAAGAAGGGGTACAAGCCATTGCAGCACATGCTCCACAGCTTGTTTTTCTGGATGTGGAGATGCCCGGCATGACAGGCTTTCAACTGCTGCAATCATTGCCCGCTATTTCATTCGAAACCATTTTTACTACTTCCTATTCTAAGTATGCGGTGGACGCATTTAAAGTTTCAGCGCTCGACTATTTGCTGAAGCCCATCGATCTGGATGCCTTGCGCGAGGCCATCGAAAAATTTGAGGCGCGTGTTGTGCTCAATCATTCCAAACAACACATAGAGAACCTGCTGAGCAACATGCGCTCCACCAGCAGCGAAACACAAAAGATTGCGCTGCCCACTTCCAACGGTTTTCTATTTGTGCGTATAGCAGACATCCTACGCTGCGAGTCGCAGAATGCGCTCACCATATTTTACATGGCCGACAAAAACCAAGTAGTCGTGTCGCGCACCATGAAGGAGTGCGAGGAGATGCTGCGCTCTAGCAGTTTTCAGCGCATCCACCAAAGCCACCTCATACACCTGCGCTACCTGAAACGCTACATAAAAGGCGATGGTGGCGAGGTAGAAATGGAAGACGGCACCCGCCTGGAGGTATCCCGCAGGCTGAAAGCCGATTTTTTGGAAGCGATGAAGAGGGTATAGTGCTCGGGGGCCAGAGGTCAGGGATCAGTGGCCAGAACATGACACCCAATATGTAGCATCACCCGACCACCGATCCCTGACCCCTGCCAACTTCATCTACCACATTCTTCCCCATTCCTACCGAATTCTTGCTGAAACCCACCGCATTCTGCTTTTGGGTACCATCGTCCGGTATTAATATGCTCTTTTGTTTCGCTTTACAAAAGGCATAGCCTTCAAGACGACAATTTGTTTTTGATTAATAAGGGAGGTTAGCCAAAAATCCCAGCAATAAAAAGAGTAGGCTCACTAAACTTTTAACCAAAACCCTCCCCCCGCGCTACCGAGCTCGGCCACTCACAGTTTATTTTCTCTCGAATTGACTAAAAACGCGCTTCGGCACCACCCGTCATTTTCCTTCGAATAAGAAGGAAGATGATGGGGAGTGGCGCGGTGTAGATGACTAAACCGAATACAATGCTCACCACTCAACTATACACCCACCAGCTAATGGAGTTCTTTAGGAATAAGGACAGTAGGTGGTGCGCGGTGGTGGAGGTAACAACGCAGATAGAAGGATTATATATGAAATGGATAAGATTGGCGAAAAGCACTGTACACAAAGGAATTGACAACGAGCAATGGCTGCTTTACTGGCAGCAAAATACGGGCAAAGAAGCCCTGTTTTGCGCGGTGGCAGGCTGCATGAAGCAGCAACCTACCGGTGCATTAGTGGTGAGTGCAGAAGACCAGCGCGAAGAGCGCCTGTATGTCCTGCCCATGTGCACAGAGCACTGCGCCCAAAGCGAACCCATGCCTATGGGAACCACCTACGAACCAGTGAGGATAGGTGGATGAGGCCCTGCAGGCATGACTGAGATGACTACATCGTTGATTAAATATAAAGGCCGCTGAGCTTTTAACCGAAATAACCAGCATAGAAACAAAGGGGGAACCGAAAACCCTTAATAGAGTGAGCAAAAAATAAAATTACCACCATATGAAAAAGAATGAACAAGCTACTGCAAACCAAAGGACTCCTCACAAAAGCGCTCAGAATGGGGAATCAAAAATGACAGCGAAAGCCAATTTAGCTGGTGCACCGGCTCCCCCAATTCCCACAATTCCTGCTGATGTTCCAATATCTCCGGTTGATCAGATTTATAAGAATCTTGTAAGTGTGTTCGGCAATTCCAATCCTCGCCAGTTGTTTTCATTGGTATGGCCTGGAACTGTATTGGACCACGAGTCCTACATAGAGCCATATCACACTTCAAAGCAAGATCTGACTCCTTGGGTGATGATCAACCAATCCACCCTCTTTGACCAGTACTATCCTGTTGCTACCATAACGCAGCCTGATGGTACCCGCGTCTCGGACAGGTACAAGCAAGCCTTAGAATCATATGGCCCGCTGCCAAACGAAACACTCATTGAATTGCAGCGGGTAATAAGGGAGAGACTTGATCAGATGGTAGAGTTTACTGAAAATGGCGTTACTACGAAAGTGACCTTGCTTGAAAAATTCAGCTTACTGCAAAATGCTTGGGTGGCAAGCAAACAGGCGTGGGGAAAACTAAAATCGGATACCTATGAACGCTTTAAGACGCAAGGTGGCACCGAATGGTGGGATGAATATGTGCGCTGGTACGAGCAGAATGCTGAAGGATACATAGATGGAATAAATGCCGCTTACAACAGAATGGTGGCTGATTTTCCGATGAATGAATTTGAAGATGCACTAGCCATACTTGATACCCATGATGCCGCAGCGCTGCTTCGTGCCAAGCAAGATTGCAGAAATGGCTCCGTACCGGTACCTCCTGATCTTGGACAAAGCTACTATCCTACATTGGCCATACCGGGCAACTGGGGCAAGGCGCTCAAACCCTCTACAGTATTCACCGACCTGTTGGCCGCGCCTGATGCACAACAGCGCTACTTGAACTTATGCATAGAACAACTCCGGCAGCAAATCTTTTCATGGAATGCGGTGCTTGCGCAGATACCGCAGAAATCAAGGGATGATATGCAGGGAGCGTTGGATGATTTTAATGCTGCATCCAACGACTATTTCACGCAGACCAACAACCTCATAAACACCTACACAGACAACACTGTGCTGGCTGTAAAATCCTATATTGACTATCAACAAGGCTCTGAGACAGATAAACTGGACGGGGCGAATGACATGATTGACAAGCTGAACTTGCAGAGCAAAAGCCCTGTGGGTACTGGTGCCATACCCAATTGGGCCGCCATGAAGCAGATAGCAGATGATATAGGAGAGGCACAAAAAAAGCTGGTGGCGCAAACAGGCAGTATGGTTTCCTCAGGCCAGCAACTGGGCGAGAAAGCCACGGCTTTCCTGAACACCAAGGCAGGCGAAGGGCTACGCGAAATAATAGAACCGGTATTGACCAAGCTTCAATCGCAGATTGACATTCTGATTAGACAAATAGCCGATTTTGCTGCCTCTACCGGACGGGCCGTGCAGTTGAACGGAGATGGTCTGCCAAAGCTCAAGGGCGGTGTGCCTGATGATGCACAGTTTGCCAGCGTGGCAGATGCTTTCATGAATCAGCGCTGGTCTCAGATTACTATGCAGGTGAAGACGGACGATATGGCAACAAGCTCCTCCACCAATACCTCTTTTTCACAAACCAACTGGGGGGTCGATTTCTTCTTTGGCAGTGCCGGTGGCGAGAGCAGAGAAGCTTCTGAACAATTTGCCACCGACTTTATGGAGAATAATTCCGAAATTCAAATCGGTTTTTTGGCCACCAAAGTGCTTATTGAAAGGCCATGGATGCACCCGGAGATTTTCAACATGACACAGAAGTTCTTCAAAGCGGTGGATACCACCATTACCACACCGCAGGGCGACCCAGTGACTAATGATAAGCTGATGGCCACTGAGTTGGGCGGAAGCGTTACCAAGGCTCAGGCGGCCACCAACTGCAACGTACTTAACAATAGCATTCTGCCTTGTTTTCCTGTAGCCGTCCTACTTGCTAAAGACATTACCATAAAGATGAAGATGAATGCTGCCCAAACGGAGGCCTTGCAGGCACATTCTGAAAAGAACGAAAGCAACGGTGGTGGCTTCTTGTGCTTCAGCGTATCTAGAAACCAGGCATCCAGCTCTGACAGTCAGTCGGCATCGAGTTATGCCATGGGGGGCGATTATGTGTTTCGCATTCCGGCACCGCAAATAATTGGTGTGTGGAACCAAATATTTCCGCCAGACCAAAGCGACTACCTCAACTCGGACGACCTCAAGCGTGTGCTACAGTTCAAAACCCATCAGTCGGCTATTAAGAATGCCCTCAATGCCCAATACTACACAGAAGAAAAGCCAACGCGCCCATAACCCGCGGTGCCTTTATACCACACATCTACCAATCAATAACATACTTCAACTATGCTAGTAGTAACTTGGAATATGCAAGGGGCTAACCACTCCACTGAAAACAAATGGAACATAGGAGTAAAGCCGCTGATGACCAACTATGCCCATTACTGCTGCCTGCAGGAGTGTGGCTCGGTGCCGCTGAGCGCGGTGCTGGTGGACCCCAACTTTGGCGGGGAGGCGGGTCTGGCTTATTACACATGGGGCAGTGCACGTTCCAGGTTGCACATCCTCTTTTACCCGGCCGACCCCAATGGCAACCGATGCAACCTGGCCATAGTGAGCGACTCGGTGCCGCAGAGTGGATGGTTGGTGTACCCCGCCTTTGCGCCCGTGTGGCGCCCTGCGCTAGGCCTGCTTACCCAAAACAACGAGTGGATATTCTGCATACACGCCATAAGCCCCGGTGGGCCCGATGCACTGGGCCTGCTAGACAACATAGACAACAGTGCTATGGGCAACTGGGTAGCCGCTGGCGACTTCAACCAGGCACCGGTGAATTTGATGGGGCAAAATTTTGATATCAATCCGCCTAACCAATTCACCTACTCGGTGAATAACCCCGCCAGGTACTACGACTACGCGGCCAACAATATGCAAAATGAGGAATGGGGCGCTGTCCTGGACCTCATTTACTCCGACCATTTTCCCGTGCAATTCGAGTATTGAGTGTAAAAAATGGACCAAGGCACAATAGCCAAACAAACCACCCCCGCGCTACCGAGCACGGCCTCTCTCTTAGATACATTATTTATTGCTTATTAAAAGTGCTGCGGCACAGCCTGTCATTTTCTAGGGGGAAATGATGGGCTATGGTTTGGTGCTGAATTGGAGACAAAAAGATTAAAGCAGTTTATGACCAAAACAATTAATATAAAGGAACTTGTCCAATTTCTAGTGGATATGTACCGTACCTCTAACAACAGGAAGGTGGTATTCGTTGTCGGTGCGGGTGTGTCAAGGGCAGCGGGCATTCCTACAGGTGCGCAGTTAGCTCAGCGATGGTTGGATGAGTTGGAAGTAATGAACCCAGAGGGATTGGCTGACTGGAAAAAGAAACTGAAGCTGACCAAAAACAATGTTGCATCGCATTATACAGACATCTACTCGAAACGTTTTGAAACTGACCCCACCGCAGGGCTCGAGTTGCTGGAAAAAGAAATAGTAGGCAAATACCCAAGTTACGGGCATACCGTGCTTGCGCAATACATGGCCGCCAAGCACCACAACATGGTTATCACTACCAATTTTGATAACCTGCTGGAGCAGTCGTTCTATTTTTATACTGACAGAACGCCCATGGTATGCGGTCACGAGTCGCTCGCAGCCTTTGCAGAAGCCTCGCCCAACAGGCCATTGGTCATCAAAGTACACAACGACATTTTCTTCAACCCCAAGAGCCGTAGGGCTGACACAGATAAATTAACCAAAAGTTGGGTGGACTCATTGGAGGAGTTGCTGCACGACCACAATCACATTGCCATGGTAGTAATAGGCTATGGCGGTAATGATGGCAGCCTGATGAATTACCTGAAGGCATTGGATAAATTCTCCAATTTCTTTTGGTGCCTCTACAAAGACGAAGCTCCAAGTAGCGACATAAAAGCCCTAGTTGAAAAGCAAAACGGCAAGTTTGTAAAAACCGATGGCTTTGATGAACTGATGTTCAGATTGCGCCTTGGCCTAGGCGAACTGCCCGACCTGGCAGCCATGATAGAAGAGGTGTCCAAGAATCGTATCTCAGAATATGGTAATCGTGTATTAGAGATTGAGAAAAACATAAAAGAGTCGGAAGACAACTTGCTCAAAGCAGCCAGCGAAAAGCAGATCAAAGAGAAAACACCAAAGTATTGGTGGGAATGGCAAGCAAGGGCAGCTTCATTTGATAATCCGGACGACAAAATCAAAGTTTACAACGAGGCACTTGCAAAACTTCCGGAGAGTTATCAATTACTCAACAACCGAGGCACTGCCTACGGCAACAAAGGCCAATACGACCAAGCCATCACCGACTTCACCGAAGCCATTCGCTCGCAACCTGACTATGCCAATGCATACTACAACCGAGGCAGCGCCCACGACAACAAAGACCAATACGACCAAGCCATCACCGACTACACCGAAGCCATTCGCTTGAAACCTGACTATGCATTTGCATACAACAACCGGGGCAATACATACAGCAACAAAGGCCAATACGACCACGCCATCACCGACTACACTGAAGCCATTCGCTTGAAACCAGATTATGCCATTGCATACAACAACCGTGGCGATACCTATCGCATTCAAGGTGCTTACGAAAAGGCCATGGCAGATGCAATGATATCAATTGAACTGGATTCAAACAATGCTATCGCATTTGATACACGCGGAGAAATTTGGGAAACCATGGCAGATGAAAATAAATCGGTTGCCGAGCAACGGAATTTATATACCAAGGCTATCACTGACTATAAAAAGGCTTTGGAACTCAACGCCAACTACGAAGCAGCTAAAACCCACCTCGCCCGCACCCAACAAAAACTAAAGGACCTCCCCAAAGCATAACCCCTAGCATCACCCATGCTCACCACACAAATATTCACCAATCAGCTAAGGGATTTCTTTAGAAATAAAGACAATAAGCTGTGCTTTATATTAGGAGCAGGGGCTTCTACAGCTAGTGGCATAGCCAGCGGGGCTGATTTGGCCAACCGTTGGAGCAACGAACTGAAGGATTACCACACTGAGCAAGAGATTTCTGAGTGGAAAGCCAAAGTTGGTTTTGACGACAAGCGTATTCCTGCCTTCTACTCACAACTGTTCTCATTCAGGTACGAGGGCAAAACCCAAAGGCAAAATGGCATTGAGTTCATCAATGCAGAGATAGAAAAAGGCCGTCCGGGCTTTGGCTACACGGTGTTTGCTCAGGTGCTCGCCAAAACGCAGCACAACGTGATAATCACCACCAACTTCGACACACTGAGCGAGGAGTCGCTCTACATCTACACCGACAAGCGCCCGCAGGTAATAAGCCACGAGAACCTGGCTGCCTATGCTGTACCAAGCAGTACCCGACCACTTGTTCTAAAAATACACCGAGACCGCTTCATGGACCCCATAAACGATAGTGAGGGGACAAGCGACTTGAAAGAAGAATGGAAAAGGGCATTGCAGGCGGTGTTTAACAACTACCTGCCTATAGTGATAGGCTATGGCGGCAACGATGGCAGCCTGATGAACTACCTGCTGGAAGGCATTGAACCACGCACAGGTTTGTATTGGTGTGTAAGAGGCAAAGAGCCAGACAACCCATTGATAAAACAAGTGGTGGAGCGCCACAATGGCGACTTTGTAAACATCAGCAGTTTCGACCACCTGATGTGCCAGTTCATTAGCCTCTTTAGCGAGGCAGGCGTGGCCCCTATACACCTTGACCTTGAAAAACTTTGGAAAGAACGTTCAGATCAATTCGGAGAAGACTTTGCCAAATACGCCAAGGAAACCAGCGACACCCGCACCCCGGAAGAAAATACCCAACTGAAGAAAATTGCAGAAGACTTCGACCCAACTGATTGGGTGTATTGGGAACTACAAGCCTCTGCTGAAACTGACGTTGAACAACAATTGGCCATCTATAAAGAGGGAATAGTTAAGGTTCCCTTGAGCTTTGAATTGTACAACAATCGTGGTATTGCCTATCGCAAGAAAGGCCAATACGACCAAGCGATCACCGACTACACCGAAGCCATTCGCTTGCAACCTGACTATGCCCAGGCACACTACAACCGCGGCAATGCCTACCGCAAGAAAGGCCAATACGACCAAGCTATCACCGACTACACCGAAGCCATTCGCTTGAAACCTGACTCGGCCAATGCATACAACAACCGAGGCTATGCCTACCACAACAAAGGCCAACACGACCAAGCAATAACCGACTACACCGAATCCATTCGCTTGGAACCTGACTATGCCGAGGCATACTACAACCGAGGCACCGCATACGGCAACAAAGGCCGATACGACCAAGCCATCACCGACTACACAGAAGCCATTCGCCTGAAACCTGACTATGCCGAGGCATACAACAACCGTGGCAATGCATACGGCAAAAAAGGCCAATACGACCAAGCCATCACCGACTACACCGAAGCCATTCGTTTGAAACCTGACTATGCCGATGCATACTACAACCGTGGCGTTGCCTACTACAACAATGGCCAATACGACCAAGCTATTACCGACTACACCGAAGCCATTCGCCTAAAGCCTGACGATGCCGATGCACACTACAACCGTGGCCTTGTCTATGAACTCAAAGCCGATAAAAAAGAAGGCGACCAACAAGCCCTTTACCAACTAGCCATAGACGACTATGACAAAGCCCTGCAACTAAAACCCGACCTCGAGTTAGCCAAAACCAACCTCGCCCGCGCCAAACAAAAACTCAAAGACCTCCTCCAAGAATAAACACACAAAAGCTTGACAAACACCAGCATAAAATACCACGTAACTCCCGAATGGCACTGCGAAGAGCGCGGCAATGCCGTTGTAGGTGGCGGAAGGGTCTGTGTGCCCTACAAAATGTCTTCCGCCTTGTACAAAGACCCTTCCGTGTGGTACAAAATGCCTTCCGCGAGCTACAGAGGCATTGCCGCCACATACAGAGGCATGTCCCCGAGGTACGGGGCTGCTTCCGCGCACTTCAGCAAGCCTTCCGCCCTGTGCGCGGGCCTTGCCGCCAGATACTCTGATACTTCCCCCACATACAAGGCCATGGCCGCAGGGTACAGGAGGACTTCCGCTTGATGCAAATAACTATCCGCCCACGAAGGGCGGGTGAAACAAATAAAAACCCCTAAAACAATGGCAAAAGAAATCGATGCTTTAAGAGATTACAAATTTGAAGACGCTGCACTGGTGCAGCTTGCAGACACTTATGCGAGCATTGCCACGCGCGATTTAACTGACCTGGCTGCCTATGGCATCACCGCAGCCACCATTGCCGCGCTGGAGACCAGGCGCGATGATTTTTCGGCCTTTCCTCAGGACACCGCCCTGCTGAATGCGCAGGAAGTAGCCACCAACACCAAAAACACCCAACGCGACCTCACCGAAACCAGCCTGCGCGGGGTGTATGTGCGGGCGGTGAATACCTATGGCGACAAGGATGTGTTGCTGGGCAGCTTTGGCCCGCAGCAATACTCGCGCATGAACGATGACGAGGTGGTACGCCAAGGCCGCTTGGTGCACCAGGCAGCCACCCAGCAGCAGGCCGCACTGGCAGCGCAAGGGGTCGATGCTGCCTTTTTGCTCGCATTGGCAGCCACAATAGATGCGCTGGACCAAGTCATAGATGCTAAGAATGCCGCAGTGCGCACCCGCGACAACAGTACCCGCGACCGTGTGTTGCTGGGCAACAGCCTGTATGGCGATATTCTGAAAATATCGCGTGCGGGCAAAGACTATTACTACAGCCGCAACGAGGCCAAGTACAACGACTATGTGCTGGAGGAAGCCAGTGGCCAGCAGGTGCGCACAGGCGACTTAGTACCCTCTGTGGTGGTACCAGTCACATTTGACAACATTTTGGCTGCCGATGACCTGCGCCTGGCATGCACGGGCACGCAGCCCATCTACTACTGGTTTGCCGCTACCAATGCCGAGCCCGATGCCGCCACCCCACTCATTACCCTGCAACCCGATGAGGCTGTGCAAAACACGGCAAGCGTGTTGGGCTGGACCGAGGCCACCCCATTGCTGTATGTGTGGAGCAGGCTATCGGCCAGCATGTACCGCGCAACGCGAGGGTAGCAGACGATAAGCGGCAGCCGAAAAGCTTGGAGAGAGTAGGCGAAAACACAGAACGCTAACGAAGCATGAACGACATCAAAAAAATGTGGATAGGCGGGGTGCTGTACACCCTCCTTTTTGCAGGCTCAGCCAGCGACATAGGCGGCCGCGACAATGACGACAAATGTGGCGGCACCGAGCTGTGGGCGCAGAAGATACTTACCGACTCTGAGACGGACTCCATAGTAACCTCGCCCATAGACGCCACCACCATAGCCGAGCTTGTGGCGCTAGACACAGAAGGGGAGAAGCGCACCAAGAAGAACCCACGCCTCGCATTTGAGGAGCAAGTAGTGCGCGTAACGGACGTACTCATCCGCAAGGTGATACTGGAAAATGACAACGACTACCACTTGGTAATACAGGACCGTGATGGCAACCACATGATAGCCGAAATAGTGGACCCCGACTGTGCCAATGCCCAAAACTCCGCCTTTGCAGACGAGTACTACGATGTGCGCGCCACTATGGACAAGTACGCCAGCAAGTTCATGAACTACGAGTTCACCATCACCGGAGTGCTATTCAAAGACCGCTTTCACAACCAGACAGGCGCAGCGCCCAACAACCTGGAGATACACCCCGTGCTGAAGCTGCGTGTAAAAAGACGCCTCGATATCTAATTCATCCAACAAAACCCCTTACACATCACACACACATACTAACATGACAAACATTTCACAAAAATCAGGCTCCACCCTAGTAGCACTCGGTTTTCTGGGCCTGCTGGCCACGGTCATCATCAGTTTCACCCGCCTTGCTGATATGGACCAAGGGGCGCTGCCTGCAGCATCCTTCTTGTGCATCATGGTAGGCTTCGCCTTCATCTTCCCCAGTTTGCTGGAGGAGAATAAGGGCGAGCTAAGCACCATGCGCATCATAGTATTTGCCGTTACCATGGTGTTCTGCGTGCTATACATAAAACTAGGGTGGAGCACCGCCTCCTTTCAGGAGTTCAAGGTGGACGACACCTGGGTGTACATACTAGGCATCGCCTTCGGCAGCAAAGCCTTTCAGAAGTTTGGTGAGAAAGGCATTAAAGACGGTCAGGCACACACCACCTCGGATGATGCTGTAAAAAAGGCTGAAGCAGCGAAGGATGAGAAGGCAGGAGGGAAGTGAACACATAAACAAACAACATAAACGAACCCCCGCAGCGACTGCAGCGCAGCGGGGCAAAAGCGGAAGCCGAAAAGCTTTGATAGAGTAGGCACCATCCTTAAATAAACCAAAATGTACAAAAAAATTCAACTGTACCTTTTTGCGTGTATCACTGTATTGAGTACATCCTTTACTCAATATGCCGCACCAGCCACATCGGCCGGTAGCGGTGCTGAACTGTCCTGTGTCTATCCCGATGCGGTGACTGCAACACTTATTGATTGTAGCACTTTCCTCTACGAGCTCAATGTGAGCGGTGGTAGTGGTAGTATCTGTATTTCTTACTGGCAGATAGACGGTACCATTACCCTGCCCGGCACACTGCCGGCTTATTACAACTTAACACCGGGCGTGCACATCGTATGCGCCAAGGTCTATTGTTGTGATGGTGGCGATGCCATATGGCTTTGTACCGAAGTAACAGTGCCAGAAATCTGCTGCGACCTACCCACCGGTATAGCCACAACAGTTATCAGCTGTCCTGACTACAAGTACCACTTCGAACCCATTGGTGGCAGCGGCTATTGCATTGCATACTGGAGCGTGGATGGTGTAGAACTAGGTTACGACCCAACGTTCGACTATGTATTCCCCGGCCCCGGCACTTACGAGGTGTGTGTTAAAGTCTATTGCTGCGAAGGTGGCGGAGAAGCCATACTTGTTTGCACAACAGTAGTAGTGCCCGAAGTATGCTGCGAACTGCCTACTGAAATAACCACTACGGTTATCAGTTGCCCCGATTTCAAATACCACTTCGAGTTGGCCGATGGCTTTGGCTATTGCTTATCCTACTGGAGTGTGGATGGAGTAGAAATAGGCTACGACCCAACGGGCTTCGACCATGTATTCCCCGGCCCTGGCACCTACGAAGTATGTGCTAAGGTGTACTGCTGCGATGGCAACCAAGATGCTATTCTGGTGTGTATCACCTTCGTAGTACCTGACGATTGCCCACCTGCGGCACCTCCGGGCAGCTACTACTCTATGGAGGTCAGCGGTAATGGCGCAGCCATCACCCTGTCACCCAATCCTGCAGTAGACAACCTCAGCATCCGCTTTGGCGAAACAGTGAAGGTAACCAACATCCAATGCCTCAATGCCTTGGGTGAACTGGTGCTGCAGACCGGCCCTATGGGCGAAATCAGCAGTGCCACCCTTCCATTGTCATCCTTGGCCACAGGCGTTTACTTCATCAGGGTTGAGCAAGGAGCAGAATTTACCATTCACCAATTCATCAAGGAATAACCGCGATGGATTGATGAACAGCAAGTTCTAAATCAATAAAAAGAAGCCGTCCAGCGATGACGGCTTCTTTTTTATTCATCGAAGAAGAAGAAACAACTATAGAGAATTCACGCACGCCTGCCGAACTCTCTCTAAAACCCGCCACATTCCGGTCAAAACCAGCCGGATTCTGGTTTTGGGTGGTAATGCAGAGGGCAATAGTGGAATGTTTGAAACGAGATAAAAAGCATAAGCCGAAAAGCTAGGAGCGAGTAGGCGATTAAATTCAAAAAAAAACGAATGACACACGATATAAATCAAGTTATCAAATGGACTTTAGTAATAATACTTACTGCCGGAGTAACCTATGGTGTTCACTATTGGTATTCAGCAGCATGCCATAGTCATTCTAATGAATACGCGGATACCATCATCAATGAAAATATTATTGAAAAAGACAAGCAACTCTCCAACGATTCGCTAAGAGTATTAAAACAAATACAAGATATCCACGCACTCAAAACCAATGTGGACAAGGCCAAGGATGGTATCGATCAAGACAATTTAGCACTGAGTGGCATTGAGGGCCAATTTCAGGCAATTGAAGATGGAAATGGTAAAGTCGAATCTAAGATTGCTGAAGGCGCAAAATTATTACGCAAACTCCTAAATGAAATTCGGAAGAATGCAAAAGCACATGGAGTATTAAAGGATTTTTATTATGAAGACATTGAATACGATTATGGAGCTTCTGACTATTCCATATCAGATAAATTTTACAATGAATTGAACCGACTCTATTCCCCAAGGAGTTTCTATACTTATGAGGAAGATTATCTATATGATGATAGTTACCAACCTCCCACCAATTATAGCTACAAAGAAGATTACGAAGAATATGATGACAAAGTAAAAGAGATAGAACTTGGCTTGTCTGGCATAATACCCAGGCTGGAAGCACAAATAAAAAATGATAGCACCGATTTGAAGCGCATCGCCCAGGACTTGAGAAGTTTGAGCATCGCGCGTGAAGAATTCGCTGAGAGCTATGGTAATCAATCGTTGATAAATATTGCCATTCCCGTTTTTGGTGTTGTTGTATTGCTGCTCATTATCATACCCATATTTGGCGCAAAAGACCGTATTGGCGAATTCGTATTTGGACAGGGTGTGCTGGTTCAAATCATTACCATATTTCTTCTGATAATCACTATCCTTATTCTCGGCCTAGGCGACATTCTTGATGCCGCAACACTTGGAACACTACTAGGGGGCATTTCAGTTTATGTATTACAACGTTCAACAAAGGAGGACTTTCAGCGGTCAATTGAAGGAGCTGTGAATAATCAAGAATTACTAAGACAAACAATGATTAAAAATAGAGCAGCGGATACATCTAGCACCAATCCTAACTCAATACCAATACCCACTCCTGTCCCTGCCGATGGCCCTGCGTTCACCGAAGAAGATCTCAAACCATTTCAAAATCAATAAGAAACATGGCAACCACTCAAGTTGATAGAATATGCAAATTGGCCATTCGTAAGCATTTCACAAATTTCGAAGCCAACTTCCCCATCAATAGACGAATTGCGCTGGGCGACTACGGAATTATGGAAGATGGGTATTTTACAGTCAGAGGAAATATCTACCAGAATTATTCAGGATTTGTACCAATGCAAGTGCGCTCTAGCGAACCTGCCCCACTTCGTTTCGATAGTGCCAATCGTGCCACATTCAGGGCCGTAGCCAAGGGCGAAACCATCGGTGCAGGTGTAATTGTAAACAATGTCGGCATCCATGTTAGTATGAACAGTGAAAACAATTTCTGTCTAGTTGCAAGCGGTGTTGTTTTCAGAGAAATAATAAACATTGGAACTATCGGCCAACAATTGTTGGCCATGTACAAAACTGGTCATTGGGAAAAGAAATACTATCTGGTTTCAAAACTCTACGATTGCGGCAGTGCGTTAATTGTAGTGAGTGCTGCTTCCGATTGCAGTTTCGTGGTAGATGCAGGTGCTTCTATTACACAACTCAACCTGGCCGATGCACAGTTGAGCCTGCAGATTGGCAATGAACATGCAGTAGGCTTTACAACCAAACAAGACAATGCGCAATTCGCTATGGGACTTTGTCGCATTTATGATTCAATCTTCATCAAGCCTACCCTATTCAAGGGGATGAGCAGCGAAGATGTCGCCATGTTACTTGACAAATCGAAAAGTGGCAACGAAGTCTTTGGCGAAGTCACACCCTCATTCTACGAGCAGCTAGAAAATCTTGCATAACACTAACGAAGGAGAAAGCTGAAATTCCTATTAAAAGAGTAAGCACCAACTTAATTACCAAACACATCATGTCATTATTCAAAGAAGTAACAAACATCACTAGGTCTATGGAAGACATAGACATTCCCACACCTGCCGCTGTCGGAACTGGAGTAAACAAGTTTTGCGACTATTGGCCCTTTATCAAAATGGCGCTAAAGCTTGCCAAAATCTTTACTGGAAAAAATGGTGACGACAAGATTGATCAAATTATTGCTTGGGGTGATTCCTCTTGTACCAATTAATTCTCTGGAAAGCCCCTATGCGGGGTTTTCCCCTTTTCAATACTCCACCTCTACCATATACCCACGTGTTTAAGCACATTCAGCACATGCCCTTCAAAACCTGCTGTATTCTAGTTTTGAGTGGCTTTAATAAACTGATTGCATAAATAGGTGAGGCAAGCCAATAAAAATCAAGCGGCAGCCTAATAGCTTTTAAGAGAGTAGGCACCACAACTATTCTTGCAACAGTGTTAACCATTCAATAATCCAACAAATTCCCTCATTCTCAAAATCACCCAACCCCCCTATGTCCGACCTCAACAAAATCAGCTACAGCCAAGCCGTCACCTACATAGATGCGCTTGTTACCAAATGCAAACAGCAACCCTCCATGGAAGCCATATTTCTGGACACGTCCATAGGCGGAGTCATCAAAACAACATTGGCCTTTCCGGGCGGGCCAGTGCCCACCCAGTTTGGCACCTACCAAGGTTTGCGCGGGTGGTACAGGCTGCGTGGGTCAGAGGTATCACTTGCCTTCGAGTATGAGCCCGATTGGCTAGAGACCAATGTGGACTACACCCAAAACACCAGCAATCAAATAGAGGCCACCGCAGATGCCAACGTATTTGCCTACATCAACCCCAACAATGTATCTATCTACGATTATGTGAAGGGCGAACAAACACCACTTACAGGCAACAACGCCCTACTAACACGTGCAGAAGTGGACACCCAAAGCACCGCTTTCAAAAACGCCATGTCGGGCCCCAACCTGCCCATCTACAGCAATCAGTCGTGCCTCTTCAACGAGGACGATAACGTGTACCGCCAAGAACTCGATGCCTTTCTGAAACAATCCGGTATGCACCACATCAAGTATTTCTTTGGCTGGCAGGCGGATGCGGAACATGCTCGGCATCCTTTGCGACTGATACTATTTGGAGTCGATGCTCAGAATCAACTGCTTTTTGACTCAAACGCTTACATCCTCCAAAAATCCTGGCCACCTAAATAGCCCAACGCAATGGACCGCGCAACACTCGGCATCCTATCCACTTTTTCAGCATTACTTCCTATCATCGTGGGAAGTAGTGTTGTCAAAAAACATCCTCTGGTGCGGTGGTTTGTGCTGTTTCTAGCCTACGGGTTTCTTACAGACATTATCAACTTTCTTTCTGACGAGTCAGGCGGTTTGTTTGAAGAAACGGTGTACGCCTTATTTGTCCAGAATATCTATTCCTTGGTTGATGCTTGTTTTCTCTTTTGGTTCTTGGCCAAAGTGGTTCATTTGAGAAAAGAGGCAAACGTGTTTTACACCATAGCCGTCCTTATGGTACCTCTTTGGGTGGTCTTCAGCTTTATGGTAAAAAATGTGCTTATCAATGGCAGCTCACTCAGTGCGTATTTCGACACAGGGTATGAAATGTTGCTTGCCGTAAGTGCCGCTTACGTCCTTTTGAAAATGACCGAACAAGGCCAGCACAATCCCAATCAAGCGCTATTGTGGCTAGTTATAGGAGTGTTCTTTTTCAATTTCTGCATCTTCTTTCTTCATTCTTTTATAAGCAATGAGATTGCAGATCACATTTGGTTCATGGGCAATTTTATCAATATCGCCACCATGCTTATGTACACCTTTGCATTCTACAAATTGCGAAGGCAATCATGATTCTCCTAAAGAAAAGACCTAGAAATAGTTTTGTTGTTTGCACAGCCCTCATCAGCGCAACGCTCTGCCTTCACTCCTGCGCAGACGCACCACCCACCAATGTGCCCACAGTGGTGCCCGAGGTAAAACCAGATACCCTTGCCACTTCCGAAGTACAAGTGACAACTGCCGTTCTTAAGGAACCTTCCAGTGAACATCTACTTGTAAAGCTTTTTCGCGATGCAGATGAAACCAAGTATGATACAGTGGTGCACTACTCCTTTTTAGAAAAGGATTTGTTTCCGCTGGCCACGTTCAACTATCCGGCTATCCAGAATAAATCAGAAAACGAAAACAGCATTACCCTCTTTGATGATTCTCTTTCGGTGCGCATCACTAGGCAAAAATTCGAGGCTTCTGCGCACCAATTGGCCTATAAAAAATACGCTGGTGATGACAATCAATACCTATCCAAAATAGATGGTCAGGAAATTTTTGGGACCGATGGGGGCGAGCCGAACTATGAAATAGCTAACATTCAAATCACTCAAAATGGCAAGGCGTTTTCATTGCCCAAAAGCGAATTCAAAAATCTGTTTGAACCCAACTTCATGCACGCGGATGTATACCGCACTAACGATGGCCGCATCATCCTCTGGATGATAAACAGCGATGGTGCTGGGGGTTATTACGTTATCTGGATACTGAAGGAGGGCAGAGTGCAAAAGCGCTTCACCGGAATGGGATTTTAGCCTTCGGGATTCTCCTTAAAAATTCTGTCGCACGCCAATTTACACGCCCGTTGTTCGGCTACTTTTTTGGAGGCTCCTTCGCCCACTCCATATTCTGCCTCGTCTATCAGCACGGCTATGCGGTAGTGGCTGCTGCCGCCTTCGTTGCGGTGGTCCAGCACTTTGAAGTCGAGGGTGCGCCTGTATTTCTGGCTCCACTCGTGCAGTTTGCTTTTGGCATCTATGTCATCGTGCACCTTGGTATCTAGGCCATGTTGCTTCAGCAGTTTCAGTACGATGTCGCGCGTAGTGTCGTAGCCCTTGTCCAGGTACACGGCCCCTATCAGGGCCTCCATCGCATTGCCCACTATGCTGTCGTGCATCTCCTGCTTGCCTAGGTTCAGGTGCAGTTGTTCAGCTATGCCAAGGGTGTAGCCTATCATGTTTAGGTTTTCCCTGCGCACCACTTTGCTTTTCATCTTGGTCATCACTCCCTCGGGCAATAAGGGGTATTTCACATATAAGTAATGCGCTACAATGGAGTCCAGTATGGCATCGCCCAAAAACTCGAGGCGCTCATTGCTGTTCTTTAGTCCGGGTTTTATCTTGGTGGCGGCTGAGCTGTGGCGCACTGCTTGTTGATAGAGTGCAGTGTCTTTAGGCGCATATCCGAAAGCCTTCTTCACGAAGGCTTGTATCTCTTTGTTGGCTGTTGATTTTTTGAAAAAAGGAAACTTCCAGCTCATTCAGGCTTCTTGAAAATGGCTGAAGTATTGTGTCCGCCAAACCCGAAGGTGTTGGTCATGGCAGCTCGCACGATTCTCTTTTGTGCTTTGTTGAAGGTGAAATTCAACTTAGGATCCAGCTCCGGATCGGCTGTAGTAAAGTTGA
This sequence comes from Flavobacteriales bacterium, assembly GCA_031414655.1. GTDB lineage: Bacteria > Bacteroidota > Bacteroidia > Flavobacteriales_D > Sanyastnellaceae > JANNVZ01. Next base: position 237,185 of record JANNVZ010000001.1, read on the forward strand.
TGGTGGGAGGCACTATATCATTCTTCAACGCCAGAATAGTGGCAATTGCTTCCACTGCACCTGCTGCACCCAGCAGGTGGCCAGTCATGCTTTTTGAGCTGCTTATGTTCAAGTTATAAGCATGTTCTCCGAAGACGGCCTGTATGGCTTTTGCCTCTTGCACATCGCCCAATGGGGTGGAGGTGCCGTGCACATTCACATAGTCGATCTCTTCTACTTTCATCTCGGCATCTTGCAGCGCATACTTCATCACGTTGCGCGCACCTATGCCTTCGGGGTGCGGTGCTGTAATGTGGTAGGCATCGGCACTCATTCCTCCGCCCATTACTTCGCAATAAATTTTAGCTCCGCGTGCTTTGGCGTGTTCGTATTCCTCCAGAATCAAACAGCCTGCTCCTTCGCCCAATACAAATCCATCGCGCGTTTGGTCAAACGGGCGCGATGCAGTAGCGAAATTATCGTTGTTTTCTGAGAGTGCCTTACATGCATTGAAACCGCCTACGCCTGCTTCGGTTATGGCTGCTTCGCTTCCGCCTGTCACGAACATGTCAGCCTTACCCAGTCGGATGTAGTTGAATGCATCTATGATGGCATTGTTGGAAGAAGCACACGCTGAAACAGTGGTGTAGTTAGGACCTCTAAATCCATAAATAATACTGATATGGCCAGAGGCTATATCTGCAATCATCTTTGGTATAAAGAAGGGATTGAAACGTGGAGTACCATCGCCTTTGGCAAAGGCCATAGCCTCCTCCTGAAAAGTAAGCAGTCCGCCAATGCCAGAACCCCAGATAACACCAACGCGATCCTTGTCCACCGATTCCAAGTCGATACCTGAATCCAAAATGGCTTCTTTGGCAACTACAATGGCGTAATGAGTATACGGATCCATGCGCCTTGCTTCCTTGCGCTCAATATGGTCTTCCACATTGAAGCCTTTCAATTCACAGGCAAAGCGGGTCTTGAATTTGGAAGCATCAAAACGGGTAATCATGTTGGCTCCACTCACACCATTTATTAGCCCATGCCAATAATCTTCCACATTGTTGCCAAGGGGGGTGAGTGCTCCGAGACCTGTAACGACTACTCTTCTGAGCTGCATAGAAAAAGGAGATTGATTGAATTGTTTCAAAGTAGAGACGCCATATTTGGCATCTCTACAATTGATAGAAACAAATTATTTACCGCTGCCTTCGATGTAGTCAATGGCTTGACCTACTGTGGCAATTTTTTCCGCCTGATCGTCCGGAATGGCAATGTTGAACTCTTTTTCGAATTCCATGATGAGTTCTACCGTGTCGAGAGAGTCAGCGCCAAGGTCGTTGGTGAAGCTCGCCTCACGTGTTACTTCTGCTTCCTCAACGCCTAGTTTGTCAACAATTATGGCGGTTACTTTCTTAGCTACTTCTGACATTTTAAAATGTTTTATTGGGTTAAAAATGCGCGGCCAAAAGTAAAGTTTTTTGAACCTGTGCAAAGTTTTTTTTCAGGTCGTCCAATCATGCACTACAACTAGGGCTAAGGCCTTGTCTATGAGGCATTCAGGCGGGTTTTGAACGAATGAAAAATTGTCTTTTGGATTCATTCATTCATACCGAACGCATATTTCCTCTAGCGTTTTTCTGTGTATGTCTGGCACACGAACTTCAGCAGCTGGGTAGCCCACGGGTATCAGCAGGTAAGCTCTTTCATTGGAAGGGCGCCCAAGTATTTTTTCAAGAAAATTCATAGGACTAGGTGTATGGGTAAGGCACACCAGTCCTGCGTGGTGTATAGCGGCTATAAGCATTCCACAAGCTATTCCCACCGACTCCTGCACATAATAATTGTTGTGCTTATGTCCATCCTCTTCTAGTTCAAAAATGCGCCTAAAGACAACTATGAGCGCAGGGGCTACTTCCAGAAAAGGCTTCTGATCGTTGGTGCCAAGAGGTGCCAAATCACGCAGCCATTCTTCACTCATGCGTTGGTTATAGCTTTCTTGTTCTTCTGTTTCAGCGGCCATCCTTATTTGCTTTTTCATTTCAGCATTGGTCACTATGCAGAATGTCCATGGCTGCTTGTTGGCGCCACTGGGCGCGGTGCCAGCAGCAAGGATTATTTTATCCAATAAACCAGCGGGCAATGATTTATCCGAATACTCGCGAACAGATCTGCGTAGGTTCAGTTCAGTATAGAAGGAGCTGGCTCGTTCGAGCATTTCAGGCTCATCCAAAATGTTTGGTTGAAGGGCAATAAAGGGGTACTCGGTCATGTTGTTACAATTGAAGTTTGCAAACAAACGTGATTTAGACTTCCAATCTTTTCACATTTCAAAAGGCACCATTGAAATGCAGCCTCGTTTACCTTCGCATCCGCTTTGAGAAAAACAGTCGCCATATTGTTGATGAGCCTTTACGGAATTCTTTCTGTGGGCATTCATTTACATCTGCACTATTGCTGCGGCCAACTGGCTGATGTGCGGTTTTTCCCTAACAGCTCAGGTTGTTGCGATCACCACAATGATGAATCAACAGGATGCAGTATTGAAAAAAAATGCTGTACTTATGATGCGTTGGATTTCTCGATTGATGATGAACACAGGACTTCACCAGCATTCCAGTTTTTTTCTTTCCAGAAAATAGAAGCAATAAAAACATCCTGCTTCGAAATGCAATCTGGCGAAGCATCTAATTCACTGGCCGCTTCTGACAGCAGTCCTCCACAAACGGAGAAGCGATTTATACGATTTTCGTCCCTCGTTTTTTATGCGTAGTTATTCCATTGGCTCATAGCATGAGCATGCACTGTTTGCAATCAGGTGCATACAGAATTTCAACTACATTTTCAATTCAAAATTTATTCATATGAAATCCATTTTAAATTTAATACTGATGGCATTGGCTTGTGTGCTCTTGTCATTCACCACTGCTGATAAACAATCTAAAACAGTTACCACCACCTTTTGGGTGGCAGGCATCTGTGGCCTATGTGAAGAGACAATAGAAAAAGCAATGGACACCAAAGGAGTTGTTGCCGCTGACTACGTGTTAGAAACCAACATGCTCACCGTTACCTACAAACCTAAAAAAGTAAGTGAGGCCCAACTGCATGCCTTGTTGAATGATGCAGGCTACGACACGGTCCAATCAAAAGCGACAGAAGATCAATACAGCCGCACGCACGGCTGCTGTAAATACCGCGAACAGGAAAAGCACTAAACGATGAAGAATTACTGCTTGATTGCCTTTTTGGTGGCTTCTTCATTTACATCGTTTGCACAAAACGTGCGAGGAAAAGTGACCGATGCAAAAACGTGCGAGGCCGTTGCGTATGCCACGGTGGTGTGGAAAGGAACGCGCGCGGGTGCTGTCACAGAAGTGGATGGCCAGTACGAAACTACTCAGCCGGCAGGCGCTACTCACCTTGTGTTTTCTTACGTTGGTTATGTTTCAGATACGGTTGAATACAAAAATGAAAAGGTACTCAACCATCAAATGCGCGAACCTGCGGCTGGCCCTACAGTGATAATTGATGGTGAAATTCCAGCCACACATATCACAGGGCGCAATCCACAATTGTTTCAAGTGCTGGGCGAAAAAGAATTGTGCAAAGCAGCTTGTTGCAATCTGAGTGAAAGCTTTGAAACCAATGCTTCTATTGATGCCTCGTTTGCGGATGCGATAACAGGAACGCGCCAAATAAGAATGCTGGGTCTTGATGGCAAGTACACCCAAATGATGTTTGACAACATGCCTGCAGTGCGCGGTCTTGCAAGCACTTATGGTCTTACCTATGTGCCAGGCACCTGGGTGAAAAACATATATATAGCAAAGGGTGTAGGCAGCGTGACGAGCGGTTATGAAAGCATAACGGGACAGATAAATGTGGCTTATAAAAATCCTGACAATGCTGAACAACTTGCGATAAATGGTTACGGAGGTTCGGGGGGCAGACTAGAGTTGAATGTGATTTGGAAACCAAAAACACATGACGAACAAGCCTTGGGTGAAGAACATGGTCTTATGGAGAGTGAAGATCACGCTAGCGAGGAAGGAAAAAAACCTGAACATCGTCAAACACAATTTCATCCGGTATTTCTTGCACACGGTGCGCTGTCCACAACGCGCACCGACCACAATGGCGATGGCTTTTTAGACAATCCCCTCTTCAATAATCTTATTCTGCGCAACGAATGGCACCTTACGACCGGAAACGGTTTAGGTGGGCAATACGCAGCTTCTTACACCCACATAAACAACGTGAGTGGCAAACTAGATTATGATCCATTGGATGAAATACGATCTCAATTGTGGGGAGTGAATGTGACCACTGATCGCTATGACATTTCTGCAAAAACTGGTTTTGTATTTAAGGAAAAGGAATGGAAAAGTTTTGGTTCGCAAGTGAATGCCTCGTGGCACGATCAATCGGGCAACTATGGTTTCAGACAGTACAAAGGCACGCAGTTAAGTGCGCGTGTCAACCTACTTTTTGCATCTCGCATTGTGAATGATGATCACAAATTCACCACGGGTGCCAGCTTTACTTACGATGATTACAACGAGCGCTTATTCTTCAACGATTTTCCACCTGTGCCTTTGTCATCTGTTACCTTAAACAGACTGGAAAAGGTGCCGGGCGTGTTTGGCGAATACACCTGGAACTTCAAAGATCGTTTTGTAACGGTAGCTGGTTTGCGCGTTGATCATCACAATGTTTTTGGCGTGTTGGTGACTCCACGTTTGCATACACGCTATAGTTTTAATGACAATACTTCTTTGAAAGTGCTTGCAGGCAAAGGTTACCGAACACCCAGTTTGCTAATGGACAATGTTGGCATACTTGCAAGCAACAGAAATATTGTAATAGAAGGCAACGATCCCGATGGACTTTTCGGGTTGAAAATGGAAGAGGCCTGGAACACTGGAATTTTACTAACGCATAAGTTCAAGATGAACCACCGCGATGCCGTTTTAAGCATTGATGTTTATCGCACACAGTTCGTTCAGCAAGTGGTGATGGATATGGAAGAGGCTGGCGTGGTGCGCTTCTACAATCTGGAAGGAAAAAGTTATAGCAGCAGTGCACAGGCAGAGTTTCAGTGGTCGCCTGTGAAGCGCTTGGAGTGGCGCCTTGCCTACCGTTGGCTGGATGTAAAGACGCAATACACATCCGCTTTGCTTGAAAGACCGCTGGTAAACAAGCACCGAGCATTTACCAACATAGCCTACGCTACAAAGGAAAAAAGCAAAGGCCAGCATTGGCGTTGGGATGCCACGGTGCAATGGATAAGCCCCAAACGAATTCCATATGCAGCGCAACATGACGAGGTGCATACGGTAAAAGATCAGACCTATTCCAATGCCTACTTCCAGCTGAATGCGCAAGTGACTTATGCGATCAAAAAGGACTTTGAATTTTATCTTGGTGGTGAAAACCTGACCAACTTTGTGATCCACAACGCCATCATTTCAGCCGAAAATCCGGCAAGTGAAAACTTCGATGGTTCGCTGGTGTGGGGACCTGTTTTTGGAAGAATGGGGTATGTGGGATTCCGGTGGAGTATTAAGTGAGAGGTGTGATCTCTGAGAAATTATTTTGATTCATCAAAAAAAAGGAGGCTTTCCAAAAAACGTGGAAGCCTCCTTTTCTATGATTTGTAAATGGTAATCTACTCCACCACAATCTGCTTAAACAAAAGCCCCATGCTGCTTTCGAAGACCAACATGTAATTGCCTTTAGCTAGTATGCCGCTGAGGTCGATATTGATGTTAGAGCTTTCTTCCATATAGAGCTTTTGAGCAAATGCGATTTTACCTGCCATGTCCAAAACGTTCATTTGGTAAATACCCTTTTCTTCCATGCTGATGGTCATTAGGCCGTTGGACGGATTGGGGTAAACACTTATCGTGTTGTCAGCCAAAAGCAGATTGCGATAGGCTGCATTGTTGCCGCAATTCACAAAGGTGAATGATGTGGGCGAGAGTATCCACACACCGAAGTAGTGATCACTTGTGACTTGACTTGTTGGTGGGTTATACTGTGTGGTATCTACGCCATAGTTTATGCTATCAGGCGATACACCTTCCAGTTGGTACTGCTGAGCCACGCTCAATTCCATATCCACTTGAGCTATCCAGTTGTTGAGCAATGCTTGCTCCAATGAGTCCAGCTCACAGTCGTCCAGATGTTGGTAGATGAACCGTGCCTCTAACGGCTTACCTATGGTGCGCAGCAATTGTCCTTTGTCTATCTCTACATAAAACTGTTCTTTGTAAGTACTATCGGTGAGAAGGGTATCGGTCATCGCGTTGAGCACTTCTACATAGTGCCACACGGGCAGCTCGAAGGTGGTTTGATTGCTGTCTGCAATGAGTTCGTTTTGAAGAAACATATTTTCAAGTGCGCCCTTCATGTTATATCGCCCCCATTCCATTCGCCACCGCACATCGCTATTGCTGCGGTCCAATGGGCTGGTTAAAACCTCATGAAACAGGGCCACAGCGTTAGCATCGTTGCCAAGGCTGTCATACAGTTCCATTTGCAAAGCTGCAAATACCAAGGCACTATCCAAAGTGATGTTGTCAAATTGAGCAGTGTTTATGAGCGGATTGCCTGGGTCTATGCTATCGGTGCGCAGTTGCATTGCCATTCCACTATACGTGTTTTCTCTTTCCTCCACCACTGTGTGGCCTTGGGTGATACCCAGACTGCGCACCGGTCTTACCACAGGCACACCTGTTCCACAACTGGTAGCCACTGCCATTTCGGTATCGGTCACGTGGATTTTGCACCCCTGCGACTCGCCACTCTCACTGTTGATGTAGCAATAGCTTGGGCCATTGCTCGTGTAGAGTTCTATGATGACTTGCGGCTGCGAAGGATTGAGAGGACCAATGGGTTGGGGAGACGGTGGAAAGGTATTGGTGGCCGCACCCCAATAGTTGTTCAGTGCGTTTTGTGTAAGGTCGCAAGTGGCTTTACAACTCCTGTTCACGGTGCCACAAATGCAACAATCAGAATAGCCCGACAGGTTATTGTAGCCCTTGTATAAGTCAAGTGCCTGTGCGTTGTTGAGCAATATGCAAGTCCCTGTGTTTTCGAAAGTATTATAACCTGCTGCGCTGGTAGATGACATGTTAAGAGTTCCCTCTGACAGCGATACAGCTTCATTGTTGATGCCTTTGAAGTAGTTGCATTTGAGGGATAATTTGCCGCCATATTTATTCACTGAAGAGGCGTCAAAATCCGTTTTGGTAATGCGCAGCTCAACCACACTTTCATCATCCACCCAAGCATTGTCAAAGGTGGAGTTATTGATTTGGCTGAGATTGTAGAGGCTATTGGACTTGACGTGGCTGTCGTTGAAAGCCGATCCATTGATAGCATAGCTACCGAAGTACGACTCGAAGCCAGACTGCAATCCATTGAACTGGGCATTGCTCAGATTGGTATACGTGTAATGGTTTTTTAGCAACACACCGCTGAACTTGCAACCACTCATGGTGCACCAGTTGTTCCACCATACTTGCACATTGCCGCCTTCTTGCGCTCCTACATTTTGGGTGTCTTCAAAGGTGACATTAAATGCTTGCATCTTCATATCAGTCCATAGCCTGCCGTGGTCGGTGAGGTCCACTTTACAGTCTTTCAGGTAGATGGTGCCCAAACCGGGGTTGGCATTCCATAGGTCTGCATAGCCATTCATTTTTAGCATTACATCGTCATCCCCATCGCCCACTATTTTGAACATAGAGCCTGTGCCTGTATATAGTTCATGGTCGTCTGCACCTTTGAATTCGATGTAGCCGCTGGTGGTGCCTTCGTGGGTGGGTTGGAAGGTGGTGTTGGTGGAAATCAACAACTGCCCTCCATCAAAGACAAGCTTTGACTCTGAGCCTTCTATGGACAAGCTGCAATCAGCTTCATCCCAATAATTATAGTAGTAGTCGGATGCTTCATTCACATTGATTGCACCCTCATCAGTAATCCTTATAAGTCCAGAATTATGAATTATTGATCCTCCAGCATCAGCTATCACTTCTGCTCCATGTAAAGTCAAGTTGGAATGGTTTAAGTAAAGTATGGCTCCATCCAAACTAATTTGACTGTTATGTCCAAGCCAGACATCAGTGTCTGTTAATTCAATAGAGCTGTCATATGCATATATGTCCAAGTTCTCATAATTCAATACATTGCAATTGATGAATTTTAGTTGCGCATTGGTCTCCATGATGATTTTGCTCGGGAAGACCCCTTGCAAAAAAGTCACATCCGATCCTTCAAATATGAGCTTGGCACCATATCCCAATTCTATCTGAACTTGATCCAAAAATTGGCAGGAACTATTATTAATATGCATTTCTGCTGATGGCTCAAGTTTTATTTTGCAAATACCTGGTATGTCAGAAAATGTACAATCCCCATCAATAATTACTTTATTGTGCGCCTTAACCAATATTGAATTACCTCCATCCACCGTAAAAATAGCACCACTATTTAGGTCTAATTGCGTGATACTAGTAGCAGGCATTTGAGGGTCGTATGGCACTTGACTGCATATTATCAAATCATTGCTTATATGCAAACCAGCAGTAGCGCCAGAAATTGATAAGTCATGCGCCAAAAACGATTCTATTGGTATGCCTTTAGCTTTATAGTCTAGAAATTTGCGGGTGACTTCGAGGGTTGTTGACATCTCTGTTTCATACGTTATCTCATTTACACAATTGCAACTGAGATTTCTTGTAAAATCAGGAAGCGAATTGGCATAAGTCAAATAATAGGCATTGTGATAGACCATATAGTCAAGTCCGGGGAAATAACCACGATACTCCGAATCCGTATTTCCGTTATCATTTAATGTTCCAGTGTTTCTACCTCCAGGATGAAAGAGTCTATTGGGACTTGCCCATTCTGCAGGCTCGCTCCCTGTTGCGGATGGATCAGCATAGGGGCCGACACAAGGTGCCGCTGACAATAAATTTTGATAGTGGACTTGAGGCTTGTTGTTGGAAGTAGGAGTGCCATTCTCATGCAGAATGTCATATAACATTGGGATATGATCAAGGTGACTCGGGTATGCGCAACTTCGAACGTATTCAGGTCCCCATACATTTCCCAACAAGGCCTGCTCAAGCATTATGTGAACGTTGTCATCACCTGTAAGTTTTTCACCAACAGAAATTGGAGTGAATAAAGGTAAAGAGTTCGGAAATCCATCAATTTTAATGATCATATCACCGGTGAATATCAAATGAGTGCCACTGCCTTGTGCATGCATAGGAATATCTGAAGACTCCATCCGTTCCCAAATTTTTCGAATAGTTTCATTGGGAATTTCTATAATCAAAGGGCCATCAACTGCTTCACAGCAAAAATCTGTTCCACAATTGGCAGCCGCCCATACCGCACCCTGTATGGCTGCAAGCACAGCCGTTTCTAAACTTTGGGTGACAATAGCACCCAATATGAAATTGCCGACAGCGAAGACCACCGCATTGCTCACCGCCTGAAGTAATGCCGAATCATCAAAACCTTGATCGTTGCCATTGCCAATATCAATACATATATCTCCTGCTCTGAATTGCCATCTCGCTTCCCCCGGCTCACCTATCATTTCTGATTCTTCTTGCGAGAAAAGGGCCTTCATCATTTCTGTCATGGGGTAAGATTGAAGAATACAGGATGAACCACCATTGTGCACTGTCTCATCTTCTCCTTGCAGCAAGGTCCATTCCTTAGCACTGAATTGATTAAAATTATTTGGTTCTGTGTCGTTCAAGTATTCCACAATTCTTTTAATCATGGCAAGGGATTCATCGTGAATGTAAAATCCAGCATCATCAGTTGTCGGCTTCACAAAAACATTGGGTACCATGCGCTCGATAAATCGAAGACCCAAGAGTATCGAAGTTAACTGGTCCAAACTTTCTGAGCCCGGTTGATAGGGTTCTGTCCTTACCGCATCGGGGTCGGAATTATCATAATTCTCCCAACCATCCCAGTCACTTCGCATTTGATTGATGTTGCCCGGATCGGGCTGTATGGGGCTATGGGCGGGTCATTCACAAAATTGAGCACCATTTCATGGCGCACATCATCACGATGAAAGAAGCCATTGAGATCAGAGGGATTTGCTTGCGCTTGCAAGTTGCCTGAGAGATAACCTTCGGCAGACATATCCAAACGGTTAAATGCAAGCATTGCATAATACAATTCATTGAGAGTAGATTGCACTTCCTGACCATTTTCTGAAAGTAACTTATACTCGGTTGAAAGCACAATGAAGTAGTAGCCAAGAGTAACCGTTGCATCGCGCCACTGCATAACACTACCGTTTGATTGATCTGCTCCTTCGCCATACTGTCGGTTAGGATTGATGAGGGAAGCGGGAATGCTTTCACCTGGAAATGCCCCAATCTTCATGAACCTCTTTCGCAATTGGTCTCTATACTTCCAGTATTTTTCAAGATTTTCCTGATCTAAACTCTGCGCTGCCATTGTGAAAGTAGATAGAGCTAGTAGTAAAATAGAAATATTTTTTTTCATTATGTTATTTTTGAATTTCAAATTCTATTAGTTCCCAATTCTGAGAATATGCGGGGATGAGTTTTTGCACAATTCCAATATATTTTGCTATCTTGTAGTTGGAAGATTCGTAGTCGTGCTGTGGGCTATAATCTTGCGCAAACTCAAACAAATTGTAGTAATTATTTCCTTGAATGGTATCTGTATAAATCAGGTTCACAATGCGGCTTAAACCGAAATTCAATCCACCGCCACTTTGACTTATTTGACTACCTAACTTTAGTGGAAAAATGAAAACATGATTCCCTCCGGCATAATCCCCAGGAATGTACTTGTCACAATCAACTGCGCGGCAAAAGCATCCTGGAAACAACCCGCATTCAGTCGAATACGAATCATTGAACCAATACTTGTAGAAATAACCGTCATGGCTGCTTTGCATAATGCAAACCCAATCACGAAAACCTCCTGATGAAGTTCCGCTGTAATCATCTACCACCGTTACGGTGTCTAGCGCACCAGTATTCTGTTCTTCGTAAATCCAATAAGTACCAGTTTTGAAATAGACCCACTGCATCATTTCGTCAATGGTGGTGGCTTCGCCACACTGCGGGCCAGTGGGGTCTATGGTGGGTTCGTGCTGGCAGGTGCTAAGTATTAAACAAAGAGCAGCGAAGTATAAAAGGTGAAAAAACTGTTTGAGCATTTGCTGAAATTTGGATTTAGCAGTTCAAAAGTAAAATGAGAAATATTTCAAAAAGGGCGATTTCGATTTTTTCGAAGTAGTTTTTTTTCCTCCTTCAATAAATGGAAAAGTGATGCTCACAGAATGCGCCATTGGGGTGCCATATGCAAAACCAATGGAGCGGGCAGACATGGGGATGCTTTCGCCATGATCATCACCTATTTTTAAGAAGTCCTTCCTTAACCTGTCGCGGTATTTCCAATACTTGTCAAGGTTTTCATCAGGGGTTTGGCATACTGCACGAATTGCAATAACGAGCATTAGAAGAAGAATAGAATAAATGTGCTTCATATTGTTGGTTTTGTTTAGAGTTTGGTACATTCTTCATTGAATGATATTTGAGCCTATTAGCAACCAATCAGAATTAGTTTCAAGATTTTGCCACCTAATGATTCCTGCATTTTCTCCAATCCAATATTTCGTATGAACATTTTCTTCTGAGTCATCATCTGGTATATCCCATTCTGCAACATTATTATAAGTGTTTTCAGACAGGGCTAACGAGTCGTGCAATACTTCCAATGTGCACCAGCCTGTGCCACTGGCTGTGTAATTCCCCTCAATAAGCGGATAGAGGAAAATCTTACCCGCGCCAACAAAGTTTCCGGGCATTGTTTTACTTCTTTCAACTTTGTGACAAGTACATTCTTCAGCGGTAAGGCAATGAATTGAATATGACGAGTTGAAGCGGTGTTTGTAATTAAATCCATCGTAACTGCTGTTTCCATACCACTCAAACCCTTCTGTTCCATCCCCATTGGTTCCTTCCCAATCATGGTAAACTGTAATTGTGTCAAGTTCCCCTGTGGTTTGTTCCTGATATACCCACCATGTTCCTGTTTTGAAGTAATACCACTTTTTCATTTCCTCTACTGAGGAATCGTATTGGCATACTGCGGGTGGCTCGGGCGGTGGGTCGTGCTTGCAGGTACCAAGTGTGAAACAAAGAGCTGCGAAGTATAAAAGGTTAAAAAACTGTTTGAGCATTTGCTGAAATTTGGATTGAGCAGTTCAAAAGTAAAATGAGTAATATTTCAAAAAGGGCGATTTCGAATTTTTCGAAGTGTTTTTTTTTCCTCCTTCAATAAATGGAAAAGTGATGCTCACAGAATGCGCTATTAGGGCCTCGGCTTAGCAGAGGCAAACCTGATCGATTGAGCAAGAAAGACAACTTGTTTTGTTTCTCAACTTCACTTCTTGAAACCTCACAAAAGTTTCGGCTGAAAACTTCGTTGCTCTAGTTCTAGCAAAAATTTCTTGCGCCACACTCCACCACTATAGCCTGCTAGCGATCCGTCTTTTCCAATAACCCGATGGCAAGGAATGATGATACAAAGAGGATTTTTTCCATTCGCTGTTGCAGCTGCACGAATCACTTTTACATCACCCAATCGCTTTGCAAGCATCTCATAACTGATGGTTTGACTGAACGGTATTTTTTGCAATTCCTCCCATACATTTCTCTGAAAATGGGTGCCCTCGGGTAACAGAGGAATTTCGAATGAAGTCCTCACTCCAGCGAAGTACTCACCCAATTGTGTTGCTGTTTCAGACAGCATACCTCTAGGCGCAACCAGTTCTGTTTGTTCATCCACAAAGTGAAGTTTTGAAAGCAAATCACCTTTTGCTTCCAGCAAAATTCTACCCAGTGGACTTTCAATGATTGCGCTATGTATAGTGGGTATTTCCAAGTGACTATTTCACGCATTCAAATATGGAAACAAAATACTGCTCATCATCAAAGATGAAAATGGGTTGCGCGGGTTGGAATGTTTTTAGGAGAACAAAGTTTTCATTTTCACTAAAGGCAGAGAGTAATGTTCCGCCTTCATGTGGGCAGAACTGTGCATCCCAAATCACAATGTCTCCAGGATTCATGTCATTTTCGGGATGCTCTTTTTCACCAAACCATTGCTGTGCAATCGAAGGATCATACGGATCTATTTCAAGCTCTACCGGAATTTGAGGATCCACAAAATGGGTGCTTCCATATTCCCTTTTTACTTTCAGAAACTGACACGCATCAGCAATGAGTAGTTGTCGCTCGCTCTTCGCCAAGGGCATTTTGAAAAATTGAAATGGAGTGATTGCAACAACAGCAAGTAGCAACAGAACAAACGCAGACTGAAGTGATTTGCTCTTAATGAAACACAACAGCTCATTCATCCCATAGCCTGCTATGAGAGCCGCAAAAGGCATTGTGCATACCATCACTCGTATTTCTCCGTTGGAGGCAAGCGAGCCAGTGGCCCAGGCAATGCTGTGAAAAATGAGAAACACAAAAAATGGAATCACAATTAGCATCCAATACTTTTTCTTATTGTTCTCATACTGCTTAGCTACAGAATTCCAAATCAAATAAAACAAACCCACACACATAGCAATAAAAAGGGGTAAGCCCCAAATCACTTTGTTGCTATGGATAAAGTGCAGCCACTGACCACTTCCATAAGGACTTTCAGCGGGATACGGATTGTGAGTAAACACCCAAAGCAAATCATGATAGTGGAATAGAAAACCGATAAGGCTGTAAATGACCGTTCCAGTTGCTAGGAGAAAGAAAGCTTTCCATTGCCTGTGCATAGCGAACCAAATAGCGATGAAGGGTAGCAACACAAAACCCTCCGTGCGCACAAATGGAAGAAAAGAAAGAAGCAATGCAGCTGCGATCCATTTTTCCTTCAGCAAGAGAAAGACTCCCGTAATCATCCATGTGCTGAACAGCACTTCTGTCATTACAGAATTGAGATGAATAAAATACATGGGTGCAAAAAGCATGAGCACGATCATTGAAAATGCGTTGCGCTGTTTCAATTCCCTTGCGCACAGAAAAGTCATGAAGGCACCCGTGACCCCAATGAGGCAGGTGAAGATTTTAGCCGCGGTGTATCCTACCGATGCAGGCAAAGCATAGAGCAAAGTGAAAACAGGTTTGCCCCAATGGTCGAGCAACAAATGAGGATGCTCAGGCGAATATCTTGCAATGAGAAAATGCTGAAAGGTATCTCCACCCTGATAGCTGCCTTTGGACAAAACAACCAGCGTGATCAGCAATACCAGCAGCAACGATGAAAGGACTGCGGTTAAAAGAAATTCGCGCTTTACGCTCATTCTTCTTTAGCAATGTATCTAAGCAGATCGCGCTGCAGGCGTTCCATCGCATTGTCAGAGTGAATGAAATTATCAGCGGCTAATTCTGCTAGTGCACTGATATCACGCGGATGAAATTTGCAAGATGCGAGGAATTGTTCCGTTACTTTTTTATCACGAACACCGGCCCCGTCACACAAGGCATGAAAATTTTCATAGCGAATTCCTATGTCTTTTAATTCACCGAGATAAGCAATAAGCCAGCTCAATGAGTATAAATGATGAGACTGAATAAGAATCGATTTTGAATTTTTTGGTGCTTTTGGAAATTGGTTAAAGGGCGAACTCACTACTTCTTTGGCACAATACTTTTTGAATTCATCGCCATACATTTTTGTTGGAAGAAGTTGAACAAGGCCGTTTGAACTAGCCGTATAAATGCTTGCCCAGCGCAATCTTCTTCTGAACTCGTGCAAGCCCTCTTCCAGTAGTGTGAGATCTATTTCGCCACTGCGGTATTTTTCTTCTAGTTTTTGCAATTCATTAAGTATGCCCTCGGCATAATCGAATGAGTCTTCGGCATCGCTGCTCCAACCATGTTCGTTCAGCGCATCGGTAAAGGTTTTCATTTTTTCGCCATTGAGCCAACCGCTGCTGTGCAGTACATCATTTAGAAATCCAGTTTCGCTGGCCAATTGAGCTCCCAATATTTTCTCGGCACTCTTCTTCAGCGGCTTGTAGGTCACAAATTCATTCAACATGGCCTCATAATGATCCATTGCACCCAATGTGTCTTCCAGTGCTTTGAATTCTTTGTACCAATAGTCAAACAGTTTCTTGTCATTCACATCGCGATAGAGGCGGCACAATGCCTCGATTCGAAAAATGATGTCGCGCGCTTTGGCCTTGTAAAAGGACATGCCTTTATCCCGCTTGCGTGAAGTGGCTTGCAGCAACTCGATAAGTTGGTGGTTGTAGAATGAAAAACGTTGTTGCGCTAGTGTCATAATTGGTAGAAAAATTAAGGTGCAAAAGTGTTGCAGAAAGTGTGCAATTCAATGTAAAGAAGTTAAAGGCTGTGATGGAGTAAAAACAAAAGCGGCTGCCCGTTGGCAGCCGCTTTTTCTTAATCCAATTATCTAACCGTTTCTATGAAGAAAAAACGCGTTTAGTTATTTCTGAATCATCATTCGCTCAGTGAGCACTTCAGTACCTGATGTAAACTCAACAAGGTAGCGTCCATTCGCTAGAGTTTGTTCAAAATGAATGTTGTTGCGGTAGATGACGCTGCTGACATGACAGTGCGTTAACAATAGGCTGGCTTGTACCAAGTGTAATGGTGGAGAATGATACCTCCCGCGTGCTAGGAATAACAGATTCAGAGACAGGCGGTGCAGGAGTGAATGACAGGGCTTATATCCATCACAGGGAGCACTTTTCTTTTTTTGGAGAAGGGGCGGGGGAGGGTATGTTTGTTTTCAGAAAGGACATCAAAAACCATCCTTATTTACCCGAATATGGGTAGATATGGATGAAAAAATCATCCATATATACTAGTTATAGGGCGTTTAAATGTAAACAATAATGACAAGAATAATATTCATCCTGACTTTAGTATTTGGTATTTTAACCATCAAATCTAGTGGACAGAGCAAGGTCGCGATTCCCAAACCTGGGGTCTATGGTTCTTATGCAGACGTTTCTACATACACGGAATTAATATTACTTGACAACAATACATTTAGCTACATAGACAGGTTTGAACTTGGAAGTACATTTAAATATAACGGAAAATGGAGGGTAAAAGGTAAATACATAGAACTCTATGACTGTGAAAATAATGAAATGCGACCAATGCCTATTAAGTGGGTAATAAAAGAAAACGAACTTTGTGGGAAGACAAAACGGAAAAATAACATTTGCCTGACATGGAGAAAGAATGATTAGAAAAACGCCCTATAACAGCTCATTGTTTAGCGTTTGAATCTTGTAACTCCTTTTCGGGAGGGTGTAAACCCCGTATAAAAGCGTGTCTCATATTTGCACGCCAGCCAAACACCCTCTAATCAATTAAATAATGGAGTCTACAACTAAATTATCTTCTGCTTGGAAATTCATCATTGCCATTCTGCTTTGCGAAAGCGTTGGAATCACAAGCGGACTGCTGGCAAGTGCGAGCAACAGCCTGTGGTTCGATAGCTTAAATAAGCCGACTTGGAATCCACCGGCATACCTCTTCGGACCGGTTTGGACAACGCTCTATTTGTTGATGGGAATTTCATTGGGAATAATTTGGAGCCATAAAGCTCCGGAACTCAGCAAACGCAGCGCTTATCGCTTATTTGCACTTCAGCTCTTTTTGAATTTTTGGTGGAGTCTCCTCTTTTTCAAATTTCATTCCCCGGCATTTGCGCTGCTTGACATCATTTTGATGGTTGTTGTAATTATTGCCAACATTTTTTCCTTTTCAAGGTTTTCAAAACCAGCCGCGTGGCTTCTTGTGCCATACATTGCTTGGGTATTCTTCGCTACTCTATTGAATTTTGCCATTTGGAGTTTAAATCGGTAGTTGGTTCGCGCCACTTTATTAACATCACTTCTGGATGTAAGAAGAGTAGCTGCTAACCGTGCTATATAAAAAAACGCCTGCCCCAGTTGGAGCAGGCGTTTTGTTCACGAACTGACGTTAGTGTTTTGCCTTAATTCAAAACTACTTTCACGGTACAGGTTTGTTGTTGGTTGCTTATCACTAGCTGGTAGCTGCCTGCGCTCAGTGCTTTTCTACTCAGTATAAATTGGTTCTGGCAGTTATCAAATGCTTCTAATTGCTTTCCGTTTACATCATACAGAGCAATGTGGAAAAGGCCTGCGGGCAGCAGCACGGTGGCGGCCTCGTTCATCGGGTTCGGATAGATGGCTACCGTCATCGTGTTCAAGTCTTCCACTCCCATGATGCTGATGGACTCGCTTTGCTCGGAGCAATTGTTCTCATTGGTAGTCACAACGTAGTACACTCCGCCTTGCGTTGCTTCTATGGTTTGGGCTGTCTCATCCTCTAGCAATTGGCCATTCAAGTACCACTGCCATGCTGCACCGTCTGGCGCTGTTAGAGTGGCTCCGTTTTCTACTATCTCTACTCCGGGTAATTCATTTACTGTAATGTTCACGACATCATCAGCTGTGCAATCAAAATTTGTCGTGGCAGTAGCTGTTACTGTTTGTGTTTCGGCAGGGATATAACTTTCACCATCTATTACGCCATTGCTCCAGGTTATCACAGCATTGCTTGTGGCGTTCAGTGTTACTTCTTCACCAGCGCAAACAGCTACATCGCTTCCGGCATTTATTGCAGGTGTTGGGTGCACTATTATTTCTATTTCACTTACTGCGCTGCATAGCGGATTGGTTACCTCTAGCGCAGCTATGTGGGTTCCTACACTGAGTGATGTTAGCGTTAATTCAGCTGTCATGCCTACACTTTCGCCATCAACAGTCCAGTTGTATACTTCTACATATGGCTGCTCGCCAGTGAGTGTGGTGACTTCTCCAGCACATAAATCATCATCGCCACTGGCTACTACAAAACTTTGACAGTCGAAAATGGTGTGGAATGCGGTATTGGTAGTGATGGCAGGATTTTGTTCGAAATAGATGTCTGCATAATTTTCTATCACTGTGCCCGGTGCTAAGTTGTCAAGCAACTCCACGCTGTACACCACAAAACCATGCGACTCCTCTTCATTGTTCGTGCTGTCCGGCAGATAAATATCGTTGAACATGAAGTCAAGCATACCATCATCATGCAAACAAGCTGTAACGGTGGCTGAAGCATACATAGGCTCGAAGGTGGTAATGTCAAACACCTCTGTGTTGAGCATGTCTACTATCAAAATGTCTTCCGCAGGCAGGTTACCCGTGTTCTGGAAACGTATTCTGTATTCAATTCTTTCACCTGGCAGTATGTAATGTGGCTCCGCATAACCCTCTGGTGTGGCGGTAATATCGTTGGGGTCATATGAGCAGGCCACGAAAGGCGAAGTCTCGTATGTCACATTGTAGATCTCGTTGTTTTCCGCATCGTTAAGGACAAGTTGGAATGTGAACTCGAAGGTGTCTCCAATGTACTCTACCCCCGGTCCATCCACGTGGAATGAGAACAGCTCAGCCTCACCGGGCAAGTAGCCGTTAATATTCCACTGAGCAAAACCAGGCCCAACTAGATCTGGAGCGATGGTTCCATACGCATCTCCTTCTGGCGTAAACAATGCATCGCATATCATGGTAATGGTTCCATTCAGGTTGACAGAACCGGTGTTGCTAATAAACACACCCGCCTCGTAACCATCGGTGCAGTGGACAATATCCCAAAAGCCATCGTAAGGACCTGCTATAAAGAAGGTCTCACCAGTGGAGGGTATCAGGCCAAAGCCCGCGATCATATCATTTGGCACATCTATCGTCACCGAAGAAGGCGAAGTGCTTATCCAATTCTCTGTATCGTTAACGAGGTCCAGAACAAATGAGGCGCTTGGCAGCGCAAAGTCAATAATGCCTTCAGCATTGGTATAAATAGTGGCTTGCAGGCCACTGATGTAAACCGCCCAGTTAGATAAGCCGGGTTCATTGAACTGCTGCGTGCCATCACCATTCAGGTCATGGTAGACCACTATGCTACTGTTGTATAGGCAAGAGCCTTTGTCGTAAACCGCAATAGGATCATAGTTGCTGGCAGCATCATCTATGCAACCAAAGCAGTCCTCGCCATATGTACAAGAGCCATCATCGAATGGCGCGTCCATGTCATAGTTGCATGCAGCATCGTCCAGGCAGCCACCGCCACAGTTGATGGTGAGGCTGAATGTTCCCTCTGAGCTAGCAAACCCACCTACGCGAATGAGGTAAGTGGTTCCTGCCACCGCATCAAACACACACTGTGACTGAAAACTTGTTCCCGGAACGTCATCGTTTTGAGTAACACAAGTGAGGTCTCCACACGTTCCCGTGTACACCATCATGTAGGTATCAAAGTTGGTGAGAGCACCAATGGTACTCACCGTTATCTCACTATTGAAAGAGGCTTCATACACATACCAACGCTGCCCTGAATAGAACGCGCCTCCGCATGCTGATGCGCCTGAAGTAAGAACGTCATTGGGCACTCCTACAGTCATTTCAGTATAATATCCTACAGAACAATCCAAAGGAATAGGGACTGAACAAGCTACTCCAGAACCTGCCAATACGCAGGTACCATTGTCCACGGTAGCTTCCGCATCATAGTTATAGGCCTCCGGGTCAGTGCAGCCCTGGCACGAATAGTCGCACGAGCCATCGTCTGTATCTGCTTCAACATTATAGTTACATGCACCGCTATCAGTGCAGCCTTCTATGCACTCAATAGTGGTTATAGAATTTGTATCAGACGAGGTACCTCCACCGCATGCGGAATAGTTCAGGGTGTATTGAAATACATTTTCGCCAAGCCCGAGATTGATAACATATGCAACTTGATCATAGGGATTAAGAATGGTTCCACTGCCAGATACTAGTGACCAAGAATTTATGACCGGGAAATTGGAAATGCTACCTACTATAGGAACAGTGTCGCCTAGACAAACATTATTCGAGTTGCTGCCTGCGCTTGCAGATTGATTAAAATTACATCCGGTTAGGCTGATTTGGACATTGTCGGATGTGGTCGTCCCGCAAAGGGGATCTACCACGGTCCAAACTAAATCCGCAATAGGATATGCGGCATTTGAGAAATTGACGTTTGCACTTGGGTTGTTCAAGTTGGAAACGGAGACAAAAGGAGATGATGTGGACCATGTGCCACTGGCTGGAGCTATATACGTGCTAGCTGCTAAAGGGACACTGTATACACCTGTTTGTGATATGTATTGGTCTGGGCCTGCATTTGCTTGCAAACTTTGAAAATGACAAGAGCCATCATCCACTGTAGCAGCTGCATTGTAGTTGCAAGCCAGCGGATCTGTGCAGCCTTGACACGAGTAATCGCAGCTGCCATTGTCTATAGCTGCTTGTGCATCATAGTTACACGCTTCTGCATCTGTGCAACCACAGTTTATAGCTTCGCACGTGCAGTATTCGCAAGTGCCGCTATTAGTGGCCTCAGCATCGTAGTTGCAGGCCACCGGGTCCATACAGCCAAAGGTGACTTCGCAATAGCTGAATGTATAGGCCATTCCCACAGACGGGAAGGTGGAAGGATTGGTTGAAGAAAATCTACAGGTTGAATTGTTAACACTGCCAGCAACAGAGCTGTCCCAGTTGTTGGCTGTAGTTACCGCTCTGTTTAGAAAGTCTGAATTCGTTGCACCACGCAGGCCTACCTGCGCTCCACTAGCTGTCGCCCCGGGCATGCTGGCATTATACACGAACTGAACCCAGCCGCTGTTTACATTATAGAAAAGCTGAAAACTAAATTGCTCATCACTCGATCCAAACCTTCTTACATCACGCCATTCAATCCAAATTTCTGGGCCATTGCCCCCTGCCAAAATTTCATAGCTAACTTGGGGGTTGCCAGAGGGTGAATCTTCAAGGTCGTGGCCAAAGGGCGCA
Source organism: Flavobacteriales bacterium (assembly GCA_031414655.1). Lineage (GTDB taxonomy): Bacteria > Bacteroidota > Bacteroidia > Flavobacteriales_D > Sanyastnellaceae > JANNVZ01. The sequence goes on from JANNVZ010000001.1 coordinate 258,117, forward strand.
ATGCATGCATCATAGCTCCCATTGTTGGAAATGGGCGATAAGTTGGCCATATTGGGTGCAGCGCCAAGGGTCAGATATCCATTGGTTGAAACCCACATAGAGGTGTAAGTAAGGTTGTTGAAGGTGAAGGCCGGAAGGCTCGTTATCTCCACCACTTGGTCATCAAAATTGCCAGAAATAAGCACAATGCCCTCGGACTGTGGTACATAGGCCTCTTCCGCCTGACTAAAGCAATAGGAGGTTGCTATTTGACTTTGCGCAGCTGCAAAACAGGCCAAGGCAAGAGTGAAAAGTGTAATGTAAAATTTTTGTTTCATCTTGGTAGTTGGTTTCAATGAATACGGTGTTGTAATCGATTGCGGTAACAAATGTGTGGCATATTGATTCTCAGTTCAATTACAAATGAGTATTCGTGCCTGTTTATTTAGAATTCGTACCGTTTTTCAAAGATTCGCAGGTAATTCAAGTGTCACAACGGTTCCCTGTTGGGTGTTTTGAAGTTCGGTGCGGTCTTGCACAGATATGCTAAACAATTCTCCCGTTTGGTTTTGCAATATAGCCATGCGTTCTTCATTCATTCGCAGAGCAAGGCTTTCGTGTTTCTTTTGTTTTTGTGCGGTGCTGCGGTTGATACCAATGCCGTTGTCTACAATAGTGATGATGTAGGACTGGGCTTTAGATGAAACCATAACCTCAATTTTTCCATCGCGTTCGCTGGGCAGAATGCCATGCAATAGGGCATTCTCCGCATAAGGCTGCAGCAGCATGGGTGGTATCTGCAGGTCGTAGGCATTCAGTTCTTCGCTGACGTGTATGGAGTATGCGAGCCGTTCGCCAAAGCGCAGCTGCTCCAGGCGCAGGTAAAGCTCCAAGCGCTCTAATTCATCTTCCAGCGAGACCATGTTATGACGGTTGGTTTCCAGATTCATGCGAATCAGTTTGGAGAAATCGGCTAGATAATCATTGGCCTCGCGGGTGCGATTGGTATTAATGAAGTGCTGAATACTGCTTAATGAGTTGAAGATGAAATGCGGATTCATATTCGCATTCAGCGCCTGCTGACGCAGCTCTAGCATCTTCGCCTTGCTTTCCAGCTTGCGCCTTTTGTTTCTGTAAAAAAGGTAGAAGGACAAGCCTACAGCGCTCAACGCAAGCAACAACATAAGTGAGCCGAACCAAAGGGTTTTGGTGAAGTGTTGTCGAATAGTAAATGGAATTTGAGAAGGCTCGCTCCATGCTCCATCTTCGTTCATTGCACATACTTCGAACGTGTAGGTGCCCGCATTCAGCTTCCAGTATTCGGCACTACGGTTGGTGGTTTCCAGCCACGCATCGTGCAAACCAATGAGACGATAACGGTACCTTGTTTTACTTCCTGTGCGGTAGTTGAGTGCCGCAAAATGAAATTGCAGATCGTTCTGAAAGTGCTGCAGCACAACCGAATCACTCAGTGCTATCAGTACCTCACCATTGCTTAGCGATTCTATCTTGACGGGCGAGGTGGCGGCATCCAGTGATGAGACATCCTCCTTAATCAGTGCAAGGCCATTGTTGGTGGCTACATAAAGGATGCTGTTAAAAAAGAGCAAATCATTCACCTCGTTAGAGGGTAATCCCTTTTCATAATTCACCCGTAGAAAATCAAATTGTTTGTCCTTCACCGACCTTACGTTTATTTGCTGAAGGCCTCCTGCTTGCCCTATCCAGAGCACACCCCACTCATCCGCTTCCACACAATCTGTAATGTCTGAGAGCAAACCATCTTGCTCGTTGACTACCACAAAATCATTTTCGTTTTTGTAGAAAATGATGCCCATGTTGCGGGTGGCAAGCACCATGTAGTCATCCCAAGCCGTGGGTTTACCGTACAATTTTTCAATGTCCACTATGCGTGGCTTTAACTTATTCAGCGAATCGCATGCGCTGAAGGTTCCATTTTCATATCGGAACAAGCCGTTGTTGGTGCCAATCCAAAGCACTTTGTTTTCATCTTCAAGCAGACAGTTACTGCGCTCTTTGAAAACGTTTTTGTCAATGGGCAGCCAATTGTTTTTTTCATCCATGAACGCAATGCCATCAGCTAGCGCAAAGGCTTGTGTGCCATCGGCCAGCGACAAACTTTTTCTTATGATGCTTTCTATGTTCAGCGAAACCATTTCATCCCTGTGCAAATGGTAGAGGTGAGGCTTGTTGCCAATGATGAAATCGTAGTTTTTCAATCGTACAAAATCGAGACCCACGCTACTGGGCAAGTCATGCATGATGTATGGATAGCTGATGTCATCGTGAATGCCAAAGACTTTTCCTGAAGCGTCACAGTAGTAAACGCTACCACCATACTCCTTCAACGAAACAATTTTTCGCGGCTTGCCTTGTGCCTCGCTCTGATACAATTTCATTTCGATCGATGGCACGAAATAGACTCCGTTGTCGCGGTCGCCTAGCCAATAGTTTCCGCTGCGGTCTTGTATTAATGCGGTGATGAAATGCCCTTCGAAAAAGACTTCTGCACTATCTGGATTTTGATTGTAGTCGTTGATTTTGAAAGCACCATTGCTGTTGGTGAGCCATAAGTTGCCACTGCGATCGTGATCCATGCTGCTGAACACGTAAGGTGATGAGTTGAAGTGCGCTTGCACATTGCCTAACTTATCAAACACCACGAAGCCACCAGGCCCGCTCAGCACCCATTTGTTGTCTTCCACTTCTACACTGCAGGCCAATTTGCAATCGCCTGCGACACTCAGCAGATAGGAAATGTTATCGTTAGTAGTGATTTTGTTTTCAGCGCCCACTTCGCCCACCTGCAGGTTTACCAGCTTATCTCCGACCTCGCGCAGGTAATAGGTAGGGGGCTGTCCTTCGGTTTTTGTGTTGGGCAAATATTCCTGTACACTATCGCCATAACATTTGAAAAGCTGAATACCTGAAAACGTAGTGACCCACATAGTGTCCTTGTCATCGAAGAAGAAAGGGCCAGGCAATTTGTCCTTCAACAAGGCGGAAATCCTTTCGTTGCCTTTGTATGCCTTTATGGAGTCGCCCTCCAGGTAGCAGTATGCACCGTTGTTGCACATGAACCACATTCTGCCATTGTTGTCCTCATTGATAAGCAATAGACTGTTGGTAGGCATTCCATTTTTGATGGTGTATGTTTTGAAGTTGTAACCGTCAAACACACTTGCACCTCGGTCAGTAATGGTCCAGATGTAGCCGCGGCTATCTTCAAACAAGCCTTGCACTTGGGTACTGGGAAGGCCATCTGCAGTAGTAAAGTGGCGATAGGAGGAAATGGGTTTTAGTTGTGCTTGGCAGAAGAAGGAGGAGGCAGTGAGAAGAAGGCAAAGGCATGCACAGGGAACCGTTTTCTGCCATGGTTCGACTGGCTCACGGAAACGCGTACGCATCATGGTTTTATGAATCGGTGTTTGATAACATCCAAAAATAGTGGCAGCCTGCGTTTAGCTATTTGCAGTTTGGTGCCGTCCATTAACTCCGTCATACCTCCATCCTCGCGCGAGTAAGTTTTCAGGAAGTGAATATTTACAATGTGTGAGTTGTGGATGCGAACAAATATTTTCTCGTCTAAGAAATCCTCGAAGTGCTTCATCGGTTTGCTCGCCACTACTTTTTCTCCATTGCTTAAGTAGATAGTGGTGTAGTTACTATCACTTTCAAAACGCACCAAGTTCTTTACCTCTTCAAAACGATAACCGGTGTGGTGCGGAAGAGCGATGCGATTCAAGTTTTCATTACCCGCGCTTTGCGCCATCAGTTTGAGTGCGCTGTTGTAACCCATTTTTGCAGATGGGTTTTCTTGAATAAGTTGGTGCAGCTGCTGTAGCTTTTGAGCAGCTGCTGTCAATTCTTTTATACTCAGCGGTTTTAAAATATAGTCGATTGCACTGGCCTTGATGGCCTTTAGCGCATAGTTTTCATAAGCAGTTACAAACACTACCATCGGTTTGTGTTCGCCCAACCGGGCCAGCAAGGTGAAACCGTCAAAGTCGGGCATACGCACGTCTAAGAAAATGGCATCGGGTAATCGCTGGTTGATGAGCGAGAGACCCTCACCAGCTGTTGCTGCCATGCCTATTACCTCTAGCTCCGGACAATAGGTAGTCACGAGATTCACATTGTTCTCGCGGCTATTTTTTTCATCGTCAATGATTACACAACGGACTTTCATAATTGGAATGTTGGCAATAACCCAAGCTGCGCATCAAATGAAGGTGTTTAGCCAAACCGCCCGATGACTTTATTGAGAATTCGGGGGTGTTTTGTGAGAATTCGGTAATCAATAGCTGTGAAGAATCAGGAAGCGTTTTGCAATTCTCAAAATTACTGATAGTGCCCATTCCATTTCAATAGACCCTTTGCTTCGCTCTATACGTCTTTTGTAGCGTTCGTTTGTGCAGGCAAGAAGCTGGGTGCATCAGCAATCCGGAAAATGAAACGGTTGAATAAATCGTTGTGCTGCACCGCATAACTCCTTGAAATTGTTAGTGAATTGTTCATAACCCCGGGCCCCAAAACCATACTTCGAACAATGGCCTCCAATACGTTTGACCCAACGATTTTTACATGATTCAGAGCTGCCGTTCTCCGCAAGGAAGCGGCAGTTCTGATTTTTGGGCCAACCTATTCCCACTCCCCTGCCCTTTCAAAACCCATCTGTGAAGAACTTGTGGGCTGCTACGGATGGTTATACACTGCTTCGCATAGTTTGCCATCCATGGTTAGTTACCTCGATTTGTTGCTGCTCATACCCATTGGCTTGGCCATCTGGCGTGGCTGGAAGAATGGTTTTGTCATGGAGGTGTTCTCCATGCTTTCACTCTTTGTGGGCATCTATGCAGGCGTACACCTCAGCGATGCCATGGCCTCGTTCCTCCATAATAAGATGGATGTGCAATCGGAAAATTTGCCCATCATTTCATTTGTTGTCGTGTTTGTGCTGGTGTGTGTCGGGCTTTTCTTTTTAGGAAAATTGATTACCAAAAGTGTAAGCGCTGGCGGGGCAGAAAGATGGAACCAGATAGGTGGTGCATTTTTCTCGCTCACCAAAACATTGTTGTTCCTCAGCATTGTGTTTGTTCTCTTCAATGCCATGGACAGGCGCTACTCATGGCTGCCCAATCAGCAAAAAGAAAAGTCGTACTTCTACGAACCTATTTACAATTTTTCACTCTTCTTGTTGCCTGCTGTCGAAAACAGTGACTTCTACAAAAAATTGGAAGAGAAAAATCTTGCTCCTATTCATCCAGAGGAGAAGAAGGTGGCGGAGAAATAAAACATATCACTTTTTGTTTACTCCAGAAGTGGCCCATTCAATTTCTCATTAACTAATGACGCGCGTCAAGGCATTTGAAACAATTCCACGTTTCATTTGTCCTTCATCACTGAAAGATGCTCGGCCACCAATTCCATAAATACATTCCTGATGCAGACAAGCGAACTCCGTTTGACAAACTGCTGCCCCTTTTTATTGAGCTATTGAACTATACCAATGGCGACCCGAAGGATGCACTGGATTTTATGGAGGAGATTGACAGGCAGAATCCGATCTTCAGCGACACGTATACCCGAGAGGATTTTGAACAAGAATTAAAACGAAGAGGCTACCTGCGCGAGGAATACAAACCTGGCAAGGGAAATGGCAAAGGCAGCGGAATGAGTATAACTGCCAAGAGCGAACAACACATGCGCCAACGTGCGTTAGACCAGCTGTTCGGCAAAATGAAAAAAGCCCAGCGTGGTTCGCACAAAACAAAACATACCGGCCGAGGTGATGAGCCCACCGAAATGCGCAGACCATTTGTATTTGGCGACAAGCCGGAACAAATACTGATGAGTGAATCGCTGCGCAATGCGCAGATCAACCATGGCACCGAAGACTTCATGCTCACTGAAAATGACTTGGAAGTTTTTGAAACAGAAAACCTTTCGCAAGCATCCACCGTGTTGATGATAGACATATCGCACAGCATGATTCTTTATGGCGAAGATCGCATAACTCCTGCGAAGAAAGTAGCCATGGCCTTAGCCGAATTCATCATGAGGCGTTATCCGAAAGACACACTTGACATAGTGGTTTTTGGCGATGATGCCTGGCCAGTGCGTGTTAAAGACCTTCCCTATTTGCAGGTAGGTCCTTATCACACCAACACCGTTGCAGGTCTAGAACTGGCCATGGAAATTTTGCGCAGGAAGAAGGCGGGCAACAAACAAATTTTTATGATTACAGATGGCAAACCATCATGCCTGAAAGAAGGTGGCGAATATTACAAGAACTCCTTTGGCCTTGATCCTTACATCGTGGGCAAGTGCCTAAATCTTGCCCGCTCATGCCGCAAACAACATGTGCCCATCACCACTTTTATGATTGCTGACGACCCTTACTTGCGCCAGTTCATAGAAGACTTTACAGAAGCAAATGGCGGCAAGGCGCTTTACACCGGACTCACAGGGCTGGGTGATTCCATATTGAATGACTACGAGAGAAACAGGAAGAAGAGATTCTAGAAGAAAAGAATAAACAAGAACATGAAAGCAAAAGAGGAAATAAAAACACTCAAACAACTCAAGGCATCAGGCTATAAAAGCAAAAGCATAAAAGACGAATTGCGCACCAACCTCATCACATGCATGGAGGAAGGTGTCAATCCCTTTGTAGGCATCATCGGCTACGATGAAACAGTATTGCCTGATGTGCAAAGAGCCATACTCAGCGGGCACAGCATCAATTTACTGGGCCTTCGTGGCCAAGCAAAAACGCGCATAGCGCGGCAAATGACTAACCTGCTAGACGAATGGATACCCATTGTAGAAGGCAGCGAACTGAATGATGATCCCCTTCGTCCTGTCTCGCGTTTTGCAAAAGACCTAGCAAAAGAAAAGGGTGATGAAACACCGATAGCATGGCTGCACAGAAGTGATCGTTATGTAGAAAAACTGGCCACGCCAGATGTGACCATAGCTGACCTAATAGGCGATGTGGATCCCATCAAAGCAGCCAATATGAAGTTGAACTACAGCGATGAACGTGTGATTCACTTTGGCCTGGTGCCGCGAAGCAATCGCTGCATTTTTGTTATCAATGAATTGCCCGATTTGCAACCGCGAATTCAAGTTTCGCTGTTCAATATTTTGCAAGAAGGCGATATTCAAATTCGCGGATTTCAGTTGCGACTTGATCTGGATGTGCAATTCATTTTCACCGCAAACCCTGAGGACTATACCAATCGTGGCAGCATCATAACCCCGCTGAAAGACCGCATACAGAGCCAGATTCTGACACACTACCCCAAGAGCATAGAGCTCTCGCAAGAGATAACACTGCAAGAAGCCAAGCTGAATGACGCACAACGTGAACGGGTAAAAATTTCTGCTTTCATCGCAGAACTGATAGAGCTCATTGCCTTCGAAGCGCGTGAAAGTGAATATGTGGATCAGAAAAGCGGAGTAAGTGCGCGCCTCACTATTTCAGCATTTGAAAATGTGGTGAGCGCTGCTGAGCGAAGAGCCATCCTCAATAAAGAAAAAACAACCAACGCGCGCATCAGCGACTTGATGAGTATTGTTCCTGCTATAACAGGAAAAGTGGAGTTGGTATATGAAGGCGAGCAGGAAGGTCCGCAATTTGTTGCGCTGCGCTTAATTGGTCAGGCCATCAGGAAAAAGTATCCACAGATATTTCCAAGCCCCGAAACATTCAAACGCAAAAAACAGGAGAGCCCTTACAAACCCATCACCAACTGGTTTGCACAAAATGATTTGGAATTGCTGAACGATGCCACACAAAAAGAATATGCTGTTGCGCTTTACACAGTGCCCGCTCTTGCCGATTTGGTGCAGAAGTATTGCCCGGGTCTTGCGGAAAATGATCGCTTGATGATGATGGAATTTGTGTTGCACGGCCTTGCTGAATTTTCTCAAATTGGAAAAAGTGTTATGGATTCATCGGTGTCATTTGCAGATGTGATGAACCAGATATTTTCAGGAAGTGATGACGAGGAAGAACTTTCCTAAAATCTGATTTTTTCAGAATTTCATTTTCTTTACGAAATGAAATTGCTGCTCCTGAACTTTCTCCTTGTGGGTTTTGTGTTCCTCATTTCTACCGCTTCCTACTCACAGCAACTTACACAAACCTTACGTGGACAGGTAGTTGAGGCCGAATCAAAATTTCCATTGCTGGGTGCTGTGGTTACTGTGTACAAAGATTCCACTCTTTTAACTGGCGCAACAACCGATGCCAAAGGCAACTACCGTCTGACAGGAATTCCGGTTGGCCGTGTCCGCATTCGTTATGAGTTGATTGGATATTCCGAAAACGTTTTAGACAACATAGAGGTAAGCAGTGCAAAAGAATTGGTGCTGAATGTGGAACTGCAACAAAGCGCGGCAGAAACACAAACCGTAGAAATAACCGCCACACGCGAAGGCGAAGTGCAGAATGAAATGGCTATGGTGAGCTCGCGACAATTCAGCGTGAACGAAACAGACCGCTATGCCGGAAGCCGAGGAGACCCTGCCCGCATGGCCAGCAACTTTGCTGGGGTGCAGGGCGCTGATGATTCGCGCAACGACATTGTGATTCGCGGCAACTCGCCTCAAGGCGTTCTTTGGAGAATGGAAGGCATTGACATTCCCAATCCGAATCACTTCAACATACCGGGCACTGCGGGTGGGCCGGTCAGCATTATCAACAATAAGTACCTGGCCAATTCTGATTTCTATACCGGTGCATTTCCTGCTGACTATGGAAACAGCGTTGCTGGTGTTTTCGATTTGCGCATGCGCAATGGCAACAATCAAAAGCATGAGTTCAGCGGACAGTTTGGTTTTTTGGGAACCGAACTTTTTGCCGAAGGACCCATCAGCAAAACAAAAGGTTCTTCCTACCTAGCCAGCTATCGCTACAGCACTATTGAGCTTTTCTCAAAACTTGGAATTGACATTGGCACCGATGCCGTGCCGCGCTATCAAGACGCTGCCTTCCGATTGTTTTTTCCAGGTAAGAAAAATTCATCGCTTGCGTTTTGGGGAGTGGGCGGAAAAAGTTCGATTGATATTTTGATAAGCGATCAGAAAACGCCTGACCAGCGAAACATCTATGGTGACAATGATCGCGACCAATACTTCAAAACGCGCATGGGTGTGTTGGGCGTTACCTATCACAAAACATTTTCAGAGAAAACATTTTTCAAAACAACAGTGGCTGCTATGACCGATCAGGTGGACAGTTATCACGAATTGGTGTCACGCCACCTGGATGAAAACAACCGATATGTAGTGGACTCACTAAGCCCGCTGCTTGATTACACGTTTACTCAATCACGCATTTCTGTGGGCAGCAGCGTAAACTACAAAATCAATCGCAAGTGGACGTGGCGCAGCGGTATCAATGCGGATTATTATTTCTGGAATCATGTGGACAGTGTGCGTGAGTTGGATACTGCATCAGCAAATTATTACAAATGGAATACTCGATGGAACTCAGAGAATTTTGGGTACTTGATACAACCCTATACGCAATTCAAATGGAGACCATCTGATGTGTTCACTTTAACTGCGGGTATTCACGGAACACTATTTCAAATTTTGCCCAATGGAGACAACAAGAGATACGCAAGTGTGAATCTGGGCGATTGGCGGCTTGGGCTAAAGCGCGAACTTCCAAAGCAACAATCTATTTCCCTTGGTATAGGAAGACACAGTCAAATACAGCCAACTTACATGTACTTCTATATAGGTGACTATGCTTCAAGTGCGAACGTACTCTTCCAAAAGAACTACAAAATGCATCCAACAGTGAGCCATCACTTTGTGATGAGTTATCAGCGAGTATTCAATGGTAAACTCCGGTTGTTGGCCGAAGCTTATCTGCAAGATCTTTCAGAAATACCTGTTGACTATTTGCCGTCATCGTTCAGCATGGTCAACTCCGGATCAGGCTTTCAACGAATATTCCCTTCGATGTTGGTAAATGAAGGGGCAGCATTCAACAGGGGCATCGAACTCACCATAGAAAAATTCTTCTCCAAGAATTGGTTGTTCCTTTTCACAGCATCTGTCTTTGAATCGAAGTACCAAGGCAGCGATGGTGTGTGGCGCAATACGGACTTCAATGGCAAGTATGCGGTGAATGCGCTGATAAGCAAAGAGTGGAAACTGAATGAAAACTCGCGCATCACCACGGGAACAAAGCTGACCACTGCAGGTGGCCGCTGGTATGGCCCGGCAGATATTGAGGCTAGCAATGCAGCGCGCGAATTGGTCTTTGTGGATTCACTCAGAAACACCAAACAGTTTGCACCCTACTTCCGTTGGGACATCAAACTGAACTACACCGTGAACAGAAAAAAAGTGGCGCACAACATTGGCCTCGATTTGGTCAATGTGCTGAACACAAAAAACACTTTAAAGCTGACTTACGCCCCTGACGAAAACAATGATCCCAACACGGCAGTCAGAGAAGAATATCAACTTGGTTTTCTTCCAGTGTTCTACTATCGGATAGATTTTTAGAAAAATGAAAAAGGCCTTCAGGGCATCTTCGGAGTGTACTGATTTTTGAAGTATGGCTCTAACAATCTGATGCGAACTTGAAACGCATTGCCATCCATATAAACACCCATTTCTATGGAGGGTCTTTTTTGTTTATCAGCCATTTTGCCTGAGTTGAAATCGTAAATGGTTTTCATATAACCCACCACATCGGCATCGTAAGTCTGGCTGCGCACATAATCACCCGAAGGAAGCAGCGCAGCAATTTCTGCTTCCCATTTGGCCAATACTGTTTTAGATAATTCTTCCCCTTCTGTGCTTGACTCTCTTAATTCAAGCACAAGTACACCAAGGCTTTCATCCTTGCCAAGAGTGGCTGAGACAAACTCAGGAAATAAAACCGTGATTTGATTACCTCCGTCTGTTGCAGTTCCCTTTAACGCTTCCAGTCCTTTTATGCTTTGCAGAAAGACTTGCTGGAAACGTTGTTTGAAGGTGTCTGTAGTAAAAGAAAACAGGCTGACAGCCACAACGCCAACAGAAAGAAAATACTTGAATGATTTCATGTGGGAACTTTTATAAAACAAACTTAGTGAGCATTGGGGTAGTTATCTGTGTTCACCTGTTTCTAAATAGTAAGCACAATATTGGATGTATTGCATCGTAATTGGCTGGGTCCAATTTGAAAGCGCGTCACTGACCTTTTTTCCATCTTCAGTATCTGCATCCCAAGTGAAATAATCTGAAGCTTCTAATGCAAAAGCAATCACATTTAAATCTTCGAGTTTAAGATTGCCCTCTATGGTGTCTCGGCAAATTTTGATTAGATGCTTGGCCGTCACAACAAATTCGCCATTGCTTTTGACATCTTCAATACTATAGTGAAAAACGCCCTCAGTTCCAGAAACGGTGCCGACTAAATCAATACTGAGAGTGTCTGCTGAAACCATTCCAATAAAATAGTCTTTCAAGATTCGTTCTGTCATAGTTGCTCTATTCTTTCAATTGGAGGGTCAGTTACAAACTGACCGAATACACACACAAGTCTCCGCTGCGCTCAGACTTGCGCGAGGGGAGCTTCAAATTACCGCGTTACTTTTTTCTTTCTGGAAGCAATGATCAATGAGGCAAGAATCAACAATATGGTTATGATGAGGCCAGTTTGAACGTGTTCTTGGTTGCGACTCTTTAGGACTATTGATTGTAATTGGCTTTGCAGATGTGTGTTTTCGGTTAAGACTGAATCGAGGAATTGCTGGTCCGATTGAAATATTTCAAGTTGCCATGTTGTTTTTTCAGGAACCATTGAGGGCCCGAGCCGACTGATGTAATCACCCCTTTCTGATAGAAGCCCACTACTGCTGCAATCATTTGTATAGGGCACCCCATCTCCATATGCAAAGACAAGGTATGTTGAATCCATAGTAAAATTAGGATTGTAACCACCGCCAATGGGACCGACCACCGAAACATAACTAAGGTGTTTGCTCTGCCCTTTAAAGGATCTGGAAACCTCAAAAGTGAATATCGTTTTTGGGCGGCCGTAGCCCAAAAACTTGTTGTGTGCCACATCTACCAGCTTACCGACAAATATTTCTTGAGACACTGAAGTGTCTCTTTCAAATAGACTGAAGCACGTATCTGCTTTGAGATTCTTTGAAAATGTTAGAAGAAGAAGAAGAAGGAGATAATGTGTTAACTTCATTGAGCGGTACATTCTTATCATTCTTTTCAATGCGCAGATGCGCGCTACAAGCCCTCAAAAGTAATGGTCACGGGCTACGCTGCGCTACGCCCATGCATTGTCCAGTTTTGGTGACAATCGTCTTCCGTCAATAGGACACTTTAGTTTTCTTTTTAGAACCGCATATCTGATATAATTGCAAGCAGATAACAAGCAAAGTTCTTCCACCTGTAATGATTTCAAACTTCGCGCGACAAACATTCTCGGATGGATTCTGATAGAAGTCAAAATGTGTTTGTTCAATTGCTGGCATCGCACCAGGGCCTTGTGCACAAGTTGTGCAGGTGCTATGCGCACAATGCCGATGACCGCAAGGATCTTTTTCAGGAAATTTCCTTGAACCTATGGAAAGCATTTCCCACCTTTCGTGGGGAGTCGAAGATTACCACCTGGATGTATCGTGTAGCGCTGAACACAGCCATCTCTGGACTGAGGAAGTCAACCTCCAAAATTCCGACATCGGAACTTGCCGAGCGACATCATCACATGGCTGAGGAGGAGACCAATACCGAGGAACAATTCCAACAACTTAATCAAGCCATCCAAAAATTAAGCGAAGTGGATCGCGCATTCATCTTGCTGTACCTGGATGGAATGGACTACGAAGAAATTTCGATAGTGATGGGCACCACGGTTAACAATACGCGAGTTAAAATGTCGCGCATTCGCGATCGAATCAACCAACTGATGGAACATTGAACATGGAACTGAACGACCTAAAAAGAATATGGCAGCAAGAAGCGCAGCCTGTGGGCAACCAAAAACTCAGTGGCGAAGAATTGCAAACTGTACTTCGGCACAAGACCGGTGACTTGTTGGCATCGTTGCGCAGAAGCTTATTGTTTGAGTACTTGTTCACCATTGCCTGTTTTGCAGTAGCGCTGTGGTTTGTGGTTTTCGCCCCACGCACGGACATGCGAGTTCTTGCAGCTTTTGCAGTATTGATGTGCGTTTTCTTCGGCTGGTACTATCACAACCAATTGAAGTTGCTGCGAAAAGTGCAGCTTTATTCTGGCGATGTAAAATCTGAGATCACCGCATTGCATTCGCGGCTGAGCATGTACCTTAAATACTATCAAAACACCTATCGCATTCTGGTTCCGATTTCTTTCATGGCAGGAATGGTGGTGGGCGGAGGATTTGCAGTGGGCGACACATTTATTAAGCTTCTTCAACGACCCCTTATCGTTGCTGGGCTGGTAGCCTTGACCCTTCTTTTTATTTTTATTTCCGATAAAGTTATTGCCTGGTACCTCCATAAACTCTATGGCAGGCACATGTCACGCCTGCAGGATGTAATGAATCAACTGGACGAAGGCTGAATTTTTTTTTACCCCCCTGTGTAATGTTTTGATTGGAGCTGCGACCTATAGACCAAATTTTAAAAACACGATCAAAATGAAAATCACAAAAAACATCATTGCAGGGCTGTCAGTATTGCTTTTGCAAACTGTTTCAGCACAAAGCGAATTCACATCAAACAGCAACGCCATCTTTTGGGAAGTGAGTGGAAAAAATCTCGAACAACCTTCCTACGTGTTTGGAACCTTTCATTTAGTAGGCAACGAGTTCATTGATTCCAATGCTGTCATCCTTGAAAAATTCAATACCTGCAAAACAGTGGCTGGCGAACTGGTGATAGACAGCACCATGGTTCCGAAAATGATGGCTGCATCCGTGATGACTGAAACTACATTGGACAAACTGCTTCCGAAGGACGTGTATGACAGCACGGCTGCCTGGATGAAGGAGCTTAGCGGTTATGACCTGGCCATGTTTAACAACATGAACCCGATGGCGGTGGAGTTGACACTCTCAGCCTTTTTTCAGCAACAAAATTTTCCTATGCTAGAAGGTTCTATGCCTATGGACGCATACTTCCAGACGCTTGGCGCTGCTGAAAACAAAACGGTACTTGGGCTTGAAACAATGGACGACCAGATCGAAGTAATTTATGGTCAATACTCGCTTGAACGCCAGGCCGAATTACTTGCCGACTTCATTCACCGCAAAGCCGAAATGTCCACAATGATGATTCAACTCAACGAAGCCTACGACAACCAGAGCCTGGGTTCAATTGCCGAAATAATGTACAATGATGATACCTACACCGAAGGAGAAATTGACGTATTGCTGAAAGACCGCAACGACCGATGGATGAAACAACTCACCTCCCTGATGCAAAAACAACCGGTGTTCATTGCTGTTGGCGCCTTGCATCTGCCGGGTAAAGGTGGTCTTGTGCAGCAATTGCTCGACAAAGGATATACAGTTACTCCCATTTTATTCTAACCAAATCGCATATTAAGTATGAAGACTTTTAAGAACCTACTTGAACAACTGCCTCAATGGCAATTCAAGGGAAACGCCTACACCCTTATGCTGGCTGATGAGAACATTCTTGAATTGAAAGAAAAATCGTTTAGAACGGGAGCAACATTCCAGTGGCAGAACGAAACTTATCGCATTGTTTCTTCGGGTTTTTGGATGCCCAAACTGAAGATAGAGAACAGCGCGAAGGAAGAAGTGCTCTCAGTGCAGACCAATCTCTGGAGAACCTCATCTGATATTCAATTTGCAGGAGGTAACACCTATCGTGTTGTTATCAAGAACAACACACTGGTCAATATCATTTACCAGAAACAAGATGGCACCGAAGTTTTCCACTACCGTCTTGACACAAAAAAATGGACCCCGCAAGTCGTATACAAATTGGGCGATATCAATATTCCCGACTATGAGTTGTTCATGCTATTTATCTTGGGTGTGTTCACCATCAAAGACATTGCAAAAGAAAATGTGGCAAGCTCGGTGGTCATTACAGCGAGTGCTTGATTGCGAAGGAGTAATCGGTGAAAAACCGTTGTTTCAATGGATGGTTCACACCATCTTACTCGGTACCACCCATTCATCATATTGCTCCGCAGTAACGTAGCCCAAGCGAACAGCCTCTTCTTTCAGTGTTGTACCATTCTTGTGTGCAGTCTTCGCAATTTCTGCCGCTTTGTAATAACCAATTTTTGTGTTGAGCGCTGTGACAAGCATTAGTGATTTGTCCACCAACTCCTGTATGCGATCATAGTTCGGTTCAATACCGCTTGCACAATGTTCATCAAAGCTCACACACGCATCACCCAGCAATTCTGCGCTCTGTAAAAAGTTGTAGGCCATCATCGGCTTGAACACGTTCAGCTCATAATGCCCTTGTGTGCCGCCAATGGTTATGGCCACATCATTGCCCATTACTTGTGCGCACACCATGGTCAATGCCTCACATTGTGTAGGATTCACTTTACCGGGCATAATGGATGAGCCGGGTTCGTTTTCAGGAATATGAATTTCGCCAATTCCACTGCGTGGGCCACTGGCCATCATGCGAATGTCATTGGCAATCTTGTTGAGTGACACCGCAAGTTGTTTTAAGGCACCATGCGTCTCTACTATGCCGTCATGCGCGGCAAGTGCTTCAAACTTGTTGGGTGCACTTGTAAAAGGTAAACCACTGAACTCAGCGATTTTTTTAGCCACTAGTTCTGAATAACCTTTGGGTGCATTCAGTCCTGTACCTACTGCTGTGCCACCCAGGGCAAGCTCTCCAAGGTGCGAGAGGGTGTTATTCAATGCGCGCAATCCGTGATTGAGCTGGGCAACGTAGCCACTCAACTCTTGACCCAGTGTTACAGGTGTTGCATCCATCAAATGAGTGCGACCAATCTTTACCACTTGCATG
Organism: Flavobacteriales bacterium; assembly: GCA_031414655.1. Lineage (GTDB taxonomy): Bacteria > Bacteroidota > Bacteroidia > Flavobacteriales_D > Sanyastnellaceae > JANNVZ01. The sequence goes on from JANNVZ010000001.1 coordinate 274,103, forward strand.
AATTGCTCACTCTTCTTCTTTAGTGTGTCGCGCAATTGTTCTACACCGGGTATCGTTTTGCGCATCACCGATTCGTATGCTGCCACGTGCATTGCAGTCGGATAGGTATCGTTCGATGATTGCGATTTGTTCACATCATCATTGGCACCAAGCAATAGTTGCGCATCGCCCAACGAGCCGCCAGCCAGCACATGCGCGCGGTTGGCTATTACCTCGTTCAGGTTCATATTGCTTTGAGTGCCGCTGCCCGTTTGCCATATCACCAATGGAAATTGATCATCCAATTTTCCCTCAAGAATTTCATCGCACACTGCACTGATAGCATTGCGTTTGTCTTCGGGCAAAACCCCCAGCTCACAATTGGTGTGAGCCGCAGCTTTCTTTAGTATCGCAAATGCGCGAATGATTTCCTTCGGCATACTGGCCTCCGGGCCAATTTTGAAATTGTTGCGCGAGCGTTCGGTTTGTGCTCCCCAGTAAACATGAGCAGGAACTTTCACTTCGCCCATGGTGTCTTTTTCGATACGAAAATTTGTTGATTTGGAGACTTGTTGATTTGGAGATTCCATTTGTTGACTTGTTGATTTGGAGACTTTGTGATTTATGGCTTGGGGAAGAGTTTGTCACTCATTGTTTTCTTAGATTTTGAAAAGAGGCTTATCAATTCACCGCATTCTTTCATGAGCAATGTCAGACGTTGCTTGTCGCATTCTTGAGTTTCATTTATCAGATCAAGCCACAATTCCGACTCATCCGTCTCCTCTACTACAATGCAAAGTTTGGCATAAAACTCATTGTTTGACCGCGCCCTGCACACGGCTCTGTAGTTTGCCGCTATAGATGTTGACGATTTGATAAGTTGGTTTTTGACAACCTTCATCTCATCGTTGTATTTGATTGTTCTTAGAAACAAGATCACATCAATAGCAAATTTTCTTGTTCGTGATTTTAATTCTTCTGCATTCATGTGTCGAAACATTATGTAGTTCAAAATTCTCATCTTCTGGCCACACCAATCAACAAGTCAATAAATCTCTAAGTCAACAAATTATGAAACGGCCGCACTCCCTTGCTGCATCAAATACCCCTTCAAAAACGCATCAATATATCCATCCATCACGGCATCCACATCGCTTGTCTCCACTCCTGTGCGCGCATCTTTCACCAACTTGTATGGCTGCATCACATAGTTGCGAATTTGCGAACCCCATTCTATTTTTTTCTTGCTGGCTTCTATCTCGTTGCGCGCCTCTAGTTTTTTGGCCATCTCCATTTCATAGAGCTGCGACTTCAGTAAGAGCATTGCTTTTTCCTTGTTCTGCAATTGCGAACGTGTCTCTGTATTGTCGATGACTATACCGGAGGGTTTGTGTTTTAGTCGCACCCCTGTTTCTACTTTGTTTACGTTTTGTCCACCAGCACCGCCACTTCTGAAGGTGTCCCAACTGATGTCAGCAGGATTGATGTATATCTCAATGGAATCATCCACCAGTGGATAGACATAAACTGAAACGAAACTGGTGTGGCGTTTTGCGTTGCTATCAAATGGTGAAATACGCACCAGGCGATGCACACCATTTTCTCCCTTCAGCATTCCGAAGGCAAACTCTCCGGCTATTTCCAAAGTGCATTGTTTTACTCCTGCCACATCGCCTTCCTGCAAATCGAGTTCCTTCACCACATGGCCATTTTTTTGCGCCCACATGATGTACATGCGCATGAGCATACTGGCCCAATCGCAACTCTCTGTTCCCCCGGCACCTGCGGTTATTTGCAGTACCGCACTAAGGCTGTCTTCTTCGGCACTCAGCATGTTTTTGAACTCGAGGTCTTCTATTTTTTGCTGTGCGAGTTGGTATTGTGCATCCAATTCATCTTCTGTAGCTGCGCCTTCTTTGTAGAAATCATAGAGCACGACAAGATCATCAGCAGCGGTTTCTGCCTGCTTGTATGAATCGGTCCACATTTTTTTATTGCGGATTTGGCGCATCAAGGCCTCAGCCTTTTTTGCATCGTTCCAGAAATTGGGGTCTTGGGTGTGTTTTTCGTCTTCTGCTATCTGCAGCAGTTTAGTATCCACGTCAAAGAAACCTCCTGAGCGCAAGTTTGCGTTCATTCAGTTCGTTCACTGCATCTATGGTGATCGTCATTTAATTTTACTGAATAGTGGGTTAAAAAAAGAAGCAAATGCCGTTGTTAAACGGGCCGCGAATGTAACCTCCTCAGGGGCTTTGAGGAAGAAGTTTGATACTTTGGCCTTCTAAATCAATTCGGATATGGATGTTCTTGACTCGCCTGAACTAATAGCAGAAGAAGACAGAAAATCACGCACGATAGAAGAGGTTTTGCGCGATGGATACCGATTCAACTTCGGAGATTACCTCAGTAAGATGTTTCGTTTGTTTGGAAAAACATGGGGCAATTTGCTTGGTCATAGCGGCATCATGATGGCCACTTATATAGTCCTCTATATAATTTCTGCACTATTCATGGTCGGCATTATGGCGGACATGATGGCTGGTATCTCCTCCACTAATCAACCAGACCCCATGATCTTGATGAGTAAAATGATGACCTTTATAATATGGTACATTGGTTTCATTATGCTTTATATATGGCTGTGGGTCATGCCATTCAGGGCTGGTATTTACACGCATCTTGATGATGCCGCCCAAACAGGACGATTCAATTTCAACACATTCTTCATGGCACTAAAAAAGAAGTGGCTGAAGCTTGCTATTTTAAATTTTCTGATTTTTCTGATTTCGTGGGCACTTGGGTTTGTCACCTATTTACTTTGGTTTGGTCAGCTCATGGATAACATGCCAAGCATGCTGGAAAATCCGGAGGCATTCAAAAAAAATCCATTGGAGATGTACCAAGGAATGAGCTGGGTCTTTCTAGCCTATGTGCCCGGAATTTTTTTCGCGGTTTCTTGCTCCTTGGCGACTCCGCTGCTGCTATTTCAAACAGATAGTGTGGCGCATGCTTTGGTATCGAGCATGAAGATCGTGACCCGAAAATGGTTTTTCTTTTTTGCACTTTATCTAGTCGTATACCTACTCAGCATGCTGGGCATCATTGCGTGTGGCATTGGCTTGTTGCTCACCATGCAGTTTTTTCCGATTGTTATCTATGTCATCTATGAAGACATCTTTATTCGCCAATCATCACTTAGCGACCAACCAACATTTGTATGAATGCAATACTTTGGCCGCATAACTAAATCAAAAAAATCAAATAACAATGGATGTATTAGACAATGAAGAATTGACCCAAGAGGGTCGCTCGCTTGAAAGCGTATTGACTGAAGGTTACACCTTTGACCTTGGAGATTTTATTGGCAAAGGTTTCAGCCTTTTCGGAAAGGACGCAGGAATTTACATTGGTTTTTGCCTGGTGGCATTTATCATCAATTTTGTTGTAGGGCTTATTCCATTTGTAAGTCTTATCGGGGGTTTACTTGTGGGCCCTGCGTTGGCTTCGGGTTATTACTTTTATCAAAAAGCACGCAGCGGAGAGTTGGCGGGCAACAGTGGCTTCAACAATTTTTTTGATGGATTCAAAAATCCCGCATGGTTACAGTTGGTTCTTGGAAACTTGGTCATCAGCATTTTTGTTGGTATCATAGCAGTGATAGTTGCTATTCCTCTTTTTATGGGAGTGGGTATTGAATTCTTTCAGCAACTAGCCTCCGCAGGCAGAATGACGGATCCAGATGAAATACAAGAAATAGCGGCTATGATTTTTGGAAGCAAAATTTTCCTCTCCATTTTGATTCTTATTCTCGTAGTTATGCTGGTTGCGGTGCTTTGGGTTTTGACCCCACAATTTATTGTTTTCAAGGGCTATTCCTTTTGGGATGCCATGGAGGCAAGTCGGAAAGTGGTAATGAAAAACTACCTGAAGTTTTTAATCCTTTTGTTAGTTCTTGGAATTTTAGTAATGCTAGGTGCCATACTGTGCCTTGTTGGCCTTTTGGTAGCTGTGCCAGTAATGTACCTTGCGCTGTATGCTGCATTCAAGCACATCTTCAGCAACGAAAGCCGCCCAAGTAGTTCAGGTCAATTGTAAGTTAACTTCTTTCCATACCACTTCACTTTCGAATCCCTTTGAAATGAGATAACGCGCTAATTTTATTTTCTTCTGATAGAGCTGCAGTCCCTTTAACTGCGGCTCTTTCTTTTTTATTAAGTCGCGCAGCGTCTGGGTGTTGTCCTCAGCATCTATTCTCTTCAGAGCATCTCGGATGTTGCGTTCACTTATTCCTTTCAGTTTAAGTTGTTGTTCAATTTTTCGGGCACCCCATCTGTTGAAGCGGAATTTATCATTGACAAAAGCCTCTGCATAGCGCTGTTCATTCAGCAGGTTGTGCTCTATTAAATAGGCAATGATGTTTTCCCTGTCTGCTTGCCCCATGTGCCATGCGATGAGTTTTTCGCGCACATCCCAATGGCATCGTTCTGCCTTGTTGCAAAGCCGCACCAGCTTCTGGCGAGCTATATCAGCACTGTATTTTGGAGGCACGTACATGAAGGAGCAAATAAAGAGACTCGCTCACATTTTATCCTCTAACGCGTCAAAGCCATGCAAGTAGTGTTTTCTTGCACGCCTACATATCCAACTATTAGTGCATGGTCGCCAAAGTCTTTTTTCCCAACCTCAACAGCCTGCGATTGGCCGCTGCGCTGATTGTGATAGTAGGTCACATAGAACAGTTCAAGGAGCATCTTGGCCTGCCCTTCAGGCCTGGCCATACAGCGGTGGAAGCTAAACTTGGCGTTATTCTCTTTTTTGTCCTCAGTGGCTTTCTCATCACCTATTTACTTTTAGTGGAAGAAAAACAAGAAGGCTCTATCAGTATCAAAGATTTCTATCTGCGAAGAGTTTACAGAATTTGGCCACTGTATTTTTTGATTATCATCTTAACACTATTCGTCATTCCTCATATTCCATTTTTTGAACTCACCCACTTGGACTCATCAGCGGTGTTCGCAAACCTCGGAATGGTGAGCCTCCTTTGTTTTATAATTCTACCCAATGTTGTGATCACCTCGTTTGGAATAGTGCCTTACGGAAATCAGGCATGGAGCATAGGCAGCGAAGAGCAGTTTTATCTCCTCTGGCCATGGTTGATGAAATTCATTCGCAACAAATGGCTGCTTATCATCAGCACCATCGTCATTTATCACCTTGTTCGGTTCGGATTGAATAAAATGGAGCTTGAGGGTTTTATGCGCGGCTTTCGAGGATTCTGGAACACATTTAATGTAGACTGTATGGCAGTAGGTGCTGGATTTGCGCTCATTCACTTCAAAGGGAATACCTGGTTGCACAAATTGTGCTCACATCTATCGATTCAAATTCTGGCTTGGCTTACGTTGCTGCTTATCATCTTCAAGAGTATGTGGTTTGGCTTTTTTCATTATCAAGTATTTGCTCTTCTTTTTGGTGTCATCATCTTCAATCTTGCCACCAACAAAGCTTCCATTATCAAATTGGAGTTCGCCCCACTCAGCTATCTCGGCAAAATTTCTTATGGTCTATATATGTACCATCCAATTGCGATTGTATTGGCTATCAAACTGATGTTGGCCATTGGCGGCATAAATAACTGGATACTTTATCCACTCGCTTTGGCTTTTACCATTTTTATCGCAGCGCTCTCCTACCGCTACTTCGAAACTCCATTTATGCGCCTGAAGAAAAAACACACACGTGTGGAGAGTGGCTAATGAGCTCTCATGCCATTTTGTTTTCGACATAGTCTATGTTATCATTTCATATCAGCTGAAGACAACTAATGGCCGCTAGCAGCATCTTTGCAGAGCATGCCTTCCTTCCTGACGAAACGTGTTTGTGTCTTAGCGATGCTCAGCTTGGCTGTTGCTTGCTGTGCTTGTAACAGCGCCAAAAAGAACGAGGGTAAAGCACAGGAGATTCTAAAAGCCGCCAAGGGCGGTGATTTTAGGGGCATCAATCTAGGAGACAATCCGGATGATGTGAAGCGAATGGAAGATGCGGAAACCGTTTATAGCATGCCCGATGAATTAGTGTACCGGCTGCCCCCGGATGAGCGCGATTCTACTTGGTATGAGATTTCATACAACTTCAATCAACAAGGGTTGTACAATATAAATCTCGAAATATTCCCTAAAAATGACAGTGGAATTAGATTGCTGAAAAATGATTTTATTGTGCATTACAGCGAAAAGTACGGCCCCTGCTCGGTGCTTGATGGCTATTGTCAATGGCGCGCCATGACAGAGTCTGGGCACATTGTGAGCATAACACTTACCGACTCTTTGAGCAATAATCCAAGGCCTTGCCTAAAGGTGAACTTTAATGAATCACAGAATCAATGAGTGACGAAACGTTGCTGTTATCTGTGCGCGATTTGTCCATCGGATTTAAGTCGGAGCAAACCGTAACCGAAGCGGTTCATCATATCTCATTTGATGTAATTGCGGGAAAAACACTAGCGATAGTGGGAGAGTCAGGCAGCGGAAAATCAGTTTCTTCTCTCAGCATCATGCAGCTATTGCAAAAGGGCAAAGCGGTGTTTGAGAATGGGAAATTCATCTTCCATCAATCTCTTATTGCAAATCATTCAACCACCGAGTTGAAACCTGACGATGCCATGCTAAAAGAACTCAGAGGCAAAGGCATCGCTATGATATTTCAAGAACCCATGACATCACTGAACCCAGTGATGAAGTGTGGTGAACAAATAGTGGAGATGTTGCTCAAGCATGAAGGAATATCACGCAATGATGCGAAAAAAAAAGTGCTACACCTATTCGAAGAGGTGCGCTTGCCAAGACCTTCTGATATGATGAATCAATATCCGCATCAACTCAGCGGAGGGCAACGCCAACGGGTTATGATAGCCATGGCCATCAGTTGCAATCCGAAAATTCTGATTGCCGATGAGCCCACCACCGCTCTGGATGTGACGGTCCAAAAGGAAATTCTTTTGCTTTTGAAATCACTTCAACAAAAGCATGGAATGGGAATGATTTTCATCACCCACGACTTTGGAGTGGTGGCAGAGATAGCAGATGAAATAGTGGTGATGCGCAGGGGTGAAATAGTTGAACAAGGCAGTTCAGACAGAATACTGAATCATGCACAACACCCATACACAAAAGGACTTTTGGCGTGTCGTCCTTTGCTGGGCCAAAAGGTGGAGAGATTGCTCACAGTCCAAGATTTTTTGAACGCCTCGCCCCAATCACTTTCAGATGGTGAGAAACGAAACGATTCAAAAAGCATCCGTGAAAATCTGCTCAATCCGTCTAATCCGGGTTCCATTGAAATCATTCTCGAAGTAAACAATCTCTCCAAGATTTATACGAGCTCTAGTGCAATCTTCAAGAAAAAATCATCGCCTGTTCATGCTGTAAATAATGTTTCGTTCATCATCTCCAAAGGCGAAACACTTGGGCTGGCGGGCGAAAGCGGTTGCGGCAAAACCACACTGAGCAGAATGTTACTTGGACTAATTCCGGCAAGCGAAGGACAAATTATTTTTAACGGAAGGGACATCACCTCACTTTCAAAAAACGAAATGAGAGCGATGCGAAAAGAGATGCAAATCATTTTTCAAGACCCATACTCTTCGCTCAATCCGAAACACACGGTGGGCGAAAGCATAACAGAACCGATGATGAATTTTGGATTGCATGATTCATCAGCTAAAAGAAAAAACAAAACGGCAGAACTGCTCCAACAAGTTGGTTTGGGCGAAGAACACTATTCGCGCTATCCGCACGAATTCAGCGGTGGACAGCGTCAGCGCATTGTTATTGCGCGCGCCCTTGCTTGCGAACCCTCATTTATTATTTGTGATGAAAGCGTGAGTGCACTCGATGTTTCTGTACAAGCACAAGTACTCAATTTGCTCAATGATTTGAAGCGCGATTACTCGCTCACTTATCTTTTCATCTCGCACGATTTGGGTGTGGTGTATCACATGAGCGACCACATTATGGTGATGAACAGAGGCCGCATTGAAGAGGTGGGAACGGCTGAGGAAGTTTTCTTCCAACCCAAGAGTGAATACACGAAACGGTTGCTGGGAGCAGTGCCCGGAAGGTAATAGTTACACAAGACCTAAGGTATCTCAGTATTGATTTACCTTCCCACCTTCATTCTCCCCATGCGCAAATTTTCCTTCTTCTTACTGTTGCTGGCCTTTTCTGTTGCTTCACTTGCACAGAACAAAGAGCAGTGGGTGTATGCTTGGTCTGACAAGTCGTTGTCTGACAGCACTCGCTTCGGTGCGGTGTATAACCTTGCGTGGGAATATGCTTACATACAAACTGACACAGCGTTGATGTATGCACAGAGCGCATTTGAATTTGCTAACGAGCTGAACAATGACCATTACCGATGCAAGGTGTTGAATGTATTGGGTGGGGTTTACCTGATCAAATCAGACCTTGGCAGAGCTAAAGACTATTTTGAAAAGGCGCTAAAACTTGCAGAAAAAATCAATGACTCCAATGCCCTAGCCTCTGCGCACAATAATTTGGGCGGACTTCACTTTTCTGAAAACAACATGCCCGAAGCGCAACGGCATTATGGACAATCCTATGAAATATACCTGAAGACCAACAACAAAAGTGGACAAGCCAGAGCCCTGAGCAATCTTGGACAGGTGTCAGAAGAACAAGGTGAATATCAAAAAGCATTGCAGCGTTATGAGTCTGCACTTGCAACAAAACAAGAGGTGGGCGATAAGACCGGGACTGCATACATCAATATCGGTAATGTTTATCAGATGCAACAAGACCTTGCGAAGGCTGAGGAACTTTATCTGCGCGCAATAGAGCAACTGAAGAAGGAAGATGACCATTGGAACCTGAGTGATGCCTACACCGACTATGCGGATGTGCGCGCGCTGCAAGGGGACAACAACACTGCCATTGAATATTACGATAAGTGCATTGTGTTGAGCGAAGAACTCAACAACCCAACAACAAAAGCATTTGTTCTGCACAAAAAGGGGTCGTTGTATTTGGATCAGAATAATTTTTCAGATGCGAAGAAATTCTGTGAAGCATCCTTCCTGTTGAGTGGTGAAATTCAAGACATAGAAAATGGCGCAGCAGCGTGCGAATGTCTGCACAATGCGTATAAGCTGAAAGGCGATTTCAAAAACGCATTGGCTTACCATGAGTTGTTTGTAGAAATGAGCGACAGTCTGACGCGTTTGAAAAGCATGGATGATGTTTCAAAAATCTCTTTGAAGCATGACTATGAGATGAGATCTTTGGAAGACAGCCTGAGCAGAGAAGAAGAACGCATCAAAACAGAATACACTTTTGAAGCAGAGATAAATCGAAAAAAGAATGAACGCAATGTTTTCATTGTCGGGGCCATCTTCATTTTGCTGCTGGCTGGCGTCCTGGCCAACCGACTTTGGTTTTCTACCAAGACCAAAAAAATCATTCAGAAGGAGCGCGAACGTTCAGACAGTTTGCTGCTGAATATTTTGCCTGCTGCCGTAGCGCAAGAGCTCAAGGACAAGGGAAAAGCCACTACACGACAGTACAGCAATGTAACAGTCCTCTTCACTGATTTCAAAGGTTTCACCAACCTGGCAGAACAAATGTCTGCCGAGGCATTGATCAGCGAAGTGGATATGTGTTTCCAGCATTTTGATGTAATCATGCACAAATATGGCTTGGAAAAGATAAAGACCATTGGTGATGCATATATGGCAGTGGCGGGCTTGCCCGAAGGAAACACGGCCAATGCGCAGGCAGCAGTGCTTGCCGCATTGGAGATGATGCAATGGGTAGAAGAACGCTATAGCATGCGCACATATGCAGATCTGCCGGCTTTTAGAATGCGCGCAGGAATGCATACAGGGCCCGCTATTGCAGGTGTAGTAGGTCTCAATAAGTTTCAGTACGATGTATGGGGTGACACCGTGAACACCTCAGCGCGCATAGAAAGTTCGGGTGAGGTGGGCAGGGTAAATATTTCAGAGAGCACCTATCAGCAAGTGAAAAATGTGGTGGGTTTCCATTTCGAAGCCCGAGGAAAAATTGTTGCTAAAAACAAAGGGGAAATGGAGATGTATTTTGTGCATTAGGAATGCATAAGGCCTGAGAGTGTTTCAGTTTGTAGAATTATTGAATTGTCCGCTGTAATCTATACAATACTCAAAAACCAATATAGGCATTAGCCCTTTCACAATCCTTTATGCTTTAATTGAGTACATCCGCTCCGGTATTTAGCCAACTGCCCCCCATCGAAGTCCCTGCTACTTTTATTATTTCGACTACATTGCCATTCATGTTATACAACCCAAAATTGTTAGATGAATATGCGCAAACAGGTGCAGTGATATCTACATTATCGCTTAGATAACCTGCAATACCAAAACCAACATTGAGGGTCGTGTCAATTTGATATTTACCAAGGCAAAGATCCTTGCTAACTGCATGTTGATGGACTTTAGAATAATTACACAACGAACAACCTTTCAGGTTTTCAAGAAGTGATCCTCCCCACACATATTGAAGGAGGTGTTGGTCGCATCTCACAGCTCTTAGCCATTCATTTTGTGTAGGAAGGGAGCATGTCACCGTGAGGGCCTCAGCAAATTGCGTTGTTAATTTTTCTGACAACCAATTGCAATATGCTGTCGCTGCATGGTATGAAATACCCACTGCAGGATAGTTGTCATATGCCGGATGCGTATGGTAGCATTTTTGCTTACAATTCGCCTTAGTTCATTGACTGTTTCCAAACGGTTGCGTCCCAAAAGCAGTCCTCATAAAGTTTTTTCTTACCTGCATTTTTGAGTTCATTCAGAAATATTCGATAATCCGCATTGCTCACTTCTGTTTTTGAAATATAGAATTCATCTGCATGCGTAGTATCCTTTCCAAAAATCGATTCGCCTTTCGGCACCCAACTAAAGAGTTCTCTTAAGGGTTTTGGCAATTGTCACATTTGTTTTCTAATTTCTGTTCCTTGACAAAACAAAAGGAAAACGAAGAGGATACTTAAACGATGCAAAACGTTTCTCATGGCGTTGATGTATTGGTTTCAAAAATTCTTGGATTGGTTTTGACATAGGTTTATGGTCGATTTGCAAAAAACTCACCCAATTAGTTTTGCTCTCAACAATGCGTTGATACTTATGCTACTGGTCTTCCATATTTTCCTCATCTGGCCTTGGCCTTCATCTACATTTGGCCACAATCCTCAATTATTGTATGCAAGACAAATTCAAAACCCTTGAGTCCAAAATAGCCGAAGCCCAATTAGGCGGTGGCCAAAAAAGAATAGATGCACAACACAAAAAAGGCAAGTTGACTGCGCGCGAGCGTATCCATTTTTTGTTGGACGAAAACTCTTTCGAAGAATTGGGAATGATGGTCACGCATCGTTCCACCAACTTTGGATTAGATAAAGAAATTTACCTGGGCGATGGTGTTGTAACCGGCTACGGAAAAGTAAACGGTCGCTTGGTGTATGTCTTCTCGCAAGACTTTACCGTGATGGGTGGCTCGCTTGCAGAGGCGCATGCAGAAAAAATTTGTAGGGTGATGGACTTGGCCATGAAGAATGGCGCTCCAGTGATTGGCCTCAACGATAGCGGTGGCGCGCGCATACAAGAAGGTGTGGTTTCACTTGGTGCCTACGCAGATATTTTTTATAGAAATGTGCAGGCCAGTGGCGTAGTTCCGCAGATAAGTGCTGTTATGGGCCCGTGCGCGGGTGGTGCGGTTTATTCGCCTGCTCTTACTGATTTTGTGATGATGGTGGAGAACACCAGCTACATGTTTGTGACTGGGCCGAACGTGGTGAAAACCGTAACGCACGAAGAAGTAACCAGCGAAGAATTGGGCGGTGCATCCACACATTCTACCAAGAGTGGCGTTACACATTTTACAGCAGAAAATGACATCGCTTGTCTGAAAATGATTCGCACTTTGCTCTCTTACGTTCCGCAAAATTGCGAAGAGGATGCTCCGCAATTGTCATACACTTCTGGTAATGAAGAACGTGTCGAACTAGATAAAATCATTCCAACAAATCCGAACCAACCGTACGATATGCACGAAGTAATTCAGCAAGTGATAGATGCTGATACTTGGTTCGAAGTCCACAAGGACTTTGCGGAAAACATCATCGTTGGTTTTGCTCGACTTGCTGGACGAAGCATTGGCATTGTGGCCAATCAACCTGCGTACCTCGCTGGTGTCCTTGATATAAAATCATCCACAAAGGCCGCGCGTTTTGTGCGTTTCTGCGATGCATTCAATATTCCATTGCTGGTGCTGGAAGATGTACCTGGCTTTCTTCCGGGCACCGACCAAGAGTGGAATGGAATTATTTCCAACGGTGCAAAATTGCTCTACGCATTCAGCGAAGCGACTGTGCCGCGCGTAACTGTCATTACCCGCAAAGCCTACGGTGGCGCGTATGATGTGATGAATAGCAAACACATAGGCGCAGATATGAACTACGCATGGCCAAGTGCCGAAATAGCCGTAATGGGCGCAAAAGGTGCCGCAGAAATTATCTTCAAAACTGAAATAAAAGAAGCCGCAAACCCCGAGGCAAAATGGAAAGAGAAAGAAGCGGAATACGCTGAACTCTTCGCCAACCCATACAGCGCAGCAGAACGTGGCTATGTTGACGAAGTAATAAAGCCTTCACAAACCAGAGAGAAGTTGATACGTGCATTCGCCATGCTTGAAAACAAGGCGGATAAAATGCCGAAGAAAAAGCACAGCAATATGCCGTTGTGATTTAGAGCATGGAAAGCATCTCCTGTTCCACCTCATCACTATCCCACACATTTTCTATATCGGATCGGCTCATCACTTTATCCATGATTTTCTGTTGCATATCGCCATTGCGCAATGCTTCGTGATAAGGGATGTGTGAGAAAGTAACCTGTGAATAAAGTGGAATCCACTTGTCAGGATGCTTTGCTGAAAACCGAGCCTCAATTTTTTTCTGCAACAGGAAATCTGCATCGCCTGTTTTGTCGCGCATCTCTATGTAGTTGCGCAATGCCAATTCCAGAATAGCATCGCCCGCTGGTTTGCGTTCCTTGGTGAAGGCAGGAAATATTTTCGCGAAGTCGTCTGCATGCTCGTTCATCAATCTATTCAAAACAGTGCAATCCTCGAAACCAGCATTCATGCCCTGGCCATAGAACGGAACGATGGCGTGCGCTGCATCTCCAAGCAAACAAACTTTGTCCTCAAAGTGCCAAGGATAACATTTGGTCATCACCAAACTTGCATCTGGGTTGGCGAAAAAATCATCCGTTAGCTCTGGCATCATTTCCATCGCGTCTTGAAAATTCGTCTTGAAAAAATCCTTCACTGCTTCGGGAGATTTCAAATTAGCCAATGAATTTTTTCCTTCAAAGGCAATGAAAAGTGTGCAGGTAAAGCTGCCGTCCACATTAGGCAAAGCAATCATCATGAACTCGCCTCTTGGCCAGATGTGCAAGCAATCAACACGCATCTTATGCGTGCCATCGGCATTGGCAGGAATTTCCAATTCTTTGTACCCATGGTCCAGATACGCTTGCGAGTAATCGAATCTGTCTTGCCTTGTAAGCTTGCTCTTCACCGCGCTGAATGCGCCATCGGTCCCAAAGATGTGATCGAATTTTTCCTTCAGGATCTTTTTCGTGTCATTGCGGAGAAAAGAAATTTCATTCTTCTTCAGATCCACATCTACACATGTTTGGTCAAACACAAGACTCACATTTTCTGCTCGATCAGCACAGTGTATAAGTGTCTGGTTCAACAATCCGCGCGACACACTGTAGATAGCTTGACCTTCTTTTCCGTAGGGCTGATAAGTAAGTGTTCCGTCCACTGCGTGCATCAATCGGCCGCTCATTGGCAAGGCCACTTTACGAATATCGTCTTCGATACCAGCTCCTTGTAACCCACGCCATCCGCGGTCACTCAGGGCAAGGTTGATACTTTTTCCTTGCACTATTTTCAACTTGCGTATGTCTGGTCTACGGTCAAAAACATGTACCTCATGGCCGCGCTTGGACAAGTAAATGGCCCAAAGACTTCCAACCAAACCTGCCCCTACGACTGCTATTTTTTTCTTATTCATTTCACTCAACCCGTTGTGGTCTTTACAAATCCTATAGGGTTTCCAAACCCTGTTTCAAATCCTCAACCAAATCTTCCATGTCTTCCACGCCAACACTTAAGCGTAACAACGAATCTACCAATCCTGTTTTCTCCCGCTCTTCTTTTGGTATGGAGGCGTGAGTCATAGAAGCGGGATGGCCCACCAAGGACTCCACTCCACCTAACGATTCTGCTAGGGCAAACAACTTGAGCGATTGGGCCAGTTTGGTCGCCTCGGCAAACGAATCACTTTTCAAAGTGAAAGAAAGCATCCCTCCAAAATCACGCATTTGTTTTTTCGCTACTTCATGATTGGGATGATCAGCGAAGCCAGGCCAGTACACCTTTGCAACTTTAGGATGGGTGCGCAAAAATTCTGCTACTGCCTTGCCATTCTCGCAATGCGCCTTCATGCGCAGGTGCAATGTTTTTACCCCACGCAACACTAGAAACGAATCTTGAGGGCCCGGAACTGGACCGCAGGAGTTGGTAATGAAAGCAAGCTCATCATAGTGTTTTTTGTTGTTGGTCATCAGTGCACCCATTACTACATCGCTGTGCCCACCCAAGTATTTTGTTGCGCTGTGCATCACGATATCAGCACCTAAGTCAAGCGGATTTTGCAAGCAGGGCGATGCAAACGTGTTGTCCACTACAGAGATGATATTGTGCTTTTTTGCAAGAGCAGTGACTGCAACTACATCTATAATTTTCATCATGGGATTAGTCGGTGTCTCTATCCACATCATTCGTGTGTGGGTGTTGATGACCTTTTCCATTCCTGCCAAATCGTGCATATCCACAAAGTGGAATTTGATCCCATACTTCGCAAATACTTTGGTGAACATGCGATAAGTGCCGCCATACAAATCATCAGTTGCAATCACTTCATCACCTGGGTTCAGCAATTTGATAATGGTGTCGCTGGCTCCCATACCGCTGCTAAAACACAAACAGTGTTCAGCATTCTCTAATGCGGCTAAGCATTTCTCCAAGGCCACTCGGGTCGGGTTTTTTCCTCTTGCATAGGCATAGCCCTTGTGCACGGCAGGCGCTTCTTGCACATAAGTAGAGGTTTGATATATGGGCGTCATAATGGCGCCCGTTGTTGGGTCAGGCTCCTGACCTGCATGGATGGCTTTAGTTCCGAATTTCATATTCTATAGATTGCGACAAAGAACAGACTGTTATGATTAATAAAAAAACGGAGGCGCAATACTTTTGTGGTTGTCATCAACCCGCTATGAATACCCCCGTTGTAATTGCTGTCTTTATGCTGAATGCGCTACTATGCGTTCCGCAAGAGCCTTCAATAGAAAAGCCTGTTGTAAAAAATCAACTACTCTTTTCGCCTCTTAGGCTTATAGATCCCGTAAATCCCGGGCTACTCATTTTCTACCAGCGCAGAATAAGTGATAGGCAAAGCATTGAATTGGGTGCCATGCCGGTGTTTGAAATCTTTCCTTCCGTTACAGATTTCAAAAACTGTCGTGGATTTCGGTTTTCGTTTGAGGCAAAAAGGCACTTTGGAGATAAAAAGAGGCTTTATTGGTCGTGCGAAGCGGTAGCTCAATCAATGCGATATAAATTGCTAGGTGTGTTGTGCGAAAGAATTCAAGTTGACTCGCTAGGGTATTCTGAAACGGGAGAGGTGGAAGCACGGGAAACATTTTCCGTGAAGCGAAATATGTTTATGCTCAATTCTAAGTTGGGGGTTTTTATTCCATTGAACCGATTTGTTATTGATATTTCATTTGGTTTAGGTGTAAAGTTCAAGGATATCAGACATTACAATAGGGTATTGAACGGCTTAAAGCCCAAGTGTCTTGCCACAGGTGGCGAGTATATTCCCTCATGGGATGCCTCTCGCGAAGGACAGCGTTACACACTCAGCTTGCCGTTGAAAATGGCGGTTGGCTATAGCTTCTGAAAATATTCATTTCACCCTTTCCGGATTACTTGCCAGAAAAGACTTCCAACCCGTAAATGATTTACCTTCAGAAAGAGGCGATGAACTCTGGTAGAAGTGACAAACTGCTGCGGCAAGCCCATCGGTAGCGTCCAAATTTTTGGGCATATCGGCTTGCGGTATGCTCAACACTCGTTGAAGCATTGCAGCTACTTGTTCTTTGGATGCTGCTCCATTACCTGTTATACTCTGTTTGATTTTGCGCGGTGCGTATTCCGTAACAGGCAATTTTCTGCTGAGTGCCGCTGCAATTGCAACACCTTGAGCGCGACCCAACTTCAGCATGCTCTGCACATTCTTGCCAAAGAAAGGCGCTTCGATAGCCAACTCGTCCGGATGAAAACCATCGATAAGTTCTATGCAGCGCTCAAATATTTTTTGAAGTTTCAAGTGGTGGTCTTCAATTTTTTCAAGGTGCAAAACGCCCAGCGCAATCAGACTCATCTTTTTTCCTTCCGTTTTGATAATGCCGTAACCAAGTATAGAAGTACCCGGGTCAATTCCTAATATGATTCTCTCTTTCGCTGTTGACATATTCAAAACTTCATCCTCATTTCATTTATCGACTCTCCTTTCTTTGGGCCTTCAAAAGTAGATGCACCTCGTTCTATTCACAGTTCCTGCATTTTTCGTTTTGCTGTATGTGTTGTTTATACATCGTACAAGCAAGGCGTGGCAGAGCGTGCCAACGTTCGCTCCAGAGAAAAACTACCGGCCACATCATTTTGTAAGCGTGCTCATTCCATTCAGAAATGAGTTGAATAATCTGCCTGCTTTAGTGAATGATTTGAAATCGCAGTTATTTCCGAAAGACATGGCGGAGTTCATCTTCATCAACGATCACAGCGATGACGGTGGCGACAATGTTTTGCGAGAGTCGTTAACAGACTTTCCAAACGCCAAGCTCATTGCACTGAAGGATAATAGCGGAAAGAAACATGCGCTTCAACATGGACTAATGGAAAGCAAAGGAAAGTTGATAGTGACTATTGATGCAGATGTGCGATTGCACAAAGAATGGCTCATTCATTTAGAAGCATTTCATCATCTGCAAGAACCCGCACTTACCGTGCTGCCCGTGGAGATGATGGAGGAAAGAAAATATTGGAAGAATCTTGTCCGTTTGGAATGGATGAGCATAATGGCTTTGACAGGGGGCAGTGCAGAAAGGCAAAGGGCATTGATGTGCAACGGTGCTAACCTCAGTATGGAGCGCGATGCGCTGCTGAGCATTGGTGGATTCACCACGCATCAACACATTAGTAGTGGTGACGATATGTTTGCTTTGGTTGCTATGAAGCGGCTTGGTCCCAACTGCGTGAAGTACTTGTGGAGCACCGAGGCGACTGCACTGGTAAAAATGCCTTTTAGCTTCTCTGCATTTATCGCCCAGCGTGTAAGGTGGGCATCCAAAACACGCAAAGCGCATGACATACACATTCTTATCACTGGTGTCATTCTTCTGTTAGGCAATCTTGGTTTGATTGCGGTCTTTGTGATCAGTTTTTTTCTTCCGCAACTGTGGGTTTTCGCGCTTTTTCTTTTCGGTCTTAAGCTCACTGTTGATTTCGCACTGATAAAACGCACAGCGAAACGAATGGATGAGATAATACTGGAGCGTGACGTAATTGTATTGTCAATAATTTATCCTTTCTACCTCATCATCATACCCGTCATCAGTTTGTTTTACAAACCCAAATGGAAGGGTCGCATCATTGAAGTCTGATTGAGCAGTAACGCAACACATACAAAAACAGCAACCCCGCGAAGCATTGCCTGGCTTAGGTTCCGCAAGAACCCATTGGCTATGGCTGGGCTCATTTTCATTCTGTTGATTTCATTTGTTGCGGTGCTGGGTCCATTTATTCGACCTGATAAGACGGTGAATGCTAATGACCAAAATCTGCTCTTAAGTAGCCAAAAACCAAACTTCCAAGTAGATGTAGTTAGGGTGAAAAATTCTCAAAAGGCATCTGGCGTTTTTCAAACCTGGAGTGATGGCGGAAAACAAAAGGCCTTTATTGAAATACCCATTCAGAAAATTGAAACTACGAGTGACTCTGTTTTTGTAGAAACATTTTCAGCAAATGGAGAAGGTGAAAAAAAATCATTTCGAAAAGAAGAACTCGAATTAGCCGGTCTTCCTAAAACGCTTTCTACTGCTTCCGAAGAGTTCTTTCGGTTCGAAAAATCATTTGTTCTAGGCACCGACAAATACGGTCGCGATTTACTCTCACGTCTTATGGCAGGTTCCTCCATCTCACTTGCAGTGGGGGCTATTGCTGTTATCATTTCACTGCTTATTGGTTTAACTCTAGGCCTTGTTGCGGGCTATTACCGCGGTTGGGTGGACAATATTATCATGTGGTTTACCAATGTAGTGTGGGCCATTCCCACCCTTATACTTGTAATGGCCATCACGTTTGCCTTTGGCACCGGATTCTGGAAAGTATTCCTTGCGGTGGGCCTTACGATGTGGGTGGAGGTCGCTCGTATAGCTCGCGGACAAGTGCTCAGCGTGCGAGAGAAGGAATATGTGGAAGCCGCACGGGCACTGGGTTTTTCTGAAATGAGAATCATTTTCAAACACATTTTACCTAACATACTTTCTCCTATTATTGTCATCAGCGCAGCCAATTTTGCCAGCGCCATATTGATAGAAGCTGGTTTGAGTTTTCTTGGTCTTGGTGCACAAATACCCGCACCCAGTTGGGGCAATATGATTCGCGAACATTATGCTTTCATCACTACTGACTTGGCTTATTTGGCCATACTTCCCGGTGTGTGCATAATGCTGTTGGTGCTTTCATTTATGATGGTTGGCAATGGGCTGAGAGATGCGTTGGATGTGAGGGGGTAGCTTCAGGTCATTCATCTTCATTACGTCACATTACTTTCGCCCTCATGGAAAAAAACGCACGCATATACGTGGCGGGCCACAAGGGTATGGTGGGCAGCGCCATTGTGCGAAAACTTATAGCGCAGGGTTATTCCAATTTTGTTCTGCGCACTTCTGGCGAATTGGACTTGCGCAATCAAGCCGCTGTCAACGATTTTTTTAAACACGAAAAACCTGAATACGTTTTTTTGAGTGCTGCAAAAGTGGGCGGCATAAACGCTAACAATATTTATAGGGCTGAGTTTCTGTTCGACAACCTCATGATTGAATCCAACATCATTCATGCTAGTTATACGAATGGTGTTAAGAAGCTCCTGTTTCTGGGATCCTCGTGCATCTATCCTAAACTGGCTCCGCAGCCGCTCAAAGAAGAGAGCCTGCTCACCGGATTATTGGAGCATACCAACGAGCCTTATGCGATTGCAAAAATCGCTGGAATCAAATTGTGTGAGGCCTATCGCGACCAATACGGCTGCAATTTTATAAGTGCCATGCCGACCAATTTGTATGGCCCAAATGACAATTACGATTTAAAAAACTCACATGTATTGCCTGCTCTTATCCGAAAATTTCATGTGGCAAAAGAAGAGGGCCATGCGCAAGTGGAAGTATGGGGAACAGGCTCGCCCATGCGTGAGTTTTTGCATGTGGATGATTTGGCTGACGCTTGTTACTTCCTGATGATGAATTACAACGAAAAACTATTTGTAAATGTCGGAACCGGTGTAGATCTGACCATAAAAGAACTCGCGCAAATGGTGAAGGAAATTGTTGGTTACGAAGGCAACATATTTTGGAATACAGAAAAGCCCGATGGCACTCCTCGCAAATTGATGGATGTTGCGCTTATCCATTCATTGGGTTGGAAACATCAAATGGAATTGCACACTGGAATTAGAGCAGTGTATGAAGAATTCAAGCAACTGAACATAGAGGAGATTAGGTCGAAATGAGGGAATTGAAAATGGAAAGCGATTGTATAAGGGTTAGCAAGTATTTGCTTTCGCTTTTAGTTGCTTTTGCTTTTAGTTCGTATTGCTTTTCCCAACAAAAAAACATTCCTCTTAACCGTTTTTTTTCGAACGAAGTGGAGCGTGCATTGTTGAATCAAAATGTCATGAATGCACATTCGGGCAGCAAACCGTATTTACAAAGTAGGCTCGATTTGTCTAAAGTAACAGGCTACGCAAAGGACAGCATTAAAGTGTATGAAGACTATCAGGACAAATTGCTTCGCGCCAATTTGTTTTGTGTAAAAAGCAAAGACAGACTGCTCAATTCGCATTTACTAAAGTTGGAAGGCGATGACTTTTTCATCACTATTGACCCTCTGATGGATGTTGGCATTGGCTGGGACTTGGCAGATACCTCTGCATATGCTGATACGGTGAATCTCTGGTCCAATACACGAGGCCTGATTGTAAGTGGTGACCTTGGCGATAAATTTTCTTTTGAAACGGGGTTCTATGAAAATCAAACCTTTTTACCCCTCTACCAAAAAGCTTTTGCAGATAGCACGAGTGTGATACCCGGAATGGGAAGGTGGAAAGCACACAAAGAGGTGGGCTATGACTACGCCATGGCTTTTGGTTTGGTAAGCTACACTCCAAAGAATTGGTTGAACATTCAATTCGGCCATGGCAAGAATTTTATTGGTCATGGGTATCGCTCACTCTTACTCAGCGATGCCTCATTCAACTATCCCTATTTAAAATCAACGATCTTTCTTTTTGATGGAAAATTGCAGTATTCTGCTATTTACGCTTCGCTGCAAACATTGGAGCGATTGCCATTGGGAGAGGTTCCTGAAGCTTTGTACAAAAGAAAAGGTGGCAGTTTCAACTACCTCAGTTGGTTGCCAAATGCCCGAATTGAAGTGGGCTTGTTCGAAGGAATTATATGGAAACGATATGACGAGGCTGAGGGAACACAGTCACAACCATTGGGCGGCTTTATTCCTGTCTTTGGTTTCGGTACCGCTACCAATGGGCTAAATGGTGAAAACAACGTGATGCTTGGCGCTAATCTGAAAGTAAAAACCTCCAAGCATTCTTTCATCTATTCTCAAATTGCCCTAGACGATCCGGCTCGCAAAGCCATCGGATATCAGGCGGGAGCCAAATATTTTGATTTGCTATTGCAAAATCTGGATGTTCAAATTGAGTGGAATTCTCTTGGAGATAATATGTATGCAAGTCATTACCGTTTGCAGAGTTACTCACACATCAACCAACCGATAGGCCATCCCACTGGTCCGGCCACGCAGGAAATTTTAGGCATTCTCAACTACAGGTGGCATCGCGTGATGTTTCAAGTGAAATACAATCAAATCAATCATGGAACAAATCCTGAATCCTCTTGGCGCAACGACCCACTGGTAGTCACCAATACGATTGCACCATGGCCTGTGAAGCATGTTCAGCAATGGGATATCAATGCCGGTTTTTACCTGAATCCAAAAACAAACCTTCAGATTTTGGTGGGCTGGACCGATAGAGTTGAGAAGATAGACTACAACTGGCAACCTGATTTTTTACAACATACCTCCATGCTATATTTCACTTTGCGAACGAATCTGATAAATCGTTACGCGGATTTTTAATATTTGCACTGTGCAATTGAGGGTGGTACAAGCTCATTATCTAAAATTATTATTTCGTTGAACGAAGTTGTTCGTGATCTCATTTTGGCTTTTGCATCAGCATTTCTGCTGGTGCTCGTTGCTACTCCCTCGCTTATCAAAGTAGCCAAGCTAAAGCATTTGGTAGATGAGCCCGGTGACGCCCGCAAACTTCATCGCAGATCAGTTCCAACTATAGGTGGCATCATGATTTTCGCAGGAACCATCATTGCCTACTGTCTTTGGTTTCCCTCGCAAGAAAGGTGGCAATTGGGGCGTAACTATGATGCTTTTGAAGCGCTCAGCGAGTTCAAGTACTTGGTAGCATGCATGTTTATGCTATTCTTCTTAGGCCTCAAGGATGACATTGTGGGGGTTTCTCCCATCAAAAAGCTTTTTGTGCATATCATAGTCGGATTCATTTTGGTGATTGTTTCTGATATCCGCATCACTCAGTTCTGGGGGTTGTTTACCATTGAGGATCCACTGCCCTACTGGCTGAGTATTGCTCTATCAATATTCGCCTACATCGTTATTGTAAATGCTATCAATCTGATTGATGGCGTGGACGGTCTTGCAGCCGGAGTGGGTTTGATAGCCAGCATCACTTTCGCCTATTGGTTTCATCGTACGGGCGATCAGCCATTGGCGCTGCTTGCCATGGGATTAGGTGGCTCATTGTTAGGCTTTCTTATTTACAATTTTCAGCCTGCCAAACTCTTTATGGGCGATTCCGGATCGTTAATTATTGGCGTGGTCATATTTGTGCTGGCGGTTAAAATGATTGAGTTCCCGGTGAGCCGGATGCTTCCCCAAATGCGCGCTGTGTCCAAGCCTGTTCTTGCAATGGCCATTCTGTCGTATCCATTGATTGACACTTTGCGGGTGTTCATCATTCGTGCAGTGCAGGGCCGTTCTCCATTTTCAGCCGACAAAAACCACATTCATCACAAACTGCTTTCATTGGGACTCTCGCACAGACAGACCGCACTAGTGTTGTATGCGTTCACGCTATTCGTCATTTTACTCACCTTCCTTTCACCAGACTATACACCCAATATTTCTTTTCTGCTAGTGGGATCGGTAGCTGTTCTGTTGTGCAATTCTGTCTTTCTTTTCAAGTCAAAAACATAACCGGAGTAGGCTGCCTATACCTCCTCTAACTGGTGCTTCGTGTTTTTCCATGAGCTATTTCATATTGTCCATTTCGTCCGTCCTATTTTCGCCCGTTCATTTTTTTAAAGCAAAAGACATTGAATAAAAAAGTAGATATACTGCTTGGCCTGCAATGGGGTGATGAGGGCAAGGGCAAATTGGTTGACGTTTTGACCCCCAGATATGACATCATAGCGCGCTTTCAGGGCGGGCCTAACGCGGGGCATACGCTAGAGTTCGAAGGTGGTAAGCACGTGCTGCATACCATTCCCTCCGGCATTTTTCATAGCCATGTGCAAAATGTGATTGGCAACGGTGTGGTGATAGACCCGGTGGTATTCGCTAAAGAAATTTTAGCGCTGCGTGAGAAGAATGTTCCCGTGGAAGAACGCATGTGCGTCTCACGCAAAGCACACATCATTCTGCCCACTCATCGCTTGCTGGACAAAGCGAGCGAGGCCTCCAAAGGTGAAGGAAAAATAGGTAGCACATTAAAAGGAATTGGTCCCGCTTACATGGACAAAACAGGCCGCAATGGCTTGCGTGTTGGTGATTTGCTGGATGAAAATTTTACCGCCAAATACACCGCTCTTAAACAAAAACATTTGTTTCTCTTAGAGGGCTTCAAGCAGTTTTTCGTTTTAGATGAAAATGAATTGAACCAGCTGGAAGAAGAATTCATGCGTGGTGTGGATGTACTAAAAGCATTGACCATTGTGGACAGCGAGCACTACATCAATAACAACTTACGCGATGGAAAAAACATTCTCGCTGAAGGGGCGCAAGGCTCCATGCTCGACATTGATTTTGGTTCCTATCCTTTTGTTACATCTAGCAATACAATAGCAGCAGGTGCATGCACTGGCCTAGGCATTGCGCCTGGTAAAGTGGGGGAAGTCATTGGAATCTTCAAGGCTTATTGCACACGTGTAGGCAGCGGGCCCTTCCCTACGGAATTGAATGATGAAACTGGTGAGAAGATGCGCCAAATTGGTCGCGAGTTCGGCTCGACAACGGGCCGTCCACGCAGATGTGGCTGGCTCGATTTGCCAGCCCTCCGTTATGCATGTATGATAAATGGCGTTACCCAACTCATCATGATGAAGGCGGATGTACTCAGTGACTTCGGATCATTGAAGGTTTGCACCCACTATATGTTCGAAGGGAAAAAGATTGACTATTTACCCTACGATATTGAGCCCAATAAAGTGCAACCTGTGTACGAAAATTTAGAGGGTTGGCAAAGTGACCTTACCGGAATGCGTGAGTTGGCCGAACTTCCAAAACAACTCAACGATTACATTGAATTCATAGAAAAACAAATGGATATTCCAATCACAATTGTATCCGTTGGGCCTGACAGAATGCAAACAATTGTGAAAGAAAAGGCTCTTGCATAATATCCCGTTGTGATTTTCATTGAGGGCACAACGAATATTTACAACATGAAATTTTCTCCTCTCAAAAAAATTGCAGTACTCACACTCTGTGTTTATGCTGTTCTTTTTTCGGGCGAGATGCTGGCACAACAAGACCGAAAAAAAGTAAAACTCATCCATACAGATGAGTTGCGATATGACAAAAGCATAGTAGATGCTCAGCGCCTGCTAGGAAGTGTGCAGCTGGAGCATGAGGGCACTATGTTCTATTGCGACAGTGCGTACCTCTATCCAAGTGACGACTTTGATGCATTCAGCAATATCCGAATCGTGAAGGGTGCTGCATTCAATGTAACGGGAGATATTGGACATTTTTCTAAGCAGAACAGCACGGCTACCCTAACCAACAACATCACTCTGCGCGACAACGAGATGACCTTGACAACGGACCATCTGGCATTCAACACGCAGACAGAAGTGGCCACTTATTTCAGTGGTGGAAAGATTGTAAGTAACGCAAACAAAAACACACTTACCAGCGAGCGTGGCATCTATCATGCAAAAACAGAAATGTTCTATTTCCGAAAGGATGTAGTGCTGAAAAACCCTGACTACACCGTCAACTGTGACACCATGCAGTACAGCGGTGTAAGTGAGATCACTCATTTCTTCGGACCCACAACTATCGTTGGCGATGACTCAGACATCTATTGTGAAAATGGCTACTACAACACAAAAAAAGATCAGAGCCGCTTTGGAAAAAACGCGAGGGTGCGCTCAGAAAAAACTATCCTCAAGGGCGACAGTATTTTTTACGATGGTAAGATTGGCTTTGGCGAGGTGTTTAGAAATGTGAGTATTCAAGACACCACTCAGAACTACTTTATCACAGGGCACTATGGCAAACACAACGAAAAAACGAAAGAGAGTTTTGTGACAGACAGAGCGCTGCTAACGCAACTGTTTGAGTCAGACTCCATGTTTCTTCATGCAGACACTTTAAGGGCCTTACCCGATAGCTTAGGGCAAGATGTTATTTACGCTTTTCACAAAGTGAAAATTTTCAAAAATGATATGCAAGGCAAATGTGATTCGCTTGTCTATTCGCAATCTGACTCTACTATGCGAATGTTTGTAAATCCTGTTTTGTGGCATCTTCAAAATCAGATTACAGGCGACTCATTGACACTGAATACGGCCCATGGCGAGTTACAATCTTTATTGGTGAATGGCAATGCCTTTATCATAAGCGATGCTGAAGCTAAAGGAGACAGCATTCAAACAAACAACGATCGGTACAATCAGATAAAGGGACGAAAACTGACTGGAACATTTACAGAAAACGAGTTGAGGAATGTTTATGTGGAAGGCAACGGCCAACTCGTCTACTTCCCAACTGACGATAAAAAAGAAAAACCACTTGCAGTCGGGCACAACAAGGGAGAATGTTCCAACATCAACATTGAAATCCGCGATCGTCAGCTCACCCGTATTCGGATGGAAACTGAGACCAACTCCACATTCAGCCCAATGAAACTTGCGACCGATGCCGTGTTCGAGTTAGACAATTTCTTGTGGCGCGATGATGAAAGGCCAAAAAAGGCTGCGGATATTTTTGATTGACATTTTTTGCGATCGTTTCACTTTTTCTACCTTTCCACCCATGCGTTGGATAAAAAGAATTCTGCTAAGCCTTGTTGTGATTGTTCTACTCGCTATTGTGGCCCTTTATTCAACAGGTAATAAGCACGTGCTGAACGGTCTCACAAAAACATACCTCATTGGTAAAAGCAAGCCCGACATTGATGACCGTGAATATTTTTCTACAAGCACCATGGCTGCTGATAAGCCAGAACCATGGCCTATTCATTCCAAATACAACCTTGTTCCCATTCCACCAGAATTTATAGCGGGTGTTGACTCCATGGAAACAACCGCGCTTCTTGTTTTCAAAAATGATTCCTTGCTTTTTGAAAAATACTGGGGTGGTTATGACGAGCACACCTCAAGCAATTCATTCAGTATGGCAAAAAGTTTTTGCTCTATACTGATTGGAAAAGCCATTGAAGAAGGATACATCCAAAGTCTCGATCAGAGAGTGGGCGACTACATTCCTGAATTTTCAGAAGGAGAGAATGCTAAACTCACCATCCGTCATCTACTGCAAATGGCCAGTGGCATTCCTTTTGGCGAGAGTTACAACAGTCCTTTTGGCTATATGGCAAAAGCCTATTACGGAACCAATCTCACCGAGGAGACCATGAGATTTAGAGTGGAAAAAGAACCGGGTACATTTTGGATTTACGAAGGTGGCAATACGGTTTTGCTTGGAATGATCCTAAAAGAAGCAACGGGCAGAACCGTGAGCGACTACTTCTTTCAAAAGGTTTGGTCGTGCATAGGTGCCGAGGATGCTGCGCATTGGAATCTTGACCGCCAGGGTGGCATGGAAAAAACATTCAGCGGATTTTATGCCACAGCACGCGACTATGCGCGCGTGGGAAAATTGTATTTGCATGAAGGCGTTTGGGAAAACGATACGGTTATTTCCCCTTCGTTTGTGCGTGAGAGTCTATCTCCAAATATGATTGCCGATGCAAAAGGTGAAGCATGCACTTGGTATGGCTACCACTGGTGGTTGGGCAAATACAATGAAAAGAATTTTTTCTCCTGCCGAGGAATGCGTGGCCAATACATAGCAGTCATTCCGGAGGATAATTTGATTGTGGTTCGCCTAGGACACAACCAACGGCCCGAACGTGTGGCACATATGCCTCCAGATTTATTCATGTATCTGGATATTGCAAGTGCTATTGCAAATTCGAAATAACTTTGTTGAACTGCCAGTTCCGAAATCGTTTTAGATGAAGAAAGACATTGAAATACCAGAAGTAAAAGATGTAAGCTTGGCCATTGTGCCCAGTACCAACCAGTATGGCGAGCGCGAATGGGGTGTGTATCTCCTCAACATGAAAACCGAAGGCCTGTCTGATGTTCTTATCAATGTGAGTGCGGACGGAGAAGTAGACGGACTGCCGAAACAAACTGCAACACTTCGGTTTCATCTTCCTGAAGTGGGCGCGCAAAGCGCAAACAAATTTGAAATCATTTTGCCGGAAGCATTTCTACTTCGAAATAAGTATTGGGTAAGTTTCTATGACGATGGAAAAATTTTCGATAAAAAATTCATTGCTGAAGCCAACAGCATCCATGAAGATCATTTTGAATTCATTCCACTGCTAACAGCACTTGGTATAGTGCTTCAATAAAAATTATCCTCTATGCTGGAAAACATCAATGCTGAAGAAATTCTTTTCCTGGACATTGAAACCGTTCCTCAAACAAACGATTTCAGCGCACTGGATGAAGAAACACAACATCTCTGGTCGGACAAGTCACGATTCATAAGGGAGAAAAACAATCTATCCTTAGAAGAGTCGTATCAGAGCGCTGGCATCTATGCTGAGTTCGGAAAAGTGATTTGCATAAGCTCTGGTTATCTGGCGCAGCGAAATGGTGAAAGGATTTTTCGGGTCACTTCTTTTTTTGATGATAATGAGTTGAAAGTACTGCAAGATTTTGCCACAATGCTGCACAACAATACCGGTAGCAGATTCAAATTATTGTGTGCGCATAACGGCAAGGAATTCGATTTTCCCTATTTGTGCAGAAGAATGCTTGTGAATGGAGTAAAACTTCCGCTGCTGCTTGATATGGCGGGGAAAAAGCCATGGGAGATTGCGCATCTTGATACGCTTGAACTTTGGAAGTTCGGAGATTTCAAGCACTACACTTCTCTAAAATTATTGGCGAATATTTTCGGCATCCCTACTCCTAAAGATGACATTGATGGAAGCCAAGTAAGAGAGGTTTATTACGAAGAAAAGAATCTTGCCCGCATTGAACGCTATTGTCAGAAGGATGTGGCTACAGTAGCGCAAATATTTCTGCGTTATCGCGGTGAGGCACTATTGAGTGCAGATCAAATCATAAGTGTTTAGAAACACAAAAGCGACTCTCTAAATGAAGAATCGCTTTTGCTGAAAAAACCTTCGCTCTATTTATCGCTTGCACCAAGCGAAGTCTTGAATGCAAGTTTCCTATTTAGAATGGTACAATCTGCAATCCCACTGTTACCGGATATACTTCAGGACCCTTATCTTTCTTGAATAGTGGAGTTAAACCATAGGTGGCGAATACCGTAAAGTTTTTATACCCGATACGCGCAGTAGCGTCCAAGGTAAATGGGTTGAGGTTGTAGTCTGCCTTTCTGCGGTATTGGTTTTTGTCATCTCCATCTTCCCACTTCTGCTTTACTATGCTTCCCATTTTCCAACCACCTATAACGCCTGCGGCAATATGGAATGCGCGTTCATTGTCATCGCTGGTATTTATTTCCAGCATCAGAGGCACATGAATGTAAGATGCGCGAAGTTTGTTTTTGGAAAAATCTCTAATAGTATCCGTCATAGCATAAGTCCTGCTACTGTCCACAGTCTGAATGTTCACATTGTTCTTCAATCCGTAGCTGTTGTAGGTTAGGCCTGCTCCTACTATTATTCCAACATAGTCCTTGTACAATCGGATTTTTTCTTCGAAAAGATTTATTCTCCAGCTAAGTGAGCGGCTATAGTCTAGCTCCAACCATGAGTTAGCTGAGTCCATTGCTGTGCCACCATCCTTATTCAATAAGATGTTTACACCTAGGTCCACACCGCCCCAATGGGTGAGCTCTAGCTTATCGTAATCTTCATCTTTTTCATCATCCTCCCATGCCACATCAGTGGTGTCGTCATCGGGGCTTTCGTCAATCATAATAATGCGGGTATCGCCAAACTTCATATCAGTGGTGTCTGGCTTTTCAGGTTCTGTCTGCGCGCTGCCTATGAAGGCCGCAAGTACTGCGAGGGTAATCAAAGCGATGTTTCTCATAATGGTCATTTTTTATCGTTAAACTTTCTGTTTGCGTTGTTGTGAGCATAGGACGGGCTCCAGTTTCAGGAAGTTACAGGAAGAAAGAAAAAATCATTTTTTTACGTAGAGTCCCTAAATCAGGCGTTTGCCGCTTAACAAACATTCAGACCTTTTGTGAACTGACCATTTTCACTGAGCAAGCTTGTTCCTGTAACTTCACGTAATATTTCAGCGTCTGTTTAGTCACTACTCTAAACTCTTTTCATTTACTATTCATGAAACAAGCGTTTGCTCTTCTATTGTTTTCTGCGATTCTTTTATGGAGTCTCAGGGCCAATGGTTCTATAGCAAACCACTTCAACCACTCGCAAAAGGAGCAGTCTGCAATCAATGATGAAGAGCAAGAGCCAAATCTTGATGGCGTGGTAGAAGTGAGTTTCAAAATTGACAACACCGGCAAAGTGCAAATCATAAATATGAATTCCACCAGTCCGCAACTTGCCGAGTACGTGATTAAAAAACTCAGCAAAATTCAATTGCAGCAAGGCGATTCGCAGATGGGAAAAATTATTCGTTACCGCTTCGTGTTCAAGAAGCAGGCATGATGTGATCTCCAGTTCACTCCCTATTGCGTTTAACACTTTATTGCTTTTCGTTCACGTTTTTTGAATGAATTGGTAGTAATCACATCATGTAGGTCTTCTTCTTTTGACCCCGACAAAAACAATCACAACAACCGACCGAAGAAATAAAAAAATGCTTCGCTCCATTGTGATTCGTTAACAACCGGAAATGCAGCGTTCAATTCTTAAAATCATCAACTATTCACCATGACCAAACATCTACAACCATGAAAAATATCGTCTTCATTATCTGCCTTATGATTGGCTTTGGAACAAGCAGTCAAGCAAATTCATTTCGCAATGGGCTCATCAGTCGTGAACATACCAAGCAGTTGCTGGACAAAGAAATTCAACGTCACCTATTCTTTCCGCTTATGCAGAAAATGGAGGCAGCTACTGTAGTTACCGTGGTGCTTAGTGTGCAGGCTGATGGTTCTCTGAAAATCATCAACACGTCATCAGCTAATGATGAAGCCAAGGCATTTGTAGTGAATCGCCTGCAAACGATAGTGCTAGATAAAACAGAAGTAACGGCCTGTGAAGTATTTCATTACACCTTTCGCTTCAAGCGTCAGGCTTGAGCTAACGAAAAAATATTTTTCTTTTTGTAACAAAATGAAATAGCCTATCGCTCTACGATTGAAATCAGCCAACAACACTGATTCAAACAAACAAAACCAACAACCTCAAAATCATACACCAATGAAAGCACTCGCAATGACTCTAGCACTGATTGTTTCAACCTTCTCGCTATCAGCCAATGACAATGGACAAAATGGAAATGGAAAAGACAAAATAGCAGCATTCAAAGACGCTGTAACTGCTCAAGTGAACAAGCACCTATTCTTTTTGGTAGACAATGGGGAAAAAGTGGAGGGACAAGCTGACGTTATGCTGCAAGTGATGCCCGAAGGTGATGTTCAGGTAGTGTTGATTCAGACAAAAAACATTCTTGTAAAAAAATTCATAGAGCATCAAGTAAGTAAAATGAAAATCAAAAAAGACGAAGTAGTAGCAGGAGAGATTCTAAAATTCCGCTTTGTGTTCAAAGCGCGCAACTGAGGCAAGTAGATTTCATAATAACAAACAGGTTTAAAAAAGGAAGCCGCTGACACAAAGGTGTTGGCGGTTTTTTTTGTTCACTTTTCCCTCCAAAGAAGAAATTCCTTTTCGATATGAATACCCCCGCCCGTAACAAGTATGAAATAATTTCCCAACGGGAAAAGAGTTGTGTCGATATGAAACGGTAGTTCACTGTAACTGATTTGAACATTTTGTTGAAACAACAATGAATCATTGGTTAGCACAAACACCTCAAGGGCCTCGTTGCTATTGCACCAAATACTGAAATGAAGCGAGTCGCCTTGTTGCAGACTGCTGATATCGCCCTGCAATGAAACTAGCGGGTTTTGTGCCTGAAAAGAAAGTGAGATAGCAAAAAGCAGAAATACGACAATAAATTTCATTCAATAGATTTTAGATGTTCAAAATTGAGGTTGTTCAACCTTAAAGTCTCAATGAATACTAGCTGAGTTTTTCACCAAGTTGTTGATAGGGCAATTTTTCACTACGTCCTTTCTTGAACACGTTTCTTGCAGCAGGTTTTCCTCTTCTCAATTCTCGCTGCTGTTCTAAAGGCATTGAGATGATGTCTTTGCATTCGGCACTGCAACAAGCATTGAATTTCTCACTACAAGCCTTGCACTGTATGAACAATACATGACATCCTTCATTGGCACAATTGATATGTGTATCCGCAGGCTGGCCGCACTGATGGCAACAGGCCACCACATCCTCGCTGATGCGCTCTGAAAGCCGCTCATCAAAAACAAAATTAACTCCCTTGAATTTGTTCTTTATCCCAGCCGCTTTCGCATCCTGAGCATATTTTATGATTCCACCCTCCAATTGATGCACATGCTCAAACCCTTTGTGTTTCAAATAGGCAGACGCCTTTTCGCAACGAATTCCTCCGGTGCAATACATAACAATATTCTTTTCCTCCTTGCCCTTCAGCATTTTCTCCACCATTCCTATTTCATCTCTGAAGGTATCCGCATCCGGAAGAATAGCATTTTCAAAATGCCCCACTTCACTTTCGTAATGGTTGCGCATATCTATTAAAATGGTGTCGTTCTTACTTGTCAGTTCATTGAATGCGCTTGCGTCCAAATGAACACCCGTGTTGCCCGGATCAAACGTTGGGTCGTCTATTCCATCCGCTACAATCTTCTTGCGCAGCTTCAGTTTTAGTTTGTAAAAACTCTTGCCATCATCCTCATAAGCAATGTTCAGACGAACCCCGTCCAGAAATGAAATGTTGAACAAATCTTCTCTGAAAATACTCAGGTTTTTTTCGGGAATAGATACTTGAGCATTGATGCCTTCTTTAGCAACATAGGTGCGCCCCAGCACACCAAGGTTTTCCCAATGGGTGAATAAATAGTCGCGGAAAAAGGATGGGTTACCAATGTGATGGTATTTGTAGAAGGAGATAGTGATGCGCCTTTCGCTGCTTTGGTCCATCTGCTCCTTCAGCACCCTTCTGTCCACTGTGTTATAGAGTTTTTTCATAGGTACAAGTGCAATTTATACTTCTGAATCAAGCTCTTGCTGCACGCAGGTTTGCGATAAGTAAGAATGATTTTTGAGGGCCGCGAAAGTAAAGCGAGCACATTGAAAATCTGAGGCGAGGTGCTAACAGGTGTTAATTTTCCCATTGTGCACAATAACACCGCCAACATGGGTGTTTCAATGCTCGAAATGTGGATGTCCTCAAGTTCATCGAAAGAAATTTGACCTTCGGATAAAAGTGAATAAAATTCTCTTGAAATGAATAAAACAGGTCCTACATTCGAACTACTTTTAAATGGAGCAAACCAATAGTATTTGAAACCATGTTGGAAATGTGTAAGCAAGTGCTGACTAAGGTCAGCTTTGACAGAATCCTTTTCAGAAAGGAACTTCAAAAGGCCATAAGATGGCTAACCGGTGAAGACCTGCGGAAGTTGAAACAGTGGTGTGTTGACCAGTACGGACAGACATATCGCGACATCATCATCTCATCTTTTCGCCCAGTGATGTAAAAAAAATGTCGAACCCTAATGGCCGCCTCGAAAATTTCGGGGCGGTTTTTTTTCTAAGAAACCAGATCATACATCTTACCCGGCAAGCTCTTCACAACTCCTTTGAATTCCAACTCAAGCAGCACTGATGAAAGTTTGCCCGTTGATTGCTTGCTTGTGACGCTTAGCGTATCAATAGTCGTTTTTCCCCTTTCCCGCAAGAGGCTAACAATTACTGACTCATCCTCTGTGAAGTCGTTGAAGAGAGGACGTTGCTTTACGTGTGATTTCTCCTTGACATCCCAGTTCATGTATTCTACCAAATCCTGAGCTGAATTAAGTATGGCCGCTATGTTTTTCCTTATCAGAATATTGCACCCAGCGCTGTATTTGTCATTGTGTCTGCCCGGCAGTGCAAATACCTCACGTCCGTATCCATTGGCTAAGTATGCTGTAATGACGGAGCCTCCCTTTACGTCTGTTTCTACCACAATGGTGCAATCAGAAATACCGGCAATCAATCGGTTTCGCATTGGAAAGAATTCGGGTGACATTTTTGTACCGCTGACAAATTCGCTAAGCAGGCCACCATTGTCTAGCATTTCTATAGCTGTGTTACGATGCACAGGTGGATAGATTTTGTCCAATCCATGCGCCACGCAAGCCACTGTTTGAAGTTGATTGACCAATGCACTTCTGTGTGCGCAAATATCAATTCCATAAGCAAGTCCGCTGATAACAAGCGGGTTGTAGTCGCGAAGTTCCTTGAGCAATACTTCGCAGAAATTCTTCCCGTACTCTGTGGCGCTGCGTGTTCCCACAATGCTGATAACATGCGGCACATTGAGATCCATTTTGCCTTTGGCAAAAAGCAAAACCGGTCCGTCATCACACAATTTTAAGCGCGATGGATAATTTTCATCCGTGAAGAAGAGTGGCTGAATGTTTTTTTCATCAATGAATTTCGCCTCTTGTTCTGCTTGCTTCATCACATTGGACTTAACTATTCCATCAGCAGCAAACTCCCCAATCTCAGGAATCTTTATGAGCTCGGCCTTTTTTGTTTTGAAAATTTGTTCTGCACTTCCACAATAAGCGAGCAAACTCTTCGCGCGCACAGGGCCTACACCTTCTATCAGTGTTAGGGCTATTTGATATGGAAGTTGGCTGTGATACAAGGGTTATCGCTAACTGAGTAGTGCATTGAGTTTCTCTCCTAGCAGAAACACATCTTCAAACGAATTATATAGCGGCACCGGGGCAATGCGTATCACATTCGGCTCTCGCCAATCCACTACTATTCCTTCTTTGGACAGTTTTTGAACCAGTGCTTTATCGGCTCCAGGAACTATAACTGAAAGGTGTGCTCCGCGCGCATCTGGATTTTTTGGAGTGATGATGTGTAGTTGAACTCCAGTTTTGATCTTCACCTCTTCCAAAACGAATTCGAGATAGGCCGTAAGTTGTAGCGACTTTTTCCTAAGTGCTTCCATGCCCACTTTGGTGAACATGTCGAGGGCAACTTTGTGAACTGCCATACTCATCACCGGTGCATTGCTCAGCTGCCAAGCCTCGGCAGTTGTCATTGGTTCAAAGTCCGGATTCATTTGAAAGCGTGTGGCTTTGTTATGTCCCCACCAACCTGCTAAGCGAAACAACTCCTTGTTGCCCGCATGTTTTTCGTGCACGAAAACGCCTGCCACGCCACCTGGCCCACTATTCAAATATTTATAACTGCACCAACATGCAAAATCCGCATTCCATTCATTCAAATTCATAGGAACGTTTCCCACAGCGTGTGCTAAATCAAACCCGGCAAATGCCCCCACAGCGTGCGCTGCTTCTGATATTCTTTTCAGGTCGAAAAATTGACCCGTGAAGTAGTTGACAGCGCCAAAGCACACTACCGCCAACTCATCGCCCAACTCATTTATTTTTTGAATTACGTCTTCAGTTCGCAACGTGATTTCACCTTCACGCGGTTGCATTTCTACCAGTGCATCTTCAACCTTCAATCCGTGCAGTTGGGCTTGCGATGCAAAGGCGTATTGGTCACTCGGAAATGGCTTTGTTTCAAATAGAATTTTTCGTCTTTTTCCTTTTGGCCGATAAAACGACAACATGAGCAAATGCAAATTCACGGTAAGTTGGTTCATTACCACTACTTCATGTGGTTTTGCTCCTACCAATTTTGCAGCTCCTTCTGCAAACATTTCATGATAACTGAACCAGGGTCTGCGCCCCTCTAAATGACCTTCTACCGCATACTTTGCCCAGTCTTCCAACTCTATTTTCAACGAGTCTAAAACCCCCTTAGGCTGCAGCCCAAGCGAATTTCCACAGAAGTACAAAACATTTTTCCCGTTGTGTTGTGGAAACAAAAACTCAGCGCGGTAGGCGCTTAACTCATCTTGCTCATCAAGTTGCTTGGCAAAGTCTATAGTGTTCTGAAATGACATGTTGGCAAATCTATTCGAGTCATCAACTTATGAAAGTGACATTTTGATGAGAATGTGCCGCGTATTGAATAGGTTTCTTTGCAATGCATTTTTTTCTTTATGAATACAACAAACTCTCAGGCGCTTTTTGAAAAGGCCAAAACCTATTTTCCGGGTGGTGTAAACAGTCCGGTCCGTGCATTTAAATCAGTAGGGGGTTCGCCTCTCTTTTTTGCAAAAGGAGAAGGCGCATATGTGTGGGACGAAGATGGAAATAAATTTCTTGATTTCTGCTGCTCCTGGGGGCCACTGATATTGGGCCATGCCCATCCGCATGTGGTGCGAGACATACAAGAAACTGTAGCTAAAGGCAGCAGCTTTGGTGCGCCCACTAAGTTGGAAAATCAATTGGCTGAAATCATATTGACCCACCACAAGTATGTTGAAAAAATTCGATTTGTAAGTAGTGGAACCGAGGCTGCAATGAGTGCTATACGATTGGCCAGAGGATATACTGGGCGAGATAAAATTATAAAGTTCGAGGGTTGCTACCACGGGCACGTAGATTCATTGCTCGTGAAGGCAGGAAGCGGTTTAGCCACACTTGGCACCTCATCTTCTGCTGGTATACCTGAGTCGTATGCGAGAGAAACCATTGTCGTTCCCCTCAATGATAAAGCTGCCCTTGACGAAGCTGTTCGAAAGTACAAAAATGAAATTGCTGTTGTGGCCATCGAACCCATTCCAGCCAACAACGGATTGCTATTGCAAGAAGGAAGTTTTCTCCGATATGTGCGTGAAGTATGCACGCGGGAAGGCATTCTGCTTCTATTTGACGAGGTTATAAGTGGCTTTCGCATTGGTTTTGAAGGTGCCGCTGGTTACTATGACATCCAACCGGACGTGATCGCTTTTGGAAAAATAATTGGCGGGGGAATGCCCGTTGGGGCTTATGCCTCAAGTGCAGAAGTGATGAGCCATGTGGCACCTGAAGGCAATGTGTATCAGGCCGGAACTTTAAGTGGAAATCCTGTTGCAATGGCAGCGGGTGTCGCACAGTTGACTGAGTGTTTGCGTCCTGGCTTTTATGAGGAGCTAAAAGAAAAAACAGATTTTCTCGTTAACAATGTCATGCAACATAGCCAAGAAAAAGGCTATAAATTCAATATGTTCAGCATGGGCAGTATCTTTTGGATTTCATTCAGCGCGCAAAAGGAAATAAGGCGTATGGACGAAATAGGTGGCGAAAGCATGAAGCTATTCGCTCCGTTCTATCATGCACTACTGGAGCGTGGGGTTTACATTGGGCCAAGCGGTTATGAAGTGGGCTTTGTTTCTGCTGCACACACCAATGATGATTTACAATTCGCGGTAAAAGCAATGTGTGGTGCTTTGGACAGTGTGTTTTCTTAAGGCGTAGGGGGTGGATCGCTTTGTATGGCAGCCACAAAGGCGACCATGAACCTCAACACCAAAATTCCATCAAGCACAAAGGCCTGGAAATGCCAGTCACGCTTAGGCGAAAATGGCCACAAACAAATAAGCGAAAAAACCTGCACCACAATGAATGAATAGCACATTGCTGCCGAATAGTGTATTGCTGCAAAAGCGCCAATAACTGTAGACAGCACGATCAAAGCAGCGCAAATAATTCTTGATGTCTTTGCTCCCAACTTCACCGGAATGGATTTGATAACTCCTTTGTCTATTTCCATATCACGAATATCACCGGCCAACACAAGAGCCAATAACAGCAAGAAATTTGAGTAAAGCATCTGAGAATGCTCGGACCAACCATTCAGCGTACCCTCAAGAAAGAGTGGGCAAGTAGTGATTATCACCCAGGCCAAGGCTGTGGCCACAATCTTGAGCCATCCATTGTTGCGCAATGCAAAAATCGCCTTATCGTTTTTGATTTCCTGAAGCCACTTGCTATCATAAAACAACACCAAAGGCAGCGCTGCTAGGCTAAGAAAAAGAAACCTGAAGTCAACAAATAGCCAGCACACTGCTACACCAGTAACCGCAGTTAGTCTGCGCATTTTTCTGAAATTAGATACGGCTGGCTTTAGAAACTGATAAGCGCTCCATGTAAGAAAAAACACAAGCGCGACTTCCATACTGGGAATTGCAAAATCGCAAATAAGGTACGCGTGAGCGCATGTGCAGGCCGCGCCAATTGCAACAAGAAGACAGCTGTTGTTCAGAAAGCGAATAATGTGCCTCATCACTTCTTGCCAATAAGGAACCAAAGTGTAACACCCAAGGCAGATCCTAAAAATCCACCTTCAGTAGCGCGAATAAGTTTTCTTGAGCGCGCTGGTGGCTCAAAGCCATAGGCATAAAAATCATTGTACTTGTAGCGCGGATCGCTGATGTTGCTTTCTCTGATTTTTATTTTGCCCACCAGTTGGGCAACGGTGTATATAAGCGGTGGTGCCATGGCGGTTACGTAGCCATCGCCTCCCCAGTAGGCTATGGCACCGCAGGCCAACAGACCAATGATAAATATGTGTTTCGCTTTGAAATTCGCTCGTGCATCGCCTTCTCCAGCCAGGTAAAATCGCATTTCTTCTTCCGTAAAAATGTCTCCAAACATTTCGTTCTGTGTGTACAAAATATGCTCCGTGCTGTCTTGTTTAGTCATGCTGAACACATCGCTCTTGTGAATTTCTCGCAGCCTCACTTTACCATTTTTCTTGGTCACTTCCATGACGATTACGGTGCTTGTATCGCTTTTTATTTTGCACAAAAGCTCTTGCCCATTCATAAGTAGCAGCGTGTCTTGTGAAAAGGGTTTTGATAGAAAAAGAAGAGAGGCAAGAACAACAAATAGATACTTCATTGAGTGGATTATTGCTTCAAATATAGAAGGGTCTCAATGCACGGGCATAGCCAAAGAGGCAATGGAAAGTTGTAATCCCTCTATTTTGCTTAGCGCATTCGCGCATGCTTCTATTGTGGAGCCTGTGGTTATGACATCATCCACCAGCAACACGTGTTTTCCTTTTAGCAACTCGGGATTCTTCACATCAAAAATGAATTCAACGTTCTCCCAACGCTCATATCGTTTTCTTTTGGTTTGCGAATTATTGTACTTAACACGCACCAAATTGTCCTTCGATAATTCCACTTCTAGCACCTGATTCAGTCCTTCTGCAATGCTATCACATTGGTTGTAACCACGCATGGCAAGTTTCTTTGGGTGCAGCGGTACTGGCATGATAACATCAAAGTTTTTCATTCTTTCGCTCGCCTTCAATTCATGCCCAAGCAATTTTCCCAACTTGGTTCCAACTGCTTCATTATTGTTGTATTTCAATTCGTAAATGAGGTGATGAACAACACCCTTCTTTGGCATCTTTAGAAACGAAGTTCCAGAAAGAATATCGGCCCGACCCCAAAACAAGCGCTCTATTCGGTTGTCCTTCTCGTCATGAATGCGCGCGCGAGGAAGTTGTGTCTGACAGCCAATACACAATGTGTCTTCGTGGGTTACTAGTTGCCTGCCGCAACCTTCACAACTAACGGGAAAGAAAAGTGAAATGAACCCTTCAATATAGGCGCGCATAACAAACGAATGTAGTCACACCCTTTCGACTTCAAGCTTTATTCTGGCAACAATCTCTGCCACTGCTGGGCATACCAGGGTGTTGTTGTAGGTAAGCTCAAGCACCTGTGGCATGTTTTTTCTATTGGTATGCGGATACTCGCGACACGCCAGTGGGCGCACGTCATAAATGCTGCAATAGTTATTCTCATCCAAAAAAGTGCAGGGCGCTGTGTTCAAAACCCAGTCGCCTTCAGCATCTATATGCAAGTGTTTCTCGGCCAGTTCTGCGGCCCGTACTTTTAAATGTTTTGCAATACGCTCTATATCTACATCACGAAAAATGGGCGAGGTCGTTTTGCAGCAGTTGGCACACTGAAGGCAGTCGGTTTTTGCAAATACCTCTTCATGGTTTTTATGAAAAAGTTCATCCACATTTTTCTTACGATAAAGCGAAAGGATGAATTTTTTATTCTCCTTTTTGTTGTGCTCAGCACGACTTAAATGTTTTTTTGATTCCGGCCTCAATTACTTCGTTGAATTGTTTTGCAAAGAACGTTGAGGATCCCAATCAGAAAATCTTTCTTTCTTTGAACAGGTTCTTTACCCGTTTACTCATGCGGATTGCTGAATTTTGGTTCATTCACAAAAGAGGTGTCCGTAAGGCATTTTAGAAATGCGATGATGGCACTTTTCTCTATATCACCTAGAAACAACCCGCCACCTGCCCCCTCCATAAATGGGTCAATAGTGGTTGAAATTTTACCTCCCGTGTTGTAGTGATCCAAAACCTCTTCAAGGGTGTTGAAGCGACCATCGTGCATGTATGGAGCTGTAAGTTCAACGTTGCGCAGAGTCACTGTTTTGAATTTTCCACTGTCCAGCGGATTGCCAGTAACGTCTGCTAGGCCGGGGTCGTTTTCAAATGAAGTATCTAACCCGTTATTGTGCATCAGGTAATCGCCCATTTGCATGCCGGCTATTCCGTGACAGTGAAAGCAGTCGCCACCAACAGTTCCTTCGGCTGCGTTGCTGCCACCTTCGGCTAGGAAAAGGTTGAATCCAGTTTCTTCCAATGCCGTGAATTCGTATAATCCTCTTCGTTCAAGATCAAATTTTGACTCCGAACTGATCATGGTTCGTAGAAAAGAGGCCATTGCCTTTGCGGCTTTTTCCTTTGTTATCTCATCAGTGCCATATGCGGCTAAAAACATTGGAGGATAAA
The DNA here is from genome assembly GCA_031414655.1 of Flavobacteriales bacterium. Lineage (GTDB taxonomy): Bacteria > Bacteroidota > Bacteroidia > Flavobacteriales_D > Sanyastnellaceae > JANNVZ01. Next base: position 314,081 of record JANNVZ010000001.1, read on the forward strand.
TAGGATCGTTGCGGAGTTTCTCTAGTGCAACATCCCAGTCCTCAGCCATTTCTATTGGATTCTCCACAGGATGTGTAACTTGATCTTCTAGCGTTAGTGATCGGCCGTCCCAAAAGTAATTGTACGCCCATCCAAGATTAACAAGGGCCATTGACTGTCTGTTACCTATGTCTCCATTAATTCCAACACTGAATTGCAACGCATCACTGAAGCCGTGCACTGGCATATGGCAGGATCCGCAACTTTGCGTGTTGTTCCCGCTTAGCTTTTTCTCCCAAAACAGATAGCGGCCCAACTCAATTCCTTCTATCGTAAGTGGATTGTCGGCAGGAATATCCATGGGTGGAAAGAATTCCGGAATGTCCAAAACATAGGGGGTTGCTGTTGCTGCAATATCGGAGTCTGTTTCATTGTCTTGTCTGCACCCAACAAAAATGATAATTATCCCTGAAATAATGATGGCTATAAGATTTGAATGTTTCATTGTTCTTCCAAAGGTAAAAACTGTGGATTCTGCACAAAGTTGAAATCTGTAAGTATTTTTAAGAATGCGTTGAGCTGAGCTTTTTCTTCCTCACTCAAATTGAGGGGTCGTATGCGCGAATCCTTATTGGCATGAGCCTTTCCTCCTGTATTATAAAACTCTATCACCTCATGCAGCGTGTTCATGCTTCCATCGTGCATGTAGGGTCCTGTGAGGTCAATGTTGCGCAAGGTGGGAGTTTTGAACTTACCGATATCTTCTTGATTATGCGTTTTTCTTTCAAGGCCAACATCATTGTATTGCTCATACAGACCGATGTTGTAAATACCAAAGTCTGTGAAGAGCTCCCCGCCATGACAGCTGCTGCAATTTGTTTTGTCTGAGAAGAATAAACTCATGCCTGCGGTTTCTTGTTCGCTCAATTGATCCTTCATTCCTAATTGAAAACGATCATAACGCGAGTCGCCCGACACCAACGTTCGCTCGAATGCGGCTAAGGCGCGTGTTACCACAAAAGGATCAACGCTATCTCTGTTATAAGCGGCCTTGGAAAGCTTGCGCAACTCTTCGTCTTCATTGAGAAGTGCAATAGCAGGCATCATGTCTTTGCCCATTTCGTGTGAGTTATGCAATGGGGCAAGGCCTTGCAATTCCAGCGTAGGCACACCACCCTCTGACATGAAGTAAGGACTCCAAGCCATGTTGGCAAGTGTTGGCGAGTTGCGATTTAGTTGCATATCTCCCATACCAACATTTGTTTTTTTTCCATCGGTGAAGGCAGCACTTAAAACATGACACGTTCCACAACTCATGTTTTGTTCTGCACTTAGGCGGTTATCATAAAACAATTTTCTGCCAAGCAATACACGCAGTTTGGTGGGCTCATTCCCTTCTGGAAATTCAATAGGGGGAAAATCAATAGGAACACGAATTTTTAAAGGCTCATCTTGCAAATCGCTTTTTTGATTGCATGAAAGAAAGGCTAGAACGCAAAAAGTAAAAACCGCAACTTTCATCAATCAACCGTGATGGAATTCACGAAGCGATCCACAAACTTCAACCCAAGTGGAGTTGCGCCTGCTGCAAAAAATTCTTGGGATAAATCAATGCCTTCAGAACCACTTCCAATAATGTCATCTACATGAAAGTTGAGTGTTATTCCGGTTGTTGTATTGGCCTGTAAGTTAAAGTTCTCTGACAAGGAAATAAACTCAACATAGCTTCCTAAGTCACCTGTGTGAAAGGAATAATTGTGCAGCAGGGTGGTTCCTTCAATGCCTGTGGTATCTGCCTTACCTTCAAATTTCGAAAAGATGTAACCCGTGTTCCAAGTCCAGAACATGCCTTGGGAGCCACCAACACTCAGGGGATGGGAGTTTGGATATTGTGCCGGATCCATATGCATGTTATAAGCATCTGGCACGCCTAATCCGAATTTTATTCCTGTATAAACTCCGGGAGTAACTTCAAAAGTGAGCGTGGTTTCGTTCTTGAAATCTTGCAGGTGAAAATCTTTGAGCAATACTTCTGTGCCGTCTTCGCGGATAAGGGTGAGCATTGACACATAAGTCATGAAATTATCGAGGCGGAAACGATTGCCATAACTATCATAATATACTTCTTCCATTTCAAAATTATCCGCGCCCCATTTGGTATTGATAGCAACGGTCATTTTAGCAGGGGACATAACGACATCTGTTGCTTCCTTCTCAGGATCACACGAGGTAATAGATAATGCAATGATGAAAATAGAAATGACTTGAGCAAATTTGTACATGAGATGTCTTGATTATGTAGCAAAGGTAAAATTGATACTCCTACAATAACACATCAAAACCGTTCTTTGTTGCTTTTCTATGCTGAAATTATGACCGAGGGCAAATTCAAAGTACTAAAAGCAAGTGCGGGTAGCGGCAAGACCTATGCGCTTGTAAAAGAATTTCTGCTGCTTGCCCTGCAATACAACAAGCCCGATTACTATAGGCATATTCTGGCCATCACCTTTACCAATGCAGCAGCAGCCGAAATGAAGGAGCGAGTGCTGCATCGGCTCAGAGATTTTGCCGAAAGAAATGCGGAGGTGCAAAACCTTTTCGATGAAATTAAAGAAGAGCTCGCGCTAGAACCGATCGAACTGCAGCGCAGGGCAGAGGCCACTTTCCGACATATGCTGCACCACTATGGTCAGTTGAGCATTTCCACTATCGATAGTTTTACCCATCGCCTCATACGCACCTTCGCGCGCGACCTGCGCTTATCGCATGACTTCAGTGTGCAGATGGACACTGCTCTATTTGTTGAAGAAGTGGTGGACACTTGCTTTGAAAAAGTGGGGGTGGATGATGAAATCACCGCCTACCTAAAACAGGTGGCATTAGATAAGCTGGAAGACGAGGGCAACTGGACGCTGCGCAATGCGCTGATCTCTTTCACAAAAGAAATGATGAAAGAAGAAGCCACACGAGCCATAGTGCGCCTGGAAGATCTTTCACTGGCTGATTTCAAAACAATCAAACAGAATTTGTTCGCAAAAAGAAAGGCATTCGAAAATCATTTGATTGCTTTGGCCAATGAAGCCTTAGCGTTGTTGGAGAAGAGTGGTTTGGGTCCCGATGACTTCTGGTACTCGGGTGGTGGTAGCATTAGCCTCTTCGGAAAGATTCTAAACGAAACATTTGAGACTCCAGGCCCGCGCATGAATCAATTCTTAGAAAGAGAGAATTGGTACAAGGACAAAAAAAATGCATTTGCTATTTCCGCTATCGAAAGTATAAAGCCACAACTGAAGAAATTACTGGAAGATGCCGTGGCATTGCTACAGCCTGCTGAATTAGCGAAGTACGAATTGAAAGGCCTCATTCTGAGAAACATCTATCAGTTGGGTCTGATGTCGCGCCTGCATCAGATTGCAGACGACCTGAAGCGCGAACAAAACATATTGCTCATCAAAGATTTTCATGAACTGATAAATGAAATTGTGAGCGAAAACGAGGCTCCTTTCATCTATGAAAGAATCGGAAACCGTTACAAGCACATTCTCTTCGATGAGTTTCAGGATACTTCAGTGTTGCAGTGGAACAATGCCATTCCATTGGTGCAAAACGCACTATCAGAAAACAACTTGAGCCTCATTGTGGGCGATGGCAAGCAAAGCATCTATCGCTGGCGTGGCGGGCGAGCTGAGCAGTTCGTGAGTCTTCCGGAAGTGCAGGTAGTGGGCATACACGCGGCTGCAGCATACGTTTTCAAAATGCACTATCACGATGAAAATCTCGAGAAGAATTTTCGCAGTGCGCGTGCCATCATTCAGTTCAATAATGCGCTGTATGAAAAACTAATTGAGCGAATTCCTTCTGCCCGCAATGTGTATGAAGGACATAAGCAGGAAGAGGTAAAAAACAGCGAAGGATATGTGTGCATTTCTAAAATAGAAAGCAAAAACAAAACCGAAGGCATGCCGCTGATGCTGGACGAAATAGTGAAGCAGGTGCGCTCATGCATTGCAGACGGCTATCGCGCAAATGATATTGCAATACTCACACGCAAAGGCGCCAGCGAAGGCGGGGTCGTTGCGGCCAAACTTAAGGAAGTGGGGTTTGATGTAGAGACAAAGGAGAGTTTTCTGCTGTGCCACTCTCCTAAAGTGCGCGCTGTGATGGGTTATCTCAGCTACACAGTGAATGAAGGCAATTACTATGCGGCTGTAGAATGTGCACGGGCACTTTCTGACATTCACCCACACGCGTCTTTCAATTCGTTCGTAACAGAATACATGAAGCGCGATGCCAACAAGCGGCACGAGCTTCATGTGGATTTGCGCGGTTGGCTCGCACATCATTTTGGTGAAAAGATGGATACAGAAACGATGGACAGTGCTCATGGACTTGCTGTCAACCTCATTCGCTACTTCCGTATTTCCACTGACACTTACATCGAATTTTTGTTGGACAACATTCGCCAACGTTGCATAGTGGCCAATGCATCGCTGAGCCAGTTGGACGAGTGGTGGCGAGCTTCGAAAAATAAAACCTACATTACTTCTGCGCCCAACGAGAAGGCCGTGCAGGTTATGACGGTGCACAAAAGCAAAGGCCTACAGTTTCCTGTAGTTATCTATCCAAGGTTCGCAACTAGTGTGCGGTATGATGATATGTGGATTGCTACAGATGAAAAGGAGTTTGGACTAACAACCGCTTTGGTGAAACGAAAAAGTGTGGATGAAACCACGGCTAACCTCTGGCCCAAAGAATTTGCGGAAGAAGAAAACAAGCTAATACTGGACGATCTGAACCTATGCTATGTGGCTACTACCCGCGCAGAGCAAAGACTTTACGTTGTGACTGAAAAGCGCAACACCAACACCACATTGTCCAAAGTGCTAGAAGGCGTTATTGAAAATGATTTTGCAGAAAACAAAACTAGCGATTCAATTTGGGAATTTGGAACTCCCGAAAAGACAGAATCGAAAGCAACAAAAGAAGCGGTGGATGTGATGCAGCACTCTTTTGGTGTCAGCAATCCGTTTGTAGTTCGTGCCAAGCCATTGTATACAGGGGAGGTGGCTGAAAGTATTGGCTATGGCAACATGCTCCATGCTTGCTTCGCCCTTATAGCCACAGTAGAAGACGCAGAGCGCGCCATTCATAAAACACTCGGGGACTTTACTGCAGACGAAAAGGAAGAACCGAAAAACCGCCTGCGTGCAGATGTAGAGCGCATCGTGAACGGTGAAAAAACTAAACATTGGTTCAACGCCTTTGAAGAATTATTCCTCGAACGCGAATTGCTGACCGCAGAGGGCAGCACCCTGCGCCCCGACCGAGTGATGGTCTTTGCAGATAGGATAGAAGTAGTGGATTTTAAAACAGGCGCTCCACGCAATGAGCACCAACAGCAATTGGACGAATATGTAAAAGTGCTGGAGGAGATTTATGATAAAGAGGTAGTTGGCGAAGTGGTGTATGTTGGAGAGGGATAATTTGATTTGCTCAGGTGCTTTGAGGTTCTGGGTGTCCCTTTTTGTTCCTTAACTGAATTCAAAACTAGCTGTGTGCAAAAAAGCGGACAACTCACATATAGTCTGTGGCCATCCGCCTTGGTAGTCCCGCCCAGAATCGAACTGGGATCAAAAGTTTAGGAAACTTCTATTCTATCCGTTGAACTACGGGACCATTTTTCAAATCCCCCTTATTCTTGTCTGCGCATGGCCTAAATTTCATCCGTGCTTGCCGCAGACTGGTGTTGAACTCAGGATTCAAGTCATTTTAAAAAGGCCCGCGAAAGTAAAAAATATAGTTTTGCATTTTGTGAGATGCTTTTGCGCTGAGAACCAACGCTTCAAAAAATATTTTCAATAAACAACACTATTTTCAAAACTTGTTGAACAACGCTGCCGTAAGAGGCCGCTGTTGGAGAACATTACACGATAGAAAATAAGACTTTTCTGACCACCCAAAATCCAAATAGAATGATGATGAATAACGCAATGAGATTGCTCATGGCAGCCTTTACTTTTTCCGCGCTGCTTATGTCCTGTGGCGATGACCCCGCTAAAACAACTGCCCAGCCACCGGTGACGGCCAAGCTGGATTCAACCGAAGATGCCCGATTAAAAGAGCTACAGAAAATTTTCTTTTCCATTCCATCGCCTATGGAGATGGCTAGCCTAATAAAAGAAAAAGGATACAAATTCGATTCAGGAAAACTGAACGATGTGGAAAACGTGGATAAGTACACGGGGGAAGCCCGCCAAGCTATCAACTTGGGCATCTATGGTGCAGACTTGAGCTACGCTGCCATGTTTGATGAGAAACAAGTCACTATGAACTATTTCGCTGCTGCGCAAAAACTAGCCCGACAAATGGGTGTAGATGGAGCTCTTACGGGCGAACTGATAGAACGCCTGCAAAAAAACCAAGAGAACCGCGACTCATTGCTAAATATTGTTTCAGAAGCATACGCTGACCTGAACGGATACCTCAAAGAGAACGAGCGAATTGAGATATCTGCACTGTTGGTTGCGGGCGGATGGCTGGAAGCCCTTCACCTATCTGCCGTGTACGCAGCAGATGGAAATCCTGAAATGCGTCAAAGAATAGCGGAACAGAAATACGCACTGAACAACTTGGTGGACTATTATGCAAAGTTTGGCGACAAGCCAAGCCTGAAAGAAATGGGTGAAGACTTAAGAGCATTACAAACCATATACAATCAGGCCGCAAAGACAGATGGAAAAACTACCGCAACCAAAGGATCTGACGGAGTAGTAGTGATTGGCTCTAGCAGTAGCGTTACCATCAGTGACGAAACGTTGAAAGCAATTACAACAAAAGCGCAGGAGTTGCGTAGTAAATACATTTCTTTCTAAATAGAACTACCCAATACACCAATGAACATGAAAAAATTCGCACTCATAATATCACTCGCTGCCATGCTACCTTTTGCTTCTGACGCGCAGTGCAGAGCTTTTACAAAGAACAAGTGCCTCCCTATTTTAGAAGGGTATGTGCAAAACGATAACTACAATTCCGCCATGCTAGTGCCTGGTGATGAAGCAGAATTGCTACTCACCTTTTACGGTGGCAAAGAGTACCGTATGGTGCTATGCGCCCACCCCATTCTTGGCCTTGTGGAGTTTGAGGTAAAGGATACCAACGGTGAACTAATCTACGCTGGTAACTCTGACGACAAGCAGATTTTCGATTTCAAAATGGCCAATACACAACAACTGATTGTGAAAATAAAAGTGACCGAGCAAACCAGCAGCGTCAGCACCCACGAGGGTTGTGTGTCTGTGATGGTGGGCGCAAAAGAATTGAAATAAGATTTAGAAATTCGCATTAGAAATAGTAACCGCCTCAGGGAAACCGGGGCGGTTTTTTATTGCTGCAATGCGCGGTGTAGTATTTGATAGTGCCAATTGAACGCAATAAAATAACAACCGCGGGCACACCTTTCATCTCCTTGTGTTGTCATACCATACAAAAGCATATGCAAGTCGGAAAGAAACAAAAAACTTGAAATTGTGTTTACAAAACCCCACAGACGATGCACTACTTTCGTTACCCGCATGAAGAAATTCGTTTTACATCTTTTCGCTCTCGTTTCGTTTTTTGTTATTGCATCAAATGTATCGGCTACGCACAACCGCGCTGGTGAGATTACATACATGCATATGGGGGGAATGGAATACAAAGTAATTGTTACCACCTACACCAAAGCCAGTGCAATAGCAGACAGACCGTGGCTGAAAATCCGCTGGGGTGATGAGCCCTCGGACATCACTGAGGCCGAGCTGGACAGTTTGCCAAGAACCAATGGAGATGGCGAGGTGATACCTGGCACAGATATTCAAAAGAACACCTACGAAGGGGAACATATTTATGCGGGTCCTGGCTCATTTACTCTTTCGGTAGAAGACCCCAACAGAAATGCGGGTGTTCTCAATATCAATAATGGTGAGCCCGGTTCGAGCGAGGATGAAAAAACATCCACTTCAGTAATGGCCGTGTTTGCTATCAGTTCTGTGCTCGTCATCAGTCCGGGATTGGATGGTCACAACAATTCAGTTCTTCTAACCAATCCACCTATACAGGACGCCTGCATCTTTCAGCCATGGGAGCACAATCCAGCTGCTTATGATATAGATGGAGATGAGTTGGTCTTCAGCCTTACTTCATGCCTAGGCACAGGTGCATTGCCCCTTTTGGGTTGGGAGTCGCCCGATGATTACACAGACAGTGCAGACGACACATTCACCATCAACCCACAAACAGGAGACTTGTCTTGGCTAGAGCCTCTTGTGGCTGGTGAATACAATATTGCCATCTTGATTCAAGAATTCAGAAATGGAGACCTTGTAGGATCTGTTCTGCGTGATATGCAGATAACTGTTGTGAACTGCAATAACCAACCACCTGTAATTAATCCGCTACCAGACTATTGTATTGATGCCGGAGGACCAGCGCTCCAGTTTATAGTTTCTGCATCAGACCCCAACAATGACGATGTTATCATTGAGGCATACAGCGGAATCTTTATCAATCTTGAGAACAACGCCACCTGGAATTCCAACACCAATACATTTACATGGGCCCCTCAATGCGAAGAGGTAAGGGCCGAACTTTATTACGTTTCGTTTGCCGCTACAGATGATGGTAATCCAAACCTCACAGATATTGAAACAGTGAGCATTCGCGTGGTAGCACCAAGCGTAGAAAATCCAATCGCAACGGCTGAGGGAAATCAGATAACGCTCACTTGGGACGCGACACCTTGTCTAGCTATTTTTCCTAGTTTTGAATTGCCCATGGTGAGCTACGAAGTGTATCGCCATGTGGGCTTCACCGGATGGACTCCTGACCAATGTGAACTAGGCGTGCCAGCGTACACGGGCTACTCACTTATTGGCACTGTGACCGGTGCAAACACTACTTCCTTTGTTGATACCGATGTAGTGTTTGGCGGACAGTATTGCTACTTGATAGTTACCATATGGCCAGATGGGGCCGTGAGTTATGCGAGCGCTGAAGTATGTGCCATTATTCAGAAAGAGGCTCCTGTTATTATTAAGGCTAGCATTGGCGCAACTGACATCACACTAGGAAGAGACACCGTTGCGTGGTCTGATCCCAGCGACCTTGACACCTCTCTTTTTCCAGGGCCTTATCACTACCGACTTTATCATGGCATTGGATTATCACAACCCACGGAACTGATTTTTACCTCTGCAGATTTTACCGTCTTGGATGAAGGCCAAGAAGAATTCATACATGAAAACATCAACACCGCTGACACTGGGCATAACTACCGTGTTGAGATATACTCTGATGGTGAATTGGTCAATTCATCCGCAAACGCTTCTACTGTTTTTCTGCAGCCTATACCCAACGACAATCAGGTCACGCTCAATATGATTCACGCTACTCCGTGGGAGAATTATGAATTTGCCATATACAGAAAAGCTCCGGGCGAAACCAACTTCTCGCTTTATGCCATTACAGATGAAGCAGTTTATACTGACGATTCGCTTACGAACAATCAGGTGTATTGCTATTACGTGGTAAGTCTTGGAACATATGGCTCACCCGGTGTTCCTGACTCGCTGTTCAACTGGAGCCAAGAAGTTTGCACAAGGCCTTATGACCAAACTCCTCCGTGTCCGCCTGTGTTAGATATTAGTCATGACTGCGCGGAACAGACAGTGGACATGGTATGGAACGACCCGAACGAATCGTGTGCTGATGACGTTACGGCCTACAACATTTACTACGCGCCTGTGGAAGGTCAGCCACTGCAACTTATAGCCACTATTGATGGCTCAACCAACACCACTTATTTGTTTGTGGATGAAGAAGCCCCCATAAGCATAGCGGGCTGTTATGCTGTTACAGCAATTGATTCACTTAACCTTTGGCCGGATGGTGAACTGTATCAAAATGAAAGCGAATTCAGCAACATCTTTTGTTTGGATAATTGTCCTATCTATTTCCTTCCTAACATCTTCTCGCCCAATGGTGATGAAATAAATGATCTGTTTGTTCCCTTTGAGTATCGTTACATCGAAAGTATCGATATGCAAATATTCAATCGGTGGGGCAATCTTGTTTTTGAAACCAATGACCCAGCTATCCTTTGGGACGGAAAAAACAAAGACAGTAAAAGCATGAGTAGCGATGGTGCTTACTACTACACGATTCGCGTGAACACTATTCGTCTCTCTGGCATTGTCACTGAAGATTTTTCAGGCAGCATTCAACTGATGGATGGTGAAGAATTCGGGGGAAATGGTCAATAATTTTATCTATTTATGTTTTCCGGTATTGTAGAAAGTGTAGGCGTCATTCAGCGCGTTCAGCATGAGAACTCCAATGTTCACTTCACCATTTCATGCCCATTCACCCATGAGCTGAAAGTGGATCAAAGCATAGCACACAATGGTGTTTGTCTAACTGTAGTAAACACAATGAATGATGAATACACAGTGACCGCTATAGCTGAAACAATACAATGCACCAACGCTAGCAATTGGAAAAAAGGAACACACCTAAACCTTGAGCGCTGCCTAAAAGTTGGTGACCGATTAGACGGACACATTGTGCAGGGCCACGTGGACACAACAGCTATTTGCACATTGATTGAAGATCAAAATGGCAGTTGGAAGTTTGGCTTTGAACATGAAAAGAACTTAGATTTCATAACGGTCGCAAAGGGTAGTATTTGCATTAATGGAATCAGTCTAACCGTGGTGGATTCAACAGAAAATTATTTCAGCGTTTGTATAATTCCATACACTTATGAGTACACCAACTTCCATGAATTGAAAACGGGAGATAAGGTGAATCTTGAATTTGATGTGATAGGAAAATATGTCGCTCGGCTGCTTGCTGACAGGGGCTAACATCTATTTAGGCAGCTCTTCCTCTTTCTTCTTCTTTTCCTTCTTCAAATCAAGTTTAAGCTGATAGGAAAGCAGAAAAACAAAATCCATCTCATTGGGTGAATCAAGCAAACTCTTCTGGATGAGGTAGCCAATTGAAACCGCATTTCGCTTGTTGATGCTGCGCTCAATTTCTGCAATCCATCGCCAGTTTTGAAGTGTAAATGATCCGAACGAAGAGTTCGCATTAAACAATTCGAACGAACTGCTCAAGTCCGTTTTCTTCCATCCTGAATATTGAACCTTCAACTTGTTGCGAAGGGTAGTTACAAAATCCGCATCACTCTCAGCGGCAAAACCTGCGATTGCTAGTTGCCACCTGGGTTGATAGGTAACAAAAAAATCCTTCCACTTTTTTTTAAATCCTAATCCTAACTGTGCTCTTTGTCGCGCGTCATAAAACTCATCTGAACGTCTTGCGCCTGCGCGATAAGTTGCGGTGACAAAAAAGAACTTGTTCACCTTGTACTGAGCACCGATATCAGTAAATGCACTTGCCAACCGAGTGCCGTTTTCATCAAGCCGCATTTCGGGGGACACGGCTATTTCCCATTGCTTAGTCAACTCAGCAGATGCGCTGAAACTTGCCCACAGGCCCGCGTCTTTGTATTGTGCATTCGCAGCGAGGGGCAGCAGAAAAAGAAGAAGTGCGCTCGTCTTATTCCACATCATAAATCTTCATCGGGCTCAGTTCTAGCTTTTGCTTCTTTTCTTCCAATTCTACCTCCAGTTTTATGGGCATGTGATCCTCATCCCAAGCAACATCCACTGCATTGGTGTCTTTACTGAATGTGTAGATGGTGTATTTGCCAGGACGTAAATAACGGAACTCAAACTCACCATCGTAATTGGTTTGAACACGATCGTCCGGTGAGGTATGGTCATCATAAATAATGTACACATCCTGATCAGCCGCTCCCACTGTGGCCTGCGTAGTGGCCGGATTGGTCAACACTATGCGAATGTCCTTGTCTATTCTTCCACTGATGAACGAGTTGCCACCATCACCCGCATCCTTTTTGCACGAAGCAATTGCGCTGAGTGTGACCAATGCCAATAAGTACTTTTTCATTTTCTTTTCTCCTGTTAGTTGAACCCTGTGCTGAAGCTCTCATCCATTTGCCCTTCCTGCTGGTCTTCATAGAAGTATATTTTTATCATAACGGTGTCGCGCAAAAAATCAATTTTCCCTAACTCAACTCGATTTATTTTCAAACCTGTGCGCTGCGTCAAATCTTCTATCAGCTCTGCCCTTTTTCCTATTTGTATAAGATCAATTTTTTCATACACAATCAACTTTTGAGACTCGTGTCGCAAGAGCCAAACTTTCTCTAAGCCATATATCAAAACTACCAAGACTACATTGGCCAAAGTCAATTCGTAGATCGAAATATTTTTATTTACCAATGCGTTCATTACAGACATCCCGATTATCACAAATAGATAAGTCATGTCCTTGATTGGTATTGCGTCCGTTCTATAACGAATGATGCCAAAAACAGCGAATAATCCCAAAGCAAAACCCATGTCAATATCCACTTTTCGCAACAAGAAACACATGAGGAAAATAGCCGTGCTAAAAAGCAAATAAGTAAAAAGAAAATCTTTGCGTTTGGCTATTGGGTAATAGATAACACGCACAACTATAAAAACGAAAAACATATGGAAAACCAAACGAAATAGGAGGCCAGTCATGGCTTCTCCATCCCAATCCTGCATTCCTTTTAACGGATCGAAGGTGTCCCTTTTCGTCTTTTCAATTACTTCTGGTAGCTGATCTTGAAGTAAGATGACAAATGATTGGAAATACTCAATTATCTCTGCTAGCATATTCATTTCTGATTTTATTTATTCTCAAAATTTTTTCCTTGAAGTTGTTTGATTTTACATGGGGATAAAGCATCGCTACTCCTAGGCAATATTTGCTAATACCTTCAGGACGCAACAATCTTTTCTTCATGTGTTGCACAAATAAGGAGTGTCTGTTCTCGCCATCTTGTTTTACTTCAGCTATCACAAAACCATGCAGCTCCATGCGCTGGCCCTCGAAGTAAAATGCCAAATCAGAGTCGAGTGTTACGCGTTCACCTGCATCAGCATCGACTAGTGTAGTGCGGCTATAGCTGTTCCATATTTTTGGCTCAAGACCATTCGCGTTTTTGGCCTTTTCGCTAATAAAATGTTCGCCCCTCTCGTCTATTACAGGAATCATTTCCTGCAGCTTTATTCGGCTCTTAGAGGTACGGCCCTTGTTGTTTTTCTCCTTCACTTCAAGGAAGGAGATGTGGCTTTCTACATACTCGCGTTTGCGAATTTTGTACCGATGACGTTTGCCATTTTGGTGCTGGGTAAAATGATAAAAATCCTTGGTGTCATAATATAGCGTCTCGTAGCGGCTTTGCCTCACCCCTTCCACCTCGAGTGTTTTATATGAGCGCGCTAAGTCGGGAAGAATTTCATTTAGCTGGCCAGTATGGAACATGAACTTAGTATCGGTGCGATTCATCAATTGCACACCGTCCATTTCTGCCAATGTGATTGGCTGAAATAAATCCAATATTTCAGTAAGGTCCGAAGACAAAATTTTTACCCTTGCTTAACGCAGACAAAACAAAGCGAAATCGTGCGCGAATAAAAGAAATGATATTGGAGAGAATTTGAATCGCATTCTTGTCGCAACATCAAAAGTGGCGAAAACTCATCTTGCTGCGGTGTTTTTTTACTTTTACTGTCAGACTAAATTATCTAACACCCTCTTCGATGTCTTTTACTTATACCCCGGAAGAGCCTGCCGCATTGGCTTCTCAGTTCATCAACAATACTTCCCAGAATGTCTTTCTCACGGGTAATGCGGGTACAGGAAAAACCACTTTCCTAAAACACATTATAGAGAATACCCATAAAAAAGCTGCCGTAGTGGCGCCCACCGGAATAGCCGCTTTAAATGCAGGGGGCGTGACTATACACAGCATGTTTCAGCTTCCCTTTGGAAGTTTTGCTCCCATTCGTAAACTCCCTTTTGTGCAGGTAAGCTATGGACGCATTCACGATACTGAATCTATCGTGAAAAATTTGCAAATGCACGAAAACAAACGAAAGCTGATTCGGGAAATGGAGTTGCTTATAGTGGATGAAGTGAGTATGCTGCGCTCCGATTTACTAGATGCTATCGACTTTGTCCTTCGATTAGTGCGCAGAAGAATGAATCAACCCTTTGGTGGTGTACAATTACTCTTTATTGGAGATATGCTGCAGCTGCCTCCGGTGGTGAAGGATGAAGAATGGAGTTCGCTTAAGGAGTATTACAGAAGCCCGTTTTTCTTTGATGCACAGGTCTTGAAAAAGCACGGGTTAGTTTATGTTGAACTAGAAAAAATATATCGTCAAAGTGACAACCGTTTCATAGGACTACTGAACAATCTGCGCAACAACCTTGTGTCGGAAGAGGACGCAAAATTGCTTAACAACTATTTCAAACCTTCCTTCAAACCCACGCATGATGAAGGATACATCACCCTTACAACACACAACTATAAAGCAGATAAACTGAACAAATCCGCTCTTGAGAGTTTGCCCGGTAAGTCATTTTCATACCAAGCAAAAGTGCAGGGCGAGTTTGGCGAATACATGTTTCCATTGGATACCACCTTGCAACTGAAAGTGGGTGCGCAAGTCATGTTCATCAAAAACGACCTCACTACAGATAAGAAGTTTTACAACGGAAAAATTGCCACTGTTGTATATCTTGAAAATGAAAAAATAGAGGTGCGTTGTGCTGGTGAGCAGCATACTATTGAGGTATTGCACCACGAATGGGAAAACAATAAGTACAACCTGAATGAAGCGAATAATGAAATAGAGCAAAAAAAAGTGGGCACCTTTGCGCACTATCCGCTGAAGCTTGCTTGGGCTATCACAGTGCATAAAAGTCAAGGACTCACTTTCGATAAGGCTATCATTGATGTGCAAGATGCTTTCGCAGCGGGTCAGATATATGTAGCGCTGTCTCGCTTGCGTTCGCTTGATGGATTGGTACTTACTTCCACTGTTCCCTCCAATGCTTTCAAGGCAGAGCAAAGCGTAGTTGACTTCGCAAAATCAAAACCTGAAAAAGAAAAGCTTGCGGAGCAGGTGAAAAACGACACACATGTTTTTCTTCAAATTGAGTTGCAGCGCAGTTTTGATTTTTCGCCCTTGATGAAGATGTTGCGCGATCACGCCAACAGCTACACGAAGGAAGAAAACAGATCACGCAAACAAAGTGGTGCGGACTGGGCGGTGAATTTGGTAAAGAGTGCGGAAGAGATAAAAGCTCCAGCGGATAAATTTCTGAATCAACTAAACCACATTTTGTTTGAGAAAAAAGAGGACTATCTGAATTTTTTGCATCAGCGTCTTACTTCAGCCACACATTATTTCGAACCAAAACTCAAGGAATCATCTCTTGAAATCTTTAAACAAATTGCATTAGTAAGTATCGATAACGGTGTGAAGGAGTACATGGAAGAGCTGGGCGAAATAGAATTGGCCGTGTACGAGCAATTGAAACACATTCGCAAATCGGCAGCGTTAGTGAAAGCAGTTGCAGAAGGCCGTGAGCTAAGCAGACGCGAAGTGGAAATGCTGAGCAGTGATGGCGAACGCATGAGTGTGGCGTTGAAGGCACAAGAGCAAATAAAATCGAAGAAAAAAACGGTGCGTACGCGTTCGCAAGAGGAGTTAGTCGAAAGAAGGACGAACCGCAAGCCCAAGAAACCAAAGAAGGAAAAAGGAGAGTCGCACCGCGAGTCGCTTGCTCTATTCAATGAAGCGAAAACCGTTGAGGAAATTGCAAAACTGCGTGGATTGACCTCAACCACCGTTTTTGGTCACTTAGCTCTATTTGTATTACAAGGCGATTTGCCCCTTGAAAAAGTTATCAGTAAGCGAAAAATAGATGCAATCAACAAAGTGCTTGACGAGAATCCGGATGCACTGCTCACACCCATTAAGAATAAGCTAGGTGCGGAATACAACTACAATGAAATCAATCTTGTGATGGCTGAAAGAAAAAAGAAGGTTGGCGCTGAAGCGAACACCTAATCCCAAATACCTGACCGCTTAAGTTTTATTCCTTCGGAGAAGAATATTCTTGTTGCCTTTTCAAATGACACTGTAAAGTCTGAAACATAAAACTGGTCATCACCACTTTTCATTTCACTTGAAAGATTTTCCTTTTCCAATATCCCCTTCAGCTTGGCAGCTACTATTTCAGCCGAATCCAAAATCTTTACCTGGCCCTTATAAAAGTCATTGATTTCCCTTTTGATAAGAGGATAATGTGTGCAGGCAAGAACGAGCGCATCAATATTGGCAAGCGATTGCTCAGAGAGGTACTGCTCAATGACGGCATTGCTTATAGCATCTCTAAAAAAACCTTCTTCAATCATGGGGGCAAGAAGCGGTGTAGCCAATGCATTGAACTCAAGCGAGGGTTTTCTTCTCGCCAGTTTTTCCTGGTAAATGCCACTGCTTACTGTCGTTTTTGTTGCTATAATTCCGAGTCTCCTTATTTCCTCATCCGCTATCACTGCCTCCACCATAGGATCTATTACGTTGATCACGGGAACACTTCCTTTGTGCTGATCGCGTAAGGTTTCGTATGCCGCTGCCGAGGCTGTGTTGCATGCAATCACTATCGCTTTGCAGTTTTTTTCTGTCAGTAAAAACTCTGTAATGCGCGAGGCATAGCTCTGAATCAACTCGCGCGATTTGTCACCGTATGGCATATGAGCTGTGTCTCCAAAATACACAAGGGTTTCATTGGGCAATTGCCGCTTGATGGCAGCAGCTACTGTAAGTCCGCCAATACCGGAGTCGAATATGCCTATAGGCTTGTCAGAAATCATCTGTAGAGGCTTCGTTCAATTTTTGGGAAAATTACTCAAAATAAAACCGCCCTTCACAAGTTCTATCTTGCCCGCCAGATGCGCCAAACCTTCATCACCAACCTCATACTTCTGCTGGCACTTAACCTGCTTGTAAAGCCATTTTACATACTTGGTATAGAGGCTGAAATTCAGAACCGCGTAGGGCCAGAAGTGTTTGGTAGCTACTTCGCGTTGATCAATTTTTCCTTCCTGCTGAACATACTGCCCGACATGGGTACCACCAATTGGAATACGCGACACATTGCACAGAACTCACAATTGCTCAGCAAACATTTCGCGCGAATATTCACTTTACGAATTGTATTATCCGGATTGTATTTGTTGGTAGTTGGCATCATTGCCCTTGTGTTGGACTACAATGCAGCACAACTGAAAATGCTGGCACTTCTGGCCCTCAGTCAATTGTTTGCTGCCATGATCATGTACCTGCGCAGCAATCTTACAGGTCTTCACCTATTCAAGCATGATAGCATTATCAGCGTACTCGACCGTTTGCTACTGGTCTGTATGATGGCCTATTTGCTTTGGAGCGGGACAGTTACCGATTTCTATTTCAATATCGAATGGTTGGTCTGGGGACAAGTCATTGCATACGGCATCACTTTTTTGGTCGCGCTATTTTTTGTAGTGAAAAAATCGGGAGCCTTGAAGTTGCGTCTGGACAAGGCTTTCAGTGCCTCTGTTCTTAAGCAAAGTTTCCCATATGCCCTGCTCATTTTTATTTCGATGATTGCATACCGTGTGGATACCGTGATGCTCGAAAGGATGAAGGGCCAACACGAGGCTGGCATCTACGCGATGAGTTTCCGCTTCTTCGAAGCGGTAAACATGATTGCTTATTTGTTTGCGGTGTTGCTGTTGCCAATGTTTGCGCGTATGCTAAAAGAGAGGCAAGATGTTGGTCCACTCGTGCGACAAAGTTTTCAAGTCATGTTTTGCGGCATATTCACAGTGGTGGTTTTGTGTGGGTTCTTCGGTGGTGAAATACTTCGTGCATTTTATGACAGCGTCCATCCAGACAACATACAAATGCTCCTTTTGCTGATGCTGTCTGCCCTCTTCTTCTCGCTTCAATACGTTTTTGGCACACTGATAACTGCAAGCGGAAAAATGAAGCCACTCATAGCGGTTGCGATGGGTGGAATGTTGCTCAACATTGCGCTGAACAGCGTCCTCATTCCGTTAGGTGGGGCGGTTTCTGCAGCGTTCTGTAGCGCTATCACGCAAGGCGCTGTCTTAGTTGCACAAATCATTCTTGTTGTCAAATTTCATCGCATGGAGCGGCCCCTTTTATTATTGGTGCAGACAGCAACCTTCTCCTTCCTCTGCATTGCCGCTACTTTTTATTTGCAGTCGACTGCAATAAATAACTGGGCTCTTGGTTTTAAGCTCGGTTTTTTTGCTTGCCTCTGTTTTGCGTTAGCCATCATTACCGGAATGCTCAGCATAAAACGATTCATAGCCTTGCTGAGGCAGCAACAAGAAGCCCGTTAACTTTGACCACCGTAACCAACTACTGATCTTATTCCAATTATGTCATCACCTAACGTTGAAACCAACGCGCAGAATCTTGAATCTACCAACCTGCTCGTCCTTCTTTTCAAATGGCGTAAACCCATCATTATAGTGTGCGCTCTTGCGGCTATTGTTTCCGCTGCCGTTTCTCTTGTTATGAAGGAGAAATACAAAAGTGTAGTGACCATGTACGCGGAGCAACAGCACTCCTTTGGTGCGCAGCTTCTAGAAGATGTAAAGACTGAAGATATACTTGCCTATGGTGAAGAAGAAGATGCTGAGCGCCTGCTGCAATTGCTCAACTCTGACCAAGTGCGTAACAAGATTGTCGAGAAGTACAACCTGTGGGAAGTGTATGAGATAAAGCGCGAGGACCGCGGTGCAAACACCCTTATAGCCCGCGAATATTCTGACAATGTTCTAGCTAAACTTACCAAGTTTGGCTCAGTGGAGGTAGCAGTAATGGATCAAGATCCACAACGTGCTGCTGACATGGCAAATGACATCGCCTTGTTTGCCGACAGCGTTTCGAACCAAATGCGAAGCACCCGCGCCACGCAAGCTTTGGGATATGCGGAGAACTCGCTCAACAACATTCAGAATGAAGTGCAAGTGATGGAAGACAGTATGAAAGTGCTGCAAGAAATGGGCGTTTATAGCTACATAGATCAAGTGGCTGCCCTTACCGAACAGTATGGAACTGCCATTGCTACAGGCCATCCTGATAGGGCACAAAAGATAAAAGACCAGATGGATTTTCTCTCCAAATACGGCACTGCTTACAACAAGTTATACATGCGCTTAGAAGAATCATACACCAAACTGGGTGTGGTAAAAAAACGGTATGACCTGATGCAGATAGATGTGGAAAGTGATATTCCGAGTATGCGCATAGTGGACTATGCAAGTGCTGCCGACAAAAAATCATATCCTGTGCGCTGGCTGATAGTTGCCATGAGCACTGCAAGTGCTTTTGCTTTTGTGGTCATCTTCTTATTGCTTTGGGACAACTTCAGACGCTTGCGCAGCGAGGGAAGAATTTGATCTGGCACTCAATCGCTGCATGACTTCGCTCATCACACGCCAATGGCTTTATGCGCTTTCCGCAATTTTTATTGTGGTGATGGGTGTCTGCATCTATTTTGATTTTCTGTATATCCTGCTTTTGCCTGTGCTGCTGATAGTGCTCTGGGCTGCATTTTTCAAGCTGGAATACCTGATGCTATTTGTGGTTATGTGTACTCCTCTTTCCATCAATCTGGAGGAAATGAAACTAGGTGGCATTGGAATGTACTTGCCAACTGAACCGCTGCTTGCGGGAATTCTCCTTCTTTTCTTCTTCAAGTTGCTTGCGGGAAAAAGCATTGATACAAAAATTTTCAAGCATCCCGTTAGCGTTGTCATTTATGGCTACATAGGTTGGATGGCGCTTACTTGTATTACCAGCGAATATCCATTGGTGAGCTTGAAGTTTATGGCAACACGCTTGTGGTTCATTGCGGCTTTGTTCTTCATTGCTGCGCATGTATTTCGCGACTTAAAAAAAGTAACCGCTTACTTTTTACTCTATCTATTTCCACTCTTTCTGGTAATCATTTATACCGTATCCAGACATGCCCAATACGACTTCGACAAAGACTCTTCACACTGGGTGATGGAGCCTATGTTCAAAGACCACACAAGCTACGGTGCAGTACTGGCCATGTATTTCCCCATCATGGTTGGCTTACTTATGCGCAAACACATGAATCTTCTTTTGCGCATTCTTCTCGTTATCGGTTTCATCATTCTTTCCGCTGGATTGATTTTATCCTACACGCGTGCAGCTTGGATATCGGTGATTGGCGCTGGGGCTCTACTTGCCATAATGATGCTTGGTATTAAACTCCGAACACTCATTTTGTCCATGATAGTTGTTGGTGCATTTGCCTACATCAGTTGGGACGATATTCAAGTATCGCTTGGTCGCAACAAACAGGAGAGCAGCGACAAGCTGGAAGAACACGTGGGCTCCATAAGCAACGTAAGCAGCGATGCAAGCAACTTGGAACGCCTTAATAGATGGAATTGCGCTTGGGAAATGTTCAAGGAAAGGCCTTTTGTGGGTTGGGGACCTGGCACCTATCAATTTGTTTACGCGCCCTTTCAGCGCAGTAAAGACCGCACCATCATCAGCACCAACCAAGGCGATGGCGGCAATGCACACAGCGAATACCTTGGGCCTTTGTGCGAGCAAGGTGTGTTTGGTTCGCTGCTGGTAATTGCATTGTTGCTTTCAGTAAGTTCACTTGCCTTTCGCCTTTTTCATTCCATACACGAGCGCGAAATAAAAATTCTGGTGGCCTCTGTTTACCTAGGGCTGATGACCTACTTCATACATGGTGTGCTGAATAATTACTTAGACACCGACAAGGCGTCTATTCCGTTCTGGGGATTCATTGCGGTATTGGTAGCGGTGGACATTTATCACAAAGCCGTGCCTGAATCCATTTCCAAAGGACAGGAAAGCAAGGAGAGCAATCCTGTTAGTTGATATCATTGCCTGACCCCGCATTAAAATACTAGTACCTATAGGTATGGGCCTTATTAGAATGTATAGAGGCTTTAAGTGGGGAGACCTTACAACGGAATTGCTAGTCATATTTCTTTTGAATGGAATATGAAATACAACAACTCTTGAACGATCAGCCTCCAACTATTTCGTTATATCACCAGCACTAACCTCTTACAAACTCAATTGCAAAAGTGGTTCCCTTGCTGCTGGTTTTTATGTCCAACTTCGCATCCACTTGCTCCAGTAGGGTGTATACCAGTTGTATACCTAATGAGTCGTTCTTGTCGTAAAGGAATGTTTTGGGTAGGCCAACACCATCATCCGCTATTATAATTTGAATACATCCGCCTGCTTTTTCTTTTAGCGTGGCTGTCAGCACTCCCTTTTTTCTGCCTTTCCAGGCGTACTTCATGGCATTGCTTACCAATTCATTTACTATCAGTCCGCAGGGTATGCTTTGGTCTAGGCTCAGGTAAACCTCATCTAAGTGCGTTTCCAATCGTATGTCCTGCTCCGTATTGCGATAACTCTGTAGCAAGTTGCTTACGATGGTGCTTATGTATTGGGTAAACTCCAACTTACTGAAGTCAGAAGTTCTATACAGTGTTTCGTGCAGAAAGCTCATGCTCTTTATTCGTTGCTGGCTCTCTTGCAAAATGGTGAGTGTGCCGGGGTCGGTAACGTACCCGCTTTGTAGGTTTAATATGCTACTTATTATCTGCAGGTTATTCTTTACACGGTGGTGCACTTCTTTCAGCAGCACTTCCTTTTCCTTCAGCGAGTCCAGCACCATTCGGTCTATTTGCCTGCGCTCGGTATTGTCATAAACAAGGCAACTTATCTGCTCCAGGTTACCGTCCATATTTATCGGGTTAAGGAAGGCCTGCAGCCAGACTGTTTGTCCGCTAGTATTCTTTAAAGCAAACTCCACTTGCTGGGGCCGGCCCTTGAAGGCAAGATCAAAAGCCGTTAATTGGCCTTGATAAAAATCAGGGTCTACATGCTTCTTAAGCATCTTCATAATGTCCTTACCTAAAGCTACGTCTTCGCCATAAAATTCTTTCATCCATACAACAAAGTTGCGGTTCATAGTTGTCACGCGATGTTTGGTGTCCACCGTCCACATCATCAAGTTTTCGGTGCTGTTAATGATGGATTCAAGTTTGGCCCTTTGTTCTACAGCCTCCCGCTCTTGCGCCTTCAGCTTCTTCTGGGTTATTTTATGTTCTTCTATTTCTGTTTTTAATACTGTGTTTATCTCTTCTATCAACCGCACACGCACTTGCTCCTGCACCAGCTGTTTGCGGTCAGTAAGGTTATTTAGCGTTACTTGTAAGCTTGGTTTATTTTCATACACCGTCAGGGTACTCTTGATGCCGATGTCTAACTCGCGGCCTGTCGCACTGCGCAGTTTTATTTCTCGGTAGTCCACTTCGCCACCGTTGCGAATATGTGTGAGGTCTAGTTTTATTTCATTCTTAAATGTGGAATCAACAAACTTCACAAATGGTGTTTCAAACACTTCATCCTCGTCAAGCACATCAAAGAGCATACAGGCTGCGTGGTTCAGATAGCGTATTTTCTCATCGGTAAGAATCACCACTCCGTTGGGCGAATTTTCCAACAGGTTGCGAAAGCGCACCACACTTTGCTCAAGGGCATGCTCGATTCTTTTGCGGCTCGTGTTGTCGGTTATAACAAATACGATGGTGTCTTTACCGCGGTAGCGCATTTGGCTGCCGCGTATCTCAACGAATATGGCCTTGCCATTTCTATCGAATGTGCGAATCTCTACTTGGTTATGCTCAGATATTTCAAGGGTGGTGCGCACTCTTTTTATATCCTGAGCATTGATGAAGGCGGTTAGCTTTTGGCCCATCACCTCAGTTGGTTTGATGTATCCAAACAGTTTGGCAAACTGCTCATTGCAGTCCACCACCAGACCGTCTCTGCTAAACACCACACTTTCTCCTGACACCGCTGCCAGTGTCTTGTAACGCACCTCGCTGTCTTGCAGCTCCCTTTCCATCAGCTTCATTGCACTAATGTCTATCAGTATTCCGCTCACAGTTTCCTCTTCTTCTACCCTTTTTTCGAGGCAGGCATTTTCCAGGCAAGTTGCAGTAGTGCCGTCTTTGCGCATCACCTCCACCTCGTAATTTAATACCTGTTTTTGCGTTCTTATTTGTTGCAAAAAGCCTTTGCGGTGTTGTGGGTTTTTATAGAGTGTTACGGTGTTTATTCCAGTCAGGTCCTCGGTGTTGGTATAGCCCACTATTTTGGCAAATGCACTGTTGCACGAAATGATTCTTCCATCAAGTGTTGCCTTGTACACCCCGGCTAAATTTCTCTGAAACAGTTGGTGGTATTGCTCTGCCTCAGAATTCTGAAGTAGGCTGCTGACACGTAATAACACGCATGGCGAAGGATCGGTATAGGTTAGGTTAAAATAGAAATGATGGTTTTCGATCAAATCAGTTTCCAAGCAGAACAGTTTGTCGCTTAGTTGCTTCTTAATTCTGTACCTGTTTTCCTGTGGAACATTTGTGCCTATGATGTCGAAAATTTCTCGCCCAACTGATTGAGGTATGTCTATAGAAAAATACGTTTCAAAGCTCTCGTTGCAGGCTATTAGGCTCAAGTTTATAGGATCCAGCAATGCTAAAATGTCCGTTGGGTGATTAAGTATTTCAGCGAGCTGCGGTTGCATATTCTATTTCTCTTCCTCCGGTTCGCGCAGTTTTATTTTATGTCCGTTTATCTTAACAGCTATGCCTAAGTCATAGTCAACACTCAAATCAAGCAATCCGGTTTCTTGGAAGTAATCCCATTTGCCATTCAGCTCACCACCCTCATATCCGCCTTTCATTTTGGTCTGGCCATTTTCGTAATAATACTTGTGTTTGCCCACAGGTATGCCCGCCTGGTATTCTCCTTCAAAAGCCTCTTTTCCATTTGCATATTTCCATACCCAAGGCCCATTTCGTTCTCCGTCTTGGTATTCACCTTCCTCCGTGTGGTCATTCACCGTCAGTTTCCATATCCCATTTTTATTCCCCATTGAATAGTCGCCCTCGTTTATCACCACTCCCGCTGAATCATACTCCACGGCATGGCCATCTTCCTTGCCCTTGCGGTAAATTTCTTCACGATGCATCGTTCCATTTGCAAAAAACCATTTCCATTGACCTGTCGGCAAGTCTCCTTTATAAGAACCCTTTTGTTCAGTACTTCCGTTGACAAAATAGAATGTCCACGGACCTTCTTTCAGCCCTTCAATGTATTCTCCTTCCGCTCGCAATTCACCACTTGTGTGATAGAGTTTCCAAGCTCCTATTCGCCTTCCTAGACTGTCCAGCATTCCCTCGCCCATCTTCCTATCGTTGTCATACAAATAGCCATTTATTTCCTTGCCTTCTTTATCATATTCTCTGAAAGTTCCTTTCTTTTTTCCACCGCTATAACTACCTACTACCCGTATGCTTCCATCTTCGTAATATTCCTTGCGTATATCGAGTATAGCCGTTTCAGAGTTCCCGTCCTCAGTTACCAAAACTCCGTTTTCGTACTTCTCTAGTTTTTCTAATTCCCCCTTTTTATTGAAAAACTTGAAGACGCCATTTCTTTCACCATTGGTCCAGGGTCCTTCCTCTTTTATTCTACCATTGGGATACAAATCCTGCCATATACCAGTTCTTTTCGCTTCGCTATTGTATCTGTTGATGCGCTCTTCTGTATACATAAATCCATTGCGGTAGGTGAGTAATGTTATAATTCTTCCATCCTCAGCATACTCCACTGCCTTACCTTCCTCCTTATTGTTTTGAAAGTTTACCCGCTTCCACAATTGACCTGATTCGTAAAAATATTTTGCTTCGCCATTTTTTATGTTGTTGACAAACAACAATTCATCTTTCTCTTTTCCTGTTTTCAAAAATGTCTGCTCAAGCCCGTTTTTCAAATCATTTGCATAAGTAATTATTCGCTCCAAGGTTGAATCCTCACGGTAGAATTTCCAAGTAGAGTCTAATTTAAATTCCTTGCGATTACCTTCGGTTTTTAAACCTCCATCCGGATAGTACGTTTTCCAATACCCATCTGGTTTTCCATCCACCATATAGCCCTCGCTGCTTGTGGACCCATTGTCATACACGAATTTTTTGTATTGCTTTTGGGCATCGGAACCAAAGGCAAGCAAAGTGAAAAATAGGATATGAAAGAAATTCAATTTCATCAGTTGGACAAATCTACTTGTTTCATGTGCAACGCAATTGCAAGTTGGAAAAGTGACTTTACACACATTGTATTTTATATAATGTTTTTATAAAAAAAGAATGTTATAGATAGTATAGGCTGTTCATACCGTGTAAAACTTAGCTGGCCAAAGCTTGGATTTGCCTTATGCACACAAAGACCTTGCCTTCGTCCACAGGTTTTCATTATATGATTCTTATGATGCAGAATGAGTTGAATAGGTTTTACACATATGGTGTAAAGCAGTGAACAATGAAAACATCTACTGTGAATGGAGGTCAATATGGTGCATGACTTGGTTCGCAATTGGCTCATTAAAAATGACAGCAAATAGTTCAAGCCTGAAATCTTTGTATACCTGAACAAAAAATTGCTCATTGCAAGTTTTGTTGCGTAAAAGTTGTGAGCATGTTGTGAAAAGGAAAAGAGAACGATTGTTGAAAGAACGAGTATGGCTTGGTTAGGGCATGGATAGAATGTGTTGAAAAGTCGTAAAGCCTTGTGATTGGTAGTATTTCACGTGGCACACCCCCTACTTTTGGTCCAGCAAATTATAGCTTGTAAAAGAAATGGCTACCATACAAATAGGAGCGGATCACGCAGGGTTTGAATTGAAAGAGAAGATAAAATTTTATCTTCAGAATGAATTCAATGAAGTAGCAGATCATGGAACGTTTGCTTCAGACAGTGTGGATTATCCGGACTATGCGCACCCAACAGCTGAGGCTGTCGAAAAGGAAAACGGTGTGGGAATACTGATTTGCGGAAGCGCCAATGGGGTATGTATAGCCGCCAACAAACATCAGGGTATTAGAGCGGCTTTATGTTGGAATGTAGAAGTAGCAAAGCTGGCACGCCAACATAACAACGCCAATATACTTTGCATTCCTGCCAGGTTTGTTTCAGATGAAATGGCCATTCAAATGGTGGAAGCCTTTTTGAACACCGCTTTCGAAGGCGGTAGACATCAGCAAAGAGTTTCGAAAATTTCTATTCAATAATTATATGAGAGGAGTAATAATTGTTCTAGCCTTCATGGGCATGTTTTTTCACGTGAATCCAATGATTGCGCAGCAAAAGGACTCAACCAAAACACGCCCCGTGTTCGAAGACGAATTGGATGATGT
Organism: Flavobacteriales bacterium; assembly: GCA_031414655.1. Lineage (GTDB taxonomy): Bacteria > Bacteroidota > Bacteroidia > Flavobacteriales_D > Sanyastnellaceae > JANNVZ01. The sequence goes on from JANNVZ010000001.1 coordinate 340,383, forward strand.
AGAAGCATGGAGAAAGTTTTTTGCAAATACCATTACATCAGAAGAGCTTAAGCAACATCTGACTGTGCTAGCTTCGGATGAGTATGAAGGAAGAGAGACGGCTATGGCCGGCCAAAAAAAAGCAGCGCAATACCTAGCGGACTATTACAAGAACATGGGTATAGCGCCCACAGTGAATGGTTCCTACTTTCAGCAATACAATTTGAAGAAGGAGAGTTTTGTAAAAAGCACAGCAACCCTCAACAATGAAACCTACAAATTCATAGATGACTTTTACTGTTGGGGTTCAACATGGACCGAGTTAGACGCTACAGAAATTGTTTTTGTTGGCTACGGAATAGCGGATGATGCATGGAACGATTATGGAAAGGTAGATGTGAAAGGAAAGGTGGTGATGTGCCTTTCGGGCGAACCTTATGATGCAACGGGAAAAAGTTTGATAACAGGAACCGAAGCCACCAGTGACTGGGCACAGGACTACGGAATAAAACAAGAAACCGCAGCGCTAAAGGGCGCTAAAGGCATGCTGGTAGTGAACATGAATTATGAAAAAACAATGCAGCGCGTTCGCTATTGGCTGGAAAATGCATCTATGCGATTGGACAAACCAAAAACAGCAGCCGAAGAAGCTTCTTATCCAATGCTTTTTATTACACCGGAGTTTGCCAGCAAAATTCTAGGACCAAAGAACAAAACAATTGAGCAGCTGCAGGCAAAAATTATCAAAAAGAAAAAATCGAAGCCAATAAAAATCAGCACGAACCTTAAGTTTCACATGGAAGCAGAGGTGGAAAGACTCTTGGCAGAAAACGTGTTGTGTTTTATAGAAGGAACTGATGACAAATTGAAGAATGAGGTCATCGTTATTTCGGCTCACTACGATCATATAGGCATAGTGAAGGGTGAGATAAATAATGGTGCTGACGATGACGGTAGCGGAACTGTAACCACCTTGGAACTTGCGGAAGCTTTTTTAGAGGCCAAAAAAAATGGCTTTGGAACACGAAGAAGCATTCTGATTTTGAATGTTAGTGGAGAAGAAAAAGGGTTGCTAGGCAGCGAGTGGTATTCAGACTTTCCTATTTATCCGCTGGCTAACACCGTCTGCAATCTGAACATTGACATGATAGGCCGCAAGGATGATGCGCACGAAGATCCGCGCTATGTTTATCTAATAGGTTCTGATAAATTGAGTACTGACCTGCACAAGATTTCGGAGAACTGCAATAGCAAATACACCAACTTGGTCTTGGACTATACTTACAATGACCCGGAGGATCCCAACCGTTTTTATTATCGAAGTGATCATTACAATTTTGCCAAGCACAACATCCCGGTCATATTTTATTTCAGCGGAGTTCACGAAGACTATCACAAGCCAGGCGATGATGTGGAAAAGATACTCTTTGACAAAATGGAAACCATTGCCAAACTTGTTTTTCACACCGCATGGGACGTTGCCAATCGCGATGAAAAACTGAAAGTGGACGTGGTGAACGCGTTCGATGAGAAGTAACAAGAAATAATACCACTACTCGGCAAGCAATTGCTGTACAAACATCTCTAACATTTCTGTATGGCGTCTGTAATAATCGCCCGTACCCGGCCCATAAAAGCCAGTGTGAATTTTTCGCACCCGTCCCTTTTTATCTACAAAAAGTGTAGTCGGGTAAGAGATGATTTCACTCAGGTCAGAAAAAACGATTGAAGCACAACTTTTATTAGCGGTGCCTCCGAAGTACGCGGGATAGTCCAAACCTAACTCTGAGAATTGAAGCTGTACATTTTTGCGCGAAACTTTAAAATTATCACCGCGCTCAAAAGCCACAGGAACAATTTGTAACCCTTGTGCCTGGTAGCGTGAATAAAGTTGTTTTAGAAATCTGCTCTCATCAGTGCAGTTAGGGCACCAGGAGCCAAATAGTTGAACAATGGTAACCTTATCAGCAAAACTACTTGTGCCAAACTCAATGCTATCTCCACTAGTCGCCCTTACCTTGAAGTTGAAAGTGTCATCTATGTTTTTTAAGAAGGTCAAACTATCAGGATCATGAAGCATAGCTTCGGGATCAAGAGTCGCATTCCATTCTTCATTCCAATGTTTTCCGCTGTAGAATTTTCCATCGGTAAGGCTATCGCCCTGCACATTTGCACAGAAGTAAAACAAGTGAGACCCATCGAAACAAGCTAAGTGCATACTTTGCCCCGTAGTAGCGCCCTCTAGGTAGCGATAGTCGCCCGTCTCGGTAAGAAATGTGCCCGTTACCCTGTCACCCATTGTATTAAAAAGTCCCACCGCCTTATACATGTCTTGCGGAATGTCAGGTGAGAAGGTCACGGCATAAACATTCTGTTCAGTGGCCATTTTTTGCAAAGGGGTTTTATCATTTTCAAATTGAAGCTGAAACGGAATTTGATAAATGGAATCGCGCGAATGATCGGTCCAAAGACCTTTTAATTCCTTCTCGTTTACCAATTCACCATCCAAGGAGGTATTGAAGAGAGGCAAATTCACATGAAACACGTTTCCGGCCCACTGTATGGAGTCAAGCGCTATTTCTTCTGTGGAATTATGAATTGTCCAAACGGAGTCTTGAATGGAAAGTCGAATTGGAATTTCGACTTCGTCTAAATTAAATACTAGCTGCCACGATCCAGATTGGGGGCGGGTAGCGGGTTTGTTATTTGAATCAGAACAAGAGACAAAAAGAAGCACGGCTAGCAGTGCTGAGTATAGTGAAGAGGTAAATGTCAAGGTTTAAAAGAAGTCAGCGTTTTCGAAAAATGAAGTGAGCTAATTTAGAGAAGAGCCCCTGTTCGGCCAATCTTTTTGACAGCACTCTTGGAAGTGCAAATTGTCAACTTGGTAGAATAATGGGTTTGTTCGCAGCCTGAAGCACTAGTTTTGCCGTATAACGGAGGAAAAAATTGAGTCAACCATTGCAAGCGCTTCGATTCAAGGCAGGAAAAGACCTTGAGTTCTTCAGCACCTTACGCAGCCGCGTAGATGCTTACTTCATTGAAAAAAACATATCTCAGCACGCGAATACCAGCATGATCATCAAGACCATAGTGTTGGTGGCGGCTTATGTAGTTCCTTTCGTTTTTATTTTATACATGCAGCCCTACGTTTGGGTGGCCATGGCTCTTTGGTTTTTAATGGGACTGGCCAAGGCCGGCATTGGTATGAGTGTGATGCACGATGCCAATCACGGTGCATATTCCAAAAACGAACGAGTAAATAGAAACGTAGGTTATATACTTAACCTCCTCGGTGGTGCCTGCTACAATTGGAAAATTCAGCACAATGTGCTGCACCACACTTACACTAACATTACTGGGCACGATGAAGATATAGCCGGCCAAAAGTCGCTTCGCTTTTCGCCACACTCGCCCCGCAAGGGCGTTCATAAACACCAGTGGTATTATGCGTTTTTGCTTTATGGAGTGCTTACGCTTTATTGGGCGGTTGGCAAAGACTTAGTTCAATACATCAACTACAAAAGGAAGGGTCTAAACAAAAATAAACCCGCACAAAACAGGTCTTTGTTTGCTAAAATCACCATCATAAAAGTGTGTTATCTCTTTTTGTTTTTGGTGCTGCCAGTGTTGGTTAGCAATATTCCTTTTTATCAAATTCTCTTAGGATTTTTGTTGATGCACTTTGTCGCTGGTATTATCCTTTCCGTTGTCTTTCAGTTGGCCCACACTATTGAAGAAACAGAATTCCCTATGCCCAATGAAGAAGGTGCCATAGACCATGCCTGGGCAGTGCATCAGATGAAAACCACAGCAGACTTTTCAAGAAAGAACAAATTGATTTCTTGGTACGTTGGTGGATTGAATTTTCAAGTAGAACATCATTTGTTCCCTAAAATTTGTCACGTGCACTATCCCAATATTTCACCCATTGTGGAAGCTACAGCCAAGGAATATGGTGTTCCATTTTTGGACAACAAAACGTTTGGCATCGCATTTAAATCACATCTTTCCTTTCTGAAAAAGATGGGTGTGCCGCATGTGGATGAGATAATGGGGTGATGGGTGATTCAATCGGCAAAAGCTATTGAATTTCATCAATTAAGAGAACAGTCTTTTCGAAACCTGCAATCATTATTTCATTTTGATTCTTGAAGAAGTTCAATAACCCATCTCGTTCTTTTTGCAATTCTTCCATTTTCCTTTGTTCGGTATTCTCGGCTTGGAACCGCTTGAAGAAGGTGCTTTCGAGGTTGGTATAGTGTACAACTTCAATTCGCTTTCCATTTAAAATTTTGTATTCATTAGCTCTGAAATCTCGCAAAAACTGTAAGTTAGGTGATTGATGATATTGAACAGGGAACCTGTCAATTACCTCTGTGAAGTATACTTTTTTAGCTTTTGGAATGCTTGCGAAGCAAGCGTTCAAGAGATCACCAATCTTATCCCAAAAATTGTAAAACAATTGTATCGTGATGCCGCATTGACTGAAGAACTGCTTATCAAAAGTGTTAGGAAAATACTGATAGAATTTTTTTCCTCCGATTTCCGCAGAGTAGTCCAAATATGTAGAACAGTATTTCTTCAAGTTCAATAGTTGGCCCATGGCATTCTTGATGTCAGCGGAACAAAAAAGCATATCATGGTATATCTCAAAATCATTAGCAATTGAGAGCTTAGTAGCTCTTTGATTTCTTGTTATGGTTGTAAAAAAATTTACAGCATTGGTTCCACTATAGCGATTATCCGAGTCTGATAATGATTGAATTCCAAAGTTTTCTGCTTCATGTTCGGAAGTGTCGAAATAAGTTTTGATCGCACGCTTTTGTGAATCATACACTTCGTATTCAAAGGCGCCATTTGAAGGCCCAATAAGCGCCTCGATTTCTAATCTGTCTTCAAACCGAACTTCATTGGTAATTCCCGTCCCCCTGCTCCTATAATTGAGTGTACCACTTATCACAAGCGTTCCATTGAATGCATCTGTATAAATCCTTCTCGGCCGGGCGAATTTTGAGATTGTATATTCATTTTCCCATAACCCAGTAATGTTAAAAGAATCAATTTCGACATGGGAAGATTTTGGGAAGGGGCTATGCTTAATCAAGAAAAAGCGAAACTTGGGGGCATTTAGATTCTTCTGAATACTGCTGATGATAGCCCCCCGTAGGTCATTGAACTTGGCCGCATCCTCCATGGACTCAGGTTTTGCCTTGGACATCGTATCTATTTTTCTATAAAGATTCTACCTTATGATTTGTTAGATCATTTTTGAAGACCCGAATTAGAATTGCTTCAAGTTTTGGAATCAGTGAGGGAGGAGTTACCTCATAAGCCGAAATGAAGGAAAGTACCTCACCTTGGAGTAGGCTCTTGGGTCCTACTTTGGACGCTCGAACAGTTATTTTTTTCTTTGTTCTATTCTCAATTTCGGTAAACAATTCAGTTTTTTGAGCCTTACCGACATAGAAGGCTCGACAACGAGAGTCGAAATAGATGTAAATTCCATTGCGATTCTCAACCTTGGTGCGAAATGACTTATTTGAATTTGACTGGCGAATAGAAAAGCCTTTGGAAGTTTTGTCTAATGTGATCTTATGATACTCACACAGGGGTTTTAATGAAGAGGCGATCATTTGCTCCTCATATTTCTCCATTGCACGTATGATTGCCTTCTTGACAGTAACCTCCTTCGCAGAGTTAGTTGACTTATAAGTATCACGGCTGTTCTTGGCGATGCCCAAAACAGATGCAACCTCACGCGATGAATTTTTCTTAAACTTTTCCCTTACAATGTTATCAAGTAATTGCATTGTATTCAAGGAGTCTTGCTTTGCAATTGCTTTTGCAAGCCGGATAATCATTCGCTTTGTTGCAGTCTTTCCTGGATCAACTAGGTTCCGATACGAACTCAAATTTGAAGCCTGCACACCAAGGGCTTTTGCCGCTTTTGCATTGTTACTTATCCCGAGTCTATCATTAAGTATTTCAACCAGTATTTCAGCAATTTTTACAGGCATTGGCAAAGATTATTTGGGTTTCACAAATCAAATTTTATCCCCTGTGCCAGCGGCAAACTGTCAGAATAATTGATAGTATTGGTTTGTCTGCGCATGTAGTTTCTCCATGCATCAGAGCCTGACTCACGACCACCACCGGTTTCTTTTTCACCACCAAACGCACCACCTATTTCTGCACCACTGGTGCCGATGTTTACGTTGGCTATTCCACAATCGCTGCCGGCATAAGACAGAAACTGTTCGGCTTCGCGAAGATTGGTGGTCATGATGGCGGATGACAATCCTTGCACCACCCCGTTTTGCATAGCAATGGCCTCATCCAACGTTTTATACTTCATGATGTAGAGTATGGGCGCGAATGTTTCGTGCTGCACAATGGGCAGCGAAGAATCTTTCACTTCGATGATGCAGGGCTTCACATAGCAGCCGCTTTCGTATCCATCACCATTTAGCACTCCGCCTTCTACCAACACTTTTCCGCCTTGTGCTTTAGCATCATCTATTGATTTCAAGTACATATCCACCGCGACCTTATCAATGAGTGGCCCAACATGATTGTGCTGATCTAATGGATTGCCTATGCGCAATTGGCCATAAGCAGCGGCTAATTTGCTCTTCACCTCTTCAAAAACATTTTCATGAATGATAAGTCTGCGTGTGGTAGTACAACGCTGACCCGCTGTGCCGCAAGCGCCAAAAACCGCCCCGATGATGGTCATTTTCAGATCGGCATTTTCAGTAACGATGATGGCGTTGTTGCCACCAAGTTCAAGCAGGCTTTTTCCGAAACGCTCAGCAACTTGAGCACCTACTATGCGGCCCATGCGCGTGGAACCTGTTGCACTTATCAATGGCACGCGCAAGTCTTTGGTCATCATCTCCCCCACTCTATAATCTCCGCTCACGATGCAAGAAATACCTTCCGGTAATTGATTGGCTTCCGCGACTTCATTCCAAATGTTTTGACAAGCCACGGCACACAGTGGCGCTTTTTCTGATCCTTTCCAAATGCAGACATCGCCACAGATCCAGGCGAGTGCGCTGTTCCATGCCCATACTGCAACAGGGAAGTTGAAGGCAGAAATAATTCCTACAATGCCCAAAGGATGCCATTGCTCATACATACGGTGCGATGGACGTTCGCTGTGCATGCTCAGTCCATATAGTTGGCGAGAAAGTCCTACAGCAAAATCGCAGATGTCAATCATCTCTTGTACTTCTCCTAGACCTTCTTGTAAACTCTTTCCCATCTCATAACTCACTAGCATGCCTAGCTCTTGCTTGTATGCGCGCAGTCGGTCGCCAAACTGACGAACTATTTCACCGCGCTTTGGAGCTGGCATGGTGCGCCAAGTTGCAAAGGCTGCTTGCGCTGCGGCTACCGCGGTTTCGTAATCTTCTTTCGTGGAGGTAGAAACACTGCCAATAAGCGCCCCATCAACGGGAGAATAGCTGTCGATAGCGGACCCACTGCCAAAACAATGTTTGCCTGTCGAGGTTCCTTCGTTCAGTTTTTTCAGACCAAGCTTCATCAATGCGGGTTCTATGTCGATGGCTTGTGCGGTGGCTGTGCTCATGTTTGTTTCTTTTGAAATTTTGCGCGAATGTAGAGAGCCATTCAACTCATTTTGTTTAGTACCAATTATGAGATTGATTACGAAAAGTGATTAATTCGATTATACCAGATTCTTGTTTAAAAAAAAACCATCTAGGTTAAGCCTAGACGGTTTTTTTAAATATTCTATTTCAATAAGTAATTACTGCTTGGCAAACTTTACTTGTTCGTTCACACCGTCAGCAGTTACTTGCAGCGTATAGAAGCCAACCGCAATAGCCGAGATGTTGAGCTCTCCATTTCGCACTGTTTCAGTATGCACCAATTGACCTGATAAGTCAAAAATTTGAGCAAGCATTGCACCACTCAGATTTTGACTTTGAATGCGCAATACGTTTTCTGCTGGATTAGGGTACACCACCAAACTAATTGTGCCTTCTTCATTTACATTTTCAACTGTGCTGCCCTCCACTATGGTAAGTGCTGTGTTGATTTCAGGATTGTTTATGACATCTTGAATGCCAGATGGCCAACAAATGGTGATGTAGTCAATCTCCGTATCGGTACCTATGCCAAAGTGAGTGTTAAGACTTTGCATCTTGCTGAATGATTCTGCGCTGCGAACATCGCGAATTTGCGCACCCATAGCACTGTGGAGTGTTATGCGCGCGCCAATACCGTTCTTATTGCTCTCCGTGCCAATGGTATTTACTACTAGGTAATTATTGCCTGATTCTGCATTGAGGTACAGTGTTGTTCCACTTGCAAAGTCCAGGTAGCCATCATTATTCAGGTCGCCACATGGTCCGAAGTAGAAGGGCGAAGTGCTTGGTGTGAAAGTCATGTCACCATTATTGAGCATAAACACACTACCCAAGCCGAGCACATCCACCCATCCATCATTGTTGAAGTCACCGGGCATATTTTCAATATTGGTTCCTTCTTGCGTATCAAATCCTGAACCGACTGTAACATTTGTAAAGGTACCATCACCATTATTCTCATACAACTTGTGACCACCACTGCCCATGCTGCTGGCGCCTATGAAGACGTCCATATCTTGGTCGTTGTCAAAATCAGCCCAAGCAGAAGACCAAGATTGAGTGGCATCATTTACACCAGCAGCGGGACCCACACTGGTGAAGGTGCCATCACCATTGTTTCGGTGTAGTTGGTCTATGTTGTCACTACCGCACTTGGCTATGAACATGTCCATGTCGCAGTCGTTGTCATAGTCAATCCAAACCGAGCCATAGTTTCCAGCATTTTCACCCAGACCTCCTTGGTTGTAGGTCATTGTTCCATCACCGTTGTTGATGTAGAATACGTTTGCATCCACATCATGGCAGACAAATCCATCCAAGTCGCCATCGTTGTTGATATCAATCATGTTGGTGCGCTGCGAGAAGATGTACTCGTTATCGTGCGTCTCTGTATATGCCGTTCCTGTTGAATTGCTCCAAATAAAACTAGCACCACTGCCACCGCCATAGAGCAAATCGTTGTAGCCATCACCATTAAGATCGCCTGCAGCAATGCTCCATGAGGGCGAATTTTGCACTGGCCCTGTGCCAATGGTGGCGCTGGTGAAATTGCCGTCCAATTGCTGATAATGAATATTCAGATAATCACCATTTACAAAAACCACATCGTCTAGGAAGTCTCCATTCATATCCACTATGCAATTGGTGTAGCCCGAAGCACTTAATTGCTCTGTATCAAAATTTATGAGGGCTTCCACTGGCACATCGGGTTCCAACTCTACTATTTCAAAACCTACAGGCGAGGTGTAGGCACTGGAGCCCCAATAGCTGTCAAAAACGATGTAATAATCGGTACCTGCCTCAACGTTTAAGGTAACAACAGAAAGGTATCCGCTACCACCGTCATCGTCAGATGTCTGGCAAGCTAGGTTTCCGCAAGTGCCGGTATAGATTCCCAACCGTGTATCTAGGCCAAAGTTGGCTCCTATATCTGTAGTCACAATAATGGCAGTGTCAATAGTTGCCGTAAATACATACCAGCCAAACAACTCATCATTTTGCAGCGTCATGCAGTTGAAAGGTAGTGGCTCATTGGCCGCTACCAAAGGAGAGGCCGCATTGTAACCCAAGTTAGCTGCTACAGCGCTTGTGCAATCATTTTGCGCCTGCATGGCTCCCAGTGATAAGCACAATACAATAAGTAAAAGTTTTGATTTCATAATGGTTGTTGTTTTTAAAGAGTTATTCGCAATTAGGCGCAAGTGAATTGATGTATTCGGTTATCATCGCAACACCTTCTTCATGAATGATAGTGCGGCCCAACAGGGGCATGCGATATTGTTGGCTTGTAGTGTTTAGTCTGAAGTGCATTACCGAGCGGTTTATGTTGCCGCGTGCTACAATATGCGTCAGACTCTCGTTGATGAATTCTTCCGGCTCCTCACAAACCCCTAAGTTTTGTTCCGTGTCTGTTTCAGAAAATGGAAAGCGCAATGGCCGGTAGTAACAATGCCCGAGCTCGCTGTGGCAATGCGCGCAATTAGCGTCTATATATGAACGCACGCGCAAGTCGATGGGCTGCGAGGCATCATCCCACGCTACGGTTGTCACAATTTCTGAAGGCACATTCCCCGACAGATAACCCACCTCTTGCCACTTGCTAAGTTGGTTCATAGTGCCATCTGCATAATCCAAGGTCTTGTTCAGATTTTGCGGCTTCGGTCCTATCGGTATAGGCTGGTTGCTTTGCTTATGGCAGGTAATACACTCTACTTCCGATGGCAATCTAAAATCAACGGATTTGGTTACGCCATTTTCATCTATCCATTCCACTGGGGCGTAACCTCCCTCTAAGCTATAGGTGGCTTCTGTCTGCTCTTCGTTCCACGTGTAATCTGCGAATTCCCACACATCATTCTTCTTATAGATGAGGCGCGTCTCTATGATTTTTCGTTCGCCTTGGGGCTGCACATTGTCATAATAGAAATGCTTGATCATTACTGCTCCGTTCGGAAAGTTCAAAATCTCGCCATCACTAACGTAAGACGCGCTAACGCCTTCAGGCATCCAGACGAACCGGCTTTTGTGCGCGTAATCGCTAAACAAAGGTGTGATGGGCTCATATGGCAGCACCCTTGCATTGGGCTGAAGGGCTTTGAGTTCACCAATAAAAAAGCGGTAGTCAGAAAGTTTTCCGTATGGCAACTCTGCAAGTTCAAAACGAACCGAAGTGTCTTCCGCTATTGGTACACAGGGGAAAGTTTCCACCTCTTTGTTACAAGAGACGGCTATGAATACCGCAACTATTGCAGCCAAGACAAGCTTGTCTTTCCTCATTTTCTAAAACGAATTTTTCCTTGCAAAGCTGGAGTTTGAGCCTTGGTTGATAAGCAACAACTCCTACGCTAGATGACAACGATTGGTTTAACGTTGCTTCCATGACAAAAAAAGGTGCTGGTCACTTTGAGCAGGTCCTAACAATTGAATTAAAATTGCATTGCTAATGCGGGTAGAAACCTTTTAGCTATGATGAACTTCGTCTGAACAATTAGTTGGTGCACAAAATGCCCAACAACCTAAGGAGAAGATAGACAACAGCGGCCCTTTCACAGGCCATCACAAAGGCAGTTGTAGACTTGTCGTCTGCACCGATAGTTATGATTTGATATAAAGGAAGGAGCCTTGAAAAAATTCCTGAAAGACGGCCTGAAGGAGTTGGAAAACTAGCAAGAAGCCTTGGCCTATCACACTACTTTCGCGCTCTCGCATGTCCGAAAATCTTATAATAGTTGCCGCTGGCAGCGGAAAACGTATGGGTGCAGCATTGCCCAAACAGTTTTTGCAATTGGCAGGCAAGCCCATTTTGGTGCACACCATGGAAAAATTTCTGAAGCACAATTCTGAAATCAAAATCACTGTGGTTTTGAATGAAGAATACGTTCAGTTTTGGGATGAACTAAGCCGCACGCTGAATCTCAAAATTGTGCACCATGTGGTGAGTGGTGGCGCTGAACGTTTTCACTCAGTAAAAAATGGATTGGATAGCATACTAGCCAATGATGGCGTAGTTGCCATACACGATGCGGTGCGCCCATTGGTAAGCTTGAAAACCATAGAAACCTGTTTCAATATTGCGCGCGAAAGAGGAAATGCCGTGCCTGTTATTCACCCGGCTGACAGCTTGCGCATAGCTTCAGAAAACGGAAGTTCAGCTGTGGAACGCAGTAAATATCGATTGGTACAAACCCCGCAATGTTTTGAAATCAACGTGCTGCGGAGAGCATTTGAGCAGCCCTACCAGTCCTCATTTACTGATGATGCTTCGGTGCTGGAAGCGATGGGTGAAAGAATAAATCTTGTTGAGGGCAATCGTGAAAACATCAAGATAACCGATCCGTCTGATCTTCGGATGGCGGAGGCACTGATTCAAGATTAGCCTCTTCAGTTTTAGCAAGGCCCAAATATTCAAATCTCAACTGTGGCCACTTACTTCGTTGGTTCAAATACCATGTCATGAGGCCAAAAAGCAAAAAGGACATAGCATAAGTAGTCCACATGTTTTGTTCGGCCGCTTCTTCCACTGGCCCATCTAGCGAGCCGTAGGTTACAAACACAATAACAGCAAGCGCATTGTTGAAGAAATGTGCTCCAATAGCGGTCCACAAACTACCACTCCAGATGGTAAGGTATCCCATGATGGCACCGAGCAATAGGCGCGGCAGAAAACCATAAAACTGCATATGAAATGCACTGAACAATACCGCTGTAATCCAAATAGCCAGATGCACATTTTTGGTGGCTTTGGCAAGCAAAGGCTGCATGGTGCCTCTGAAAAAAACCTCTTCGAAAATGGCCGGCAATACTGCAATGCACAAAAAGGTAAGTGCAAAATCGAGCGATCCATTTGATTGTAACATTACCTTAGTCATTGCCATCGCAGACTCCTCTGCCGACTTAAACATTGTTTCCATAAATGAGCCAACAGGAATAAGCCATTCATTTAATTGTGATGCTATATCAATCCATGCAGAGGCTGTGATGATGTATATGGGACCCAACAGCATCAGGAATCCCCCGTTTCTCAGCAGCAACCCATTCACATTTTTCTTTCCGAACAGAAAAATGAAAACAAGTGATGGAACGAGAAAAGTAAATGCAGAAGCAATGGTCTGCATTGCCTTCAGCGCAGGGGCTTGAGAGGAGTCTGCCTTAGTAAGCAATGGTGCCATTTCGAACACGGGTATCCCCAACAATGCCGCACCAACGGCCAAGGCAATAAAACTTCCGATGGCGGCACAAGTAAAAAACAGGATAAGCAAAAACAGGAACTGAACAGCGGGATGAAGTTGTCGCAGCAGAGGATTATTCATTGTGGCAAAAGAAGCAAAGTATCTTTGTAGCCCAACTGTTCGATGATCAAAATTGGTAACATAGAACTTCCTGACTTCCCATTGCTGCTGGCACCCATGGAAGACGTGAGCGATCCGCCCTTCCGCATGGTTTGCAAAGAGCACGGTGCCGACTTAATGTACACTGAGTTTATTAGCAGCGAAGGCCTCATCCGCGATGCGGCCAAAAGCCGCATGAAGCTGGATATCTATGAATACGAGCGGCCAATTGGTGTACAGATTTTTGGCAGCGATACCGAGACCATGGTGAAGTGTGCAGAAATCATTGAGGCCACTAACCCCGATTTGCTAGATATCAATTACGGTTGCCCAGTTTCAAAAGTGACGTGCAAGGGCGCTGGAGCTGGCATCCTAAGAGACATTCCAAAAATGGTAAGCATGACGGAAGCCATAGTGAAAGCAACCAAACTTCCCGTAACAGTGAAGACGCGACTTGGCTGGGACGAACAAACCAAAAATGTGGTGGAGGTTGCTGAACGCTTGCAGGACATAGGTATACAAGCCCTCACTATACACGGGCGCACACGTGTGCAGATGTACAAGGGCGAGGCCGACTGGACTCTGTTGGCAAAAATCAAAGACAGCGGAAAACTGCACATTCCACTTTTTGGAAATGGAGACATTGATTCGCCAGAAAAGGCGCTTGAATACAAAAATAAATACGGAGTGGACGGCATCATGGTAGGTCGTGCCAGTATCGGTTATCCTTGGATATTCAATGAAATCAAACACTACTTCGCCACAGGAGAAAGGCTGGCACCACCCACCATACAGCAGCGTGCAGAAGCGTGTCGCAAACATTTTGAATTCTCTTTGAAATGGAAAGGGAATGTGCTGGGGGTGTTGGAAATGCGCAGGCACTATAGCAACTACTTCAAAGGCCTTCCTAACTTTAAGGACGACCGCATGGAACTGGTGATGACCAAAGAACCCGAATCCATTCTTTCAAAACTGGAAGAGATAAAGGTGAAGTATGATGGGGTTGAGTTTTTGAGTTAAATGTTCAGCTGGGCTGTATTCTGTTTAAAACTTCCCGCTTCACTACCGCCCTTGCGCACATTACTTTGCCTCCAAATAATTACCTAACCAATGAATGTCTTAATCCTTGGCTCAGGCGGACGCGAACATGCTATGGCATGGAAAATTACACAGAGTTCGCTCCTGACCAATCTCTACATAGCACCGGGCAACGCAGGAACGGGCCACACGGGCATCAACCTCGATATAGCGGTCAACGACTTCAAAGCCATCAAAAAATGCGTGCTCGAGAAAAAAATAAACCTTGTTGTAGTTGGCCCTGAACAGCCACTAGTAGAAGGTATTGTAGATTTTTTCGCAGCGGACAAAGACCTGAAAAATATTGGCATCATAGGCCCCGATAAAAGAGGCGCACAACTGGAGGGTAGCAAAGATTTTGCAAAACGGTTCATGCAGAAATACAACATTCCTACTGCTAAATATGCTACGTTTGAAAAGTCTACTTTGAAGGAAGGTCAGGAGTTTCTGACCACCATGAAGGCTCCTTACGTTTTAAAGGCAGACGGCCTAGCTGCGGGCAAAGGCGTCCTCATCCTTCAGGATTTAAAAGAAGCACAGAAGGCATTAAAAACATTGCTGGACGGTCAGTTTGGCAACGCCAGCAGCAAAGTGGTTATTGAGGAATTTTTGAAAGGTTCCGAAATGTCTGTGTTCATCCTCACCGATGGTGATGCCTATAAACTTTTACCCGAAGCAAAAGACTACAAGCGCATAGGAGAGGGCGATACGGGCCCTAACACAGGCGGAATGGGCGCTATCAGTCCCGTTCCTTTTTGCACCCCCGAGTTCATGGATAAAATAGATGCGCAAATCATCATTCCTACCATGAAAGGTCTAAGAGCTGAGGGGATTAAATACAAAGGCTTCATTTTTTTCGGATTGATAAAAGTGGCCAACGAACCGTATGTGATTGAATACAATTGCCGCATGGGCGATCCGGAATCTGAAGTCGTTATTCCGCGCCTAAAGAGCGACCTTTTGAATCTGCTGGAAGGAGTTGCCACAGGAACACTGGGCGAGCACCACATAGAAATGGACCCACGCACCGCGGCCACTGTAATGCTTGTATCAAAGGGTTATCCAGAAGCTTACGACAAAGGCAAGGAAATGAAAGGTCTTGAAAATGTAAAAGGCAGTTTGCTTTTCCATGCAGGAACCAAGCAAGGCAAGGATAAAGTGGTTACGAATGGTGGGCGTGTGCTGGCTATAACATCACTTGCCAATCAAATGGAAGATGCCCTGGAAGTTTCTTTGAAAAACGCTGACATCATCACATTCTCTGGTAAAAACTACCGCAAGGATATTGGGTTTGATTTGAAGAAATTGCTTGTGAAGGCGTGAGGCTTCCGAACAGAAGCGGATTTATTCGTTTGATTCTCTGGATAGTCCTAATTGCTGGGTTCTGGTTGGCAATTCTTTGTCTTTTTTCATTCTTGGATGTAGGAATTGTGCCGCCCGATTAGTTAATTTTCTGAAAAGAAGACCCACATCAGTCGCTTAACAAAACAACGTTGCATACTTTTGAAACACTTGTTACGTTCAAAGTTTTTCTCCCTGAACTTTCGCAATGGTGACACGTACCGATGCCCGTAGTTGAATTTTTTTTAATCCTGAAATTTCTGAATGAGTAATTCGCCCGCATATCAATCTCTTCTCGCACGCCTAGACGCTTTTATCCGCAAGTACTACAAGAATAAAATGATCCGAGGCGCCATCTATTGCGTGGCGCTCATCATTGGCACTTACTTGCTTGTCACGTTGCTTGAGTATTTCGGCAGATTCAATATTGCAATGCGCACATTTTTGTTTTGGGCATTTATCGCCACAGTTGGTTTTGTGATTGTTCGGTTTTTTGCCATTCCTCTTTTCAAAATGCTGCGGCTGGGCAAAACCATCTCGCACACACAAGCCGCGGCCATCATCGGCAAACACTTTCCGAATGTGCAAGACAAGCTGTTGAATACACTTCAACTGAAAGAAAGAGAAAACAACCACGAAGACAATTCATTGCTTGAGGCAAGCATCAATCAACGCATCAACGAACTGCGGCCAGTTCCCTTTTCTAGCGCTATCGACTTGCGCGATAACAGGAAATATTTGAAGTGGGCATTGCCTCCGCTTTCAGTGTTTTTGATTTTGCTGTTTGCTGCACCAAGCATCCTTACCAAACCAACAGAGCGACTTATCAAACATGGACAAATCATAGCGGAAGAAGCACCGTTTACGATTTCTGTAAAAAACGAAAAGCTTGAAACACCTGAGAATTCTGACTTTACAATTACTCTCGAACTTTCAGGCAAAGAAATTCCTGACAAGATCTATGTGGTTCAAAATGGACAACAATGGCTGGTAGAAAGAGAAAGTGCTATTGACTTTTCATACACATTTAAAAACGTTCAGAAGGACACCCCGTTTGCATTCTTGGCAAGCGGCTTTTATTCTGATCAGTATGATTTGAAGGTGATTCCTACCCCTCGCCTACTCGACTTTTCTGTTCATCTGAATTACCCAGATTACATAGGGAGAACTGACGAGGATATCCGCAACACAGGAGATTTATTGGTGCCTCAGGGTACAAAAATTACTTGGGAATTCACCACGAAAAACACAGACGCACTGAGCATTCATTTTAACGACAGCACGTATGTGATGACGGGCGAAGATGAGTACCTATTTTCTCAAACAGCATATGTCACTAACATGTACTGGCTGCACACAGCCAACCAATACATCAGCAGTCAGGACAGCATCAATTATCGTTTGCAAGTAGTTCCCGATGTGTTGCCAATGATTGCTGTAACTGAAGAAAAGGACAGTTCATCTTACAAACAATTTTACTTCAGTGGCGAAGTGCGCGATGATTATGGATTCCGCAGACTCACTTTCAACTACCAGCTAACCTACCGCGAAAATGGCGATATGGATAACTCACTAAAAACAGTCGAGTTACCGGTAACCCGCGAGAACGTTACAGATGAGTTTTTCTACAATTGGGATTTGAATCCAATTGGGCTAATGCCAGGCGATAAAATTTCTTATTACTTCGAGGTGTGGGATAACGATGGTGTGAGTGGCAGCAAATCTTCTAAAACAGGAATGCGCGAATACGCGGCACCAACCGAAGAAGAACTAGAAGAAAATCTCGACCAGCAAAATGAAGACATCAAAGAGAAGTTAGAAGAAAGTGTGAAGGAAGCGAAAGAGTTGGAAAAGGCCCTGGAAGAATTGCAGCGCCAGTTGTTAGAGAAAAAAGAGATGAGCTGGCAGGACAAAAAGAAGCTGGAAGAACTGATGAAGAAACAACAAGAGCTGCAAGAGCAAGTGCAAGAGATTCAGCAACAAAATGAAAAGAAGAATCAACAACAAAGTGAGTTTGAAAAGCCCAATGAGAAACTTCAAGAAAAGCAACGACAGCTGGAGGAACTGATGGATCAAGTGATGACTCCTGAGTTGCAAAAGATGATGGAAGAGTTGCAGAAAATGATGGATGAGTTGAACAAAGATGAAATCCAAAAGGAGTTAGAACAAATGGACTTGAACAACGAAGATTTGGAGAAAGAACTGGATCGCGCGTTGGAACAATTCAAGCAATTGGAATGGGAGCAGAAGATGGAAAAAACCATTGACAAACTGAAGGAGCTGGCCGAAGAACAAGAGAAACTTTCTGAAGAAAGTGAGAAGAAGGAAACCAAGTCAGAAGACCTTGAGAAAAAGCAAGAGGAACTCAACAAGGAATTTGAAGAGCTAAAGAAAGAATTGGACGAGGCTGAAAAACTGAATGAAGAATTGGAGAATCCGAACCCGATGCCCGACACAGAGCAGAAGGAAGAAGAGATTGGCGAGGAGCAAAAGGAGAGCAAAGAAAGTTTAAGCAAAAACAAAAAAAGCAGCGCTTCTAAATCGCAAAAAAGCGCAGGCGAGAAGACGAAAGAAATGGCGGAGCAAATGGAAATGGCCATGGAGTCTAGTGAACAAGAGCAGCAAGAAGAAGACATGGAAGCACTGCGCGCGCTGCTCGAGAACATCATTACCCTTAGTTTTGATCAGGAGGAATTGATGGCCAGTTTCAAATCAATCGACCAGAAAGATCCTAACTACAACAAGCTTGGCCACACTCAGCGTAAGTTGAAAGACGATAGCAAAATGGTGGAGGATTCATTGTTTGCACTCAGCATGCGCGTGCCTCAGATAAGCGCTGCGGTCAACCATGAAATCAATCTGGTGAATGAGAACATGGAAAAGGCCATTGAGAACATTCCTGACAGAAGAACACCAGAAGTAACCACTTCGCAGCAATACGTGATGACCAGTTTCAACAACCTTGCGCTGATGCTGGACGAGGCATTGCAACAAATGCAAAGCAAGTCGCAATGCAACAAACCGGGCAGCGGCAGTTGCAACAAACCGGGCGGCAAAGGCAAAAAACCATCGCCCAGCGCAGGTGACATGAAGAAAATGCAAGAGTCGCTCGCTAAGCAATTGGAAGAGATGAAGAAGCAAGGAAAGAACCAAGGCAAGAGTGGCGAGGGCGGGCAACAAAGTCAGCAGCTTGCACAGATGGCAGCAAAGCAAGCGGCTATAAGAAAAGCGGTGGAAGAAAAGGCAGCCGAACTGAATGAGGATGGCAGCGGAAATGGTAACGAGATGAAAGAGATTTCAAAGGACATGGA
Source organism: Flavobacteriales bacterium (assembly GCA_031414655.1). GTDB lineage: Bacteria > Bacteroidota > Bacteroidia > Flavobacteriales_D > Sanyastnellaceae > JANNVZ01. The sequence continues at coordinate 359,037 of JANNVZ010000001.1, forward strand.
AGAGATTCAGAAGGACATCGTGAACAATGAGATAAGCGAAGAGACACTGCGCAAACAAAAGGACATAGAGATTCGACTGCTGAAAGCCGAGGAGGCAGAGCGCATACGTGGGCAGGAGGAGAAGCGCAAAAGCAACGAAGCGCAGGATTATCCAACAAGCAATCCCACCAAATATGCGGATTACATTCGCAGGAAACAACAAGAGACCGAATTGTTGAAAACTGTTCCACCAACACTGAAACCTTATTACAAGGAAAAGGTAAATTCGTATTTCAACAAACTAGGCACCAAATAAACTTTCTTTGCGAAGCCCAAAAATTATCATTTATGCCCGCATCAAAACGCACCCTTAAGTTTCCATCGGTTTTGGAGAATATTCATATTGCTGAGCGCCTTATAGACGATGTAACAGCTGAGTACAATGTGAAGGAAGATTATTACGGTGAGCTACTTATAGCCATGACAGAGGCTGTAAACAACGCCATTGTCCATGGCAATAAACTAGATACCTCCAAACAGGTGACTATCACTTTTGACATTGTAGATGAAAAAATAATGCGCTTCACTGTAGAAGATGAGGGACCCGGTTTCGACTACGACAACCTGCCTGATCCTACTGCACCACAGAACCTTGAGAAACCCCACGGACGCGGGGTATTCCTGATGCGACAGCTGAGCGATGCCTGCACATTCGAAGACGGTGGCCGCATAGCCATTATGGATTTCGCAGTACTCGAAGCACAAGCAGCATAGAAAAAAATTCTCAATAAGACAATTGAAAACAGGCGGCTTGAAGTCGCCTTTTTCGTTTAGCAAAAACCAATGAAAAGCCCCATTCATTTCTTCCTTTCAGATGTGCGTTACAACCTAAGGCAACGTGTTGAATTGCGTGAGTGGATAACCCAAGTAGTGAGGAAAGAAAAGAAAGAAGAGGGCAAAATCAATTTCATCTTTTGCTCTGACAACTACCTGCTACAGATGAACCGCGACCATCTGCAACACGACTACTTCACCGATGTCATTACGTTTGATTATTCAGAAGGCAAAAGCATCAATGGTGAGATTTACATCAGCGTGGATCGCGTGCGCGACAATGCAAAAACAATGGGTATTCGCGTACAGGATGAAATGCATCGCGTGATGGTACATGGCGTGTTGCACCTACTGGGATACAAAGACAAAACACCCGCGGATGTAAAGAGGATGCGGGCGAAGGAGGATGCGTGTTTGAGGATGTTGTAAAGGGGCAATTCGAACAATGCAAGCATGAACGAAATAATCATCTATACCAATCCGGAAAGCGGAACCGCAGTGGACGTTCGGCTGGAGAACGAATCTGTTTGGCTCAGCCAAATACAAATGGCAGAATTATTTGGCAACACCAAACAGAACATCAGTCTTCACATCAACAAAATATTCCGTGAGGGTGAATTAGACAAAAAAGCAACTGTCAAGGAATACTTGACAGTTCAAACCGAAGGTCCCCGTAGGGTTTCCCGTGAAATAGAACACTATAACCTGGACATGATCATCTCCGTGGGCTACCGCGTAAACTCTAAACGCGGTACCCAGTTTCGCCAATGGGCCACCACCCGACTCAGCGACCACCTTACCAAGGGCTTTACCATCAACGAGAAGCGGCTAAAGGAGTTTAACACCCACATTGAAGAGCTGAAACGAGCCGTTTCGCTCATCCAAAGCACGCGCGATACCAAGGAGCTGAACACCCGCGAACTCAGCGGCCTGCTGGACATTGTGACGCGCTACACCTCCTCGCTGAAAACACTTGAGCAGTTTGACGACCGCTCACTGGAAACCACTGACCTTACTGAGCAAGTGACTTTTACCATTGACCTTGAACAAGCTAGAAATGTGGTTAACGAACTACGAAATAATCTGAAGGCTTCGGCCTTGTTTGGACAAGAAAAGGACAACCGCTTAAGCGAACTACTGACAAGCATTCAGGAGACCAAAGGCGGTCAGAAACGCTATCCCAGCATTGAAGAACAAGCGGCTCAATTGCTTTATGCCCTATTGACGCAAAACCCCTTCACCGATGGCAACAAGCGCATCGGGGCGTTCATGTTTGTCTATTTCCTGGAAAGGAACAAACACCGCTTGGACAAGCAGGGCAATGTAAAAATCAACGCCAACGGCCTAACTGCCTTAGCTTTGCTGGTCGCACAAAGTCCTCCACACGAGAAGGAGATGATGATAAAACTGATTATTAATTTGATAAAATAATGGAACACCGATTGAACGGATAAATACTGAGTTGGATCCTTTTAAATCCATCCAATCCTTGAAAGCTCATTCGCTTTTTCCGTGTTCTATTAATCGAGAATGCACAAAGAATACGACATTATAGTAGTAGGCGCTGGCCATGCCGGCAATGAAGCAGCAGCAGCAGCGGCCAACTTGGGTTCCAAGGTATTGTTAATAACCATGGACATGAACAAGATTGGCCAGATGAGCTGCAACCCCGCCATGGGCGGAATTGCCAAAGGCCAAATAGTGCGCGAGATAGACGCCCTTGGAGGATACAGCGGCATAGTTAGCGACCGCACCGCTATTCAGTTCAGAATGCTGAACCGCAGCAAAGGCCCCGCTATGTGGAGCCCACGCACACAAAACGACCGCATGCGTTTTGCCGAAGAATGGCGAATGATGCTGGAGCAAACGCCCAATGTAGACTTTTGGCAAGACATGGTGAGTGAGATTCATGTGGAACATGGTCGTGTGGCAGGCTGCACTACTGGCATGGGTATTCGATTTAACTGTAGGGCGGTTATTATCACCAGTGGCACTTTTATGAATGGCGTTATTCACATAGGCGAAAAGCAATTTGGTGGAGGTAGAATAGGGGAGAAGCGATCCGAGGGATTAACCGAACAATTAAACTCTCTGGGATTCCGCTCCGGAAGGATGAAGACTGGCACCCCACCGCGCATAGACGGCCGCTCACTGGACTATACTAAAATGGAAGTGCAGGAAGGTGATGAGAACCCAGGAAAATTCTCCTACACCAATACCCCTAAAATTGAAAAACAACGCTGCTGCTGGATTACATATACCAACCAAGCGGTGCACGACATATTAGCCACTGGCTTCGAGCAATCGCCCATGTTTGCGGGACGCATACAAGGCGTTGGGCCGCGCTATTGCCCTAGTATAGAAGATAAGATAACCCGTTTTGCTGACAAGGATTCTCATCAACTCTTTGTGGAGCCTGAGGGGTGGAATACAGTAGAAATATATGTTAATGGTTTCTCGACATCGCTGCCTGAGGAGGTGCAATACAAAGCACTGCAAGCCATACCAGGCTTCGAAAAAGCACGCATGTTCCGGCCGGGTTATGCCATCGAATACGACTATTTTCCGCCTGAACAATTAAAACATACGCTGGAAACCAAGGAGTTAGATGGACTCTTTCTAGCAGGACAAATTAATGGCACCACGGGCTATGAAGAGGCCGCTTGCCAAGGACAAATGGCGGGTATTAATGCAGCACTTAGCGTGCAGGGAAAAGATCCCTTTGTGTTGAACCGTGACCAAGCTTATATTGGGGTGTTAATAGACGACTTAATTACCAAGGGCACCGAGGAACCTTACCGCATGTTTACCAGTCGGGCGGAGTTCCGCACGCTGCTGCGTCAGGACAATGCAGACGAGCGATTAACACCCTTAGCAAACGCAATAGGATTGGCATCGGATGAGCGGATGTTCCACGTAGAACAGAAGCTAAAAGGCAAGGCTGACCTGCTGAAGTATGTAAACGATCTGAGTGTAACGCCAGAAGAGCTCAATGATTACCTTGAAAAACGCAATAGCTCGCCATTAACGCAAAAAGTAAAGCTTGGTGGTGTACTAGGTAGGCCCGGGGTGGGATTGCAGGAAATTGCCGCGGTTCTGCCAGCCATGGCTGAGAAGGCCGCCACGCTTGGTCCGCAGGCAGACGAAATCATAGAACAGGTAGAAATTGCCATCAAATACAGTGGTTATCTGGAAAAGGAACGCGATATGGCGGAGAAGATGACCCGACTGGACCACGTGAAACTCCCCATTGCTTTTGACTATCATCTGTTGAATAGCTTAAGTACCGAGGCGCGGCTCAAGCTGACGAAAATTCGCCCAGAAACGCTGGGCCAGGCCTCGCGCATCAGCGGGGTAAACCCGAGTGATATCTCAGTACTGATGGTGCATTTGGCCAAATAGCGATAACAATAACTCCTACTGATGTTAGAAATAATTTTTCTCACTTTTGTTATTTGGGTCTTCTCCAAGAAAGCCAAAACAAAACGGCTTAGTGGCATGCTCTGGGGAATCATTGGCACGCTTAGCTACTACGTTCCGCTTGTCCTGGTTAGTTTCTATGTTGTGCCGCACGTTGTAACAGACCACTCAGGCATAGGTCCTGTATCGCTCTCAACACTATTGTCTTTGGCCGGAGGAATTTTAGGCTCCGCCATTGCTTACTTGATTATGCGTGCTCAACCGGATGGAACACCCGCACACCCAGATGTGCTCGATGCCCCTGAACGCTTTTAGTCTAAACCCAAATTCAATTAATTTTGAGCCATGATAGGTCTTATTCTCTTGATTCTTATAGGCATCATCTTTAATCGCAAAGCCCACGACAAACGGAGAAACCAGGTGCTTTGGATTATTGGTGGAATCTTGGTCTATATTGTCTTCAGTGCGCTGGGACGAATTCTTGGACGGCTGCTTACGTGGCAAGACGATTTTGGCACAGAAGAAATTTCATCCAGAGTAATTAATGGCTTTTTCCTTCCCATATTCCTTGGCTTTGTAGGCGTGCTCGTTCTTTGGATGGTTTTGCACAGGTTGCCGAAGAAGCTTCCGATAAGGCCCGAATCGCTAGACTCTCCTGAGTTCTATAATAACAGAGAGCCTTCCTGAAAATGCTTCAAAATAAACTATTCCTGCAATAGAAACAAAAAAGCCCGCCAATGAGCGGGCTTTTTTAATCGTTTCACATGAAACGCTCTTCATTCTCATTCCTCCAAACTGAATTTGAATGATTGCGCTGTGCCAGTGTCTGTATTGCGAACAGTGAAGAAGGGGCGTGTAACATCCCAGTCGAAGGCTGCAGCATCCTTCACTTGCGTGAAGCCCGGTGGGCGGGCTATAGGTTCGTAGCCCACCCTGGGTGCTGCGCCCAAGGCGGATGCAAAGTAGAACTCCAAGGGCAAGGCACTGCCTGCCGTAGTGTTCTCCGCTCTCAGATAATCATCTGGCCCTGTTATCGTGAAGGGGAGGTCGTAGTTCTTAATCTCGCTAAATGGAACTACCCCACTCAACAAGTTTCCGCTGCCTCCCCCATGCTCAGATATTTTGCGTGCATTTTGGTACGTGTCGTAAAGCAGCGGATTTGATACCAGCAATGCCTTGAATATCTGATCGAGCTTCTTCTCTAGGAATAGGCGCATCTCATCCGTCAGCCGATCATAGTGCTTGAGCAATGCGGCACGCTTTCCTATCATATCGCCCGGTGTTTGGTAGATGGCCCTGTACTGATTGCGCAGGGCAACCAATGCATCCACCTCTGCTGAGGTGACATTGTAAAGCGCCAAGTCAGCCTTGATAGGATCAGCAAGGGTCCAGGTGTTAAGACCGGCCATAAAGAGTTCCGCATCTGTCAAGTCTTCCAGCTCCGTCTTTTCCCAATCCACCATTTCACTTTTGTTGAGTTCAACACCGTCTACGTTGAACTTAGTAACACAGGCATTGCCTACCTTGAAGGTGCTGTCGCGCAGCTCCTGCGCCTTGGCCTCTTTGGCGGCAGCGAAGCCGGTGATGTCCAGTTCTGATGCCGTGGCTATAGACTCCAGCGCGGCCAAGCGCTCATCAAACTCTACCTTAATAGCAGCGTGTCCGGGCAAAGCAGCGGCTATGGCTGCTGCTTCTGATGTGTGAAAGGCGTCTACCTTTCCCAACATGCTCAAATGTGCTTCTCTTCTTGCTTCCATCCTAAATGTGTTTTTAATGAGGAGAAATGTTTTTTGTCATCGCCTTCCGCATTTCTCCTGAGCGGAAAGTTTCACATGGAACGCAAGATGCACCGATGGCCTAGACCAAGTCAAATTCTATTCGACAGAGGTTTATGCATTTGAGGCACAATGATTTATTACGATGGACGAACGATGGGATTTTATGCCATAGGAGCATACGACCACCACCAAGGAAGAAACAGTGGCCGTATGGGAGCGATGCACAACTGCATTGGCAGCAATCACCTCCACAGTGGAAGAAAGCACTGCCGCAACTGAGTAATGCGTTACCACGAGGGAAAGGTGGACGACCGCAAGGGGAAAAGCGACTTCCGTAACGGTTAGGATGGCGACCGCACGGGTAGATAAGAATGCACATTCGTGCACTGACGGTGTCCGTTTGGAACAATACACGCGAAAAAAGGCGTTTGACTTGAAATAAATGGCAAAAGGTGGCGGCCAACTATTTGTGTAAGTCCCTCGATGCCATACATATTGCATTTAAATAACTACACCATGTCACGCAAAAAAGAAAAGGACCCGAGAACAGGGCGCATAGACCCGAAGAAATTTAACCTGAGCAAGCTGAAAGACTCCCGTGAAATGTTCGCACAATTTGATGCGATGAGCTTTGTGGAGCGCCACCTGCCACCCGGGATGACCAAGGAGGAACTGCACCGGCAGATAGGCCTGGAAAGGCATTACCTGAGTGCGCACCGCCACCAGGGCGAAATAGAACTGGCCTTGATAGCGGCCATAGGCGAGGTGGTGGGTGAAAACATGCTGGACTACATGACGCAAGACCTGCCCGACAGGATGCTGGAAAACCGCCTAACGCGCAGCCTGCGAGAGCAGCAGAAGCGCGACAAGGAAACCATCTATGCGCTTAATGACAGGCTCATAGACTCCGAAAGGCAAAAGGAGGATTACCGCGATTTGCTGAAGGGGAAGTAGCAGGGGTGATTGCGCGGGGCACAGCGCTGAATAAGGCATCCTAGAATCAAATCTGAGCAAGGCGCGCCACTACCACAGAGATTTTGGTATGTTTGTTTTGCAAAGCGAAGTAAAAACTTCGCATATCTACCCGAAATGGGGGTGATATGCGAAGGTTTGTATCGCATATATACAAGTTATGCGTCACTTTAGCGAGACATCCAAAATATGAATGTAGTTCAAACAATTATGGACGAAGAGAAATCAAAATGCAATTGGTTGGAAAGGCTTTTCAACAACTTTCCTGTATTTTATTTCGCCAAGGACATAACGACAATTATAAAACACAAGAATATTGAACAGACTTTTATTGTTAGACCTTCAAAATTCCGAAGGCTTCTTGCCATATTGTTTATTTGCTTAGGACTGTTTGGTTGGTTTTCTATTTTTCTACTTGTGATTCAGAATATACTATTACCAATTTCAATTGTGTTTTTATTACTTGTTACAGCTTGGATTGGGCTTGTTCTTTGGACTTTTTTCTTAAACCCTAAATGGTCATACAAAATCCTTATTGACAAAGAGAAAATTAAACTTGGCAAACAGACTTTTGAATGGGACGACATAACTGAATATTTACTAATGAAAAAAGGTGGTGGTAGACATTTGGTGACAACTCTTGTTTTATTCACAGACAAAAAGGTTTTCAAATATAACTTGACCAACTTGAATAAATCGGGACAAGAAATAATTAAACGAATTGAATTTTATAAACAATAAAAGCGAACGCATAACAAGGGGTTTGCAATAGCGGGGGTTCCGTGCTTCGCAGTAAAGTTTAGTGCTAAAACTCCCCGCCATCGCAAACCCCCGAAACGTTAGCAGCAATATAAAATGCCACGGATCCTAACATTCATAATAATATTCGTCATATGCGTTTCATGGTCAATCACCCAGAAGGACAAAAACGAATTGGACAATATTTTCAAAACAAATACTTTTTACATCACACGAACGCAGTATGGTGGCTACTTCTGGGTACATGACAGCATTACATTTCATCGAGATGGCGACAAAATTACAGTTGACTTTATCCCAGTTTCTCCTTTTGACCCAGGCGGTAAAATTTCACGAAATCTTACAGACCAAGAACTTCAAGACATTCGCGGCCTGCTGGATTCAAAACATCCAATTTTCAAAAGAAAATGTCAAAACGACTTTATAACTGTTTTTAACCACGTTGACACCGTATTACTCATGGACAGAAATTGTGAGAAATTGATAGCTCAACAAATCAGAAATATAATTGAAAAATGATAGAAATACTGCTGCTAACAGCACATTTGCAATAGGCGGGGTTTTGTGCTCCGCATACACTTTTGTGGCAGCCGAAAGTTCAGTTCTCCGAATGAACATTTGTGCTGAAAAGCCCGCCCATCGCAAATGTGCGAAACGTTATAGGGCATTTTAAGACGACACACAATGACAATAAAAACGACCATATTACTTTTGACTTTTTTGACCGTTGTAAACTGTTTCGGGCAGACAGACAAGAGTAAAAAACAAACGCCAAGTATCTATTCAAATTGGATGAGCATAGACTATTTGAATTGCTTAAAGACAGACTTGCCCTGCCAATGTGAAAAATCAAGAGAATACTTTTTAATCAGCTTGGACACGACCAAGAAATTTGTTTTGCTTTATGACGGCAGAGCAAACTACGACTACAACCTTTATGACTTTAAGGAAATTTCAAAAACCAATTTAGAAGTTTCTAACAAGCAGTATTCCCAAACTTTGTTCAAGGACACCATTACAGTTATCGGACAATTAAAACTTAAAAACGACACGTTACTTTTTATTGAGGCTTCTGGCAAGCAGACAAAATATATTCTTTATAGCACTGGAGACAATGACGGTTATTTTAAGGAGCATATAAAATTGCTAAACTCTGCATTGACAATTAGGGGTTATGACGAGTTAAAAAAAACATTACAATCGGACAGTTTAAAATGTTGGTGTAATTGGGAACTTGATGGGGGTATTAATATCGTTTATGGACAAGAAAAAGACTGGATACTTGAAAAGAAAGACAACGAACTATACATTTACGAGTGGACAAATCCACCAAGTGAAAAAACAACTGACTTGAAAATCGAGAAAAAATTAATAAAAAAACTTAAATGGTAGAACGACTTAACCACATTGACGGACAAAGAAAAACGCCCTATAACAGCACCTACCCAAAAGGCGGGGTTTCGTGTTCCAAAGACAGTTTTGTGGTTAATCAAACATTGGTTCTCCGCATCAATCTCGGCTGAGCCGAGATGGTGAAAATCGCCACCTTCGCCAAGCCCGAAACCGTTAGCGGTAATTTTAGGAGACAGTGCTACACTACAAAGCAATGAGCGAAGACAAACGACATAGAATCAAATTTTACTCACGAGAGGACATGGCTGGCGGACACCAATTGAGTAAAGCGGAGAGTTTGCTTACTAATTTCAATGCTGGCTCTGACTTTGGTTTGATTGACTTGATAGAGTTCTACAACATCAAATTATATTTTGACAACAATCTGTTTCTGACAACTTGGGACGAAAACCAAAAGGCATCATACAAGGGAAATGTTGAAACAGCATACATTCAACTAAAAGAAAGAATCCTCAAAATTTCCGATGAATCCTTGGAGCAAGAGTTAACAACCCTTGACTACAACTACTATGAGGACTACTGGAGTTTGTTAAACAACCTAAACAGTTTAAAGAAAATATCTGACTCAACTTTGTTAGACGTTTTGGAAAAGCATCCGAGACAAATACGCTACATACTCAAAGAGAAAAAAGTTGTAGATAAATACGATAAGACAATTAAGAGTTTCCTAATCTCGTATTCAGAAAGTGCGGAAATTCTTTTATCAAGCATAGAAGAAAAAGACAACTTCGGTAGAAAGGAAAAAAATCATTTCCCCAAAAGTTTAAGCCTTACCGACAAAGAAACAATTATTAGTTCCTATTTGGATAGTTCAGACCCAAATCTCAATTATGTTAGGCTAATTGAGAACTCAAGAGATACAAACGAGTTTAAACTAAGCCCCAAAACACGACTAAAGGCAAAAAAGAAATCACAAGAATTAAACGATAAAGTTCTTCAAAACGGACATACTTGGAATGTAGGTGTTGGGGTAACGTTAAATAAAGACCAAAAAGAGCCATTCAAATTTAAAACAGAAGGGACAACATTTGAGGCATCATACAGCGAAAGTTTTCTTGATTTATTACCTACCGATTTAGACCTTTTTCTGGTTTTCAAGTATCTTTTCTTCTACACAGACGAAAAGAACCTAATAGCATTAGTCAGTAGGCAAAGTGAATTAGATGTTCTTGAACGAACATTTATGAAATCCAAAAATGAGTATGAAATTGGGTTCTCATTTTTCAGAAAAGAGAACTTATCTAATCTTCAGTTGTATATCTACGAAGACTTCTTGAAACGAAAAGGAAGAAGCTTAGAATCAATCATTCATTCCTTCGTGGGGTCTTTAAACGAAAGAATTTCACCAAACAAAATTGTATTTCAACTACCATTAGGTGAATCAAGTTATTTAGAAAAAATCCGAACTCTAACACCGGACTTTGAGTTTTTATTAAAGCAATACAAATTGCTTGTAGATGAAAAAAGCATTGACCTTGAACTTATTCAAATCAGTTCTGCCCCAATTAGAATTAGTGAGATTTACAGTAACAAGCCGAAGAAATATATTTACTCGGACGATAACTTAATTCTCCAGTTAAAATACTTATTCTTCTCAGACCAAAGTCATTTATACTATGTCAAGCATTTTGAGAATAAATATCACTGTTTGTTTGACTTGATAACAAATGAGAATGTGAAATTTGAGTATTTTGAAAACTACCAAAGAGAGACTATTCAAAGCTTGATAAATGACGGCTATCTAAAACTAAGTAATGACGAATATGTGACTTTGAATAAGGATATTATGATTTACTTAATTGGGGAATTGCATCACAAAGAAGTCCTCAGCTATTGGAGTTATCCTTTGCCATGCAGGGCAGTTATGGACGAATTAATTGACCAGAAACTGGTGATTTTAGAAAACACATTGTTCTCACGACAAGAAAGAAATTATTTTAACTTTTATCTCAACAAAAAGGAATTTATCAACGGCTACGACCTAAGGAATAAATATTTACACGGAACAAATACGTTTTCAGAAAAGGAACACGAATTTGATTATCACAGACTTCTAAAAATTATCATTTTAACCCTTTTGAAATTACATGACGACATTACAACGGAATGAAAGAAAAACTACCGCTAACAAGGGGTTTGCGATAGCGGGGGTTCCGTGCTTCGCAGACACATTTGTGCAAGGTGGAAGTCCAGTTCTCCGAATGAAGTTTAGTGCTAATAATCCCCGCCATCGCAAACCCCCAAACCGTTTTGCCTCCTTGTAGGGCAACCGCGCAACCGTGCAACCATGAACCTGACACGTACTAACTAGGCCTTTGATGTACGACCTGCCCTCCTTCTAATACTTGCCCTGAAAATGAATTTGTAAAAGAGGTCTGCCCACTCCACTCCACGGCACAAAACAAACTTTCGTTTTTTGTCCGATACACCAAGCCGACCCCAAAAAGGATAAAAAATAAAAAGACAGAACAGCCCCGTTTTTCGGGGCTGTTTCTTTAATACCCAACTCTATCGTGCCTGGATGACGGCTCATATTTAGTAATAATTGAAAAGTCGGAATGACATAAATCTTTTGAAAAATTGTGTAATTCTTGCCATAGTTGCGAGCTCCAGCTTTGCGACATAAATATTTACAAATTAAAACGCTATTATATGAAAAATTACAAATCCGCAGTGTTGCAAGCAACATTCCTCATTGCTACCATCATTGGCACATCATCATGTATGAACAACAAACCAGAAGACACCAAGGAAGTTGCTGAAGAAAAAAACGAACAAAAATTTGACAACAACAACAACGAAAAAGACGCTCAATTTCTGGTTGATGCCGCTGAAATAAATCGAGAAGAAATTAGCTTAGGACAATTAGCCCAGCAAAAAGGAGGCTCAAGTCATGTAAAAGAATTAGGCAAAATGATGGAGGATGAACACACCAAATCATTAGCCGATTTAACCGCATTGGCAAGAACAAAAAATATATCGCTTCCGACATCGCAAACCGAAAACGGAAAAGATGCTTACAAAAAGCTAAACGAAAAATCAGGCAACGATTTTGGAAAAGAATATAGTAGCATGATGGTAAACGGACACAAAGATGCAATTGCTCTTTTCGAAAAGGCATCTACCGATTGCACCGACCCCGACATCAAAGCATGGGCAACAGCGACACTTCCAGCACTAAGAACACACCTCGATCAATCATTAATGTGTCAAAAACAATGTGAGGAAATGTAATCATCATTAGATAAAAGGTAAAATGAACAACACTGAAAATTTGAATAACAAAGAAGCCATTGACAAACTGAAAGGTTTGGTTAATGATATTAGGATTTGCCTTTTCTGCACCGACTTAAAAACGGACGATGGCTCTACGTGCTGCCCCATGACGGCAATAGAAGTTTGCGACCAAGGCAACATTTGGTTTTTTAGTGAAAAGAGCAGTGATAAAAACAAAGCCATATTAGCAGACAAAAAGGCGCAACTCTTTTTTTCGCACCCGGGAAAAGGAAGTTATTTAGTTGTGAATGGTGAAGCAGAAATAATTTTCGACAAAGAGATAATTGAGGAACTGTGGACACCATTTGCAAAAATTTGGTTTAAAGAAGGTAAAGACGACCCGAATATTTCTGTTATAAAAGTAAAACCATCCACCGCTTATTACTGGGATACTGACGGCAACAGAATGATTAACCTATTAAAAATGGTGGCATCAGTTGTTACAGGAACAAATTTAATCACAGGCAAAGAAGGTACTATAAAGATTTAATCAAAAACAAATTCATAAATAAAGCTCAAACAACAATTAAACAAATGGAAAACGAAAAAACTATTGAGGTGTTAAACACACTCATCACTATCAACAACGATAGAATTGAAGGATACGAAACAGCAGCAAAAGAAACTGAAGAACAAGATTTGAAAGCACTGTTTGCAAGGTTTAGTTCAACAAGTGAAAAATGCAAAGGTGAGTTAGTTGCCGAAGTAACAAAATTAGGTGGTACACCGGCTGAAGGTACAAGAACAACAGGTAAGTTTTTTCGCGTGTGGATGGATGTAAAGTCAGCACTCACAGGCAAAGACCATAAAGCAATTTTAAACTCTTGTGAGTATGGTGAAGACGTGGCAAAAGGCACGTACGAAAAAGCATTAAAAAATGATGCTGAAAATTTAAGTGCCGAACAGCAAACTATGATTATAGCACAGCACAAATTACTAGTTGCTGACCACGACAAAGTAAAAATGATGAGAGATGCTTTGGCGGTAGCATAGTCATGAAGCTAAGCATGAAACAGTACAGCATTTAATATTGTAAGGAGAAATTATGAATTGATTTGTTAGATTGGCGTAATGGTGCCCAGGAATATAAATGTTTCCCAATCTTCTATTTATAGCCAACGAAATGGCAGACGAGCCTGTTATCCGTTAATCAGTAAATAATTTCTCCAAGCAATTTTACTGTCGCTGCGTGGAATAAGGTTGTTATGCTGGTCCAAAAGCATTTAACCAAATGAAACAATACTTCCATGGTTACTGATGTGGAAGCCATATGAAAGTTAAACGACTGCTTTAGCTAACTCATGCGAGTTGAGTTAAAAGGATTCGAACTCAAAGTTTTGTTACAACTCATTAACTGAGCTTGAGAAAAAACAATAATTAATTATGAAAAAACTAGGAAACAAGACTGTATTCATCACAGGTGGTTTATCAGGCATTGGTAAAGCATGCGCAATAGCAGCTGCCAAAGAAGGTGCAAACATTGTAGTGGCTGACATGAAATCAGACAACAGTGAAAAAGCATTACAAGAAATAGTAAATGAAAATCCTGAAGCCATTTTCATCGAATGCGATGTTGCCAAATTTGAACAAGTGCAAGCGGCTATTGAAAAAACAATTAGTGTATTCAAAACCTTAGATGTTGCGCTCAACAACGCAGGCATTGGTGGTGAGTCGAACAAGGTGGGCGATATGACCGAACAAGCATGGCTCAAAGTAATTGGTGTAAACCTAAACGGTGTGTTCAATTGCATGAAGCATGAATTAGCACAAATGGCAAAGCAAAAAAGCGGTGTTATTGTAAATATGTCTTCTATCCTTGGCAAGGTGGGTTTTGCTACATCTGCTCATTATGTAGCTGCGAAGCATGGCGTAATTGGACTTACACAAACTGCCGCATTGGAGTATGCAACCGAAGGTATTCGCATCAATGCCATTTGTCCCGGTTTTATTGATACACCGCTATTAACTAAAGGCGGCATCAGCGACCATGCCGAAGTCAAACAACACATCATTGATTTGCACCCTATGAAACGCCTGGGCAGATCAGAAGAAATCGCAAATGGTTTTATTTTTCTTGCCAGCGATGATAGTTCGTTTGTATCTGGAACTAGTTTGGAAATTGACGGTGGATATTTAGCGATTTAAACACCGTTAGTAAAATTAAATTATGCCACATATAGCCATCATATCATCAAGTGTAAGAAGAGAAAGAAAAAGTCATAATGTAGCTTTGTATTTCAAAACTTACTTGAAAGAAAATAATTTATCTACTGCCGAAATTTTAGATTTGAAAGAATACAACTTTCCCATCTTTGAAGGCACTTTAAAAACACTTATTGATCCAGCTGAAAATGTTCTTGAATTTGCAGCTAAGATTAAATCATCAGATGGAATTATCATCGTTACGCCTGAATACAACGGAGGCTATCCTGCAAGTTTAAAGAATGCTATTGACCTGCTGTATGAAGAATGGAGACACAAACCCATTGCGATAGTTACCGTTTCAAGCGGACCTTTTGGCGGTAGCCAAGCTATGGTAGCACTTCAGTTTACACTTTGGAAAATGATGGCTTGGACTATTCCCGCTATGTTTTCGGTACCAACAGTAGATAAAGCTTATGACGAAAATGGAAAAGCGATTGATAAACTTAATTCCGATAAACTGGCTGCAATTTTTATTACAGAATTACTCTGGTGTATTGAAGCCGATACAGTACCTAAACATCAACTAGCCTAAGTGAAATTATGTCAATACAAAGCACCAATCCTGCAACGAATATAGTGGTTAAAACATTTGAAGAAATGTCTGAAATTGCACTTAATCAGTCCATTGCAAAATCAGTTGAAACATTCGCATCGTGGAAAAAAACAGCCTACTCAAAAAGGGCTGAGCTATTACATAACGTAGCCGGTTTGTTAAGAAAGAAAAAGACAGCGCTTGCCCAATTAATCACCCTTGAAATGGGTAAGTTAGTTGCACAGGCTGAAGGAGAGATTAAACTGAGTGCAGAAATCTTTGATTATTATGCTAACCATGCGGAAGCATTTTTAGCGGATAAGATTTTAAATCCTGTTCATGGACAGGCATTGGTAAGATATAGTCCGATAGGTGTATTGCTCGGTGTACAGCCTTGGAATTTTCCTTTCTATCAGGTGGCCCGTTTTGCAGCACCCAATATAATGGCGGGCAACACCCTACTCATTAAACATGCGTCAATTGTTCCGCAATGCGCCATAGCTATGGAGGAATTGTTTTTAGAAGCGGGCGCACCAGTTGGGCTTTACACCAATCTGCTTATATCAGGCAAAAGAGCATCAGCCTTAGTGGCTGATAAAAGAATAAAGGGCGTTTTCGCTTACGGGCAGTGAAGCTGCAGGTGCAAGTATTGCAGCTGAGTCAGGTAAGTATTTAAAAAAGTCTGTTTTGGAATTAGGAGGTAGCGATGCCTTTATTGTATTGGGCGATGCGGATATTGACCAATCGGTAGAATGGGCAGTAGTAGGCAGAATCAACAACAACGGTGAATGTTGTATTGCATCAAAAAGATTTATTGCAGTTGAAAGTATAGCTGATGAGTTTTTTGGAAAATTAAAAGATAAACTAGCCAGCCTGGTCATCGGCAACCCAATGGAAGCAGCCACGCAGTTAGGTCCCTTGAGCAGCGAAGAAGCTGCGATTAAAATAGCCGATCAGGTAAAGAGAGCGGTTGGTGGTGGAGCAAAAATTTTATTAGGAGGCAAAAGAATGGAGCAACAGGGCGCCTATATGGAGGCTACTGTTATCACCAATATGCTGCCTGATAACCCTGTGTACTACGAAGAATTTTTTGGTCCGGTTGCAGTTTTTTTCACAGTTAAAAATGAACAAGAGGCCATTGATTTAGCAAACGATTCTCCATTTGGCTTAGGTGGCTCAGTGTTCACACAGGATATCGAAAGAGGCAAACGGGTAGCAGATCAAATTGATACGGGAATGGTTTTTATTAATCATCCAACATGGACGCAGGCTGATTTACCGTTTGGAGGTACCAAAGGATCAGGTTATGGAAGAGAACTTTCCGAATTAGGCA
Source organism: Flavobacteriales bacterium (assembly GCA_031414655.1). Taxonomy (GTDB): domain Bacteria; phylum Bacteroidota; class Bacteroidia; order Flavobacteriales_D; family Sanyastnellaceae; genus JANNVZ01. Next base: position 375,538 of record JANNVZ010000001.1, read on the forward strand.
TCCATGAATTTGTAAACAAAAAACTCATCAGGGTAAGTGAATTAAGTGACCCTTTTTAAGTTAGATTTCAATGAAATAATAATTAAAATACTATGAGTCATTCAACAAAGCAAATTATTCTATCCGGCAGACCGAAGGGAAAACCTGTATTGGAGAATTTTGAAACTAAAAATATAATACTACCCGAACTCGCGGAGAAGGAAATACTACTAGAGGCTATGTATTTTTCGGTAGACCCCTACATGCGTGGCAGAATGAATGATGCTAAATCGTATGCCCCTCCGTTTGAAATTGGAAAGCCAATTACAGGTGGAGTTATAGCTAAGGTTGTAAAAAGCAATGCAGGGAATTTTAAAGAAAATGATATTGTTTCGGGCAATCTTCCTTGGCAGCAACATTGTATTGCATCAGCAACCAGCATTCTAAAAATAGATACAAGCATAGCACCAGCAAGTTATTATTTGGGCATTTTGGGTATGCCCGGCCTCACCGCCTATTTTGGTCTGATGCATATTGGTAAACCCAAAGCAGGTGAAACAGTTGTGGTGTCAGGTGCTGCAGGTGCTGTTGGTCTGGTGGTGGGTCAGATAGCCAAACTGCAAGGTTGCCGAGTAGTTGGGATAGCCGGCACTGATGAAAAGGTTGCATTGTTAAAAGGTGAGTTTGGATTTGATGAGGTCATAAATTATAAAACCTGTCCCGATTTAAAGAAAGCGATTGCTGATGCTTGTCCAAAGGCAGTTGATATATATTACGATAATGTAGGTGGAGAAACTTCGGATGCTGTTATTAGCAATATAAACTTCAATGCAAGAATTGTATTGTGCGGACAAATTGCGTTATACAACAGTACTGAAATACCAATGGGTCCGCGAATTCAACCGATGTTATTAACCAGAAGCGTATTAATGCAGGGTTTTATCATTGGAAATTACCAAAGTCAATTTAGTGAAGGGAGTATGCAATTAGGCACGTGGGTTAAAGAAGGTAAATTAAAATATAAAGAAACCATTGTAAAAGGCTTTGACAAATTACCAGATGCATTGCTGGGTTTATTCGAAGGTGATAACATTGGAAAAATGATAGTTGAATTATAAATTTTAAAACAAATAAAAAATGAAAATATTAATGGTACTTACCTCGCACAGCGAATTGGGAAACACAGGAAAAAAGACAGGTTTTTGGATTGAGGAGTTTGCGGTTCCGTATTATATATTTCTTGATGCGGGAGCTTCAATAACTATTGCCTCTCCAAAAGGCGGGCAACCTCCAATAGACCCATCCAGCGATACTGCTGATAACCAAACACCAGCTGTTATTCGGTTTAAAGCAGATATAAGTTTACAAAAGATTTTATCAGAAACACACTTACTATCTGCTATTTCATCTGATGATTATGACGCTGTATTTTACCCTGGTGGGCATGGGCCTTTATGGGATTTAACGAACGATGCAGATTCAATAAATTTAATTGAGAACTTTTGGAGTAGTAAAAAACCAGTAGTGGCCGTTTGTCATGCACCATCTGTTTTGTTGAACGTAAAAGACAATGAAGGCAACTTATTAGTAAAGGGGAAAAATGTAACCGGTTTTACTAACAGTGAAGAAGAAGCTGTAAAACTTACTGAGGTAGTTCCCTTTTTATTAGAAAATGAATTAAAGAGTAAGGGCGGAATCTATTCTAAAAAAGAGGATTGGGCTTCTTATGTTGTAAAAGATGGTATGCTTATTACGGGACAAAATCCCGCATCTTCTGAAGCAGCAGCAAAAGAGTTAGTAAATATTTTGAAAGATTAAAGACCGTTGTAATTTCTATATATAGGCTTTAAATGAAATTGGCGAAATGAAAAAGCAAATCTTCTCAGCGACTGTGGTGATGCTTCTTTGTATTGGATTATCAAGTGCTAACGCGCAGGCTTTAATTGATTTAGAAACGGGCTTTGTTTTTACCAGCTACAATAATGTTCGCATTCCCGGTAATCAAGGTACCCTCTTTTCGTTAAAAGATGGTCTGATTCCAAAAGCTGAATTTTTCTACAGAGCAAGATTAAATTACACTATTAAATCCCGGCACACAATTTCTCTATTGTATGCACCTCTCGAAACAAAATCACAAGGTAGTTTTGCAAATGACATTTTATTTGAAGGAGTAGTGTTCCCTGCCAATACTGAACTTACCGGCACCTATAAATTCAATTCTTACAGGCTTACATACCGATATGATTTTGTACAAAAACCAAAATTTGAATTCGGCTTGGGGCTCACAGCAAAAATCAGAGACGCTAAAATTGCGCTTGCTTCGTCTGAAGCAGTAGCTGAGAAAACCAACGTGGGCTTTGTACCCATTATCAATTTCAGGCTATTATGGAACATTGGTAACAAATTCGGACTATTGCTTGATGGCGATGCGCTTGCCGCACCTCAAGGCAGGGCCGAAGATGTTCTGATTGCTGCAACATATAAGTTGTCTGAGAATTTAAGAATACGTGCAGGGTACCGCATGCTGGAAGGCGGTGCAGACAATGATGAGGTTTACAATTTTGCTTTATTTCATTATGCTTCTGTTGGACTGTCTTATACATTTAAGTAAAGGCCAAATTAAAAATGAGTACTTTCTCTAAAATTTTATTACAGAAACAAAAATGAAATTATCTACGCCATGGAAATTCATCATCGCCATTCTCTTATGCGAAAGTGTCGGGATTAGTAGTGGTTTATTGTCCAGACCTAAAAAAATACACTCTTAAAAAGCGCTGCAAGCAATTTTTGTTAGGAGAGCGTTTTTTCTCCCACCCCAAAAATAAATCCATCGCCCTTTTTTGTAAATTTATTTTTTTGGCACCTCACGACATTATACTAACTAGAACCAACCGTGCTTCGGACATAAAAAAGGGCAACTGCTAACAGCGGTTTGGCAAAAGTGGTGGTTCAGTGGTTAAATCAGCATCTGTTCTTCGTATCAAGTTCAGTGCTGGCAGAGAGTTCACGTCTCCGAAATCGCCAACTTCTTGTAGCGATAAACGTTAGCGGAAACCCTATTGGCGACTGTGCAGTTTTCAACTGACGCGCTTTAGACGAGTAGTTTTAGGACCACTGCAGCACATTGACCGACACCGCTTTGTCCGCAACCCCAAAAAATAAGTTTCATTTTTTTGCCAATACACGAAAAGTCAGCCTGAAATAAAAATGAAAAAATGTTTTCCCCTGCGCTTTGAAAAGTTATCTCCGAAAAAATAGCAAAATGTAAAGTATGAATGATGTAACACTTAGTATTTTTTGTGTAAGGTTATAGGCATTAAAAGGTATCTCCTTTGTGCATTGTAACAATTCAGTCACAACAAAAAAAAATATCAAAATGGAAAATATAAAAATTCAAAGCTGCATTGATGCTTGCGAAACATGTGCAGATGCATGTGAAATTTGTTCAACAGAAAACAAAGGTAAAGCGGGAATGGAACATTCCGAAAAACTTTGCATTGCTTGTGCTGATGCTTGCAACGCTTTAGTTGCTGCAAGTAAAATCGATGCAAACCTTGAAGCACTTTGCAAAAAATGTGAAGAAGCTTGTAATGCTTGTGCAACAGAATGTGAAAAACATTCTGACATGGAACATTGCAAAGAATGTGCTGATGCTTGTCGTAAGTGTGAAGCAGAATGTAAAGCGATGCTTGAAGTAGCAGCATAATTTATTCACGAAGGGAAAAGCAGGGATTGAAATTCAGTCCTTGATTTTTTCTTTAAACAATTAACAATTCAGAAAAACAGAAAAAAAATGAAAAATGTAATCACAATAGTATTTGCCGTTGCAACCATATTCTCGTTTACGCAATGCAGCAAAAATTCAGTTAATGACATCAGCAATGCAGGCCACAGAGCCAAAGTAATTACGGAACTGATGGACAACCCGGCTTACATGCAAGAAGTAATGACAGCCATGAAAGCAAAACATGGTGATGCCATTGCATCTACGTCATGCGACATGATGAAAGAAGACAAAGCAATGGGAACAAAAATGATGGGCAACATGATGGACATGTGCATGGCTGATTCGGGAATGTGCAAAATGATGATGGGAAAAACTATGGATATGTGCGACATGGACAAAGAGAAATGTAAAATGATGATGGCCTCAATGCAAGAACACCCAAAAGGAATGAAGGACATGAAAGACATGGGCATGTGTGACATGAAGGGAATGGACATGAAGAAATAAAATGACACACACTTATCAGTTAACAGGTATGACTTGCGGCAATTGTGAAAGCATTTGCCGAAACTTATTCCATGTATGACATTGTTGCCAAAAGAATAAAAGCGTATGGTTTCATTTATCCATTCATTACAAACATAACAACGCTAGTAGTAATGAGCATAAGCTTCATTGGCGTTTTGCAAAGTGTGCTGAACAAACAAAAAATTCAATGTGCTTGCTTAGGTGACGTATTCAATTTACCAATGAGCACCGTTACCATTATTGAAGATGCTTTGATGATAGCAATGAGTGCCACCATGTTAATCTTAATATAAAACAGTTAAAACAAATCAATATGTCAAACATCATTCTATCAATCGCAATGCTTGGAACAGTTTTAATAAACTCCTGTTCAGCACAACAAAACGCAACAACGAAAGCAACCACACAGGTTACAACAACAGTTTCAAATCCTATTACAGAAGTTTATGCTGATTACATCGGCTTGAAAAATTCGCTTACAAAAGACAATGCCGACAGTGCAGCCGCTTATGCAAAACAACTTTTCAAAGACATTGATAAAGTGCAAATGGATAAACTTACAGCCACACAACACACCACTTGGATGAAGTATAAAACCAACCTGTTTAATGATGCTGAACGCATCAATGGCACAGCCAATTTGGAAAACCAACGAGAACATTTTATTTCACTTTCAAAAACAATGTATGATTTGCTGAAAGCATTTAACACCAACACCGAAACTGTTTACTACCAATTTTGTCCAATGGCCAATGATGGTAAAGGTGCATACTGGATAAGCGAAAATTCCAAAATCGTTAATCCCTATTTCGGCAAACAAATGTTGAGTTGCGGAAGCACTAAAGAAACAATCCCTGTAAAATAAAAATGCAAATCATTTATTGTGATAAGGAAAATCAGATTATCAATTCTCATTTTTATATGTTTCGTTTCAGTTAATAATCTTTTAGCACAAAAGATTGTCCGTTACGATTTATATGTTCGTGATACGGTTGTAAATTTTACTGGAAAAGAAAAAAGAGCAATCGCAGTAAACGGACAAATACCAATGCCAACGCTAACCTTTACCGAAGGCGACACGGCAGAAATTTATGTTCACAATGAGCTGAACGAAGAAACATCTTTGCATTGGCACGGCATCTTTTTGCCCAATCAATACGATGGAGTTCCTAACCTTACACAAATGCCAATCAAACCGCATACAACACACTTGTATAGGTTTGCAATCATACAGCACGGCACTCATTGGTATCATTCACACACAGGCTTGCAAGAGCAAATAGGCATGTATGGTTCCATGATTTTATTGAAGAAAGGTGAGGGCATTTCCCCCCTCTCCTTTGGAGAGGGGACGGGGGTGAGGGTAGGCATTGACGATTTACCAACCGTTCCAATTATTTTAAGTGAGTGGACAAATTACAAACCCGAAAATGTTCACCGCATGTTACACAACGCAACAGATTGGTTTGCGATTAAGAAAGGAACAACACAAAGTTATTTTGAAGCCATTCAACAGGGCTACTTAAAAACAAAATTCACAAGCGAATGGAAACGCATGAATGCAATGGATGTGAGTGATGTTTACTACGATAAATTTTTAATCAATGGAACAAATGAATCAACAGCCCCCACTTTCAAGGGTAACAAAATCCGTTTAAGAATTTCAAACGCAGGTGCATCAACAAATTTTTGGCTCACCTATGCAGGTGGAAAAATTACAGTAGTTGCAAATGATGGCAATGATGTAGAACCCATTGAAGTGGATAGATTGCTGATTGCCGTTTCAGAAACTTATGATGTGATTTTAACCCTACCAGACACAGGCAGCTATCAATTTTTAGCAACAGCAGAAGACAGAACAAAATCAGCATCCATTTTTTTAGGTGATGGACCGAAGCATTTAGCAGAGCCATTACCCAAGTTAAAATATTTTGAAGGAATGAAAATGATGAATGGCATGATGAAAATGAACGGAGATTTAGACGACATGGGAATGAGCATGAGTTTAAATCAAATGGACATGAACACAGTGATGTATCCTGAAATTACAGGAGAGAAAAAATCAAAACGAAAGGAAAAGAAAACCGAAGCACACAACCACTCACAAATGAAGAAGGACATAGTTACTCTCAACTATGCAATGCTGAAATCAACAGTGAAAACAAAACTTTCTGATGCACCAGTAAAAGAATTGAAGTTTGAACTAACCGGAAACATGAACCGGTATGTTTGGAGTTTAGACAACAAAGTAATTTCAGAAGCAGATAAAATTTTAATTAAGAAAGGAGAAAATGTTCGCATCATTTTATACAATAATTCTATGATGCGACACCCAATGCACTTGCACGGGCACGACTTTCGTTTGCTAAATGGACAAGGTGATTTGGCACCACTAAAAAACATTGTTGACATCATGCCAATGGAAACCGACACTTTAGAATTTGCCGCAACCGAAAGTGGCGATTGGTTTTTTCATTGCCATATCTTGTATCACATGATGAGTGGAATGGGAAGAGTCTTTAGTTACGAAAACTCACCACCAAACCCTGAAATACCTAATCCAAAACTTGCACAACACAAACTTTTTTCAGATGATAGAAAATTTCACTTCATGGTTGAAAACGATTTTGCCACCAACGGAAACGATGGAATGGCAATGTATTCTAACACCCGTTGGAATTTAACAAGTGAATGGAGATTAGGTTATAAAGACATGAACGGCTATGAAGTTGAAACACACTTCGGCAGATATATTGGCAAAATGCAATGGCTCATGCCATTCATCGGTTTTGATTGGCGGTATAGAAAATTAGGAATAGACGAACACGACAAAAATCTCTTCCAGCAAACCAACACCAAAGACAACCGAACACAATTCAGTATCGGAGTGGCATCTACCTTACCTATGCTACTAATACTACAAACCGAAATTTACCACGATGGAAATGTAAGAGTGCAACTCATGCGAGAAGATATTCCTCTTTCAAAGCGACTAAGAATGCACTTCATGTTCAACACTGACCTGGAATACATGGTGGGCTTTCAATACATCGTTCTGAAAAACATGAGCATTAGAACTCACTATGACAGCGACATGGGTTTCGGTGCAGGAATGACTTTTAATTACTGACCATGTCCGACTTGCAAACCCACAATGTCAAGCACATTTGCAGCTTTAGATTAAGGAATGAAAGTTTTTGGCCGCAAATAAGCTTGCCACTTTCCTCATCCGCCTTTGCATGCGTGGCGTAAAAAAAGAAAAATTCTCCTTCCCTTCTGTAAAAATTTAAACTGCGACCGCTAAACTCTCCCACGGCAGACTGCAGAAAAGTATTTCATAGACAAGCAAGTACGAGCTTTCATTGGACACTGCACGAAATGAATAAAAACAAAACCGCCCAACCTATAACAGCGCACTGGCGGCAATAGCGGAGGTCATGCGTATATAAACTTTATTTCATTAAATTTACATTGTGCGCACTTGACAGTTCAGTGTTTCAAAACCGCTACTGCGCCAGTGCGCGAAACGTTATGCCTCATTGCAGGGCGACCGTGCAACTTTCAACATTTGTGCTGACATCGGACGACAAAAGCCAACCCTTCGCTAAACTAAAAAAGGTGTTTTGACATCACACAAGTTCCCAATGACTTTGCTTGGCTTGCCTCGGCTGAGCCAAGGCCGCTATGTGGCAGGCAAGTCCTCTTACCGCCTCTGCGCGAACCCTCAATCATCCTCTTACATTCGCCTTAACCAAATGGCAAAATCAGAATTCATGAAAGGTGGGAATGGACATCAGGCGACCTATCCAAAGGAGAATCCATCCTTGAAGAACAATAAAAGGGTGGTACTAATTGCTTCAGATAATAGCTTAACCGCTATCCAAAATGCATTCTGAATCGGCCTAAGGCGACAAAACTAAATGCTGTCCCATTTGAGAATGCACCCAGCTATGCAACAAACATATTACTCTATACTTGCCAAAAGGAAGAATCACAGAATAGGCTTTTCATTCTTTGTACCAATAGTGATGGCTAAAGCCTCTAATAAATAACAATAATTATAACAACATGAAACTGAGCGCCACTTTTGTATTGGTTCTATTGGCCCATTTAGCCTTTGGACAAGATAGAATTCAAAGGCTAAACAATTTACTCGACTCGCTGTATTCTGAAGGGAGCATTAACGGTTGTTTTCTGATAGCCGAAAAGGGCGAAATAATTTACAATAGGAGTTTTGGCCTGGCCAACGAGGATACCAAAGAAAAAATAACAGAAAACACGGTGTTTGAATTAGCCTCTGTTTCCAAGCAGTTTACCGCAATGGCTATCATGATGCTGAGTGAAGACGGCAAACTAAAACTGGATGATAAAATCAAAGTACATATTCCGGAACTTGCCTTTTACAAAGGGGTAACCATAAGAAACCTAATGCATCACACGGGAGGAATTCCGGCTTATGAGCAGCTGATGGAAGAGTTCTTTGACAAAACCAAAATTGCCACCAACGATGACATTATTCAATTGCTTTCGGAGAAAAAGCCCAAGCCCTTGTTTAAACCCAACACTAAATTTCAATATAGCAACACCGGTTATGCCCTTTTGGCAAGTATCGTAGAGCGAGCATCAGGAGTGACCTATGGTGAATTTCTGAACCAGCGCATTTTCACTCCATTGGGCATGACAAGCACTCTGGTTTATAACCGCAGGTATGCACCCCGAAATGTAGACCAGTATGCATTAGGCTATGTCTATTCCGAAAGTTTGCAGAAATATGTATTGCCGGATGAAGTGGAGGAATCGAAAATGGTGATTTGGATGGATGGCATAGTAGGTGACGGTTGTGTAAACTCAAGCGCCCTTGATTTACTGAAATGGGACAGGGCTCTTTACACCAATCAGTTACTTTCAGCCGAAGGAATGCGTCAGCTATTTATAACCGGTGTGCTAAGGGACAAGACTAAACTGAACTACGGATGCGGATGGTTTGTTGGTGAGTTAAAGGACCTCGGAAAATTTGTTAATCATAGCGGTGGCTGGCCCGGTTACAGAACTTATATAGAAAGGCAATTGGACAACGATAAAACCATTATTGTTCTTCAAAATCATGATAACATTAAACTACCGTTGGACGCCATTCATTTTATTCTTTACAACAAAATGCTACCTGAAGAAAAATTATCCCTGGAGGTTAAAATACCAGATGAAATAGCCCAGAAATATGTTGGAATTTATGTTGTCGAAGAAAACTATTTTGTCACTATAATGATGAAGGAAGACGGATATTATCTTTTTGCAGACAACAGCTTAAGCAAAATCCACTTCACCAGCGAGACGGACTTTTTTAATACCGAATTCCCCACTGAGAAACATTTTGTTTCTGATGAATCAGGTCAAATAACTGGGTATCAGAGAACATTGCTTGGGACCCAACTTCCGTGGGCTAAGAAAATAGTAGACCCTCTTAAGTTTAAAGGGGAAGAGGACTATTTCAATACCATTGGTTGGGGCTTCTTAGTCAACAATCATTACACAGAGGCGATTAGCTTCCTCAAGCGTGGGTTAGAGGTTTATCCTAATTCCTTGTTTCTGGCCGGCAACCTGGCGCACAGCTATTTGTTTAATAGTGATTATGAATCCGCTATCGCCATTTACAAAGCCCACCTCAATGAATCAGTCAATCCGAGCTTTTCCTGGAAGGACATGATACAGCAAGACTTTATGCTGTTTAAGAATGACGGGCTCGACAAAGGCCTCATGGATAAAGTACTTGCCGATCTAAAATTAGAAGGTGCAGAGGGTTATTGAAAAAATAGGCTTCTTCAAATGGTGCAACGGAAATTAGTTGAACTATTGGTGGACGGCCATGACGCACAGGCTACGTGATGAGCAAAAGCGCGTCAAGGAAACCACCCACGCCCTTAATGACAGGCTCATAAACACCGAAAGGCAAAAAGATGATTACCGCGATTTGCTGAAGGGGAAGTAGTAGGGGAGGGCGGATTTCGCGGGGCACAGGCAGGAAATTATCCGATTCAGGATATCCAAAGTCTTAGTCTAAGAATAAACAATCTGATTAAATACTCAAAAATACTTGGTTCCTCATGAGGTTTAGCTGCTACAACTGCGTTGCGCTTTACAAGCATTCTCAAATCACGCCTTTGCGTTCTGTTGAGTTTGTCATTTAACAGGAAAATACAGTGTGAATAATTATTGTCTTCTGGCCTATGGCTTAGGGATAGGGTGTGATCGGAGAATCCATATTTCCCTGTTTTTCGAATTGATCTTACAGAATACGAGACAATACCATAATCAACTTTATAAACACCTTGATTATCCCATCGAACCCAATATGCCATGCTTAGCTTGCCCCAATTGCAAGATTGTTCTTCGTCTATCTTGATTTTCGTGTAGTCAGGCAAATCATCTTTCTTATTCCAGTCACTTCCTGGATGATGCCTAATATGCATCCAATGTTTATCCTTAAGTTCCGTATCATCAAGTGGGGGTCGATCCCTTCGATACAAAATGCTTGGAAATTTCATCTAGAGGAATCAAGAAATCTTTTTATTTGTCGCTGCGCAGAAGGAATAGATTTTACTTCCATGTTGTCAAGGGTTTTGCCGACTTTGGCGTTCTCGGCAATATAGCCCATCTCACCATCATTATATATCTCAAAATACATTCTATAATTGCCTGAGTAGAAAACAAGACTAATTCCACCTTCTGCTGACTCAGTAATTCTATCGGGATAGATATTCAATTTATCCAAAAAGACCAACAACTTCCTTGACAATTTAATCGATGTAAGGTTCGGTAATTCAAAATCATGTTGAACAGATCCGGGATATCCTAATGCTGATAATTTCTCAAATTGGACACTCAATTTTATAGAGCCATGGATTTTAAAGTCTCCTATTTCGCTAGTATTTGCTTGGGTATTTACTGGGTCAACAATTTTACAGGTCAAAGTCGAAATTCCAATAAGGTTTGCCATGTTCCTAAAGTCATTCTCCTCTTTCAAAGGAATTTTCAGAATGTAAGCTTCGGGAGCCAACGGATGTGGAAACCCGCTGGATTCCGAAAGACGCCTTACCTCACAATACTCTGCTTTTTGTCTCGAAAAAACGCTTGAGGAGGTATCACCAATAATGTCACTTTGCACTAATGCCATAGGTTTTTTTTGAATGGTCCGACAGAATATGAACAAAAATCTCAACAAGTTCTTCATGGGCTTGCCTCAGCCACCTTTCAATTTCATCTAAACTCTTACCTGAAAATCCTCTGCAGGTACTCTCCAAAATAATCACGTCTTTAGAATCACTGGTCATTTTACCAGAACGAATATTGACGTACAATGTTGCTGGCAATTCTGACTTAAAAAATTGCAACCCAACCTGCATTGTTTTCAGGGCCTCATCAAACGTTATAATGTTAAGAGCTAAAAGACTTTCTGATAGTTTGAGCTTTAACTCATCTAATATGAGATGATCAAAAAAGGTTATTTCATACTGGTTCACTTTTTTCAAGAAGTCATATTCTTCGTTCAGTGCGGTCAATATTCCAATAAAATATTCGAAAACACTATCGAAATTTTTATATTCATTCTCAACACCGTTTGCAGATTTTCGCCAATTGAAAAATAATCTATTTGACTGAAACTGAAGTAAGTGTTCTCCAGTGGCTGAAATAAAGAATTTTCGAGCGCTGTTATCATTGGGGAAGTGAAACGTTGTAGGCTTTGACTCAGATTCAATAACAGCGGGTAGCGCTGGATGCTCTTCAATCAGGGGAAATTCGTCCTTTAGGCGTTCATAAATATCAAATATATCATTAGGCGAGAAGACCCCTTCTTCAAACTGAATTCCTAGGATAAGCTCTGCCAAAGGTGGCTTTTCAAACTTTACATTAGACATTGGGGCGAAATGATGAGTTCTTGATTGTTGGAATGATGCTTTGACGGTGCAAAAAAGGAAACAATTCCCTTAATTAGCAAATGTTTTAGAACAATAATCACACAACTTATGTGAACAAATGTACATGAAGATGAACTATTTGTCAAAGAGAGTTGATAAAGCAACATAAGCGCTTGATTATTGCAAGATCAAAACCTACAGCCTTCGCAAATCCGATCTTCATCCTTCACCGCCCAAAAAACCCGCATCCTTCAATATCTGAATTGCCCGGGCGCAGTCCTGTTCCCTTACCTGTAGCTTAACACCACCAATGGCATTGGAAACGAACGGGTCAGTAAATTCATCCTTTACAAAACATTCTATTGCTTCGGCTTCCAGTTGCATGCGCGGCAGCATTATCTCGTGGGCGTAGGTGCAGGTGTAGATGGTTACAAAGTCGTCTGTCATGGAAGGCGAAGGTAGGGTTGATGCGGGGTTGCTCAATGGCTTGGGCTTAGTGTAGAGTAACCCGTCCCAATGACTTTGCTTGGCTTGCCTCGGCTGAGCCGAGGCCGCTATGTGGCAGCCAAGTCCTCTCAGCGCCTCTGCGCGAACCCCCACGCACCTCTTACATTCGCGCCCGCTCACAAAAAATCTGCGCACTATCATGCAAAAACCAAATCAAGAAGACCGCCTAAAAATCATTGTTTCGCACGCTAAGGAATATGGCTTTGTCTTTCCCTCTTCAGAAATATATGATGGCCTAAGTGCCGCTTACGACTACGGCCAGCTGGGGGTAGAATTAAAAAACAACATCAAGAACTATTGGTGGACGGCCATGACACGTATGCACCAAAACATTGTGGGTCTGGATGCCAGCATCTTCATGCACCCCACCACCTGGAAAGCCAGCGGCCACGTAGATGCCTTCAACGACCCGCTGATAGACAACAAAGACAGCAAGAAACGCTACCGTGCTGATGTGCTGCTGGAAGACTACATGGCCAAGCAGGAGGCCAAAATTGATAAGGAGGTAGAGAAGGCGAAAAGCAAATTCGCAGATTCGTTTGATGAAGAAAAATTCAGAGCAACGAACCCCAACGTGCAGCGCAGTCAGGAGAAAATAAATGCTGTGCATGGCCGTATGAAAGCGGCCCTCGAAGCTTCTGATCTTGTTGCACTGAAAGCGCTGATAGAAGAATTGGAAATAGCCGATCCCGAAACAGGTTCGCGCAACTGGACCGAAGTGAGGCAATTCAACCTGATGTTCAAAACAGAGTTGGGTGCAGTAAGCGGTGATGCAGGCATCATCTATTTACGACCCGAAACGGCACAAGGCATCTTCGTCAATTTTCTGAATGTGCAGAAAAGCGGACGCATGAAGTTGCCGTTTGGTATTGCACAAATAGGCAAAGCATTTCGCAATGAAATCATCGCGCGTCAGTTCATATTCCGCATGCGCGAATTTGAACAAATGGAGATGCAATTTTTCTGCAAGCCAGGCACCGAACTGGAGTGGTATACCTACTGGAAAGAGGCGCGTATCAAGTGGCACAAGGCTATCGGACTGGGCGAAGAGAATTACAAATTTCACGACCACATCAAGCTGGCACACTATGCCAATGCTGCTGCTGACATCGAGTTCAAGTTCCCTATGGGATTTAAGGAATTGGAAGGCATTCACTCGCGCACCGACTTCGACCTGAAGGCACATGAAGAACACAGTGGCAAAAAACTGCGCTACTTCGATCCCGAAACCAAAGAGAGTTTTGTACCCTTCGTGGTAGAAACTTCAGTGGGTTTGGACAGAATGTTTTTGGCAGTGCTGAGTGCATCCTACAAAGAAGAAATAGTGCCTTCGAAAGAAGGCTCTGATGAAGAAGGTGCAGAACGTGTGGTATTGTCTATTCATCCGGCACTTGCGCCCGTGAAGGTGGCCATACTTCCTCTGGTGAAAAAAGACGGTCTTCCCGAAAAAGCAAGAGAAATCGTAGATAAACTAAAGCTTGATTTCAATTTGCAGTACGATGACAAAGATTCCGTTGGAAGACGATACCGCAGGCAAGACGCCATCGGAACGCCCTATTGCATCACGGTGGATTATGACACGTTGCAAGACAACACCGTCACCATACGCGAACGCGACAGTATGAAACAGGAAAGAGTCTCCATTGATATGCTTCACTCCATCATCGATGAAAAAGTGAGCATGAGAAAGTTGTTTGTTTAGTATCGCAGAGTTTCAAAGAGAAATGTTTTCCTTGGTGTCGCTTAAAAATCTCACACATCTTGCGGTGCTTAATTATACCCATTGACATGAAAAAATTTCAGCATGTAATTCTCCTGATAATTGCCATGACGTGCGTTGTTGCGTTACCTGCACAAAACAAATATTGGCGCACAACAGTGGGGCTTGGCATTGGCACTAATCAATATGCAGGTGAATTGGGCAACGATTTTTATTCGCTCAAAACCGTCAATCCATTTACCGGTCTTCACTTCAATCAGCGCATTACACCACACTTGAATATCATGCTGCGTTTCAATATGGGCAGTTGGGGTTATGATGCTGATAGCATCGCCTTCCATGTGGATGTTATGCACTCTGCTTTGATGCTGCGTTACAATTTTATATCAGCGGACAAACCGCGTTGGCAGCCCTATGTGTTTGCGGGTATTGCATTGCACCACTACAGCAACTGGTCACTCACCGATAGCGATGGTGCTATTGTCAGCAGTAACAATCTTGGAATGCGCATCAATGCAGACGCCTTTGATGGCTTCAACTCCGCGGTTCCGGTGGGTGCTGGTGTGCAGGTTCGTTTAGCAGAAAGAGTCTTTTTGAGTTTTGATGAAACCATGGTGTTTCAAAGCCGCGACAACTGGGATGGCTGGCAACGTGGCGCTAAAGACTTGCACTTTGCACACACCATCAGCATTGGCTTTGGCATCAATGGTTGGGCCGACACCGATAGCGATGGCATCAGTGATAAACAAGATAAATGCAACGATACCCCTAAAGGTGTTGCAGTGAATGAATTGGGCTGTATACCCGATCGCGATATGGATGGCATAGGCGATTACATAGACGCATGTCCTGATCAACAAGGCGCAGTAACAGCTAACGGCTGCCCCGATGAAGATGCTGACGGCATTGCTGACACCGTAGACAAGTGTCCAAAACACAAAGGCACCGCTGCATTCAACGGCTGTCCCGACAGCGATGAAGATGGAGTGATTGATATGGAAGACGAATGTCCATCCGTAAAAGGAGAAGCAAAATTCAACGGCTGCATAGACAGCGATAAGGATGGTATCGCAGACAATGTGGACAAGTGCCCCGCAACACCCAACAGCGCGAAAGTGGATGACACAGGTTGTCCTGTGGATACCGATAAGGATGGTGTGGCTGACTACATAGACAAGTGTCCTGAAGAAGTGGGTGTTTACCAAAACAGTGGATGCCCTGAAGTGAAAGCAGAAGTGATGCAGTTATTTGCGCAGGCACTTACGGGAGTGAAATTTGAAACGGGCAAAGACATTATCAAACCCGAGTCGTTTGTCATTTTGGACAATGTTGTAAAGGTGATTATCGAAAACCCTTCCTACAACCTACGTATAACAGGCCACACAGACAATGTAGGTGATGCTGCAAAAAACCTTGACCTCAGTGATCGCAGAGCGAAGGCTGTGCAGAAGTATTTGGTAGACCATGGGGTGAGTGCCTCACGTATTCTAAGTGCAGAAGGAAAAGGGGATGCCATGCCCGTTGCTGACAACAGCGCCAAAGAAGGTCGTGCGCAGAATAGAAGAGTGGAGTTCAAGGTTGAGTTTTGACATTTTGCCCTTTCGTCTATTAATTTAAAAACAATCCTATGATTCGCTTTTTCACACTCGTGTTTTGCATCTGCTTGCAATTGCGCCTCCATGCACAGGCAGACACAACCTACATTGAAACACAATATGCAGGTCCCTGCTACAACAATGATGGTGTGCTTGATAGTCCTGAGTGGGTCTATACCGTCAAGAAATTCAAACCAAGAGCAAGTGTCGAATTGAGCATAAAAAAGATCACCGTAGGCAATCGGCAAATAACTGTGAACGGCTACTTCAAAGGAAATGTAGGTGGTGATACCAAATTGATTCAATTGAACAATTCGTTTGCTGTCAAACTTGTTTTGGCGCGGGTGACTGAAAATGGGGTGAACAAGTATCTATATAAACTTCTTGTAATGAAGCATGATATGCAAACCAACTGTTGGCGCTCATTGGCACCTTTCAACTTCAATGAGGTATACAGCTCCAAGGTGAGCTTTTCAGGATATAGTATGGGCTATCAGGAAAGAGCAGATTTTTTTCGCGTTGATGAAGGCTGGATGACTATTGACGGATAATGATCAATTAATAAGGCAACAGGAAATGACTTGGATGTGTCATACATGCAAATCCATTTATCCGCTCTTACCATGAAATTCTTTTTCACCTCCATCGCCCTCTTTTTATTCTCCTTCATTGTTCATGCGCAATACACCCCGCTTGTAGACGAAAACAATACCTGGAAGTGTATCAGCTATGGCTGGGGAGAGCAAAACTTCATGTATGAAATACAAGGTGATTCAATCCTGAATTTTGTTCCATACAAAATCATGTGGACAGTAAATGACGGGTTCTATTATTACTCAGGACTGTTGCGCGAAGACATCACTGAACAAAAAGTATATTACAATTATGGTGGCACTGAATACCTGCTATATGATTTCTCACTAGAGATGGGTGATGAGGCGAGCGTATACGGCATTGGCTTATTGCACGACATCGTTGTAACAGAAGTAACCACCACTATAGTGGGAGGCGATGAAAGAAAGAAAATCATTTTTGATGAACCTGATGGCTGGGGTCCTGGCTATTGGATAGAAGGAGTGGGCAGCGAGTATGGAGTGCCTGATGCCGCTTTGGGTATGGTTACGGATTACGATCCTAACCTCACCTGTTTTTATATAGGAAATGAGTTGGCTTGGGACAATCCTGATATCACCAATCCGGAATGTGGGGCATTGCTTAGCAGCGAAGAATTGGAAAATGCACAACTGAGCATTTATCCAAATCCTGCAAATACTGAAGTGAAAATAAGGGTGTCACAAGCACTTTTGGGCAAGCCAATTCAAGCAACTATTTATAACAGCACGGGTGAATTAGTGCAGCGTGTTACAACAACAGAACGAACACTCGACATATCAAAAATTGCTGCCGGCATCTATTTGCTTCAATTGCAAAGTGAGGATGGTTTTCTAGAAAACGTGAGGCTGGTGGTGAGATAAAAATAGCTGGTGCAATTCCTTGCAAAAAACAAAGCCTGATCGGAATGATCAGGCTTTTTCATTCGTGTGTTTTCAATCAAATATGCAACGCTCTTTTTCCCGTTGCATCCAGCGCAGCTTCTTTGAAGCTCTCAGTGAAGGTGGGATGCGCATGGCTGATGCGACCAATGTCCTCAGCACTTGCGCGAAATTCCATAGCGACAACAGCTTCTGCAATCATATCAGCACAGCGCGGGCCTATCATATGCACGCCCAATATTTCATCGGTGTCTTTGTGTGCTAGCACTTTTACTAAGCCATCCAGATCCATGCTTGCACGCGCTCTTCCGCTTGCCTTGAAGGGGAATGAACCTGACTTATAGGGCGTGTTACTTTCTTTCAGTTGTTCTTCGGTTTGTCCGACACTGGCCACTTCGGGCCATGTGTATACCACTCCAGGTATCAAGTTGTAGTTGATGTGTGGCTTTTGACCTGCAATGGTTTCAGCTACAAACACACCCTCCTCTTCACCTTTGTGTGCAAGCATGGCACCGCGCACCACATCACCTATTGCATAGATGCCCGGCACATTTGTTTGCAAGTGATCATTCACATCCACTCTGCCACGCTCATCCAATTTCACACCAGCTTTGTCTAGACCTAGGTTGTCAGTATATGGTTTGCGACCCACTGACACCAGCACATAATCTCCTTCCAGTTTAAGCTCTTCTCCTTTGGTGTTGTCTGCTTTTACAGTCACTGTTTTTCCTTTTGCAGTCACCTCTTTCACTTTATGCGAGAGGTAAAACTCGAAGCCTATTTTCTTCAACGACTTCTGCAATTCTTTACCCATGGTGCGATCCATTGTGGGGATGATGCTGTCCATGAATTCCACCACACTCACTTTGGAACCGAGTCTTCCATATACACTGCCCAACTCAAGGCCAATGACTCCACCTCCTATCACTATCAAGTGTTTTGGAATCTCCTGCATTTTCAAGGCTTCGGTGCTAGTAATAACTCTCTTCTTATCGATAGTGATGAAAGGAAGCGATGCGGGTTTTGATCCCGTAGCGATAATGGTGTTTTTTGCAGAGACGGTTTCTGTTTTTCCATCCGCTTGAGCAATTGAAATAGTTTTAGCATCAGTAAAAGATCCATGTCCTGTATAGACATCAATCTTGTTTTTCTTCATGAGAAAATTGATGCCAGCCACAGTCTGGTCGACCACATCTTGCTTGCGCTTTATCATCTGAACAAGATTCACCTTTGGCTCACTATTCAAATCGATGCCGTGCTCAGTAAACGTATGTGTAGCGTTATGAAAATGTTCTGAAGAATCGAGTAGCGCTTTGCTCGGAATGCACCCCACATTGAGGCATGTGCCGCCAAGCGTTGGATAACGTTCAATCAGCGCGGTTTTCAATCCAAGCTGGGCGCATCGGATTGCAGCCACATATCCACCAGGGCCGCTGCCTATTATCACTACATCGTATGCATTCATATCGTAAAGAAAATTTTGAGGCGGCAAATGTATTCGCTGTCTTCGGTCAGCAGGTTGTCAAAGGATAGGCGAAGTCTCAACCATTCCATTCCACGCAGACATTTTGTGCTTCGGTAAAGAACCGCATGGCTTCCCAGCCTCCTTCGCGACCAACGCCAGAGTTTTTCACTCCGCCAAATGGCGTGCGCAAGTCGCGCAGCAACCAGCAGTTAACCCACACTATTCCACTTTCCAAAGCTGCTGAAAAACGATGTGCTCGATTCAAGTCGTTGGTCCAAACACTGGCAGCTAAACCGTACTCTGTGGCATTGGCCAGTTGTGCAGCTTCTTCTTCTGTTTCAAAAGTTTGTATGGTGACAACAGGGCCGAAAATCTCTTCTAAGTTGGTTCTGCAATTGGGGCCGAGACCTTCTATCACCGTGGGTTGTATGTAAAATCCGTCTTTCAGTTCTCCTTCCAGAAAAACTCGTTCTCCTCCACACAATACGGTTCCTCCTTCTTGCTTTGCCAGTTCTATGCAGTCAAGCACTTTGTTCATGTGGGCCTCGCTCACTATTGCGCCTGTCCTCGTGTTTTCGTCTAGCGGATTGCCCACTTTCATTTTTTTTACTTTATCGATGAAGGCAGCTTTGAATTTTTCATACATGTTTTTCTGAACAAGTATGCGCGAACCGCAAAGACATATTTGACCTTGGTTGCTGAATGAAGAGCGAATAGTGGTGGTGAGCATTTTATCAAAATCGCAATCTGCGAAAATGATATTGGGATTTTTTCCGCCCAGTTCGAGCGATAGTTTTTTGAACACTGGCGCAGCTGTTCTTGCAATGTGTTCGCCTGTTTTCGTTCCGCCTGTAAATGAGATAGCCTTGATTTTCGGATGACGGATTATGGCATCACCGGCCTTGGTGCCAAGGCCATGCACGATGTTCAATACTCCTTTGGGCAAGCCTGCCTTTATGCACAATTCGGAAAATAAAAAAGCCGTCATGGGTGTGATTTCAGAAGGTTTCGCCACCACGCAATTTCCTGTTGCTAAAGCTGGTGCAATTTTCCAAGTGAAAAGATAAAGAGGAAGATTCCATGGTGAAATGCAACCAACCACCCCAATGGGTTTGCGATGCGTATAGTTCACCGCATGGCCCTCCATAATGTGT
The DNA here is from genome assembly GCA_031414655.1 of Flavobacteriales bacterium. Taxonomy (GTDB): domain Bacteria; phylum Bacteroidota; class Bacteroidia; order Flavobacteriales_D; family Sanyastnellaceae; genus JANNVZ01. The sequence continues at coordinate 395,619 of JANNVZ010000001.1, forward strand.
GCCTCGCTAGCCCAGTGCATAGCAGCAGTTCCGAAGAAACGAACATTGCTTTCTGCGCGAGGAATGTCTACGGTGCGGGCCAATGATATAGGTTTGCCATTGTCAATGCTTTCCGCATGTGCCAAGGCTTCTGTGTTTTCCAGAATCAAATCGGCTATGCGTTGCATAATGGCTGCGCGCTCCGAATTGGGGGTAGTGCTCCAGCTTTTAAATGCTGCAGTAGCAGCCTCCACAGCCTGCTGCACATCGCGTTCATCGCTGTCGGGCAGTTGCGAATACACTTTTCCAATAGCTGGGTTCACATTGTCCAGCCATTTTCCGCCAGCGGCCTCCACTAGCGAACCATTGATGTAGTTGAGAATTTTCTTCACGGGATGATGAAATAACCCAGCGAAAGTAGCCAAATGGAAAAACCGCTTGCATCGTTACGAAGTGCGGTTATTTTTGCGGCCGCTTTTAAAAAAAGGTGTTCTTGCCCGATGGTGTAACGGTAGCACAACTGTTTTTGGTGCAGTTTGTCTAGGTTCGAATCCTGGTCGGGCAACTCTAAAAGGTCAACTCAATACGAGTTGGCTTTTTTTGTTGCACTTGCATTCAATGGTTGGCTAGGTTCGAACTTGTATTCTACAGCAGGGCCTCCCATTTGGTATAGTTCAGAGTGTATTGTTCGTGCAGTCCGTTAGGTGTTCTTATTTTAATACCACCTGAATCCCATTGAATCTATCGCAGTCGTTGAGCATTTACTTTGGGCAACTGAAGTTTGAAAATTGACCGAAGGCAGGCAAAAAAGGGTGATGGAATAACTAGCAATCAGCTCAATTTGCGATAACAACAGTGGATTGATACTCCACGAATTCACTGGATAGGCGCAAGTGATAAACACCTTCGCTGAAGTGGCCTACCTCCAGCGGACCTGAACCATTGCTGAATATCCCGCAAGCTACCAGACGACCATCTGCGCTATGGAGTTGGTAGTTGATGTATTCCTTGCTGGGGGATTGAATGTTGAGTTGATTAGAGGCGGGGTTGGGGTAAATCAATGGTGCTGCTGCTTGTAAAAAATCTACTGAGGATGTAGTGCAATATAAATCCCCTGTTGAAGCCATATTACTCGTGCCACCTGTTGCCAAGGCACAATTATGAAAGAGTTTACATGCAGCATAACGAAAACGGGGCGAACTTTGATTTAGCGTGAGATTCATGACAACATCATTACTGGAGAAGAACTCGGAGGTAGAGAAAGTGGTTTCAACACCTACACCGCTTTGCATAGTGCTGCCCGGAATGAGCAGAAAATCCTCGTTCGGTTCGGCATCCCATAACAACAAGTGGTGGTAACTATGGCCACCAATGGTGTCATCGAAATCACCCCAGCTATTCTGCTGAACAGAAAATTTCTCGCAAGAAGAAAGCCCCTCAAACAAATTGAGTGTTCCATTGAAAAAGCGTCCACCGGTCACTATTAAATCGCCATTGGTAAGCACCACTGCAGCATGGTTGTCACGCGGCTGACTGAGCGGTGCCACCTCTGTCCATTCATTTGTTACCGGATCATATATTTCACATTGGTTCATCTGAAAACCATTGTCAGGATTGTAGCCCCCTGTTACCAATACGCGGCCATCATTGAGCGCATTGCAGGTGTGTGAACCACGCGCATAATTCATGCTGTCGGCTGGCTCGAATTGCATGGTTGTCAGATTTAAGCGTGTGCAAAGGGATGTGTATCCATTGCCATCAAAGCCGCCTGTCACCAGTAAGTAATTGGTCGTTCCATCACTTATCAAAGCTGTTTTATGATACGATACTCCGTTGGTTAGCGCTGGCCCATCAGTAAAAGCGTTGGTAGTAAAATCATAAATTTCTGTTTGACTCAAATTCGTTTCTCCATCGTATCCGCCAACCACTATCACTGTGTTGGGCGCAATAAGATCGGCTGTATGATCAATTCGTACGCTGTTCATTTCGCTGGTGTATTCCCATTGATCCAACGAAAAGGTGTAATACTCCGCTGACGAATGCAAGTTGTTGCCATCTGATCCACCAATAGCAATAGCAACACCATCAGCAATCTTGGTCAAGGTGTGACCGAAACGGTTTTCGAACATGGGTTCTATCTGCGCTACTTGAGCGAATGCGGCCACGGTGAAAAAAAATACGACAGATGCGATGTAAAACTTTTTCATGCAAGTGGAATTTTATTTTTCAAATGTATTTTCATTCTTGTTCAATCTAAAACGTGAAAATGTTACTTGCCAAAATCGCCTGTTCGTATGACCTCCAATAGCGTGAGGTAGTAGTTGCGCTTCATCATCTTGCTCTTCAGCCACGCAAAGAAAGTGATGGCTTGCAGATCTTCTTGCTCCTCAGGTAGCGCGAGTTGCGCAGACTTTACCTGTTCTGCAAATGCAGTGGTGGTAATGATTTGCGGATCGTTCACCATTTTTTTAATGAAGGAGAGAAAGAACTTCGCCCGCGCATAGGCAGGCTGTTTGAAGAACTGTGCAAAGTGTTTTTCGATAGAAGCAATTTTGGACAACGCTATGTCTTCGTGCTCCAATTCTATTTGAACAATCACTTCTATCATGTTCTTTTTGAAGCGCCATTCCAACCCCATTTTGTCCTCCAACCAATGATCAGTGTGGCCAATTTCTATGATTGTTTTGTTCGCCTTTTTATACTCTTCGCCTTGGAAGTAATAGACAGCCAGATTCAATTCCATATTCAGTCTTTCTGCCGCAGCAATGCGTAAGCTTTTATCAGCGAGTGTTGTTTTTAAGAGCTGAACAGAATCTTCATTTCTACTGCTGAAACAAGCTATGGCAGCCTTTAGCGAAATGAACTTGCTGAACAGATCAGAATTGCGAAAAGCTTTTGGAGTAAGCACTTTTTCCATCGCATTGATCTGTTCTTCTGCTTGGTCGAATTTTTTGTTTCGGTAATAAACATGTGCCATCATGTACAGAAAGCCCAGCTGAAATTCTGCATCATTTCTTGTAAATACACTTGCCTTTTTTAGCCGCGAATAGATGCGCACAATAAAGGGTTCAAAGCGGGAGTAATCTTTTGCGCTGATCACCGCGCTGCGTGCCATGCTCACAATTTTATACATGAATTCTGGTGTATTCGCGTCTTCTGTTGTTATCTGAAAATCACGAAAGACAGACGTAACTATTTCTTCCACATCAAGCACAGTGCCTTGCTTGCGAGCCTCAGCTAATTGCTGTTTGATGAGGCTGTACGCAATGCTCAACCGCTGCTGTGCCTGATAGCGTTCCGTGTTTTGTTGCCATCGCTCTATTGCGTTGTCCAAATTTGTTTGCAGTTTATCCGCATAGGCTATCTGCAAGTTGTAGATGTTGTCCAGCAAGTCGTACTGATGGTTTTGAAAGGCAGTGCTCTCGGCTTTCTTCAGGAAGTACCTGGCTACCACTGTTGCATTTTTCTGCAACATGAATTGCGACATCGAGATGAAACCCATTACACTGCTTGCTCTGGTAGCATCAGCTTGCAGCTGTTTCAGCACCATAAATTCGAAAAGCTGTTTCATCAGCCGCTTGCGCAAACTATGATAGGCGTTCATATTGGTGGTTTCTAGCTTAACCACAAACTCGCGCGGGGTGTATTCTTTTTTTGCCGCAAGCAGTTCAAAAAGTTTCAAGTCCTTTCTGTTCTCGCGCTGCTTTTGGAGGTAAATTTTGAACTCGCTTTGCTCTTCAGCAGACAAATGTTCTATGGTTTGTTCCAGAAAATCCATGTTTCGAAAGTACGTTAGTTGAATAATTAGTCAGTGGATTTGGTACAATACACGCCTAAAATAGATGTATGGAGCTGTCTTTCTTTCCAGAATGGATGATTAAACCGAAGTACGGAATCCACCAAACTTTATTTCTCGAGGCCCTTTAGTCGCACTTCATTTGGCTCATGAAATCATTCATGTATAAAATTCTTGCATGTTTGTTACGCGGAATAGTCCGCACCATTGGCCGCTGCATTTATCGCTTGCGCATTCGTGGTGTGCAGTATATACCCAAAGAAGGTGGTGCCCTGTTGGTCGCCAACCATGCTTCCTACATGGACTTTGTTCTTCTGGTCAGCTCTGTTCCGCGCTATGTAAGTTTTGTGATGAATGCGGACGTGTATCACAAACGTGGTCTGCATTGGATCATGAAGGGCATGAACTTCATTCCCATTTCTCCGCGGGGAGGCAGAAACAATTTTGATGATTTCAATCTAGCGGTTACCAATCAGGTGAATTCAGGAAATGTGGTGGTGATTTTTGCAGAGGGTACTGTTACGCGCACCGGCCAGCTATTAGAATTCAAAAAAGGTGTAGAGCATCTGTCAGCATTGATTGATGCGCCTGTTATTCCGCTGCACTTCGACAATGTGCAAGGCACGCCATTCACTTTTCGTGGTGGCAGAAAAAAGGCCGAGAAATTCTCTTTCAAGACCATGAGGCGCGAAGTGCTGGTGAACATAGGCCAGCCCATGCACGGTAAAATTTCTGCCTTTATGCTGCGCCAGAAGATGAAGGAAATGGAAGTTGAAAATTTCAACCTTCGCATCAGTTCGCTGAAGACACTTGACCTGCGAATGAAGGACGAATTACAGGATGCAGAGTCGGGTGAATGGCAGGATAGTTCGACCAAAATTTCATTTGAAGACCTGCCGGAAAAATTGTCTTTACTAACTGCTGTGTTGAAAGAACCCCTTGCAGGTGCTGGACGTGTAGCCATTCTTCTGCCAAAGTCAACCCAATCTCATCTGATCAATTTGTGGTTATTGGGGAACAGGAAAGTTATTGTGAACATCAATCCTGAATTTTCAAATGAGGAGCGCTTTTATGTGTGCAACAAGGCACAGGTGAAAACATTGATCACTATCCGCGACTTGAATTTCACGCGTTTTGCGCCTAATGCGGACGAGGTGATATACATAGAAGACATCATGCAGAGTATGACCACCGGCAAGAAAGTGAACGTGGTGTGCAAGCGCATGAATAACATTAGCAGGCAAGTATCCTCTTGGTTTAGCAAACCAGCAACGCATGATGATGTGGTAGCCATCTTCTTTCAAAAAAAGAACCGCGAGGAGATGCGTTGTGTATCTCTCACTCAACGCAACCTACTTGCGGTTCTTACTTCGCTCAGGCAGGTGTATCATTTTGAGAAAGGAAGCAAACTGCTTGCAAACATTGACCTTTCAGGAGTGTATGGATTTGTACTGGAATTTTTGTTGCCACTTATCTCTGATTTGAAACTGGACATAGTGGATGCTCAAGACAACTTAGAGGCATACATCGAAAAACTCTTTGCATATGAACCAGCTCTTGTTCTGGCCTCGCCTGCGCAGCTTAGAGCGATTGCCGAAGTAGCGCAATTAAGAAACATTCCTTTTCTAAAAACGGTGTTCACTGCTGATGTGCACCCCGATGAGCATGCAGTGGAAATCCTCAGCCAGCGCGGAGTGCAGGTAATGGTATGTGCGGGAATACCTGAAACATCATCTCTGTTTGCTGTCAACATTCACAATTACCAAGGCAAGGACATTGCGGGAAAAATGATGGAGCAGGAAAATTATGCTGAAGGCACCATAGGCAAACCAATGCCAGGTGTTGCCTTAAAAGTTTGTGATGAAAATGACCACATCAAAGAATTGCTGAATGACGAAGAAGGCATGCTGTGGGTAAAAGGCTCCAGCATTGCACCAGCAAAGACGGATGAGGTAGAATGCAATCCAACATTGGTGAATGGCTGGTACAACACAGGGTGGAAAGGAAGCGTGGATCACAAGGGGTTTGTAAAAATTGCTTAACAATAAAACAATGAAAAAAATTCGTTTTCCAAAACAATCCAATTCCTTTTTCAGTTCGCTGAAAAGGCGAGTGGAAGAGCGCGTCACGAAGAACAATTTGCTGCGCAAAGCAAAAATTGAACTGTGGGCAAAGTTCCTCTTCTACTCCTGCTTGTTTGTAGGGTTTTATCTATTGCTTCTGTTCGCACAATGGCAAAATACATGGTGCATTATTCTCAATTACGCACTGCTCGGAATGAGTGGAATATTGCTCGCTTTCAATTCGGCACATGACTCTGCACACGGCACTTTTTCCAAAAAGAAATGGGTGAATGAAATCATCTTTCGTTTCACCTTCAATCTGCAAGGCGTCAACAGTTACCTATGGAAAATGAGGCATATCGCTTCGCACCATCTTTTCCCTAATGTGGATGGATGTGATGCTGACATTGATGAAAATGTTTTTCTCAGATTGTCGCCCACGCACAAAAAACGAACGCTACATCGCTACCAGCACATTTATGCCACGGTGCTCTACATGTTCTATACGCTGCACTGGGTTTTCATCAAAGACATAGGTTACCTGTTCACGAAAAATCTTTCGAACCTGCGCGATATCAAACATCCGCTAATTGAAGTAGTGCGTTTCTTCTTGTGGAAAGGAATTTATTTCACGGTGTTCATTGTGCTTCCTCTTTATGTGGGGTATGAAATGAAAACTGTTCTGCTGGCTTTTGTAGTAATGCACTTCTGTACCTCCATCTTGTTCGTGTGGACACTCATTATATCGCACCTCACTATGGAAACCGCTTTTCCGGTTCAGGACAAGGAAGGTTTTCTGCCCTTCAATTTTTACCGCCACCAACTAGCTACTTCCATGGACTATCGTCCGCGAAGTTTCATCATGAATTGGTTGTTGGGCGGATTCAATGCACATGCAGCTCACCACCTTTTTCCCAAATGGCCACATACCATGAACAGGCACATCACCTTCATCATTCAGCGCACTGCGGTGGAGCACAACATGCCTTACAATTCTAAAACGTTTGTTGGAGCACTGCGCTCGCATTATGCCTATTTGAAGGTGATGGGGAATGGGTAGTTGTCATTGAACGGTATGTTTGCCGCCCTTTCAAAAAAAGCAACGTGCAATCCAACTCCTTCCAATCCACCGAGGAATTCGTGTCAGGCTCTTTGCTGCTTATAGACAAGCCGCTGGGCTGGACCAGTTTTGATGCCTTGAACCGCATAAAGGGTTTTGTGCGCAACAACCTAAAAATTCCGCCCAATGAGCAAGGCCACAAACAGAAGTTCAAGATTGGCCACGCGGGTACGTTGGATCCATTAGCCACCGGTTTGCTGGTGGTGTGCACAGGCAAATTCACCAAGCGCATTGACGAGTTTCAGGCGGGCGAAAAGGAATACACTGGAACTTTTGTGCTGGGTAAAACCACGCCCAGCTTCGATTTGGAGACTGAACCGGAAGGAGATTTTGCAACGGAGCATCTCACATTGGATTTGCTAAAGGAAACTGCTCAAACTTTTACAGGCGAACAAATGCAGCGACCACCCATCTACAGCGCGAAACATGTGGATGGCAAACGCGCATACGTTGCCGCTAGGGCAGGCGAAGAGATTGTTATTCCAACATCGCAGGTCACTATCCATGAGTTTGAGATAACACGTTTCGCTAACAATGAAGCTGATTTCCGCATCAGGTGTTCCAAAGGAACTTACATCAGGAGTATTGCCAACGATTTTGGTGAGAGGCTGGCAAGTGGCGCTTACCTGAAAACGCTGTGCAGAACTGCAGCCCTTCCATTTTATCTGAAAGATGCGCTTTTGCTCGATGATTTGCTGAGCCAATTGACAGTGATGATGAAGCAGTCATCCGTAAAATCGTAGTGCGTTAACGATTTCTCTCTTTATCAGTCCATTCTGCAGCTCAACACGAACGAAAAACCGGCTACTCTTGCCTCTGTGAGCCCCATTTGGTAAGGCTTACAAAACTTTCTCTTTACAAAGGTGTTTGAAAAGATTACATTCGCGCCCCAATTTTTAAAACATACTACATTGATTTCCATGATGAAACTCGGCCAGTTCCGCTTCAAATTGCCAGAAGAACTGATAGCCTCATATCCTACCAAGTACCGCGATGAAAGTCGTTTGATGGTGGTTCACAAACATTCAGGTAAAATAGAGCACAAATTGTTCAAGGATGTTTTGGACTATTTCGATGAAGGCGACATCATGGTGAATAACAACAGCCTTGTTAACCCATCGCGCCTTTATGCCAACAAAGAGAAGACAGGCAGTATGGTGGAAGTATTCATGCTGCGCGAGTTGAACGAGCAAAGCTTGCTGTGGGACACCGTAGTGGAGCCAGCGCGCAAAATTCGTATCGGCAACAAACTCTACTTTGGTGAGAATGATGAATTGGTAGCAGAGGTGATAGACAACACCACCTCGCGCGGCCGCACCTTGCGCTTCCTGTATGATGGGTCGCACGATGATTTCAAAAAGCTCATATACAGATTGGGTGAAATGCCTGTTCCAAGGTACGTGAAACGCCCAAATGAAGAAGGCGATAAGGAGTGGTATCAAACCATTTTTGCTAAGCACGAGGGTTCAGTGCAAGCGCCTACTGCTGGCCTCCACTTCACCCGCGAACTGGTAAAACGTTGCGAAATAAAAGGTGTGGACCTTGCGGAACTTACCCTTCACATTGGCCTTGGCACCTTCAAGCAGGTTGAGGTAGAAGACCTTACCAAGCACAAAATGGAAAGCGAGCAATGCATAATAAGTGAAGAATGCGCTGCTGCTGTAAACAAAGCCATTGCTGGTGGTCACCGAGTATGTGCAGTGGGCAACACGGTGCTGCGTGGCATAGAGAGCAGCGTAAGCACACAGAAGACGTTGAAGCCTTTTGACGGATGGGTGAGCAAATTCATTTACCCGCCATGCGAGTTCAGTATTTGCGACTCCTTCATTACCAATTTTCACATGCCAGAAAGCGCATTGTTGATGTGTGTGACTGCTTACGGTGGTTACGACTTGATAATGCACGCATACAACGAAGCGATAAAAAACAAATACCGCTTCTTAGGGTATGGCGATGCTATGATGATAGTGAACTAAGCGATAGCGCTAGTGAGATATTGAAAGCCGCCCAAGTGGGCGGCTTTTTTATTGGATGGTGGTGTGCTCTTTCAAGAAAGACTGTCCTCAAATAAGTCATAAGATTTCTCATCACGCAGTTTCTAATCTCAACCCAATAAGCATTGCACTTGTGGAACTTCACCTTGACTATTTTTCGCCCATCAAAAGCCCTAATGGCAAGCAGAACCTCCTATACAGAAGAACAATTGGTAAGCACGCTGCAAAGCGGTCGTGCAGATCAGTTTGGCATACTGTACGATAGCTTCAGTGGAGCTTTGTTGGGTGTTATCATGAAGGTGGTAGACAACCGCGATGTTGCCGAAGATGTGTTGCAGGAGTCGTTTGTAAAAATCTGGCAAAAGCGTGATACGTATGATGCAAGTAAGGGTCGCCTCTTCACTTGGATGCTCAACATCTGCCGCAACAGTGCCATAGATGCAGCTAGAAGCAAGCATGTAAAGGTGGCTTCAAAAATCCGAAACATTGACGACAACGTAACTAGTGTGAACCGAAAAACTAGTGTGAGCCAGAACGAAGATGCAATCGGAGTAGCGACTATCGTAGATTCATTGTTACCCGAACAAAAGGTGATCATGGACCTGATATACTTCAATGGTTTCACGCAGGAAGAGGTTAGCAAAGAGCTCAACATTCCCTTGGGTACGGTGAAGACCCGCACCCGTAGCGCTTTGACAAAATTGAGAGAAACCTTCAAACAAGGCATAGTTTGAACATAGCTGAATACATAGCAAGCGGAAAACTGGAGGAGTGTGCTCTGGGCCACGGCAATGCGCAAGAGCGCGCAGCCGTTGAGGCCATGCTGGCTTCACATCCTGAACTGCGTGGTGAACTGGGCGAGATAGAGGAAAGTCTTTTCCAATACGCACAGGCCAATGCCGTGCAGCCTTCAGCCGGCCTGAAGGGAAGGGTGATGGCAGCTATTACTGAAGAAAAAAAGGAAACCCCTGTTGTCGCTTTGAATGCGCAGCGCTCATCCAGAAAAACAAACTGGCTGGCCGCTGCTTCCATTGTCCTCCTTCTTGGAAGTCTTGCAGGCAACTTCATGCTTTATGACAAATACCAAAACTCAAATGCCAAGGTGCTTGCGCTGGAAAGTGAGAAGACCTTCCTCGCAACCGACCTAGGCGTAGAAAGAGCGAAATACAGCGAAAGCAGCAACATGCTCTCCATGATAAACAGTCCCGACACGAGGAGGGTAGAGCTGAAAGGCCTGCCTCTTTCGCCTGAAAGCAAGGCCATGATTTTCTGGAACAAAGAATCCGCAGATGTCTATATGTCAGTGGCATCATTGCCCGCTGCGCCTGAGGGTATGGAGTATCAACTCTGGGCCATTGTGGAAGGTGCTCCCGTGGATGCTGGTATGATTGACCTCAGTGCTGCTGACAATATGCTGCGCAAAATGAAGAGCTTCGAAAGTGCGCAGGCTTTTGCCGTAACGCTTGAAGTGAAGGGAGGAAGTTCTTCGCCCACTATGGAAAAGATGTATGTGATGGGAGCAGTGCCGTCCTGAAAATGGACGCTTATTTCTTTAGTATCGTTAAGCTCACGAATACTTTATCAGCACACTTTCAATCACGTTTGCTGCGTCTTCACATTTGTCCGTGGCATTCTCCAGAAGCGTAACAATTTCCATTTGTTTCAGCAGTTCGGGTGCGCTTTTTTCTTCCCTGAAGAGCTTCGCTATCGCGGCATTCATTATGGCATCAGCTTCATTCTCAAAACCTTTTATTTGTTTTAGATGAGCCAATACTTCCCTTTTATTTCTTAGGCTGCGCATTTTGAAAATGGCCTGCTGCAGCTCCACTGCCGCGTGCACTACCAGCTCGGCTAGCTCCTTCATTTCGGGTGTTATTACATGCACCTTGTAGAGGTCAATGGCTTTGGATGATGCATAAACAAAATCCACAACATCATCCAGCGCATTGGCCAATGCCTGAACATCCTCACGGTCGAAGGGAATTAAAAAGGTTGCCGTAGCTTCTTGTATGATGGCATGGGTTATTTCATCCCCTTGCTTTTCTAACTGATTTATTTTTTCAAAAGCTTGAATTCGGCTGACACTGTCTGCCACCAAAGCAACAGAAAGCGCTCGGGCTGTTTCCACCATGTTTCTGGCACTCTCGTCAAAAAGCGGAAAAAACTTCTTGTCCTTGGGCAACAAGGCGTGAAAAAAAATATCCATCGACCGATTCATAACTCTTTTAGGGAAGGAGCCAGCGAGTTGCTGTTCCGATTTTCGTTTTAAAAAGAATGCCGCTAAGAACATGGTGTCTTGTCAGTTGAATGTTATGCAACCGTTACAATTGGTCAAAGCAATAGCACATCCTGCGTTAAGCGTCTACATCCCTTGGCGGTGATGCGAATTCCATAATCGGGGTGTGTTGTTGCCTGTGCGAATATTTGTCTAAAACAGGCTTCTTCGACACATCACATCGCATTTTCTTAATGTTTTCTAAACATACGCAGCGTTGCAAGCGCTTCTATTCGCAGTAAAATAATTAAGATGGGTCTGCTTTCGATGTTTGCCCCCAAGTCAGGCAATTTCTTTGACGCTTTTGCGAAGTCAACAGCCAACATTGTGGCCATGAGTCACCTTTTTAAAGAGTTGCTTCAGAAACGAGATCAACACGACATTGATAATATTGTGCGCCAAATTCGCGATCTGGAGCACAAAGGGGATGAAATAACTCACCACATTTTTACCGAGTTGAGTTCTAATTTCATAACACCCTTCGACCGCGAGGACATTCACTACTTAGCCACCACGCTGGACGATGTGGCAGATTACATCAACGGCACTGCTTCGCGGATTAGCCTATATAACCTCAGCGAATTTGACGATGCCTTGCACCAACTGGGCGGGGTAATTATCCAACAGGCGGAAGAAATAGATATTGCCATCTCGTGCCTGAAGAAAATGAAGGATGTGAGCCGAATTCGCGAGGCCATTGTGCGCATTAACGATCTTGAAAACGAGGCAGACAGCATATTTGACCTCGCTATTGCGGGATTGTTTGCAGAAGAGTCCAACCCCATAGAACTTATTAAACGCAAGGAAATATTATCAGTGCTCGAAATAGCAACAGATAAGTGTGAGGATGTAGCGAATGTGCTCGAAACTATTTTAGTGAAGAACTCATAAACCCCGCCTAGCATAACCAACGAAATTGATGATGGATTTCTCAGTGTTGTTAATAACGGTCATTGTTTTAGCCCTTGTCTTTGATTTTATCAATGGCTTTCACGATGCGGCTAATTCCATAGCCACCATTGTTTCCACCAAAGTACTCACACCTCTGCAGGCAGTTGTGTGGGCTGCGCTTTTCAACTTTGTAGCGTTCTTCATTTTTAAAGACCATGGTGTTGCTAACACCATTGCCAAAACAGTAAAGGAAGAACACATCACGCTAGGCGTTATTACAGCGGGTCTCATTGCAGCTATTATCTGGAATCTTGCCACTTGGTGGTGGGGAATTCCTTCTTCTTCCTCCCACACCCTCATTGGCGGACTTGCAGGAGCTGCCATTGCCCATGCCGGTATAGGCTCCATTGAGCAAGACAAAATCCTTGTTACTGCGGGCTTCATCGTGATAGCTCCCGTTGCCGGACTGCTGATGGCTTACCTCATCTCAGCTTGGTTTCTCAACTCATTCCGGAAAGGCCCTACCATGAAGATTGTTTCAATCGGTGTGTTTGGCCTAGTGGGGCTGATGCTTTATTACCAGCTGGAATTTGACCCTCAAAAACTGAAAACACATTTTGAATCCTATTGGCTCAAAGTTATTTTTAGCGGAGGTAATTTTAAATGGATATTGCTGGCATTCGTGATGTCCGTGATGGCGGGCTTTACCATGTTTCTGAGCAACTTAAATGCCTATCGCGCTACCGTTTGGTTCAAGCGCATGCAGCTGGTGTCCTCAGCAGCTTTTAGTATTGGCCACGGTGGCAACGATGCACAAAAGGTGATGGGTGTTATAACTGCCGCACTTATCGCCAGCGGCACCATCGTGGATTTCGAGCAAATGCCCAATTGGGTTCCGCTCGCCTGTTATTCTGCTATAGCACTAGGCACTATCAGTGGTGGATGGAAAATTGTGAAAACCATGGGAACCAAAATTACCAAGGTGACGCCATTTGAAGGAGTGGCAGCGGAAACCGCAGGTGCCATTACCCTCTTCTTAACCGAGAACCTTAAAATTCCTGTTTCAACTACACACACTATCACGGGTTCCATCATTGGCGTGGGCCTAACCAAACGTGTAGCTGCCGTTAAGTGGGGCATCACGGGCAAGCTGCTGATAGCATGGGTTATCACCATACCTATCTCCGGATTGATGGGTGCTATTGCATTCTATATATGCAAAGTGTTTGGGCTTTAATTAACCCAAAGCAATTAACCGCTGTTACTTCTTAATAAAGCGGGTTGTTTGATTTTCTTCTAACTGCACTATGTACAAACCAGCAGCCAAGTGGGAAACATCTATGCTGCCACCATTCGAAAAAACCGAACTTGCTACGAGCACTCCGCGTGAATCAATGATGTTTGCAATGCCTTTTTCTCCGAGCTGCACGTTGGGGTTACTAATGGTTAATGCATCTTGTGCCGGATTGGGATAAATGCTCAGCGTTTTATTTCCAAGTTCTGTCAATCCTACGGTCTCCTCCAGCGTTACGCAATAATCTTCAGTTTCACCGTATTCATTTTCGCCACATGCTATGGGTGGTTCGCCACCACCAAATGAGCCCACGTAACTCATGCCCACACGCATTCTTACCACACCATCTTGCACCCAGCTGGGCACAGTGAAGTCGCCACTTACTTCGGTAGTCGTTCCAGTGCCGCTATCAAAAACCAGTTCGGTCGCATCTTCAAATTCGCCATTGGAGTTGTAATCAATCCACACTTTGAAATACTCGTTGTATGCAAACCCATTGAAGCCCGGGGTGCAGTAAACGGTGTATTGCTGGTCCTTTACTAATATCGTTGTTTCTCCTTCTACCAGCAAGTAGCCATCATCATCGCCCGAGGTGTAGTTAATATCTCCAAGAGTTACATTTTCAATGAATTCGGAGGCGGAGTTGGAGGCTATGGCGCAATATGCCAGGTCCTGACAATCGCCACAACCGCTGGTGTTGAAGTCGAAGGTAACAGAGACGGGCTTTAAGCCAACGCAGATAGAAAACACTGTAACGGTGTATGCTGTGCAAGGCAATAAATCAGTAAGTGTGTATTGGTTGTTAGGCTCCACATTTTCGATCATTATCGGCACTCCGCCAGCAGGCTGGTAAGTGATGGTATAGCCTTCGGCAGCGAACACATCGTTCCACTGTATGGTGGCTTCTGTATCGGATACAGACACTTCAGAATAAATAGTAGGATTCAGGCAACATCCTTCTGTATCGAAGCTAAGGGTGTTTCCCCAGTCGCTATCGCCTTTGCCGCAATAGCTAAGCAATTGCACCTCGTAAGTGTAGCAGCCCAGCAGGTCTTGCAGCACCAGGGTTTGTTCTGTCAATCCGCTCAGCTCGGTCCACACATCCTCGCCTGATAGGCGGTAGCGAAGTGCAAATCCTGAAGACTCGCCTGTGGCTTGCCATGCTATGGTATAATTAAGTGTGCCGGGAACTTGTAGGATGGTTACAGCAAAAGGTGCCACACACGAGCCACCGCTGCAATCGTTTAGCATCAAATTAATGCTGTTGTTAATATTTAATCGTCCGCCCGTAACGCACTCGTCCGAGAGGTTGGCCACGGCATCTACCCCACTGTAAATAAAGTCGCGGGCCATGGTGGCTCCAACTGCCGGACTTGCCGCCACTATTTGCATAAAGCTGGTGCAAGGCGCACTGTACAAAAGGGCTATGGCGCCTGCCACACAAGGCGATGCGAAGGAAGTTCCTGAGGTAGCTCCGTAGCTCGTATTGTTAGCTAGGTACACATCTTCGCCCGGTGCGCCCAGGTCTATCTGGGTTTGGCCGTAGCCGGAAAAGGTGCGAACATCATCGTTGTTAGTGGCTGTTACCGACACCATGTGCTCGCTTGGGCAAGCCGTGGGTAAGTCGCCTACTACATCTATGTTCACGTTGTTATTAGCAGTAGCACCGCAGCTAAGTATGCCGTAGGCGCCTAGCGAATCGTACATGGCGCACCACAGTGGAGCATCATCGGGCTGACCACCGTCTGTGCCCCAGCTGCTGTTAGTAGCTACCACAAAGGCGCCTTTCTGTCCGTTGGATTCATTGTACAGTTTGCGCATCATCAGAGGGTATTCGTAGGCCTCTATCACACCGGCTTCGCTGATGCCGCCCATGTCTACTTGCATGATTTTTACATCCCAGTTAACGCCTGCTATACCGGTGTTGTTGTCGCCCTTAGCGCCTATCATGCTACTCACTTGTGTGCCGTGGCTACCTTCCGCTATGCCATCGCTGTCCGCTGTGGTGTTCCAGCCGTCCACATCGTCTATGTAGCCGTTTTCATCATCGTCTATGTTGTTGTTGGGTATCTCGTTCACGTTTATCCAGTGGTTTGCATTGATGTCGGCTTGGTTCCACTTGGCACCGCCCGGCTCTACCACACACACCACTATTTCATCGCCCAGTGCGGTAACGCCACCGGTAGTGATGTCCCAAGCAAGGTCCGTGTCTATGTCGTGGTCGCCACTTTGCACATGGTGCCATTGCTGCCCAAAGAAGGGGTCGTTGGGAACTATGCGCTCCGCAATAACGTGGTTGACCTGTGCCACCTGAACGCCCTCCAGCGTGTTCAACAAGCGCAGCATTTCTGTTTTAGCTATTTCATTTTCATCAAAAGAAAAAAGCCAGATGTGCATGTAAGCGCTGATGCAACGCTCCATTTTGAAAGCCGGAAGAATGCCCGCTTGCTGCTGCACCTGTGCCTGCACCTGTTGTGGCGTAGCTGTTTTTTCTAACTGAACCAGGGCTTGGCCAAAGACAGTGGCGGCTTGTTGTGCTTGCAGTGTGATGCAGACCACAAGGGCCATGCAGAAGAGTATGGTTTTTTTCATTGCGTTGGTTTGAGTGCCAAAAATGGGGGTATTGCTATCGGTTTGTGTTGATGCTAGTGAAGATTTTGTACACAGAGCTGCTCTTACTCCCTAACAGCGATGTAGCTTTATTGTTTAACTATTGGAACAAGCACCCCAAGAATGAGCAACAGCCCAATGAACTTGGATGTGAACAGTTGGGTGATAACTACAGCAAGGTCGGAGGTGGAATCCCTGCCTACCGCGAGGAAGGTGGATAAACAATAAACCCGTCTAGGCTTAGCCTAGACAGATTCCACACTCGCATAAAGCTTCATGTGGAATGACAGGGTCTGCCGGGGAGTATCTATCAAAGCTGTCGCTTTTCTTTTTTGGAGATTGGGCGGGGGTGGGTATGTTTGTTTGGCGAAATACGCTACCGAATAGCGCCTATCCACCCAAAATCGGGTGGATAGGCGCTATAAAGTAGCGGGTATATACAAGTTAGGTGCAAGCGTAGCGGACGACACAACCGACAACATAATTGGCAAAGACAAAGAAAAAAAACTAATCAATAAATAGTCAATGAACGCCTTTAACATTCAAATTATTGAAACCCTAATAATATTAGGTGGCTATATCATTTTGTATTTTATATTTAAAACAGTAATCAATAATTTTCTCAAAAGAACTCGGTTGGAAAGGAGTAGGAGAAAAATGGCAATAAGAGCTGTGCAGCTATTTACTACGATGACTGGAATAATCCTTCTGACAGGAGTTTGGGGTTTCAAACAAAATGAAATTGCACTATTTGCAAGTACAATTTTGACAGCTTTGGGTATTGCTTTTTTTGCTCAATGGTCATTACTTGCGAATATCACTTCGAGTATTTTGATATTTTTTAATCATCCAGTCAAATTGGGAGATTATGTAAAAGTATTACACAAAGACTACCATTATGAAGGTGAAGTAACAGAAATGAACTACTTTTTTGTTCATCTTAAAACAAACGATAACGAAATAATTACAGTACCCAATTCTCATTTTTTTGATAAATCGTTTTCAGTTGCAGAAAAAAAACAAAAACATAAAGAAGATATTAAATGAGGATATTTTTCCTAACAACAATTATGCTGTATTATTCAATAAATACTATATCTGCACAGACTTTTGACCTTGGCAGTTGGAATATTCTGAATGTAAAATATAATCTTGACGATAAATTAAGTTTTTTTGGTGAAGGACAATTGCGTTCATTAAAATTTTACAGCAACTTTCACTATTACGAATACAAGGGCGGTATTAACTACAAAGTTCATAAAAATGTAAAGCTGACTTTAGGTGCGGGCAGTTACCAAACTTACAAAGAAGGCGGAGATTTTGTTTTGCCAAAAAATAATGATGAATTTAGAATTTGGCCTCAGGTTATTCTTTTTCAATCAATCGGTAAACTAAAAATAGAACAACGTTATCGTGCAGAATTTAGATTTACAAGTAATGGCTACCGCAACCGTTTTCGTTACAGACTTGGTGTTTCTTATCCTTTTGGTAAAGAACGAAATGAATACAAACCCTTTCAAGTTAGTGCAAGTAATGAAATGTTTTTTACGGACAAAGAACCTTATTTTGAACGAAACAGAATGTTACTTGCACTTAACTACAAACCATCAAAAGCGACAACCATACAAATTGGTTATTTACATCAGTTCGACTACAAAATAAATGATGAAACTGGTCGGGACTTTTTTCAAATAGGTTATTTTATAGAATTATTCCGAAAGACATCACAAAAAACAGCTATTGACACCGACATTAAAGACAATTAAACGAACTAAATGAAAAGAAATTTTTATGGTAGCCTAAGTTTGACAAGAACACCAGCACCTAACAGCACCTACAAGAAATTGGCGTTTCAGTGGCTAAATGAAGTTTTGTGCTTCGGCTCATGTTCAGTGGGGGCAGACAGTTTTCGTCTCCGAAATCGCCAACTTCTTGTAGCTGCAAAACGTTATAGGTAAGCGTAAAAGACGACACAACGACAAATGAGCATAGACTTTGACAACATATTTCAACACGTAATTCCAATGGACGACTTTGGACGAAAATGGCGTTTTACGGAAAAGAAGTATGACGTATTACCCGAC
>JANNVZ010000002.1:0-389659 GCA_031414655.1 Flavobacteriales bacterium
ACTATGGAAGCAGTGAGAAGCGCTATTGAAGGGTTCGTTCTGTCCTAAAAATTTTCTTGAATCGCTACAACTGCCATTCAGCGTGGATTTCGCGCTTTTTTGGAGTGCTTTGATTGGTAGTAGATGGTTTTGCCCCCCTCACATTGTCATCCACAAGAATATTTCCAGAAGCATCGCGCTGCCAAACACCACCATACAACACACCAAAGGGTTGCCCAACAGCCACCACACTTTGTGTACTTGCTAAACCGTAAGAGGGAAGTGCTATGAGGTCGGTGCCTTCTGCCAATGATTCTACTACGTTTCTGTTACGCGTGAAGTTGATGGTGTTGCTCCAACCCCAATTTGATTTCGAATTTTTTTCAACGATGTTAGCTGTCAGCATGACTTCCCAACCTTGGTTGCGAATGTTGCCTGCATTAAATACCGTTTCTAAATAACCACTGCTGGCTGGCACTGGTATGAATAGTATTTGATCTATTGTGTTGTTGTTGTAGTAGGTGATGTCCACCTGCAACTTGTTTTTCAGAAAACGCAAATCGGTTCCTACCTCAAAGGATTTTAATCGTTCCGGTTTCAAATCCGGATTGAAAACAAAACTGCTCGGATTGAAACCAAGTGGGCCTTGAGGAGCGCCCGCTTGCTGATAATAAAAAGAAGTAAGATAAGGTCCTGGAGCTCCATTGCCGGTTTCAGCGTATGACATTCTAAGTTTTCCAAAGTCAAGATGTTTCCAAACTTTAAAGGCTTCAGTAAAAACAAAACTGCTGCTAACGGATGGATAGAGAATAGAATTGTTTTGCTCCGGCAAGGTGCTGAACCAGTCGTTGCGCGCTGTAATATCCAAATACAACATACGCTTGTATCCAAAATTCAAATTCGCATAGACACTTGACGTGCGCTCGTGTTCATAGGCATCATCCACTACCAAATCCGCAGTGCTCACATTGCTTACATCATAAAAGTTGTCTATAACAAATCCAACACCGTCTATACCATAAGAGGTTTGCTGAACATCATAATAGTTGTGACCTATCAAGGCGCTTACTTCTAAATCCTCAGATATATTGTGCTGATAATTGACTACAAAATCATTGTTGATAGAACGAAACGCTACATCATTTACAAAAATTCTTCCGCCCAAGTCTTTGTACTCATTGCTCTGCTTATCCCAGTATTCGCGAATGCGATCACTGTACCAATCGACTCCAACACGGTCAAGTATGCTCCAGTGCTCATTTATTGTTAGGTTACTTTCTAGAGCTCCTATCAACCGGTCTACTTCATTGTAGTTTCCATTTTTGTTTACACTCCAATATGGATTGTCGTAATTGGGAAAAAACGTTCGCTGGGTGCCATCAGCATTGATATATGCTGCCTCTTCATCTTCGGCATTTTCAAATCCGTTGCTTAGGTCGTAGCTGCTTGGTGCACGCATCAGTCCGAGCATTACACCACTTAGGTTGCTACCCCGTTGTCCTCTGTTGGCTTTGGAGGTGGTGTAGTTGGCGAGTCCTGTGAGTTTTAATTTTCCCCACAGGGTTTGCGAGGCATTCAACTTAAAAGTGCTGCGGTTAAAATCGGTATTGGGTACAATTCCATTTTGCCTTGTGTTGCCAAAGGAGAGGTGGTAGTTGCCGGCATCACTGCCGCCTTCAAAAGCGATGTTGTTGTTAAGTGTGATGCCAGTATCAAAAAAGTCTTCCGCCTGATCTGTGTAGTTCTCTCCCACTATTTTTTCTCCCCAGCTGAGGTTGGAGGCGCCATTTAGTTCGCCTCCTATGCCTTGTGTCCAGAGCGATTGCTTCTGTGGCAGCTTATTCACTTTGTCCCATTGTGTGCTGGTTGAAAAAGTTATTGCGCTGCGACCTGCCTTTCCCTTTTTGGTGGTTATCATAATTACTCCATTACCCGCACGATAGCCATAAAGCGCAGTTGCTGCCCCACCTTTTAGCACCGTAATGTTTTCGATATCATCCGGATTGAGATCGAGCGCTCGGTTACCCTGGTCAGTAAGGTTGCTGCCTCGGTAACTATTGTCTATAGGCAAACCATCTATAACAAAGAGTGGTTGGTTACTACCATCAATACTGCTATAGCCACGAATGATGATACTGCTGCTAGAGCCAGGAGAGCCGGACGTGGAGGTGACTTGTACCCCTGCCACTTTACCATTCAAGGCATTTACTATGTTGCTTTCACCGCTCTTACTAAGCTCTGCACTGCCTACGTCCGTAGCTGCATAGCCAATTTTTTTCTTTTCCTTTCTAACGCCAATAGCTGTTACTAACACTTCAGTGGTTTCGCTGATAGCTTCACTCAGAGATACTTCTATGGTGCTTCTACCTCCTATTGCTATCACCAATCTTTGGTAGCCAATCATTTCGAATATGAGCGAATCGCTGGCGATGTTTTCTGGGGGTAGAGTGATGCTGAACTTGCCATCATTGTCCGTAATAACTCCACTTCGAAAATTCTTGACCAAAACGGGCACACCTGAAAGTGTTTCACCATTAGCAGCATCGCGCACCGTGCCGCTTAGTTTAGACTGTGCAAAAATTTGTGAGCACCATGCGAAGCAGAAGAGAAGTAATGTTCTTTTCATGTTGTTTGAATAAGCTGTTTTGATGGTATAAGCATCAAGGAACAAATTTGAAGAATGTAGACTGAAAAATAGCAGACCGAAGCAGTAAAGTGCTTATGCTTCTTTAAAGACATCAGAAGGACATTACTCTTCTAGCAGTCGAAAACTGGCTGAAGGCCAAACCTGTGAATAGGCTTAAAAGGAAGCTTACCGGTGAAGTATGTTCCGCATTTGCGTTTCATAAAGCAATGATAGGAATACATCACTTTCAGGCGCACATTTTTTTCACTCTACTTGGAAATAGCCCAGATGCATTGACTTTACAAAAGCAAAGATTCAAAGTGAAAGCTGGCGTTATTGATGGAGAAGAGTAGAGTGACGCAGACGCACCCCATTCGTTTCTTTACAGACGATTCGCAAATCATTTGTAAAATGTTCTTATCGCTCACCGAGATATCGCGCTTTTGTCTAACACTACAAATGAGAAGACACTATAGAATACCATCCCTAGGAATTGCTCATTTTTGCAATATCAAATAATTCTCGTCACATGAAAAAAATTTACTTCAACATCATTTTTCTTTTTGTTATTCAAGCGCTGAATGCTCAAATCATATTCAGCGAAGATTTCAGCGAAGGCAGCATGCCAAGCAACTTCACTCTTGTAAATTTGGATGGACTCATTCCTGATGATCCGGATCTGGATAATTTGGAAGACAGCGCTTGGACAGTGAAGAACATTACATCGCAAGGCTTCGCAGGTGGCAATTGCGCCTTCAGCGTTAGTTGGTATGAGAATGATGAAGGTCCAAGCGATGACTGGATGATATTGCCGCCAATAGTTCTTGGAATGGATCCCTACTTAACATGGGATGCAATGGCTATAACAAGCAGTGGCAATTTCAGAGACCAATACCAAGTTTTCGTTTCAGATGGTGGAGGTAGTATTGATGATTACATTTTGCTCTCACCGGTATTTGACACAGGAGCAACTGGTGAAGAAATCACTCAAACCACACGCAGCATTTCGCTGAATGATTATGCCAACGAAACAGTTTACATAGCATTTAGAAATAACACACAACCCTACAACCCCGACTTACCCTCGGGGCCGGGCAATGGAGGCAATGAATTAGCTGTGGACAATATCATTGTGAGTCAGGGACCAGTGAACGTTAGCGCTAGCTTGATTGTGAATTCATTCGATGTGGAATTGTTTCCAAATCCTTCAAATGGTGATGATTTACAACTGAAGTTAGGCAATGATTCGGGCGCCAGTATGAATGGAAAACTGAATGTTGCTATCTACAGTGCTTTGGGTCAATGCGTGCAAACACTCAACTTCAACAATCCGTCTTCGTTGATGACTTTAGATGTGGCTGATTTCGCATCAGGAACGTATACCATTCAATTGTTATGGAACAATGAGGTGAAGACATTGAATTGGATGAAGAAGTAAAATTGATTTTTTTTTCAATGAAAACAACAAAGGCTGCTCTATTGAGCAGCCTTTGTTGTTTTGATATTTAATCGCAAGTGCTTTTACAATTTGACCTATCGCATAAATAAAGTAGGCGCGCGCGAAAAACAATTTCGACCAATCAATCAAAATTCCTTTTAGCTGATTTGATAACAAACTTTCGACAACCCTGATCAAGACTTGAAAGTGTGCTTGAACATTGATTTGTTCAGAGTTGCTGCCATGGCAAACCTTGCCACCCAAATCAGCCAAAATGGCCATTCTATTACCTTTAATGAGGTACGGCAGGGCCAAAATATCAAGCCCACATTCGCCTCGCGGTCGGTAGAACAATGTCATGTGAAAAACTCATTGCGATTGTCAATTCTTTCCCATGAAGAACAACCGAAATTCCATTCACATTTGGCAACGTCAATCGGAAGCAATGGTGAATAGATAAAGTGCTGAGTTTCTGATGACAATGAAAATGCTTCCCCACCAAGGAAGCTTTTTTTGCCCCATGACCGACAACAAACCAAACGAAATAGCTTAAATGGATAATCTTTTTACATCCCCAGAGCAAGAAACCTTAGATAAAGTATTGCCCAACAACATGACCACAGAAGAACCTTTACTAAAGGAAAACCCGGACCGCTTCGTCCTTTTCCCCATTGCCCATCACGACATATGGCATTACTATAAGAAGAGCCAAGCCAACTTCTGGACGGCAGAAGAGATAGACTTAGAAGCAGACCAAGTAGACTGGAACAACAAGCTGAATGACGATGAGCGCCACTTCATAAAGCATGTGTTGGCATTCTTCGCAGCCAGTGACGGCATTGTAAATGAGAATCTTGCCGAGAACTTCGTTCGTGAGGTGCAATACACCGAAGCCAAGTTTTTCTATGGTTTCCAGATAATGATGGAGAACATACACAGCGAAACTTATTCGCTGCTCATAGACTCTTATATAAAGGATACAGCTGAGAAGAACTACCTCTTCAAAGCCATAGACAATCTGGACTGTATAAAAAAGAAAGCCGACTGGGCCTTGCGTTGGATATCCAGCCCAAGTTTTGCTGAACGCCTTGTAGCATTTGCAGCGGTTGAAGGTATTTTCTTCAGTGGTTCATTCTGCTCCATTTTCTGGTTGAAGAAACGTGGATTGATGCCCGGCCTAAGTTTCAGCAATGAGCTGATAAGCCGCGATGAAGGCTTGCACTGCGACTTCGCGTGCTTGCTATACAACAACCACATCGTAAACAAACTGCCCAAAGATCGTATTCGCGAAATCATTGTAAACGCTGTTGAGATAGAAAAGGAATTCATCATAGATGCGTTGCCTGTGAAGCTGATAGGAATGAACAGCGATATGATGGCTCAATACATTGAGTTTGTTGCTGACCGCCTGCTAGCTGAACTTGGTAACGACAAGGTGTACAACAAATCGAATCCGTTCGACTTTATGGAAATGATTTCACTCCAAGGAAAAACCAACTTCTTTGAAAAAAGAGTAGGTGAATACCAGAAAGCAGGAGTGATGGCTGACAAAGACAAACAAACGTTTTCTTTGGAAGAAGATTTTTAGACCGCCTCGCCTCATCTGTCCAGCGGACATCTTCTCCAAAGGAGAAGAAGAAGTGGCAAATGATTTTTTGAGTGTGCATAACTGCCCCGACATTCTTCACAACATCAGCCTCTGATATTTTGAAGAACCATTACCTAAACACTTTTATTGCAAAGACAAACTTTACTTCATCATGAATTCATGATGAGGTGATGTTGAAACCTTATCACCACGCGTTTTTTTATTCAACCAATAAAATAAATGCACGGTGAGCACTTTAACTAAGACCAGCTATGTTGACGGGAGACAACACAGCAGCGAAATTTTTTCCCACAACCCCTCACAACAACATTCAATACTCAACCACATGTTTGTAATAAAAAGAGATGGACGCAAGGAAACCGTCAAGTTTGATAAAATAACTGCCCGTGTAAGTAAACTCTGCTACGGCCTGAACCCAATTGTAGACCCACTGAAAATTGCCATGAAGGTGATAGAAGGTGTTTATGATGGTGTAACTACTATAGAGTTAGATAACCTAGCTGCTGAAATTGCTGCCACTAATGCTGCAACACATCCTGACTACGCATTGCTTGCAAGCCGCATAGCCGTTAGCAATCTGCACAAGAATACCAAGAAGAGCTTCAGTCAAGTGATGACTGACCTGTACTACTATCTGGATCCAAAAACCGGAGCTAATGCAGGTTTGCTTGCAGATGACGTGTATAAAATAGTGGTAGAAAATGCCCCTCTTCTGGATAGTACCATCATCTATGATCGCGATTTCAACTTTGATTACTTCGGTTTCAAAACATTGGAGCGCTCCTATTTGCTTAAGCTTCACGGTGAGGTAGCTGAGCGTCCGCAACAATTGTTTATGCGCGTTGCAGTGGGCATCCACAAGTCCGACATGGATGAAGCTATCAAAACGTATAACATGCTGAGCGAGGGCTGGTTTACTCATGCAACTCCTACTCTATTTAATGCTGGCACTCCCAAGCCGCAGATGAGCTCTTGCTTCCTGCTGCAAATGCAGGGCGACAGCATTGATGGCATTTACAATACCCTGAAACAAACCGCACTCATCTCACAAAGCGCAGGTGGTATCGGCCTGAGCATTCACAACGTCCGTGCGAAAGGCTCTTATATAAAAGGCACTAACGGAACCAGCAATGGCATTGTGCCGATGCTGAAAGTATTTAACGACACCGCACGCTATGTAGATCAGGGAGGAGGAAAACGCAAAGGTTCTTTTGCTATTTACCTTGAGCCATGGCATGCTGATGTGTTTGACTTTTTGGATCTGAAAAAGAATCACGGCAAGGAAGAATCACGTGCGCGCGATTTGTTCTATGCCCTGTGGATTCCGGATTTGTTCATGCAACGTGTGAAAGAAAACGGAACATGGACACTGATGTGCCCCAATGAATGCCCTGGCCTGAGCGATGTGTGGGGTGCAGAGTTTGAAGCGCTTTACACCAAATACGAATCAGAAGGAAAAGGCCGCCAGACTATACAGGCACAAGACGTTTGGTTCAAAATTCTTGAATCACAAATAGAAACAGGCACTCCTTATATGCTTTATAAGGATGCTGCTAACGGCAAGAGCAATCAGCAAAACCTTGGAACCATCAAAAGTTCAAACCTTTGCACCGAGATAATTGAGTACACCGCCCATGATGAGATAGCTGTATGCAATCTGGGTTCTGTAGCGTTGCCCAAGTTTGTGAAAGATGGCAAGTTTGATCACAACCGCCTTTTCGAAGTTACCTATCAGCTTACACTGAACCTGAATAAAATCATAGACGGTAACTACTATCCTGTTCCTGAGACGAAGAAGAGCAATATGCGCCACCGCCCAATTGGTATTGGTGTGCAGGGCCTTGCAGATGCTTTCATATTGATGCGTTTCCCATTTGACAGCGCTGAGGCAAAGCAGTTGAACAAGGAAGTTTTTGAAACCATTTATTATGCAGCTTGCACCGCCTCCAAAGACCTAGCGAAGCAAGACGGTCCTTACGAAACCTTCCCAGGTTCACCGTCCAGCAAAGGCATTCTGCAATACGATATGTGGAATGTAACACCCACCAGCCGCTGGGAGTGGGACATTCTGAAGGAAGAAATAAAGCAGCACGGTTTGCGCAACTCATTGCTGCTGGCTCCTATGCCAACTGCAAGCACTGCTCAAATACTGGGCAACAACGAATGCTTTGAACCCTACACCAGCAACATCTACACACGCAGAGTGCTGGCCGGAGAATACATTATTGTGAACAAACACTTGCTGAAGGACCTTGTAAGCCTAGGTATCTGGAACGAAGATTTGAAAAACAAACTGATGGCAGCAAATGGCTCAGTGCAAAACATTGCGGAGATACCTGACAACCTGAAAGCACTTTACAAAACAGCATGGGAACTTTCCCAGAAAGCCATCATAGAAATGGCTGCTGATCGCGGAGCGTTTATCTGCCAAAGCCAGAGCCTGAATGTGTTTATGGAAAATCCGAACTTTGGTAAACTCACCAGTATGCACTTCTACTCGTGGGAACGCGGACTGAAAACAGGTATGTATTACCTGCGCACAAAAGCCGCAACGGATGCTATTAAGTTTACGGTGGAGAAGAAATACAATGTAGAAGCCACTGAGAATGCTGCTACAGCAGATGCTTTATCTGCAGCAAACGCCAATGCCCAGTTAGAAGCTCAGGCGGTGAGTGTTGCAGCAACTGAACTTGAATTGGCAACACCACAGTTTGATATGCAGGGCGCTACTGCTGCCGCTCATTCAAAAACTGCGGAACAGATTGCACAGGAGCAAGCGGCTATATCGTGCTCACTTGACAATCCGGATAGCTGCGAGATGTGTAGTGGGTAGAATGAACAACCATTCTATATCTAAAAGAAAATAGCCGCTTTCAAATTGGCTGATTCACAAAACACCCCGAATCATAAGAATGGTTCGGGGTTTTATTTGATTGACCGCGCGCATCACTCATCTTTGACCGCTTCATGCACCAAGCCTCCCGTCATACTTTTTTTCTGTTCACTTTTTTCATCTTCATGTGTGGGATGAAGGCAAGTGCGCAGCAGCCCGCCATCGGCTTCTCGCGCGTGCCAGTCTCTTCCTTTGAAAAAAAACTGAACCAGCGCAATGTGCAGGAACATGGTAACATTCAACCTGCTGCTTATGGAATGGAGGAGAGTTATTACACATTGAAAGACTCCAGCTATGCTGTGGACAAATACACCAGTGAAATCAACCTGAATGCTTTTGGTTCATTGGCGGGTGGCTACCAGTTTCAAAAAAATTCGCGCGCTGTAGGCTATCTCATGGCTGGGGGCGAAGCGCGATGGCATAAAGAAAATACATGGAGTGCATCACTTGGCTACACACTGAACGGTTCAATGCCTGCTGAGTATTTGCAAACTCTTGCTGACACCATGCGAATTCAGCCGGGTGTCGGCTATGCTGTGAATGATGGCAACAACCTATATCACTCGCACTATACCTACGGCAATGTATCCTATAAAGCAAAACGCTGGTTTCATTTTGAATTGGGCAAGGGCAAACACTTTTGGGGTGATGGATACCGTTCGCTCATACTGAGCGATGCTGCTAATTCATATCCCTATGCGCGCATCACTACAAAATTCTGGCGAATCAAATACACTAACCTGTGGGCACAAATGCGCGATATCAGCGCAGGACAATTGCTGAAGAATGCACGCAAAAAATATGTTGCCTTACATGCACTCAGCTGGAACATCAGTAAGGAGTTCAACTGGAGTATTTATGAAATGGTGGTGTGGCAAGACCGTGACAGCAATAACCACCGCACGCTGGATATCAACTATGCGAACCCGATTATTTTCTACCGCCCGGTGGAATATTCGCAAGGCTCGCCCGACAACGTTCTACTAGGCACCAGCGTTCGCTACAAGGCAACACCTCGTTTACAATTTTATCTGCAACTAATGCTAGATGAATTTTACTTGGACAAATGGCGGGCTGGCAGCGACTGGTGGGCCAATAAAGTGGGTGGACAATTCGGACTAAAAACGTTTGACCTCTTCACTCCCAATTTCAATTTGCAAACGGAACTAAATGTGGTACGACCATTTACTTACACACACGGCAGCCCTATCCAATCCTACTCACACGTGAACCAGCCACTGGCTCATCCCATGGGGGCCAACTTTATAGAGTGGCTGCTTTTTTTACGATATGAAAGTAATCAATGGAGCTTCAGCGAACAATTTTCGTGGGCTGCTTATGGCAGAGACCGCGACATAGATGGTGATGGTTCAAATGACAATTTGGGGGGTGATATTTTCAGATCATATGCTGGGCCATTCAGGCAATATGGCAACGAAATAACCCAAGGTTTAAAGAGCACCTTCCACTACCACGAATTCACTGCTGCGCGAAGATTCTTAAAAAACGATGCCTACGAAATTTTCGGAAGTCACATCATGCGCTTTGAGAAAAACGAATTCAAAACATCGCTTGACCACATGGTGATGGTGGGAATAAGGGCCACCGGCTTGTTGCAGCCGCAGCGTGATTTTTGAACGCTAAGGTTAGTAGAGCAAATACTCAACTATTGAAGCTAATTTTTGCCTGGCTGGGGCATGCCCAATTCAGCTGCTGTAGTGCGCTTGTAGCCTTCGGGAATTTCGAAAAGGCTATCGTCTATTTCTTCTTCTTTCAAATAGGTAATAGTGTAGCGCATACTAAAACCATTGGCATTGAATTCATACTCCATGGGCATACCTGGCAATGTGCCATAGTTCTTAATGTTGTTTTTAGTATCAGTAGCATACCAAATGTCAAACTGGGTGGTATCACTTTTATCGTTGCTACTCCATATCGCCTTCTTGCAGGGATGCCCTGCTATTGTTTTTGATTCATTCAGCAGCTTGAACGTGCCATCAGTAAAATCCATTTCGGTGCTGCCATATGGACCAGCTGCTTCCATGGGTTGCACAAGGGCAATCTTTTGTCCCATCATATCCATGCAGATTAATGCTTCATTCTTTGTGCTGTCCATAATGGCTATCACATCACCTATTTCTGGCAAGGTCATATCCACACGGCTTTTCTTTCCATCAAAGTACATGGTGAAGTTCATGCTCAGCATAGCAAACTCGGTTTGCTGCTCTGCCGTCAGATTTAGTGGTGTCATACTCGCTATCATTTTGCCTTCTTTAAACTGTGCTGCAGAAGTCAAGTAGAGGGCTAGGAACGGAAGTAGTAGAAAGATTTTTTTCATGGGTACAATATTGGGGAAAGTTAGTAAAGTGAATCTATTGGCCGCATAGTAGCCATTTGTTTCAGTGTCTCTTTAGGTTGTTGCCAAACAGGGCAATTCGAAATCAATTAACCTCTCATCATCTCCGCATACTCCTTGGCGAAATAAGTAAGTATGACATCCGCTCCAGCGCGGTGAATACTCAGCAACATCTCAGGCATTGCCTTTTCGTAGTTAAGCCAGCCTTGCATTGCAGCGGCTTTCAGCATGGCGTATTCTCCACTTACGTTGTAGGCGGCTATAGGTAAATCAAAATTCTCTTTCAATAAATGAATCACATCTAAGTAGCACAATGCCGGCTTCACCATCAGAAAGTCTGCGCCCTCTGCGGTGTCCAAGGCTGCCTCGCGCAAAGCTTCGCGCTTGTTGGAGGGATCCATTTGGTAGGTTTTCTTATCGCCAAACTTGGGCGCACTATCTAACGCATCTCTGAAAGGACCATAGAAAGCACTGGCATATTTCGCAGTATAGCTCATGATGCTGGTTTCGCTAAAGCCCTCTTCGTCCAATGCTTGCCGAATAAATCCAACGCGCCCGTCCATCATGTCGCTAGGGCCGATGATATCAATACCTGCATCCGCTTGCGCCACAGCCATACGACCCAGTATGGGAAGTGTGATGTCATTGATGATTTTACCCTCTTCTACATAACCATCGTGTCCATCGCTGCTGTAGGGGTCCATGGCCACATCGCTCATCAGGCAAGCTTCAGGAAAGCGCGCTTTGATGTTGCGGATTATGCGCAGATAGAAATTATTTTGAGCATAGCTGTAGGTCGCTTCTTTGTCCTTCAGGGCATCCTCCACCGCTGGAAAAAGCACAAACGAGCGGATGCCAAGATTCATGCACTCTTCTATTTCTTGCATCAGCACATCCTCACTCCAGCGGTGTATGCCAGGCATGGAAGCAATAGGAATTTTTTTACCGCTTCCATCCACCACAAACAACGGATAGATAAGTGAAGTCAACGGCAAGCGCGTTTCGCGCACCATGCTGCGTATGATTTCTGATTTGCGGTTTCTTCTTGGGCGTTCTATCATTTAGCGTGATTCTTAATAAATTATTTTTTGCTCTCTTTAAATTTTCCTTCCTTCACCCTTAAATTAATAATTGAAATGTGCCATTTTTCCTCTTCGCCAGCCTTTTGATGGCAGGTGACATCATAATAATCTCCCACCTCTACATTATGCCAGTTATATGAGGTCCATTGTTCAAGGAACTGACCCAATGAGTCTTTGGTTTCAGAATGGATATATTGAGGTTTGGCCTTAAGGTCTTTTTTAAAGTGTTCTAATAACTGCATTGCTTCAGTAGCGTCTAAACCGTAAGCACTTATATCTAATATTTGCATTTTTTCGGTTGTCTTAATTTCGAATTTTTCTCTGCCTCTTAATTTGGTTTGTATCCAATCAATAGAGTCCCCAAAATGCTTGACTGTTTCCAAGTCCAGTTTGCCTGTTTTATCATCCAATGCTATTTGATGCGGTTGAAGGAATTGGCCTGGTTGCATACCATAAATGTCACTACGTTCTTTTGTGTAGCCTTCTCTAAAAAAATAATTACAACTGCTTAGCGCTAGAAGCGTAAGTATAAATAATGTTCTATTCATAATTATTGACAGATAAAATTATTGATGTATTAATTCAGAAAGTTTTTTAGTCAAAGCAGCAAGGTCTTCATTTTGTTTTTTCATACCACTCAACGCTTCTTCATCCGTTTTACCTTCACCAAAAGGATTGGCAGCACCCTTGGCAATCTCCTCCATAGAAGGAAGCAGTTTCATGGTGCTTTTCCAATTGTCTATTTCAGCATGCGCCAAGTATGCGTTGTCTAGGTTGGTTTTAGATATGTTGTAGGTTTTCAGAAGGAGCGTGTCTTCTTGCAGCATGGTGTCGGCAATCAAAGCACTTATTTCGCCATTCAGCTGATTGGTGTAAGATGTGAACGAACTGTCCAGTTGCGCAATGCTACTTAGTATTTCATTCTGTATCGTACGTGCTTGTTTCAGTGTTTCTGTTTCACCGGCAGCGCAAGCAGACAGCAACAGGAGAGAAACAGCATAAGTGACATAGAGCGTTGTTTTCATTTTCAAATTCTTCACGAAGTGACCACTATGTGGCAATTTTCAATTTGTTTCATTCTTCTTCGGCACCGGATCATACCCAAACGTTCCCCACGGGTGACACTTGGCTATGCGTTTTAAGCCAAGCCATATGCCTTTCAGCACACCCCACTCTTGTATGGCTTCTACTGCATACTGCGAGCAACTAGGCTCGTGTCTGCACTTAGGGCCTAGCAGCGGTGAAAGCGTAGCTTGATAAATGCGTATAGGAAGTATGAAGAGTCGTTTCAATTTTCTTCTTGAAAAAATGGTGGACGAAGGTAGAGGCGTTGCGAACATTGGAAAAACACGGGGATGTCAAAAGCTACTCCCGTCCACTTTTTTATTCGACTGAAATTTTACCCCAAACCAGCCAAGCTGCTATGCAGAATGTAATAGCAGATAAAGCTATGCTGATGTGTTTCTTTTGAAGATGAAACGCTTTGTTCAGCATAAACACGAGTAAAAGAATGACGCCAATAATGATGATTTGCCCTAGTTCCACTCCTAAGTTAAAGAGGAATAAATTCTTCACGATATCAGAGGTTTCATTGAACATCATTCGGAAGTAAGAGGAAAAGCCCATACCGTGAATGAGTCCGAAGAATGCTGCCATGGTGTAACGAATCCAGTTTCTCCCTGCTCCGAAAAGCTGCTGTGAGATAACATTCCACGCTGCAGTCAGCATGATGGTAATGGGAATCAGCAACTCAATCAAATCGGTTGAAAAACGAATAGCATCAAGCGCGGCAAGAGCAAGCGTAATACTGTGGCCAATGGTGAAGGCCGTGGCAAGCAATACAATTTTCCTCCATTCGGAAAGTGCAAAAGGCGCACACATTGCAAGAATAAAAAGCATGTGGTCATAGCCTTCCAAATCGGCAATATGCAGGATGCCTTCTAAGAATGTTTGCATGATTATTCCAAAAAAAGTTGCTGCGAATGAATGCGTGAAATGTTCATTTTTCAATGCCTTGAAAATGTTTCTCTTCCAAAAGCGCGGCCTACTTTCGCGCCTTCCTTTAAAAGAATGATGATATGAGCTATCAAACCCCCGCCACCCTTGAGCAAGCCCAGGAAATGGGCCTTCGCACTGATGAATTTGACAAAATCTGTGAGGTACTCGGCCGCACGCCCAACTTCACGGAGATGTGTGTTTACTCAGTAATGTGGAGCGAACACTGCTCGTACAAAAACAGCATCAAATGGTTGAAAACCTTGCCCAAAGATGGGCCGCATATGCTGGTAAAAGCCGGTGAAGAAAATGCAGGCATTGTAGACATTGGCGATGGTATGGGTGTGGCTTTCAAGATAGAAAGCCATAACCACCCCAGTGCGCTAGAACCCTACCAGGGCGCAGCGACTGGAGTAGGTGGCATCAACCGCGACATCTTCACAATGGGCGCAAGGCCCATTGCACAATTGAACTCATTGCGGTTTGGCAAACTGGACAATCCGAAAACAAAATGGCTGCTGAATGGCGTAGTGAAGGGCATTGGCGATTACGGCAATGCATTCGGTATTCCTATAGTAGGTGGCGAAGTTTTCTTTGATGATAGCTACCAAGTGAATCCACTAGTGAATGCTATGTCGGTAGGCTTGATTGACAATAAAAAAATAATTTCGTCCAAAGCAAAAGGCGTTGGAAACCCCGTTTATATTGTCGGTTCCAGCACAGGCAAGGATGGCATCAAAGGCGCGTCATTCGCCTCAAAAGACATTACCGAAGAAAGCGCGAAGGACTTGCCAAGTGTTCAAGTAGGCGATCCTTTTCAGGAAAAATTATTGTTGGAAGCCACCATGGAATTGGCCGACACGGATGCCATTGCGGGTATGCAAGACATGGGTGCTGCGGGCATCACTTGCAGCACCAGCGAGATGAGCGCTGGCGGTGGTGTAGGCATGGACATCTACTTAGACAAGGTGCCTACGCGACAAGAAGGAATGGTGCCTTACGAAATTCTTCTTTCTGAATCGCAGGAGCGCATGCTGATAGTGGTAAAAAAAGGAAGGGAAAAAGTGGTGCAGAAGATTTTCGAAAAGTGGGATCTGAATGCGGTGAACATCGGTGTGGTGACGGAAGGCAACACATTGCGTTACTTCATGGGCAAAGAGCTGGTGGGTGAAATTCCTGCAAAGAGCCTTGTGCTGGGTGGTGGTGCTCCCATCTATGAACGTGAGTACAAAGAGCCTGCTTACTACAAAGAGTCGAAGAAGTTCGACATCAAAAAAATAAGTGAGCCGAAGGACTACGTGGTGGCTGCGCGCATGCTGATAGCCAACCACAACATAGCCAGCAAGCGTTGGATTTACGACCAGTATGACAGCATGGTGGGCACCGTGAACATGACCACCAACAAGCCCAGCGATGCGGCAGTGGTCAATATAAAAAACACCAATAAGGCAGTAGTTCTAACGGTGGATTGCAATGCACGCTACGTGAACAACGATCCGGAAATAGGAACCATGATTGCTGTGGCTGAAGCCGCACGCAACATTGTAGTCAGCGGTGGCGAGCCCAGTGCCATTACCAATTGCCTCAACTTTGGTAACCCCTACAACCCTGAAGTGTATTGGCAATTCGTAGGCGCTATAAAAGGCATGAGCGCTGCATGCAAGAAGTTTGAAACTCCGGTAACCGGTGGCAACGTGAGTTTCTACAACCAAACTGCCAATGAAGACGGAAGTGCAAAACCTGTTTTCCCAACGCCAACCATAGGTATGCTGGGTGTGATGAAAGACAAGAGCCTGCACACTACGCTCGACTTCAAATACAAAGGCGATCTTATCTATCTGATAGGTGAACCGCGCGAGGACATTAACTCGTCTGAGTACCTCGCTAGTTTCCATGGAGTGAAACTTTCACCCGCACCACATTTCAACCTAGAGGATGAATACAACATGCAGCAATGCATAAAAGCGCTTATCAAAAACAGTTTCATTTCATCAGCGCATGATGTAAGTGATGGAGGTTTGTTTGTGACCCTATGCGAAATGGGTTTGCCCAATTCACTGGGTTTTGACATTGTTACTGACAGCGAAATCCGTAAGGACGCCTTCCTATTTGGGGAGTCGCAAAGCCGCGTTGCAGTGACAGTAGTTCAAGACTATGAAGATGATTTCCTAGACATGGTGGGCGACATGAATGTGCCTGTGATGCTGCTGGGACACGTTACCAAAGGCCGCATAGGCATTGACGAAGAAAACTTCGGCTTCATCGAAGACTACCGCCACCTGTATGAGGAGAGTATTGCTGAGGAGATGGCGAGGTGACCAATATGGAGTGTTTTGTAGAGTGATTAGTAAGGAAATTGTGGGCATATTGAACAACCCAATTCCAAGTATTTGATAATAATGAGTTCAAAGCAAAACCAAACAATCAGTGCCTCACAGCCTTAAGGTTTTTCATTTCCAAGCAAATCCCCTTTTCGCTCTTCGCTTATCACTCTTCGCTTATTCCTTAGCTTCGCAGTCAAACCACAACGAACATGCTACGCTATACATTCATCATTGCACTGTGCACCATCACATCCCTGTGCAGCGCGCAAATTCCTAAGGGCTACAAAGAAGTAGAACAGGTGGACAATTCCATCCTATACATTGTAGAGAAAGATGGAAAAATGGGGGTTTATGACACCGAAGGTCATGTATTCACAGTAGAGATGAAATACGACAAGCTAGAACGAATGGGCGAAATTCTGCCAGAATTTATGCTGGCCTGGAAGGACGAAAAATGTGGACTACTTGACCCATTTGGCTACGAGATGGTGGAGCCGCAGTTTGAAGAGATTGGCGTGTTTGGAGAATTGGGTCAGGGCTTTTCCCTGGTAAAAAAGAATGGCCTGTATGGTGTGCTGGATGAGTCAGGAACACTGCTGCACGGATGCAAATACGATGCAATAGAATCGTATGATGCCTATGTGAGTGGCTACGCCAAAGCAAAGCGCAACGGCCTGTGGGGCATACTCTCCTACGAAAGCGAAGCGCTTGAATGCAAATACGAAACACTCGGCCGTTTTGGCGAATTGCACCCCGACTGGGCCATGATTGAAAGTAAAGGTCAAATAGGGTTCATTGACAACACGGTTACCGTAGTGGTTCCCTGCCAATTCAATACCGTTGAAGCCTTCGGACTTATTGGAACCAATCTGTCCATGGTTAGCATAAAATCAAAGTTTGGTGTTATCAATGTAGAAGGATTTGAGGTCATTCCAATGGAATACGACTCCCTTGAAAAGATAAGTGACGAGGTCATCAAAGGCATGAAAAAAGACCAGAAGTTTTTCTTCAACTTGCAAGGTATTGAGGTAGAGTATGAAGATTGAGCATCCATAGCTGACATGGTATTTTCGCGAAAATTATTTTATGGAAATCTTCGAATTCTTTAAAGACCTTTTACTCAACCTAGATGAAAAACTTGCCGCTTGGGTCATTGAGTACGACACACTTATTTACGCTATTCTATTCCTAATAGTCTTTGTAGAAACAGGCTTGATAGTGATGCCCTTCCTTCCAGGCGATTCATTGTTATTCACAGCAGGAGCTATAGCAGCAGCTAATAACAACGTTGGGCTCAGCATCTACGTATTTGTTCCGCTGCTCATCCTTGCAGCGCTTTGTGGTGACAATTTGAACTATTTCGTAGGTAAATATTTCAGCGAAATCATCAAGAAGCGGGAGCGTATTCTTTTCTTCAAACGGGAGTACATCACGAAGACGGAAACGTTTTATGAGAAATACGGAAAGCAGGCCATCATCATGGCACGTTTTGTTCCAATAGTTAGAACCATTGCTCCTTTTGTAGCCGGTGCAGGCAGCATGCCATATCGTTTGTACATCACTTTTTGCATCATCGGTGCTGTGTTATGGGTCACCAGCATTAGTCTGGTAGGCTACTTGTTTGGCAATCTTCCGTGGGTGAAAGAGAACTTTGAGAAAGTGGTGTTGGGGATAATCGTTGTTTCCCTTTTGCCCGTCATCATTGGAGTTTTCAAAGCGAAGTTCCAAAAGAAAGTAGCATGAGAACCTTTGGTCTCATTGGTTATCCGCTCGCTCATTCATTCTCCAAAAACTATTTTGAAGCAAAGTTTCAGCGCGAAAAAATCAGTGATGTGTGCTATGAGAATTTTCCTTTGCAACACATGGATGAATTAAGTGACTTAGTTCAGAATGAAAAAAATCTGCACGGATTTAATGTCACCATCCCTCACAAAGAAGCTATCATTCAATGCATGCATGAGTTGGAAGAAACGGCTGCGAAAATTGGTGCCGTGAATTGTGTAAAAATTGAAAACGGAAAGTTGATTGGCTACAATACCGATGCTTATGGTTTTGAGATGAGCATAAAACCTTTTCTAGAAAACAAATACGAACGTGCTTTGATACTCGGAACGGGTGGGGCATCCAAAGCGGTTGCTTTTGTTTTATCAAACTGGAATATTCCATTCCGCTATGCAACAAGAAGTCCTATGGCCGAGAATCAAATTAGCTATGCTGAATTGAGCGCTGAGAACATAAAGTTCTTTCCGCTCATTATCAATTGTACTCCCTTAGGCACTTTTCCCGATGTGGACAAGCATCCTTTGTTACCCTTTGAAGCCCTCACGCCTGCGCATTTTCTTTATGATCTTATATACAACCCAACAGAAACTACTTTTCTGCGAAGAGGCAAGGAGCGCGGTGCACAGACTATGAATGGTTTGAAAATGCTTGAACTGCAAGCCGAAAAATCATGGGCAATTTGGAATGAGTGATTTTCTAAATATGCTGTTCTCATAACTATGAGACAGACTGAAACTCCGAATGAACGCAGGCTTTAACTTCGTCCGCATATTCCCATGTCAGACCACCGTATTGTAATAGAGCCTGGAGCCACGCAGCGCAACTATTGGCGCGACTTGTGGCAATATCGCAGCCTTCTATTTTTCCTCGCATGGAAAGATGTAATGGTGCGGTACAAACAGACTTCCATTGGAATTGCTTGGAGTGTTATCCGCCCGCTCATCACCATCATGGCCATGTGGTTTTTAGGTTGGCTTTTTAGTTCCAATGTGCCCAATGGTACTCCGCGCCTGCTAATGGTCTGCGCTGCCACTCTTCCTTGGACTTTCTTCTCAACTGCATTCAGCGAATCAGCCAACTCGCTGATTGCGAATTCTAACCTCCTTACAAAAATTTATTTCCCAAGGCTGATTATTCCGATAAGCACCGTGGTGGTTTGCCTTATTGATTTTTTTATCAGTTTTGTCCTGCTTCTTGGGTTGATGTTATACTATCAATTCTGGCCAGGATGGGAATTTTTGTTGCTACCCATTTTTCTTTTACTCGCGCTGATTGCTGCCATAGGCGCGGGCATCTTCATTTCAGCACTCAACGTAAAGTACCGCGACTTCCGATACATTGTTCCGTTCATTGTGCAGTTCGGACTGTACCTGACACCGGTAGCTTTTAGCAGCAGCGACATTTATTCCAATCCCAATATTCCAGATGCATTGAAGTTCATCTATTCGTGCAACCCAATGGTGGCGGTAGTTGATGGTTTCCGTTATTGCATACTTGGTGCTGATGCACAAATTTTTAATCAAGGCTTCTTCATTTCACTTGCCGTTTCTGTTTTGGTTTTGATACTCGGCTTGCGTTACTTCAGAAAAACAGAACGTGGTTTTGCAGATATTATATAAAGAGTGAATAAAGACACTGTCATATCCGTTTCGCATTTGAGCAAGCAATTTTTGCTCACTCAGCAACAAGAGCGCTATACCGCCTTGCGCGATGTGATAGCACAAAAGGTGAAGGGCATTTTTTCACCCACTGCAAAAAGTTCTATGACAGAATTTCTTGCATTGAATGATGTATCGTTTGAAGTGAAACAAGGTGAGCGTGTTGGCATAATTGGAAGAAATGGTGCGGGAAAAAGCACGTTGCTAAAAGTGCTAAGTAGAATCTATGAACCCACCAAGGGACGAATTGAAATCAATGGAAGGCTTGCATCACTGCTAGAAGTAGGAACAGGCTTTCATCCTGAACTGAGCGGCAGAGAAAACATATTTCTCAATGGAGCATTGCTAGGGATGAATAAGTCAGAAATCAAAAGCAAGTTTGATGAGATAATCGCATTCGCTGAAGTAGAGAAATTTCTGGACACTCCCGTAAAGAGATATAGCAGCGGTATGTATGTGCGACTTGCATTTGCAGTCGCAGCGCATCTTGAACCCGAAATTCTGATAGTTGATGAAGTACTTGCCGTGGGTGACGCAGAGTTTCAAAGAAAATGTTTGGGAAAGATGAAGGATGTGAGCAACAGCGGAAGGACAGTACTTTTTGTAAGTCACAATATGGAAGCTGTGCAGAAGTTGTGCAACAAGGGGCTCATGCTTTCGAAAGGTGAACTGAAGAGCAGCGGCTCCATCGAGACTGTAATGAACGCTTATCTGGACAGCCAAACAGAAGGTGAACTGGTGTTTGACCTTAGCACAGTGAGTGCTGAAGACAATGCACCCATAAAGGCATTGCAACTTAGAGTAACTGATATGAACGACACACTTGTGTCCGAGTTAGTCATGGGTCAAAGGCATAAATACATCATCGATTTTGAAATAGTACGCGAACTGCAAGGTGCAGTAGCTGGTCTTGGAATTTCCAGCATGTTTGGTCAACCCATCAGAACTACGTGGTCCAAAAAAAGGGATCTGACCCCTGGACGATACAGAGCCATTTTCTTAAGTGATGTTATTCAATTGACTAGCGGTGTGTACAAACTTACTGTAGGTATGTCATCCAATGGTCGCACATATCATTACATAGATCAAGCAGGTCAGCTTACCATTTCCGATGTGAGTGGGCTGTTGGAAGATGAGCAAATAATAAACACAAAAAGCGGATTGCTTACCAATCAGATGGAAGTGATAATCGAAAAACGGTAAATTGTCTTTTCAGTAAAATTTCTGCAAAGACAACTTACAAGGAAGGTGCTTGAGCTTTTGTATTTCAATGACTTCAAGCCCTCCCAAATAATGAAGCGATAAGTAAATAGAATAGCATCATGAAACTACATTTAGGCTGCGGCCAGTATAAGCTAGAAGGCTACCATAACATTGACTATCCGCTTTCGGAACACTCTGTTCAAATCGAAAGTATCGCAGATGAACATGCGGATTTGCTGGCATTGAATTATTCCGTAGCAAGCATTTCCGAAGTGCGACTGCACCATGTCTTTGAGCACTTTACCAGAGCTCACACATGCGCATTGCTGGCTAGTTGGAATTCATGGTTATCGATAAAAGGAAAAGTGAGGATTGAAGTACCCGATTTTCAGCGCACCGCCAAGGCGGTAATAGGAATTTTTGCAGACAGCAAAGCACAGTCGGTAGGTCTAAGGCATATTTTCGGTTCACAAGAAGCACATTGGGCAAATCATTACGAAGGCTATACCATTAAAAGGCTTCAAAAACTGACTGAACTATTTGGATATCGCACCTTAGAAACTTCGAAAAACGAATGGATGCACACTTACAATATTGAAATCATTGTAGAAAAAGTAAGAAGCATTACACGCAAGGAAAGTGAGGAGGCGGCCAAAAAATACCTTTCCTCATTCATGGTTGATGATTCAGAAAGTGAACAAAAACTTCTAGCCAAATGGATGGATGACTTCAACCTCCAACTGCAAAAATCATATGCCAAAAATGCATGAAGTAAGTGTCGTCATACCCACTTTCAATAGAGCAGACACTTTGCTTCGGGCTGTCGAGAGTGCACTCAATCAAACATATCCAGTGTTAGAAATTTTGGTTTGTGATGACGGTTCAACTGATGCCTCCAGAGAATTAGTCGACAATATCAACGACCCTCGTGTACTATGGATGGACTGTGGCAGAAATGGAATGCCCTCTGTACCTAGAAATATAGGTATCCATAAATCAAGAGGGCAATGGATTGCATTTCTGGACAGCGATGACGAATGGCTATCAGATAAAATTGAAAAACAATTTGCTGTGCTCCTAAAAACCAATGGAGAATTCGTATCCACAAATGCATTTCGCATAAAGAATCATATTTCTGAAGGAAATTATTTGGATGACTTCGCTCCCATTTTCAAATTAGAAGGTTTGTTTCAGATAAACAGAATCATCTGCAGCTCAGTGCTGACAAGCAAAAAATTGCTCTTGAGCACTTCACTGTTTCCTGAATCAGCTTCCTTCAAAGCCATCGAGGACTATGCTTTGTGGTTGCGTTTGGCAACCAAAACTAAAATGCACTTTTTGAATGAACCCTTGTTGCACTATACAGACGATTCTTCTAGTTCAGTGCGCAAGAATTATACAGATATTTGGCAAATCAAGACCATTATTTTGAATGATTTCAAGCATTGGACGGAGACTCAAAGTGTGCGCTTACCAAAACGAAGTGAGCGTGCATTGGATTTCGAAATACTTAAAGCAAAAAACAACGGAAGGATGAAATTCTTTGATAAGGTTAGAGAGAAACTATTCATTTATACGAAACTTTCATTCTAGATATAAATAGTATCATGTCTCTATTCATTCTGCCAAAAGCAGTGAATTGAAATTTCTAAAAATCACAACTTGAATATTCTACATTGTGTTGAATCCTATTTTCCTGATGTTGGTGGCATGCAGGAAGTGGTGCGCCAACTCTCCAAAAGACTTGCCACAAAAGGACACACAGTAACTGTAGCCACGCGTAAAACAACAGCGCGAAATTCGAAGAACATAGAAGGTGTGCAAATAGTCGAATTCGATATTCGAGGAAATCTAGTAGAAGGAATCAGCGGAGAAGTAGAGAAATACCAGCAGTTTCTCCTGAGCAGCCACTTTGACATTGTTACATTCTTTGCCGCTCAGCAGTGGGCAACCGATCTCGCTCTACCACTTTTGAATCAAATAAAGGGGAAGAAAGTATCCGTACCAACAGGCTATTCAGGATTCTACATTGACAAGTACCAAGGCTATTATGAGCAGATGAAAACATGGATACACGGCTTTGATATGAATGTGTATTTGAGTGAAAATTATCGCGATATCAATTTCGCAAAAGCAAACGGAATAACAAACACATTAGTGATTCCGAATGGAGCCGCTGAGGACGAATTCCTGCATCCAAAACAAATAGACATTCGCAGAAAATTTGAAATGCCTTCTTCACATTTGTTGCTGCTGCACATAGGCTCGTTTACAGGAATTAAAGGTCACAGGGAAGCCATCGAAATAGCATTGAAACTGCGCAACCAAAACATTACACTTCTCATGATCGGTAACAATCTTGAAAAAATGAAAATGGTCTCGTTGCGTTATCCGATATTTTCATTGAGATATTTATGGAACCAACTCTTCGGCAAAAAGAGGATTATCACCACATTTATATCGCGAGAAGAAACTGTGGCTGCTTACAAAACAGCTGATCTGTTTTTGTTTCCATCCAATATCGAATGTTCGCCCATTGTGCTGTTTGAAGCTGCTGCCGCAAAACTACCTTTCGCCTCCTCAGATGTAGGCAACGCTTCGGAAATAGCACTCTGGACTGAAGGTGGAATTGTGCTGCCAACACAAAAGAATAAGTCAGGATATAGCTATGTAAGTGTGAA
Organism: Flavobacteriales bacterium; assembly: GCA_031414655.1. Classification (GTDB taxonomy): domain Bacteria; phylum Bacteroidota; class Bacteroidia; order Flavobacteriales_D; family Sanyastnellaceae; genus JANNVZ01. The sequence goes on from JANNVZ010000002.1 coordinate 23,627, forward strand.
CAAATCGGTGAAGTTGGTGGATGACTTATTGGACAATAAAAGCAAAAGACACGCTATGGGTGAAGCTGCATTTGCTAACTGGAAGTCAAAATTCAGTTGGGAAATAATTGCTAAGACCTATGAAAACATGTACCTCACATTAATCAATGCCGCATGATAGTAGTTAAACTCATGGGTGGTCTGGGCAATCAAATGTTTCAATACGCGTTGGGTAGAAATCTCGCACTGAAACTGAATACAGATTTGTTTTTGGACCTCTCCTCCTTTGAGCAGCACAATGGTGTTGATACTCCGCGGCATTTCGAATTGAACTTGTTCAATGCAAACTATTCGCTTTGTACACCTGAACTCTTGTCTCAATTCATTCCACGACATGAAGGAAGAATAACAAAAATATTCCATCGCTTATTCGGCAACGCGAAAGACAAAAACGTCATTAGAGAGCCTCACTTTCGATACATTGATACCCTTCTTTCCTCAGCAAACAATTCTTATCTCATTGGCTATTGGCAATCGGAAAAATACTTTTGCGCTATCAAAACAACATTGCTGGAGGATTTTACATTTAAGACTCCCCTGCAAGCGACCAACGAGAGAATTGCACAAGACATTCGAACTTCTGAATCAGTAAGCATTCATGTAAGAAGAGGCGATTATGTCAACAGCAAATCCGCGAATGAATTTCATGGAGTTTGCAGTTTGGACTATTACAAAGAAGCTCTGAAGACTATTGTGGACAAGCACAATTCACCGCAGCTCTTTGTTTTTTCTGACGACATAGATTGGGCAAAACAAAATTTACAATTTGATTTTCAAACGCAATACATAGGACATAACTCCGGTAAAAACTCCTTTGAAGACATGCGCCTGATGGCATTGTGCAAACACAATATCATCGCCAACAGCAGCTTCAGCTGGTGGGGAGCATGGCTAAACCTCAATCCAGAAAAAATAGTCATTGCACCAAAGCAATGGTTCGCAGATGCGGCTATAGATACAAGTGACTTGATACCCGAAACCTGGATAAAGTTATGAAGCCAGAAGTAAGTGTAATTCTTCCTGTTTACAATGGAGCACGTTTTCTGCGAGAGGCCATTCAAAGCATTCTTGATCAGACATTCAGTGACTTTGAGCTAATCATCATCAATGATGGTTCAACAGATCAATCGGAAGAGATGGTTCTTAGCTTTTCAGATAAGCGAATTCGTTATGTAAAAAATCATCATAACATGGGACTGATTGCAACCTTAAATAAAGGGCTGGAAATGGCAAGTGGTACTTACATAGCAAGAATGGACTGTGATGATATTTCGTTACCACTTCGTTTCGAAAAACAAGTTGAGTACTTCAGGAGTCATCCAGAAGTTGGGTTGATTGGCAGTTGTTTCATTCAATTTAATGGGGAGCAAAGGCGGCTGAAAAAACTTCCACTTACACACAATGAAATTAAGGCGTCATTACTATTTCATTCTGTGGTGGCGCATCCAACAGTAATGTGGCGCAAGAGTATTTCCGATGAACACCATTTGTTGTACGAACTCAATTTTCCTAACGCAGAAGACTTCAGGTTTTGGTGCAAAATGAGTGATGTTACAGAATTGGCCAACATGGAAGAACCTTTGCTTTTATACCGCATTCATGACCAACAAATTTCAATTAGAAAAGCAGATGAAAAAGAGGAGTCTGTGAGAAGAATTCAGACTAGTCAATTAGAAAAACTTCAAATTTTTGCCACAGAACAAGAACTGGAATGCCATAGCAGATTGTCAAATGGAAGAGGAATGCAGAAGAAGGAGCAATTGCAACAGGTGGACCAATGGATAAAAAAAGTAATGACAGCCAATCAATCCGCAAAAAGGTATAGGGCTATAGAATTCGAAAATGTGATTGCTCGATTGTACTTCAAGACAATAGAAAATTCTGGATTGGGTCTTCACGGAATTCGTGAAATGAACAAGTCAGCATTATTGCGAAACAAGAATTTTACTTGGTCACTAAAAATCAAGTCTGCATTAAAAAATATAATTGGATATAAGAACTGAGTGATGAAGGTTTACTGGCTGTTATCGAATTTTCCGCATGCTGCAAACAAGCAGAGTGGTGTCTTTTACAAAATATTCGCTGCTGCCATGATGCAGCAGCCTATAGAACTTACCGTTATTGCACCTGTGCCATACACATTTGGTTTGTTGTCCTTGTTTAGTAAGAAATACAGAGCCTATCGCAATGCACCTTACGTTGAACATCCGATGAAGGGCCTTACGATTTTACGTCCACGGTATTTTTCATTGCCTCGTGCATCCGATTTTAAGATCGTAAGCAATTTTATGGAAAGGAGTATACGCAAATTGCAGTTACCAAGACCGGATATTATTCATGGCTTTGGAGCATATCCTTTTTCTTACGTTGCCACTGTGGTTGCAAAAAAGTTTAATTGCCCTTGCACGATTACGTTCATTGGTTCAGATGTGAATGAATTTCCGTTGCGTAGTAATAAGGCGATGTCATTTTTTCTGAAGACAATTGAAAATTCTACTCAGGTAATAACTGTGAGTAAGGCTTTAGCTGAAAAGGTACTTGAGCTTAGCAAGAGAAGTGCAAAAGTGTTGCATATTCCCATAGGGATAGACTCAGGTATGATTCGCAAAAGTGCTGGGATCCGCGAAAAATTTAGGATTGGGCAAGAAAAATTTGTTGTGCTATTCGTGGGTGCATTAAATAAATCAAAGGGAATAGTGGAGTTATGCAATGCACTTACAACCCTACAAATGGACACTAAAATTCAGGGTGTATTTGCAGGTCCATCTGGTGATGCAACACCACTTGTTCAAGCTCAAACAAACGCGCATTGGCTGGGCGCAATAACACACGCAGAAGTGATAGAACTCATGAGTGTTTGTGATGTGCTTGTATTGCCCTCTTACATGGAAGGCATTCCGGGTGCAATAAAGGAAGCTGGACAAATGCAGCTCCCTGTTATAGCTAGCAATGTGGGCGGCATACCTGAAATAATTGATGCTACTACCGGCATATTGCTTCAGGAGAATAATACACAAACTATTGCAAGTGCCATTAAAGAAGTAATAAGCAACCCTGCCGCAGCAGAAGAAAGGGCAGCTCATCTTAAGTCGCGCATTGAGAAAATGTTTCATCCCGCTGCAATTGCACAAGAACAAATGAATGTTTATAGTCAACTCATTGGTAAAAGAAAAGTATGAGTAGTGAACGTAAAATAAAAGTTTGCCATGTAAGTACAGTTCACGAGAGTGATGATGCACGCATATTTCTGAAAGAGTGTGTGTCGCTCTCCGAGTTCGGTTACGAGGTTTTTTTTGTGATTAAAAACCCTAAAAAAGAAGTTTTGCAGAATGTACAGATCATTCCGCTGACCAAGTGGAACAACCGATTCTTCAGAATGCTCTTTGGAATTGTTGAGGCCTTCTTCAAGTCAATTAAGACACACTCTTCAGTCTATCACCTTCACGATCCGGAACTCTTGCTGATTGCTCCATGGTATAAACTAATGGGTAAAAAGGTGATATTCGATTGTCACGAGCATGTAGCGGCACAAATAGAAACAAAGACTTGGATCGGGCCTTTTTTTCTGAGAAAAATGGTTGCTGGGTCATACAATTTTGCTCAAACCATTTTGGTTCTTTTCTGTGATGCTGTTGTTGTTGTTACTCCTGAAATGATGCCGCTATTTCCAGAGAAAAAGGTGGTACTCGTCCGCAATTTTCCACATTACAAATTGGCAGGAAACGAAAAAGGAGTGCGAAATGAAATACCGATAATGATATATGCGGGCGGTCTCAGCGAAATACGCGGAATTAAAGAAATGCTTGAGGCCATAGGTTTGCTCAATGGCAAGGTGAAATTGAAACTTATGGGAGGTTGGGAAAGCGAAAAGTTTCAGGCAGAGTGCGAAAAAACTTCCGGTTGGCAATACACAGAATATATTGGCTACGTTACCATGGAAGAAGTACACCAACACTATATGCAATGTGATGCTGGATTACTATTGTTCCTCCCAGTAAAAAACCATTTGGAGAGCATGCCAATAAAATCGTTTGAATACATGATATCAGGGCTTCCCATCATCATGTCAGATTTTCCATACTGGCGCAAGCATTTTGGTGGTGCTGCCATTTTTGTAAATCCTTTGGATATTCATGCCATTGCTGGGGCTATTACAAAACTCATATCCGATAGCGAGTTAAAAAAACAACTCAGCGAAACCGGTTTAGAACTATCAAAGTCAAGAACATGGAAAAATGAAGCGGAGACTCTTTTCGCGCTTTACAAAAAACTCTTAAGTGGAAATAAAACAGATTGAACATATAGGCAATGACGAGTACCGTGAATTTGTTGGAGTTCATGGAACTGTTTTTAATAGCACCGAATGGCTGACGCTTTTCGGCAATAGTTTGCAACTTTTTGGCTTGTATGAAGATCAAAAACTTCAAGGCACTTTTTTCATTTATAAATCACGCATCGGGATTTTTGATTTCTATCGTTGCCCACCTTTCACGCCACACATTGGTTTCGTGCACGAAACAAAGGCCAGTAATGCTTCAAAACTACTCAGTGAAAAAAAGGAAGTTATAACGCTCCTCGCCAATCATTTTGAAGGCTGGAGTCGCGGTTTAGTTAGCTGTGCTTTTCCTACAGAGGTCGCTGATATGCAACCGTTTGTTTGGAAAAAATTCAAAGTCATACCAGGGTACACGTATCAATTGAATCTTCATGAAGATGCTCAAAGCCTTGAATCGCGGATGAATCCGCAACACCGCAACGTCTTGAAAAAAGCTGTTCGGGATGGTTTGGTTTGTTCCCTCGAAGAGGACATGAAGTTGGTGAGGCGCTTGGTTGGAAAGACATTTGAGCGCAAGGGAAAAAATCTAGATACCGAGCTTCTCGAAAAAATTCTATTTGAATTTGCAAACCATAGCAACAGTTTCTCCTTTGTAAGTTGGAATAACAATGTTCCCATTGCTTGCTCTTTTTGTGTGTTCGATGATAAGAAGGTCTATTATCTCCTAGGTGGTTATGATTCTGAGAACCGCCATAGTGGTGCCGGCATACAATGTGTATTCAGCAGCATACTTCATGCTCAAAAAATGGGTAAGAAGATCTTTGACTTTGAAGGAAGCATGCTTCCTGAAGTAGAAAAATATTTTAGAGGCTTTGGGCCAGAACTGGTCTCATACTTTACTGTGCAAAAGGCAAATTTTCCGCTGGAAGTGCTTATGAAGCTTGTTAAACGTCATCAGTTTTGAATATGAAGGCAATAATCTCTCATGACATTGACCACATAACCGTGTGGGAGCATTTGTTCAAAGATGCCATCATACCCAAGTCCATCGCACGCTATCACATCGAATTACTCACTGGAAAAATATCTGTCATCGAATTTTTCTCTCGTTTTGGGGATTTCTTTCATAACAAGTGGAACAACATAGTTGAGTTGCATCAGTATAATTTATCTATGAATATTCCTTCCTCATTCTTCATAGGTGTAAGAAATGGTTTGGGCTTGTCGTACTCAAAACAAGCTGCCAAGTTTTGGATGAATAAAATGTCCGAACTGAAGTGTGAAGTAAACATTCATGGAATTGCATACAGCACTTTAGAAGAGATAAAACAAGAGCGTGACGAGTTTTTCGCATTGTCTGAATTAGGCAGAGCAGGAATAAGAATGCACTACGTAAGAATGGAAAATGATACGCTTCAGAATCTTGCGCAAGCAGGCTACTATTTCGACAGCACAGAACATTCATTTAAAAACCCATACAAGGTGGGTGATATGTGGGAATTGCCATTTCAGATAATGGATGGTTGGGTAATTGAACATGGCCACCGTTGGCAAACAAAGAATCTTGAACAAGCAATAGAAGAAACCAAAAAAATCATAGACAAGTCTCACGCTTCTAACCTCAAATACCTAGGAATCGATTTTCATGACAGGTATTTCACCAAGAGTTTTTCAACATGGATTGACTGGTATACTTGGATTACTGAATACCTAAGCAACAACGGTATCGAATTCATTGATTTTAATTCGGCAGTAAAAGAGTTGAATAAAGCATTTTCAGAAGTATGAAAATCTTAATACTCACCCAATACTTCCCGCCTGAAGTAGGTGCTCCGCAAAACAGATTGTACGAGCTTGCCATTCGTCTACAAGAGCGAGGTGCTGAAATAACGGTTCTCACTGCTATGCCCAATTATCCTCAAATGAAAATTCATGAGGGTTATAAAGGCAAATTGCTTTCTAAGGAAACTATGAATGGAATGATCGTTCATCGATCATGGATCTTTGTATCTGTCAGTAAAGGAATAGTTAAACGATTGCTGAACTACTTCTCCTTTGTCTTCACATCCTTTTGGGTGGGTCTCTTTAGAACAAGAAAACATGACTACATCTTGTGCGAAAGCCCACCCTTGTTTTTAGGTATTTCCGCGTATATTTTAAAAATAGTAAAAGGTTCCAAACTGATTTTTAATGTCTCTGATTTATGGCCTGAAAGCGCTGAGAAACTTGGGTTGGTGACCAACAGAACGATGCTGCGTTGGGCTACTGTCCTTGAAGAATTTCTATATAGAAAATCAGAACTCATAACAGGCCAAACACAGGGTATTGTCAAAAATATTCAAATCCGATTTCCAGAAAAAAATGTTTACTGGTTACCAAATGGAGTAGATCTTTCTTTGTTCAATTCAGAATTGAACAACTCAAATTGGCGTCAGCAACAAGGGTTTGAAGCAGACGATTTCCTCATTCTCTATGCAGGAATAATTGGCCATGCTCAGGGCTTGGAGGTTGTTCTTAAAGCAGCAGATCGACTTCGAGAAAAGAGGACTATCAAATTTATTTTATTGGGGAGTGGGCCAGTGAAGAGTGATTTGATACGAATGAAAGAGCAATTGAAACTGGAAAGTGTATTCTTCTCAGATGCCGTTGGTAAAAGTGAAATGCCCTCCATTACCTCAGCCATTGATGTGGCTGTTATTCCCCTCAAAAAACTTGACTTGTTTTTGGGAGCCATTCCCTCAAAGATCTTTGAAAATCTGGCTATGAAGAAACCAATACTTCTTGGTGTGGAAGGAGAGGCAAAAGAACTCTTCATAGAGACAGCTAAGGCAGGTCTGTGTTTCTTTCCCGAAGATGATGCCGACTTAGCAGATAAAGTATTACAGATGTTCAACGATAAAGATGCTATCAGAATCTTCGGAAACAATGGCTTCAATTATGTAAAGGAAAATTTTACAAGAGATTTGATTGCTGAGAAATTTTGGAAATACCTCAGCCATGAAAAAGATCAACAATTGTAAAACTTATGAAAGCGATTTTACAGAATAGACAAGTTTGTTGGAACGAAGTATGTAATCTCATGAAATGTTTCATCATAGATTAAACGCATCAAAAGCCCCATTTATGAAATACCCATTGCTATTACTCACATTGTTTATGCTCTCAGTTTCTTCCATTCATTCACAAGATCTTCCCATTGGTTCAGGAACCGTTGTTAGAAAGCAGTTGGCAGCACAATGGAAATTCAAACAATGGGAATCGAAGTCGGAATGGTTGAATGCAACTGTACCAGGGTGTGTGCATACTGATCTAATCAACAACGGAATCATAGAGGATCCGTTCCTAGGCACTAACGAAGTGAATTGTCAATGGGTAGGAGAAAAAAACTGGATTTATCAGAGTGAGGCCTTCGAAATTCAAGAAGGCATTTTCAGAATGGAAGTCATTCGTTTTCGTTTTGGTGCTCTTGATACATATGCAAAAGTGTATCTGAATGGAAAGTTGATCTTGATTGCCGACAACGCTCATCGCTCGTGGGAAGTAGATGTGAAGCAACATTTACAACGAAAAGAAAACGTACTTGAAATCGTTTTTGAATCGCCTTTGGTAGTTGGCGAGAAAAGGCTAAAGGAGCAACCCAATCCCTTACCAGGCGATGGTATTCGAGCCGTCACCAGAAAACCACAGTTTCACTTTGGCTGGGATTGGGGACCAAAACTTGTGACCTGCGGTATCACTAAACACATTGAAATAATTGCTTATGACCACGCTCGTTTCACTGATATACACATGGAGCAGAAAAGTGTAACTGAAAAAAAAGTAAGTATTAAAACAACGTTTCAAATCCATTCTCTCAAAGAAGAAAATGCAAAAATTATTTTTGAAATGGAACGCACAGGTGATACTTGGTCAACCGATATAGCTTTGAAGCGCGGAATGAACTTAGTTGAATTGCCATTGGAGTTAGAGTATCCCTTTTTGTGGTGGTGCAACGGGCAAGGCAATGCCAACCTCTATAAATTCAATGCATGGTTGATACACGGTGAAGAGGTGATGGATACAAAATCAGTGCGAACAGGTTTTCGATCCATTGAGTTAGTTACTGAAAAAGATAGCATTGGCGAATCCTTTTATTTCAAGTTGAATGGCTTGCCCGTTTTTGTGAAAGGAGCCAACTACATTCCGGTTAAATACTTCCCAGGACAGGCCACAGACGCGGACTACCAAAAGTTGCTTCAGAGTTGCAAAGATTCGCATTTCAATATGTTACGCGTGTGGGGGGGGGGTGTATATGAAGATGATCGCTTTTATGAATTGTGCGATGAAATGGGCATAATGGTGTGGCAAGATTTCATGTTTGCTTGCAGTATGTACCCTGCCGATAGTGTGTTTGTGACCAGCGTAATTGCTGAGGCTGATGAACAAACCATTCGATTGAGGAATCATCCCAGCTTGGCATTGTGGTGTGGTAACAACGAAAATGCTGAGGGCTGGGAACGCTGGGGCTGGCAGCAGGGCTTGAGTGAAAAACAAAAGAACCAGCTTTGGCGGGCATACAAGGATGTGTTCGACCTCACACTTTCAAAAGCTGTAAAGAAGAATACAAACCTTGACTACTGGGAAAGTTCGCCACGCTTCGGTCGAGGCGATGCTCGCAGCCTCACCGAAGGCGACTCACACTATTGGGGAGTTTGGCACGATGAAGAACCTTTCGAGGTGATGCAGGAAAAAGTGCCACGCTTCATGAGTGAATTTGGAATGCAAAGTTTTCCAAGTGATGCCACATTGAGAGAAATGATGGTGGGTTCCGCAACTACCTATAATGATGTGGGAATGGCACAGCACCAAAAACATAACCGTGGTTTTAAACTCATGGACAAATACATGAGCAACTGGTACCCACAAGTATCGCATGACAGTTTGCAGAAATACTCTTACATGACACAAGTGGTGCAAGCGGAAGGAATAGGAATAGGAATAGAGGCTCAGCGAAGAGCCATGGGCTATTGTATGGGCACTATGTATTGGCAATTGAATGATGTTTGGCCTTCTTTTTCTTGGGCCGGAATCGACTACAAAGGCAATCACAAATTGCTTCATGACTACTTAAGTTTGATTTATGCACCACAACTAATTTCTTGTGTGGTCAAGAACGATAACTTGAAAATGTTTTGGATAAGCGATAACTATATCAATGATGAGGTAGGTACACTTTCATATACGATTGAGAATTTGGATGGAAAAGTGATCTACACTTCTGAAGCAATAGAGGTGCAATTGAAACAAGGCTCCACGGTCATTCATGAAATACCAATGCAAAAACTATTTGGCAAACTCGGTACTGACAACACCTTCATAAGCATAAATATTTCAGGCAACACTTCTAATAAGCAATATGATCGCGTTCAGAAAATATCATTCAAAAATTCCAAATTGATGATCCCTCAAAAGAAGATGACTCTTATTGAGGACAAAGCGAAAAAAGTATCGCGATATAAAACGAGTTTTGAATTTATAGATCTCGACAGCAAGTGATTAAAACTTCGCTTCAATCTTACTCACGGTTTCGCCCTCTGCTTTTAGTTTCAGATCTACATCAAAGGTTTGAGACTCTTCCCCATCCAATGAAATTTCTACTTTGTATTTGAAATTGCCGGGAACATTTATGCGCGCATAGCCCGTTTTATCGGTTTGAACTTCTGTTATCAGCCGTCCCGTTGAAGCGCTCATGACTTTAACCATGGCCCCCTTTATCGCTTTACTTTTCTCCGCCTCTTCCACGGTGCACAGTATTTGTCCAAAGGAACTGCGCTCGTAACCCATTGAAATAACTGGATAATTACTGACATCAATTTGATACAAATCACGCTCACCAAGACTATTGTCATACTCCGCAGCTATCAGCATCGTCTTGTTATCACTAGTTAGCGAGAAAGTAGATTCTTCATTTACTGTGTTAATCGGATAACCAAGGTTGATCGGAACACTCCACGCTCCGTTTACATATTCAGTTTTGAAGATATCATAACTACCCATCGTCTGATGGCCATCGCTAGCGAAAAAAAGTGTCTTACCATTCGGGTGAATGAACACAAATTTTTCATCCTTCTCCGTATTCAAAACACTACCAACATTCTTTGGCGTAGTCCATTGACCACTCTTTTTTGATGACACATAAATGTCGCCTTGTCCATTGCCTTCAGGCCGCTCACTGATGAAGTAAAGTGTGTTGCCATCTGCAGTAATGCTCACGGATCCTTCGAAGTAACTGGTGTTAATTGGCCTCTGCAATTTAGTAGCGGCCTCCCACAGTTGAGTTTCTTTATTGAAGTTCGAAAAGAAAATATCACCAGTAGTTGTCACAGTATTTTTATAGACATACATGCCACTGCCATCGGGCATTAGACTAAGAACTGCATCGTATGTATCGGTATTCAAATCTCCTTCCACACCAAAAGCCTTTTGCCATTTACCCGTAGCTTCATTAAGGGTTGTGGAGTAGACATCTTCGAAAAATTTATAGTCACCACTTTCATCAATTGCTCCGCCCTTGGTGTCACTTCTCCGCGATGTAAAAACCATCATTTTACCATCCGCAGAAATGCTAGGTGTGTAATCATCAAAACGTGAATTGATGTCTTCACCCATGTTTTCAATCTTCACGTCCGAAGGTTGTGCCATCAGCTCTTTTGAGAAGCGGCACTGCGCCACATAATCCATCGCCAATTCATACTCGTAGGTCTTTGGGTTCTCTTCAGCCAAGTACTTTTCAAAGTAAGTAATGGCTTTGTCAAGCTGAGCTGTTCTGTGGTAAATCTTCCCATAGAATAAATTGGTTTCGCTGTTCACCTTGGCGCTGGCAGCAACAGCTTTACCAAGATATTCTTCCGCTAGCTTGTATTTTTTTAAATAATAGTGACATTCTGCTGTACCATACAGTGCTTGCGAATTTTCAGGATCCACCTCTAGCACTTCTCTGAAAATAGTCAGTGCTCCTCGCATATTGTTTTCGTTGAACTCGTGCCGCGCTGCCAGCACGCGTGGAGTTATCAATGCTTGATCCAACATACTTCCTCCTGTACTATCGTTTTGCGAGAAGTAGGTATGAACAATTGAAATGAAGAGGATGGTAGAGAATATTCTTTTAAGTTGAGTCATAGTCAAATCTTGTTTAGGCATTTGGCGTGAAAAGTAGTCAAACATATTGCCAAAGAAGTTGCATCATTTGCTCTCATTTTTACATCATTTACGGTTGTTTTGTGGATGAAATATTCAACTTGACTTAGCAGAGTGCAAATACTTTTGCCGAAAATAATTGCAACGTGCATAGCATTACAGAAAGCGATAGCAAATACAATGATCTTGAAAGAATGTCTGTAAAAGAAATTCTTTCATCCATCAACAATGAAGATCAATCAGTGCCAACCGCCATTGAACGCGCAATTCCTGATATTGAAAAGCTGGTGAATGCGATAGTACCCAAAATGAAAAATGGCGGACGCCTGTTTTACCTCGGAGCGGGTACAAGCGGACGGCTTGGTATAGTTGATGCGAGCGAGTGCCCGCCAACATTTGGAGTAGAACATGGTTTAGTTATAGGATTGATTGCTGGAGGAGATCGAGCTATACGCTATCCAGTCGAGTTTGCAGAAGATGATTTCGAACAAGGTTGGAGAGATTTACAAGAGTATGCGGTGGACGAAACTGATGTTGTTATTGGCATTGCTGCATCTGGTCGCACACCATATGTAATTGGTGCCTTGAGGCAATGTCGCAAAAGCGCTATCGTCACCGGATGCGTAGTATGTAATACGGGTAGTGAAGTGGCAGCCAATGCAGACTTCCCAGTGGAAGTGCTAGTGGGACCTGAGTTTGTGACTGGTAGCACACGGATGAAGAGTGGAACTGCACAAAAACTAGTTTTGAATATGATCAGTACTGCTGTCATGATTCAACTGGGCAAAGTGAAGGGCAACAAAATGGTGGATATGCAACTAAGCAATCACAAACTTGTGGACCGTGGAACACGCATGGTAATGGAGCAAACAGGATTAAGTGAAGCACAGGCACAGCAACTTTTGATGACAGAAGGAAGTGTAAGGAAAGCAGTACAAGCCTTTGAGATTAAAAAATAATAGATAAAAACAATAGTCAATTGTCAACTAGTTGACTCAAGAAAAAATTGCACACTCTCGAACCATATTACAATTGGCGTGGCTTCTACATTGCCAGCGAAGATCCCTTCTCTCCTTTTTTCGAAAAGGAATATTCAGAATTTGAGTATTCACAAAAAATATATGATTACTTCATCCATCCACAGTGGGATGAATTTGGCAGTCAAACGCTCTTCTTGAAAGTGCTCTATGCTAGCTATGATGAAGGTTATGCAATCATTGAACTTATAGGGGAATGGAATGACTTGCTCTACAATGATATTATGTTTCTCAAAAGAGAAATTGTAGAAACAATGATGCAGCAAGGAATCAACAAATTCATTTTAATAGGCGAAAACATCCTGAACTTTCACTGTGACGATGACAGCTATTATCAAGAGTGGTTTGATGAAGTAAATGATTCGGATGGATGGATCTCACTACTCAACTTCCGCAACCATGTGCTGTCCGATTTAGAAAGTGCAAACATTGACAGTTACTTTGTGCTAGGCGGCAAACTGAATGAAATGAATTGGCGTACTATGAACCCTGACCAACTTTTTCAGAGCGTTGAGAAACACGTAATGAAAAGGATCGGCTAATTCAACCGATCAATAATTGAACTACCGCCTTATCAGTAGGGAAGTCAAATTCGTCTGCATTCAATTCTGAAATCTTCACCCAACGAAATGATTCTTCATTGTTGTTTGCTAGGGAAAAATCAAATCGTTTTGCAGTGGTTCTGAACTGTTGTTCCCCCTTAAGTGCTGCAGTGTAGTAGATAGACATGATCTGATCAGCCGGACGAAATGCAGATCGAACAAAAAAATCTGTTGTGTAATAATGTTTTTGCACTGTTATCTCTTGTCCTAATTCTTCGCGTGCTTCGCGCCTTGCACATTCAAGGCTACCCTCGCCTAACTCCATTCCTCCTCCAGGAAATTTTGTATAGTATTCTCCTTTAATTATCTCATCGGATACTAGCACTTCACTGTTATCTGTGATAAGAAGGAAGTAAACCCTTATGTTGAATCTCTCAACCATTTTCAAATTGATTTAATTTTTCCTTGCCCTTAACATCTCCCTTTTTCCGGGCGGTCCATTCAATCGTTCTACTTCGAAATTGCATGCTTGCAAATCTCTTCGCACCTGTCCCTTTGCACAATAGGTCACCAGTATTCCAGACTGCGCCATCATACCATAAATTTTTTCAAATACTTGTTTTTCCCACATCTCCGGTTGGGCAGGAGGTCCAAATGCATCATAATAAACGAGATCAAATTTCTTATTGGTTGAGTACTGCTGCAACGACTCACTCACCTTTTGCAAAGTGAATAATTCCGTGATTTGTTCATCCTCATTCCACTTCGCATGGTGCAATTGATCAAACATTTCCTTTTGAATATCATCCCCTTTATCCGCATAATTCAGTTGAGTGTAAATTTCCTTTTTAAGAGGATAAGGTTCGAGTGCCGTGTAATGCACCTTCATATTTCGTAACCGCGATTCTTTGCAGGTAAGCCACGCATTAAGGCCTGTACCAAAACCTATCTCCATTATGTGCAATGATGAGAAATACTTCAATGCATCGTGCATTCCGTTCTCTATAAAAACATGAATGGCCTCTCCCAAAGCACCGTTGCGGCTGTGATAGGTCTCATTGAGATTCGGAACAAACAGTGAACTTGAACCATCATCCGTTTGGATCACTTCTATCCTTTTCTTACCAGCAAAGTCCATTGAATATTGTAATTGAAATTCATGTGTTGTGGATATAGAGGTACAAATACCTTTGTGGCCAACCACCACCAAAGTGGCTACAAATAATTTATGGCAAAGAAACAAGCATCGAAACCCACAGCAACCAAAAGTGCAAAGACAATAAAAGCAAAACCAGTGGTAACTGAAAAGTCACTTGCTTTTCTTGAGAAATACATTAACAACGCAGCTCCCACAGGATTTGAAAGTCCAGGCCAGCAGCTATGGCTAGACTACATCAGACCATATGTGGATGAATACATTGTGGATACTTACGGCACTGTTGTAGGTGTTATCAATCCAAAGGCTGCTTATAAAGTGGTAGTGGAGGCGCATGCTGATGAAATATCTTGGTTCGTGCATTATATCACCAACGATGGATTCATTTACCTGCGCAGAAATGGTGGTAGTGATCACATGATAGCTCCAAGCATGCGGGTCAACATCCATACTCCTAAAGGAATTGTGAAAGGTGTTTTTGGATGGCCAGCCATCCATGTGCGCGATGCGGCCAAAGAAGAAACCCCTAGCATGAAGAATATTTTTCTTGAAGTAGGAGCCACCACCAAAGACGAAGTGGAGAAAATGGGCATTCACATTGGTTGTGTTTGCACCTTCGAAGATGAATTTATCACTCTGAATAATCGCTACTACTTAGGCCGGGCCTTAGACAATCGCGTAGGTGGATTTATGATTGCTGAAGTAGCACGCATGTTAAAAGAGAACAAAGACAAACTTCCATTTGGTGTTTACTTCACCAATAGTGTTCAGGAAGAAGTAGGACTTCGTGGTGCAGAAATGATTGCAAAGCGCATCAATCCTGATGTAGCTATTGTGACCGATGTATGTCATGACACTCAAACACCTATGATGAATAAAATAGTGAATGGTGACTTGCATTGTGGCAAAGGCCCCGTAGTTAGTTATGGCCCTGCAGTGCAAAACAACTTGCTGAAACACATCATTGATGTGGCAGATAAAAACAAAATTGCTATTCAACGTCAAGCCGCCTCGCGCAGCACGGGAACAGATACTGATGCCTTTGCCTATAGCAACGCAGGCGTTGCAAGTGCATTGATTTCATTGCCACTTCGCTACATGCATACAACTGTCGAAATGGTTCACAAAGAAGATGTGGACAATGTGATTCGTCTCATTTATCATTCTTTGAAAACAATAAAGAATGGACAGGATTGGAGGTACATCAAGTAATTGATGACTCACGTCACACACCTAAAAGGTGAAGAATTAATTCTATGAATAAACACGAAACGATTTCGTGGTTGAAAAAAAAGAGGCCGCTAAAGCGGCCTCTTGAATGATTACTTTTTTCTTTCTGCTTAGTAGGCAACTAGTATTTTCTGATGCACTACTTCACCATTGTTTGACCCAACAATGAAGTAAAGACCAGTCGTTAAGCCAGTCACTTCAGCCTTATAGCCGTTTGATTCGTTTAGACGAAGTTGACGCACCATTTGTCCCAACTCATTTTCGATAACAAAGTCGCCTGCAAATGGCGAGCGAATCGTAAACGTACCACTGCTAGGATTAGGATATACATCCAACCTATTATCTCTACCAATATCCAAGTGGTCGCCTTCCTCCTGTTCTGGCATGCAAGCCAAAAGTGATACAGCATAGGTCCTATTCGCAGACGATCCGCACGCGTTATTGGCTTTTACCAAAACACTTCCCGCAGTGGTTCCCCAGTTGACAGAAACGGTGTTGGTGCCTTGGCCTGATACAATAGTGCAACCCGCTGGAACTGTCCATGTGTAAGTAAAAGCTAACACCTGAGGGGTGCTGTAACTCAACCCCGTTGCACTTGGACAAACCGATGCTGGCCCATTGATGGTTGCAGGAGCTAACGGTACAGAGCTAAGCACATTGCATCGCATGGGACTTGTTCCGCATGCGTTGGTGATGGTATAACACAAAATGCCCGACACAAAATTGGCAGGAATACTCAACGTAATGCTGGTGCCGGTATTGGCAGTAATGGTGCATCCCGCTGGTGGTGTCCAGTTATAGCTAGTGGCACCTGTTACCGCTGGTATGGTATAGACAAAACTACCTCCACCGCACAGGTTAGTAGTTGTACCCGTTACAGATGCCGGTAGTGTTGGTCCCGCATATACGGTAACTGAACGCACACTGCTGGTTCCGCAAGCACTGTTAGCTGTGACGCTCACTGCCCCTGAGCTAAAGGCAACCGGGAAGGTGACATTGATAGCCGTTGTATTCTGACCACTATTGATAACGGCACCTGCAGGCACCGTCCAGTTATAGCCCGTTGCACCGTTCACCGCCAATATCGAATAGCTGTGCGAGGTACCTCCGCACACTGCTGACACTGGGCCGCTAATAGTGCCCGGTAAACCAGGCAAACCATAAACAATCAACGTTTTTAATCCACTATTGCCTTTGCAGTTCACCGCCCTCACACTCAAAACACCGCTGCTGCCGAAGTTGGCCGCATAAGTGACCGTCACACTGCTGGTACCTTGACCCGCTGTGATGGTCGCATTGGTTGGTGCAGTCCACAAATAGGAGGTGGCGTTGCTCACCGGGGTTATGCTATATACTTTCGAAGTGTTGGCACACGCATTGGTGTTACCGCCTGAGATATCGCCCGGGGTAGCAGGCACCGCCAGCAATACCGCAATGGTTGCGCATGGCTGAGCTGTTTCTGCGCATGCATTCAATGCCTTCACACACAGGTTGCCGGTGTTGTAGGTAGAAGAAAAACTAAGTGAAATACTATTGGTAGAAGATGTGCCACTAACCCCTGTTGGGAGTGTCCACTGATAGGAGGTGGCACCTGATACCGGTGCTACGCTGAATACCACACCTGTTTGATTTCTGCAAGCACCTATTGGTCCGCTGATGGCTCCTATAGTTCCAAGCGGATCACAGCAATTTTCATCCACACTACCATCACAATCATCGTCTATGCCGTTGCCACATACTTCGCTTGATGCTGGATTGACGGCTGCATTCGCATCGTTGCAATCGCCACCGCCACCTATAGGCAATGTGCTTGTCCAACCCGCACCAGGTGATGCACATGCCACTTGGGTTGCAGCGTAATAAGTATCTGTGTCTGCATCTAAATACCATGATATTCCAAATGTGCAGGAGCCGTTGTCGCATGTTGCAGCAGCGTTGTAGTTGCAAGCACTTGCATTGGTGCAGCCATTCACACGACCCTCGTCTGTGGTGCCGTTACAGTTGTCATCTATGTTGTTGCAAAGATTTTCTATTGCTCCGGGATTGATGGCTGCATTGCCATCGTTGCAGTCGCCACCAGTAGCAATATATCCTACAGGGGCAGCACATATAAATGCAGTTACTGCATTATTACCATAATTGTCTCCATCCAAATCCTGATACCAAGTAGTTGGACTTCCAACAGTGATGTAATTCACTTTAGTTTCTGTATCGTTGCTAAATGCATTGGTTACTGTAAGTATTACAGTGTATGTTCCAGCAGACAAATAGTCCACAGAAGGATTCTGATCTGTAGAAGAAGATGGAGCACCACCGGAAAAGGTCCATGACCATGATATGGGTGTTCCAGAAGAAAGGTCTTCAAAATCCAATGACTGACCAGCACAGATTGAAGTGGACGGTGTTACTGTAAATTCTGCAACCGGCCCAGCTCCAAACCCTTCGTCAATGTTTCCATCACAATCATCGTCTATGCCATTAAGGACTTCTGTGGCACCTGCATTTACAGCTGCATTGCTATCGTTACAATCACTATTGCCTCCCAGCGGTAAAGTGCTTGTCCAACCCAATCCAGGAGAGGTGCAAGATGATTGTGTATTTACATAATAAGTATCGCCATCTGCATCTAAATACCAAGTGATGGCAAATGTGCATGAGCCGTTGTCGCATGTTGCGGCAACGTTATAGTTACAAGCACTTGCATTGGTGCACCCATTCACTCGGCCTTCGTCCGTGGTGCCGTTGCAGTTGTCATCTATGTTGTTGCAAAGATTTTCGGTTGCTCCTGGATTAACGGCTGCATTCGCATCATTACAGTCACCACTTACCAAAACATATCCTGCAACAGGCGAGCATGAACTCTGAGTCACACTAGGGTTACCATAGTTATCTGAGTCATTGTCCTGATAGTAGGTATTAGGTGTGTTCACCGTAACAGTTATTGAATTCGAAGTGGCGGTGGTTGGACTCGCACAAGCGGCATTGGATGTCATCACGCAGGTCACTGCTTGGCCATTGGTCAACGCACTTGTTGTGAATGTTGGGCTGTTAGCGCCAACGTTTCCTCCATTCACTTTCCATTGGTAGGCTGGTGTTGCTCCGCCATTAGTTGGTGCAGCTGTGAAGGTCAAAGACGAACCTGCGCATGATGGATTAGTGCCCGTTGTAAGTGCAATGGCAACCGCAGGTATTACTGTTGAAGTAATGCCTTGTGTTATTGAATTAGAAGTAGCAGTAATTGGACTTGCACAAGCCGCATTGGATGTCAACACACAAGTAACCGCTTGTCCGTTGATCAACGCACTTGTTGTGAATGATGGGCTGTTGGTGCCAACGTTTCCTCCATTCACTTTCCATTGGTAGGCTGGAGTTGCTCCGCCATTAGTTGGTGTAGCGGTGAAGGTCAAAGACGAACCTGCGCATGATGGATTAGTTCCCGAAGTAAGTGCAATAACAACTGCAGGTGTTACATTCGGATTCACTGTCATAGTTATTCCGTTGGATGTTGCATTGGTTGCGCCTGCATTGGATGAAATGACCATGTTTGGCCTAATAGAACCTGTTGCTCCGCCTGTTGCCTGTGTGCAAGCGCCAGCACCAGGAGCTAAATCTTGCTGATAGTATGTAGTGGATACAAATGTGGAAGTTGAACGATAACACTGATAGGCGGCATTTCCAAAAACCTGGTTGGAGAAGCAGATATCAACAACAATATTGGTCAATCCATCCCATACAAATGGTGAGGTGAAATTGTGCGTGTTTAATGCATTGAGTGTTGGTGTATAGTTCACCGGACCAAACACCGTTGTAGGTGCTGACAGGAAAGTAGTTGTCATTACTGTTGAACCAGTAGCGCCCATTTTAATGGTGTATCCATTCATTGTAGATGGGTCACCAACCGTTCCGTTGATGGTGAAACCAAGCGAAGAAATGTTTCCTGCCACAAGACCAAGCGATGTCAGTTCGCTGGCGAGAATGAGGTATTGTTGTCTTCCATTGCCGTAGTAGGTGGGATAACATGCCGCCAAACCGCTGGTGGTAGCGTTCAGAGCTGTGCCTGTTCCAAGGGTCACTATGTTGGAGCAAGCGGCTGTAGAAGTTACTTGGCAGGTAACCACTTGTCCGCTGGTAAGTGAGGATGTAGTGTAGGTGGGGCTGTTGGTTCCAACGTTGCCTCCATTCACTTTCCATTGATAGGTAGGTGAATTGCCATTGACCACGGTAGCTGTAAACGTAACAGAACTGCCTGCACACGATGGGTTGCTGCCAGCTGTTTGGCTAATCGTAACACTTGGTGGAGTGGCCGCATTAACAGTCACCGTTATTCCATTGGATGTGGCTGTCGGAGTTGTCGGACAAAGTGCATTGGTAGTTAGAATGCACGTCACCACTTGTCCGTTCGAAAGGGTGGATGTGTTGAAGGTGGCGCTATTAGTTCCTGCATTGCTGCCGTTCACTTGCCATTGGTAAGAAGGTATCGTACCGCCATTCACAGGGGTTGCGGTAAACGTGAGTGTTGTGCCCGCACAAGTCGGGTTGCTGCCAGATGTAAGCGCGATACTCACAGAAGGTGTAACAGCAGGACTAACCACAATGGCTATGCTGTTAGAAGTTGCAGGGTTTGCAGTTACTCCCGGCAGGTTCGAGGTCATAATGCACGTTACCAACTGACCGTTGGCAAGCGATGACGAAGAATAGGTTGAGCTATTAGTTCCAACGTTTGATCCATTCACCTGCCACTGATAGGCAGGAGTTGTTCCGCCATTCACAGGCAACGCTGTAAAGGTCATGCTGCTGCCAGCACAAGTCGGATTCGACCCGCTTGTTACGGCTATCGTTACTGCTGCATCTGTGCCGCATGGATTTATAGTATATGAAAAAATTTGAGTTCGTGCTACACTGCTGCCGGAAGTACCACCGAAATATTCACTGGTGCTCCAGAAGGTGACACCATCAGGATCCAAACAAGTATGCGCATAGTCACCTACGCGGTTGGTGCCGGTTTGAAAACCTGTACCTGCTACTATCAACGTTTCTGTCAAAGGCAATGTGCCTAATGGGTCACAAGTCCTTCTACCTGTCCAATAAAGGCCAGGAAAGATGGAAGTTGCATCCGATTTTATGTAACTCAATCCTATGGATCCATTGTTATCCATAGCAATACTACCCATCCATCGAGTGGAGGCATCAGGGGTGTAAATTCCATCTTGATAAACACTCCATACACCTGTGCCTAAATCTTGACGCAATTCCGCCCACTTGATACTGCGCTGCACTCCTGTAGTAATGTTTACACTCCAGTTCAAGACCATTGAGTTGTGGGTAGGCCAACTTTTCCATTGGGCACGGTACATCAATACTCCACCGATCGCATCTAATTTTTGAGTAGTGCCAGGTTGTACACAATTGTTCCAAGATGACTCGTAGCTAGCATCAAATGCAGCAGTTGGAACAGCGGATACAAAAGTGATGGTGGCTGTTGGAACAGCAGGAACCCAGTTCACTGCCATGTTGTACATCTGTATAGCGTCAATATTTCCTCCTCCCCAAGCATTATCGGAATAAGACATTATCGGACATGGCGTGCCAATAGCAGGCAATGTTCCGTCACCGGCATCAGCTGGCAGTGGGCAAAAGAAACCACCTCCGGTTGGGGGTGAAAAATTGGTGTAAACTGACTTTGCCGTAGGTGTGCCGATGAGCATAGCGGCACGTTCAAATGCAAAAACTTTTTGAGGACTTTGATTGGATGTCATATAATAACCATCTGCCCAAGTTGAAAACTTCAAATAATCAGGGAATGCAGGAGAGACATATGTATAGGTGTAGTAGCTTCCAGTTGGATTGGCAGTGGTGGAAATGGCTATGTAAATTTGATTTCCACTTCCAAATTGTGCAAGAAACCATCTGTCAGCAGCCTTGTCATACATCACTATCGGGTCGCCCGCATTGGCCGTAGCCGGTGTCCACAAATTGCCAAGTGTTGCCGTCAGAAGCACAGTTCCCGAAGTCTTATCATACACCTTGAATGTTGTGGAATTGATCATCTGCACATAGTGGTTGGGACCTGCTGCACCCGATGGATCATAAGGACGGAATCCACTGGCAGTTTGACCCGCCCAGTTTACCTTGTTCTGTCCTTCTTTGGTTAAGCCGCCATAACGCTGCATTGATTTTTCATCATTGCCATACTCAGGGCCATCCTCTTGCGAGAATTCAAACGTCTGAGCTTTGCGGTTGAGTCTATCTTTTGACTCATACAGTTTCTTCGGCTTTCCCATCTTCGACTCGTCCACCGGATTCTCAGCGAAAATTTCTGAAAGCGGACGGGTGATCCCGAACTGAGAAGCCACAATAACTCCTTGGATGCTGTTGTCTGCTACTTGTTGGGCAAAAAACAGATTACTCACTAAGCAAAGCGATGCGAATAGGAAAATTCTCCTCATGTGAAAATGGATGTTTGGTTTTTGAAAATTATAAGTCAGGTTGTTCGTTTGGAAAGTCTTCCAAACAAAAAAATTAAGGCTCGAATGTAAAACGAGCCACACAATCTGCAAAGACAAAAATCGAGTAGCGTGCAAAATGAGATAAATACTCAAATCACACAAAACACAAAAGCTGCCAACAGCAATGGGTCACTACGCTTCTCCGATCAATTGTTTTCATATTTTTCAGAATAGAAAACGTGAAGTCCAACATCTGATATGTTGGGAAAAATGGAACTGTTGGTTGTGAAAACCGACTCAGGGACTGAGGCTCGGTTTCTTTTGCTGATGGTTTGATGGTTCAAAATTCAACAGATGACAGAGAGTTCAGCGGTTCGCAGCTTCGCGCTAGAACATTAGTCTTCTTGCAGAGATATATTTATCTCAGAGCTAATGACTAGCTTTTTATTCTTAGCTTTAGATACTGACAAAATTTCCTCTAGCTTTTTAATTTCGTTTCTAAGTGCAGGAATTCTATTTTGAGCAAGCGCATCATCCTTTCCAAATCGTTCCTGCGAACTCCAATTTTTCATTTTATGGTAATTGATTTTGGAAGAAAACATATTCATCAGAATTTCCTTTGCTTCGTCACAAGTGAAATCGCCATGAATAATTGTCAATGTTTCAGTATTTTTCATCTTAAAGTGTGTTTTGTATTGATCTAAATTTGAATGTTTGAGCACCCTATTGCTTTCCTAAGGCGGAAAAGAGTGGGCTTTTGACAATACGTTTTATTCTCAAACTACTTTTAGGAAGGATATAATTACTACCATGCAAAAAATTAATTCTTGGCATAATTTGTCAATCTTATTCAACCCTAATGATTGCATCTACTTTTACATTGTTGGTTTTCGAATTCATAGTTTTTCTCAATTCAAAAAGTTCCTTTTGTAATCGCTTGATTTTTATCTCCCTTGTTTTGATATCCTCTTCATTACTGTGACGATCTATTTTACTCTCATGATACTTTATTTTTATGTGTACCATTTGGGCTATAAGTTCTAGAGCATCGTTGGAGCTAAACTCTCCTTGTATAAGTTGTAAGTTCATGTTTTTTATTTAGAAATTATTGACCTTGGCCTAATGAATATCCAGCTTTACCGTCAAAAGAATATAGATTTTCCGTTTTTATGCTATCAATGTTTTCATTGAGTGCATTTTTCAAAAGCTCGATGATGTTTGTTTTATTTATTTCAACACCTTCATTTGGCTTGAAACGACATCTCCAATGATCTGTACAAAATGTTTCCCTAAATCCATCAGGCCAAACTTTAATTCCTCTGTTTGTAATCATTGAGAGCTTTATGCCATTGCTTTCAATTTTTTTCACTTTCTCTGCAAGTTCGTCTGGATTTGTTCCGTCCCAATGAACAAAAATATCCACTCCAACTAATTCCTTTTTTGCAGCTGGTTTGCGCTTGTATTTAGGTAAGCTTAAAGCCGAATTATTGGAATAAGAAACAGATTTTAATATTGTAGGCTTTTTACCAAGATTTTCAATCACTGCTTTGGCAAATTCCTTCGTTCCCAGCTTTTGTTTGCTTGTTCCTTCCTTAAAAATATCATACGTATGAGTGCCGTCTTCCAATGTCTTGAGCCAAGCATTTTGAACTTTTTCTGCTATTTCAGTTTGACCGATATGATTCAACATCATAATAGCTCCCTGCAATAAACCGGATGGGTTGGCTACATTTTGTCCGGCTCTTCTTGGCGCAGAGCCGTGTATAGCTTCGAACATAGAACACTCTTCGCCAATATTTGCTGAGCCTGCTAAACCAACTGAACCAGTTATTTGCGCTGCTACATCACTCAGCACATCCCCATATAAATTCGGCATTACGATCACATCAAAAATTTCGGGTGTGTCAGCCATTTTGGCAGCACCAATGTCTATTATCCAGTGTTCGTTTTCTATTTCAGGATACTCTTTTGCAATCTCATCAAACACTTGGTGAAACAAACCATCTGTTTGTTTCATAATGTTATCTTTAGTAAAGCAAGTTACTTTTTTGCGGTTTTGTTGTTTAGCATACTCAAAAGCATAGCGCACTATTTTTTCGCAACCTGGTCTGCTAATTAGTTTTAAGCATTGCACTACCTCGTCTGTTTGTTGGTGTTCAATACCCGCATATAAATCTTCCTCGTTTTCTCTTACAATCACGATGTCCATTATAGGATGCTTTGTGCTTACAAAAGGATGCAAACTCATGCAGGGTCTTACGTTTGAATACAAACCAAGAAATTTACGAGTTGTAACATTTAAGCTTTTGTATCCACCACCTTGTGGTGTAGTGATAGGCGCTTTCAGGAAAACTTTGTTTCTTCTGATTGTCTCCCACGATTCCGCGGCAATGCCGGAAGTATTTCCAGCAAGGTAAACTTGCTCACCCACCGCAATCTCATCGATTTCAATTTTAGCACCTGCGGCCAAAATTATTTCTAAAGTGGCGTCCATTATCTCTGGGCCAATTCCGTCTCCTTTTGCTACTGTTATTCTAGTCGACATATTTGTTTGGTTAATTTATAAATTATTCAACGAGGAATGGCACTTTGCCATCCGTAATTATTACTTTACTATTAGTAGATTTTGCTAGTTCTAGAAAAGCCTCAATGCTTCTAATCTTGATAATTTGATCCGTTAGACCTTCTGAAAGTATTTTTTGCGCATCTCTTGTCCCAGTTGCTTCAATGGTTTTTCTTTCAGCCTCTAATTGTTCTTGTTGCAGAATAAAAACCATCCTCATAGCATCTTGCTCTGCTTGTAATTTTTGTTCGATTGAACTTGCTAAACCTGCTGGCAATTGAATACTTTTCATCAAAACAGCCTGAACTAGTATTCCTTGGTCAGAGAGGGTTTCTTCCATCTTAATTTTAATCGCATTCTCTATTTCTGATCTCATCCCTGAATGCATGTCTTTTGCAAAATATTTAGAACACACATCTGCAGATGCCGACCTAAATACATTGGATATAATAGTTTCATATCCAAGACCGAGGCTGCTTATCACCTTTGGCACACTATTTTGATCAATTCTGTACAGAATAGAAATTTGGGCTGTAACACTTAAGCCTTCCTTGCTCGGCAAACTCAGCGATAACTCAATGTCGTTTATCTGAATATTTGTTCTTATAACTTTAGTAATAAGCGGGTTGAACCAAACTGAACCTTGTGTATGACCTTTTTCAGAAAGTTTACCGAGCCTTTGCTTTACTCCAACTTCTCCAGGTCTTATAACAGCACAACTTGTGAAGGCTGTTGAAATAACTATAACTGAGAAAATTCTAATTTTTTTCATCGTACTTGATCATTTAAGGGCGCAAAATTGAGCAATCCAATTCATAAATTTTTATTTATCTTTGTAATGTCTTCCATTAAATTATTTTATGAATTATACACTAAATCAATTGCAGATTTTTCTAAAAATCGTGCAAACTCAAAGCGTAACCAAGGCTTCGGAAGAATTGCATCTTACTCAGCCAGCGGTTTCTATTCAGTTGAGAAATTTCCAAAACCAATTCGACATACCTCTAACGGAAGTGGTTGGGCGAAAAATTTACATCACAGATTTTGGACGAGAGATTGCAGAAGCTGCTGAAAACATACTCAACCAAGTATATGCCATCAACTATAAAACCTTAGCTTACAAGGGGCAATTAACAGGCCGCTTAAAGATTTCAGTAGTATCAACTGGAAAATATGTAATGCCTTACTTCCTAACTAATTTTATGCAACAACATTCTGGAATAGAATTCATGATGGATGTTACTAATAAAAAGAAAGTTATTGAGAGTTTGGAAAACAATGAAGTTGATTTTGCTCTTGTTTCAATCTTACCAAACACACTAAATATTGAGAAACTAGATTTACTTCAAAATAAGTTGTACTTGGTGGGAAGTACCGAAACAAATTTTAAAAAGTCTACTAGCATAGAAGAAATGTTTAAAGTGTTGCCTTTAATATTTAGAGAAAAGGGTTCTGGGACGAGACAAACTATGGAGTCTTTTATCGAACAGAGTAACTTATCAGTTTTAAAGAAGATGGAGTTAACTTCTAATGAAGCCGTTAAACAAGCCTTATTGGCTGGCTTGGGTTATTCTATTATGCCTTTAATTGGAATTAAAAATGAATTACACAACAATGAATTGCAAATTATTCAAATCAAAGGTCTTCCAATTACAACAAGTTGGAGTTTAATATGGCTGAAAGGAAAGAAACATTCTCCAGTTGCTAAGTCTTTCTTAGAGCATTTAGTAAAAGAAAAATCACAAATCGTCCTCGATAAATTTAGCTGGTATGAGCAGTATTGAATGCTTGGATCTTTTGGGTTTGATTTCGTCTTTCTGTCGGCTTTGAGGTTATGGTAAAATGGCACATAACTTATGGCTATGCAATACAAACTTCGATTGTTTGCTCAACTTCGAAATGAGCCAAGAAACTTTAATTCGTTTTTTATCGAATTGTTCTTGTTCAAATAGTTCCAGAAAAATGAGTAAAGGATTCAATGAGCGATTGCAATGCTATCCAAATTCGCATACCTGCGTTTTACAAATACTCAGAAAAAAAAGGCTGCTTCTGCAAGCTGTAGTTTCAATTCGTTTAAGCAATTGCGTTACCTCACTATCAGCACAGATCCTTCTTTCTCTATCAGATTACCCCTTTTTCCCCAGGCCACTATGCGGTAGGGGTAAACGCCATCAGGAACAAAGAAGTCATTGCTTTTGAAGCTGCCATCCCATGGCATATCTATGTCGGTGCTGTAAAATAGCTCTTGGCCCCAGCGGTTGTATATCCACCACTCGAACTTGGCTATGTCATGCCCAACCGCAAAAAGAAAATCATTGATTCCATCCTTGTCAGGGGTAAAACAATTGGGCACAAACAAAGCTCCCAGTGGAGCATACTCCTGAGTGATTGCGCGACTGCAACCAAGTTCTGCAGTGGCGACTAGTGTCACACTCCATTCATCAGTGGTGATGAATTCGTGCACCGGATGTTGTTCTGTGCTGGTGGCTCCATCGCTGAAGAACCACTCAATGCTGGCTGCATCAGTAGTCTGGTTAGTAAAAGCCAACGTGTTATCGTTTAGGTATTCAGCCGTGAAGCTTGGATGAACATCCTGCACCGTTATCCACACCGTAGCATTGGCGGTGTTGCCGCATGCATCGCTTACCTGAAGCGCAACAGATTGCGAGGTAACAGGGTATGCTGTGTATTGCATAAAACCATATGCAGGGTTGTTTTCCCATTCAAATACAAGTGTGGTAACTCCGCCACTGGCAGAGGCAAACAGGGTGGCACTTTCTCCATAGCAAATTGTGGTGTCGTTGCTGGTAGTAACAAAAACAGTAATGGCTGGTACAGCTATCATCACGTTGTCGGTGCCCACATTGCCGCATTGGTCAGTTACAGTAAGAGTAACTGTTGCATCACCCAGCGTTTGATAATTTACAGTTGAAGATCCACCAATGTTTCCTTCGGCATCGGTCCATTGATAATTGTAGTTACCTACTCCACCGCTGCCAATGCCGCTGAGGGTAGAAATATCTATACACGTAACTGTCAAGTCACTGCCTGCATCAGCAAACACTGCAACAGGCGGCACATCTATATAGAGTTGGTCGGTATCGGTGTTGCCACATTCATCCGTTACAGTCAGTGTCACGGTTTGGTTATCGTCTGCCTGGTAGTTGGTATTTGCATTCAGGCTAATAACATTCAATTCATCTTCCCATTGGTAGGAATAAGCACCAACACCACCAGAAGCCAGTGCGCTGAGTGCACTTATATCTAGGCAAGTAACACTTAAGTCTAAACCTGCATCAGCAGTAACTGGAACTGGAGGCACAGCCACTTCCAACTCATCGGTTGCGAAGTTTCCACATTCATCTTCCACGATGACTATGAGTGTAGCATCATCATCCACCTGCACATTGTAAGTGGAGCCAAAGCCAACATTTGCTCCATCAAGATTCCATGTGTAGTAGTAGTTGCCGATGCCGCCAGAAGGAACAGCATCTATGGCAGAAATATCAGTGCAATCAACAATGAGATCATTGCCAATGTCCACTGTCATGGCAACTTGCGGAACAGCAAAGTTCATTTCATCTTCACTGACGTTGCCGCATTCATCTTCCACTTGCACCACTATGGCCATGTCTTGATCTGTCTGGTAAAGCAAACTTGAAGCACTGCCCAGGTTGCCCAGCTGCGAGCTCCATGAATAAGTATAGGCACCAACACCGCCAGAGACGACCGGCAGAAGCAGACTTTCATCAAGGCAAGTAACACTTAGGTCAGGTCCAAGATTTATGTTTACAGGAACTGGGGGATAAAACACCGTGGCCATATCGCTGCTTGTCTCATCGCATTCATCCGTTACGGTTAGTATGAGGTCTTGTTCCACATTATCAACATAGCTAATAGAAGATGAACTGCCGACAGAGAAACCGTTCGCTGTCCATGAATAGCTGTAAGGTCCAAAGCCACCCACCACATTTCCAGTCATCATTATTTCGTCTAAACACGTGAGCGTAAGATCGGCCCCGATGTTTACTACCAGCGGAGCATTGTCGATGAAAACAACATTGGCAATACCTGCAAAGGGTTGCACACCACACGTATCTGATACAGTGAATTCGTAAGAAGTAGGTCCACTCGGAAACACACTCAACGTAGGATTGATAAGACCTGTCTCCCACTCTACTACATAATTACCCAGACCACCGCTCACGGTTGGAGTAAGCACGGCTTGCTGTCCACAGTTGATACTTACATCAGGCATGTTGACGGCCAAATCAGGCAGGTCGCTGAGCGTTACCAGTACCTCCACATCTTGTCCGCAGGAGGTGGCGCCCACCACCGTTATCGTAAATGTCTCCATCCCCTCTAGCAAGGCATCACCAATGGCTTCTATACTCAAGGTCACTTCAGTTTGGTTGGCAGGAAATGTTATTTGTTCTGGTAAAGAATCATAATCTACTCCATAGAGTGCAATGCCACTATAGTCGAGATCGAAAGTCTGATCAATGGTTTGTGCTGGCACTGTGAAGGTGACAGATGCCGCTTGACAACCCTCGTAGATGCCACCGCCAAGAGGTGAATAACTAGGAGATGAAAGAAGGGCAGAAACTTCGTTTGAAGAAAAACTGCTGCCTTCTATAAAAACGAATGAATCCCAACTGGTGTCAGAAGCGTCAGCGATAGCTAGTTTGATATGATACGTTTCACCGCATTGAACATCAGCAAAAGCAGTAAGCACAGTGGTAAACCCATCGCACTCTACCACACTGCTATTACCTGCATTCACGGTGTTGTCCACGTAGTAGGCAGAGTTCATTCCAGCATTTACGGTGTTGATGGTAACAGGTGTGGTGGTATTCGGTATCAAAGCAATGTTAGCGGCATTGTTCAAGAAGGGTCCAGTGATACCCGGGCCGCTGAGAAAAAATCCGAAGGCATCGTTGATTGAGTTCACATATTCCGGATACTCCTCGCTACCAAATACGAAATTGAATGAAACATTACTTCCAGTAGCTTCAAAGTCGAATTGTAAGATGGCCGCGTCATTGAGAGTCATACCGCTCAATTCCGCAAGGTCTGCATCGCCAGCTCCAAAACCTGAGGCAGGGCCTTGAGAAGAATTGCCAGTGCCATTTCCCGGAGCCTGGTCCACATTGCCTGTGGCCATTATCAACCCAGTGCTAATGTTGATATTACAAGCTCCAGTGCAAGCAAAGGAACCTATCTGTTCATTGGCGCCACTAAATGTGATATTGCTGACTGTAACACCATCACCAAGTAAAACGGTTTGCACTCCATCAACAGCATTCACCGCATTGTTGACCGTAAGCTGCGCGGATGCTACTCCCGTGTAAAGAGCAAACATCAAAACAACTAGATAACAAGGACGCAAAAGCAAATTGAATTTCATCTTGGTTTGTCAGTCAGAATTTAAAGTAATCTGTTTTTAGGTATATTAAAAAAGCTAAGGTACAATGGACTTATCAAAAACAATAATTTGAGTGAAGCCTGAACCTTGCTTGAAGCGTTTATCCGTTGCTTAATTTCTCAATAAGGTAATGGTTCCTGAAAAACCTTCTCCATCTACACGATTCAAAACATAAAAATAGGTGCCCTCCGCCAAATCATCACCACTCCAGTCATTGTCGTAGTTGTCATTTTGATAAACTTCCTTGCCCCAGCGATTAAAAACGATGAGGGTACTGCCTGGAAAACCGTTGATTCCTACTATTTCAAATGTACCGTTTTTACCATCACCATCGGGAGTGAACACATTTGGTATGATGATGGAACAAGGCTTTGAGTACAATTCGAAGGTAGAAGTGTAGCCACAATGATCCACCACAGTGATGTCGTAGTAGTCATCAAAAAGAGCAGTGAATGAGCCGTTTTCAAAGAAGAGACTGTCAGAGCTATATGAATAAGTGTATGGAAGATAGCCACCAGTAACAACTTCGGCTGTGAAAACACCTGAGCACAATACTACATCACCAGTGGTAATTGGAAAATCCTGTGTGAGCACTTCCACAGTGTATTCATCGGCAGCTGTGAAGTTGCAATCATCTGTTACCGTCAACTCATAGGTTGTTGTAGTTGGGCTGCTAACATTGATTCCTGATGCTGTGCTGCTGTTGCTCCATGAATACTCAGGACTTCCGATGGCACCGCTCACATTGGTGGTAAGCACCACTTGTTCCCCAGGACACACATCCGTATCAGATGCATTGATGTTTACTAAAAGGTTAGATGGGGCTATCATCACATCAATGCTTTCTATTGCTGTATTGCCACATTGATCGGTCACTGTGAAGGTTGCAGTAAATGGTTGATCCGTGTTGTAGGTGATAGAACTGGACGAAGCACTAAGACCATCATAACTCCACACATATTGGTAGGTACCAACACCGCCAGATACAGGAGGTGCAATGGTGAAGTTAGATAGGCAGGTGACAGACAAGGTGCCAGCTAAATTGATAGTAATTGGGTTTGAGCTAAGAGTCATTACCAATTCATCCATCCCTATGGCACCGCACTCATCACTAACAATGAGCGAAATGGTGGTGTTATCAGTTGCGGGTAAATTCAAAGATGCAGTTGTACTCACCTCTATTCCATTTACCAACCATGAATAAATATAGTTGCCTGTGCCACCTGATAATGTGGGAAGAATATTCGCTGTCTGAAGACAATTCAAACTGATGTCATTGCCTAGTGAAACGGTAATAGGTTCTGAAGGAATCACAAATCCAACATTGTCAACGCCCACTGCACCGCACTCATCTACTACTGTCAAAGTCACCACGGTATTTATGTCAGGTATTGTTGTTAGTGTGGAGAGGTCGCTGGCAAATACTCCGTTCACTTCCCACTCATAGGTATAGGCACCAATGCCACCATCCACACTGGCTGACACTGTTACTTCCGCGAAACATGCGGTGGTGATGTCTTCCCCCAACTCCACATTCACGGGGGGTGATTGTATGCTGATTACTACAAAGGATTCTGCTGTGGATCCGCAACCATCCGTCACTACCAACTGCACGTCAGAAGGCAGTGGAGTATCCCATTCGAATGATGATTCTGTGCTAAACGACTCCCCGTTTATAAACCACTCATAGTTGTAGTCTCCATTGCCTCCGTCCACATTAGGGATAATGGAAGCAGTCTCCTGGCAATTTACCAAAACGTCATCGCCCGCATCGGCTATCAGTTCATCATATTCCTCCATGGTGATGTTTACCGAACCTGATAGCGGATCAACAGAGCATACATCTGTAATGGTGTAATTGATGGTAGTATTCTCAAGAATATTCAAAGTAAGTGGATCACCTTCACCATATCCATCCCAAGACACCAGATAGTTTCCATACCCACCTATTATAGCCGGATTGAGGACAGTGGGCGTATTGCACGGAACTGTAATGTCATTTAGTATGACAGCCAATTCTGCCAATTCATAAATTTCCAGATCTAGCGTTATGTTGTTGGCACATGCAATGCCTGCGTCCACGGTAAGTGTTATGGTTTCTCCACCTTCTGCTATGTCATCATCTATTGGAACTACAGGCACTATCACTGTGTCAACATCTGCAGGTATCTCAATCACCAATGGCAACAAGTCATAGTCCACACCATTAGTGGCAGTGCCTGAATAGGCAATATTGAATGTGAGATCACCCGGCACACCTGCTGGGCGAGTGAATAAAATACTTTGTCCTTCGCAGCCTTCATACATACTGTTGTCAGTGGGTGAAAGGCCCGGCTGGTTGAACGACAGGTCAAGCGTATTGCTCTCAAAACTGCCTGATTCAAGAAATACCCATGAGTTGTATGAACCATCGCCACCATCGGCTATGGCAAGTTTGATGTGATACGTTTCTCCACATTGTACTTCTGCAAAGGCTTGCAGCACAACAGTGAAACCATCAGGCTGTATGTAGAGATTGCTGCCATTGTAAGGAGCCTGGGTTCCTGTGCCGTTGTGTATGTAAAATTGGCAATACTCGCATGGACCGCCTGTTCCTGTAGCTCCGTTGTTCAGGTTATTGATAGATACCGGAAGACTGGTTCCGGGTATCTGGGCAATATTGATTGCATTGTTTTGGTAAGGCCCTGTAATGCCCGGCCCGCTGAGAAAGAACCCGAACGCATCATTAAAGGTAGAGTTGGTGAACTCAGGATATTCATCTGAGCCAAAGACGTAATTGAATACCAGACTATCTCCTGTAGGCACAAAATCGAATTGAAGAATGGCCGCATCATTTATGCTCACGGCACTTATCGCATTCAGGTCAGGGTCAGCACTAGTGGAGCTATAGATTGTCGAACTGCTGCCACTGTTGTTAGGGCCCACAGCTGTTGCTGCATTGCCACTGCTCATTACCACTCCGGCTGGTAGGTCGAGGTTGCAATTGGTGCAGGTAAATGAGGCTATCTGATCGTTGTTGCCTGTGTAGGTGATATTACTTGCAACCACTCCATCACCCAGCAAGTAGGTTTGCACCGCATCAGTGGCATTGGTGGCGTTGTTTACAGCCAGCTGCGCTTGAGTAGTAAAAGAAACTGAAACCGTTATGGAGATGACAAGAAAGCGACACACGAAAGTAAAGTGATGCATAAAGCTCGTTTTGGTTAAGAAAAGGAAATTTTGATACGGCCCGCCAAAATAGGAAGGTTTTGCTATAGACGGAACTCAAAAATAATGTGAGAAGTTGCCTCTAATTAAGCGCAAAATTCATTTCGCCTTTTTTCATCATACCGTAGTGATGTGCTAGCCTCGCCATAAGTTCGCTGAATGTTTTCATGGCTTCACTCGTATCGTCTGAAATGGGTTCTTTGCGCAACCTAAGAACGAGTAATCCATAGAGCGCGGTCAGGCAGGTTTCTACATCGTTGGTGGCTTTACCAACAGCCCGCATCAAGTAGTCCTTTATGTTGGGTTGCGCCTTGCGGTAAAGCTCCAGATAAGTTGTTTCTTTTATCACGTTTATCAGCGTGTTATGCAAGTAACTTAGTTCAAAGACTAACTCATGCACCTCAGAAATATGACCACGCACTTCTACGCGCTCATTCTTCATTTTTCTTGTCAGGTCTTCAAACCATTTCTTTTCTTGTGCAAAAGCCGAATCATCAGGGGTGTAGGTTCTGATGAATTCATCTAACGCTTCAGGATCAAAATAGACTGCACGCACTAGGTCTTCCATCTGCCAGATGAAGATTACATATTCAGCTACATTCTGTTTCAGTTTTTGATCAGCGAGGGTCATATTGAAAAGCGGGCATTTGGCAACACAAGGTTTGCACAAAACTCATGTGAGGTACTGTTGACCATTTTTTTGTTATTTCATTCTGAGCTTACTTCTTCTCTAACTCATATTCTGCATTTAGTCCAGCCACCACTTCCGAAGTGATGTCGTAAGCCTTGTTTCCGTAAAGTATCAATTGAAAACCGCTTTGAAAATTGATTACATAGTCAATTCCCTTTTGCTGTGAAAATTTCTCGAGGTATTTGCTCACACGTTCCATCAATTCCTTTTGCAAGTTCTGCTCTTGCTTTTGCAGTCCTCCCATTTCGCGCTCTTCAATTGCGGCCATTTCCTCTTCCATTCTTGCAACGTCTGATGCTAGCGTCTGCTTCTCCTCATCGGTCAATTTGTTCTTCTGAACATATGCTTCCATATCAGCTACTTCCTTCTGACGCTTGGCATACTCTGCTTTCACCTTTTTTTCCGCAGCGCCCATCTTGCCCTCGAGTTGCGAAGTTTTTTCTACAATGAACTTGTACTTCTGGTTCAGCGAATCACCATTGATGTAGGCAAGCACCGTAGCCTTCGGACCTCCCTCAGTTTGCAGCGCAGGAGCAACGACTACTTCCTGATCTCCGATAGTAGTAATTCCTGTATTCGGTTTTCTGAGCAATAAGTAGCCAACCGCTACGGCCAGTAATATGCTGAGGGCTAAAGAAATTTTTGCAATCATGTCCTTGTTTATGTTTTTGAAATAGTTTTAAAAGCGGTCGCAAAATCGGTGTGCATGCCATTAAATCGTTGCAGGGTATTGTCAATCAACTCTGGGGTGCAAAGTGCCTTTACAGCCTCCTGCCCATCCACACTGTCAACGCTAATTTTATACGTCTGCTTGTATTGCCCTGCCTCCATCTCAATGATGTATTTCTCATTGTACTGAAAAATAGAAATCTTCAATTTGGGATGTGGCACTTGGGCAACTATGCGCATGCTTCTTGTTTTTGCTGTGGGCGAAAATAGAAGGAGTGAAATAGTTGCTGAACGAATATCGATTTTTTCACCTTTTAAAAGGATGCTCCAAATTCAACTCTTGGCAGTTTTGGGTGCTATACCGTCCATCTTTTTCAAAGCTCTTATGAGAAGAAGCGAACCAAAAGTGGCTGCAACTGCAACGTATCCAACATATTCGTAACCTCTAATAGGGCTGTTTTCATCCGCTTGTGTAATGAGTGAGCCTGCTATCAGCGCACTGCATCCTCCAGCAAAGGACATACAGGCGCTATTCAAACTCATGAACCCTGCACGATGCTGCGGAGGAACTACTGCGCTCGTTATGGTGTTAGCCGGAATCATGCGGCCACCAATGAAAATGAAAAAGAACGTGGCGATAACAAGCACCACCCAGAGCGGCACTGCTGGCAGGTTAGTGATAATCAATACAGGTATAATGGACAGCAAAGCGAAAATCGTAAATACCCGAAAGCGGCCTAACGAATCCACCCAGCGACCTATCATAAACCCACTAAACACGGAAGCGATACCACCGCACAAGTAAATGTATTTCAGATCTATCTGCTGAATGCCTACGTTGTTTACATAAAAAGGTGTTAGAAAACTGATAACGGTAAACTGACCCAAAACCAACAATACAGTGAACAATAATGCCGACCTCTGTTGGGGCGTAGTGAAGGCAAGTCGAATGGTTTCAAATCGATTTTTACGCCCTCGTGCTGCAGCAATGTGGGCGTTCATAGCCGGTATATATTTTAATGCAACTAGCCAAATAGGAACACTCAGCAAACTCACTCCATAAAAAGGTGCATGCCAGTTTCCACCAAACATATCGACCAACGCCAACGAAATAGGTATGCCAATAATGGAGGCCAGAGAAAATGCAATGGTGACGATAGCCATTGCCTTACCTCTGCGTTCCAACGGAATTACGTCTCCTACAATGGACATCACCAATCCGCCCAAAAGGCCACCCGTAATACCGGTAAGTATTCGGGTGCTTATGAAGAGGTAATAATTAAGTTCAGGATTGCTAGTGGTTGGAATGAGTGCGCTGCTCAAAGTGCCTAGCATAAAACCTAAGTAAGCAACGAGCAATGCTTTTTTTCTGTCCAGATAGTCCAGATAAAAAACACCCAAAAAGGAAGTCAAACCTGCCGCAAGACCATAGGATGAAACAAGTAAACTGTATTTGCCTGGGCCTATTTGCAATGCCTTTTTCAGGATGTCACCCATGGGCATCATTATCATAAAGTCCACAATATTGGTGAACTGTATGGCTCCAAGTAGGACCAGCAGTAGACGTTCGTTTTTCAATTGCATTTGTTTTCTAGCTAGCCCGCAAAGTCAATTTTTCTGTGTGTGCCGTCACAGAATGGTTTGGTATTACTGGCACCGCATCGGCACAAGGCCGTGCTGCTTTGCTTTAATTCTTTGCTTCCATCGCTGTGAGTTATTTCAATATCACCCTTCACTATGTATGGACCATTCGTTATCACCTCAACAACCATTGATACCGGTCGCATCTCTGCATCGCTTATTTTTTCACTGTTCATTCTGAAACCGAGTGCACCGCTCGGGCATTTTTTTACCTGCTCTATCAATTGAGAAGTTGTGGCGGCTTCCATTTTTATCCAAGGTGCTTCTCGTGGTTTAAAAACCTCCGATAGGCCTGTTACACATATAGCACTGTGAATGCATTTGTCGGGTTGCCATGTAATGATGACTTCTCCGTTGGTATATTCCTTTTTCATGAAGTAAAAATTTAAGAAAGTGGAATTGCTTTTATTTCTTCGAATACTTCTGCACGCCATGGGTTGCGGTGCGGGTAGTCTGAGGGTTTTACATAATTCAAAATAAGGGTGAGCAGAGCATTTGAAATTTTTCGGGGATGAAACACACAACACGTTAAATCCACAGGCATAGCACCCACTGTTGATTTTATTTCTGCAGCGGTTCTTCCATATACAATGCGTATGCACTGCAATTCAATTGCGAGGTTTATGTACTTGTATAGCATTCGCTGATATACGCCATGTTCACGATTGCATTCATAGTCAATACCTATAACGTGTGCTTCAAGCGTTTCATTGCTTTTCATAGCGCTGCAAAATCCTACTAGCTCATTATTCAATAAGAGTCCTGTTACAAAAAATCTCTCGGGCATCTGAGCAATCATTTCTGCCAGTGCTTTCACATTCATTTTTCCTAAACGAAAATCAGCTCTTTTATAGACATTTTCATACAGCTGCTGCATGCGAGGCGCAAATCGCATAACATCTTCAGCAGTCATTCGCAGCTCGCGCAGTTGCTCTGATTTTTTGTATGTCGACTTCGCCTTTGTTCTGAATTTGGTGCTCAATGCTGCTAGATAATCATCAAATGTTTTCCAGCTACTATGTATAGGCATCACCATATTGTGATCCACTTGAAACGAGGAAAACCTTCTTTTTGTAAGCGCATCCGAAAATCCCTTTGAGTGAGGATAAAAATCCTTTGCAACCATGGCGCAAATACGTTTGCCCCTCTTCTTCTCATCAGCAGAAATGTTCAACATGGCATCAAATACCAAACGTACCTTTTCATCTTCACTTATTTGAGCAATGCCATTGGTATTTGCTGGTGATAAAAAACAGTAGCCATGTTCGCCCGTGGCCAAGGCATTGCCGCAAATAAGTACGTTGTGAATGTGACCTCTTCGAATGTACTGAGTAGCCTGATTGAGCCACTTCAGCAACTTACTGTTGTAGGCATCATTGCTAGTAATAAAGTGCGTTATCTGAAATGCGGCCAGCCCTACGTATTCATTTTGAGCATTTTGAAACATGACGTAGCGCAACTCAAGACCATTGTCATGAGCATCTTCCAGCGCGCTCAAGTATTCCAGACTAAGGAAGGAATTTTGACTTTGGAGCAATTCATTCCAGTCGATCACTGGTATATCATGCACGCTGTTAAAGTGCATAGCAAAGTACTCCCCTTGTTCGGAGGCAGAGCGTTTCCAGGTGCATTTCAGCTCAGGTATTTTACGTAGTTGGTGTGCAGCGCTTGTCATTGCGGGT
The DNA here is from genome assembly GCA_031414655.1 of Flavobacteriales bacterium. Lineage (GTDB taxonomy): Bacteria > Bacteroidota > Bacteroidia > Flavobacteriales_D > Sanyastnellaceae > JANNVZ01. The sequence continues at coordinate 61,407 of JANNVZ010000002.1, forward strand.
GGCCAAATCTAACAGAGGCAGCAAGGCATTGTTCTTAATGGTTGTTATGGTTGCAATATTTGCGCTCTTAATTCTTCAAAAATGCTTGATCTTCCCTACCACATATCACTGACCTTTATTCTTACCACTCTCGCCACATTTGTCTTCTTTCTGTTCAGTATGTTTCTGTCCTCTAGCGAAGTAATAAGGCGCAGGGCCAATTTCATTTCACTGGTTATCTTGTTGTGGATAGTTTTTCAATGCACACTTGCGCTCAATGGATGGTATATGGATCGTGTTTCCATTCCGCCACACATTGTTTTTCCGGTGGTCACTTTCACGGTCGTTGCTCTCTTTCTTTTTACTTCTGAAAGAGGAAAAAAATTTATTGATAGCCTTTCTATGCAAACACTAACGTGGGTGCACCTGGTGAGAATACCTGTTGAACTTTGCCTGCTCTGGTTGGCGCAGAGCAAGCAAGTGCCCTACAGTATGACTTTCGAAGGATATAATTTTGACATTGTGTTTGGCATTACCGCACCTCTTGTTGCACTGCTCTATTTCAGATGGAAGAAAATTTCTAACCGTGTTTTTCTAATCTGGAATGTGCTTGGAATCATCTCTGTTCTTGCCATTGTTGTCCGCGCTGCTGGTGCTGCCCCTACAGCGTTGCAAGCATGGGACTTTGCGCAACCCAACTATGCTATTCTTCATTTTCCATTTATTTGGCTGCCCTCTTTTATTGTTCCAATTGTTCTGATTGCGCACTTCAAAGCAGTGCGACAACTCAGGAGAATGGGTTAGTGCGTTTCAGCTTTTCAATGTTCATGCAGGCCAAGCAGAATAGCACTAGCAGCGGTAATCCAGGAACTCGATAACGAACAATGGAGCCTAAAACGGGAACACAGTTACCGATGATAGCTGCCAATATCAGCACGAATGAGAGAGCGGCAAGCAACAACGGCCAACTTTCCGGATCCGGTTTTTTGAAGAAAAAAATGGTGATGGAAATGAGCAAGGCATAGATCAGATTTTCTGCTGCGAACAAGGCATACATCCATGATTTTACTTCCCAAGGAAAAGGCCTTAGGTAGCTGAGCGCAAAAGCCTCTGGATAGTGAATGACAAACTCACTTATGCTTCCAGATTCTGAAATGAGCACCGTACTCTTTGCATTGTGAATCAAAGATGTGTTTTCGAAGTCGACACGCTTTTTGTTCAGCACATATAGAAAGTCGCCTCCAATGAAAAAGTGATGCGCATTCTGCGCAACAATGAAACAAACAAGCTGCGTTGCTACAAACTTGATTAGTATCCATTTCTTGCCCGAAATTTTTAAAACGATCAAAAAGAAAATGCCGGGCAGCATAGCAAACAGAACATACTCCTTCACTATCACCAGCAGTGCGACACTGCATAAAATCATCACACAGCTCATCCATTTCTTATGGTCTTGCATCCAGCGACTGATGCCCAAAAAAAGAAAGCCTAGCCCAAGTAATGTTGGTCCTTCTTTCAGTAAACCAGCGCTCCAAAACACAACTGTTGGAAGCAAAAAACAAGCAAAAAAAAGTAATTTTATTTTTGATAGAAAGACAAACTGAAAGGCCTTGAATAGGGCTGTTAGACCCATGAAGGCCATAAACGCCATGAACATCCAGTGCACATGTTGGCTGCCGAATGAGACAAATGAGATGATTACATTCAGTCGAATAATAGTGCGACAATCATTGGTGAGTCCGTATCGGTAACCACTATACCATCCCACTAGTTTGTCATATACCGCTTGGTATTGTTGACTTTCATTTTCCTCCCCGAACATCAACGACCAGAACACTTCCCGATTTTCCGTCCATTGTTGTTTTATGATGATGGCATCATTGTAATAACGCAACGCATCGCTCTCTTCTGCTCCTTTGTAATGATAGGAATATACCCACCACAAAGCCACTCCAGCAATCAACTTTAGGACGAAGACACCAACAACCCACTCTCTTTTTATTCCCTCTAAATTAAAAAACCGCCATCGGTAAATGATGGCGGTAAATACAATTGCGTATAGAACGGCTATGACAAATTGCGCGAGCATTATGCCTCGGCTTTGCCTATTTCACTGAATGCATTTTTCATATTCACTCCGAACACTAGAAACAAAAGTGCTAGCAATGTGAAAGAACCAATCCAGTTAAACATGACTCCTTTCTTGTAAGAAGCAGGCTCGAAACTCCACTCTACTGTGTGCTCTCCAGCAGGCACCATCACTCCGCGCAGGGCATAGTTCGCCCGGAAGTAGGGTACTTCGTTGTTGTCAATTTTACACATCCACCCAGCTGGGTAATACACTTCACTGAATATGAGAGGTGCCTCCACTGGTGTACTGACTGCATACTTGAAGTTCTTTGTTCCGTACTCAGTCATGCTAGCAATAGCAGTAGAATCCATTGATGATGCACTTCGTGCATTGGCCTTGAATTCATCGTGCACTATGGCAGCATTGTTAACATCGAGCTCTGCTATGTTTTTCATTTCATCATCAGCACTTGAGACAAACTGAATGTCTTTAACAAACCAAGCATTGCCCATTGCATTCTTGTTTTCGATTGGTGGAGCCTCCGCTGAATATTTGATGTACTTCGTGTTCAGCATATTGAGCACTTTAGAAACGGCCATTGCACTGTCCACTTTCTGCTGATCGCGTGCTTGTATAGCATCCGAAATTCCTGTCAGCTCATTGCTGATGTAGAAGTCAATCATCTCTTGGTATCGCTTCAGCTTGGCTGCATGGTAGCCACCTATGCTCTTGTGGAAATAGGGAACCGTGGCATCGCTGAAAGTGCCTCTGGAAGCGAGCAGCACACGGTAGTTAGAATTCAGACTGAGAGCCCCAAACTGCGAAGCATACGCATGTTTCGATTTGTCTTTTACGTTTTTGTATGGAACTTTGGAAAGATACTTTTCTTCTAACGCTGAAGCTTGCGCCTCAAAATCAGAGATGCCAACTTTTTCCTTTTCAAGAATGGCCATATCACATGCATCTGGTGCATAGGGGAAATATTTGTCTGCTGCTTTAACATAGTGCAAGTATTGACCTTCACGCTTCTCTTCGTTCATGTAACGTGTACTCACGGTCCACATGTCTGCTGCAATTACTACCGTAACAATGGGCACAATGATGTACCACTTCGCTTTACGTAACACGAGGACTACCACTATTGCTGCAGCAATTAAGAAGAGCAACAAACTGCGCTGACCATCTGCTTTGTATATCTCACCGCGCACATTCATTAGCGCAACACGCATGTCGTCAATTTGATTCAAAACATCCGCCTTGTCCTTGTATTGCGTTTCGTATTGATCAAACATGGCTACATCTCCGCTACTCAGCAAATCGCCCGTTGATTTAGGCACTACACAAATGATGATGCCTATGAGAAGCACCGCACTTGTTCCTATCAGTAAATACTTGCGTGCGTTTTTACTCAATTCACTTTTCAGCAATCCATCTATAAAAATGAAAGCAAGTGCCGGTGCCATCAGTTGGAGCAGGACTAGCATCATTTTGTGATCGCGAAATTTGTTGTAGAAAGGAAAGTCGAAAATGAAAAATTCATTGAGGCCTGTGAGTTCCTTCGCGCTCAGTCCTATCACCAGAAGAGTGAGGGCTATGAATGGCCATTTCAGATTGTCTTTACTGAAAATAAGCGCCACAAAAAAGATGAACATGATAAATGCTCCGAAATAGAATGCTCCCGCTGTGGAGTCCTGATCTCCCCAATAGTGGTTCATATCGCCCACCTGCTCGCGAACATTAGAGGGAACCGTCTTCAGCATTTTTTTATCGCTCTTGATGTATGCTGAAGAACCTCCTTTGGCGTTGGGAATAAACGAAGTCATCCACTCGCGACCCGACATGTTGTACTGCAAAATGTAGTCAGGCTTCAAACCTTCTTTGTCTGCATCGTCCTTCACGGTGCCTTCTGCGGTGATGGTCAAATCTGTTTTGCCTCGTGTGGTCAGTTTACTGTATTCATAGGTAGTAAGGAGGCTACCAAGATTGGGAGCCGCTCCAATGAATAATGCTATCAGAAGGACTGCGCTTGTTTTTAAGGCGTAGGTTATTTGCTTTTGCACAATCAGTTTTATGAATTCTGCAAGCGCTACTGCACCAAGCAAAAACGCGAGGTAATACGTCATCTGCAAGTGCGTGGCTGCAATGTGCAGACCGAAGAACAAGGCAAAAACAGCAGCGCCCAATATCCATTTGCCTCGGTAAGCCAGCAACAAACCGCCCAAGGTTGGTGCCATGTAGGCTACAGCATTTATCTTCGAAGTGTGGCCAGCTCCCAGGTACAACACATTGATGGTGCTGAGGCCAAAGGCAATGCCCGCTGCTATACCCAACCACGGATTTATTCTAACACAAAGACAAAAAATGTAGAAGCCTAGCATACACATAAACAATGTGCCTGTAGATGGGTCTTGGTAAAACTTCATCAACTGATCTATTTGCTTCAGCAGGTTAGAAGGATACAGCACATTGGTCTGATATCCAGGCATTCCTGCAAACATGTTGTTGGCCCAAAGCGCCTCTTGGCCTTCGCTGTCGAAGCGGTAGTCCACCAGCTCTTTGCTCATGCCCATCACATGTTCTATGTCCGCTTGGCGCACACTGTAGTCAGCATTCTCCAAGCTGAAGAAGAGTTGAGCAACGATGATAAAAACGATCACTGCCAATGCATGCGGCAATAGTTTCAGAAGAATAGTTTTCATGCTGAATGAAGCAAATGATTTGGTAAGGCGGTGAAAGTAAGTGTCCTTTGATAAGTGGAGGATGCAGTTGCGTTGAACTGTATAAACAAAAAAAGGGACGTTTTGCGTCCCAATATTGTTTTACTCAACGGCTGAATGCCTGCTATACTAGCGCGGTATCAGTCCTTTATCTCTACGTAGTCTACGTAGTCGCCACTGCTCTTGGAGGTGTGCGCACTTGCATTTTTTTCAATAGTTACCTCGCCCTCATTTCGTTGCGGGCGCTGCTGGTCCTGCATTTGCTGCATTCTATCGCGCATGGCTTGCTCACCCTTTTTAACCACATAGGGCAGCGCCATACGTGCCACTAGACGAATGATGAAGGCAATGGCGAAAAACCAAAAGATGATTTTAACTATTCCCTGTAAGGATGCTTCTTGTACCATGAGGGCGCAAAGGTGTAATGTTTTCTTCAACGCAAGGCCATGTCTTTAACACTATTTCGGTAAGTGGTAAAAAGCAAAAGGCCACCTGCGCAAGATGGCCCTCAACAGGTAAGAAATGGACGAGCTGATGCGATTGCGCAGAGCACTGTCCTATAAACACGCAGCGCCTGCTTAGGTCCGGGCAGTTGGCTAAATCAGTTGTAAGCGATGCGTTCGCCTTCTTTCTCATTCAAGCTTTTTACTAAGCTGCATGGCGATGTTTGGCCTGCTGCACTAACACTTCTTCATCAAAAAATCATTACCCACCCTTGTACCCGCAGCAGGTGTATATCTTGCGCCACTCTGAACCTGTTCAGCAGGAAAATTATGACTGATTTTTTTCACATTTTTACTTCGCTTGATGGCATCATCAGCTTGTTCACGCTGATAGTGCTGGAGATAGTGCTGGGTATTGACAACATCATTTTCATTGCCATCATATGTGGCTATGTAACCAACAAAAAGGAACAGCAGCGTGCTCGGGTGATCGGTCTTACCATGGCGCTGGTGGTGCGCATTATTCTGCTATCGTTCATCTCAATCATCAGTCACGCCACTACCCCGTTTTGGGAACCCATGGGCATTCCGGTATCAGGGCGTGGGCTTATTCTATTTGGTGGTGGCGTGTTCCTCATCATCAAAACCATCAATGAGATATACCACAAATTCAAAGAGGCGGATAATGAGGAGAAGGCCAACTCTAGGAAAATGACGCTAACCCAGGCCATCATACAAATCACATTTATAGACATCGTTTTTTCGTTTGATAGCATACTCACTGCTGTGGGTGTCACTATGGACAATCCGCATGCTGGACAAGCGCTGGCTACCATGATCACAGCCGTTGTTATCTCCATGATAGTGATGCTCCTCTTTGCTCCTTACGTAAGCGGCTTTATTGAGAAATACCCCACCATCAAAATGCTTGCGCTCACCTTCTTGGTCGTTATCGGTATCATACTGGTAGTGGAGTCGCTGGAAGATGCGCACGTGCTGCACCTGCCAGAAGGTATTGACATCAAGAGCTACGCCTATGCCTGCCTTGGCTTCTCCGTCATAGTAGAGATGCTGAACATTCGCCTGAAGAATGTGAAGGAGAGGAAGAGTAGGAACTAAGGGGGGCTTTGTTGGTTTAGCTGATTGGGCAGGCGGGGCTTCTTTCTTGGGAGTAAAACGACTGGATTTTTATGTCATCACTATGAATAAGTATTTGAAATACATTATCTATTGCATCGTGGTAAACTTTTCAGCTTGCGAACTTCCTGATAATAAACTCTGTGAAAGGGCGATATCAGAAACCCGCAGCGTACACATCTATCAAGAACAAACGCTTGAAGATGCAAGTATGATTTTTTATTATCTTAGTGATGAGTCAGACGACACTAAAACCGAAAAAATTTTCATTGCCGCGTCAGCAGATGAACTGGATAGTTGCGATATGCTGACTGTTGAGCATATCGGAAATTTGTGCTATATCACTTTGTTTGACAGTAGAGATGTCTATTCCGTATATGACATTTCCAGTGGCCGCCATACCCACATATGGCCATCAGCAAGAGATCTAACACAGAAGCATCTGAATGACAGTTTGTTCAGAGAGTTATTAGAACAAAAACCACATTTGAGAAGGAGGTATTGAAGTCTTTTTGGACTTCCTCAGGTTGACAAAGTGTCCATGCAGCCAATGGCTGCATCCATTTTTCTGTCATACGCACCCCTGACCCCTAAAGGGGAAGTTTGGAAAGTTATGTGATTTTGTTTTTGCAATACTTGCATCACAGTCCTCCCCTTTAGAGCAGAAAAGCGCAGCTTTGATGGATTGGAGTGACCTGTTCACCTCGCCTTTTCATCAGAAAGAACATGAAAGCCTTGGAAACAAAAAACCCGCCTTGCAGCGGGTTTTTTGTTTTATGTCATTGTCCAAGATTGTTACTTCTTCTGTTGCAAGCCTTGGCCATCTAACACCACTGCAGGACCTTGCTTTCTACCTGTGTCTTCTAGCTGTTTCATGCGTTGCATTTGTTGCTCGCGTCTTTGCATTTGCACCTCATAAGGCTCAAGGCCAAAGGACTCCATTCTTTGGTTTACTTCATCGGACATGGCTTTCACATCGGGGTCTTCTGGTGCATATTCTTTGGCCATCATTTGCAAGCGGTCGCTAATCTGCAATGCTGTGGTTACATCACGGGTGAAGTTGGGGTCAGCTTGCAATTCTTCGCCCAGCGAATCGTAGTATTCTACCTGTTGCATGTTCAACGTATGCAGGCGCTTACTCAGTTGCAACGCTTGTGTGCTATCGCCCGCTTGGTATAGCAGATCAGCTACCTGCCACATTATTTGCGGTTGTTCATACGGCACATTTTTCTCAGGCATCACAGTGAGAGCTTTGTTCAGAACCAACAATGCTTCTTCGTTGCGGCCTTCTTCTATCAGTTGCTCAGCCAAGTGGTTGAATTGCAGACGCAGATTGGTGGTCATCCTGCGGTTGTTTTCATCCATATAGATGTCATGCGTATCCATGTTGCCCCACTTGAATTTGTTCATCATGTTGTCGTACATCAGGTCAGTGCCTATGCCACCATCCAGATTGGGGTTGTCGCTTTCTTTGTGCAAAATGGGGGTAAGTCGGTAGGCAAGTCCTTCCAACTGGAAGTAACGCTCCAGCCCCATGTAGGCATCGCCACCGGTGGTAACTGCGAAGTACACCGGGCGGTTCCAGTCCAAGTTAGCCATCAGGTCTAACACCATCATTTGCGCTTTGGTTATGTAACTCTTAGCCTCGCCACGACCATCCGCAATGGCCCAGTTGATAGTGCTTACAAGGCTGTCACCTTCGTGCATCATGCCGCGGTACATCTCTTGCGCCTCGGCAGGTACATTCACTGAGAAGCGGTGAGTGCCCAAGTAGTTGATCTTATTTCGGCCATTGTCCACAAATTTGCGATCATCGGCCAAGGTATCTAGGGCAGTTTGCACAGGCACGTATCCTTTGCCTCTTTCATAAGGATCAAGGAACATAACATCGCGCGTGCCTTGACGGTATTTCTGCTCTGTCAATTTGAAAGGCACAGGAGCGCTGTTGTATGCCTGACGTTTCATTTGGTCAATGTACCAATCGGTGTTGAGCAGCGACAGGTTTACCACGCGCACATCGGTGCGTATTCCTTCCACTTCCTGGGCATACCAAAGCGGGAACGTATCGTTGTCGCCATTGGTGAAAATGATGGCGTTTTGCGCCAGCGACTGCAGGTAGTTGGTGGCCATGGCTATGCCCGTTTCGCGATCAGAACGATCGTGATCGTCCCAGTTTTGGGCAAGCAGAAGAACGGGAATAGGCAGGGTGAGTAAGGAACAAATGACCCCTTTCATCAACGTGTCGCCTTTGGACATTTGGTTCAGCAACGTGGCTATAGCAAACAGCACGGTCGTGACCACACTCATATAGATAAGCGAATAGCCAAAGGTGTGCGTATCGCTTGCAGCACTTTCCACTGCGTAAATAACTACTGAACCACCTATGCACATAGCTGCCAGTGTACCCAGCATTTTGAAAGTCATATTGGTGGCTGCGTAATACAGTGCATACACACCCAGTCCTATCCAAATGGTAAATGCATAAAAAGATCCGGCATAGGCATAGTCACGCTCACGCGGTTGCTGAGGTGTCTGGTTCAGGTACACCACAATGGCCATGCCTGTAAGGAGGAACAAAAGTGTGACCACGGAAAAGTCTTTTGGGTGACGCAGCAATTGGAAAATCAACCCAATCAAACCAAGTATAAGGGGCAAATAGAAATACGTATTAAGGCCCTTGTTATTCTGCTCCATCTCGGGCAGTTTTTCGCGGCTACCCACACGCCCTTCATCTATCGGAGTGATTCCGCTTATCCAATTTCCCTCGTTAAAGGCTCCGTGACCTTGGCGGTCGTTTTGCCTTCCGGCAAAATTCCACATGAAGTAACGCAGGTACATCCAGCCGGTTTGGTAACTGGTGAAGTAGCGAAATTCCTCGCCTGCAGTTGGAACCATTTTCTCCTGCTTACGATCCAACGTGCGAATCATTCCATTGATGTCCTTTTCGGTAAATCCCTGAGGCACTCTTCCTGAGCGATAGGCGTAGTTGAGGCCTTGTTCGTATTTGGCAATCGCTTCTTCCGCGTCTTCTACTTTTTTTCTGCCATTGTCCGAGTTCCAGTTTTGGTAGTTGCTCCATTCTTTATAATCGGGCACGTGGTTGCCCTGACTGCTATGCATGCGTGGGAAATAGCCACAGAAGCGTTTGTCGTAGTTAGGGACACTTCCCTTCTTCTCGCCACTTTCTATGTATTCCTCCACTACTTTCAGTTGCTGCTCAGGGTGCGATTGTATGTATTGCGCTGCTTCATATTCTCCGCGGCACGACAACACTAACTTATTCTTCTTCTCATCGCGCACGCTGAATGATTTTACCCATACATCCGCACCGTCTTTGTATGGTTCTTCCAGGTCCTGCGGAGTCATAAAGTATTGTCCGAACATCAGTGGGCGATCACCATACTGCTCACGATTGAGGTAGGAAAGAAGTGCAAATAGGTTTTCAGGATTGTTCTCATCCATAGGCGGATTGGCCTGCGAACGGACAATGATGGTGGCGAAGGAAGTGTAGCCAACGATGGCCACCGCCACACCTAGTATAAGTGTATTGATGGCGACATGATTTTTTTTATGCGTGTACCACAATCCGAATGCGATGATGGCAACAACAAATACAAGATAGAAAATGGCACCTGAGTTAAAGGGCATGCCCATGCCATTCACGAAAGTGCGTTCGAACCAACCTGCTATTTTCACGAAATAGATGATGACGCCTGAATTGATTATCCAAACGAAGAACAAAGACAATGCACCAGTGATAGCTACGCCCTTCCAACTGAATTCATACTTCTTGAAATAATAAACAAAACAGATGGCAGGAATGGCCAGCAAGTTCAGCAAGTGAACACCAATGGAAAGACCCATGAGGTAAGCAATCAGCACAATCCAGCGCAACTCTCCCCCTTCATCTACTACTGCTTCCCACTTCAGAATGGCCCAGAAAACGATGGCAGTAAAGAGTGATGACATCGCATAAACCTCGGCCTCTACTCCACTGAACCAAAAGGTATCGCTAAAGCAATAGGCAAGTGAGCCAACAACTCCTGCACCTATAACAGCAACCAATTTTCCTTTTGAAAATGCGCCACCATCCAAGTCTGCCATTTTTTTAGCCAAGTGGGTAATGCTCCAGAACAAAAACAAAATGGTGAAGCTGGAGGACAAACCGCTGATCAAATTTATCATGTAAGGCACATCTTCAGGTGAGGAGAATGCCGTGAACAAACGTGCTATCAACATGAACAAAGGCGCTCCCGGTGGGTGGCCCACTTCAAGCTTATAAGCCGATGCTATGAACTCGCCACAATCCCAGAAAGGCATGGTGGGTTCCAGTGTCATCACAAATACGATGGTTGCAATAAGCCACACCGCCCACCCGGTGATGATATTCAGTCGTTGATAATTCATTTCTGAAAGTTGATGGTTTAAGAGAATTTTTTTTTTGAAGCGTGGCGAATTTATACGGAGGCTGCTTCTTTTACCGTCTTGTTAGCAAGAGTTGCCAAAAGAGATGTTAACGAAGAGAAGAGGATTTAGGGGATGGGACTTAGGATTTAGGGAGAAGAAACAGGTGACTTTGTCTTCTGCCTTGCATCCGCTACTTCTGACTGTGTTTGAATAAAAATTCCTTCTCTTCTTTATTCAAGGCGTCATATCCCGAGCGACTAATTTTATCAAGGATGATGTCGACTTTTTTTTGCCGTGCTTTCTTGTCCAGATTGAATTGCTCATCCGTTTTAGGTCTTGCATGGTTCACCGTCACTTTCATTTTTCTTTTTTCGAAAAGTGACTTCACCTTATCGAAAAACCGTTCTAACCAACGAAGCATATTTTTTCCCTTTAGCAGTTGCGAAGCGTAAAAATAACCAAATGCTGCCCCACCCATATGTGCTATGCTACCCCCGCTATTCACGCCTGTGCGAATGCTTACTATGTCCAATACCAACAATGCAAAGGCAATCCATCGCAACTCGACTTTGAAAGCACCAAATAGAAAAACCTCCATGCGCGGGGCATAGGTGGCCGCAGCAAAAGTGATGGCCATAATGGCAGCAGATGCGCCTAACACTTCGGCTGGTGCATCTTCCATAAAACGCGGAATGAAATTGTAGCTGAAAAGAAAAAATAAAAATCCGGTAATGCCTCCCATCAGGTACAAAGGCAATATGCTTCGCTGGCCAATCATTCTTACCAACAAAGTTCCCATGGAATAAAGCACCAGCATGTTGAAAAAGATGTGACCCAAATTCTCATGAGTGAATTGATGCGTGATGATGCTCCACGGTTTTTCGAGCAGGCCCCAAACACTTGACGAACCCATTAGCTGAAGAACGGGACCATAGGCGGTCAAAGAATTCACAATGAGCAGGTACACATTTACTAGCAGAAAAACCACCACATTGATGATGATGAGTTGCATCACCACATCGCGTTTTGAAAATCGTTTTTGTAAATCGGTCAGAAAACTCATGCTTCACTTTTTCAATTTAATTTTCCTTGCTTCTGCCACACTTTTAAAATGATGTATCCGAAGAGCATTCCTCCCAGGTGAGCGTAGTGAGCAACATTGTCGGTTGGAGAATTTCGCAAGGCGAGCAACAATTCCATTGCTCCATACAGTATCACAAAATATTTGGCTTTGATGGGAATAGGAATGAACATCATCATTAACTCCTGATTCGGAAAAATCATTCCGTAAGCGAGCAGCAATCCAAACAAACAGCCAGATGCTCCAACAAGGCCAACGTTCACTATCCCATTTAATTTGGCTAAATCTGGCTCTACATAGTTCTTTCCCTCTCGAATTGCAGTAGCGCCTTCGGTTAAAATTAAATTCATGGTGTCGCCATCAAAAGCCTTGAGCAGCTGCTGTACTTCAATGTATGCGATGGTCTGATGCAATAGAAATGCACCCAATCCGCATAATAAATAGTAATTTAAAAATCGCTTAGCACCCCATCGGTACTCGAGAGCACTGCCAAACATGAAAACACCGAACATGTTGAAGAGAATGTGTGTGATTTGAACGCGGTGACCACCATCATAGTTAGCGTGCATGAACATATGAGTGATGACTTGCCAAGGCTTAAAATTTTCACTCTGAAAAAAATATCCTGTCAGCCAAAAACGCAATGGTTCGCTTACAAAACATGCCAGCCAAATAATCACATTGATAATGATGATGTTCTTGGTTACAACAGGAAGTCTTTGAAACATACTCTATCTGAATTGTTGTTCTAGTTGATTTAGTGAAAGCGTAATCACCGTTGGTTTATTGTATTCCGCAGCATAAGGAACATTGCACTGGAAAAGTTGTTGCACCAGCTCTGTCATTTCAGGTTGAGTCAGCATCTGTCCATGTCTTATGGAAGCGGTACGCGCCATTGCCCAGGCCATTTTTTCGCGCGCGGTGTATTGCAATGAGTTGCGTTCGTTTTTCAATTGCTCCACAAATCCTTCGAGTAGTTTTTGCGCGTCAGTGCTACCTGCATCAGCAGGTGTGCCATTCAGTTTAAAGGTGCTTCCGCCAAACTCTTCCAATTCAAAACCAAGAGCATTCACATCATCAATCATACTTTGTAACAACACAAAATCTGTTTGAGATAAAGTGATGGTTTCTGGAAAAAGCAATTGCTGCGAATAGCCTGTACCACTTTCCATTTGTGCAAAATACTTTTCGAATAACACCCGCTGATGCGCACGTTGCTGATCTATCATCAACATCCCTGAACGCGTGGCACGCGCTATGTACTTCCTATGCACTTGAAAGGTGGGCGAATCTTCTTCCCAGTCAATCGCTATTTGTTCCGTTCGTTCTTCTATCGCGACATTATTTTGGTCTAGAAATTTTTCCTTTGTTTCTGGTTTCACTTCCAACCCTATCTGCATCATCTCTTGCCAACGTGACTGACCTTTTTCCTGCGCATTGAACCATCCGCTCAAGGCATCACTTTTCTTTTCAGTTGTTTCAAAAGGATTGTAATCTGCATTGACCCTCAATGTGGGTATTTGCACTTCCTGTCCTGCTCGTATAGGGCTAATGTTGATGGCCGTCTCTTGCTCAAAATCGAGTGTGGGAGAAATGTTGTGCCTTCCCAAAGCCCTGCGCACAGCGGCTAACAGGATGGCATACACCGCTCGTTCATCACGGAATTTTATTTCCGTTTTGGTAGGATGGATGTTGATGTCAATCTGCTCCGGTGCTATTTCCATGTACAACATGTAGAGCGGAAAGTGTCCTGAAGGAAGTAGTTCTTCAAACGCGCTCATCACTGCATGATTCAAATAGGAATTCTTGATGAAGCGTTGGTTGACGAAAAAAAACTGTTCGCCACGTGTGCGTTTAGCGGTGTCAGGTTTGCCGATGTAGCCGGAGACGTGCACAATGTCTGTGGACTCTTCCACCGGCACCAGCCGCTCGTTGTAGCGCGATCCGAGCAGATGCACTATACGCTGACGCAGAGGTGCGCGAGGCAGTGTAAAAACTTCTGCACCGTTATGCGAAAAAGAGAATTCCACATCAGAATGGGTGAATGCTACACGCTGAAATTCATCGATACAATGTCGAAGCTCTACTGCATCATTCTTTAAAAAATACCTGCGAGCTGGAACATTGAAAAAAAGATTTTTGACCCAGAACGAAGTGCCTTCGGCAGTTTGTGTTGCTTCGTGCAACTTCAGTTTCGATCCTTCAATATCTATGTGAGTTCCAAGCGTTGCGCCTTGTTGCTTTGTTTTTAATTCAACCTGAGCCACCGCAGCGATGCTTGCCAGAGCTTCACCGCGAAAGCCTTTGGTCATTACATGAAAGAGGTCTTCAATTTTTTTGATTTTTGAAGTAGCGTGTCTTTCAAAAGCCATGCGCGCATCGGTATCACTCATGCCCTTGCCATTGTCGGTGACCTGAATGAGCGTCTTCCCAGCATCTTTCAATATCAGTTTTACGCTTGTCGCCCCCGCATCAATCGCATTTTCTAGCAGTTCCTTCACGATAGATGCTGGACGTTGCACTACTTCACCCGCAGCTATTTGATTAGCCACCGATTCAGGTAATAACTGTATGATGTCAGGCATGAAGTGCTTTGGAGAATTACGCGGGCAAAGCTAACCGCACGTGCTTCATAGTTGGTAGTATGCATGTTGAGTTTTAGGAAATAGTTGTTTGAGGTGCATAACCGAAGTTTTGCTTGAATTGATTTTACACAAGCTAAAACGATTGAATACAAAGGGAAAACGCACATTTGGTTTCTCGCATTTTCCTCCGCATACATTTGCCGCCTTTAAAAAAAAGGCAGTTGTGTTTTTTGTAAGACAATGATTTGGCGGATCAACCCATTGGCTAATCTTTCAGTCTTCGAAGCATAAGTTACCAAAATCATCCATAGAGCGCATGAGTAAAAACCTAGTAATAGTAGAGTCGCCTGCAAAGGCTAAAACAATCGAAGGATACCTCGGTAAAGATTTTACGGTGAAGAGCAGTTATGGTCATGTGCGTGACTTGCCAAAGAGCGATGTAGCAATTGATATTGAAAAGGGTTTTATCCCGAAATATGAAGTTTCGGCCGACAAACAGGATGTGATATCCGAATTGAAAAAGCTTGCCAGCAAAGCAGAGGATGTGTGGCTCGCAACGGATGAGGACCGCGAGGGAGAAGCTATTTCTTGGCACCTTGCGGAAGCTCTGAACCTTGACATAAAAACAACCAAGCGAATTGTTTTTCATGAAATAACTAAATCGGCCATTCAAAAAGCAATCGAAAATCCGCGCCTCATTGACATTGATTTAGTGAATGCGCAACAAGCGCGCAGAGTGCTGGATCGTATAGTGGGTTTTGAACTTTCACCGGTGCTTTGGAAAAAAGTAAAAGGTGGACTAAGTGCTGGCCGAGTGCAAAGTGTAGCCGTAAGAATTATAGTAGAGCGCGAGCGTGAAATAGAAAAATTCCTTGCTTCTTCGTTCTTCAACGTTCGCGGAAATTTTGATTTAGGCACCGCCATTTTGAAAGCTGACCTTGCCCGAAAACTAAAGGACAGTGCAGAAGCAAATGAGTTTCTTTCCAAATGCAATGGCGCGAATTTTTCCATAACTGGTATTGAAACCAAGCCGGCAAAACGCACTCCCGCTGCGCCCTTCACTACCTCTACATTGCAACAAGAGGCCAGTCGCAAGCTTGGCTACAGCGTTAGCAGAACCATGGTGATTGCCCAGAAACTTTATGAGAGTGGAAAAATCACTTACATGAGAACTGACAGCGTGAACTTGTCAGACTTCGCTCTCGAATCAGCCAAAGGCGCAATTGTAAAATCGTTCGGAGATAAATATTCAAACACGCGCCAATACACCAATAAAAGCAAAGGTGCGCAAGAAGCACACGAAGCCATACGACCTACTGATTTTAGCGTTGCGCAAATAACAAGTGAGCGCGATGAAGAGCGCTTGTATGAACTGATTTGGAAGCGCTCTATCGCCTCTCAAATGGCGGATGCGGAGTTGGAAAAAACAACTGCTACAGTTGGCATAAGCACCATGACAGACGTGCTACAAGCCAAAGGTGAGGTGATCAAGTTTGATGGCTTCTTGAAAGTTTACATTGAAAGTAGCGATGAGGATGAAAACGAAGAAGGAGGAAGTGGTATGCTGCCCCCGTTAAGTGTTGGGCAAAAGCTGAATCTTGCTGACATGGTATCCACGCAGCGTTTTACTCAAAAACCTTCGCGTTATTCGGAGGCTATGCTGGTAAAGCGTTTGGAGGAATTGGGCATTGGCCGACCATCCACTTATGCCCCAACCATTTCTACTATTCAGAATCGAGAATACATAGAAAAGAAAGATAAAGAGGGAGTTCCACGCGAATTTGAAGTGCTCACTTTAAAAGGCGGAATGGTTTTCAGCGAAAAGAAAAGCGAGAATACAGGAGCCGAGAAATCAAAACTTTTTCCCACGGATATCGGAATGGTGGTGAATGATTTTCTGGTAGATCAATTCCCAAAAATTCTCGATTATCAATTCACCGCAAGTGTCGAGCAAGAGTTTGACGAAATAGCTGAAGGCAAATTGCAGTGGCAGGAAATGATGAAGAAGTTTTATAAACCTTTTCATGAAAACGTTGAAGAAACACTGATAACAGCGCAGCGACAAACGGGTGAACGCGAGCTAGGCACAGATTCCAAAACAGGAAAACCTGTTATCGTTCGAATAGCGCGCTATGGTCCAGTGGTGCAACTGGGTGGAAGCGATGACGAGGATAAAAAATTCGCCTCACTTCGGGCAGGCCAAAGCATTGGCACTATCACTTTAGAAGAGGCCATGAAGTTATTTGAACTACCGCGGTTAGTGGGAGAATATGAAGGACTGCCAGTATCTGCTGCCTTGGGGCGTTTTGGACCTTTTGTGAAGTGGGGCAGCATGTATGTTAGTCTGCGGGTGAAGGAAGGTGATGATCCCTTCACGATTGAAATAGATCGGGCCATACAACTAATTACTGATAAGATTGCTGGTGTCAATGCAGCTTTGCTTCAGAAGTTTGATGACCAGCCCGAAATACAAATCATACAAGGACGCTTCGGACCTTATATCAAAAAGGACAAAGAGAATTTCAAACTGCCAAAAGGCGCTGACCCAAAGACAATCAGCATTACTGACGTGTTGTCAGCCATAGAAGAGCAAGAGGCCAATCCATCGCCCAAGAAAAAAGCGGCACTTGCCAAAGCAGCAGCCAGAAAGACTACCGCGAAAAAAGCTCCTGCCAAGAAATCAGCACCAAAAAAGAAAGCAGCATCAAAAAAGAAGTCATCCTGATTCAACAAAAGCCTTTCAACAACTCCGTTGAATCTTTCTGAAACATAAAAGGTGAAATCTGAAATTGCCGCCATGGACATTTCAGTTTTTTTCAAGTTTCTATCAAAAGAAAATTTCGTTGATGAGGATGGGCACAATTCCTTGCTAGGAAATACGACCTCCTTTTTTTCCGGTGAAATGGAAGAGTTAGAAGGCAAGCGAATAGCCATCATAGGCGTAAAGGAAGATAGACACTCACTAAAGAATACGGGCTGCGCGGAAGGACCCGATGCCATTCGTCAAAAACTTTACAATCTCTTTTCATTCGATGAGAAAATTGAAATCATAGATCTCGGAAACATAGAGGCCGGCAATGAGATAAAGGATACTTACTACGCACTCAATCAAACTTGCCAATACCTATTGCGCAAAAACATTTTGCCAGTAATACTGGGAGGATCACAAGATTTGACTTTTGCCAATTACCAGGCTTATGAGCATCTAGAGCAGACCGTTAATTTAGTCACTATCGATTACCGCCTCGATTTTGGAAAGACGGATGAGGAAGCCAATTCTAAATCGTACCTCAACAAGATCATTCTTCACAAGCCCAATTACCTTTTCAACTATAGCAACATCGGACATCAGCGTTATCTTACAGAGCCGGACTTGCTAGAGCTAATGAGTAATATGTACTTCGATACATGGCGCCTTGGTGATATGCAACCTTACTTGCATCGCACCGAACCCATTATCCGCAATGCTGACATTCTTTCTATAGACGTTGCATCAATCAGACAAAGCGAAGCGCCCGGCTGCATTTATGCTGGTCCAAATGGATTCTATGGAGACCAAGCAGCTCAGCTCTGTCGTTATGCTGGCATGAGTGATAAACTCAGCAGTGTTGGCTTTTATGAATACAATCCAACTCTAGACAGAGATGGTCAGACAGCGCACCTGGTAGCCCAGATGATATGGTGCATGATAGAAGGAATGACACATCGCAAGTTTGATTACCCCATTGGTGACTACTCAGAATACTTCAAGTACATAGTTCCCATGAGCGAGCAGGGTAGCGAAATTGTCTTTTACAAAAGCAACAAAAGCGACCGCTGGTGGATGGATGTGCCCTACCCAAGCGGGCAAGAACTTAAATATGAACGGCACCATCTAGTTCCCTGCACCTATGAAGAATATCAGTTGGCAACCAATGAAGAGATGCCAGACCGATGGTGGAAGACGTATCAAAAGCTTGTCTGACATAGCTTTCGTGGTTTGAATCAAGATCGTTATTGAGTCTTAGAATTGTCTCCAGCAGGGACACTCTTGTTTTTGTCTGTCGAATTTTTTTTTTGGTCTGGTTGAAATCTTTCTATTTTAGCCACTTTCCAAAAAAGTGCCTCGAACCCCAAAATTGCTTTAACCCAAGAAATTTCGCTTATGAAGAAGAGTTTACTCCTTATCACTCTAGCTACCTCCTCTCTATTTGTTCAAGCGCAGCAAGATCCACAACTTACTATGTGGCAGTATGATCGAGTTTCCTTTAACCCCGCTGCGGCCGGAATGAACTGTATGCATTGCCTTACTGTTTTTCACCGTGACCAATGGGATGGTTTTGATAAAGACCCAAAAACATATCTGATGAACTATGACGGCTTATGGGCTGAGAATGGTAAAATTCCAGCGTTTTCAGGTGGATTGGGTGCTGGTTTATCATTCATGACTGAAGTTTTAGGTCAGCAACAAAACACAGTTGGACGCTTAAGCTTTGCCCCTAAGTTTGTGATGAACAATGGAAGCACGTTTTCTATCGGTCTTTCCCTAGGTTTTTATGGAAGTAAATTAGGCTCCAATTGGGTCTACATTGATCCAGATGATCCAACCATTCCTGAAAATGAAATTACTGCAAACACTTTCGATTTAGGCGTTGGAGCAACTCTAAGCAAACAAGGGCAATACTATGTTGGTGTATCCGCTACACACCTTACTGCTGGAGAGTTAAAAAATATGAATATCAAAACGGCTCGTCACTACTACTTCATGGGCGGTTATGAATACGGTTTAGGTTCAAGTGGTTTGGTCTTGCGTCCAAACGCGCTTATCAAAACTGACTTCAACGCAACTCAATTCGACATCAATGCTGATGTTCTTTGGAACAACATGCTTTGGGGTGGTCTTGCTTTTCGTCCTGGAGATGCTATCGCACCTTATGTCGGTTTCCAAACTTCTTTCGCTCCAACCAAGCTAGGTCCTAAATCAGACCTATGTGAGCACGGATTGAAGATTGGCTATTCTTACGATGTAACCACATCAGACATCAAGGACTACTCAGCAGGTTCGCATGAAATATTTATCAGCTATTGCGTGAAAATTTGCCCCATTGTAATCAAAGCCAAGAATCATAATCCTCGGTTCTTGTAAAATAAATTGCAACCTCTGCAGTTATCTA
Source organism: Flavobacteriales bacterium (assembly GCA_031414655.1). Classification (GTDB taxonomy): domain Bacteria; phylum Bacteroidota; class Bacteroidia; order Flavobacteriales_D; family Sanyastnellaceae; genus JANNVZ01. The sequence goes on from JANNVZ010000002.1 coordinate 80,980, forward strand.
TTCGTATTGCATGTTTTTAGCCTAACCTTATTTGTTTATGAAATAAAAGTTTTAGTAGTAATACCAGACAACCAGTGAAGTTTTAGTTACTAGAAAAAAGGGAAATCATGAAAAAATCGTTCTTTTATCTAATTATCGCTGTCGTCTTTGCCAGTTGCTTAGGTGCACCAGGCGGAGAGCTTACCGGGGTATATCCTCGCGAAGAGTGGACACAGCTTAATCCTTATGGGATGAATTACATTCACTTTGGTTCCTATACCATGGGACCAAGTGATCAGGATGTGCCTTATGCTTTGAACTCAGCTTCAAAGACGGTTACAATTCCTGCTTTCTACATTGACCAGACAGAGATCTCGAATAACGAGTATCGCCAGTTTGTTTATTGGGTTCGCGATTCTCTTATGCGCGATGCTTTGGCGCAGGCAGACATTGAAGGTTATAGCATCACTGAAAGAGAAGATGGTCGTGAGATGGACCGTTTTGTCAACAAGGGCTACCTGCTTAACTGGGAAGAAGAGATAGACATGGAAAGCGAAGATGTTTTCGATGTTATCTATGATGGCTTCTATCTTCAAGGTCAAGACAAATTCTATGACCGTGCAGAGATAGATGCGCGTAAATTGAAATACCGCTACTGGTGGATTGATTACCAAAGTGCTGCGGTAAAATCAGGCCGTGACGAAGAATTGAGTGATGTCAACTCGTTGAACCAGCTTCATTCTGTCATGCGCCACAGCGACCGCACTCCTTTTATTATTGAAGAAAACATTGCTGTCTATCCAGACACACTTTGTTGGGTGCATGACTTTACTTATGGCTTCAATGAGCCCCTGACTGAAAATTATTTTTGGCACCCTGCTTATGATGAATACCCTGTGGTGGGTGTTACTTGGGGACAATGTCAAGCATTCTGCCGCTGGAGGACTCAGATACTAAATGAATTTAAGGCCTATGAAGGGGAAACTTTTGTTCAGCGTTATCGCTTGCCTTCGGAGTCTGAGTGGGAATTTGCATCACGCGGTGGTCTCGAACTCGCGCCATATCCATGGGGAGGTCCGTACATAAGAAACAACCTGGGATGCCCACTTGCTAACTTCAAACCGATGCGCGGTGACTATGTAGAGGACAATGGTTGCTATACCGTTCCTATTATGTCCTACTCACCGAATGATTATGGCTTGTGGTGCATGGCTGGCAATGTTGCCGAGTGGACCAACACTGCCTTTGACGAATCAGTGTATCAGTTCACCCACGATATGAGTCCAGAGTACAACTATATGGCACAGGTGGATGATCCTCCAAGTATGAAACGCAAAGTAATTCGCGGTGGCTCATGGAAGGACATAGGTTACTTTGTTCAAACAGGAACACGTTCTTATGAATATCAAGACACTGCCAAATCATACATCGGCTTCAGATGCGTGATGAGTTATCTAGGCCGTGGCAAAAACGTTGCTGCAGAAGACTTCAACAACGAATAAACAATCAATTGCAAGTATTTTTTTTCAACCAATAACAACAACCCTAACAACGTTTAGAAATTATGAAACCTGGAAGCAAAGCGTGGAAAAAGTTTATGGCAAAACTCTATGGAATTGGAGCTGCTGTAGTAATCATTGGAGCGATGTTCAAAATTCAGCACTGGCCTTTTGCAGGAGCATTGCTGGTAGTAGGACTTTCTACCGAGGCGATCATTTTCTTCTTCTCAGCCTTCGAACCGCTGCACGAAGAGCCTGATTGGTCTTTGGTATATCCCGAGTTGGCATTGCCCGATGCTGCTAAATCTGAATTGAAAAAACACAACACTGGTAAGAGTGCAAAAGCAGGCGGAAGCATAACGGATCAATTGGACAATATGCTGGCAGAAGCCAAAATAGAACCTGACCTTATAGCTAGTCTTGGCGATGGTATGCGCTCTTTTAGCTCACAAGCAAAGAATTTGTCTGACATAACTGATTCTGCAACTGCATCTACAGACTATGCCAAATCGCTGAACAATGCTTCGAGCAAAGTGAGCAGTTTAGCAGACTCTTATGCCTCAGCTTCAGAAGCCTTAACAGGTATAACAGACCATGCAAAAGACGGCACTGCAGTAGGTAATCACTTACAAAAAATGTCGGAAAACATGGGAGCTGTGAACAGCATGTATGAAATACAATTGCAGGAAATGGAGAAAACCCGTGCGATGTATGGAGACATGAACGCCTTGGTTAAGAACCTTGCGGACTCTGTTGAAGACACCAAGTTGTACAAAGAGAATATTGCTGAGTTGTCACGCAATCTGAAATCGTTGAACACAGTGTATAGCAATATGCTGAATGCAATGGGAACTGCCCGCCAATAATTTGTGGATGTTTTATTCGCTACTCTCGAGTAACAAACAGAAACAGTAACCCTAAAAAAAACCAAGGAAAATGGCAGGCGGAAAAGAAACCCCCAGGCAAAAGATGATCGGTATGATGTACCTTGTACTCACCGCTCTTCTTGCAATGAACATCTCTAAAGATGTATTGAATGCGTTTCTGCAGATCAACCGATCGCAGATGAAAACGTCCGAGATTTTGAACAGTAAAGCGCAATCTTCATTAGCAGCGCTGAACAGTCCAAAACCTGAAGATGCAGCAAAGGCGGTCCCATTTCAGGAAAAGGCGAAGGAAGTCTTAGCCAAAACAAGCGAAATTGTTGTTTTCTTAGAATCATTGAAGGCTCATACCATGGCTGCTAGTATGAAAGGCAATCCCACGGGTGAAGGTTTTGAGGAATTCATGGAAAATGGCAAAGCCTTGGACATGCTTTCCACAGCTGGCCGAGAAAAGGTTACCAAACCTGATGAGAACACCAATGCTACAACACTTCTAGTTGGCTCGAAACCTCACGAACCGAAAGAAGGAGAATTCACGGCAAAAACACTTAAGACAAAGTTGCTTGACTATGCTGCATTTATGAAGGGAATCAAGGTGATCAATATTGATCAGAAAGAAGTGGTCCTTGACCCCAACATCATCGCTAGTATCGATAGTGCATTCATTTTTGCTGACGAAGTGGATCTTGATGGAAAAAGCGAACCATGGGAAACGAATCGTTTTCATGACACTCCTCTGGCTGCTTGTATTGCAACTATTTCTATGCTTCAAACCGGTGTAATGAATACACAGGCACAAGTGATGCAATTCTTGCAAGGAAGTATAAACGCCACCGATATCAAATTTACTGATGTGACAGTGGCTGCAGTCCCAATTCAGTCCTATGTATTGAAAGGCGATGAATTTGAAGCTCAGGTTTATCTAGCAGCCTACAATAAAAATAGCAGCACTAAAATTTACCCTGGTGGAGAATATACGGGTCCTATGCCAACAGAAATTACTGTGGGTTCAGGAGCTTCAGGTGGGGGTATAGAATCTGGACCTGATGGCAAGTGTATTTTCAAAACAAACACTGGCGGACTGTCTCTTGGACAGCATGGCTTTAAAGGTCAAATTGGTTATATGAAAAATGGTGTGGAAGAATTCCTAAACTATTTCATACCTCCAATTACTGTTGGTGCTCCTGCGCTTGTAGTTTCACCCAAGCAGATGAACGTGTTCTACCGTGGTTTGGATAATCCTGTTGAAATCTCTGTACCAGGTGTATCACCTCAGCAAATGCGTCCGAGTTGTGATGGTTGCGAGGTTTTCACTAAAGTTTCTGATGGAGAATGGAATGTTAGACCAGCTGCAGGGAAGCTAGCAACTATTAGCGTTACTGCAGAAATCAATGGACAGCAACAGAGCATGGGTAAGAAGGAGTTCAGGATTAAACCAATTCCTGACCCGGTTCCTTCATTCAACGGAAAAAAGCCTACTGACAGCACTATTCCACAAACGGATGCAAAGGCTGCAGCAGGTTTACGTGCTGAAATGGTAGGATTTGACTTTCCTGTTACTGCAACTATCGTTTCTTTCAAAATCACTATTCAATCTGGTGGTGTATTGAAGGAGTATGGCTCAGAAGGAAATAAAATGCCATCCGCTGCACAAGAAGCTATTGGCCGTGCTAAGAGAAGTGAAAAGATATTCATAGAAGAAATTATGTGTAAAATGCCCGATGGTACTACACGTAAACTGGCTCCTTTAACATTGAAACTCACTTAATAATTTAAAAATCATGATGAGTAAAAATCGTTTCCTGATAGCGCTGTGTGCATTGTTGTGCAGCCTGTCTTCCTTTGCTCAGGATGGTGTGCAAACCGTTTTGGACGGTGCTTATGTGCGCGAGCACAACCCCACCCGCAAGGTGATTCCCTACCCTAACCTCCGCGAAGCCGATGTAATGTGGGCCCGCAGAATGTGGCAGGTTATCGACCTTAAGCAAAAAATCAATCATCCGCTGTACTTCCCGATTTTAGAAATTGAAGGAAGAAAGTGCTTGTTTGATGTTGTGCGCATTGGTTTGAAGGAAAATTCTATCACTGCTTACAGCCTTGGCCCTGCTCAGGATGATGATGAATTTCGTTATGAAATAGATGAGCAAGAATTGGATTCAGTGATGAATCCAGTGAAAATCACCTATGTTGAAAATTTGGAAACGGGTGAGAAGGAAGAAGTGCGTGTGAAAGAAGCCATCAAAGCTTCGGACGTAGTTGCCTATAAACTCAAAGAAGACTGGATTTTTGACAAGCAACGCTCTGAGCGTTATGTGAGAATAATTGGTATTGCGCCAGTCATCAACAAATACTCTGAGTCAGGCGAATTGAAAGGAACGAAAGAATTGTTCTGGCTCTATTTTCCTGAGTGCAGGTATTTGTTCAACAACTATGATGTGTTCAATCCGCACAACAACTCTCAGCAGATGACCTTTGACCAGCTGTTTCAACGCAGACAGTTCATGGCTTACATCATCAAAGAGGACAATGTATACAACAGGAAGATTGATGAATACGCAAAAGGAATTGATGCACTGCTTGAAAGCGAACGCATCAAAGAAGATTTGTTCATCATGGAACACGACCTTTGGAATTATTAGATCAAATGGTAACTCATTATATGAAACGCCTTCGCAGAAATGCGAGGGCGTTTTTGCTTTGCTAAAGCCTTGTCAATTCGTTTGCGATATGTTGATTCGTTTTAGTTAGCCTACTTTCGCGGCCCGCAAAAAAATAGTCATGGTTACAATAGGCAATCTCAGTGTATTTTTTGGTTCAAGAGAATTGTTCTCTCGTATCGCATTCTTCATTGGCAACCGCGACCGAATAGGTTTAGTGGGTAAAAATGGTGCAGGCAAATCCACTCTGCTAAAAACCATTGCAGGCGAGCAACGTCCCTCTGAAGGCAGTGTGGCCTTTGCCCGCGGCACCACTCTCGGCTATTTGCAACAAGAAATGCATCACAATGAAAATGCGACAGTGTATGAGGAGGCAAAGACATCGTTCGCAGAGGTTCAGCAATTGACCAAGCTTGTAGATGATCTCACCGAAGCCATCACCCACCACGCTGACTATACTAGCGATGACTATTCCAATAAAATAGAACAACTGGAGGACGCATCGCACAGGCTTGACCTTATTGGCAGTGGCAACGTAGAGGAAAAAATAGAGAAGGTTCTGAAGGGTCTAGGATTCAAATCGGAAGACATGAACCGCAAGATGCACGAATTCAGCGGAGGATGGAAGATGCGTGTGGAGCTTGGTAAAATCCTTTTGCAAAACCCCGACCTGCTGCTACTGGATGAGCCTACCAACCACCTGGACATTGAAAGTATAGAGTGGCTGGAGGAATTTCTAAAAGAATACCCAGGGGCGATTGTTCTCATTTCACACGACAAAACCTTCCTAGATATTGTGACCAACCGCACCATTGAAATTTCGAAAGGAAAGATTTATGACTATAAGTTTTCTTACTCGAAATACATAGTGCAACGCCAGCAAGAAGTTGAAAAGCAGGAACGCGAAGCCAAAAACCAACAGAAGTATGTTGAAGAAACGCAAGTGCTTATTGACAAATTTCGCGCGAAGAAAAACAAGGCGGCCTTTGCCCAGTCACTCATCAAAAAACTGGATAAACTGGAAAAGGTAGAGGTAGATGATTTTGAAAACACTAAAGTGCGCATCAACTTCCCTCCTGCCCCGCACGCAGGAAAAATAATAATGGAAGGTCACGCACTGGGTAAAGCCTATGGCGATTTGCGCCTTTTTAATGATGTAGAATTAGAGATAGTGCGTGGTCAAAAAATTGCTCTGGTAGGCAAGAACGGTGTTGGCAAAAGCACCCTTATCCGCATGATTGTAAACAAGGAAAATCATGAGGGCACTATGAAGCCCGGTTACAGTTTGCAGATGGGTTATTATGCACAAAACCAAAGCGACAGCCTCGACATGGAGAAAACCGTTTTTCAAACTGTAGATGACGAAGCGGTGGGCGATATGCGCAAATCAGTTCGCTCTCTTTTAGGCTCCTTCCTGTTCAGTGGTGATGACGTAGATAAGAAAGTAAAGGTGCTGAGTGGAGGCGAAAAAGCCAGACTCGCTTTCTGTAAACTGCTGCTACAACCCTACAACTTTCTGGTGCTGGACGAGCCTACCAACCACCTTGACCTGGCAAGTAAGGAGGTATTGAAACAAGCCCTTATGAAGTATGACGGTACTATGCTGGTAGTGAGCCACGACAGGGACTTTATGCACGGGTTGACCAAGCTGGTGTATGAGATAAAGCCAGACAGACTGCGCGTATGGGAAGGTGATGTAAAGGATTTCCTTAAAGAGAAAAAGGCAGAAACCATTGCTGATTTCGAACGAAATAAAACACAGTCACCAAAGGCAGTGGCAAATGCTAACTCAAGCAACACTGCACCATCTATAAGCCTGAATGAACAAAGGGAGAAGGACAAGCTGAAGAAGAAGCTGCAAACGCAACTGCAGAAATGTGAGACCGAGATAGCACGGATAGAGGAAGATGTAAAACAAATGGATGCAGCAGTGGCCTCTTTAGATTATAGTGATACTGAGTTGACCAAAACAACGCTAGACAAATTCGCGGAGACCAAGACGAAACTAGATGAAGCCTACTCGCAATGGGAGGTTATCAGCCAGCAGATAGAAGCGTAGTCATTTACTTCTGAATGATGGCAGTCCAGACACTCAACTGTCCGTTATGCAGGCGAGTCCATATGGGGCGCACCACACCATTCACCACACTGATGTTATTATAATCACCGAAGAAGACATCTGGGGTGGGCGCAAACGGGCTGTCGCTGATACGTTCGTTGAGCCACATCTTGCCGCCATCGGTGCTGCTTGCCAAGTACACATCAGTGGTGGTGTCATCGTAATTTCTTCTGTCATAAAAAACAACGTATAGGTTACCAGTCGCTTGGTCGATGGTCAACCACGGGAAGAACTGATGCTTTCCCTTAGCGTCATCATTTACACGAACTGGGCTGGACCATGAAGAGCCTTTGTCAAGCGAGGATGTCATCCACACATCAACGTCATCAGTACCATTCTTGGTATCCGACCAGCAGATGTAGAGTGCGCCACGGTTGGGGCCGTCACTGTTATCGCATACCAGCACAGGCATGCCGTTAGCACGCATGATGCCCGGAATATCTTGGTTCCAGCCGCCATGAATAGTGGCGGCTGTTATGTCATGTTGCAACCATGTTTTCCCCCCATTGAAGGACCTGTCAAAATAGATTTTATCGTTCACTGCCCAGGCTACATATACTTCTCCATCAGGGCCTACTGCCGGAACGGCACCCTCCACGGTATAGTCGTCATCCGCACAGGTGCCTGCCACCTCATTGATGCGCATGGCTTTCTTCCACTTCTTTGCTTTGCGGTTAGTGCGACTAAATAAGATGTTAGAACTATCAGTAGGCACAGTGCTTTCATACTTATCAAATTGGGTCCATGTAGCATACACCTGCTTGCTGTTAGGACTGCAAATGGCCCACTGCTTATCTTGATCTTTTGGGGCATTGCTACCTATTGCGCTGCCCTCACTCCATGTGATGCCCTTATTGGTACTTCTTTGAGAGACTATGCATTCTAACAGTCGGTCGCCACTCCATCCTTGTCCGCCAGGGTCGCCCAAATGGAAGTAATAGAAGTCGCCTTTGTTGTTAGCTATAATAGCAGGGTCGCCATACACACCTAACCGCGAGGTAAGTGTATTACTCACCCACGTCTTGCCGCTATCACTGCTGGTGCATACCCTATCCAATACAATACCTGCTACCATATTAGCCGGGTTTGTCGGATCTATGCATATGCTTGGCTCGCAAGGCGGATACTCGAAAGCGCTCATTTGCTTGGCTATAACTACATTCTGGTAAGGTGACTGGCTATGCAACTGAACATTGATAAGCAGCGCGAGTGCGCAAAGGATATGTATTGATTTTATCATTTCTATTCTGTCAAAAGCGAACTACTGCACCAACTCACTCCAAAAAGTATCTATTTCCTTTATGAAATTTTGAGGAGTATGAATGTTCTCACACAACTGTCGGCTATGCTGCATCATTGGCAAGTGATGCTTGGTGTGTGCTAAAAATTCTTCTATACAATGGGCTATACCATTGGCATCATCAGTGGGAGCAAGGTATCCGTTCTTCTTGTCGTGCACAAACAAATACGTGCGGCCCACATTGCGGGCTATGATGACGTTGCCTGCCGCCATGGCCTCATTCATAGCTAGGGACGGAAAGTTCTCTAACTCCTGTGTACTTACGTAACACATACTTTGGTTGAGCACCTGCGATAAATTGTTGGTACCAGAATGCAGCTCTATGACATTACTCAACCGAAATTTTTCTATCCTATTGCGCAGCTCTGCCTCCATAGGCCCGTTGCCGTATACAAGTATTTGCCATCCATCGAATTGGTTTCTATTTCTGGCATAGGCAAGACCAATGGCATCGATAAACATATCCGGGCGCTTATAGTCCACCAGGGCACTCGCCCATACTATCTGCTGTTTCTTCTGTGCGGGAAAGTATTTGACTGTATCGCAGAACCTGCTGTGGATGCTGCGTACCAAGGTTTTTTTTACAAAGACTCCAGACGTGTGTGCCCATTCCACAAAGTCGTCATACCACGAGTAAATACCATGAAAGTGTATCCTGCGGAAAAGGTTTTCATACTTCACATCCAGGTTGTACCTACCTGTGTAGCCTAGACGGTGCGCTGTAGGTATGCCGTCATAGGTAATAACAAATGCGCGCTTTACTTTCCAAACGGGAGACAGCCACTGTAGCCACTTCAGTTGGGGCAGCGGGTCCAGCATGTTGGTGTAAGTCAGCACGTGCAAAAGACTGATGCGATGGATAAGCAATTTCCAAAGGAGCTGGATGGTCTCTAACTGAACCTTCAGGCGGTTGTGGTACTCCTTCAGTACGATTACATTCTTATGGTCCAGCTCACCTGCGGCATACTCCCTGCGCAGTGCAGCAACGTTATCGGTTTTCAGAAAGTAGAATAGCTCATGCTCTGTATTGGAAGCCTTCACATACTCCCTGAAGAAAGTAGGAAAAAAAATATCCGGCCCTCGCCTGTTGCGGCCTGTATGGATATTCTGATAAATGGCAGTTCTCTTTTTGCGTAGCATGTAAACCTTGCGCAAGCTAAAAGCATACAGCCCCCTTTCTAACAACTAGCCAATTAATCTGCCCACAACTTAACTGTTTGTCCGCGGTTGCTTCCAAGTATGTGCACAGAAAAACCTGCAGGGATTGTGAGGGTTTTGGGTTTGCTTCATGAGGCTAGAATCATTGCGTTTTAAAACAGAGTGTACCCTAAACTGTGATGATTCACACTGTCTTTATATCGTCAGCAAAAGTGACATAATTGACTATGGCATTGTACTGCTCATCTTGCTTCGCGCGGGCGCCTGCTCTTAGTAGCTTTTGTGTATTCATATTGCCCATCCACAGGCGGAGGCAGTCAGCTACTTCCTTTGCCTTAAAATCTATGGGAATAACATGACCACAAGTGGCATCCACTATTTCAGGATTGCCGATGGTATTGGTAGCTATGGCAGGTATTCCATAACTGAATGCCTCCATGATGGATACAGGTATGCCTTCTGCCTTACTTAGATTTATTATCACATTCACTTGCTCGTTGGCGTAATAGGCAAGTATGTCCTCGTTGCTCATCCACTCCCTGATGGTGCAGCGGCTTGCAACCTTGTACTTATCTACTTCTTTCTGTAGTACCTGCATATTCTCCGCAGTAGCGCCACCCATGTGTACCCATTGCACGTTCAGGTCTTGCAGGTGGCCGAGTATCTCCGGCATCCTGTATATTCTTTTATTGGGCGTAGCACCGGAGCAGGTTACTATTCTGAATAAATTCTCATCGGTAATGACATTCTGCACGTCAGGACTCAATACCCCGAGGCGCGCTGCACGCGCCTTGTGGGCATACCTGGGGAAAGTGCGGATGAGGTGTTCTGCACCATGCATGCTGATGGCATAGATGCGCTGGCAGTTCTTCACCTTGTAGTGCTCCATTGGCATAAATGGCACCTCGTCCATCTGGATAATCTTATTCCAGTCGCGGTGATATAAATCGCTGCTGTGTGCGCGGCTGATGACCACTGCAGAGGGGTCAATGAAGCGCTTGTACATACAGGCAGTAACTGCGCTACGGTGAAACCAATAACTGTAGAGAATGATTTTGGCATGCTTCTTCTCGCCTATGGCTGCGTGCAGCTGGTGTGCCTGCACGTAGCAAATTTTAAGGTAGGTAAGCACGTAGCGGAAGCGCCTTATGTGCGTCAGACGGTCTCTGTTGTTTATCACTTCACCCAGCAGAATGAACAGGCAGCGCATATTTTTCTTCAGCACCTGCCACAGCCCTTGCTGTAAGGGTTTACCATTTACGGTGCACACCTCTACTCGCGAGGTATCTAACCACATGTTGGACGCTTCTGCACTGCGATACGAATCGATGGGGGCTATCATCAGCCTGTCAAACTTCACTGCCAGAAACGGTAGCTCGCTGATCAGGTAGGTCTCCTTGGCGGTTACAGGATATTCTTTGGTGAGGAGAACGAGGGTGTGCATCTATTCTATTTTGGTAAATACGGACAGAATGGTCTGTCCATGAAGCGTATGTAAAATAGAACGCAGTCTTTTCAATCTTCTGTTGCGCAAGCCTAATCTATAATACAATGTGCGTAATGCGCGCGGATATGTTTCTATGTCTGCCTTCTCCTTCACGCTAAGGTACCAGTTAAGGTGCGCCTCCGGCAGTGGCTCGTACTGATGCCGCACAAAGCGCAGGGGAAGCACGCTGCCTATCATGGCTATGCTGTCGGGCGTCCAGAGGCCTACGTGGTGGGGGGGAAGGTTCAGCTTCAGCACCTCATCCTTAATAAACGAGGCGTTGTTGGGCACACTGAATATCATCTTACCGCCAGGGCGCAGAGCCTCTGAGGCAGCACTTAAGAAGGCATGCACATCGTAAACGTGCTCCAGCACCTCAAAAAAACACACTACATCATATTTCCCAACATGCTCTGGACTGAATGCTTGAATGGTCTGAGCATGCACCTCCAACCCGATGTGTTTGGCCTTTTGCATACTCATGGGGTTTATCTCTAGCCCGCATGCGGCTATGCTCTTTTCTTTTAAATGATGTAAAAATTGCAGACCTCCGCTGCCTACTTCCAACACGGTATCGCCCTGCCTTATATGCTCCATAGCAGCACCCCAAGCCCAGCGCCATGTGGGGTAATATTCCTCAGCCGCTTTGCCATAGAGGTCGTTGTAAAATTTGCCATCGCCACATATCTGCGCAGGTGCGTACCATGCATAACCAGTCGCGCTGCACTTCATCTTGCTGATGTGAGAAAGGCCTTGGAAGAACCGCTCGGTGTCCACCTCCTTGTACAGATTCTTTACCAAGGCTATGTCCACGAGGCCTATCTCGGTAGCGTCAGCATTGGGTGCTAGAGTAGATTTCATGTGGTCAGAAAAAAGAGTGACTTAGTTAAAGCTCCAAACTTGCTCGAGAAACACGCGTCCCTTGCCTATCTGAGGTGTCACCCCTGTGCCGAAATAGTCACCTTGTGTTACTTTGAACGATGCGGCATTGGCCAGCGCGTAGGCCACCGTGTTCTTCATGGTTACATATATGCTGAGCGAATACTTCCCCTCATTAAGCGGCAGTCGTGGAAACGTGCAGCGGATAACTCCTGTGGAGGGATACGATGCGCGATAACCCTCTGCGCTAACATTCCACAGGTCGCTCACCATAGCCCCCTGAAAGTCGTAGAGTCCGAGGCCCACACTCAGGAAGCGCAGTTCTGGCAGCTGACTCTCGTAGGCGATGCATACGCTTACCTTATCACCGCTTACAAAATGGTCGCCCGATTCGCCTGCATCACTTTCGAACCATATATTTTTCACCGTGAAGTACTCGTTGGTACGTGCCTCGGTGCGCTCGGTAAGGTCAGTCTTAGCTATGTTCTCAAATATGCTTCCTCTGTAATAATCCACCGCCTCGTCAGCCGTTCCGGTGTAAGCTATGTGACCTTTGTCCAGCACCAGGCCTGTCTTGCACAGGTTGCGCACACTTAGTAAATTGTGGCTTACGAATAACACCGTACGGCCTTCTTTGCTGCTAACGTCCTGCATACGCCCGATGGCCTTCTCCTGAAACTCTGCATCGCCCACGGCCAGCACCTCGTCCACTATCAGTATTTCTGGCTCTAGGAAGGAGGCTACGGCAAAGCCCAGCCTTACCATCATTCCACTGCTGTAACGCTTCACGGGGGTGTCCACATACTTAGCACACCCGCTGAAGTCTATGATGTCGTCCAGCTTGCGGGTTATCTCCCTGCGCGTCATACCGAGTATGCTGCCGTTCAGGTAAATGTTCTCGCGGCCTGTCAGTTCCGGGTGCATGCCCGTTCCTACCTCCAGAAGGGCGGCTATTCGGCCCTTCACTTTTATCTGACCGGTAGTGGGGGCCGTTATCTGCGACAATACTTTGAGGAGGGTGCTTTTGCCCGCGCCATTCTTGCCTATAATTCCCAACACATCTCCCTGCCGCACCTGGAAGTTGATGTCTTTCAGTACCCAGACATAGTCGCTTTCGCTGGCTACGGTGCGGTCGTTCTTGTCGCCTATTTTCAGGTAAGGGTCTTCCTTGCCGCGTGCGCGCGCCCACCACCGGTTAAGGTCGTGGCTGAGGGTACCCGTACCCACCTCTCCCAGGCGGTATTGCTTGGCTATGTTTTCTGCTTGTAGTACTATGTTAGTCATGGCAATGCGCTAAACGGTGTCTATAAACTTCTTTTCTATTTTAGAAAAACTTCTGATGGCGAGAAAGAGAATAACTATCAGGAACAAGAGGCTATATCCCAGGTGGCTCCAGTCGAAGGTGCCTTTGCTGAAGCAGCCATACTTAAACGATTCTATAACGGATGACATAGGATTAGTCAGTACCACCCACTTAAAGGTGCCGTCACCCGCCATACTTAAAGGGTATATAATTGGTGCCGCGAACTTCAGCAATTCTATACCGAAGCCTATCAAGAACCGCAGGTCGCGGTATTTCACCGTCATCGAGCTTATTATCATGCCGAAGGAAAGCCCCAGCAGGGCTGTCATCAGGACATATACAGGGAACAGCAGCAGCGTGGCGTTTGGAGAAATGCCTCCTTGGCAGTAGTAATAAATAAAGAACCCTGCGAACATGAGGCTTTGTATGCCCAACTTTATCAGGTTGCTCAGTGCCATGCTCAGCGGCACTATTATCCGGGGGAAGTACACCTTACTGAAAAGGTTCTGGTTAGTGATGAATGCCTCGGATGTTTTGGAAACCACATCAGCAAAGTAGCTCCACAGCAGCAGTCCGCCCATATAGAACACCGTGGATGGCACCTCGCCAGTGGATATTTTAGCTATGTTGCCGAACACCACAGTGAACATAATAGTGGTTAACAACGGCTGAATGAAGAACCACAGTGGCCCAAGAATGGTCTGCTTGTATACCGCAACCAAATCACGCTTCACCAATAGCACAAGCAAGTCGCGGTAGCGCCATATCTTCTTCGGATCGAAGTTCTGCCGCCAAGAGTACTCGGGTTGTATAACCAGGTCCCAGTCGTTGTTATCTGTAGGGTTCAATTACTAAAGAGTTGAATGGTATATTGTAATGAATGCGGATTTGCTGCTTGGCGCATTTAGCGCTTGGATATTGTCTTAGGATTTCATTGCTAAATTTTCAAATTAGCACTTTCTACGGATATTCTTCACCATACCGTCCAGCCGCCTTCCACTTTCATATTGTCACCGGTTACATAGCTGCTCGCATCGCTTAGTAGGTATACAAGTGCGCTTGCTACTTCGTGGTTGTAGCTGAGGCGTTGCATAGGCGAGAAGTTGGCAAAGTTCTTTTCGAATTGTTCTTCGTGATTGTTCCATACACCATGCGGTGTAATCATGTTTACTCGCACTCCTGTAGCGGCCCAATAGCTCGCAAGGTATCTGCTCAACGCGTCCACGCCACCTTTGCTCGCGCTGTATGCAGCTGGGCAACCTAATGCGGTGCCTTTGTACAAATTCTGATTGGGTGCCACTACACTGTATGTGCTTGGGATATTAACCACGCTGCCGCTTCCTTGCTCAGCCATATAACTGCCTATCACCTGGCAAAGTAAAAAAGTACCTTTCAGATTTACTTCCACTACTGTGTCCCAATTTTCTTCACTTACACTTTCGAATGGCTCAAATTTGAGGTGCGATTTGTTCTGATGACCGCACACGAGTCCATTCACTTTGCCAAATGCAGCCAGTGTTGCGTCCTTCAGGGCTATCACCTCGGTCTTGTTGGCCACATTCAGGGTGTAGCCAAGCATCTTTCTGCCGTTCCGCTGCTCCAGTTCCGCAGCGAAATTGGAGGGGTTGGCCGCGGCTATGTCGGCACACACTACGTGCGCTCCAAACTGCGCCACGGCTTCGCAGAAGGCGCGACCTATCAGTCCGCACGCTCCACTTATCACCACTACTTTGTCTGTCAGATCAAATTTCTTTCTAAAGTCTATTTGAGTGGCGTCCGAGGTTTTTAGTTGATTGTTCATTCGCTTTTTCTAATTGAACTTTCTGAATACGGGTTTGATGATCTGTTCACCTATTAAATGTTTTTCATACCCATCGTTGAGGCCTTGTAAATACACATCGCAACTTTCTTCAAATGCAGCAAGCATCCAGTCAATATCTTCTTTGGTATGCGAGTAACAGGGAGCAAGTATGCCTTGATACAGCACTCCCCGCTTTATCATTTCTTGCATGAAGAGCGTGCGCAGTCCAAAGTCTATTTCACCTTGTTGATTTTTAGTAGTGAGAAAAACACTCCAGTTGAAACCTCCCAATGATAGAAAGGAACCTAGGTTTTTTCGATGGATGATGGCATTTGCTCCCTCCATGAAATAGTCACCGATATCATGATTATGTGCCACTACATTTTCTTTTTCAAAAACTTCGATGGTTGCCAAACCTGCGGCAATGGCGTGTGTTTCGCCACCGTGTGTGGTGCTTACTAAAAAAACTTTTGGAGAACCAATGCGTGTTATGCCGCCATACTCCATTATCTCCCTTTTGCCCGTAAGGGCGCAGAAAGAAAATCCATTAGCAATGCCTTTGCCCCAAGTAGCCATATCGGGTTGTGCATTGAATTTTTTTATGGAACCTGGGAAATCCGTTTTGAATCCCGTTATCATTTCATCCATGATCCAAAGTGTACCATGCTTATGAGCAAGGTCAATTGCCTTTTGATAAAAATCCGGTTCAAGATGATTCCACTTTTCAGGTTCGCTAATAATGCATGAAATCTGATTGGGATACTGAGCGAAGAGATTTTCTAATTCTTCAAGGCTATCACTTTTGTATGTAACGGTGAGTTGCTTGAATTGATCAGGTATACCAAAGTCGCATGCTGTGCTGCCTATGAACCAATCATCGTACGAATAGAATGGGTGATCTATAGGGCGGGCAACCAGCGTTCGGCCTGTGTATGCGCGTGCTAGTTTCACTGCTGCGGTGGTGCAAACCGATCCGTTTTTCGCAAACTTGATCATATCATGTTGCGGCACGAGCGATAGAAATTTTTCGGCCATCTCACGTTCTATAACCGATGGACGAGAAAAGTTGACACCCTTTTTCACTTCCTCTATTACCCGATTCACCACAGGTTCATATGCATGGCCGAGCGATACACTGGTAAGACCCATTAGTGTGTCCAAGTATTTATTACCATCCACATCCCAGCAGTAAGCGCCTTTGCCATGGGTGATAGCTGAGGGAGAACAGACAGGAAATTGATCATCACCTTTCGAGTAAGTATGTGCACCACCGGGTATCAGCCGATGGATGGTACTGCGGTATTCATCACTCTTTGCGAAATTGGTAATGTTAGGTAAAGTCATTGTATTCATTCTATTGGTCTGTCCTCCTTCAATGATTTTTTGTATCCTGAGTTGATCTCGCTCTCTTTATTCAAATCAAGTATTTGTGGTTTTCTATGCAGCAAATCTACCACGTCATCTATTGCAAAATCGGGCTTGTCCTTCAGTTCTGAAAAAATGGTTTGTGCCACCTTCAAATCGTTTTCTGTATCCACTGAAAGTTTGAAATTGTATGCAGAATTTGCTTTTCTCCAACCCAAAATAAATTTTCCAGAATTTTTGATGTATGGCATCACATGTTCACGTTCGCTTATCAACTTTGCCTCTTGCCATGCTTGTTGCAAAGCGGTGTAAGTGGTTATCTCCACATCATATCCATCCTCCAAATAATCTGGTTCCTGATTAGAGTTTGAAAAATAGTCCACACCCAATTTCATGAATTCATTCATTGCAAAGTCTACAACTTTATAGGAATGAATCGGGTTGTCGCAACAAATACGGATAATGTTGTCTCCAGCGCCTGCCTTATAAAAAGCTGCAGCTTGGTGAAAACGATCGAGCACGTCCCAATCGCTTCCCCTATAACAAGCAATACCCTGTTTCAAACAGAACTCCTCGATGGCATCATCTTCAGAATTAGTCGTAGTTGCTACTATCAGTTTATTAATAAGAGAAGATGGAGACAGACGTTCAATAACATTCTGCAGAATGGATTTGCCGTTTATTTCGCGAAGCACTTTGCCAGGTAGGCGAGTGCTTCCCATGCGCGCCTGTATGATGCAAAGATTCATTTCAGTTCCTCCGCAAACAAGCCCATGAAGAATTTATCGTGGTAAGTACCTCCTTCGTAAATATGCTGGCGCAGGCGGCCTTCTTCTATGAAGCCAAGTTTTTTATAGAGGTGAATTGCTGCTGGATTGTTTTCATAAACGGCAAGCAGCACTTTACGCACATTCAAATCGGAGAAGGCATACTCCAACACCAATTTACACACTTCATAACCTATTCCTTTTCCCCAATAATTCTTGTTGCCTATGAGCAATCCAAGCTCACACGTGCGGCTTATCCAGTCAAAATTATCCAGCTTAATATTCCCAATATGAAGGTCGTTGGTCTTATCGCAAATGGCGAACATGACCACACTTCTGTTATTGACAGCGCGATCAAGAAACGCTTTCAACTCTTCAATGGTAGATGGAAAAATTCCGGATGAAAGACCGCGAGTTGTCTCATCATCATTCAGCCACGATAAATATTCGGGTGTAGCATCAGTGTTGGTTGACGCACGTAAATAGATTTTTTCACCTTCAAGAAACCGGCTCATTGATTGTGTTTGGTCTTCAACAATTCGCGATGTTTTTCCATCTCATCCTGGTTTTTGGTGAGGTTGCCTTCGTGCATTCGGTAGCGATAGAGTGGTAAAATGATATTGTAGATATTGTATTTCTCACGCCAGCGTATTCTAAGATCTTCTTCTTCTCGAGCGCGGAAAGTCTCATCATACAATCCTATGTTGTATAAAAAGTCCTTTCTAAACATAATGCCGCATGCTATAGGCTGCTCGTCTGCCTTCACGTGTTGCTGATGTTTTCCTCTTTCATCTACTAGATAATAATCAACACTTACTGCATCGAGACTATTGTTTTCTTCCAAGAACAGTTTTTGTGTTCTAATCAGATCACGGTGAATGTAATCGTCAGCATCAAGGAAAACGATGAATTGCCCCCTTGCCTTTTTGATGCCAAAATTCCTCGCACCTGCGAGGCCGATATTTATTTCCAGATTAAAGGTGCGGACATCGTTTAAGTAGTTCTCTAGCACCACTGCGGTATTGTCAGTGCTGCAGTCATTGACTACAATTATTTCATATTCATCCTTAGCCAGAGATTGCTCCACCGCACTGCGAATTGATCGCTCTATGTACTGCGCGTAGTTATATGTGGTGATGATAATGGAAACCATAATTTAAAAATGAAAAGCGCACTTATCCATTGCCATTGTCTTTGTTCTTCCTGCGCGTTTTCTTTAAATCTTCTGTATAATATGGATTGCCGTAGGAGTAGCTTCCATACCCGCTTCCGTAGCCATAGCCATAACCATAGCCATAGCCGTAGCGGTAAGCGTACTTGCCATAGTAGTACTTCCAGCGCTTCATTTTAATGTTGTTCAATAGCAAGGTATTGCTCTTCAGTTTGTTTTGTAGCAATACCTCTTCCAAGTGCCGCACTCCAGACTTGGTTGCCTTCTCGGTATTCATAACGAAAATTCCCAAATCAACCTTTGATAGCAAAACCAATGAGTCGCTGATGAGCATAAGTGGCGGAGTATCTACTATTAGATAGTCGTATATCTGTTTCAATTCGTTTAATAACTTATCCACCCTGCTGTTCAAAATAAGCTCAGAGGCATTAGGCGGAACAGGGCCTGCGGTAATTGCATCAAGGTTTTCAACTTGAGTGGTGATTATTGAACTAGTGTAGTCTGTTTTACCAATCAGGAAAGAAGAAACTCCACTCACGTTTTCAAGATTAAAAGTTTTGTGCACTTTTGGTTTGTGCATGTCAAAGTCAAGAATTACCACACGCTTGGAGGCTTTGGCAAGCACTGCGGCAAGGTTCACGCTTGTAAACGTTTTTCCTTCTCCAGGATGTAGTGATGTGACAAGAATAACCTTGGGTCCTTCTTCATGAAGTATGTATTGCAAATTTGTTCGAATGGATCGAAAAGCTTCACTCACATTGGATCGAGGATTACTTACAATTACAATTGGATCAGTGTCAATGTCCTGATAGTTCGGAATGCCGCCCAATACAGGAATCTTCGTGTAAGATTTCAGCTCACGGGTATTTTCGATTCGTTCAAAGAATAAGGTTCTTACAAATCCAATAAGAAGGGCTGCAAACAATCCGATTCCTATAGACACCCAGATAGTTGCCTTTTTATCTGGCCCAACGACACCTAGCCCGCGTGCCGTTTCGATTACACTTGTTTGTGGAATAATGGCTGCACGGGCAATAACTGTATTTGCTTTTTTCTCCAACAGGAAAGTATATAGCTCTTCGTTAACTGCCAGTTTCCTTTCAATTCCTAATAAATCGCGCTCTGATTTTGGAATACTCGCAAGTTTAGCCTCTAAATCTTTTATTTGGTCTTTGACGTCACCTATCCTGCTGACAATGGCATCCTTTGCATCGGTTGTATATCGGAAGATATTGTTTCGAATAGATTGCAGACTTGAATCTACGCGCTGCATGCGAGGATCGGGATCTTTTAACCCACCTGCTTCAAGTTCTTTTCTTCTTTGTTTTAGCATGAACAGGTCGTTTACCAAATCGCGCAGTGTCGGCTCCTCCTGCTCTAAGTAGTTCATTGGCGGTATAACGGCCTTATTGCCTTCCCTGGCTAGAAACTCTTCAAGACTAGCCATTGCCTCTTTGCGCAATTCTAATGTGCGTTTATCAAGATCGGCTTTCGTCAAAGCATCAAATGCAGCTTGTTGCTCTTTGTTCAGGTCAAGAATATTTCGAGATACTTTAAAGGCATCAATGGTACCTTCCAGGGAATCCAGGATGAGGGTAATTTCATCCAATTGTTTGTCTATGTATTGCTGAGTATTGTCGTTGATTACAAATTGATTTTGAAGCGTGTAGTCGATATACACTTTTGCCAATGTGTCCAGAAACATTTTGGCCCTCACCTGCTCCATGTCCCTTAATGTCAGAGAAAGGATGCTCGTAAACTCCACGTTTTCAATGCTGAGTCCTCCTTTGAACCGGGATATGAGATAATCAGGGTGGTGAACCACAAACTGGAAATTTTGCTCTTGAATATTGAGAAGATTTATCTCATTCACCTTACCCATCAAATCCACCTGAATTGTAAAATTCACTTGGTCATGCAACTTACCAAACTCAAGTTCATGAGTCAGTTTTTTTCCTTCCAATACGTAGCTTATCGAATAGGTATTCAAGTCAAGGACCTTCAAGCTGAAGGACTTGTTATACAGACGCCTGTCTAGTCTTCGCCAGTCACAATGAATTTTGAAATATTCAAAACGATTTACCTCTTCTGTTTTCACACGGCCTACTAAAAAATAGCTTTGAGTGAAGTCCACCTTATTCAATGCCTTTTCGATCAGGTCGTAAGAAGCCAGAATTCTTTTTTGATTGGTGATGTCCTGAATGAGCGAATAGTAGCCAAGCTCCTTATATATCTGTGTTTGGTAGTCATACGTGTCCGATGACTTGAGCAGAATCTCACATTTAGCCGCGTAGATACTTGGCATTTGATGGGTGACAAACCCGCCAAGGACACCGCCAGCGCCAGACAAAAGAATTATCAGCCACCAGTTTTTACTGATAAATTTCAGTATGGGCCGCAGGTCATCTGCATCCAGGAAGTTAGTTCTTTGTTCGGCCATAAGGTAACTTTGCTGCTAAGCGAAGGGCGGCAAATATAGAAAGTTGATATAGCTGATGGTTCAATCAAAATATTGGCTTGCTAAATCATGAAATTTATATTTGTTGGAAGCGATTGAATACATTTGCTCGCTTTATTACAATACAACTCTTCACAGACAGATGAAAACCAATCTACTAAAGAATCTCCTAGCTCTCCTGATTTTGATGATTCCAATGATTCTGCTTGCTCAACCTGGTCCGCCTGCAGGTGGCGGCCCTCCATGTGGTCCTCCTTTTGGCCCAGCTTGTCCTATTGATGGTGGCGTGAGTTTGTTGATAGCTGCTGGTGTTGCCCTTGGTGGTAAAAAAGCATATGCCCTAAGTCGCAAAAAGGCCTAAAGGCATTGCAGGTATTCAAGCATCCATTTTTCAGATTTATTTTTCTTGCAACTGGTTTGTATGTCGGTTGGTATTTTTCGTACGAATACTATTTCAAACCACATACTGCATTTGACGATGTTATCATTGACAATCTTGTCAACCTCGCAGAATCCTTGCTGAGGTTGTTTGGCTATGAAGTAATACCCTATGAGGACTTTCCTCTGCGCAGTCACATAGGCATAGTGAGTGAAGCAGGGCCGCTGAATTCGAAGGGAGTAACTATCGGTGCACCATGCGATGGCGCTGTTTTATTTGCTCTATTTCTGGTTTTTGTGGTTTCATTTCCTGGTCCTCTAAAACACAAAATTTGGTTTATTCCTGCTGGTATTGTTGCAATCCATCTTTTGAACGTGTTTCGAGTTATTGGTCTTGCTATAGTCGTCTTTGTCAACGAAGATTGGCTCGCCTTCAATCACGACTATACTTTCACCTTAATAGTTTATGCTTTTGTGTTTTTCTTATGGTGGCTCTGGACCAAGAAATTCGCACCCACTTCTTTCCAAAAACCTGAAACCACGTGAAGAAAACACACCTGCACATAGGTGCTACCTTGTTAGTGGCTGTGCTTTTTGGATTTGTGCTTGAAATGGTAAAAGTGAATATCAATTATGTACTCGAGACAAGTGCTAAAATTCCGGACTATTTCTCGTACTCGTTAGATGATAGAAAATCAAAAATGGACGCCTTAAAAATTGAAGCTCCATATGACTATTATCACAACCACAGGCGGATTGAGAAATTATTCTCCATGTCCCAATCGCAACTCGAAAATCTAAAGTGGGGAATTACCTTGCTGGGCACTATCGCTTTTCTCATCATTCACATATTACTTGTCTATTGGGTGACAAAAGAAAAAAAAATCGTTCGATGGACTCTGATTCTCTACGCGTTTTTCTTTTGCTTGTCGTTCGCCATATTTCTCTTTGGGCGCTTCACCGGCACGCTGGAATATGCCTACGGAGTAAGTAGAAAGATAGCAGGCGCTTTACAATCACTAGTGCCTATTATGCTCATCATACCCGGCTGGTGGGTTTGGAAAAGGACTCAAATAATTACTACCTCAAAAGATGAAGTCAATCAATGAAATGCCCGGCCAATCACGAATTTGGATATACCCAACCGAGAGGCCAATAACCGCAGAAGAAACACAGTTTATTTCTGAGTCAGCTGCTGTTTTTGTTAATGAATGGACCTCACATGGCAAATCGATGGATGCCTCTATTGAGCTTTTGCATGGGCACTTTCTTGTGATTGCTGCTGATGAGGCAAAGGCAATTGCAAGCGGATGTGGCATAGACAAAACTGTTCATTTCGTTCAATCCATTGGCAAGCACCTCACGATTGATTTTTTCAAACGCACCCTCGTGCACTTTATAAATGGAGAAGAAATGCAGTGTGACCCATTGCATGTGTTTTGGGCCAAGCGCAAGGCTGGGGTTGTTTCAGGAACTACTCTCTTGTTCGACAACAGTATTCGCACTGCAACTGAACTGAGTTCAAAATGGTTAGTACCATTTGAACAAACTTGGCATCAGGAAATGTGGGCACGCTAATGAACCTAATCCATTGTTGATCAGCATCATTTCAGAGCATTCCAATTTTATTTCAAAAAAACTTTTGCTTCTTGGCTTTTTTCACAAAACACCTATATCTTGCGCATGCTTTCTTAACCGATTTCTCCATCTTGAAACAAGATAACCTTTGTTCAAAATATTCGACCATATTGCTGCCTATTGCAATTTGTTCAAATTCCATGGAATTGGTTTTAGGAAGCGTGTTTACACCAAAACTTTCCTTGTTCTCAAAAAGTATTAACCAAAATCCAAACAATTGATGAAAACTTTTACTCGTATCAGCGCCTTGATGGTGCTTTGTTGTACCCTCGCATTATCCGCACTCAACGCGCAGACATGTCTCCAGCTTGACATGACAGACGACTTCGGTGACGGTTGGAATGGCGGAGCGTTTGAACTCTACAGTTTTGCAGACGACAGTTTCCAAGGCTCTCTTACTATCGATGCGGGAGCTGCCGCCACAGGTGAAATTTGTGTCGAAGATGGTTGCTACTATATTGTCATGATTGGTGGCACATTTCCTGGTGAAATTTTATGGACCCTTACTGGTTCCGATGAAGGAACAATTAGTGGTGATGCCAATAGCACAGGTACTGTTGTGAGTGTGAATTCCAACTGCACTCAAGGATGTTTGGATATTGGCGCTACCAACTACAATCCTGGTGCTACCATTGATGACGGAACATGCCTCTATTGCGGCCCTGGTGAGCAGCCTATCATAATAAATATGTTTGATTCATTTGGCGATGGATGGAATGGCGCAACGTTCTTCATCTTTGATGACCTAGGCAATATTGTTCTAAGCGGAACAATTGCAACTGGTTCATCTGGGCAGGTGTTAGAATGTCTATTGGCAGGTTGCTACTCCATTTCAGTTACTGGCGGCACTTTCCCAACGGAAGTTTCATGGAACATGACTGACGGAATTGGCAACATCATTTTCGAAGGTGGCGCCAATGATGATTTTGGATTTTCATGGGCCGGTCAAACTGGTTGCATTATCCCTGGTTGCACGGACAATGGTTGCAACAACTACAATCCATTTGCTACGGAGGATGATGGCTCATGTATTTGCCCTCCAGCGAACGATGAGTGCGCTAACGCGGTAGCCATTGGTTGCGGACAACTTGTTGACGGAACTACTGTTAATGCTAACTCGGATCCAAGCGCTGGCGTTGACTGCGGTGGCATTCCAATTACAGAACCTGGTGTATGGTATACATTTATAGGTACTGGTGATCAAATTACGCTAAACACTTGTAACTCGGGTGGTGCAGATACTCGCATCAGTGTTTTTGCAGGTAGCTGCGGTGGTCTTGCATGTGTTGCAGCAAATGATGATGCTTGTGCATTGTCTTCTCAAATCACTTTCAGCTCAGTTAACGGCATTGCTTATTACGTAATGGTACACCAATGGAGTTTTGCTCCTAATACTGGCGCTGGACTTGCTTTTACACTTGAAATGACTTGTACTTCATGTGTTGATATTCCAATCAATGATGACTGTGCTTTTGCCCTTCCGCAACCAGACAATATTGCTACACCCGGCAACTTGTGCTGTGCCAGCCCTGATGACATTTCAGGCTGTCTTGCTTTTCAAACGGGCTATGGAGTTTGGTATACTATGAACTCAGCTGATTATGACACTTTTGACTTCACTCTAATCAACGGTGACGCGCAAGGTGTGGATCCTAATGATGGAACAAATATCGCAATGGTGATCTTTCAAGATTTGGGTGGTGGTTGCACGGACCTGCTAGAGATAGCTTGCTGTCCAGCTGTAACAGATATATGTGCAGGTAGCCTTTCAGGTATTGGTTTGGATATCGTTCCAAATACTGACTACTATTTCCTTGTTTATACAACTGACGCAGAAGGTTGCGGCAATTTCACCTTGACTTCCAACCTTGTATATCTGGGTTGTACTGATCCGGGTGCTGACAACTTCGATCCACTCGCTGAGTTAGAAGATGGTAGCTGTATTTATACCACAGCACCGGATAATGACCTGTGCGCTGATGCAATTGTACTTGATTGTAATACTTCTATAGTTGGAACTACTGGACTTTCTACCGATACTGGCGCACCTATAGCTTGTGCACTTGCCAATGATG
Organism: Flavobacteriales bacterium; assembly: GCA_031414655.1. Taxonomy (GTDB): domain Bacteria; phylum Bacteroidota; class Bacteroidia; order Flavobacteriales_D; family Sanyastnellaceae; genus JANNVZ01. The sequence continues at coordinate 105,897 of JANNVZ010000002.1, forward strand.
ACGGTGTATGGTACACTTTCGTGGGTGATGGCCAACTAGTAACCATTGGTACTTGCGGTTCTGCTATTGACTCGCGTCTTTCTGTTGTATCAAGCACCGGTGGTTGCGCTGGTCCATTTACTTGCGTGGCTTCTGAGGACAATGATTTCAGTGCGGAAGGATGTCCTTTCCCTGATACAGATGACGCCAACGTCACATTTATAACAGAAGTAGGAACCACCTACTATGTATATGTATCAGCCGGCCAGGTTGACACAGATGGCGACTTCATTGCTGATTTATTTGACGGTGCCTTCAATCTTGATTTTTCATGTGAACCTGTCGTTGAGGGTTGCACGAATGCCTGCGCTTGCAATTACAATGATGCAGCAAACATTGAGGACAACTCATGTGAATACTTCTCATGTGTAGTGTGCACGGGAGTTGCTGTTATGATGGATATGACGGATGCTTTTGGTGATGGTTGGAATGGAGCCACCTATACTATTTCAGATCTTGATGGAGTTGTTATAGCCACTGGCAGCATGGACGATGCTCAGTGCACATCACTTGGCGGAATTGGTGGAGGTATCGCTGCTGGTTTCGATGTATTCTGTCTTGAAGATGGCTGTTACAACTTGGAAGTTACCGGTGGAATCTTCCCTGGTGAGGTAGGTTTTACTCTGATTGATTCCGATGATAACATTATTGTTTCAGGTGGCGTTGGTTCGTTCGGTTTCACTATTGGCACTGGCCTTTGTGGTTGCACTGATCCTATTGCCTGCAACTACGAGGCACTAGCTACAGATGATGACAACTCATGCGAATACATTACGTGTGCTGGCTGCACCGATAGTGCTGCTTGCAACTATGATGAAGATGCTACCATTACTGACAACGCGGATTGCTGCTTCGACAACTGTATTACTTACATCATGAACGATGCATTTGGTGATGGATGGAGTGGTGCTGTTGCAACATTCACTGATGCTGTAACAGGCATAGTAGTGGCTACAGCAACGCTTCCTACAGGAGCCACGGCAACGGAAAGTCTTTGTTTACCTGACGGCTGTTATGAATTGAATGTTTCGAACGGGACCTTCCCCGGTGAGATTTCTTGGACACTCGCAGGCATCAATGGTGGTATTTTAAACGGTGGAGTAACGGGTGGAGTTGGCATCAACTTCTCAGTTGGAAGCGGCAACTGCACAGTTGGTTGTACCGAGCCATTCGCTTGTAACTACAACCCGGATGCTGGTCTCAGCGATTGCACCACTTGCGATTTTGCTTCTTGCTCTGGTTGCACTTATGAGTTAGCTACCAATTATGATGCTGCTGCTATCATCGATGATGGCTCTTGTATCATAGAACCTGGTAACTCTACTTGTCCTGCTGACCTTGACGAGGATGGAGTAATTGGCGTAAGCGATTTGGTGATATTCATCGGTGCTTATGGCAGTGTTTGTCCTAACTAAATTACTTTTAGTCTAATATATAGTTGTGCCGCCTTGAGCGGCACAACTTGTTTTAGGGGGTATCCGTATCAAAGTGCAATTAGATACTCCTATAATGAAAAAATTTATTACCTCCACATTTGCAGCGCTTCTGTTTCTCACAGCAACTGAGATTTCTTTTGCCAACGATGGAAAAATGTCGCTACTTGATGGCTGCGTGGACCCAGTAGCATGCAACTTCGATCCGTTAGCCACTGAGGACGATGGTTCATGCTGCTACGACAACTGTCTTGCTTTGGAAGTAACTGCTGGTGGCTATCCAAATGAGATATCATTCTCGATAGTTGATGGTGAAAATATTGTTTACTACAACCACAACGCAGGTGATCCCCTACCCCTTAGTGTATCTCTTTGTATGCCAAATGGCTGCTACAACTTGGTGATGCAAGACGTCTATGGCGATGGATGGAACGGTGCTACATTTTCAATAACCGACTCTGATGACAACACCATTGTAAATGGCGAATTTCCAAATGAACCCGCTTTTGAGTCCTTTTCAAAAACCATCTCTTTCACACTGGGTGGCGGCATTGTAGGTTGCACAGACAGTGCTGCCTGCAACTTTGACCCTACGGCCAGTTGCGATGATGCCTCGTGCGACTATGGTAGTTGCTATGGATGCACCAACCCAGAGGCTTGCAACTATGTGCTAGATGCGCTTTATGATGATGGCTCATGCTGCCTTAGCAATTGCCTACAACTTGAAATGATAGATGCCTTCGCTGACGGTTGGGACGCGGGTGTATACACCCTATATACCAGCTTAGATGAATTCGTAAGCTCAGGCACTTTGGCTGAAGGCGACTACCAAGTGGACAACCTGTGTTTGGAAGATGGCTGCTACTTCATCGAGATATCGGGAAGTTTTTTTCCTGACGAAATATTTTGGGCCATCTATGGCGCCAATGGTGGTGACATTTATGGCGATGGTTTGGACAATTCTATCATCTACTTCAGTGTAGGAGAAGGCACATGCGCGGGATGCAATGATCCTATTGCCTGCAACTTTCAGCCCTGGGCCTCAGAAGATGATGGCTCTTGCCTTTATGTACCTTGTGTTGAAAATGACTTCCGTTCAGCTGCCATAGCGCTAGCAGTAAACGTTATGAATACATGCGCAACTACTACAGGTGATATTTCCTTGGCTACCATTTCACCCGAGGCACTAAGCAGCGCGCTCACAGGTGAAGACATCTGGTATTCATTTGTAGCTGCAACGCCAGGAATAAGAATAGAAACAGCTACTACTGCTAACAATCTTGTGCTGGAATTGCAAGACAGCGATGCCAATATGATGGATGCAGAAGACATCGTTGATACCAATGCAGGCGAAATACTGAACTATGGAAACTTGACTATAGGCAGCACCTACTATATCGCGGTGCGTAACTATGATTCTTCGCAAGGCGAAGGTGTTTTTAGTATCTGCCTTCAGAGCATTGCAGCCAGCCGAAGTAACTCTAACCCAAGCGCCAACTATGTAATGTGCAGTCGGATAAAAGCCCGGTATGTGGGTGCGCCTCAATACACGTTCAACTTTACCTCCGTTAGCACCGATGTCAACTATAGTCGCACCACCAATGGCGGGGTTATACTGATACACATGGCTACTGGTATTATGCCAGAGGACGACTATGAGGTAAACATAGAAGCGGTGTGGCAGCTGACCAATGGCGCAGGGGAAATGGAAACTGTGAGTGTGCACACTGATCTATTGAGCACTCTTCACCTTTCGCCCAATGTGCCAGTGAAAATGCGCTCCAATGAAAACTGTACGAATGCAGGTGCGATACCAAAGTACACTGTGTTGAGGGCATTGCCTAGCGTTTGTGGAATCATAGACTACGAGTGGGAATTCATTGATAATGATGGCATATCGCCTGTGATTAATGCACTGCGCGGAGCACCTGATAAGTTTATCTCTCTTAACTCGATACCAAGCCTGCAAAACGGCCATAGCTACCAAGTGCGGGTAAGGCTCATCTACCCGGGCAATGTGCCAGGCACCTATGGCCCCGCTGAATGTGTGAGCATTGCTGCAACCAACAGCTTCATGGTTGATGGCAGCGCACCTGACATGGAAGAACTGCAGCTAGAAGAATTACCAGTGGGCATCTACCCGAACCCAAACAACGGTTCAAGTCTTTACCTGGAAATACTGGAACTGGAAAGTGACGTGGTGAATGTGTCTATCATAGATTCTCATGGCAAGCAAGTGTTCGCCAACCGATACGTGGCGGAGGAAGAACTCAACACGGTTATCTACTTCGAACAAACCCTGCCAGCAGGACTTTATATGATGAACATTCGCACAGGCGAACACCTGGTGACTAAGAAATTTATAGTGAATAAATAAACCTCGAACCAAAACTGGCTATAACGAAAAACCCGCTGTAAGGCGGGTTTTTTGTTTTAATCTTAGTCTGAAATTACTCCTTCCTTCCAGATGCAATTATCGGATAGCTATATGAACCCAAAAAAGGTTGGACGTTCCATCTGTTAGTTACAAAAATGTGAATGGACTCAAGGAGCTCAGGGTACCAAATCAAGCTTGTGTCTGGTGTATCCAGTTCAATAGATTGCTGGAAAAGTTTGACATACTCAGGTTTGGGCTCATACATCAATGCTATCACACTCAAGTAACCAATTCTTTCCGCATTTACAGAATCAATTTTTACATCTTCAAGTTCTTTCAGAATCTCAACGGGAGCCAGGGAGTCAACACTGAAAGTGTAAGAAAGTGAATCAGATTCTAACTTGAATCTGCAAAAGAAATCCCTCTTATTGATAAGCGGATTCCATTGCTTGATGGTGATGAAATAGCTATTGCTTTCATCTTTACTGACCTTCATTTCGAAGGTGTCTGAACAAGAGAAAATTCGCTTTCCGGAAACGGTGTCACGGATAGCCAGAAAATCTATCCAACCCTTGGTACACAACTCTTCAAAGTTGGTTCCGAAAGGCATATGGACCTTTGATGACTGAGCAAAGGATAGTTTGCTTGCAAGTGCCAAAGCCAGTGCAAGAACAAAATATTTAGAATGCTTTCTCAATAAGGAGGATTTGGAAACTTAAGCCAAACGTAACGAGAAATAAGAGATAAAGTATATCACCCCTTCCTCCTCCAATTCACCATCTGCCGTTGCATAGCTGTGTTGCGCACGCACAGGCGCGGCCTTTGTGGTGTCAAGCCAAGTGCGGTGGCCGTTAAATCCGCATTGCTGCGTCACCCTGACGCAGTCAAGGTCTGCATTTTAGAATGAAGGCGAAGGTTGATTCAACCTTTGGGTGATTTGCGTGGATCCCCTCTTTTTCCAGAGGACAGGATCGGGTAACAGTAGCCTGTCATAAAAAATTCACGCCAGTGTTTGGCCCCTATCAACGCATTGCCATGCAGTAAGTCCATGTGCGAATTGAGCCTAGTGTTTGGTGTTGCCAAGTCATATGCTTGCTCGAATAGTTCCGCATAGCGCTGTTCAGATGTTCTGAGCATTGCTAAGGAACACAAGTAGCCCACAACTTCAACATTTGATGAGTCGACTATTACATTTTCCAATTGACCTGAGTAATCGTATTGTCGCAATGAATCCACAAGCATTTCATATCTATCTGCATAGCAGTGTAACTTGAACCTACAGAAAAAATCTCTCTTTTCAATGATTGGATCCCATTGATCAAGAGTAATAAAGTAAGAGCTATCACTTGTAGCGGTGATTTTGTATCCGAAACGATCAGCATAATAAAAGACCACTTTTCCTGTAATGGTGTCACGTATAATTGGATACCTCGCCCAATCGATAACGGCCTGTTCCGCGAAGGTTTTATCGAATGGCATATAGGCAGTAGATGATTGTGCCCGACAAATCTCACAGCACATAAAAACGACTGATGCAAGCACAAATTGTTTGAAGATGGTACTCATGTAGTTGGTTGCGGTTGGCAGATAAACAAGTTTACTTCAATTTTATTACTCACTCGCAGGCAGCCCGCTCTGGTCAATCAAATAAATAAGCGAAGCCATAGCCGCAGCGCCTAGTTCCAGTTCGCGTTTGTCCACATTTTCAAATATGTCGTTACCGCTGTGGTGGTAGTTGAAGTATTTCTGGCCGTCTACACGCATACCGAAAAGAGCAACACGGTCAGTGTCTTCTTTTTTCAAAGGGCCAATGTCCACTCCGCTGCCACCGCGTTTGGCCTCGTAGAGTGAGAACTTTTCGAGCAGGGGTTTCCAGCTTTGGAAACGGGCCAGTTGCACATCATTGCATTCGCAGTGGAAGCCCAAAGGTGTGAAGCCGCCCGCATCGCTTTCCAAAGCTGCCACATGTATGAGGCCTTGTGCTGCGCAACTGTCGGCATACGTTTTCCCACCATCGTTGCCAAATTCTTCGTTGATAAAAAGCACTACACGCAGGGTGTGTTTCGGTTGGTAACCAAGGGCCACCAGCGTGCGCAAAACCTCTATGCTTTGCACGATGCCTGCGCCATCGTCATGCGCGCCTTCGCCTATGTCCCAACTGTCCAGGTGCGCGCCAATGGTGATGTATTCATCAGGGAATTGTGTGCCCTTTATTTCTGCCACTACATTGGCCTGCACTGTGCGTGGATAGGCAGTGGCACTGAGGTGTAGCGTGAATTTCAAATCGGGATAATTGGCCAAATGTTGGCTCAGTTGACGCGCTCCAACAGAGCTCAATGCGGCCGCAGGTATCTGCGGAATGCTGTCTTTATAGATGGTGCCGCCTGTGTGCGGATAGTCGTCATCGGCCAGCGTAAGCGAACGGATGAGACAGGCCACTGCGCCATACTTGGCGGCTTCGCTGGGACCTTGACCACGTATGGGATACGCACCACCATAAGCGGCACCCGTGTTTATCAGCATCGGGTCCATCGCCTTGTTGAAGAAAACAATTTTACCTTTCACATTCTCTTCCCCCAAGGCTTTCAGTTCATCAAACGATTTTACTTCGACAACTTGCGCTGTGATTTCACCATTGGTGCCGACAGAGCCGCCCAACGCAGTAGCCTGCACGCGGTACAGATCTGCTATTCGGTCGCCCGTTACTTCATACAATGCGTATTCATTGGAACCGCGGCTCCAATGCGGCACCTCCACGGGCATCAGAAAAACGCTGTCGGCCGCGGCTGCTAAGAGTGTGGAAGCGCCCCACTCGATAGCACGTGCAGCGCTTTCGCTACCTGCCAGTCGGTGGCCAATGTTTTTGCACAGGTAGCGCAAATTGTTGTAGCACTCACCGTGCAACAGCACTTCGTTGTAGATGCGGGTGAGCATCACGCTGTCTTGCGGGGTGGTTTGGGCGCCAGCACTATTCGTCAATAAAAAAGCTAGCAGAATGTAAAATATTTTCATGAAGTAAGTTCTAAATAAGAATGTCCAATGTTCAACTTTCAATGTCCAATATCCAAGTGCCTTTCCCTAAATCCTAATTCCCAACTCCTAACCCCTTTTATATCATGTACGATCCATTATTGATATCAATTCCCTGCCCGGTCATAGAAGTCTGCGCTCCACTCATCAGGAATTTTACGAGCGCTGCAATCTCTTCTGGTTGCGAGATTCTATTTAACGGCACGTAGCTCATCTGCTGCGCGAAACTCTCTTCGTATTCCACTCCTTCCCTATCCGCCAGTTTTTGAATACCCGCTTTGGCCATCTCCGTTTCGACCCAGCCCGGGCAAATGGCATTCACCAAAATTTTGTCAGCTGCAAACTGTAGCGCCATACTTTTGGTAAGGCCCAGCAAGCCAGTCTTCGCGGTGCAATATGCTGTGTAGTTGGGTACACCAAATCGCCCAAGGCAAGAAGAAGTAATCACAACATGTCGGTACACATCAGTTGATTTTTTCAGGTAAGGCAGGCATTCCATAATGGTGACATAGGTACCTGTTAGATTGGTAGAAATGATTTCGTCCCAGCGATCATCGTCACCATAATGATTCTCGCCACCAATGCCCGCGTTGGCAAACACACCGCAGAGGTTCATATTGGCCGTATCACAAGCGGTGAAGAAGGACTTCCATTCCGCAGCATTGCGCGCATCCAGAGAAGCTACTAGGTGTGTCTGAGCATTGTTCAGAAGGGCGCGCGTTTCTTCCAACGCCTCGCGCCTGCGACCTGTCAGTATTATTTGGGTATCGCCCTGCGCGGCTAGCGCTATCGCGGTGGCGCGGCCCATACCCGAACCCGCACCTGTCACAACTATTGTTTTCATCTTCACTTATTCGTTTTGGCCAAATGTAGAAGGCTGTGCATTTCTGCATCTCTTAGTTTTGACCACCTCGATTTTTTTTTAGAAAAATGAAATTTAACCTAAGTGAAATAACCGAAGTGATACGCCACCGCAGAAGCATCACTCCTGAACAATACAGCGACCGCAAAGTGCACCGCGAGCAGGTGGAACTGATATTGACCAACGCCACTTGGGCACCCACTCATGGTATGACACAGCCGTGGCGTTTCAAAGTTTTCATGGGAGAAGGTCTGAAAAAACTGGGGGACTTTTTGCCCGAGCTCTACAAAATAAAAAGCACACCTGAGCAGTTTAAACAAGCTAAGTATGATCGGATAAAAGAGAGGCCCGCCAAGACTTCCGTGATGATTTTGGTGTGTATGGACCGAGATAAAAGCGGAAAAATTGCGGAAATAGAAGAGACAGAAGCGGTAGCTTGTGCGGTGCAAAACATGATGCTCACTTGCACAGCTTATGGACTTGGCTGTTTTTGGTCGTCACCCAAATTCATTTATACCCAGGAGATGAATGACTTTTTGAAACTGGATGCGCAAGACAAATGCCTCGGCATATTTTATCTTGGCTATCCACAGGGTGAATGGCCTAAGAGCCACCGCAAGCCACTGGAGTATGTGACCGATTGGATTGAAGAATAACGATTGAAGAAGAACATAAGACATAACCATTTGCGATTCGTCTTGATTGCTGCGTCAATGCTTTTTTCGCTCCAAAATGCGGCTCAGATAAATGTGACCACGCTGGGCATTCAGCTAAAGCCAACAGTGCCTACTAAGTTTTTCGGCACCGGACCCGCGCTTTCAACCAATGATGATTTGAGTGTCCTTTTCACTCCACAATTTGGAATGAACTTCGGAATGGTAATCCGAAGAGGGCTTACCAAAAACTGGAGTATTGAGACGGGTATTAATCTAGTGCAGCGCAACTACAAGCTGGACTTCATGCACCCGCAATTGCTACAAAGCCAGCAAGTAAGGTTCCGCCTGATTGGATATGAAATACCCATGCAGGCGCTCGTTTACGTTCGTTTGGGTGAACACTTATGGATGAACGCAAGTGGCGGTTTTGCCATTGACATGTATCCCAGTAATGTAGAGAGTTATGGCTCATTGCGACAAGACACCACTATCTATGACTTTTACCAAAAGACTTTCCGCAATGGGTGGCTTCAGTTCTCGTTGCTGGCCAATTATGGCTTCGAATACCGCACCAAGGACAAAGGATATTTTTACTTGGGCGCCTCCTTCCACCGCCCGTTCAAAGACATAGGCATAACTGAAGCCGTTATGGAAATAGACTCCTATAGCTCAAGTCTTCTTTACTCATTAAACGGCACCTATCTGACGGCCGACCTGCGCTACTTCTTTCACGAGAAGCCTGAGAAGAAAAAAACAATGAAGAAAAAACCCGGGGAGTAATACTTCTAACGAATTGAAACTAAAGCATCTTGTTCATGTATAAACAAAACCTAACTGAATAAAAATGCTATTACATCCTCGAACTATTCTATTTGCTATAGGCGCACTAATAAGTGCGCAGGTGATAGCTACGGAGGGTTTCATTACACTCAACGGTCGCGTTTCAGAGCTCAACCTCATCGATTCTTCAGAAAAGAACTTGGCTGAATTGCCTATAGAAATATGGCAAGGCGACTCGTTGCTCATGACATTAAAAACGAGCGAAAAAGGGAAATACAGCATTCAGTTACCCTTTTATCATTTCTATACGGTGAAGTATGGCTGTGCCCCTTACATCCGTAAAATGATAGAAGTGGATGCCACTGATTTTTCGCAATACTCTCAAAAACGGGGCTACACGATTAGTCTCGACATCACACTCTTTAGCAAAGAGCAATGCAAGGGTTTCGAATTTCTAGAAACGACACCCATAGCGCGCGCTAGCTACAATAAAGAGAAAGACAATGTGGTGTGGAATGCGCAACACATTTACAACATTCATGAACGCATAGGTGAAGCCGTTATCGGCTGCCTGAAACAAAAATGAATGCATTAGGAAACATATCATTTGCTCTCATATCTAGCGTTTGCTTAGAGATAGAAGCTCAGGACAAAAATCTGAAGGCGTTCAATCTGCATGGGCAAGTATTTGTGCTTGATCTAAATGACAGCACTGAGAAGCCCACCATGGGCATACCCATAGAGATATGGAGTGGTGAGGAATTGATAACGAAGCTAGAGAGTGGTCCAAAAGGTAAATACAACCTCAGCCTTGTTTATTATCCTAACTATCAAATTCGATTTGGCAAAGCGCCATACATCACTAAGGTGATAGAAATAGATGCAAAAGGATTTTCACGAGCTGCTGAGTTCGGCATTGTAAATCTGGACCTTGACGTATCCATATTTCCAAATGAGAACTTCATGGGAATGGACTTTATGAACTACACACCTGTCGCAAAGGCATACTTCAATAAAGCGAAAGGAATAGTAATGTGGGATGAGAAATACTCTGACCAGATGAATGGCCGCATTCGCGGAGTTCTGGAAGCCAATGGCAAGTGGTAAATAACTACTGATTGTTCAAAAGCAAAAATCCCTTAACATCAAAGTCATTGCGCTTTTTTCCACATTTGTTTTCATGAAAACCTTTACGCTACCATCTCTTTTGGCCATCCTACTTTCGTTTAATTCATTCGGCCATATTCCTGACAAAAATCAAATTACGGGCGACTATTTTTTACTAAAAGGACAAGTGTATGAGGTAGATATGCTTGCAGGCTCAGAAATGGCGGCAGTATCAGCGCAGGTGGTCGTCTATCAAGAAAAGGAAATATATGTGGCTTTTTTTACGGAGAAAGACGGCCTCTATGAATTCTATCTTCCCGTTGGCTTCATGTATGAAATCTGGTTTGGCGGCAGTGCCTTCATCAACAAGAAGGTGCAAGTAGATGCTCGCATGTTGCCGAAGGAAAAGAAACCACAAAAACTGGACTTGGACATGGGCCTTTTTCGCCCAATGGATGGATACGATTTTCCATTGTTAAACGACCCCTATGTGTTGATCGGATATGACGAAGAAATGGCCGCACTCATTCCAGACCTTGAATACACTGAGGAAAAGGCGGCTGAGCTTGAAAAACTCTTTCGAAAAATCAAGAAGGAACAAGGAAAGAAAAAGGAGTAGCCCCTTTTGCCCTTCTTAATAATTCGTGAAAACCTGTTGTTGCAAGCTCACGTCTAGAAGGAAGCCGCACCGATACATTCGCGGCATGAAGCAGTACCACGATTTATTGAAGCACTTGCTAGAAAAGGGAGCAGAAAAAAGCGACCGCACAGGAACCGGAACACTTAGCGTTTTTGGTCATCAGATGCGTTTCAATTTGCAAGAAGGATTTCCGCTTCTTACCACTAAAAAACTTCATACCAAATCCATCATTCACGAACTGCTTTGGTTTCTGAAGGGCGATACCAATATTTCCTATCTGAAAGAAAATGGCGTTCGCATTTGGGATGAGTGGGCAGACGCTAATGGAAACCTAGGCCCCGTGTATGGCTACCAGTGGCGCTCTTGGCCTAATCCGGACGGAACACACACGGATCAGATAACCAACCTCATTAATGGACTAAAAAAAAATCCAGATAGCAGACGACACATCGTAAGCGCCTGGAATCCCTCATTCATTGATCAGATGGCGCTACCTCCGTGTCATTGCCTGTTTCAGTTTTATGTGGCCGATGGAAAATTGAGTTGCCAGCTTTATCAAAGAAGTTGCGACACGTTTCTCGGTGTTCCATTCAACATTGCATCCTATGCGCTACTCACTATGATGATTGCACAAGTGTGCGACCTAGAACTTGGCGACTTCGTATGGACAGGTGGTGATGTTCACCTTTATTCCAATCACATCGAGCAAGCGAAACTTCAACTAACGCGCGACCTGAGAGCATTGCCCCAGTTACAAATCAATCCTACAGTGAAAGACCTGTTCGGTTTTAAGTATGAGGACTTCACACTGTTGAACTACGATCCTCATCCGCATATCAAAGCTGAAGTGGCTGTGTAATACAAACCCTATATATTGTCAAAAAAGTATGGAAGAAAATCCAGAATTACTGCCAGAGATAAAAGAGGAAGCTGCTGAAAGGCCACCCATGAAGGTTGCGATGATTGTGGCCATGGGCCGCAACCGTGAAATTGGCAAAGACAATCAATTGATGTGGCACCTGACAGAAGACATGCGCTTTTTCAAAGAGACCACATTGCGTCATTACATCATCATGGGCCGCAAAAATTTCGAAAGCATTCCCGCAAAATATCGCCCCCTACCCGAGCGTGTCAACATCATCATATCGCGCAATGCGGACTATATGTATGAAGAATGCTACACGTGCTCATCGCTTACCGAAGCTTTAGAACTTGCTAGGGACAATGGCGAAGACAAAGTGTTCATCATCGGTGGCGGACAGATCTATCAGCTTGCGTTGGAGGCGGGTGTGGTAGACGAAATGTACATCACGCATGTGGATGCCACTTTTGATGATGCAGATACTTTCTACCCTTCTTTCAATGAAGATGACTGGAATAAGGAACTCATCTTCGAAGCATTTGCAGACAGTCAAAATGAATTTGGTTTCAAAGTAAATCGTTACGAAAAGAAAATTGCCTAGCCATTAAACTTTTCTAACGTAAAGGCATCTCAGATGCAAACCAATACAAACAAAAAATGAAAAACACACTTTGGATTTTAATAGTATTTGTACTTGCAACCCTTGGTGCATGCAGAAAGGACAAGGAGAAGGTATTCGACAACTCATTCGCCCGCGATAACAATGAGGCAGAAAACCTCTTCAGCGATTTGTACAAAGTAGTAGATGACGTAAGTGGACAAACCGATGGTATACGCGAAGACGGTATCGGATGCATTGACACCATCATTGTGGATACCGTGAGTGTTCCAAGAAGCATCACCATTGATTTTGGAACCGATGATTGTGTGGGCGAAGACGGCAGGATTCGCAATGGAATCATATTCGTTACCTACACGGGTCGCTATAGAGATGAAGGCACAGTGATAACTGTAACTCCTCAAAACTATACGGTGAATAGCTACGCAGTGAATGGTACAAAAGTGATCACCAACATGGGGATGAACGACATCGAGCAACCCTACTTCAGTATTGAAGTAGACGGCAGCATTACTGCACCGGGCAATGCGTGGACCACCACTTGGAATAGTTCACGGACTCGCACTTGGGTAGAAGGATATGATGAAAACTCAAATACCATTTGGGATGATGTGTATGAAATAACCGGTGGTGCGGAGGGCGTTAATCGCTTTGGAAATCCATACAGCATCGGCATTACCAATGCGTTGCGCGTTGAAATTGGTTGCCCCTGGATAGTAAGTGGTGTGCTCACCATAACACCTCAGGAAGCCGACACACGCACTGTGAACTTCGGCAGTGGCGATTGCAACAATGGATTTACCGTGACGGTGAATGGCGAGACAGAAGAGTTTAATGGCGGAGATTAAGACAATAGGCATATGAGATAATTCAAAAGGCAGCTTCACATGAGGCTGCTTTTTTGTTTCGTGTATTCAGAATTGAACGCCTTTACATTGCACCATTGATTCTCAAATCGCACATCTAACATGATCCTTCACCCATGGCATGAAGCCGAACACCATTTCAATAAAAAAAATGCCAGCATAGATGGCGTGATAGAAATATCGCGCGGTAGCAAAGCCAAATATGAAGTAGACAAACCCAGCGGATTGTTGCGTTTGGACAGAGTGGTCTTTGCCGCGTTTGCTTATCCTATCAACTATGGGTTCATTCCACAATCGCTGGGCGATGATGGTGATCCGCTCGACATACTCGTGCTGAGTGAAGTGAGCATAGAACCACTTTGTCTTGTGAAAGCAAAAGTGATTGGCTACATGGAAATGATAGACAGCGGACAAGGTGATGAAAAAATTATAGCAGTGGCTGAAGGTGATATGAGCGTGAGCCACATCAATAGCATTGAAGAATTGCCCGCTAATTTCAAAGCAGAGTTGAAACATTTCTTTCTGCATTACAAAAATCTGTTGAACAAAGAAGTTCTTGTTGAGGATTTCAAAGGCAAGGCAGAGGCAATTGCCGTTATCGAAAAATCAATTGTGAACTATCAAAAGAAATTTCCGAAGTGATACAAAGCAAACTGCCCCATGTGGGCACTACCATTTTTACCGTGATGTCCAAACTAGCAGCTGAAGTGGGTGCTGTGAATCTTGGGCAAGGCTTCCCCGGTTTTCAAATGGATATGCATTTGGGGAAGTTGGTGGAGAAATACATCAGCAAAGGATTTAACCAATACGCACCTATGCAAGGAGTGTTGGAATTGCGCCAACTCCTTTCAGCAAAAATCAAAAAGATGTATGGCCACGAATATTCAGCAGCCGATGAAATCACTATTACTGCAGGAGGTACGCAAGCCATCTATACTGCCATCACCGCATTGGTGCACGAAGGCGATGAAGTGATTTTGTTTGCACCGGCTTATGATTGTTATGCACCAGCCATTGAATTGAATGGTGGAAAAAGTATTTGGTACAACTTGCAATACCCCGACTACAAGGTGAATTGGGAGCAAGTAAAAAAATTGGTAAATCACCGCACGCGAATGATCATCATCAACACTCCGCACAATCCCAGTGGTACTTGTCTGAGTGGTGATGATATGATGCAGTTGGAAAAAATAATTGCAGGCAGTGACATCATTTTGTTGAGTGATGAAGTGTATGAGCACATCGTCTTCGATGGCTTGCAACATGAAAGTGTTGCGCGCTATCCAAAACTAGCTGCGCAGTCATTGGCCGTTTTTTCATTCGGAAAAACATTTCACAATACAGGCTGGAAAATGGGCTACATCTGTGGGCCTGCCGAATTGATGACAGAGTTCAGAAAGGTGCATCAGTTCAATGTATTCTCTTGCAACACACCTGTGCAATATGCTTTGGCCGAATACATGGAAGATGAAAACAAATACCTGAGTCTACCCAAGTTTTATGAGGCGAAAAGAAATTTCTTCCTGAATGAAATAAAACAATCTCGTTTCAAGTTTACTGCCTCCGCGGGCACCTACTTTCAGTCGCTTTGCTATGAGGGCATGTTCGATGAGAAAGACACCGACCTTGCCATTCGCCTGACCAAAGAGTTTAAGATTGCAAGTATTCCCTGTTCTGTCTTTTATCCGGATCACTTGGACGAGAATGTGTTGCGCTTTTGTTTTGCGAAAGAGGATGAGGTTTTGGAAAGAGCAGGAAAAATTTTAAATAACATTTGACAAATAGAAAAACTCAATAAAAAAAACCATGACACCTTTCAAAAGCCTATTGCTACTATTCGCAATTCTTTTTGTACAGCATTTTTCTGCGCAGGAAATAAAGACCCTTGATTCCAAGATTACCGATGTCACAGTCTTCATGAGTGGAGCAGAGTTGCACCATCAGGCATCTGTGAGTTTGAAAGAGGGTAAGCAGGAGTGCACATTCGGCAATTTATCACCTGACATGAACGAAGGTTCAATAGTGATTGACGTGGCACAGCAAGATGTAAAAATCTTGAGCGTGAGTCAACGTATCAATTATCTAAACAACGCTTCTGCCAACAAACGTATTGAGGGCATTCAAGATTCATTGGACAATTGCGATGAAAAAATGAACCGACTTAGCAAGAAGATGTCAGTCTATCAAAATGAAGCTACGTTGCTATTCAAGAACGAAGCCATTGGAGGCACAACACACAATGTTCCAACACTTGAAATAGAAAAAGCCGCCAACTTTTTTCGGGCTCGTATGCTTGAGATCAACGATATTTTGGAAAAACTCGAAAATGATTACGATGTACTCAGCAAACTCAGCTATCGGCTAAACGCTCAGCTGAATGAGATGAACGCCAAGTTCAATCCACCAAGCTCTGAAATTACAGTTGTTGTAGAATCTTTCAAAGCACTTAAAGCTGACTTTTCGGTAAAATACCAAGTGTACAATGCGGGCTGGGTGCCACAATACGATGTGAGAAGCGCAGGAGTCACAGCACCTGTAGAGTTGACTTATAGGGCTAACGTATATAACAGTTGTGGTGTTGATTGGAATAATGTTCGCTTAAAACTTTCAACTGCTGATCCGAAGCAAGGTGCAGAAAAACCAACACTAACAACCTGGGATTTGGCTAACAGCAGCATCAAAGAAAAATGGAATGACTATGATGGCGAATTCAATGCATTCAATAACAATAAGAACGCAGAGAGTGAAAAACAATTAATCGGAAAAGGTTTGACAGGCTCTCAGCAGGCTACTCTGGAATTTGTTGAAGTTGCTGAATTGAGTGCTGAATTTTCTATACCACAGCCCTACACAATAGTAGCAGATGCCAAACCATATATTGTGGAGGTTACACAATTTAATCTTCCAGCTATATACGAGCATTATGCAGTGCCCAAACTTGATACAGACGCATTCTTAACCGCAAAAATTGTTGGATGGGCTGATCTGAATTTGGTGAGTGGCCAGACCAATGTTTATTACAGTGGTGCTTTCATCGGTAATTCATATATCAATACCAATTCAGTGGAGGACACGTTAGTACTTTCTCTCGGAAGAGACAGTAAAATTAAAATTTCGCGCATTAAAAAATCTGAAGAGAACAAGAAGTCTACGCTTGGCGGAACAACCAAAGACACGCAAGTTTTTGAAATTGTGGTGAAGAACAACAGGGAAGGAAACATCAACTTAACGATTGTGGATCAGATTCCAATATCAAGCGACACAGAGATAGAAGTAACGGCAAATGAAATATCCGATGCAGTGTTAGAAAAAAATACTGGAAAGCTCACTTGGCAACTCAATGTTGCAGCAAGTGAAAGCAAAAAATTGCTGATTGATTACACCATTAAAAGCCCGACATCTCGTAGGCTGAATAAACAGACAGTTTATAGATCGCGCGCCAAATACTAGTTTGATGAAAGACATTAAAATCACCGCCATCCAATCCAATCTCGTTTGGGAAAACCCCGAAGCGAATCGTTTGCATTTCGATCAACATCTGTCATCCATTCAGGGTGAAACCGATGTGATAGTGCTTCCGGAAATGTTTACCACAGGTTTCAGTATGTCGCCCAAAACCGTTTCGGAAAAATTTGACATTGAGAATATGGCCACATTGAATTGGATGCGATCATGGACCAAAAAATTAGATGC
The DNA here is from genome assembly GCA_031414655.1 of Flavobacteriales bacterium. GTDB lineage: Bacteria > Bacteroidota > Bacteroidia > Flavobacteriales_D > Sanyastnellaceae > JANNVZ01. The sequence continues at coordinate 122,861 of JANNVZ010000002.1, forward strand.
TGTTATTACAGGTAGTATTTCAGCAGAAGAAAACGGGAAGTATTACAATCGCCTGCTGTGGGTGAGGCCAGATGGCACTTTCAGTATGTATGACAAGCGACACACTTTCACATTTGCGGGTGAAAACCAACACTACGAAAGTGGAAATGAATTGCTGATAGAAGAATGGCGCGGCTGGAAAATTTGTCCACTCATTTGTTATGATGTGCGATTTCCTGTATGGAGTAGAAATAAATTGGTAAAAGGCAAACCACTGTATGATGTGCTCATCTATGTGGCCAATTGGCCAGCAGTTCGCATTGAAGTTTGGAAGAAACTATTGTTTGCTCGTGCCATCGAAAATCACTGTTATCTTGTTGGAGTGAATCGCATAGGTGACGATCCAAATGGAAACAAATACGTGGGCGATTCAGCTTTTATCAATCCACGTGGCGACTACGTTTATCAGCTTAATAAATGGATTGAAGAGGTTTCGACACAAACCCTTTCTTGGAATGATTTCGATGAGTTTCGCACCAAGTTTCCTGTGTTGAATGATGCGGATGATTTCACTATTTCTTTATAGCTGGTTTCAGGTGACTTTCGTAAACTGCTATCCAATCCTTCACTGAAATCTTCGTCATCAATTCGCCAATCAGTTTGTAAGGAATGTCTTCAGGTTTTTTGAAGCGAATACAGCCCTTCCCCATGTCCAATTTTGTTTTGCATTGCTTTACATATTCCGCGGTGAACCATTCTAACAATTTAGGATTAGCATAAATACCCATGTGATAAAGTGTTAGGGAATTTTTCTGTGCTGCTATGCTTACAAAGGGCAAGGGTAATTTTGAATTGCAGTGATAGCCTGCCGGATAGGCGCTATGCGGAACTACATAGCCAATCATTCCATAACTCATTTCTTCAGAAAATCCTTTGGGAATATTGGCAACAACGGTTTCTCGTAATTGCGCAAAAAATTCCTTTTTCTCTTCATCAACTTCAGCCAAATAGGCTTTGGGAGTTGTTGCTTTTGAAATCATGGTTTACTGCTTTTGAATAGTTCAAATATCGAATAAAATTAAAAAGGGCGCAACACTGCGCCCTTCAATCATTATTGAAAAAATTCTATCCTTCTACAATTTCAATCTTCGTCATTTTATCACCTGCCTGAATGGCATCAATCACATCTAACCCTTCCACTACTTTGCCAAAGCAAGTGTGATTGCGATCCAGATGAGCCGTGTTGGTGCGCGAGTGACAAACAAAAAATTGTGATCCGCCAGTGTTGCGTCCAGCATGTGCCATGCTAAGTACACCGCGGTCGTGGTATTGATTGCCACCTGTTAGTTCGCAGTCTATTTTGTAGCCTGGACCACCTGTTCCTGTTCCATTTGGACATCCGCCTTGTATTACAAAGTCGGGAATGACGCGATGAAAGGTGAGTCCATCGTAGTAGCCACTCTCAATTAATTTGATAAAATTGGCTACGGTGTTCGGTGCATCTGCATGATAGAATTCAATCTTCATGTCTCCTTTTTCTGTGTGTATGATTGCTTGTTTCATTTCTTGTTTATTATTTGAATGCGTCAAGACCAGTAACATCCATTCCTGTAATCAGCAAATGAATATCATGTGTTCCTTCATAGGTAATTACCGATTCCAAATTCATCATATGACGCATTACCGGATATTCATTGGTGATGCCCATGGCACCCAATATCTGACGTGCATCGCTGATGATCACTTTGGACATGGCAATATTATTTCTCTTTGCCATACTTATTTGAGCGGTAGTTGCGCGGCCTTCATTGCGCAGTTGCCCTAGGCGATAGGTAAGCAATTGTGCTTTAGTGATCTCCGTAATCATCTCCGCCAATTTTTTCTGTTGCAATTGAAAAGCACCAATAGGTTTCCCAAACTGAACACGTTCTTTTGAATAACGAAGTGCTACATCATAACAATCGAGAGCAACACCAATAGCTCCCCAGGAAATGCCATAGCGGGCAGAATCTAGACAGCCTAGTGGGCCTCCCAATCCGCTTTTATTGGGTAATAAATTTTCTTTCGGAACTTTTACGTTGTCAAAAATCAACTCGCCCGTATCGCTCGCACGCAAGCTCCACTTGCCGTGCATGGTGGGCGTGGTGAATCCTTCCATGCCGCGTTCCACAATCAATCCATGTATTCTTCCTTCCTCATTTTTTGCCCATACCACGGCTACTTGTGCGAAGGGAGCATTGCTGATCCACATTTTAGCTCCATTGAGCAAATAGTGATCGCCCATGTCTTTGAAGTTGGTGATCATGCCACCGGGATTGCTGCCAAAGTCAGGCTCAGTAAGGCCAAAGCAGCCCATCCACTCGCCTGTGGCCAGTTTAGGTAAATACTTTTTGCGTTGCTCTTCATTGCCATACTTGTAGATGGGATACATCACCAATGAACTTTGCACCGATGCCGTAGAGCGCAGTCCGCTATCGCATCTTTCCAGCTCTTGCATGATGAGGCCGTAGGAAATCTGGTCTAGGCCTGCCCCGCCATATTCAGTCGGTATGTATGGGCCAAAGGCGCCTATTTCTCCTAAACCCTTCAGCAAATGCTGAGGAAAAATGCATTTCTCTGCAGCTTCTTCTATAATTGGAGAAACTTCCTTTTTTACCCATGCACGCGCTGTGTCGCGAATCAACTTCTGCTCTTCTGTAAGCAGCTCGTCCATCAGGTAGTAATCGTGTCCTTGATACTGGTCTGTGCGCATATTTGAATTGAAATTTTTTTTCGGTTACCCTTAGAAAACCGGGCGCGAATGTAAAGGTTCAAATCAACTCACAGAGTTCAATCAAAAATCCCTGCGAACCTGAGCATTATAGAGAGTGATTGTGATGCATAATTGCACTGTTCATGGAAAAGAGGAATACGAGACTAATTCTTACTCTTATTACTGCTGGATTACTGTTAATGGATGGTGTCCATTCCTTTAGGCAACATATGCAGTTTCCAACCGATGGTGACATGACTTTCAATGTCGTACCATCCGAAACGACCAATAAGATACTTGAAGATCCGCTTGCCTTGAAAGTACTGTTACACGATGAGCAATACCTTAATCCAAATAGATTCTTTTCACATTGGGCAAATCAGCGCTATTGTTGGAATGTTCCGCTTTATCTGCAAAGTTTGGCAGATCCTATTTCAAGCATTTATCTCTCTCAAGCCATATTGAAAATAATTGTTCAATTGTGCCTCATTTTCCTCATTGCTCGTTATGTAACGCCAAAGGCAAAGTGGTGGAGTGCTGAATTTCTTTTGCCGGCATTGCTCGTCACACCATTTTTTCAGACGTTTGGATTGAATAGTCAGATGGGCATAATTGATCGTTCTACTACTTATGTCTTCTTCTATTCGCTTCCTATAATTTTCATTTTACTTTTCTTTTTACCAGTTGCGAAGTGGCTGAGGAATGATGCATATCGCATTCGATCTATTGACATTGTTTTTATGTTTGTTTGTGCCTTCATTGCAGCTTTCAGTGGGCCTCTTAATCTTGGAGTAGCGCCCATTGTTGGAATTGCATTGTTCTTATACTTCTTGCTTGGCGCAAGTGGAGTCAATTCTTTCCGGGAAAAAATTCAAACCATTCCCAGTCAATTGTATGCTCCATTCATTTTTCTAGCATGTGCTTGTATTTATTCCATTCTAATTAATGCAAAGGCTGGCACAATGGCCGAAGAAATGCCGACACTCGGCAGCCGCTACATATTAATGATGCAAGGACTAGCACACATTCTCACAGTGAATGTAGGCTTGCCTTGGCTGATGGCTTTGATACTTCTCAACAGCATCGTGGTCCGGTATTTTTTTCACCATCATAGCGAAAGCAAACAACTGTTGAAACTCATACGCTGGATGTTGCCTTGCATAGCGGCTTATCTACTGCTTTTGCCTTTGGGTGGCTACAGACCATATCGCGAGTTAATTGTAAGGTCAGACACCTTTATGCCTGTTACACTGTGTTTGATATGGTATTTCAGTTGGTCAACATTTTTCCTTATCAAAACCATTGTGGCTAGCTGGAAATGGGCATACTACTTTGTCATGATCTATTCGCTTATATACTTCTCTCAGCGCGATAAATTGGCTGATGCTGGCCATGAGTGCGAGAAAAAAATGATGCATGAGGTGGCTGAGTCGCCTTTGTCCATTGTGAAATTGTCAGAACCTTGTCCTCTTGTGGAATGGCAAGTGATTACAGATTATCGGCAATCTGATAAGGCAGGTGAGTTGCTGTTGCGCTGGCGGGTAACCAAAGAAAAAAAGTACTTCTATTACGAACCCACCTCCAACAGTGAATAGAAATACATATGTCCGATCAAAACATCCCATTCTCCTTTTCTTTGTTCAGCTCATACCAAGTATCCACTTTTTGTCCTTTGCCCATGCTGGCCTCTACAGCTAAATAATCGCAGCGCTCATTCATAGGGTGGCCATTGTGCCCCTTTATCCACTTGAATCGCACATGATGATTGGCTGCCGCTTTCAGATAGCGTTGCCACAAATCTGGATTCTTCACATTTTTCCATTGTTTTTTTATCCAGCCGTCTATCCATTTTTTCTCCACAGCATCTACCACATATTTCGAATCGGAATAAACGGTAACTTGATGACCATCGTCCTTCAGCATTTCCAATCCAATGATTACACTCAGCAACTCCATTCGGTTGTTAGTTGTGTACCTGAATCCTTCGCTCACTTCTTTGTAGTGAGGCCCGCTCTGAAGTATCAATCCATAGCCGCCAGGGCCCGGGTTGCCTTTGGCTGCGCCATCTGTGTACATTGTTATTTCCTTACTCAAAATTTGTTGTGTGTTGATTTATTGATCTGATTCTAAAACTAAATGGTGCAACAACCTCTAATTACCTTCTTCTCGACCTTCTTCTCGACCTTCTGACTTCTTGCTTCTCGTTCTGAATTCTTAATGAAACAAGTATGAAATATTACTGCTAAAAAGTTTCACCGCAATGGCAAGTAATATGATTCCAAACACTTTTTCAATCACTGCTATACCGCCTATACCCAGCAGTCTTTCTATTCTGTTAGTGAGTTTTAGCACAACAAAAATCAATGGCATGTTGAGTGCAATGGCTATAAGAATATTTATTTGATGGTACTCGGCACGCAACGAGATGAGGGTAGAAAATGTGCCTGCTCCAGCAATTATGGGAAAAGCCAACGGAACTATGGATGCGGCTTTTTCAGCCCCTTCTTTTTGCTTGAATAGTTTGATGCCTAAAACCATTTCCATAGCAATGAAAAATAAAATGATGGAACCCGCCACGGCAAACGAGTTGACATCAACACCAAAAAGATTCAGAAATTTTTCTCCTACAAAAAGAAAAACGACCATCAGTAAAAAGGAAACACTCGTTGTAGTTATGGGCTGAATGTTTCCCGTTTGATTCTTAATACGCAGAATAATGGGAATGCTGCCAATCACATCAATTACAGCGAACAAAACCATGAAGCAAGAAAGTATTTGTTTGGAGTCGAGGTAGTCCATTGGAATAAGGAATTAGAAATGAATTTTATAGAATTACTGTCTATCGTTCAAGATATTTTCAATTACAGTGGCGTAGTGTTCTAGTTCTAAAGCTCTCACTTTCTGTTCTATTGTTAGCGGGGTATCTGTGTTGTCCAGTGCTACTCTTTCTTGAAAGATGATGTTGCCCTCATCATAGTGTTCATTGACAAAATGTACAGTAATTCCAGATTCTGTTTCGTTGTTGGCATGAACTGCCTCATGCACAAAATGACCGTACATGCCTTTGCCACCATACTTGGGCAACAACGCTGGGTGTATATTGACGATTGCATTGGGATAGGCTAATACCAGCGACTTTGGAACCCTCCAAAGGAAACCGGCAAGTACTATAAAGCTGATGTTTGCTTTGTGCAGCTCATCCAGAAATGCAGAGCTTTCGATAAAATGATCTTTCGTAAGAATAAAAGTAGGTATTTGATTTTCTTTACCAATCTGTAGCACTCCAGCTTCCCTATTGTTACTTACAATAAGTCCTATTTCAATCGATTCGGATTTTTTGAAATGTGCAATGATGCCTCTTGCATTGCTCCCTGCACCGGAGGCGAGTATGGCTATTCGTTGTTTCAATGGAAATATGAATAAGTGGGCTAAAGTATTCATGCATAACAAATGACGAATTGTTGTGTGTAACACTTGTTATGTAGTTCGCTCTCCTTATCTCATAAGCATACATTTGACGCATTCTATTCTTTGCTTATGTCCATTCAGGTACAAAACGTCTCCAAACTATATGGCAGCCAGCGCGCCTTGCATCAGGTTTCATTCTCCATTGGTAGTGGCGAGGTGGTTGGTTTTCTGGGTCCAAACGGTGCTGGTAAAAGCACCATGATGAAAATAATTACATGCTACATACCACCTACTGAAGGCGCGGTGAGCGTATGTGGAAATGATGTCATGGAACAAAGCATAGAGGCCAAACGACAAATCGGCTATTTGCCTGAGCATAATCCTCTTTATCTCGATATGTATGTGAGAGAGTACTTGAGTTTTGTTGGGGGCATTTACAAAGTACCTCAGCTTAAAAAGCGCGTGGAGGAAATGATAGAAATGGTGGGGCTCGGTGTAGAAGCGCACAAAAAAATCGAAGCATTATCAAAAGGATATCGTCAGCGTGTTGGCCTTGCACAGGCTATGATTCATAACCCACGAGTCCTTATTTTGGATGAGCCCACTAGCGGTCTAGATCCCAATCAATTATCGGATATCCGTGACTTGATATTGCAAATTGGCAAGGAAAAAACGGTGATGCTCAGCACTCACATCATGCAAGAAGTAGAAGCCATTTGTAGTCGAGCTATCATTGTCAACAAGGGAGTTATTGTGGCCGACAAACCGACAAGTGAATTGCGAAAGGGCTTGCTAAGCAGCAGCTACGAGTTGTTGGTCGAGTTCAGTGGCAATGTCTCCAAATCTTCTTTAAAGCAAATACCTGGAGTATTGGAAGTGCACAGTGAGGGCATCAACATCTACATCATAGAAGCCACAGAGGAGCGTGACGTAAGAAAAGAAATTTCAGATTTAGCTCAGCGTGAAGGGCACTCTATACTCGCTATGACAAGGAAGGAACAAAAACTGGAAGACGTATTTAAGGAATTGACCAAGTAGACCTTCTTACTTTTTTCCCTCTTCAGTTTCCTTCTTCTTAATTGCAAGCTCAATCTCATCTCGCATTTGTTCCAGTTCCTTTTTGGAGAATTCCTCGTCACCACCCTTGCGGCTGATGAGAGAAAAACTGAGGTAGCGCTTGGGGTGTGCGCGCATGTCGTTAAGCAACAAATCAAGACTATGTGATGCGCTTACCAATTCTGTGTGCAAACTATCGTTGTTGATTAGTTGGCCAATGGTGCCTTGACCGCTATTAATTTTTTCTGTTATCAGTGTAAAGTCGCCCATAGCCTTATCCACCTTCTTTATAGTGGCCGAGAGTTCCAGTTTTGCGAGCGAATCGGTCAGCAGCTCTACATTTTTAATGGCGTTAGTCAGTGTCTCGTTATTGTTCTTCAGATTGGTGCTAATGGACTCCACATTGGAAAAGATATCGGTCAACTTGCCACTGTTGTTGTCCAGCAAAGTGCTCAGTTTGCCCGATGTGCCTTCTAGATTGGTCATCGTGTTTTTTAGGCTACTGAATATTTCATTGAGGCCTTCAGTATTACTACCACCTAAAACATTGTTCAAGTTGCTGATAACAGAATCAACTCCTGCAAAGAGCTGCGATGTTTTCGCCTTTAGCGGCTCTATTTCTTGTTTAATAGTTTCAGTGAGACCTAGCGAAATAGATGAGCGAAGTGTGTCTTTGTTCTCAGCTAGATTCGGGCTTATACCAAGTATTATCTCTATGGCTTTGCCTCCAAAGAGGTCAGCATCTTTTATCTCTAACTTGGTATCTTCAGGCACCTTTAGTTTGTTGTCATTCAGTATGACTTCGGCTATGATGGTTCCATCACCATTTTCATTCATGTGCACATCACTCACTATTCCTATCTTAAAACCATTGAGAATAACCGGATTACTTGCAGTAAGGCCTGCAGCATTCTCATACACCGCATAATATTTTTGTTGCTTAAGAAAAAGGTTTACGCCTTTCAAATAATTCACACCCAGATAGAGCAAAGCGATTGCAATCACCACCAATACACCTATCAAAAATTCTCTGCTTACTTTCATTTTTTTTCTACTTGGATGTTTGGGCTATTGCCTTGCTCAGTTCAATACGATCCCCATTTTCGAAAGCCACTATAAACGCATCCTTGAATCCCATCGATTTAAGTTTTTCAAGATTTTGTTTCGCTTCTTTGTAGTTAGTGGAGCAGCCCGCAAGGTACTTATATACTCCATTTTGTTTGAATTCTTCCGCACGCTCAAGACCTTTAAAATCTCCGCCTTTCATATCCAGTTTTTTGGGTGAAGAAATAATCTGCACCTGATACTTAATCCCTTTTGGAACGTCCGTCCACAAAATACCTTGTGATGTGGATGACTTGATAAGCGACACAGAATTGCTTGTATCTACTTTTACATCTGCTTTGACGCTAGTGGTCTGATTCTCCTTTTCTGCAGGTGGTTTTGCTACAGCCACATCTGTTTTCTCGGAGGTGGATGTTGAAATAGAACCCTCTTTTGGCTTCGCTATTGTTTTGTCTTTGAAGTCTTTAAAAGCCCGGTAAATAGCGCTTGCCAAGTACGTTTTACCATCATCACTATTCAGGAAATCCTCTTCATCCGAATTGGAAAGAAAGCCCAGTTCCACCAAAATGCTTGGCATGTTGGTAAATGAAATGACATAAAAACCTGCTTGCTTCACGCCTCTGTCCTTCCGACCCACACGTGTCCTGAATTGATCCTGAACACCTTTGGCAAGTTGAATGCTTTGATCGAGAAATAAGTTCTCCCGCATGCTCATGATAATATACGTATCCGGATTTTTAGGATCGAATCCATCGTAATTCTTTTCGTGATCTTTCTCCAAAAAGATGGAGTTATTCTCCTTCATAGCATTGGCAAGGCTCTCTTCTGATTTGTGCAAACCCATCACAAACGTTTCTACCCCGCTTGCAGTTTTATTCTCTGCGGCATTGCAGTGGATGGAGATAAATAGGTCGGCATTAGCTGTGTTAGCAGTCTCTACCCGCTTTGCCAATGAGGGAAAGGTGTCCCCTTTTCGCGTATAGACAATTTTGACTTCCGGGTAATTCTCCGCGATGTAATCACCGACTTTCAGCGTTACATCAAGTGCAACATTCTTTTCTGTTGTTTTAAAACGTCCTGTGCCCAAGTTCCCAGGGTCGCTGCCACCGTGGCCAGCGTCCAGCACCACTGTGAACTGATCTTCAGCAATTGGAGGCATGGCAGAAGCCAAAAAAACAAAAGTGAACACAAGAAAAGCAATAACAGCGCGTTTACCCCGCTTGCCTTGCGACTGCCTTAGTTCATATTTACTTTGTTGCTCTTGCATAGCTTTGACGCCAATAACTCGTGTTACAAAAGTATTTTTTCAAAACCGTGACTCCTCGTGGCATTGCTCCATTTTTCACCGCGCTTATGTTGATAATAGCGCAGGTCAGCTATGCCAATTTCATTCCCAAATTTTGCATAAATGTACTTTCAGATACCACTAACGTATCTGACACTACTTCTATTGTGGAGGATGACTTGGGCCTCGACCATATCATCAACTATTACGGCAGAGACAGCACTGTGGTAGATGTTGTGAATGAGCGCATACTTCTTTACGGTGCCGCTTGGGTAACTTATGGAGACATGGAGGTGAAAGCCGATTTTATTGAATTTTCGTTTAATGACTTCACTGCAAAAGCAAATGGTACCAGAGATAGCACAGGAAAAGTTATTTCAAGAGCCACATTCAAGGAAGGAGACAAACAATTTGACGAAGATTCCCTTGCTTACAATTTCAAAACAAAAAGAGGCATCAGTTATGGCGTGCGCACCAAGGAAGATCAAATCTATTTGCTAAGCGAAGTCAGCAAAAAAGCTTCCAATAACTGGATCAGCATTGGCAATGGACAATTGACCACATGCGACCATGAAAATCCTCATTTTCATTTCCGTCTTAAGCGCGCAATGGTTATTCCTAACGATAAGGTGGTGAGCGGTCCTGTAGTTTTGAAGTTCAGAAAAGTCCCTTTGTTCGCCTTGCCCTTTGGTTTTTTTCCGAACAAGAGAGAAAGTTCGCAGGGCATTTTGCTACCGGGTTATGGCAATGCTGATCAGAAAGGATATTTCTTACAAAACCTAGGATACTATGTTCCTATTAGTGAAAGACTAGATGGAAAAATCACATTTGATGTGTACACCCGCGGCAGTTGGGCGGTCAGAAATGCGTACAACTACAAGAACAACTACCGCTACAATGGAAATCTTGCCCTCTCCTACCAGAGTAACAAGGCTGGGCTACCAGAACTAACGAGCTACCAAGAAACACGCACCTTTAACGTACAATGGTCGCACACGCAAGACCCGCGCGCAAGACCCAACACTAGTTTCAACTCAAGTGTCAATGTTGGTTCCATCAATAACTTTCAACAGAACCTCAATGTGAGCCAGCAAGATTTTTTGAGTAACACATTCAACTCGACTATTAACTGGAGCAAACGCTGGCCTGACAAGCCCTTCAACATTGGTGTAGTTGGGCGTCACTCGCAAAATACACAAACAAAAGTGGTGGAAGTGACCTTGCCACAATTCACCGGTAATATGACGCGCATTACTCTCGGAAGATTTTTTCCAACCAATCCGCGGATGAAGTCTTTCATGGACAATTTCGGATTGGATGCGAACATGAATGCAGACAACAAGGTGAGTGAAAAAAACAGTGTTTATCGCTGGGACAAGGCGGATAGCTTATTGCTTAAAAGTAGAAACGGGATAAGAACCGGAGCCAATCTGAGTGCAGCCATTCGCGCCAAGCAATTCGCAACTATGAGCTTTAATGTCAGGGGAGAATCATTCCATACCGTTCGCCATTTGCAACAACAATTTGACGAAGAACTTCAGCAACTTCAGCGTGATACATTGTATGGTTTCAAAAGCGCATTCAACTGGAGCGCTAGTACAAATATCAACTCACGTATTTATGGAACGTTCAATTTTAGAAAAGGAAAAAGCTTAAAAGCAATAAGGCATATGTTTCAGCCTAGGCTTGGAATGAGCTACACACCCTTCAGTAATTACAATACCAGTTATTTCAATGAGGCTGGAAATGTGGCGTCTTTCACGCCTTTCGATTTGTCCTCTTATAGACCTTCCAGTGCAAGGGAGGCTATGAATGGAAACATCAGTATTCAACAAAATTTTGAAGCTAAAGTGCGTGACAAGTCGTCCGCCAAAGTGACCTACAAAAAAATCAAAATAATAGATAGCTGGACGACCAATCTCTCAAGAAATTTTCTAGCAGATAGCCTGAAATGGAGCAATGTGACAATGAGCGCTTTTACCACTATTGCTCAGAATGTGCAAGTCAACTACAACAACTCGTTCAGCTTGTATGACAGGGACACGTTGGGTAAGGAAGTCAATAAATATTTGTGGAACACAGAGGACAAACTAATGCGGATGAAAACCTCCACCATTGCAATCAATTTCAAACTAAAAAGCAAGGATAAAAAATCATTGGAAAGAGCAGACAACGAGTTGACACATGAGGAAGAAGAATATGTAGAAGACAACGCCTTGTCATTGATTGATTTCAAAATTCCTTGGACCTTGAATGCCAATTACAATTTAGGCTTTGAAAGAAAGTTTGATGCAACTGCTCAGCGTGACACTATTGCACTTAAAAACAACATCGGTTTCAATGGAGATGTTACCTTTCTAAAACGCTTTGCAATGAGCGTAAATAGCGGATACGATCTCAACAATTATCGTATCTCAAATCTGACTTGGCAAAACTTCTATAAGCAATTTTCGACCACTACCATTGGCCTGCATGTAGATCTGCATTGCTGGGAACTATCTGCCAATTTGATTCCATTTGGCGATAGAAAGAGTTGGAGCATCCAACTCAATATCAAGTCGCCATTACTCAAGGATTTGAAAGTACAACGCAGAGGCACATTTGGTGAAGACAACAATGTTCTTTGGTAATCACTTGGCTGATTTTCTTCGCAGAATTCGCTCAAACATCTTTGGAAAAAAGCGCTTTACCCAAAGGCCATTTATCTCCTTGCCTCCCACTCCGAATTCTGCTTTGCCCGCAGCCACGCCAGCTAAAATCCTACTAGCGCACTCCATTGCATCAAGACCTCTGGCTTGATTTTCATCCATGCCACCAGATTGATTGCCCGAACCATCAAAGGCATGCTTCGAGATTTCGGTTGCGATAAATCCAGGGGTAACAAGGGTGATGTTTACCCCGTCCTTTTCTACCTCCATGCGCAAACTATCGTAGTAGCCATGTAAAGCATGTTTAGAAGCCGAATATGAGGACCTGAGGTAGAATCCCCATTTACCTAGCAGTGTAGAGGTGATGACTAAATGTCCACTTTTCCTTTTAATCATTTCAGCACACACCAATTTTGAAAGCAAAACGTTGCTGAAAAAATTAACCTCAAATAGTGTCCTTTCTACTTCTGAGGATGTTTCCATTGCGGCACTGCGCTGGCTGATACCCCCATTGTTGAACAGCATATCTATACTTCCATATTGGCTATTCACACGGTTGAAAGCATTGATAACACTGGCTTCGGAACCTAAGTCGAGCAGTTCTATCGACACATTCTGAGGATAGGTACATTTTGATTTCACCCGCTCCAATTCATCCCCTCTGCGCGCGGAGATGATGAGATGAGCTCCGGCCAAATTCAATTGATAGACCAACTGTTCGCCAATGCCAGAACTAGCTCCGGTCACCCATATCCTTTTGTCTTTGAAATATGATGAATAACTCATGTCAAGAATTGAACGGGCGAAGGTGCAACATAACAGCGTTTCGCCATCTAATCATGCCTTTGGTGTAATACTGCCGTAACCTTGCGTTAATAAGACATTGGTTATTTCGCACCGTATTTATAAGGGCAAAGAACAACCTTCAAATTACCATGAGCAAACAAAAAATTTTACTAGTGGATGATGAGCCAGACATTCTGGAAATGATTGGGTTCAATCTTGAGAAAGAGGGTTATGAAGTATTCACCGCCTTGAACGGTCGTAAGGCGATGGAGATAGCCAGGAATACTAAACCTGACCTAGTGCTATTGGACGTAATGATGCCTGAAATGGACGGCATGGAAACCTGCCGTGAACTTCGTGAGGATAAGAATTTAAAAGACGTTCTGATAGCATTTCTAACAGCGCGCAATGAAGACTATAGCCAAATAGCCGGCTTTGATGCCGGAGCAGATGACTACATCAGCAAACCCATTAAGCCCCGTGTTCTTGTATCAAGGGTAAAGGCATTACTTCGCAGAAATCTTCCGTTGGAAGACGCCACAAAAAGCCGCCCCGAAACAGGTATAGCCATAGACAAGGATCGCTATTTAGTTTATAAAGACAACAAAGAACTATCTCTACCTAAAAAGGAATTTGAACTTTTAGCATTGCTAATTTCAGCTCCTGGTAGGGTTTTCACTCGTGAAAATATTTTGAACAGTGTATGGGGAAATGATGTCATTGTAGGTGACCGCACCATTGACGTTCACATTCGAAAGCTCCGTGAAAAACTAGGAGATGACTATTTCAAAACCATTAAAGGTGTAGGCTATAAATTTGAGCCTTGATGGCAATAAATGTTAGAACACCGAGAAGCGTTGCATTCGCTTCCGCAGCAATTATTACAAGCCTCCTCGCAGCTACCTATTTCATTCTCATTTTCATTCTAGAAAGCGAGTTTGAGTTTCTTTGGTTGCTCCTATTGTTAGGCCTTGGTTTCACCATTTCGTTTGCAATCGTCTATTATTTTATTGAAAAATTCGTCTATCACAAAGTGAAGATTATCTATAAAACCATTCACTCATTTAAAACTCAAAATGACAGTAAGGCGAAAATTCAAATGAGTGCAGATGTGCTCAGCGAGGTCAATACGGAGGTAGCAGAGTGGGCCAAAGAGCGCATAAGAGAAGTAAAAGAACTGAGAACAGCGGATAATTTCAGAAGGGAGTTTATTGGCAATCTTGCACATGAGTTGAAGACTCCGCTATTTAATATTCAAGGTTATGTAGATACTGTTCTCGATAGCGACTTGGACAACACCGAGCAAACCAGAAAATTCCTTCAGAAGGCAAGTACAAGTTGCGATCGTCTTGGTGATTTAATCAAGGACCTTGACCAGATCACTTCTTTTGAGAGTGGGAATATGCCGCTCAACAACTCCCGTTTTGACGTTGTGGAACTTGCAAAATCTGTGATTGAACAGCAAGAGCACTTAGCAGAGAATAAACACATCTTGCTTCGATTGCGCAAGGAAAATGAAAGACCCATTTTTGTAGAAGGCGATGCCTCACGCATTGAACAAGTGTTTACCAATCTCCTCGTCAATAGCATTAACTATGGCAAAGAAGACGGGGAGACACGGATCCGCTTTTATGACATGGGTGACAACCTGCTTATAGAGGTAGCTGACAATGGTATTGGAATAGCACTTGAGCACTTGCCAAGAATATTTGAGCGCTTCTACCGTGTAGACAAAAGTCGATCGCGTAACGAAGGAGGGTCGGGCCTGGGCCTAGCCATCTGCAAACACATTATCGAAGCTCACAATCAAACCATCAGTGTGCGCAGCACTGAAGGGTTGGGAAGCACCTTTGGATTCACGCTGAAAAAAGCGTGAGCGCAATCATATAAGGCCCTGCCAATTCGAACGGACAAAAGAATTGTTCTCTTTTTCCCATCCAATAGTCGTTTCAGGACCATGACCAGAATAGACTGAATAGTCATTCGGCAGTTTATATATTTTTTCTTGAATTGATTTAACCAAATCACCGGCATTACACATTGGTAAATCCACTCGGCCAACACTTCCACGAAAGAGAACATCACCTGATATAACCAGTTTTTCTTCATCGTTTATCAGCGCTATGTGTCCCGGAGAATGACCAGGAACAAACAAAATTCGGAAATGAGAGTTTCCAAAACTCACCACATCGCCTTCATCCAAAAATTGAACTGGAAGAGGAGACAAACGGTACGGAACGTTCCACATCAAACTAGCTGAAGGCGCACGCTCAAGCATTGGCAGTTCTAACCGATGGGCTAAAAGTGAAATTTTATATTGATCACAGACACTCGAATTGCCCAAAATATGGTCAATGTGGCAATGTGTATTAACCACCATTATTGGCCTTAACTCCATTTCTGCAATGAAGTCAAACAATATCTTGTCTTCATCCGCGTCCGTCATTCCGGGGTCAATTATGATGCACTCTCTTGTATCATCAAAAGCAAGGAAGGTATTTTCAGAAAAGGGATTAAAAGTGAATTGGGCTATTTTCATATTTCAAACTTGAAAAGCCGCAAGAAAAGGCTTGACAAGGGTCTAGACTTAGGAAAAAAGAAAAACAACAACCAGACAATATGGCCAAATGATTCGGGTTAACTTAGCCGCTACCCAAATTTCTGCTGTAAAAACTCATGAGGTTTTTTAATCAAATAATTTTCTGCGCTCTCCTATTTCTGATTTCCAATCAAGGCATATTGGCGCAGTTCTATCAAGGCTCCAATATGGAGTTTGGGAAAAACAGAATTCAATACAAGGAATTCAATTGGTTCTATTATCCTTCCAAAAATTTTGATGTTTATTACTACATAGGAGGTGAGCCGCTTGCGGAGTACACTTTAATTTCTGCGGAAAGAAATCTAAAAGATCTAGAGAAATTCTTCGATTACTCGCTGGATGAAAAAATGCAGGTAGTGACTTACCTAAAACAGAGTGAATTCAGACAAAGCAATATTGGATTGAACAATGGAGATGGCTACAACATTGGCGGTGTAGCCCGTATAATGGGCAATAAGATGTTTGTTTACTATGAAGGTAGTCATGCATTGCTTGACCAACAAATTCGCGAGAGCATTTCCAGAATTCTATTTAACCAAATGATGTTTGGTGGTGATTGGAAGGACGTGCTGAAAAGTAGCACCTTGCTCGCAGTGCCAGCTTGGTACGAAGATGGGCTAGTAAGTTTCGCTGCAAATGGATCTACTAATGCTTGCGAAACTTTTGTGAAGGATCTTGTTCGTGCAAACAAATTTAAAAGCTTCAATTTTCTGGAAGGTCAAGAAGCCAAGTATGCTGGTCAAGCCTTTTGGAATTACATCAGCGAAGTTTATGGAGACAACGTAATTCCAAACTTGCTATACATGTCGCAAGCCAGCAGAAACATTGAGAGCGGTTTTCTTTACGTGTTAGGTCTTTCGCTGGATGATGTAACGCGTGATTTCATCCAATTCTACAAGGACAAAGCAAATGTGAATAGAAACGAAGTGATTCCCGGAGAAGCCTCAGCACCTGATAACTTCGATAAAGAAGCTTGGAAAGTTTGGAGAAAAAAGCAGAAATTGATGGGCGATGTACAAACGAAGTATAAAAAGAAATACAAGTACTCTCAGTTCAAGCAGTCTCCTGATGGAAAGTATGTATCGTACGTGACTCATGAAATGGGTCAATACAAAATTTGGTTGTACGATGTTGAAAAAAAGAAAAGCGAACGCATACTGAAAAGAGAATACAGACTAGACAGGATTGCAGATGAAACGTTTCCTGTTCTAACATGGCATCCTAGCAGCAAAGTGTTGACATATGTTTTTGAAAAAAGAAGCAATGCCTGGATAGGCAACTATTCTTTAGAAGAAAAAAAACATGTGCAAAAGGAACTTTTTCTGATACAGAAAATTTTGGACATGCAATACAGCGATGATGGAAAAAAAATTGTATTCAGCGGAGTAAATCGGGGGCAAACAGATCTGTACCTCTATCAAGTTATTGGTAATAATCAGGAACAGCTGACCAATGATATCTGGGATGATATGAATCCTCGCTTTATAGATGGAAGCAGCAGGATAGTTTTTGCAAGCAATAGGCCGGATGACACCTTGCGTGTCGACATACCTATTGACACCTATCACAAAGAGAAAGACATTTACATTTATAATATAGAATCTCGCTCCAGGTTCTTAGAGCGTATTACGTCTACTGCTGATATTGACGAGCATCATCCAGCAGAGTATTCACCAAAAAACTATACCTATCTCGCCAATGGCCTCGGCATAGACAATCGCTATTTAGCCACTATTGACAGCGCCATTGCACGTATAGACACCACTATTCATTACCGCTATTTTACTGTCACTAGCCTGCTCACTAGCTATCACCGTGATCCTATTGACTACCAACTGAATCCTAAGTCGGACAGTTATACATTGCAGTTTGCAAGAGGCAGTCGTCCTATTATTCATTTTGGTCTAAAGTCAAAAGACAATGCGCTAAACGTAGAAAATGCAGTCACTAAAGAAGTGGGCGATGGGTCAAATTTCATTTCAGATAATACACTTAAGTTCTCTGCAGATACAATTAGAGCGGGTGAAGTGGACATCAACAACTATCTGTTTGAAGATGAACGTAAGGACTACACTTATGAAAAAGAGTCGATTAAAGTGCAAGAGATAGTTGAAGTTTCAAATTCTATCAGTGACTCAACAGAAGCACCATTCGTATTGCCGCGGTCCAAAAATTACCGATTGAATTTTGCAGCAGATAAAATTGTAGCACAGTTCAATAATTCTTTTAGCAATCCATTCTACCAACTAGCTTCGGGTCCAACCAGTATAACACCCGGTTTTTCAGCAATGACTTTGGTAGGAGCCACCGACTTATTTGAGGATTTAAAAATTGAAGGTGGCTTCCGCTTTTCGGCCAACCAGAACAATGACTATGGCGTGAGTTATGAAAATCTTAAAGGAAGATGGGATAAAAAAATCATGTTATCACGACAGTCAAGCCTTGGTCAGCAAGACTTCTCGCTCTTCAAAATCCATACGCACAATTTAATTCGCCAATGGAAGTACCCATTTACAGAACTGGCAAGTCTGCGTATTCAGGCGGTTGTAAGGCATGATAGACTTGTGGTATTAAGCAATGAATTGGTTAGCCTTTCAACTCCCAATGCCTATGACCTAACCACTGGAGTGAGAATAGAGTATGTATTTGACAACACCATAAGGCGCGGTTTGAACCTTTACAATGGCACACGCTACAAAGTCTGGGCAGAGCGTTTCATAGAACCTGATCAGCTACAGAACAAAACAGATTTTAATGTTGTGGGCTTCGATTTCAGGCATTACAAGAAAATACATCGCGATTTTATTGCTGCATTCAGACTCTCAGGTGCCTCTTCGTTTGGTCAGTACAAATTGGTTCATTACCTAGGTGGGGTGGACAATTGGATACTCAATCAACAAATAAATACGGATACAGAAATTGATTATGAAAATCAGCGTTATGCTTATCAGTCCTTTGTTGCGCCAATGAGGGGCTTCTTTGTAAACAGTAGGAATGGCAACTCCTTCGCTGCGGCAAATGCTGAATTGCGCATGCCTATTTTTAAGTACTTAATGCGGAAACCGATAAAGAGTGACTTTCTGGAAAATTTTCAAATCGTCTCCTTTTTTGATGCTGGTGCGGCTTGGAGTGGCAAGACCCCTTATGCCGAGGGTAACACTTTCAACCAAAACTCAGTTTTTAAGAAACCTGTTACTGTGACTGTTTCAAACAATCGCGAACCCATTATTTACGGTTATGGATTTGGGCTTCGCTCACGCGTGCTTGGCTATTTTGTTCGAGCAGACTGGGCTTGGGGAATAGACGACAATCAAGTCCTGCCGCGTGTATTCTACTTATCGTTGAATATGGATTTTTAGCACCTCGGATGTCTTTTCGAAAAATTGACTACATAAATCCCAATTCCAACTGCGCCTCTTCACTCATCATGCTTTTGTCCCATGGTGGGTCCCAAGTAATTTCCACTTTGCATCCATTCACACCTTCTATTGAGGCAACCTTTTGTTCCACATCAGGCGGCAAAGTTTCTGCGACCGGGCAGGATGGAGAAGTAAGTGTCATCATGATGGTAACACTCGCGTCATCATTTAATCCGATGTTGTATATGAGACCTAACTCATAAATGTCCACAGGAATCTCTGGGTCGTAGATGGTCTTCAATTTTTCGATGACCTTGTTCTGTATTTCGTTTCGTTGAGTAATGTCCATCCTGCGGAATTAAAAAATTGAAAGATTAAAAATTGAAAATTCGAATGCCATAGGTCTTTAATCCTTTAATCTTTTAATGTTTAATTTTTAATGCGTAGGCTACTGCATACATCTTCATTTGCTTGATCATACTTGCCAATCCATTACTGCGGGTTTGTGACAGGTGTTCGTTCAATCCAATATCGTTTACAAAATGTAAATTCGATTCTGCAATTGCTTGTGGTTGTTCATCTGAAAGAACTCGCACTACAAGTGCTACAAGTCCTTTCGTAATTATAGCATCACTATCAGCACTGAATTTTATTGTGTTTTCAATCATCTCTGCATGCAGCCACACTCGAGACTGACAGCCCTTGATAAGGTTATCATCAGTTTTGTATTGCGTCTCAATCAGCGGTAATTCTTTTCCAAGTTCAATGATGTATTCATACTTCTGCATCCAGTCGCTGAACATGGAGAACTCGCTGATGATTTCTTGTTGGCGTTCTTCTATACTCATTATTTCAAAAGTTGAATCGCCTTCTTCAAAGCAGTAATGAACAAATCAATTTCTTCAACGGTGTTGTAAATTGAAAACGAAGCGCGGACTGAACCAACAACCCCAAAGTGATTCCACAAAGGCTCGGTGCAATGGTGTCCGGTGCGAACTGCCACTCCTTGTTTATCGAGCAATGTTCCTAAATCATAAGGATGAATTCCATCAATAAGAAATGATATCACTGCCACTTTCTCTTTTGCAGTTCCATAAAGTTTCAATCCATCAATGGAAGAAAGTTGCGTGGTTGCATAATTCAACAATTCCATTTCATACTCATGAACACTTGGCCAATCTTGCGAGTTGATGAAATCAATAGCGGCACCCAGCGCAATCACACCTTCAATGTTTGGCGTGCCAGCTTCGAACTTGTGCGGCAATTCGTTGTAAGTAGTTTTTTCAAACGACACACTTTTTATCATCTCTCCACCACCGCGATAAGGCGGCATGGCTTCAAGCAATTCCTTTTTTCCATAGAGCAAACCAACTCCAGTGGGGCCATACATCTTGTGCGCGCTTATCGCATAGAAGTCGCAATCCAACTCTTGCACATCTACAGGAAAATGCGCAATAGCCTGAGTACCATCAATCAAAATTTTCGCACCAACAGCGTGTGCTTTTTCAATCAACTGCGTTATCGGATTGATAGTTCCAAGAGCATTCGATACATGATTGACCGCTACCATTTTAGTTTTAGAAGTAAGCAGCGAATCAATTGCAGACAAATCCAACTCACCCTTTTCGTTGATAGGAATTACTTTGATAGTTGCTCCTTTTTCTTCAGCAATCAATTGCCATGGAACTATGTTGCTGTGATGCTCTAACATCGAGAGCAAAACTTCATCGCCTTCCTGCAAATTTTTTCTACCCCACGATTGTGCAACGAGATTTATTGAATCCGTTGTGCCGCTGGTGAAAATGATTTCACTTGTCTCTTGAGTATTCAAAAAAGTCTTTGACTTGTTTCTTGTTTCTTCAAATGCTTCTGTAGCAATGTGCGCCAAATGATGCGCCCCGCGATGAATGTTTGCGTTGTAGCGATTGTAGTAATCTGAAATAGCATTGATAACTGACTGCGGCTTTTGAGTGGTGGCAGCATTGTCCAAATAGACCAACGGATAACCATTCACGCGTTGGTGAAGAATCGGAAACTCTTTACGGAGTTGTTGTATGTCGAGGGTTGTGGTCAACCTAATAAAAGATTAAAGATTGAAAATTGAAAGATTGTGGCACATGAATCATTTAATGTTTAATCCTTCAATTTTTAATTGAAAAGCAATTCTCTATTCACCAATTCACCTATCACATAGTCTTTCACTGCTTCATTCTTCACTTTGTCCAACACATCATTGATGAATGCGGTAGTCAGCAATCTTCGTGCGTTGTCATCACCCAAGCCGCGTGATTTTAGGTAGAACAATGCGTTCTCGTCCATCTGCCCCGTGGTAGTTCCATGACTACACTTTACATCGTCTGCATAAATCTCCAACTCAGGTTTGGTGTTCATCTGGGCGTCATCGCTCAGTAGAATATTCGCATTGCTTTGATATGCGTTGGTCTTTTGTGCGTCTGGCTGCACATATACTTTTCCGTTAAAAACTCCTGTGCTTTGGTCGTTCAAAATGCCTTTGTACAATTCATTGCTGTTGCAATTCGGAAAACGATGATTTACTTTGGTGTGATTGTCCACCAATTGTTTTCTGCGTGGCAGAAAAATGGCATTAAGATTGGCTTCAATGTTTTGTCCATCAAGAGAAATATTCAAACTATTGCGCACCCAACCACCATCTACCGTTAGTGTGTTGATGGT
The DNA here is from genome assembly GCA_031414655.1 of Flavobacteriales bacterium. GTDB lineage: Bacteria > Bacteroidota > Bacteroidia > Flavobacteriales_D > Sanyastnellaceae > JANNVZ01. Next base: position 144,492 of record JANNVZ010000002.1, read on the forward strand.
AAAAAGACCATTGCCTGCTATATAAATATTGTCTTCATTCAATAGAAAATTCTCATCGCTTTCCATTTGAATTTTATCCAAATACAGTTGCGCATTTTCTCCAACAGACACACTCAGCGTGCGATTAGTGAACGACTTTTTTTCATCAATGGAAATAAACGATTCTACTAAATGAAGTTGACTTGATTGTGCAACACTGATTTCAATGCGCGCTTGCGCAAGCGCTTTCTCATCAGTAGTGATGTGAAGAATATGAATCGGCTTTTCTACAACGGTGTTTTTTGCGACATCTATTTGAAGACTTGATGTGCAATAAGCGACACTTAAGACCTGAAAAATGTTGGCCTCATCCGCCCTTTGGGCACCTTCAACGGAGGAGAAGGAATTCATCTTCGCAACACTGACTCCGAATAGATTGGAAATAGCAGACAGGTCTTCGCGGTGAAATCCATTTACAAAAACAACCACATCTGCATTCAAGTTTGGAATAAGGAATGGTGTGATATCAATACTGCTTTTGTTCTCAATGATTTTCCATTGCTCATTGCTGATGCGCGCAGTGCGGGTGTAACGCCATTCTTCAGTGCGTGTCGTTGGGAAATCGAGTTCATCGATAGCGGACTTTGCGCCCGCCACAATTTCTGGATTGATTTGCGCAAGCGCACTTTCATGTGATTCGAAAGAGGTGAGAAATTTTTCTTTCAATGGCGAAGTAGTAGCAGTTTCCATCTTATGCGTTTGCAGTTTCTACTTCTTCTTTTATCCAATCATATCCCTTCTCTTCGAGTTCAAGAGCAAGTTCTTTTCCACCACTTTTTACAATGCGGCCTTTGTAAAGCACATGCACAAAATCGGGAACGATGTACTCAAGTAAACGTTGGTAGTGTGTGATAACGATGAACGACCGTTCGGGCGTGCGCAGTGCGTTCACTCCATTGGCCACAATGCGCAATGCGTCAATATCAAGACCGCTGTCGGTTTCATCGAGTATGGCGAGTTTGGGTGCTAGCATCGCCATCTGGAAAATTTCGTTGCGCTTTTTTTCACCACCGCTGAATCCTTCGTTCACTGCCCGGTTGGCAAGTTGCCCATCCAGTTCAACCAGTTTTGATTTCTCGGCAACGAGTTTCAAAAAATCTTTCGCACTCAGTGGTTCCAATCCGTTGTGTTTTCTGATTTCACCAACTGCTGCTTTTAGAAAGTTCATGTTGCTGACTCCGGGAATTTCAACCGGATATTGAAACGCAAGAAACATTCCTTCGCGCGCTCGAATTTCCGGTGCCATATCCAACACATCTTTTCCTATGTATTGAATTGTGCCCTCGGTTACTTCATAATCTTCGCGACCTGCAAGTACTGCTGCAAGTGTTGATTTTCCAGAACCATTCGGACCCATTATAGCGTGGACTTCTCCAGGCTTTACGTCCAAAGAAAGTCCTCGAAGGATTTCCTTTTCTTCAATTTTCGCGTGTATATTTTTTATTGATAACATAGTCTGATTTCTTTATCCAACTGAACCTTCTAACGAAATAGCCAACAACTTTTGCGCTTCCACTGCAAACTCCATGGGCAGTTTGTTCAACACTTCTTTCGCATAACCGTTTACAATCATGCTTATGGATTGCTCCATGTCTAGGCCGCGTTGTTGGCAATAAAAGAGTTGGTCTTCGCCAATTTTCGAAGTGGTAGCTTCATGCTCCACCATCGCTGTTTTATTTTTTACTTCTATGTATGGAAATGTGTGCGCACCACATTTGTCAGTCATCAACAGTGAATCGCATTGCGAAAAATTGCGCGCATTCTCCGCACTTTTATTTATCTGCACCAATCCGCGATAAGAGTTTTGGCTTTTACCCGAACTAATACCTTTTGAAATAATAGTACTTTTCGTATTGCGGCCAAGATGAATCATCTTCGTTCCGGTGTCGGCTTGCTGATAATTATTGGTGACTGCCACAGAATAAAACTCACCCACACTGTTGTCGCCTTTCAAAATACACGATGGATATTTCCAAGTGATGGCACTGCCTGTTTCCACTTGTGTCCAACTGATTTTCGAATTCACTCCACCACACATTCCACGCTTGGTAACGAAATTGAATACACCACCCTTTCCATCCTTATCACCTGGATACCAATTCTGAACGGTGCTGTATTTTATTTCTGCATTGTCCATTGCGATGAGTTCCACAACTGCTGCGTGCAATTGATTTTCGTCTCTGCTTGGTGCGGTGCAGCCTTCAAGGTAACTCACATAACTATCGGCATCAGCCACAACAAGAGTTCGTTCAAACTGACCGGTGCCGCCTTCGTTTATTCTGAAATAGGTAGAAAGCTCCATTGGGCAGCGAACACCTTTTGGGATGTAACAGAACGAACCATCTGTGAAAACCGCTGAGTTCAGTGCTGCATAAAAATTATCGGTGCGTGGCACAACAGTGCCCATGTATTTTTTCACCAACTCAGGATGCTCCTTTACGGCATCACTCATGGAGCAAAAGATGATTCCAAGCTCGCCCAATTTTTCTTTGAATGATGTGGCGACTGAAACAGAGTCCATCACAAAATCCACCGCAACGCCCTTCAATCGTTTCTGCTCTTCCAAAGAAATTCCGAGTTTGTCCATCGTCTTGCGCAACTCTGGGTCAAGTTCGTCCAGTGAATTGAGTTGCACTTTTTTCTTGGGTGCGGAGTAGTAAGAGATGGCCTGAAAATCAGGTTTTGTGTAATGCACATGTGCCCAAGTTGGCTCGGTCATCTTCTGCCAGATGGCAAATGCTTCTAACCTCCAATTCAGCAACCACTCAGGCTCCTCCTTCTTTTTAGAAATAAGACGAATAGTATCCTCCGTAAGACCGGGTGCTGCTTTGTCTGATTCAATATCCGTAACAAAACCAAACTCGTATTCTTTGTTTGTTACTGATTCTAATATTTCGTCTCCTTCGTAGGCCATGCTTAATATTCAATGATTCAAGAATTCAAGAATTCAAATTATGATATGCGCTCGGATTGCACATGTTTTGAACCTTTCATTTCTGATTCCTTCAAGTAGTTTATAAAATTTCCAAGTTGTTTCGAAATAACCAATGACTCATTAAAGGCATTCTCGAATTCTTCTTGGCTGATGTATCCTCTGTCAAATGCTCGCTGCAATTGTGAGCGAGACTCTCCAATGGAGCCTTTGGCTATGAATAGGAAATGAATAAATTCTTTGTTGTTGCTTCTCTCATATCCTTCAGCAATATTGTCCATTGCACTCCCTGAGGAGCGATTGATTTGATTCTTCAATTCAAAGTCTTTTGCAAATGCTTCTTTTCGAATCAAAGCCCAAATAGTTTGACAATAAGCTCTTGCCTTTTGCCAAACCTCAAGTTCCTCGAATCGCTTTGCCATCAGATTGAATTTTTGAATTCTTGAATCATTAAATTAGATAGAAAAACTCTCTCCGCATCCACAAGTTCTGCTGGCATTCGGATTTTTGAAAATAAATCCTTTGCCGTTAAGGCCACCGGTGTATTCCAACTCAGTGCCCACGAGATAGAGAAAACTTTTGCGGTCTACAACCACCTTCACACCATTGTCTTCAAAGACTTGGTCGCCATCTTTCATGGCGTTATCAAAAGTGAGTTGGTACATCAGTCCACTACATCCGCCACCTTCTACTCCCACTCTGACGAATGAACCATCAGGATGATTTTCAGTGGCTATCAAATGAGTCACTTGTTGCTTTGCACTGTCTGCTACTTTTATCATTTTTTTTACCTTTTATCTTAGCTTTTAAACACCGAAATGCTTGCCGGGCCTCAGTGTCAGACTATTTAGATTATTTCTAAATTATTACGGTCGGCTAAAATACCTTGTTCGCGGTAGTTCAACCAAAAAGAAAAGCAAAGAATTGATGTGGCACAATAGAGTACCGCGCAATTGCATTAAAAAAATGGTAAGTGATGGGTTTAAATGAAAAACCCCGAAGATTTACTCCAGGGTTTTTAAAGTATCCTGTTGCGACTATTTAAGAATGGTAAAGTAACCTTCGTACTGAGTCTTCAACCCAAATGGTAATGAGATTGTATAGAAATAAGTGCCCTCGGCTAAATCGCCTGCAAGCCAGCCATTTTCATAGTTTTCATCTTCAAACACTTTGTTACCCCAGCGATTGAATACCTTGAATTTTACATCTACATAATTTTCTAAACCAACTATGAAAAACGCTTCATTCAAGCCATTGCCATTTGGGGTAATAACGTTTGGAATGATTAACTCACATGCGCCTGAAAGCAATGCAAACGATGCCTGATCACTGCCACATTGATTGGTGGCAGTTCCGGTAACTGTGATAACACTTCCTAGACAAGTGGCAGGTACGTTATCAGCGCAAAAGTTGAAGGATTCACCGGTTTGATTCACAGGATAACCGCTGCAAGATGACGTCCATGAATACGATACATCATCACCATTTGCGTTAAGCGGAAGCTCCATACACTCGGAAGGACATAAAATATCAGGGCTTGAAAAACCACCGTTTGCAACAGGTATTGAGGAAATATTCACTTGAGTACATCCCGTTACTTCAGTCCCACAATCAAAGTTGTCGGTAATTGTCCAGCAATACTCTCCGTCTTGATCCACACTAATGCTGTTGTTGCTTGAGCCATTGCTCCACTCAATAGAGTAATTATTCGTTTGAGTGTAGGTAACGGTCAAAACCAATTGATCGTCATTGCACTCTATCTCAAAATCGTCTGGCAATGATGTAACCGTAGCTGCCGGAACAAGTGTGATATTAGCGGAAGAACTATTGCTTTCATCGCAGTCATTGGAGACAATCACAGAATAAGTTCCACTTGTGGTAACAGTAAGTGTTGGAGTAGTCTGATTGCCTGGAGACCAGTCGTAAATTAAATTCGAATTGTCTTGATTAGAAGGAATTGGATCCAATGTAAGAGAACCGTTGTTGCACAAGAACTCATCATTCAAGGTTGGAGTGGGCACATCCGGTTGGTGTTCCACATTGAAGGAATCTGAATCAGTGCCGCAACCGTTGGTAATGGTTGCTGTAACAGTTGTAGTCACATAATTGGAATATGGCCCAATAGTGGCGCCCAGTAAATCAGTGTCAGGATCAACTCCATTCCCAGTCCAACTTATCACACCAGTTTGTCCAATATCAACGACTGTTATGTCCACACTTTCAACATCATTATCACACAACAAAACATCTTGCCCTGGGGTCAATGTCAACTCTGGTGCTTCGGTATACTCCAATTCGTAGCAATGATCAATACTGCAAGCAGGATCGTTGAAACAAAGGGTGTACAACCCATAGTTACCCGGAGTAAATGTGGTATTGTATACTTCTGTTTCTGTCATATCCCAACCCGCAGGACCTTCAACAGTCCATTGACCTAACAAGGGTTCAATATCACAACTTGAAATTCCTGACCAAAGAATGCCAGAGTTGAGCGGTGGGCCAATAATTGTCGGGATATTTTCACCACAGTTCAGCAACCAAATAGTGTTACCCTGAAAATTATTTCCATTAGCGAAGTACTCAACAACTATGCTATCACCAACTCCAATTTCAACCTCGTTATAAATGGTAAATGCATTGAATGTTGTGAAGAAATAAGTTGAATCTGGTTCTTCGCTTCCCGGATTGTAGACATACACATTCAAATAGGAGCCTTGCCAGCCGTTTGCATTAGTGCTCAAACCATAGATGACCAGAGTGCCTTGTGCAGGATTACTGTAACCGCCAACAAAATCCACCTCATCCAATCCATCGCAGTATGCGCCCGTGTTCTCTTCATTAATGGGGTCAATGAATGACTCCACAATATCAACAAGTTTAATGTTCAAGCCTTGGCAGCCGTCTTCATCCGTAACCAACACACCATAGTTTCCATTCACATTACCGGTAACTTGAGTGCAAGCTTCATTCAAAGGTGCTCCAGCAACAAACTCACCATCATAGCCTGGGTATATGAACCATTCATAGGTGTCCCATTCGCCCAAAACACAAATAGTAGTGTCTTGGCCTGGACATATCACAATGGGATCATTACCGCCTTGGAGGGGCGGAATGAAATAGGGCGTAACATCTATATCAACAGTGGCTATCGACTCGCAACCATTGCTGGATATTGCAGACACTGTAAGCACACCATTTTGTGTAACCTCCACTACTTGTCCGATGCCCCCATTGCTCCAGGTATAGCTCTCAAATCCTTCGGTGGCTGTCAACGTTGTTTCGCCACCTGCACAAATAGAAGTAACACCTTCTATGGTTATTGGAGGTGCAACATCTTCAGAAACGATGAAGACATAAATAGCCTGCGTAGCTAGGTTGGGAGAGCCATTATCAGTGCCTGTAATGGTGACAGTGTTTACACCAATGTTGTCCGTGACGGCAACAAAAGTTGCATTCACAAGTTGGGCAGAATTGGCCGGAACGTTATCAATTGTAGTCGAAAATCCGCTATCGGTTTGAGTAAAGGTTATGGTGACATCTTGAGTGCTTTCAGGCGCAGTAAAAGCTAAGTCAAAATTGAAAACCTCGCCTTGGCACATGTACATTGTATCGCAAGGCTCGCCCACTATGACAGGCGGAATATTGTTTGTGAAATTGGTAATGCTCGTATTGAATTCAATAACGCGATTGTTCAACCAGTAGATTCCATCTTGTTGGGCAGCAGTGATACCATAGGGTCCATTGAAATTGTCATCGCCAAGATTGTAACGCCCGAATGAGTAGTGTGCATTTCCGGAAGTTCTGTCGCAACCGACTATTGCAATGTTGGCATTGGCATCAAGACCACCTTGAGCGCCACTTATCTGACTATTGGCGAACTGCATGTCCTCATAATAAAACTGCACGTTGTTGCCTCCACCTATCACATCGCTGCCATCTTCACATATGATCATTTGGAAAGTGTTGGTCTTATCACCCTGATTGGGCCAATATCCAACTTCCACATAGTTCACATACAGAGCCTCGTCTGTTACCAGATAATAGAGTTCGCCTGACGCTGCAAAGTCAAAATCCGTCCAAAATCCAGCAATGTGCTCATGCTGATCAGTTGACTCACCTGCAAGTGGAGTTGGAAATGCTGACGGAAGAAAGTCTATATAACCCGCAGTGCCCAGCACAATGGTGCCCTTTGTTGTTAGCACAACTTGATCATATAAAGTTCCGAAATAATTGAAATCAAAAGGAAGATTGATTACTCCGGAATAATTGTCTGTGCTGTTTCCTGGGCTGCCTGGCCACTGAATGGTGTTTGGGTTTTCGTATTCACTCGTTGGTTCTAGCCAGAAACAATTTGGACCATTCAAATCATTTGACTTGAGTGATGCTCCAAAAGGTTTTGGCTGATTACTCTTCCATTGAGTGAGTTTTTGAGAAACACTATCGGCATCAAAACGAGGATCTTGACGGAACAATACCCAGTCCTTTTTGGACATAAAATGCAAACGATTGATATCATAAAACTCTTCATTCGTTAGCTTTTTGGAATACTTCCATTTTTCAGTCTTAACAGCGGAGGGACCAGCCTTAGGAAGTTGGGCCAGAGCAAACTGATGCAAGGCGAAAAATGCCAAGATTGAAAGTAGAATTCTTCTCATAATGTTTGGTTAAGCAACAGGCGCATCTCTTTTGTGAAGATGCGCCTGAATTTTTTTTCGGGAGGCCGAATATAAAAACGGAATCAATTGCGCAAAAGCGTCACTGTTCCGGTCTTTTCTATTAATGTTTGATTCTTGTCTATTGCTCTCACAAGGTAAGTGAATGTTCCGCTGGATGCAATTTCACCATTGGGCATTCGACCATCCCACATAATGCTTCCGTCACTTTCAAAAACACGGCCTTCATTATTCAGGATAATTATTTTGGTAATGGTAGCTGAGCCATCTATTGCTTCAACTACAAATGCATCATTCTTACCATCACCGTTTGGAGTGAACACATTTGGAATAATCAACTCAGCAGGCTTAAAGGCTTTTACCTGCACCGCATGAGTTGCAACCAGCATAAGGTTGGACGTGTAAGTATTCAGCAACACTGTGAATTCTCCTTCTTCGTCAAACGTGTGCGAAGGACTCATTTCGTCAGATGAAGTTCCGTCTCCAAAATTCCATTCGTATTCGAATGCTTTGACATTTTCAGGAATGAAGAAAAAGCGCAGATCCTTTTCTGAAACAGTTACCACCTTGAAGTTAGCACTTGCAACATCAAAGACCTTTTCACCTGATAGAGTGCCTTCTTTCTCCATGGCTCCTTTGTTCGGTTCCATTGGTTTAATGTCCACTCCGAATTCGGGTTCTATAACTGCTATTGAGGGCAACACTTCTTCAAGAGAAGAAGACTTTAATACTTCTTGTACTTTCTCTTGGGCTATTGGAATTACTTCGGTCCTCTGAATTTCACTCTCAGCTTTCGCCTCAGCATTTGCATTCACGGGAACCAGTTCTTCCACTAATCCTTTTTTCACATCTATTAAAGCGTTTTGTTCAGCAGGCGCATTCACGTTTGTTGCTTCTTCAGTAGATGTGAAGTAAGCAATTACACCAACAGCAGTGGTTATAGCAACAATAGCAGCGGCCCACCAAAGTTTACTCAATCCAACCTTAGCAGCAGTGGCAATAGCAGAGGAGCCCGCGGCCGGTGCAGCCAATTGTGCCTGCACTGCATTCCACAATTCCGGTCTAACAGCACTTTCGTGCTCAGCCAGCTTTTGTGTAAAGATTTCACGTATTTGATTATCCAAGTTCTTCACTTTGTTCTTCTTGTATGGTAACTGTTATGTGTTTCTTCAGCCAATTCTTTGCTTTCAGAAACTGTGTTTTACTCGTGTTTTCACTTATTCCCAATGCTTCTCCTATTTCTTTATGTCCATAACCCTCTATGGCAAACAGGTTAAAAACAGTTCTATATCCTTTTGGCATTTTTTCTATCAACTCCATCAATGCCTCCGCATTCATCTGGCTCACTGCATCTACCTCTTCAGCGTCTAAGTTTTCCGCTGCATCCAAATCGGTGCTATTCCGCCATTTGTGCTCGCCGCGGATATGAGTAAGGGCGGTGTTTACCACCACTGTTCTTATCCAACCTCCCAGCGGGCCGCTGCCTTGCCACTGTCCTATCCGCTGATATACTTTTATAAAAGCATCTTGCAACACATCTTCACCTTCTTGGCGGCTGTCGCAATAGCGCAGGCAAACCGACATCATTTTGCGGGCATACAGCCGCCACAGTTCTTGCTGTGCTTCTCTGCTTCCGCTCAATATTCCTTTGGCAAGTTCGTGGTCTGTCATTTCGCACTGCGATATGGTTGATAGACGCATTGGGTGAAAAGTTGTCCGCTGGTAGATAAAATTTTTTAGGTAATGTCTTTATCCATCCAACAACTCACACCCAGACTGCGCATAACTATCGTAAACATAAGGCAGGATGATAGGGGTTCAATGACACATTTGCCTCACACTGATTGGGCTACATTCGCCAACTTAGTGTGCAAACGACACCAAGTGGCCATTTATCATCTTGACATAGAGGTAGAATATGACTTTGAATTGATTGGCCTAAGCAGTCATGAGAAGGATTACCGCCTAGCATGGGCTCTGAACAGAAACATGGGCTGGCGGCTTTCCAGAAAGGAAGATTTGGAACTAAAAAGGAATCATTCCATATCCTATTTTGCTCAGTTTCAATATGTATTACCTTTTGAAAAAACTATCTTCACTTTGATAGATAACAAAACAGAAGATGGCTTACTTATAACAGAATTAGCGCAATTCGACTATCTATTGAAGGCGGAAAATGCTCCATGGGAATTGGACGATCATTTTTTCAGGCAGCTGAAAAAAACACCTTTTCTGATAGCAGCGTTTCCGCTTCAACTAGAAAAATTAAAAAATAAACACCTGCTCATGGTGTAAGAAAAGAAGAAAGTAAAGTGATGAGACCAGACATGAAAAAAACTAAAATAGTGGCCACTATAGGGCCGGCCAGCGCAAGCAAGGAAGTACTGCGCGATATGATTTTACAGGGACTTGATGTGGTGCGCCTCAACTTTTCGCACGGGGCTTATGAAGACCACAAAAAAGTAGTGGATGCTGTAAGGGCCATAGACAAAGAGCTTGGAACCAATACCTCGCTGCTGGCTGACTTACAGGGCCCCAAGTTGAGGGTAGGCGAAATGGAGAATGGAAGTGTAGATCTAGTATCAGGACAAAAAATAATCATAAGCACCACCAAACAAATAGGGACTGCAAAGGTCATTTATACCAACTACAAAGAGTTTGCAAGAGATGTGGCCGCAGGAGAAACAGTGCTTCTGGATGATGGCAAATTGAGCATGCGGGTTCTTAGCACAAATGGCAAAGACAGTGTGGAATGCGAGGTGTTGCAGGGTGGCCCATTGTCCAATAAAAAAGGACTCAACCTGCCCAACACCAAAGTTTCGTTGCCCTCATTGAGCGAAAAGGACCTTGCAGATTTAGACTTTGCACTCAATGAAAATGTGGACTGGATAGGTCTGTCGTTTGTGCGAAATGCAAACGATGTAGTGATGCTCAAGAACATCATAAAAGAGAAAGGCAAACATGCCAAAGTGGTAGCAAAAATTGAGAAACCAGAAGCAGTAGATCAGATAGATGAAATAATTCAGGTAACCGATGCTGTGATGGTTGCAAGAGGAGATTTGGGAGTAGAAATCCCTTTGCAAAACGTGCCGCTCATTCAGAAAATGATTGTGAAGAAGTGTGTAAAGGAAGCACGCCCTGTGATAGTCGCCACACAAATGATGGAGAGCATGATAACCAACTTCACCCCGACACGCGCTGAAGTGACTGACGTAGCCAACGCGGTGTTGGATGGTGCGGATGCTGTGATGCTAAGCGGAGAAACCAGCGTTGGCAAATACCCTGTGGAAGCCATTCGTATGATGAACAATATAATAGGCGAAGCGGAGAAGTACGAAGACCTCTATTATCATGAAGAGCTGCCTACTGAAGTGGATGAAAACCGCTTCATGACTGACAGTGTCTGCTACAGTGCTTGTCGAGTAGCTGCGCGGGTCAAAGCCGCAGCAATAGTTACCATGTCATTCAGTGGTTATACAGGTTACCGTGTTTCAGCATGGAGGCCCAACGCCAACATATTTGTATTCACCAGCAACAAAAAAATACTGACCCAGATGAACCTAGTGTGGGGTGTAAAAGTGTTCTTCTACGACAAAATGGTGAGCACAGACCAAACCATCTCAGACATTCGCTATTTCCTAAAGAAAAACGACTATCTGAAGGACGGTGACTTCATTATCAACCTCGCATCCATGCCCATCTCTGAGCAAGGAATGACAAATATGATAAAACTGACAAAGGTGTAAATCGAAATCCTATTACTGCCCCAGCGCTAAGTAATCCGCAGGATTCACAGGCACCCCATTCTCCCACAACTCGAAATGCAGATGCGGACCCTCGCTGTGGTCACCACTGTCGCCTATGAAAGCTATGCTCTCACCAGCCTTCACATGATCGCCACTCTTTTTCAAAAGAGCAGAGTTGTGTTTGTATACAGAAATGAAATTATTGGCATGCTGAATCTGAATAATGTTGCCGCCATCAGCCGTAAAAGATGCCATGATAACGGTGCCGTCAAGCACAGCTTTTACTGGGTCTTCTTTAGGAGCAACAAGATCGATTCCATAGTGACCTCGCTTTGGATCGAAGGCATTGCTAAGGGTACCATTTACTGGTTTAAATAGCAAGAAGCCCTTCTTGGCTGCATTTTCATCATCTTCAACTGTCAGGTTGTATCGGTCTTGCTCATTCAACTGCTGACGCAAATCATTTTCCAAAGCCGTTGTGCTGTAGTTCAAGTTTACCTTTTCAACTGCAGTAACACCTGTGTCAGCGCTATTACTCAGCGTACCTCCACTAAGAATTATCCGCAAATCATTGACATACCTGTCCTGCTGGCGCGAAACTTCGAGTAAAGAATCCACACGCATCCGTGCCTCGATGGCCTCCACGTTAAAAGACTGATCAGTGTAGCCGGGCAACAATCTCTTTACAGGCGTATAGGCAATGAGGGCATAAAACAAAGCGCCAAAAACCACAAGAAATCCTCCAAGCATAATGATCAAGTTCATTGGAGTAAGCGAATAACTGAACTGCTCATCAAATGTCTTTTCGTTGATCACCGTCAGCCTGAATTTGCTTTTCAGCTTTTTCATCAGGCGCTTTCGTTTCGGTTGTGGGGTTGCTACCATGCTTCAGTAGAAAGGGAAATAGACGAATAAAAATTACAAAATCACCCATTTACTTTGGGTGCACAATGATACTGCATGAGCGCCCATTCAACCTTTGACTTGCATGGCTGTATTTGACCCCATGAGCAAATGAACATGCAACTTCCAAAAATCATTTGCATCAAAATGAAATATTTTCGCGCCCAAGCAGTTAACTGCACGCTTCAATAAAACCCACACGTGAATTATCGTTCTTATATATATCTCATCATAGCAATTATCATCTGCATTGTTGTAGCATCATGCTCCACCAAGAGAGATAGCACTGCAGGGCGCTGGTACCATAACACCACGGCACATTACAACGGCTATTTCAACGCTGAAGAAAGTGTAAAAAAAGGTGTTGTTAAAATTCAAGCTGCCCACAAGGAAGACTATGACAAGATACTTCCCATCTTCATCTATGGAGATGAGGAAACAGCCAAAGCCTCTTACCCAGAGATGGAAAAAGCCATAGGTAAGTGCGAAAAAGTGATCAACAAGCACACGATAAAAGCAGATGGAAACAAGGACAAGAAGAAGCCAAAATTCAACAAGTGGATAGACGAAAACTACATGGTAATAGGTCGCGCTTATTACTATAAGAGGAACTATGGCCGAGCAGCAGAAACATTCAATTATGTAAATCGCAAATTCAAAGATCCCGATATAGCCACTATCACCAACACATGGCTTGCCCGCACCTTCATACAACAAGGCAAATATGGCAAAGCAATACAAGCATTGCAGCGAGTGGAAGAAGAGGACAAAGACATGGATGAAAAACTGCTGGCAGATTATCACATGGTTTTTGCAGATGCCTACATGCACCAAGGCAAACTGGAAAAGGCGGCAACGGAAATTGAAACAGCGTTGCCATTGATAAAGAAGAAGAAAGACAGGGCACGACCACATTTCATTCTCGCCCAAATCGACCAAGAACTAAACAAAAGCAGCGATGCACTAACGCACTACGAAGCCACCATAAAGTCGCGGCCACCTTACGAATTGGAGTTTTATGCGCGCATTAACAAAGCTCTTGCTTACAGCCGCACAGGAGGTAGTTCTGCTGAAATACAGAAAGAACTTTTCAAGATGCTGAAGGATGATAAGAACCTCAGTTATCAAGATCAGATTTACTATGCACTGGGAGATATTGCTTGGGAAGAGCAACGCAGAAACGATGCTGTTACCTTCTACGAAAAATCGCTTGAGGTAAATAAGGACAATCCCAAACAAAGAGCAAAAACCTTCCTTCGACTGGCTGATGTTTATTTTGATGAAAGGCAGTACAGACCCGCTCAAGCATTCTATGACAGCACTCTTGCCAAAATTGATGAGAAGCACGATCGCTATGAGGTGATAAAAACCCGTGCGGAAAACCTTACAGAACTTATTGATAACCTAGCCAAAATTGAGCTCTATGATTCGCTTGGAGTTATCTGTAAACTCTCGCCCGTTGCGCGTGAAAAGAAACTTGCAGACATACAGAAGCAAATGGAAAACGACATGGCTGAGCAGCGCAGAAAAGACGAAGCAGCAGCAGCCAAAGCCAATGAAGGCGCTGTAGAAGCCATCAGCGGAAGTTTTTGGGCATACAACTCACAACTGCGCACCAAAGGAGAAAGCAACTTCAAAGACAAATGGGGCGACCGACCCTTGAAAGACAACTGGAGACTTCAGTCAAAACTTGCCCAATCTTTTGGCCCAGGCGAAGAGGCGGATGCCACTGTGGTGAACCCCGAAAATCCGGAAGGAACCGACCCGCTGAAAGATGACAAATACAAAGTGCCTACAGTGGATGAATTGAAATCGCAATTGCCTTGCGATGACAAGAACAAACTAGATCAGATGGAAAAAGATGCTGCCGAAGGATACTACATGGCGGGTGTTGTGTACAAAGAGAAACTGGACGATGAAGACAACGCCATCAGCACATGGGAAGAGTTGCTAGCCAATATGGACAACAGCGATTTTCATCCTACAGCCTACTACCAGCTTTACCGCACATGGCTTAGTAAAGAAAACTCGAAGGGCTACGTGAAAAATCCGCTTTGCAGCACTTGCAACTCTAAGTATTGGGGTGATGAGGTAAAAAGAAGATATCCGGACAGCGACTGGGCTTACCTTGTAGATAATCCTGATTATGTAGACATGCAGGATATCAAAAAAGCGGAAGAAACAAAGGCGTATGAAATGGTGTATGCGATGTACTCTGATAGAAATTACTATGGTGTAAAAGCCACAAGCGATTCTGTGATTTACAATGAACCAGACAACCACCTCATATGCAAATACCGTTTGTTGCGCGCCATTTCAGTTGGCTACACCGATGCCGCTTATGGCGAAAAGGTGAACTACCAAAACGAGCTGAATGAATTGGTAACCAAATGCCCCGGCAGCGAGGAGGCAAAACGTGCCCAGGAACTTTTGAAAGGACTTGGTGCTGCGAACTCTACCGGCATGGCAGACGAAAAAACGGACGAAAGCAATGGCATTGACAATCAAATAAAGCCAGAACCCGAGCCAAAGGATTCATCTGCCATAAAAACAGATAGTCCATTTAAATACGATGCGGCTGCAGAACATTACCTGGCTTTGATAATGCCCATACAGGGCAGTGATATCAACAAGACAAAAGTGGCCATTGCAGATTTCAATACTTCTTTCTTCGCTTCTGCGCAGCTCAAAGTCACCAACAATTTGCTCAATAAAGAGCAACACTTGGTGTTAGTAAAATCATTCAAGGTATTGGATGAAGGCTATAACTACATCGGAACTTTCGATACGGATACAGAGAAACTCATAGATATCAATAATGGAGCTAACACCACATTTCTGATATCGAAACAGAACTACATAACCCTTTTTAAAAGCAAGGATATTGCGGGGTATATTGAGTTTTATGAGTCCAATTACCAGCAGTAACTAAACTCAACACTATGTTCTCAAACAACAAGCGTATGGCAAAAAACAGCGACATTGTTCAGGATCTGGCCATCAACCGAATAGTTGAAGGCACTACTATAGAAGGAGAAATAAAATGCGAAAGCAACATCCGCATTGATGGCACTTTCAAAGGTGATTTGTCTACCAAAGGAAGGCTTGTAGTGGGTCCAAATGGAACCATTGATGGAGCAGTTATCTGCCAAAATGCAGAGGTAGAAGGCCTCATAAAAGGCAGGGTAAACGTGCAGCAACTGCTTTCCCTGAAAGGCACAGCGAGGGTGGAAGGTGACATTTTCACCGACAAACTCGCTATAGAACCAGGCGCAACATTTACTGGTGCTTGCCACATGGGCGCCAAGGTGAAAGAACTAAGAAAAGAAATCAATGACGGATCAGCAACTACCGCAGGAGCCACCGCAGGGGTCGCGTCCTCGTTCTAACAACGCATTTCTTCGCTATGGTTCTATGACCACCCAAATGGCCATCACCATTGGCCTTGCGGTTTGGGGTGGCGTTAAGCTGGACGAAAAATTCCCCAATCGTTTTCATGCATGGACGCTCATTCTATCCATATCAGGCGTTGCCTTGGCCATGTACATGGTTATTCGCGACTTGCTTAAGAAGAAATAGCGTTCAGAAGTTTCATAATTACCCCCCATGTCCAATCAAAAGTCTTTTGTTGTTTCATTATTGATAGCCACCGCTGCGCTAAGTGCCCTTGCATTTGGAATGTGCACAGCCGAAATCTTTCTCACACAAGTTACCTTGAAGGTGATGCTTGGCGTAATTCCCTCCTTTGCACTTCTTTCCTTTTTGCTTTACAAAAACATACTGCGTTCCACCGCTAAAAGCCCCAAACGTTTTGTAGCGGCTTTCATTGGTGCGGTTTCTATCAAACTGTTTGCTTGCGCCATCTTCCTTGCCATTTATATGTATAACAAAGGCGAAGGAAAAGTGATAGTAGCGCTTGGTACAATGGCTATATACATTGTCTTCAATGTATTGCTTATCCGATTTCTCATGGCGGCTGTGAGGAATAAATAGTTGGGCTTCTAACAATATCAATTGGTCTTAAAGTATAGCGGCTCAAATTTGATTTGACACAGTGAATGTCGAATGATATTGATAGGACCTGATAAAAACATAAGCCTTGAAATTCACGGCCCTTTCATGTTGTTTTCGGTTCAGGTGATAAATTGAAGCTTGCAGCCAAGTCCAACAAACTCCTAAACCAAATGCGGTCACCCATCAGGTGGGGTCTTTTGGTGTTCTGTTTTGTTCCCATTTGAACCCCCGCCTCACTCCCCTGTAACACCCACCCAACTACATTCGCTTCACACATTATCTAAATCATCTCATTATGAAAAACAGATGCATCCTATTGACACTTGCAGTTGGCCTGTCGGTCCTTCTATTCTCCTGCGGGGGAGGTGGCAACCACAAGTCAAAAAAAACAAAGAAGATAGAAGTAACCGGCAGCGCAGAAATGGAAGTCGTTCCCAATGAAATTTATATGACCTTCACCCTAAAAGAACACATGAAGGGAGGAAACAAAGTAGCTATTGAGGATGTCAAAACGGACTTTCTTACCCTTTGCAAAACAGCGGGTATTGCAGACAGCAACATTAGCACTGCGGGCTATGCGGGCAACGAACAATGGAACTATTGGTGGTGGTACAATCGCAGACACAACACAGATGTCTTTGCCACCATAACGTACACAGTTATGGTTAGCTCCCCCGAAAAGCTGGACCAGATTGTCGCTGGCCTTACGGACGATGCTATTCAAAATTTTTACGTTAGTAAAACTGGACACAGCGACATTGAGCAACTACGCAAAGAGGTAAAGACCAACGCCCTACAGGCCAGCAAGGATAAAGCCACCTACCTGGCCCAAAGTATTGGCGAACAGGTGGGCGAGGCATTGCTCATACAGGAAGTGGAAGACAGCTATTACTCTGACGTAACCGGCAATACGCGTTCGGCCAACAAAATGATGATGCAGGAATCGAACGAAAGCATGGGCTACCTGAGTGATGGTGCAGCATCCTCACCCTCGTTTGAGAAAATAAAACTGCGCTATGAGATGAAGTGCGAGTTTGCGTTGAGGTGAAAAGAATTACACCTCCTCCTCGTGCATCCACTCAGGCACATCAGGCGCTTTATAGTTCTCCATTTGCCTTAGCAAATCTTGGATGTCATCACTCACCAATATCATACGGTGACTGCGTACACTCAATAATTCTTCCTGCTCCATGTGGTGCATCATCGCAATGAGGTGGTTGTAGTAACCATTCACATTCAACAGGCCAATGGGCTTTTTATGCAGGCCTAGTTGAGCCCAAGTCAGTATTTCAAACAATTCTTCAAATGTGCCGAATCCCCCCGGCAATGCTATAACGCCATCGCAAAGTTCATTCATCATCATCTTGCGCTCGTGCATAGTTTGCACCACTATCATTTTAGTCAGCGCATCGTGCGCCACTTCTTTGGTCTTTAAGAAGGTGGGAATAACACCTGTCACCTTGCCACCCGCATTCAAAGCCCCATCAGCCACTGCGCCCATCAGCCCAATTTTGCCTCCACCAAAAACTATTTCAATATTTTTTGATGCCAACGTTGCGCCAACTTCAGTAGCGCTTTCTGCATAAATTTTTTCTTTACCTAAGCCCGCTCCGCAGAATACTGTTATGCTTTTCATGTTGATCAATGTTCTTTGTTGGTTGTACCAAGCAAGAATAGCAATGCACCTCCTATGCGCTTTTGCCAATAGTGCTCATTGTGGTCGTCACCATAAAACACTTTGGTAAATCCTCTTTGTTTTTTCATATAGCCTTTCTTTTTCAGCAGGTCGTCCGCTTGCACTTGCCAAGGTGCGTACAAGGCATCTAGTCCTTCGGTGCCGCGGTCAAAGTATATTTTGTGATCATCTGCTGAGGGTAAATTTTTCGTCAAGTACGCGATGAAGGATTTTGGAATGGCATCATTGCGCAGTGTGGGGCAGCCTACCCAATGTGTAGAAAAACACGCAGCCCCTCCATACACTTCCGGGTATTCGCACATAGCGTACAACGATATAAGTCCACCCATACTGCTGCCTGCTATGTAGGTGTCCTCAATGGTATTCAAAACGGCATAAGTGCTATCTATGAATGGCTTCAATTCAGTTACAAGAAATTTCAAGTAAGCATCGCTCACTGGTTGGCCCTTGATGTCTGCTTTTACTTTTGATTGTAAAGCGGTGTCCAGCATTTCAAATGCCTTTTGCGGAAAGTATTCGGGCCTGCGGTTAGTGGTATTCCATGTGCCCACCACTATGCAATCGCGCAAACGCATGGAGTCTTGCAGTGCTTGCATGTTTTCATCTACCATCCACTCTGCCTTACCTGCTTTTATTCTGAACCACAAAGTGTCAAACAAAGCCTGTCCGTCTTGCATGTAGAGCACAGCATATTTCTTTTTGTCAGAATAATTTTCAGGTAGCCATACATCCACATTGCGTGGTTGAATGTGCACAGAGGGAAAGTTGGTATAGCGAATCAGTTGCCCTCTTTGAACAGGAATAGTATCCGTTTGAGCATCTGCTGGATGCATTAGGACGAGCAAAAAAAGAAGGTACAGCACTTTCATTCTTCAAAAATTGATGCTACTGGTAAGCTTAAAAGCAAAGTTGTGGATCTCATTGGGCAAATGCTGTGGCCCATATCTGTAAAACACACCTACACCTATAGCGCTAAAACCGCTGCGCAGTATGTTGTCAATGTGCAATCCACTTTCATAGTAGCCTTTGGTGGCGGCTTTTGCTACTACGTTGTGTGATGCAGCATGGCTCATGCGTCCCCATAGCATGTTGTGCACCATTATAAATTCTGGACGGAATTTTTCTCTCTTCCACAGCAGGTCTTTGAAGTTGTGGCGCAGGTGCACCGCCACATATTCTGAATGCATGAATTCATTGACGTGCATGGTTTCGAACGAACCTGGCGCGGCTATACCCAGCCAGCGCTTTTCATAGTTCAGTGTGTTGCTTCCTTTTGCATTGTACAGCAATGAGAGTGGAACATCGTCTGGCACCATGCCAGCCACAGCAGTCACCGTGAAGTCGCCTATGTTCAGTATGCGAAATGTTTTTTCTACCATCGCGTCATAACGCATGAAGTTGATATCTCCATTCAGCAGATTGTCCCATCCTTTGGTAACACGCAGCCAAACGGTAGGATAATATCCACCAAGGCTCATCTCTCGAGTCCGTGTGCGCACCAGTTTTTCACCCGGTGCGAAGCGCAGCGTCACTCCTGTTTCTGTCAGGTTGAAATGCGATGCATAGAGCGCAATACTCTCTTCCGCAGCGGTCGTGAATTGATAGCCATTGAATGTTTTTACAAATTGTGTATTGGCAAAAGCGCTTGCACTCAAGTTGCCAATAACGCGGCCATTCAGTTGCACTTCTGCTTTCTCCCTTCGATCCATTCTGCTTACAAAGAAGGGATAAAGACCTTGGGTTAGAAAACCCTCCATGGGTTTCACAAATTGGTTGCCGCCTGTTTCCATCACATCATTTTCATACAAGGCCTTCACCCATGCATTGCGCTTTTTATACAAATGAATTTTTACATCGCCACCATACTTAGAGTGTGTGTCCTTAAAGCCATAGGCATAATAACTTCCGACTGAAAACTTATTGCTTAGTTTGTCATTGGTGCGAAGGCCTGCACCCAGGCGATAACCTTCGTAGCTGTTGTAGCGAAGCAATCGTGCAAGGTCAAAACTTACGGGGCCCAGCGGGATAAGGCCTGTGGCAAGGCTTTCGAACACTTTTATTTTGCGATCAAAATTCTCTGCTTGGCCTATGCTGTCTATCACTTGGTAGGTGGTGCTATCCTTTGCATCCAGCGGTCGTTCGCGGTATTCATTCCACAGCGAGTCGGGTTGGTTGTTAGCATTCTTCCCCATCAAAAGTGTTACAGGTGTAAATTCCTTTCGCTCCAGTGCAGCATCCAATTGTAGGTTTTTGATGTAAGATCTTCCCTCGCCAACGATGGGAGTTCCATTTACAGATGCTTGGGGAAATGTGAAGTTAGAATTGAGCTGCATAGGAAACCATTTACGCTTCTCTACAAACTCATAGTGTTGTTGAATGTGTATGTAAAGGCCTTCCGCCTCATCGGGTTCTGATATAACATTCTGCAGTGCAAATCCATTGGTGTTGACAAAAAGTTGCCCCTTCATGCCTTTGAAATTCTTGTCCTTGCGTGGACGAAATGAAATGGTGAACACGGTGTCTTGTTCTATATAGGTGGTGTCCTCCAGTATGAATAAATACTTCTTGATGGCGCCATTGGCCAGCGGACTCATGTATGAGTTGCCAAGAATGTCCACCGTTTCACCATAAAAAGAAAAGGACTGCAATTGTGTCGCGAGTAGAAAGAAATCAGTGTTCTTCAGTCCACTCACTCTATTGGCTATGATGGTCTCTTCGCTGTGGTTGGGCGGAAGAAATTTGCGTTGAGCTACACTTTCTAACAAGAACAAATACTGCTTACCAAAGAAGTCGTAAAACTCTTGAGTGCTGCTGTCCCGTTCAGCTAAAGAGTCCGGATTGTTTAACAGCAGGCTATCCAGTTTTGCTCCAAACACTAGCTTGTTGTAACTGTCATAAGTGAAGGCGATGTCCGCTTCTGGGTCGTTTTTCTCTTTGTTGGCAATAGCAGCTTTTATGATACGCTCCGCTGGATTGGCGCCTGGAAGGATCAATACCTCAGCCGTGGTGTTTGCGTTTTTGTGCATCTTAATGTTCACTTGCTCTTCACCATCCTTATAGATTCTTATCTCTACCTCGCTATAACCTACATAGCTAAATATGAAAACGGAAGGCTCCCTGTAAGGAGTAATGACGTAGTAACCATCTATGTCTGTATAACAGCCATTGGTAGTGCCCACCTCGGCTATTGCAACAAAAGCGAGTGGTTCGTGTGTGTCAGCATCAGTAACACGGCCAAAGAGATCTCCTTGCGCCACCGCATGGGCAAAAAGCAAACTGAGTAGGAATGTGAAAAGAAAGCAAATAGGTTTCATAAGGTAAAAAGCCTCCAATGCCGGAAGACGCTTGTGAAGTTGCGCAAGTTACATTTGCTCGCAGACTATGACACACGCCTCATTCAATGATACACTCCGACTCTTGGGCAAGTTGTCATTCCGCAAAGTGTGGAATGGCGTGGTGGTCTTCGTCTCCTTTCATCTCAGTAGGATTAGCAAAAGCAATGTACACCGCGGCATGCCCGTAAGTGTCAGTATTGAGCCCACTACCGCCTGCAATCTTGGTTGCCCGGAGTGTCCCAGCGGCCTTAAAATGTTTTCGCGCGACACTGGAAATATTGCACAAGACAACTTTCAGAAGTGGATAGATGAGATGTCGCGTTTCGTTGCCTATATCAATTTCTATTTTCAGGGCGAGCCATTTATTCATCCCAGATTTTTAGAATTGGTACAGTACGCATCGAAAAAGAAGATATACACCAGCACTAGCACTAACGCTCATTTTCTGCATGACGAGTTAGCTAAGCAAACAGTGCAATCTGGTTTGGACCGACTCATCATTTCCGTTGATGGCACAACGCAAGAAGTGTATGAACAGTACCGCATTCATGGCAAGCTGGACAAGGTGATCGAAGGCACCAAGAATATTCTGAAATGGAAGAAAGAACTGAAATCACCCACTCCATTTGTCATTTTTCAATTCCTTGTTGTTCGACCTAACGAGCATCAGATGCAAGAAGTGCTGCAATTGGCCAATGACTTGGGCGTGGACGAAGTTCGCTTTAAAACAGCACAGGTGTACAACTACGAGAATGGCAATCCGCTTATTCCAACCAATGAAAAATATAGTCGCTATTCACGAAGAAAAGATGGCTCTTATGCTATAAAAAATTCGTTGGACAATCATTGCTGGCGCATGTGGAGCGGTTGTGTAGTTACTTGGGACGGGCTGGTGGTTCCTTGTTGTTTTGACAAAGACGCCACCCATCAACTGGGCGATTTGAAAAAACACAGCTTGAGTGACATCTGGAACAATGAAGCCTATAGAAACTTTCGTTCTCAACTATTCAACTCGCGCAGCGAAATTGACATTTGTGCCAATTGCAGCGAAGGCACCAAGGTGTGGGCTTAGCGGTTTCAGTAGATTTGACCACGCTGCCTTTTCTTTATGAAGCAATACTTTCCTCAACTTACAGGTTTTCGCTTTGTGGCTGCCATCATGGTTTATTTCTCGCATATCAATCCATTGCTTGGCACAAGCACTTACGCAGAAAAGTATTTTAGCGAGATGCAAGCGGGCGTGGGTTTGTTTTTTGTACTTAGTGGTTTTCTCATTACAAGTCGTTACTTCACGCAAATAGTGTTTTCAACCCAGTGGTTTTGGAAATTCTTTGTAAATCGCTTTGCGCGTATTTATCCTGTTTACTTTCTGCTCACTACCCTCACTTTGATGTACGCCACAATTGCCAATGGAAGGTTCTTTGATAAGCTGGAATACCTTTTGAACATTACGTTTTTGAAAGGATACAGTGCGTGTTATCATAGCAGTGGGATAATGCAAGGCTGGTCACTTACTGTTGAAGAAACATTTTATTTTCTTTCTCCTTTTCTTCTTTTATTGCTCAAGAAAAGATTAAAAATATCGACACTCTTCACCTTTTTCCTGGCTTTTACTTCTATTTCGTTTCTTATGGTTTTTGTGCATAATTCTGCACCTGAAGCTTGTTTGTTCTTTCCATTTGAAGATGGAATGATTTACACCTTCTTCGGTCGTTCATTAGATTTTCTGAGTGGTGTTTTTCTTGCAATGGTCTTACTTGGAAAATTCAAGTTGCCTGAAAGAATCAATAGCATTAGGATTTCATACACGTTCGTGGGTTGGATGTTAATCACATTGAGTATAGGACTAGTTGCCCTTGTGCGTGAGGAAGGAAATATGATGTCGGGCTTGCGCGATGTTCGAGGAATACTTGCCAATAATATTCTACTCCCTTTATCAGTGATGATTTTCCTGCATGGACTCATAAGAGAAGAAACATGGGTAAAAAGAATGCTAAGTCTTAAATTGATAGAGGCTTTAGGCAAAAGTTCTTATGTCTTTTACCTAATCCATGTGGGCTTGTTGCGCAACCTGATGAAGGATTTTACCACTTTTGAACCGCTGTTGTTATTAATGACACTGGCTCTTGCTCATCTTATCTATTTGCTTGTTGAACATCCGTTGAATGATTTCATTAGAAGGAAACTCATTCGTACATGAGTTTTTTACTAGGTTTGTCATCACACCTCTAGCAGCCAATTTATGGAATCGTTCTGGGAACTATTTAATCCTGAGTCTATCATACAGCATGGTGGATTGTTGCTGTTGCTTATAGTTATTTTTTGTGAGAATGGGTTGGTGATTGGTTTTTTTCTTCCTGGTGATTCGCTCATTTTCCTCTCAGGACTTATTTGCGCAGCGGACATCAAACGGTTGGAATTGATGGAGAAACCTTGGTTGGGCGTGGACATCACTACTTTGGTTATCTGCATGTTCATTGCCGCTATTTTGGGGAGTTTGTTTGGCTATTGGTTTGGCCACAGAGTCGGGCAGCCGTTGTTTCAACGCAAGGACTCACTGATTTTCAAAAGGCGCTACCTAGACGTGACTCAATCTTTTTACAAGAAGCATGGTGGCAAAACATTGATGCTTGGCCGCTTTCTTCCCATCATCCGAACATTTGCTCCGATAATAGCTGGGGTCATTAAAGTACCGATTCCCGTTTTCATGTTCTTTAATATTGTTGGTGGTGCTGCATGGATCACATCACTCAGTTTAATCGGCTATTTCATTGGTGTTCGCTACCCCGCGGTCGAAAATTATCTTGGCTACATCATCATCGGGTTTATTGGCATTACTACCATCATTGTTGCCCGACAATTCATAAAAGAGCGTAAGCAGGTTAAGGAACAAAAGATGAATAACTCAATCGAGGAGGTGGAGTAATCTAGAAACAACTCTCGATAACAGCACTGATAAGTTCGGTCTTGGTTATCCCCCTTGCTTCGGCTTGCTGTGGTATGATACTCGCCTCAGAAAAGCCGGGTACCGTGTTCACTTCAATAACAAATAGTTCATCCCCACGCAGCAGGTAGTCAATTCGAATCATACCGCGGCAGTCCAATTTTTTAAATATGTCTTCGCTAGTTTGTTGCATGTGCAAGGTGATTTTTGCATCTAAATCTGCTGGTGTAAATTCTTCTGATGCACCTTGATATTTTGCCTCGTAGTCAAAGAATTCCTTTTTGGAAATTATTTCTGTTATTGGCAAAGCAGTCACTTTTCCATTGAGCACTATCACACCATTAGTGAATTCTCTTCCTTTCACAAACTCTTCTATAATAACGTGGTCATCTTCCTTGAAAGCCTTGTCTAGAGCAAGATGCAGCGCCTCTGCCTCATTCACCCTGGAGGTACCAATGCTACTACCACCGCAGTTTGGTTTTACAAAACATGGCAAACCCACTGATTGAGTAATGAATGTTGCGCTGTAAGGTTCATCGCTTTTCAAGGTCAGGCTTTTTGCTACAGTGTAGCCCATGCTGCCAAGTGAGCGTGTAGTTGATTTCTTATTGAACGTAAGTGCCATGTTGCCCACATTGCCTGTTGTGCAAGGCAGTCCAATCATTTCGAAATAGCCTTGCATAAGGCCATCTTCTCCCGGAGTGCCATGCACTATCATGAATACTCCATCAAATGTTTTTTTGTTTACGCTGAAGTCGTTTTTGTCTACTTCCACTTCTTTCTGGTTCACTTCCGCATACCAGCGTTCTCGTGTGATAACAATTTTGGTAGCATCGTATTTCGCTTTGTCGATGTTGTTCATCACCATAGTTGCACTGCGCATACTCACCACACTTTCACCGCTATATCCACCACATACTACCGCTATTTTTTTCATATTGGTTGCCAGAATTATTGAATAGGTCAAAAGTGTTTTTGAACGAACAGATTTTCACAAATAAAACAAATGCCTTTGAACATGGGGGCGTTGAGAGCCGCTCATCAAAATCACTTCCTATGAAATTATTGGTGCGCCTATTATTGCGCTTATAGATAAAAACACAATGAAAAAAATTGTCCTTCCTATCCTTGTAGCGGTAGTTGCGCTTTTTGCATTTACACTGCCTAAGGTCCACTTCACTTCACAATACACCTTCACTACTATAAAAAACAATGCTGCAGGCGCTACTGAAAATCAATGCGCAACAGGCACTTGTTGGAGCTTTGCCACCATTTCTTTTTTGGAATCTGAGATTATTCGCAAAGGCAATAAGCCTGTCGACCTGAGCGAGATGTATAACGTACGTATAAATTATGCGCGCAAGCTGGACAGCTATGTGCGTTATCAAGGCAAACAACAATTTGGCCCTGGCGGTCTAAGTCACGATGTTACAGATGTCTTGAAAGACTTTGGAATTGTTCCGGAATCCGCTTACAGCGGCTTTTTGGCGGGGCAAAAAGAATACAATCACGGTGCGCTAGATGTCATTCTTGAAAGCCTAGCAAAGGGTGTACTTGAGAATAAGTTGAACGAAAAAAGTAACGATTGGAAAGTGAGCGTGGACGGAATACTGGATGCCAACATTGGAAAAATGCCTACTGAATTTGAATACGATGGCAAGAAGTATACACCAGCCTCGTTCAGAGATGCCATGAAGGTTAATGCGAATGACTATGTAAGTATTACCTCCTTCACTCATCACCCTTTCTATACTCAGTTTGTGCTAGAGGTACCGGACAACTGGGCCAAAGGCTCCTTCTATAATGTGCCTTTGGGAGAAATGCAACAGATACTGGACAACGCCATTGACAATGGCTACACGCTTGCTTGGGATGCAGACGTTAGTGAAAAGGGGTTTTCATTTTCGGAGGGAGTTGCGGTGCTGCCCGAAGCCACAGCGAGTAAAGAGGATATGTGGAAAAATGTAGTAGTTGAAAAATCCGTCACGCAGCAAAACCGTCAGGAGGCTTTTGACCAATTCAAAACAACCGATGATCACCTGATGCATATTACTGGAAAGGCAAAAGATCAGAATGGAAACATATTTTACATGACTAAAAACTCATGGGGAACAGAAAACATCTATAACGGATATCAATACGTTTCAACCAATTATTTCCAAATGAAAACGATCAGCATAATGGTGCACAAGGATGCAGTGCCGAATGAGTTGAAGAAGAAGCTAGGTATACAATAAATACTATTTGATAACTGGTAAACCGATAGCTTTTGCTGTCGGTTTTTTTTATTAATGACTACGGCATCCGTTACCATATCTAACAATGAGCTGACCCTTCATTCGCTCAAGTTCATCTATTGGCCTGCCATGAAAGCATTGCTTTGTGCAGACATGCACATAGGCAAAGGCGCTCACTTCAGGAGCAATGGAATTGCCATTCCCCGTTTGGCGAACAAAAATAATTTCTGGAATTTGAGCGCTGTATTTGCCGCATTCAAGCCCGAAAAATTCATTGTATTAGGGGATATGGTTCATAGCACTGAAAACAGTGAGTGGACTGATTTCACTGATTTTCTTGATAATTTTCCTCACATAGAGCGAATGCTGGTTCGAGGTAATCATGAGTTGTACCTCGATGAGGTTTATGCACAAATGGGATTTGAAGTTCACGATAGCCTAGTGCTTGGTTCCTTCATTTTGACGCACGAACCTTTAAGTATAATTCCTTCCGGATTTTACAATCTATGCGGTCATATCCATCCCGCAGTTAGGTTGATTGGAAGTGGCAAACAAAGCATCAGGGCTGCTTGCTTTTTGTTTGGCGAAAATCAAGGAGTGCTGCCAGCATGTGGCGAATTCACAGGAACGCACTTTGTGCAGCCTAAAGAAAATGACCGTTTGTTTGTGATTGCGGGAACCAAAGTGGTAGAAAAGTCGATCAGAATTTCTGCTCCTTGACCAACTTTCCGTGCTTCCAGAAGCTTTCCCTGACTTTTTTGCCCGTGTCATCGTATTCTTTGGTGACACCGTGCTCCCGGCCATTCATATAGGTCTCTTCTATTTTCAATTTACCATTTTCATGGTAAAATTTCCATGTGCCGTTTTCTAAATTTTTCTTGTAAGAGCCTCCCCATTGCAGTTTTCCATTCGGAAAATACACTTCCTCCTTCTGTAGTTCCCCGCTTTCTATCTCGAAGTAGAGAACCACGTAGTCTTTGCCATTGGCGTGTGTGCGCATCACTCGCCTGTCCAGATCGTTGGACTGCGCCAGCATATTCAAGGGCAACAGAAATAGGATTAATAGACGCAAGATCACTGTAGAAATTATGAATTGATAGGGTTTTATCTTGACTTTAAACTGCACATTCACCCTTAGGGTTTCAATTTTCAGTCATTGATGTAAACTTCAAAAGAACCGGAGAAGTTGATATCGTTGCCTACGAACTCACCATCTTCTAATTCATTTAGTACCATTTGGAAACTTATCCTTTCGGTACCGCCACCAATTGGAGCGGCAATTACTTGCACAACTCCCTCTATTGGAGCAAATTGTCTTAATGAGTCTAGCGGATCATTTACATTAAATTCTTCTATCAACGCTGCAAATTCAAACTCCAAGTCTTGCTCATCAATATAAAAAGTGCCACCACCGTCAATGTCTTCAATTTCGATAGTGGTATTCAATCCATGGGCTTCAAACTCGCCTTCCACTATTACATCTGCTGTGATGTAGTATCTACGCGATTCGTCTATAGTGCTGTCTGCAAGAATGTAGTTCGCATCCAAAAGACTCAAAGCCGCTCCCTGCCATGTGACAGATCCACAAAGGCAGGCATAAGGCAAAGGCAAATAATCAGGGGTCTTTTTGCAGGCCACAAATCCTAAGGACAATGCAATCAATGAAAGAAAGAAGTACGTTTTTTTCATATTTACTTTAAATAAAAAGGCGAGCAAAGGTAATAATTGTGCACATCTCAACGGTTCTTCAGACCTTATTCAAAATCTGTATACAAAAGGTATTTCTTTCGAATCAATTTATAAGCCGAGATATCTGAGACCCATGATTTGCGCATGTCAGACGCGGTGGTGCCTGCCATGAGTTGCTTTCTTACCTTATCTGTGCCCGCCAATTGGTCAAAGAATTTCTCATTGGTGAAAAATTTCGATTTGTCATCGCACTTCTCATAAAGGCCAAAAAGCCATTCAAGGTAAAGCTCCTTGGACGAGGTGATGTAAAACTCTCCGAACTCATTCAGGTTATGACCCATACATTTTTTATTTTCATGAGGTGGGTCAGAAGCCACTCCGGCAATGTCTTTTGGAGTGAATTCGTATTTGCCTGTTGTGTTACTGGGATAACCAATGATTTGAAATGGAGTTTCGGTTCCACGGCCTACACTTACGGTAGTACCCTCAAACCAGCAAAGCGAGGGATAGAGATAAACCGCGGACATATTGGGTAAATTGGGGGAAGGATGAATGGGTAAATTGTATAGGTCGTTGTGCGAATAGTTTTCGCAGGGAATAACAGTTAGCGCACATTTTTTTTTGTCCTTCAGCCAGCCTTCACCATTTATCATTTGTGCCAACTCACCCACTGTGCAACCATGTACCACAGGAATAGGATGCATGCCTACAAAACTCTGATACTCCATTTTGAGAACGGGCCCATCTATGTAAAAACCATTGGGATTGGGTCTGTCAAGAATGATTACTTCAATGTTGTTTTCAGCGGCTGCTTCCATCACGTAGTGCATAGTTGAGATGTAAGTATAGAAGCGCGCACCAACGTCCTGAATATCGAATACGATAATATTAATGCCCTTAAGCATTTCAGCGCTCGGCTTTTTGTTTTTGCCATAAAGTGAAACGATGGGCAGGCCTGTCTTTACATCGTTGCCGTCTTTGATATGTTCGCCTGCTCCTGCTTCACCGCGGAAGCCATGCTCAGGAGCAAAAACTTTTTTTACATCTATCTTCAACGAAACGAGTGAGTCTACAAGATGAGTGTTGCCAATAGTGCTCGTTTGATTCGCGACTATTGCTATCTTTTTTCCTGCTAGCAAGTGGAGGTATTGTTCTGTTCTTTCTGCAGCCACTTTTATGGTCTCATTCACAACTAGCGACCTTGTTGGAAAAACAGGCACAGCGTTGTTCTGAGCTTGAGTGCATGCCTGAAGCAGTATGGATAAAAACAAGAGAAAACCTATTCTTTTCATTGCACGCAAATGTGATAGCAACAACTACCGAAATTCAAAGACCGCACCACATACTTTTGGCCATTATCCTTTTCATAAGAGTTGAATCTTTCTCATTTCATAGCCAAGCGCATACTAAAGAGTGACGATAAAAGCCAGATATCGCGGCCCATCGTGCGCATTGCCACGGTGGGTATTGCTATAGGTGTTGCTCTTATGTTGTTGAGTCTTTCGGTGGTCAAAGGTTTTCAGCAGGAGATACGGAACAAAGTGATTGGCTTTGGTTCACATTTCCAAGTAACTGCCAATGAGCGCAGCTACAGTCGCGATTCTCAGCGACTGCTGTTTGATAAAGAGGTGTACAAGACACTTCAGCAAACGAAGGATGTGAAGCATGTGCAAGTCTTTGCTACCAAGCCCGGCATTATAGAAACGAAGGACGCTTTGCAGGGCGTTATCATAAAAGGGGTAGGAAAAGATTTTGACTGGACTTTCATAAAGGAATGCCTCAAGGCGGGCGAAATAATCACTGGTGATTCTGCAGATAAGAAATACGAAATCATACTCAGCTCATATATAGCCAAGCGGATGAAGTTGTCGGTAGGTGACAAGACGAGCATTTACATTTTTAATGATCAAGCGGACCCACGGCAACGAAACTTTGTGGTGAAGGGCATTTATGAAACAGGGCTAGAAGACTTTGATGCGCAATTTGTGTTTGTAGATATTGCCCATGTTCAGCGCCTTTCAGGTTGGGGCGTTCGGGTGGAAGCACAAGTGGACAGCAGTTGTTACGGAGGAATTATTCCAGTGGGCGCTTTTGCTTTTGGTGGTGATGGTGAATTTGATTTTGCTTGGGATGATGCCAGCTGGAGAGGCGAAGGTCCGCATGGGCTAATTGCAAATAATGATACCACCATACGGGTAATAGTAACCGATGAAATGGAAACTGCACCTGACACTGCATGGCTTTCTATCGACTTTACGGACGATGCCTCTGCAGAAGAGTGCCGCGCATTTCACTCTACAGTTACCACCAGTGGCGGCAGCGACAAAAACTATATTGGTGGATATGAGGTCATCATTTCTGATTATGAAAAACTGATAGAAGCGGATGATCAATTGTTCGGTTCACTGACCACTAAGTTTTTGCAGACACAAAAAGTAACAGACCGCAATCCTGAAATTTTCTCGTGGCTGGAGATGCTAGACATCAACGTTTACATCATCATCATTCTTATGGTTTTTATTTCCATTGTGAATATGACATCGGCATTGCTCATCATCATACTTGAAAGGCAGAACATGATTGGTACACTAAAAGCATTGGGTATTCAAGATGGTTCGGTGATGAGCATTTTTGTTCGCAATGCAATTTCCATAATTGGCAAAGGCATGCTGTGGGGCAACATAATTGGTGTTGGTTTCGCCTTTGTGCAATGGAAATTTGGAGTGATTTCCCTGAATCCAGAAACGTACTATGTGGACCGTGTGCCTATCTCGTTTGATGTAGTTAATTTTCTTTTGCTCAATGCAGCAACACTCGTGGTTTGTTCGATTTGTATGATTCTCCCTGCGCTGTATGTTGCTAGAATATCGCCTGTGAAGGCGATGAGGTTTAGCTGAAAATGAAAGCCGATGAATCACGTTTTCACTCACCAAAATCTGGTCATCGAATACCTCATCTTCGGAACTGGTGATGAAACCCTTCTTTGCTTCCACGGCTTTGGGCGCAAGGCCGAGGACTTCGAAGTATTCCTTCCGCTGTTGAAAGAACATCAACGCATCATCAGCATCAATTTGTTTGCGCATCAGAATAGTTTTTTCCCAGAAGAGCGAATAGAAAAACAACCGCTGCTTCCCCAAGAATGGAAGGCATTGATAGATGCCTTCTGCATACAAATGCACATCCGAAAATTTCACTTGTTCGGCTACAGCATGGGCGGGCGCATTTGTCTAAAGACACTAGAGTTGATGCCAGAAAGAGTCTCTTCTGTGCTACTCATAGCACCCGATGGTTTAAAAGTAAATATGCTCTATCGCTTTGCCAGCGGCACCGCGTTAGGTCGGTGGATGTATAGAAAACTGATTGACAATCCAAAGCCGTTGTTTGCGGTAGCAGATTTTCTGCATGCACTGAAATTGCTTTCTCACAAGTTGCATCGTTTCACTTATGTGCACCTAGATACTAAAGAGAAACGTCAACAGGTGCATGATGCATGGCTTATCTATAAAAGAATTTTTCCTGACTTGCATAAGCTTGCAACAATCATAAACAATAGCGATCTACCCTTCAATATGATTTTCGGGAAGTATGATTCAGTAATCCGACCGCAATTGGGAGCAAAATTTTCTGTCCTCATAGGAAGTGAAAAACACCTCCACATTATTGAAGCGGGTCATCGGCTGATGACGGAGCAAACAGTAAAGTTTATAGCTGAAAAAAAACTGTGGCCTTAATTTACTTATTGCTCTGCGAAGCATAACTCCTCCACCTCTCTAAGATGGTGGTCATGTCTTCGGGCAACTCTTTTTCAAACTGCATCCACTCGCCACTAACGGGGTGGATGAAGCCCAGCGAACGCGCGTGCAGTGCCTGCCGTGGCAATATCTGAAAACAATTGTGAATGAATTGCTTGTACTTGGCGAAGGTGGTTCCTTTCAAAATCTGATCGCCTCCGTATTCAAAATCGCCAAAGAGTGTGTGACCAATGTGCTTCATGTGCACACGTATTTGATGGGTACGGCCTGTTTCCAGTTTGCATTCTACCAAAGTGACGTAGCCTAATCTTTCTAGCACTTTGTAATGCGTCACCGCGTGTTTGCCATGGTCACCATCCGGAAAAACAGTGAACACTTTACGGTCACGTATACTGCGGCCTGTGTTGCCAGTAACGGTGCCGTCTTCTTTTACATCGCCCCACACAAGGGCCACGTACCTGCGCTCTATGGTGCGCTCAAAAAATTGTTTGGAGAGTTGTGTAAGCGTGCGATCTGTTTTTGCAATGACCATTACACCCGTGGTGTTTTTATCTAATCTATGCACTAAGCCCGGGTGGGTGTCCACTCGCAGGGGCAAGTTTTGAAAGTGATACAACAAACCATTTACCAATGTGCCGGTGTAGTTGCCATGACCGGGGTGCACCACCATGTTGGCCTGCTTGTTCAGTATCAGCAGTTCTTCGTCTTCGTACAGAATTTCGAGTGGGATGTTCTCTGGCAGCAACTCCAACTCGCGAATGGGGTAAGGCAATTCAATGGTGATCACATCCAATGGTTTCACCTTGTAGCTGCTCTTCACAGGCTTGCCACCCACTTTTACAAAATCGCTGTCGCAGGCATTTTGCAGCCGTGTGCGCGAGGTTTTTTCTAACTTGTCAAAAAGGAATTTGTCTATACGCACCATGCTTTGGCCTTTGTCCACCACCACGCGATGGTGCTCAAAAAGGTCATCATCGTTGTCTATTACAGGTTCGTTGTCCAATTCTTCTTTCATGGTGCAAGTGTACGCCTCACGCGCCACCCCTGACCCCTACAGGGGAAGTTCGGGAGGGTTTTGTGAGAAGGGTTTCGGGTTTCTTATCACATCCCATCAAAGCTGGCGCTTTTCTCCCTGAACTCGTTTCTGGGTCTCACAATGGTTTTGTGGGATGCCAAAACGAGTTCGGCATGACTTACTGTTTGATTTTTCCTTTGATGGATGCAATGCTTGCTTGCGCCATTGCGATTTTTTCTTCTTTACTCAATGCTGCGAGCTTTTCATCCAAAATAATTTCAATGCCAGACTTTATCGTCTCAAAATATTCTAGGCATTCCTCCTCAGATAAACTGTGAATACCAACACTCAGAATAGAGTACATCGCTCGATTGTCTACGAGAAAACTTGGAAGGTATTTTCCCAAAGCCTCTATTTTTTCCTCCATACGTAAGCGAGTAAATTTATCTTCCGGTAAACCAATATCGCCCTTATGATTGTCAAAACACTCTCTAATAAGGTGCTCAAATATTCTTCTTAAATAAACAAACGATCCGATCCCTACGCCATTTGCTGCAAGGCCTATGGCTCTTGTGAACTCCTTTAATTGTTCTTTGGGCAAGACTTTATTGTATTCCTTTACCTGTCCGATATGGATATCGGCAATAGATGGGTATTGACCGACTTTCATTAATGATTTCGTAGCTGTATCGTATCTAATGAAAAAGTGTATTTCGTCCTCATACCTCCTGCATCTCAAAATGATTCGATCAATACCACCATATTGATGGAAGTGATTGCTTCCATTAGAGACGTTAGCCGCACCCTCAAACGTGGACGTTTCTTTTCGGACGGAATTGTACCCTTCTATCGTTATTCTACCTCTGCCTCCAGTTT
This sequence comes from Flavobacteriales bacterium, assembly GCA_031414655.1. Classification (GTDB taxonomy): domain Bacteria; phylum Bacteroidota; class Bacteroidia; order Flavobacteriales_D; family Sanyastnellaceae; genus JANNVZ01. Next base: position 178,343 of record JANNVZ010000002.1, read on the forward strand.
CGACACCGACTGCTAAGAGTCGAATAAAGCTATTATTGTTTTCACCATTAATCTCTATGGGGGAATAGAGAGGTAAATCGAAAAAGAAATACTTTAATTCAAAAGCCATGATACTCTTTTCTTGCGAAGATATTGAGAACCCGAGTAGCAAGCTTCTTCTCATCTACCCCACAACCACCACCCCCACCGTATGCCTCGCCACCCCCAGGTTCTTAGCGCAGAGGTGCGGCTTGAAGGCCGTCCAGCCCAATAGCGTGGCTGTTGTTTCCACCTTGCTGTTGGGCTGCAGTACAAGGCCCTCGCCCTGCTGCGGGCCTGCGGCTGTGGCGCTGAAGTACACCACTACATCGGTAGTAGCTGTTTTGGTATGGGTGCTCAGTTTTAGCTTGGTGTCACCCGTTTTGATGGACGCCCGCAGGCGCAGGCTCTTGGTGGCACCTACGTTCAACAGCACCTTGTAAGGCTTGCCTGCCGCGCGTCTGCCGCGTTTTTTGTGTATTTTTCTTGCGCTGCGGTAGCGGTCGAAAAGCAGTGTCTCCTTCACCTGCAGCACTTTGAAAAGCTGGTCCATGCGCTCGCGCAGAAACACGCGCATATCGGCCATGCCCTGCACCATCTGTGCGCGGTGGCGCTTGGTAGTGGCGCGTATGTCCAGCGGGGCTTCGCGCAGGTCTTCCCATTTGGCCAGCTTCACCTGCAGCACGTCCACATCACCCGCACTGATGCCGTAAGGTGCCAGCAGGGCCTTCACCCCATCAGCAGTTTCCCACACCGTGCGGCTGTTTACGGTAAGGTCGGCAGCGCTTTGGCGCGTCACATCGCGCAGGCAGCGCTTCAGGCGGTTCACCACCTCGCCATCGGGCGCAGTATGGGTGAAGTAATAGATGCAGGCAGCGCCCACCAATGCCACGTCAGTAAGCAGGGCGATGCGCGCTAAGCTCCTGTCTTGCGCATATCCAGTGATATCTGGCGATGCGTCCACTGCCGATGCCTCTATGGCGGCATACAGAGCGTCAAATGTGAGCCTTTCTCCTGCAAACGCAGGTAATACTGTCACTAATTGCGCTTCCACATCATCAAAGTAGAGGCGGAGTAAGCCTAACATGCTGTAATAATCGTTTTGTTCGTCTGTCATGGGCTGATGGTGGGTTGTGACTAGTGTAAGGTTACTTTAATTATTGTTTCCGAAAAACAAATATATGATACCGAATGATACATTATTGTCTACGATGCAATAATTATTGTATACGCTATAGAAATAATTACTCCCGATGTAATAATAAATGTACACCAAATAATAATTGTAGACCGCATGCTATAAATATCTTGTTGCGTAGTAATAATTATTGTCTCCGAATGTAACATTATTACATCCAAATGTTTGGAAGTAAAATTATATGCTTAGGAACAAATAAAGTAATCTTCGGAGGCAATAATGTTTGTTTCGTGTAAAATAATTATTGAATTTTAATAAAAAGTCTTGCTTCGTAGTGAATAATGTTTTGCTCGGAAGCAATAATTATTCCTTCGGAATAATAATATATTTTTTCGGAAGAATAATTGTGTGTGTCGGAGGCAATAATTGTAGTTTACTTCAGCAAGTCATGGATGCTTTTGATGGTATTGCTATGGCCAATCTGCTTCTCCTGCTGACAGAACAGGAACGCAGTGTGGCGTTTGTGCGGGCGGTATGGCACAATGAGCAATAGGCTCTTGCTTATGGGTGGGGGTGAGTTGGCTAAGGTTGGTTGACGGTTGTGCGGGAGTGTTGTGGGGTAGTAAGAGAGAGCCTTCTGACGATTTAAGAATATGATTTAAAACCTAATTGGTTTTTCCCGGTTTTGGCTACCCATACCAATGCAAAGGTCTCATCGCTGCTTCTGTGAGGAAGCCAAATGCCTTCATGCGTTTCAACAAAGAAGGGTGAGTCTTCTACCTCTTCCAATAGGTCGTTGGGATTTCCAGGAAGAACATATAAAGAATAGCTGTGCCTACCTATTTTCTTTTTTTTGATTGGAATAAGCCCATGAAGCTGCTGCATCTCAAATCGAGAACCTTTGGCGATCACTTCTCCTGTTATGATGAAATGTCGTGGAATATCATATAAATCCCAGATGTCTCTTTTTCCATTAGGTGTTGGATATTGCTTTCTAAGCTCATGCTCACAAAGGTTCATTACACTAGTAAGAAGCTGCTCTTTCTTTATGTCAGCAATTGTTAGTTCATCCTTAGGTAAGTCATTCGGTACTTTCTCTAATTTACGAGTTGAAATTGTTGCATATAAAGAGAAATCTGCGTCATGGTAAGCAGCACATAAATCTCCTTTGTACAATTTATTGGCTAGCCAGTCATCATTGAATTTGCGAAGTTCAATAACCAAGTCAGACACCGACTTTTCTAAGATTGGACCCTTTGCCCACGAGATTTCCATTCATGCGATTTATAGCAAACTTACAATGGATGCTAGAATCCAGAATTAGAGACGAGGAAATCATATTACCTCAACCCTCTACATTTGGCTACCTGACAATTGCCATGAAAAAGCCATCAAAAATCTTTAAGTACGAGGGGATAAATGATCATAGTCTTCTAAATCTGAAAAGAAGCGGTGTGTACTTCGCATCACCTTCTGAATTTAATGACCCGTATGATTGTAATTGTGGTTTCAAATTGGAGATTGAACCATCTAAACTCGAAGATTTAAGAAGCGGATCTTTTGCATCTCAAAAAGGCCTGCCGAAGGAAATCCTGAACGAGTTGCGCCATGCTAGTCCTGATTTTTTTATCAATGCGGCTAAGCAGGCGCTTGAAATAGCAAATGATGATTTTTTAAAAAATGGAGGAATTGCCTGCTTTTCGCGAGTCAATCACAACTTGCTGATGTGGTCTCATTACGCCAGTTCCTTCAAGGGCTTTTGTCTCGAATTTGACACCAATTATGAACCATTCACAAAGCTTTATCCAGTTATCTATTCTGGAACTCTTCCCACCTTGGACGTATCCAAAATTCTAGTTGGTCAGAATGGTATTGAAACTGAAGCTGGAGAACATTTAAAACTTTTTCTAACTAAATCCAAAGATTGGCATTATGAGAAGGAGTGGCGGTCAATACACAAAACAAAAGGCACTCTGTTCACATATCCACAAGAGGCTTTAAAATCAATATACTTTGGTCCGTTGATCGACCCAGCTTATAGGGAGATAATATGCTTGGTTATTCAAGGACAAAATCGGAATGTGAAGTTCTTTAAAGGAGATATTTCAAAAACCAGTTTCAAAGTTGAGTTCACCGAGTTCTTGTACACTCCATATATACAAGCAAAGGAGAGTGGGCTATTAGATAAAAGATGACACGTCCCATAATGGCGCTGGCTTCTGCTCCTAGCATTCCCCCCGCCCATAAAAATATTTTCTCAATCATGCGGACTATGCCCCATGTTTGCGTCACAACCAACAGCAAGTATGAAAATTTTTACAACCGTCTTTTTATCGGGGACTTTGTTCCTCTTTTCGCAAAGCACACAGGCACAAACCCTCGGCAGCATTGAGTCCGTAGAGTATGATGCGGTGAATGGCCGCTTCCTTGTAAGCAATGGCAGCAACATCATAGAAGTGGATGGCAACGGCAACGAGGTGGACTACTTCGGCACCGAACCCGCTGCGGACTACGGCATGGAGGTCATGGGCAACGCGCTTTTCACCATCGTTATTGATGGTTCCAGTAACAACTTCGTAAAGGCCTTCGACCTTACGAGTGGCGTGGAAGTAGCCAGTCTGGAAATTACCGCTGCACAATTTCTGAACGGTATGGCCACCGATGGCGACCACCGCATCTGGGTCACTGATTTTTCTGCCAAGAAGATTTATGAAATAGACTTTACAGAGCTGGCCAATCCGACTTATGTGGAAATAGTGAGCAACACGGTTACTACGCCTAACGGCATTTGTTATGATGGCAACAACAGCCGCTTGGTGTTTGCCAACTGGGGTGCCAGTGCCAAAATAAAAGCCATCAGCCTGCCCGACTACACCGTAACAACTCTTGTTGCCAACGCAGGCGTGGGCAACATTGACGGTATAGACAATGATGACTATGGCAACTTCTACATCTGCTCTTGGCAGCCTGTGCAGATTAAAAAATACAGCAACGAATTCACACTGGAAGAAGTAATAACGGTGGCCGGCCTCAGCTCGCCAGCCGACTTGTGCTACGCTGAAGAGATAGACACACTTGCTATTCCCAATGCTGGCAATAGCACAGTGAAGTTTGTTGGCTTCGCGCCCAGCAAAGTGGAAGTATCCATAGAAAATCCTTTTGCATTTACCTGTAATCCCAATCCGGTGAGTGACAGAAGTGTGCTCTATTTCACATTAAAAGAAAGTGGAATTACTACCATAGATATTCTGGACCATCAAGGTAAGTTGATACAAACCATCATGGAAGAAAACCTGCCTGCTGCTCAACATAAATTTGTGATTGGTGAGTTGGATATTGCTCAAGGCAATTACTTTTGGAAAATATCAAATGGAGGTTTTGTTTACAGTCTTCCATTTGTGAAGTAAAAGCAACTGCAAGTGCTTTTATGGTTTTTGAGTAGATTGTACGAGCGCCCTCAACCAGCGCCCTGCAAGGAAAAAGGTGAAACGCAACAGACCACTTTCGCAAGAAGGTGGTTTGTTGTTTGATAGAGTCTGAATACTTTTGAATACGCTTATGAAAAAAATCACCTCCATCTTTTTCGCACTCTTCATCTCATTATTCGTTGCCGCACAAGTGACAGAGGATGAGGAATACACTACTGAAACAAAAAAGACTAAAGAGGACAAGGAAAAGAAAGACTTCGACATTAGCGAGAAGTTGGTGTATGGAGGTAATGTGGGCCTTGGGTTTGTCGGAAATTCCCGATTTGTTCAGGTAAATCCGATGGTGGGTTACAAAGTAACCGACTGGTGGGCGGCAGGTGTTGGCTTCAACTATACCTATCTCGGCAATCAGAGCAATAACTTTTCATATTATGGCCCTACGCTTTGGACACGCGTGAGGCCGCTTGAAGGATTTTATCTGCATACGGAATACAACTACCTGCACGCGAGTTATTACAATGGTTCTATACCGGTGTGGCTAGTAGGCGGTGGCGTTTACAGTCAAGGCAATGTGTTGTCCATTGGTTTCTTCCTTTTGTATGATGTGATACAGCATGAACAATCGCCTTATCGTGGTGGCCTGGTTCCACAAGGTGGTTTGCTTATCGGGTTTTAGAAATTATCCCGTGGTGTCGGGTTCAGTTATTTCCTTTTCGGGTTCTTGTGGTTCTTCCTCTAATGGAGTTTCTTCAGGATTTTTTTCTTCTATTTCCGGCTCTGCTGATTCTTCCTGCTCTTCTATCTTTTCAGGCAGTTCATCTTTCGGCAACGACTCTATTTTTTTCTCTACTTCTTTTTCTTCCTTTTCACGCACGGTGTCATCCACATCGCCCCCGTATCGCTCAAAGTAGCCATCGCCTATCATACGCATCAACCGCACTATTTGGCCTTGGCGCTTTTGCATGTAGCTACCTGGTTTTGCTACAGAATACTTTTTCGGATTGGGCAGGCAGCCTGCTAACAGCGCGGCTTGTTCTCTTGTCAGTTTAGCTGGTGTGGTGTTAAAGTAATCTTTGGAAGCAGCGCCTACACCAAACCTGCATGGCCCCATTTCTATCACGTTCAGGTACACTTCCATGATGCGCTCCTTGCCCCAGATAAATTCTATGAGATAAGTGAAATACACCTCAAAGCCTTTGCGGATCCATTTGGTGAAAGTAGAACTTCCTTTCCACAAAAAAACATTCTTGGCGGTTTGTTGTGTGATGGTGCTTGCACCGCGTTGCTTGCCTTTTTTCTTGCCTTTGGTTTCGTTGTACTTCTTAGCTTTTTCCACGGCACCCCAATCAATGCCGCCATGTTTCATGAAGTTGTTATCCTCACTAGCTACAACAGCCAACTTCATATTCAGTGCTATTTCATCATAGTCCGCCCAATCGCCTTTGCTCCATTCGCTGCCCTCAGGACAATCGCATCGCTCACCCAATTGAATAATGGTAATGGGAGGATTCACCCATTTGTAAATGATCACAACGGCAATGGTGCTAATGAAAAACCATAAGGTGGTTTTCCACATGAAGCGCCACACCCTTCGTCCAAGGCTGCGTTTGGGCTTTTCTGTTTGTTGACTTGTTTTCTTAAACCACATAGAGCATGGAGATCTTGGAGAACTTTACTAGCTGCTTATTTGCAAATTGCCAACTCAAGAAAAGTTAGGTACCGCATAAGCCTTTACCATTTTGTCATCTATTGCCTTGGGTGAAAGAATAACGAGGCGCTCCATCACATTGCGGAATTCGCGGACATTGCCACTCCAATCTAGTTTAGAAAGTTCTTTCAATGCGCTATCAGTTATTTCCTTTTTAGGTTGGCCATATTCTTCTGAAATCATATTCAGAAAATGAGCAGCAAGCAAAGGAATATCTTCCTTTCTTTCATTCAACGATGGAACACGAATGACAATAACTGAAAGGCGGTGATAAAGGTCTTCGCGAAAATTTCCGGCAGCAATCTCTTTGCGCAAGTCCTTGTTGGTGGCTGCAAATACGCGTACATTCACTTTGAAATCTTTATCGCCACCTACGCGGGTTATTTTACTTTCCTGCAAGGCGCGCAAAACTTTTGCCTGCGCACTTAGCGACATATCGCCTATTTCATCCAGGAAAATAGTTCCGTTGTCCGCCAATTCAAATTTGCCTTGACGGGTTTTTATAGCCGAAGTAAAGGCTCCTTTTTCGTGACCAAACAACTCACTTTCTATCAGTTCAGATGGAATGGCTGCGCAATTCACTTCGATGAAAGCCGCTTGTGCGCGTTCACTTTTTTCATGCAATTGACGCGCTACCAATTCTTTTCCTGAGCCATTGCCGCCCGTTATCAGCACACGTGCTTCCGTTGGCGCAACGGTTTCTATCAGTTTTTTAATTTCATTGATCGCTGAGCTTTCACCCACAATGTTGGAGCCCAGTACCTTGTTTACTTTTTTACGAAGTGTTTTGGTCTCTTTTACCAGCGCATGTTGATTGCTGGCATTGCGCATCGTTACTAGTATGCGATTCAGGTCAAGGGGTTTTTGAATGAAGTCATAAGCACCTTTCTTCAAGGCATCCACCGCTATTTCTACCGTACCATGTCCTGTTATGATCACCACAGGGGCCTCAATTCCTTTTTCCTTCAGCTTCTCCAGCACTTCTATACCATCCATGCGTGGCATTTTGATGTCACAAAAAATGAGGTCGAAGTTTTCCTTGTCCACCATTTTCAAAGCCGTTGGGCCGTCCTCGGCCTCACTCACTTCATATTGTTCGTACTCAAAGATTTCCTTCAGCGCTTTGCGTATCGCTGCTTCATCGTCAATGATGAGGATTTTAGGCATTTGTTTTCTTGCTTTTGGTTGTAAAAATGATGCGCGAATGTGCGGTGAAATGGGCTAAGCAGCAAAATGACGTTTTTTAGTCTTTTTTTTACCAATCTTTTCACATCGCTTCAGCCACTGTGGCTAGCGGACTACCTTCGCCCTGTGAATCATAAGACAGACTTTCTGAATGAACTAAATGCTGCGCAGCGCGAAGCCGCAGCTCATATACAAGGCCCACTGATGGTAATAGCAGGTGCGGGATCGGGCAAAACACGCGTTCTTACTTATCGCATAGCTCACTTGATTGAGAATGGCATTGATCCGTTTCATATACTCGCTCTCACATTTACCAACAAGGCTGCTAAGGAGATGAAAAAGCGCATAGGCGCTCTGGTTGGAGAGCGCGGTGCGCGCGATATCTGGATGGGAACTTTCCACAGCATTTTCGCCCGCATACTGCGCATAGAAAGTGAACGCATCAACTACCCCAGAAATTTTTCTATCTACGACACGCAAGATTCCAAAAACCTGCTGAAGGACATCCTAAAAGAAATGGCTTTGGATGATAAAATCTACAAGCCTGGTCTGGTTTACAATCGCATCAGCGGTGCAAAGAACAATCTGATATCGCCTCAGGACTACATGAACAACACCGATGTGGTGGCAGAAGACAGGCAGACGGGCAAACCGAAGATGGGAGAAATTTACAGCGCCTACAACATGCGCTTGTTCAAGGCTGGTGCAATGGATTTTGATGATTTATTGTTTAAGACCAATACGCTGTTACGTGATTTTCCAGAGGCGCTGATTCACTACCAAAACAAGTTTCAATACATATTGGTAGACGAGTATCAGGACACCAACTTCTCGCAATACTTGATAGTAAAACAACTGGCAGCGCGCCATGCGAACATCTGCGTGGTGGGCGATGATGCGCAAAGTATCTATGCATTTCGCGGAGCCAACATTCAGAACATTCTTAATTTTCAGAAGGAATATGCCATCTACGATGAGTTCCGCATATACAAGTTGGAGCAGAACTACAGAAGCACCAAGACAATTGTGCATGCGGCTAACAGCATCATTGCTAACAACAAAGAGCAAATAAAAAAGGACGTCTGGACCGACAATGCACAAGGAGATAGAATAAAAGTAGTGCGCTCCATGACGGATAATGAGGAAGGCAGTTTTGTTGCGAATCAAATTTTTTCCATCACACATGAGGAAGGCGCAAAGGCAAGTGATTTTGCGATTCTGTACCGCACCAATGCTCAAAGCCGATCGTTTGAAGAAGCACTGCGCAAACTGAATATTCATTACAAAATTTATGGTGGCCTCAGTTTCTATCAGCGCAAGGAAGTAAAAGATTTGCTGGCATACTTCCGTCTTTCATGCAATCCGAATGATGAAGAAAGTTTGAAGCGTGTTATCAATTATCCGCGAAGAGGCATTGGTGACACTACTATTCAGAAGTTGGTGGTAGGCGCTGCAGAAAAAGAAATCAGTATTTGGGACATGATACCTCGCGCTGGCGAAGTTGGTTTGACGGGAGCAACGCTCTCTAAAGTGATGGAGTTTGTTACCCTCATAAAAAGTTTTCAGGTGGCGCTCGAAGTGAAGAATGCCTATGACATGGGCCATCACATAGCCAGCGAAACAGGCTTGCTGAAAGAACTCTACAGCGACCGCACACCCGAGGGAGTTTCGCGGTATGAAAACGTGCAAGAACTTCTGAATGCCATGAAAGAATTCAGTGACACAGTGGATGAAGAGAATCCCGAAAAAACAAATGTGCTGAGCGACTTCCTGCTGGACGTTGCGCTGCTTACGGATGTGGACAACAACAAAGGAGAAGATGTTCCTACTGTCAGCCTAATGACCATACACGGTGCCAAAGGATTGGAATTTCCTTATGTGAACATTGTGGGTATGGAAGAGAATCTTTTTCCCTCTCAACTCTCGTTGAACTCGCGCGAGGAAATGGAAGAAGAACGCAGACTTTTTTATGTAGCACTGACACGTGCTGAGAAAAAGGCAACACTTAGTTATGCAGTCACTCGCTATCGTTGGGGGCAATTGCAATACTGCGAGCCATCACGTTTTATAGAAGAAATAGATGAACAACATTTGGAATTACCCATGCTAGAGAAAAGTCAACCAAGCCGTGTTGTAGATTTTAATGAGGCCCGTGGAGGATTTACAGGAGGTGAAAATCGATTTGTAAAACGTACCTCATCGCCTGCCACTATCACGCTGCCAACGGCACGAAGAGGTATTTCAAATGAACCCCGGCCTACACCGCTAGCGCCACCCAAAAACTTCAAGAAGGTAAATGCCGCATCAGGCAATACCGTTTTGAACGATGGAGATTGGGCCACGCCTGACCAACTTTTTGAAGGCACGGATGTGATGCACGAGAAATTCGGAAAAGGAAAAGTGCTGACGATAGAAGGAACAGGCACTGATTCGAAGGTGACGATCTTCTTCCCCACAGCAGGCCAAAAGCAATTACTGATGAAGTTTGCCAAATTGAAAGTCGTATAACGATTGGATTTTGATACTTCCTACAGTCTCACTGCTTTGTTACATTTGACCTTGTGAACACCTTCCTTTCCCAACTTATTCAAAACAAATCACTGGGTCAAAAATCATTGGCAGTGTTGCTCGATCCTGACAAGCTGAAGGATGAAAGACAATTGCTTAACATGATGTCGCTCATAGAACACAGCAAGGTGGATTTCATACTTGTAGGTGGCAGCCTTTTAGTAGAAGATAATTTTCATCAGTGTCTTCGCGAGGTGAAAAAACTTGCCAAAGTTCCAGTCATTCTTTTTCCAGGAAGCCCTTCGCAGATAAGCAACGAAGCAGATGCTATTCTCTTTCTTTCTCTAATATCCGGGCGCAATGCAGAGTTGCTCATTGGCCATCATGTTGCTGCGGCTCCCATTCTTAAACAAACCAATTTAGAAATTATTCCAACTGGGTACATGCTGGTAGACTGCGGCAAACCAACAACGGCCTCATACATCAGCCAAACGTTGCCCATACCGCACAACAAACCCGAAATAGCCGCTGCGACTGCTCTTGCAGGCGAAATGCTCGGCCTAAAATGCATGTACCTCGATGGAGGCAGTGGAGCCGAAAAACCAGTTTCATACAAAATGATTCGTGCGGTAAGTGAATGCGTGCGCGCGCCACTGATAGTAGGTGGCGGTATCCGAGATGAGCACCAAGCCACAAGTGCTTATGAAGCGGGTGCTGATTTGATTGTGATTGGAACCGTTTTCGAAGAAGAGCCAGAACTGCTTTTTGCCATTGCAGGAACTAGAAATATAGCGTAGCGCAAGGCATAAAATGAATGGATATTTTAAATAGCAACAAGAGCCTTCATTAAACGAATAAATCTGCAAATCAACAATTCAATAAATCAACAAGTCAAAAATGATAACCCGCCCATTCAACCTCAACGCCTGGATTAAGGAAAACCGTGATTTGCTGAAACCACCGGTAGGCAATAAGAATCTATACAAGGATGCAGGCGACTATTTGGTTATGATCGTTGGCGGTCCTAACGCCCGCAAAGATTATCACTTCAACGAAACGGAAGAGCTCTTCTTGCAAATAGAAGGCGATATTGAAGTGGGCATTCAGGAAAATGGCAAAGCCATTACCATTCCGATCAAAGAGGGCGAAATGTTTTTGTTACCAGCTAACACACCGCACCAGCCACGCAGAGGGCCCAACACGGTAGGTCTTGTTATAGAATGCAAACGCGCTGACCGCGATATGATAGACGGCCTTCAGTGGTATTGCGAGAATTGCAACAACATGTTGCACGAATACAAATTTGTATTGCTCGATGTGGAAAAAGATTTCCTCCCAAGATTCAAAGATTTCTATTCATCAGAAGAATTGCGCACATGCAAAAAGTGCGGTCATGTGATGGAGGTAGATAAGCGATTTATTTAAGAAAAAAAGGTTGGGTGTGCAACCTTAACTTTAACAATCAAAGTCTTAGCACCATATCTATACTAAATCAACGAAATGAAAAATTTTATACTAAGCCTAGTTTTTCTTATCTCCTTCTCTACCTGTTGTTTCAGTCAGTGTGAAGCCTATTTCACAGCGGTTGCTGGCGAGAACGGATTTGTTTCTTTCAATAATTCAAGTGTTCCTGTTGATCAGGAAAACACGCAGTTTCTTTGGGAGTTCGGAGATGGATCTATATCTGACGGGACCATGCCTGTGCACACCTACGAGGTGGCTGGCACCTATGAAGTCTGCCTCTATATCGGTGTTTTTGATGGAGAAATACTTGTTTGCAGCGATAGCTATTGTGTCTCGCTTGAGGTTCTTTTCGAAAATGAAACAAACTGTCCAGACGAAATAGCGAGTGGCGCAGGCGAAGACTGCGGAGTCATGAACTTCGAAATAGGCAGTTTTGTGTTAGGCGAAGCAGTGACTTGGTATCCGGGTGATGAAACAGGCGCTGTGGAAGGCGGCCATTTCTTCTCACACACTTATGCAGAACCAGGCGAATACAATGTTTATGCTTTCTACACCAGTCCAGCATGTCCTGATGGCGTTGAATTGTTTACCATAATAGTTGTTGAAGAATGTGGAGGCGCTTGTCCCGAAAATATTGTAGCTGATCAAATTGATTGCGATAGCTATATATTTCATATAAATGGAGTGGATACAGGCAACGTCATCTGGCAATTTGGAGATGGCGGAGGAGAAATATCTTCCATTACTGCAGATCATACTTACGCAGAAAACGGAACTTACATAGTCGTTGCTCTTTACAGCGGCCCAAATTGTCCTAATCAAACCACGGTAGTCTTTACCGTAATTGTAAACTGTGAGGAAGAAGATAATTGCCCAACAGAAATATGGAGTGGGGCAGGCGAAGACTGCGGGGTTATGAATTTCGAAATAGGCAGTTTTGTGGAAGGTGAAGAAGTGACATGGTATCCCGGTGATGAAACAGGTGCAGTGGAAGGAGGCCATTTTTTCTCCCACACCTATGCCGAACCTGGCGAATACAACGTTTGCGCTTTCTATACCAGCCCAGCTTGTCCTAATGGTGTGGAATTGTGCACTACAATAGTCGTTGAAAGTTGCAATGATTGCCCTTCTGTGATTGAATATAATTACAACTGCCCCGATGGTCTTATCTCATTCTATGTGGCTAATTGGCCGGAATCTTCACCCATCAACTGGGTATATAACGGAGTATCAATATCAACCAATGTGAACTGGATTACGGTTGAGATAGATGAAGGTCCCGGCTATATATGTGCATTCTCAGGTGGCATGGAAGAAGCAGGATGCAGTCAAATTTGTCTGGAAATGAATTTCAATTGTGGCGATGATGAATGCCCAACAGAAATATGGAGTGGCGCAGGCGATAACTGCGCTGTCATGAATTTTGAAGCAGGAAGTTTTGTGGAAGGAGAATTAGTGACTTGGTATTTTGGTGATGGAACCTCGCAATCAGGCGGACACTTTGTGCAGCATCAATACAATTCAGCAGGAACTTATACCATTACTGCTTACGTCACTAACAACAACTGCGAAGGAGTGCAGTTGACAACTGTGGTTGAAGTGGAGCCATGCGAAGACCCGTGCGAATGGAACTTCACACTCCAACAATTAGCATGTATGTACTATCACTTGTACAACGCACCAGAAGCGTCAGAGGATTACACCTATCAAGTGAGCTGGGGCGATGGAACTCCTATTTATTTCGCGGGTGCATTTGATACACATGTGTATCAAGAAGATGGAACTTACGAGTTATGCGTCACCAGAACAGCTCCTAACTGTGAGCCATACACCGTTTGTGAAACCATAATCGTTGACTGTATTCAGCCCGAATGCAATCTTGAGTTAGAAGCTGAACAAACAGAAGACTTCAGTTTCACCTTTACAGCTTTTGGCACACCAGAAGCACTGCCTATGCATTGGAATTTTGGTGATGGTTCTCCCGTGCTGGAGGCCACTTGGGTAACTGACCATGTGTATCAAGAAGCTGGTGAATACACCGTTTGCATTTGGTATGAAACTGAAGAGTGCGGTGTGCAAGAAGCATGCATTACCGTCTATGCTGGAGACCAAGTTTGTCCAAATGAAATCATCATCAGCGAAGAAATTAATTGTCATCAATTCTCCTTCTCAGTGAACAACTGGAGTGGCAGCGAATACGGAGACATTCTTTGGAATTTTGGTGACAATGAAGGATATGGCATGAATCCATTTTTGCACATGTACATGAACCCAGGTGTGTATGAAGTGTGTGCAGAAGGCACAACAGAATCTTGCCCCGGAGGTTTTGAAATATGTACCGAGTTGGTGGTAGAAGCTTGTGGCCAGAATGGCGAGGGTTGCCCGTCTTACATATGGGGTTGGCCTATGAACGATTGTGGTCTTTGGCATTTCGAAGCAGGTGCCGAAAGTGATATGGCCAATATCATTTGGGATTTTGGTGATGGCACCATCACCGATGATTTAAACACTATAGCCAACCATCAGTACGAAGTAGATGGAGTCTATATCGTAACAGTCACTATTGCAAATTATGGCGAGGGATGTGCTTCAAGTATTGTTCTCCTATTCACCCTAGAAGCCAATGCATGCGAAGAGAATCCATGTGATGTAGATATGTGGAGCAGCACAGGCGAGGAGTGTGGCTTAATGCTTTTTGAAGCTGGCAGTTTTGTGGAAGGCGAAGAATTCATCTGGTATTTTGGCGATGGCACAAGTGCAGAAGGCGGACACTACATCACTCATCAATACAACGAACCGGGCACTTATATTGTTAATTGTGTGTTCTCAAACAACGATTGCCCTGGTTGGCAAGAAGTCATCACCATCATAGTTGAAGAATGTGAGAACACCTGCACGGAGTTTACAATTGGTCTGGATAGCTACGTGGGCGAAGGCGGGCCAAATACCGCATACTGGTGGATAGAAGATGCCGATGGAGAAACCATCGACCAAGGGGTTGCACAATACTCTGCCAACGATCCATATTACGATGAGGCCATGTGTTTCGAAGATGGTTGCTACACTTTGATTGTAGAAGGAATGGGTGTTACAGCGCCATTCTTCGACATCTTCATTCAGTCAGCAGGTGAGAGCATTATACAAGAAGTGAATGTGATCAACGACAATCTTGTAGAATTGATATTCGGTATCAACTCAGATTGCAGCAATGTAAGCGAAGATTGCGAAGCCATGTTCGAACCAATATACACCAACACAGCTGGCCACATCGAATTCCAAAACACTTCTGCCTATGACGGCACTGCCACCTGGAGTTGGAGTTATGGCAATGAAACCGGAAGCGATGGATTTGGGGGTAATGTGTGGTACGAAGAAAACGGAACGTACATCGTTTGCCTCACCATCACCAATGGAGAATGCACCGATACACATTGCGAAACAATAGTGGTGTCGTCTTTACCCGGTGGATGCGAATCGAATGTGGTAACCATATCCATAATGGGAGAGAATTTGGATGACCTTTATGACATCGTAAACTTCAATTTGCAACTTAACGACATCAGTATTGAAGACTGGGTATTGACAATACCAGATGGCTTTGCTTACACCGGTGAATTCTGTTTGCCTGATGGCTGCTACGAATTGGAACTTTCTACTGATGGGCCTTCATTATTGGATATGATAACTGTTGTAGCGTCAATGAATGGTGTGGACCTTAGCACACTTGAATATCTGCAAGGTTCAGTTTTGCAAAACATGAGCATTGGCGTCAACGTGGACTGCGAAGACAACGTGAATGAACTATCAGGGTCCAACTGGACTTTGTACCCAAACCCAGCGAGCGAATTCATTCAGTTTACTTCTGCTTCAAAAGAAAAAATTTCGCGCATCGAAATTTTGGATGCCACCGGCAGAATGATTGTGTCAAACAATTTCAGCAATCAACCAATTGATATTTCATCTATCGCATCAGGTTGTTACTTCGTGCGTGTGGTGGGCGAAAATCATATAGAGGTTTTGCCATTGAATATTCAGCACTAGTCTGAAACAAAAACATTTCAAAGGGCGGCTTGCAAGGTGCAAGCCGCCCTTTGTTTTTTGACGACCACCCCAGAAGATTCGAAGATGACTTGAAGAAGATGCTTTCAGACTACTACCAAATGCTGAATGACGATACCCGCCATCAGCAAGAGCTTCTAATAATTGAAGAAGAAATCAAAAAAATTGACTCAGATGCTAAGATGCGCAGGGAGATGGAGGGTGTTGTATTTCCTTGTGGAGTTGCAGAAACAAGAGAGTTGGGAGAGAAAAAACGTGTGAAGGTTTATAAATGACCTCTACAAACGGCAACAAAAAACCCTTGCTCACAAGCAAGGGTTTTCAAATTCATTTGAGAATATATTTTATCCATTCAATGCCTCTGAACCAGCAACTATTTCCAGAATCTCTCCTGTAATGGCTGCCTGGCGGGCTTTGTTGTAGTTCAATTTTAGTTCCTTCACCATGTCTCCTGCATTGTCGGTGGCTTTGTGCATGGCAGTCATTCGAGCTCCGTGCTCTGCAGCCATACTATCCAACAGTGCTTTGAAAAGTTGAACTTTCAATGAACGCGGAATCAGTTCTTCTATGATTTGCTCTTTCTGCGGTTCGAAGATGTAATCAGTGTTTGCGCTCTTCCCTTCGCTCGTTGGCGGTGTGATAGGCAGGTAATCTTCGCGCATCAAAATCTGCACTGCGGCATTCTTGAATTTGTTGTAAACAAGTACCACTTTATCAAACTTGCCTGCCGCAAATTGCTTCATGATTTCGTCCGCAATTCCTGAAGCATTTTCGAAAGTCAGTTGATCAAAAATAGAATAGGGTGTTTCTCCAAAACCTTGGTTGTAGAAGTTCTCAGAACGCTTGTAGATGTCTGACGCCTTTTTACCAAGCGAAAGAATTTTCACATTGGCATTACCAAAGTCATTGCGCATTGCAATACGAATTTCCTTTATCACATTGTTGTTGAAACCACCACACAAACCACGGTTGCTGGTTATTGCGACTACCAATATGTTTTTTACATCACGCTGCTTGCCGAATGCTCCTGCCCCTGAATCAAGATTGCCACTCACATTGCTCAGTATATCCTGTAGCTTGTTGGCATAAGGTCTCATTCGAGTAATGGCATCTTGCGCGCGCTTCAGTTTTGCAGCACTCACCATCTTCATGGCAGAAGTTATCTGCATGGTGCTGTTTACTGAAACTATTCGTGTGCGTATTTCTTTGAGGTTGGCCATTCGTTGGTATTGAGTATTGGGTAGTTGAGTATCGAGATATGGGTTCTTCCAAACTCCATACTCACTGCTTAATACTTTGTACTATTAGTTATATCTCGCTGACAAATCTTTTGCTACTTTTTCAAGCACGCTGGTAATGGTATCGTCCAGTTTTCCTGCGGCCAAAGCATTCAAGGTGTCCTTGTGTTTAGACTCCATGTACTGCAGGTATTCATCTTGGAAAGCACGCACTTCAGTTACAGGAACGTTTGAAAGAAGACCTTTCGTTCCGCAGTAAAGAATAGCAATTTGCTTTTCTACCGTCATTGGTGAGTTTGAATTTTGCTTCAAAATCTCCACGTTGCGTTTTCCTTTTTCAAGTACAAATTTGGTAGCATCATCTAAGTCCGATCCGAATTTAGAAAACGCTTCCAATTCGCGGTATTGTGCTTGGTCGAGCTTCAATGTACCCGCCACTTTTTTCATTGACTTGATTTGAGCATTACCTCCAACACGCGATACCGAAATACCTACGTTGATGGCAGGACGTACACCGCTGTTGAACAAGTTGGTTTCAAGAAATATCTGTCCATCAGTAATCGAAATTACGTTGGTAGGTATATAGGCCGAAACGTCACCAGCTTGTGTTTCGATGATAGGAAGTGCTGTCAAAGAACCACCACCTTTCACAATCTTTTTCAACGACTCAGGAAGGTCATTCATTGTTTCCGCCACACGTTGTGTAGCATTCACTTTTGCTGCTCTTTCCAAAAGACGACTGTGCAAATAGAATACATCACCTGGGTAGGCCTCACGTCCGGGAGGTCTGCGCAGAAGAAGTGATACTTCGCGATAGGCTACTGCTTGCTTCGACAAGTCATCATACACAATCAAGGCAGGACGACCCGTGTCGCGGAAAAATTCTCCGATAGCGCAACCTGCGAATGGCGCGTAGAACTGAAGTGGCGCTGGGTCAGAAGCTGTAGCTGCTACAACCACTGTATATGCCATTGCACCATTTTCTTCCAGCGTTTTTACTGTAGAAGCAATGGTGGAACCTTTTTGTCCTATGGCTACATAGATGCAATAAACAGGTTGACCTTTGTCGTAAAATTCTTTTTGATTGATGATGGTGTCAATGGCAACTGTGGTCTTGCCTGTTTGACGGTCACCGATGATCAACTCGCGCTGACCGCGGCCAATCGGAATCATTGCATCAATTGCTTTGATACCTGTTTGCAGTGGCTCATTTACTGGCTGACGGTAGATAACACCCGGAGCTTTGCGCTCTATAGGCATTTCGTATGTCTCACCCGTTACAGGGCCTTTTCCGTCTATGGTTTCTCCTAGGGTATTTACAACACGGCCAAGCATTCCTTCGCCTACGTTGATGGATGCAATGCGCTTTGTGCGCTTCACGCTGCTACCTTCCTTGAGGTCGCCACTTGGACCAAGCAATACAGCGCCCACGTTATCTTCTTCAAGGTTCAATGCGATACCACGAACTCCGTTGTCGAACTCAATCAACTCACCGCTTTGAACATTGTTAAGACCATAAATGCGGGCAATGCCATCGCCTACCTGAAGGATGGTTCCTACTTCCTGCAATTCAGCTTCGGTTTTGAAACCGGCCAATTGCTCGCGCAGAATGTTTGAAATTTCTGCTGATTTTATTTCTGCCATTTTTTTAAGTGTTTTTATCTTCCTTTAAAAGAAGAAGTCAACTCGTTATTGTCTAAGCACTTACTTAGAGTTCTGGTATGTATGGATTGTCGTCAAACTCGCGCTTGAGGTCACGTATTTTTCCTGCAATACTGGTATCGATCATTTTGTCGCCCACTCTGAGCACAAAACCGCCAATAAGATTATTGTCCACTTTTTCGGTAAGGTCAATCTCACCGCCTTTCATGTTTTGGGCAATTCGAAGTATATTCTGGCGTGTGTTTTCGTCCATACTGATAGCAGTAATGACTTCCGCTGTCACTATGTGCTTATGAACCTTCACTTGGTCTACAAACGACTGAGCAACTTCTGCCAGATAGCCTTCACGCCCTTTCTCAGTAAGCAACTTGATGAAGCCATGCGTTATCTGTCCGATTTGGCCAACGAACACTTTGTTCAGGATAGCCACTTTGGTATCAGGCTTTACTATTGGACTGTTCAGCAAATTTGAAAATTCGCGACTGGAGTCAATCGTTTCATCAATCAACTTCATATCAGCATACACTGCATCCAACTCGCCTTTTTCCATAGCAAGTATCATCAATGACTTTGCATAACGCGATGAAATCTTGATTCCTTTCATTGCTTAGTTAGCGTTTATTTCAGCTGTGAGTGCCTGATTAAGGGCGTTCTGTTTGTCTACATCGGTCAGTTTTTCTCTTACGAGTTTTTCTGCGATGCCAACGCTGAGTGTAGCCACCTGATTTTTCAAATCGGTGATAGCCGCCTTTTTCTGATTGTCAATTTCCACACGAGCAGTTGCAATCATGCGATCTGCGCTTTCGCGGGCTTTGGCTTCAATGTCAGCCTTCACTTTTTCAGCTACCTCTTTTGCATCGCGTACAATGCGATCGCGTTCATCGCGCGCATCGCGCAACAATTGCTCATTGCCCGCTTTCAGGTTGCCTATTTCCTTGCGTGCTTTTTCTGCTTCGCCCAGGGCATTCTCAATACTTTGAGAACGCTCATCGAGCGACTTCAGAATAGGTCCCCATGCGTACTTCTTCAGTATGAAGAGTACGATGAGAAATGCGCACGTAGCCCAAAACACGGTACCCCAGCTTACACTTAATAATGCTCCCATTTCCTTATTTATTTAAATGATGAGAAATGATTCTCGTTTGCGCAGAATGTTCTGCTTCGGTTGTTGCGATTTAAAGCGCAACAAGAAGGCAGATGATAACTGCGAACAGAGCAACTCCTTCTACAAGTGCAGCAGCAACAATCATGTTAGCACGAAGGTCGCCCATGCTTTCAGGCTGGCGGGCCATAGCTTCCAAGGCGTGACCGCCTATAAGACCTACTCCGATACCTGCACCTATTGCGGCAAGACCGGCTCCGATGCCTGCAAGACCTTTGTTAGCTACTACTTCCTGAGCTTGCAATAAAACTGTCATTAATTCCATTTCTATGTGGGTTTAAAAATTTGCTTTTTTTAATGTGCTTCTTCTAGGTGATGCTCCTGTGTCGCATCTCCAAAGTAAAGGGCGGCCAGCAGCGTGAACACATACGCCTGAAGGAACGCTACCAACAGTTCAATAAAGAACATGAATACCATAAACAATGTGGAGGCTATGCCCACACCCAAACCTGCACCTGCACTCTTTTCACCAAAGATGAAAATGAGGGAGGTCAATGCCAATATCACAATGTGACCGGCATTGATATTTGCCGTTAGTCGTATCATCAATACCGTTGGCTTGATAAGTACACTGGCTATCTCGATAGGAACAAGAATAAGCTTAACGGCAAACGGCACGCCCGGAGGCCAAACAATGTGACCCCAGTAATGTGCATTGCCACTGATGGTAGTGATAATGAAAACCATTGCAGCCATCACCATGGTGATGCTGAGTGTGCCAGTAATGTTGAAACCACCCAAGAATGGAATGAGACCTAGCAGATTACAACACCAGATAAAGAAAAACATGGAAAGAAGGAATGGCAGGTACCTTGCTGTTTTCTTTTTCCCAAGTGCCGGTATTGCGACTTCATCCTTAATAAAAAGGACAAATACCTCAAGCAAATTCTGCATTCCCTTAGGAGCCTGACCTTTTCTTCTTTGATATGCCTTGGCAACTCGTGTAAAGAGGAAAACGACTAACCCAAGTATCATCAACATTCCAAAAACCGATTTGGTGATGGAAAAATCGGTAACAGGTATTCCATGAAACTCATGATTGGCTTCCACTTCTTGAGGTGCTGCAATGTGACTTGGATCTACTTCAACTCCTTCAGCATTCAATTCAACATCACGTATACTGTTGTGATGCATCACCGGCAGTTGATGGCCACCTGCTTCTATAACGTAGATTTTCTCGTGATGAAGAGCGTAGGTATTGCCTGTGCTTTCACTGTGATACGTTTTTGAAGGCTCGTGGTGGTCATCGTTAAAAACAGAACTCATGAAGAAGTCGAAACCCTTTTCTGTTTTTACAATGCAAGGCAGCGGAATAGAAACTTGCCCGAAGAAGTGGATAGAATGAGCATCAGAAATGTGATGCGTAATCATCTCTCCAGCATTGAATTTTTTGGCAGGCGCTCCTTCCACATTATCAGAAGCGACCATGAAAGAAGAAGACAACAGGCACACCAACGAAAAAAAGTACGGAACAAAAGCTCTGAAAGCCTTGTCTTTTGTGGTGTTTAAAGTGTTTGTCATGCCTTATTTCCTGCCTGAAAAGCGCGGCAAATGTAATTGCTCGTTTCTCCTAACAAAAGACTGAAAGACTTTTTTTTGTTCACACGCTCTGTAAGGCTTGTAAACGCTATGAGAATTGGTAATTATTTATTTCTGACTGCATCAGACTGAAGATTTGACACCCTCAATTCAACACCCACTAGGCGCGATTGCATTTTGTGTGCGCAAGTGCTCCCGATGGGACAACTTGGCACTGCTGCTTCAATTTACATTTGACTCGACTTAAGTGAGCGTTACAAATTCCGCAATGCCATAGAAGCAATATTTGATTTATGAAGCGTTTCAGTTATGATGACTTTTGCCAAGTCGTAGACTTGGCGCCTGGCTCAAACAAGACACAGTCTTGCTCGAGGTTTGACGCATATTTGAGTGATGGGGGATATGATCTTGGCGCCTCTGCTAGGGCCATCGTTGGAGTAGAAGGTAATTTTCAATTTGTCGAAAAGTATGGACGGTAATAAAATATCAGCTCACAGAATTGATAATTCGAGAGTCCTAATTCTCTTGATGTTTTTAAGTTTGATTCTATTTTATCAGATGATTAGTATGATCCTATTTGGGAATTGGCTGGCCGTTACATTTCTATCCGCAATGTTGTTTTATTTTCTGAACAGCACACTCAGATATAAAGGTTTGCGAGATTCAGGTGAGTTTATACAAGTCTTGAATTGGTATGGGAAAATTTTAGATGAGTTCACTGAGTCTTCATTGCTTGAAATTGGCTCTGCGGATAAACTATTTGTTAATGGATTGATGGCCGGGTTTGCCTATAAATGTGCTCGGTATCGTAAACCTGATGGCACTATAGGTAAGGTGTACTATCCTCCTAGAAAACACTACAAGGTGTTTAAGTAGCAATCATTCGACATAATGTTCCAAATTCTGACAGACTATAATGGGTAAGCCCGACAGGATAATATTCTTGGACTAGATGGCTTTATTTCAGAAATGTTATTTTCCCTTTTTTGATGGAGGCTTGTAAACGCTATGAGAATTGGCAATTATTTATTTCTGACCGTATCAGACCGAAGATTTGATAGCATCAATTCAACACCAACTAAGCGCGATTGCATTTTGTGTGCTCAAGCGCTCCCGATGGGACAACTTGGCACTGCTGCTTCAATTTACATTTGACTCGACTTAAGTGAGCGTTGCAAATTCCGAAATGCCTTAGAAGCAATATTTGATTTATGAAGATTTTCAGTATGGATGACTTTTGCCAAGTCGTCCCATCGGGAGCGCATGGCTCAAACGAGACGCAGTCTCGCTCGAGTTTTGACACATACTTAATCGATGGGGGAGAAAAGCGAAAGCTTTGATGGATTAGGGCGTTCCCCATTCTCAAATTATTCACATTGTGACCATTAGGTGGCAAATTACCCCATTCTCAAATTACCCTATCCCCTCTATCACATCATACTTCGTCACTATGTGATGCTTGCCGTTCTCTAGCTTCACTAGCACCGCGGGAGTGTCGCGGTTGATGCGTTTCGAAACACTTTCTATGCTATCGCTTTCTTTCACCACAGGAAAGGGTGCGCCCATTATCTCTTCTATTTTTCTGTCCATCGCTTTGGTGTCTTCTGTTAGCAATTGGAACAATCTGCTTTCATCTACCGAGCCTGCGAAGACTCCATCTTTCAGCACCGGTATTTGCGAGATGTTGAACTTCTTCATCTTCGCTATGGCGTGGCTCACCAGCTCGCCTGAGCCAATGGTCACCATGGGTTGGTCTATGTGATCTTTAATGAGGTCGCGTACGGTTTTCTTTTCATCTACTAAAAATCCGCGGTCGCGCATCCATTCATCGTTGAACATTTTGCCTAAGTAACGCGTGCCATGATCATGAAATATGACCACCACCACATCGCCTTTTTTGAAACGATCTTTCATCTGCATTAGTCCAGCCATGGCACTTCCTGCGCTGTTGCCTACAAATATTCCTTCCTCACGTGAGATGCGCCTAGTCATCAATGCAGCATCTTTGTCTGTTACTTTTTCGAAATAATCTATCAGGTCGAGGTTCACATTTTCTGGCACAAAGTCCTCGCCTATTCCTTCTGTGATGTAAGGGTAAATTTCATTCTTATCGAAGATGCCCGTTTCTTTCAATTTCTTAAAAACGGAGCCGTAGGTATCTATGCCGAGTATCTGCACATTCGGATTCTTTTCTTTCAAGTACTTCGCAACTCCGCTAATGGTGCCGCCTGTTCCTACACCTACCACAAGGTGCGTAATCTTTCCATCGGTCTGTTCCCAAATCTCTGGGCCAGTGCTTTCATAATGTGCTTGGGCATTGCTGGGGTTGTCGTATTGATTCGCCTTCCACGAGTTGGGAACTTCATTTACAAGCCTTGATGAAACACTGTAATAACTGCGTGGATCTTCTGGATCCACGTTGGTAGGACACACAATTACTTCTGCTCCAAACGCGCGCAACGCATCAAATTTTTCCTTAGATTGTTTGTCCGTAGAGGTAAAAATGCATTTGTATCCTTTGATAACTGCGGCAATAGCAAGGCCCATTCCGGTGTTCCCGCTGGTACCTTCTATGATGGTGTAGCCGGGTTTTAAACTTCCATTTTTCTCCGCATCTTCAATCATCTTCAAAGCCATGCGATCCTTTATGCTGTTGCCGGGGTTGGTGGTTTCCACCTTGGCCAGCACCAGTGCCGGTAGGTCTTTGGTGATGCTATTGAGCTTCACCATGGGCGTGTTGCCAATAGTCTCTAGTATGTTGTTGTAATACTTCATTCCTTGTTCAAAATATGTGGGCCGAAGGTATAGTGAGGTATTGCAATAGGGGCTGTCATACCTTCGCGAACCGTTAACAATTTCAACAATTACCTGACTCCTTCATATGATTAAAATTCTCCGCTTGTTCCTGTTGGTCGCTGCCTCTCTTTTTGGAATAAATGCATTAGCACAATGCGAAAACTATAGTGTACAGATATTCTCTGACGTAGCCGAAGGTGGCCCAACTGCGGTTGATTGGGTACTCACTGACATCAATGGCGATACCTTGTATGAAGGCAACGCCATATTCAATGCATTCACCTTCTTCAGTTCCACCACGGTGTGTTTGGATGATGGAGACTACACATTGCTCTTCACGGGCGATGTTCCACTGATGGGCGGTGCATTTCTGGCAGGAGTGCAGCAGAATGGCGATAATATTTTCCCCACTAACGAAGTGGTTTTTGGCGAGCTCATCTTCTTGTATGAATTCAACACGCAACCATTGGTCATTGATTGTAACGCTTCTTTCACATGGGAAGAAACCATAACGCCCGGCCTCGTTCAATTTCAAAGCACTAGCACCCATGCCGGAAATGGAATAACTTACGGTTGGGAATTCGCAGGCGACACGCAGCCTGGCCCTGAAAATCCTATTTATCAATACGCAACAAACGGAACTTACAATGCGTGCCTCAACATAGTGGCCACACAAGACGGGCAAGTAGGATGTATTGATACCGAATGTCAGAACGTTGTCATTGCAGGCTTTACCAATGGCGAAATATGTCCGGGCAACATCAGCGTCACCATTTTGGAAGCAGAAAGCTGTGGCAATTATCATTTCGCACTTCAGGATGCTGAAGTGGGTGCCAGCATCGCTTGGTTTCCATTGGGTGGCGAAGACGATTTTATTTTATCTGAAGAAACTGACTATTACTACGCAGCGCCCGGCATCTATGAGTTGTGTGTGGCCTACCAAAGCGAGCTATGTCCAAGCGGCACTCAGATATGCGAAGAGATAGCTGTGTTAGGTTGCAGCGATTGTCCTGAAATATTGCAAATCATCTCTAGCGATTGTGGTGAAGCGCTGCTTCAGTTTGGTGATGTAAATACACCTTCCACCAATGTGAGTTACGATTGGAATGATGGTTTAGTAACGAATGGTGGTGTTGCACAAATACACTCTTATGCGCCAATAAATGAAGTCTACAACGTGTGTGCTACTTATACAAATGCTTATTGTGCGGAAGGTGTTACTGAGTGCGTGGAATTGGACTACGCAGGTTGTTTTGAAGAAGTCTGTCCGACTGTGATTACGGTTTCTAACGCTGGCTGTTTCTTGTACACGCTTGCAGTAGAAGGCTCCATACCCGGTGCCACCTATGCATGGAATGTGAGCGGCAGCCTCTACTCCACTCCTACTGTCAACTACACCATTCCATTCCCCAATACGGTGAACATAAGTGTGGTGTACACTGGAGATAATTGCCCTGATGGTGTAGCACTCAACTCAGTGATTACTTACGATGATTGTGGTGCGGTATGCCCCGGTGCTATTACCTCACAACAAACGGATTGCAACGTGTATGAACTTTCATTCTCCAATGTGACAGCGAATATGCAGGCCACGTGGACCATCAATGGTGAAGTATTCACAGGCAGTGAAATCACCTACGAACTTGCGGACGATGTGCCTTACAACGTGACTGTTGTTGTTACCAATCCGAGTTGCCCAAATCCGATCAACTTGAGTACAACGCTTAGTTGGGATGACTGCGCCATTGCTTGTCCACAAAATATTGTAGCCACCAACCTTGGTTGCAATGTGTATGAATTGACCACCGACATTGCAGAAGAAGGCGCAGTATCCAGCTGGAGCATTGCAGGTGCAGAATTTTTGGGCGGTGTTATCTATTACACATTGCCCAATCAAAGCGATGTTGCTGTTGCAATGAATTACACTAGCGCGCAATGCTCATTTGGTGTTGACTTGAACACAGTGCTCACGTTTGAAGAATGCAGCGTTGGTTGTCCGGAAGAAATTATTGTGGTAGAATTGGGTTGCAATACGTACCAACTTTCACTCAATGTAAGCGAAGGGGAAAATATTTCATGGGACATCAATGGTCAAGAATTCTCTGGCAACAACCTTGGGTTTTTGCTGCCAGCATCAGGCGCCTATATCATTACAGCATATTACGATGGCAGTGATTGCAGCGGAGGTATATCACTTCAAACAATATTGGACTATGAGGCATGCGATGCCGTGTGTCCCACTGAAATTATTGTAGTAGAAAATCTCTGCAACGATTATCAATTTATCATAGACGTGGACTATCCTCAACTGGGAGCCATTTGGACAGTAGATGGCGATACCCTGAGCACCACCATTGATTTCACTTACACGTTGCCAGAAGACGGTGACTATGAAATAAGTGCCTACTACACAGGCCCTGATTGTCCGCTTGGAACAACACTTACGTCCTTATTCACCTATGTGAATTGCAATGATGTTTGTCCAACTGAATTAGTAGTTGACAGCATCGGTTGCAACAATTACGTTTTGAGTTTGAACAATATCGCAGCAAATGAGCAGGCGGTTTGGACCATCAACGGACAAACTCTCCCCGCCATTTCATCTGTGAATATTACAGTGGCAGAATCAGGAACAACCGTTGGCGTTTATTATGAAGGAACAGAATGCACAAGTGGAATTGAATTCAACACAGCCTTCGACTACAACGTATGTGGTGACGGCAGTTGCGATGCATCATTCACATACACGTTGGATGAAAATGGCGAAGTACTATTCACCAACACCTCCACCTATGATGGCGTAGCTGAATTCCTCTGGGACTTTGCAGAAGGCAATGTCAGCAACGAAGTGTCGCCCATCTTTCAATTTGTTTCAAACGGCATCTACTATGTATGCCTTACATTAGTTACTGAGAACTGTGAAGACACCTATTGCACCGAAGTTTCAGTAGAGAGTGTTTTTGTCTGTGATGAAAATGAGATAGAAGTAACCATTGATGGCATCAACTCAAACAACGCAACAGAACTTTTGTACTATTCCATTTTAGATGCTGCCAACGATACTGTTGCAACTATCGTTATTCCTTTTCCTGTTGGTCAGAGTTCCAATACACAAGTCTTTTGTCTGCCTGATGGATGTTATTCATTTAGTGCAGATGAGCCGATAAACTTGTCTGCTATTGCGCTCTCCATTTTGAATGTCACTAACTCATCCCTGCTGATAGATATAGACCTGCCGGCTAGTGAACTTGACACCACTATCTTTTTTGGTGTCAATGCCGATTGTCCGGACAATGTGCTGGAAATCGAAAGCGGTAACTCGCTAAATGTCTATCCCAATCCGGCCAATGATATGGTGCGCATTCAATCAATACTTTCAAACTCCAATGCAACACTTCAATTGATTGACATGACGGGCAGAGTGGTTCATTCTGAAAAAATGAATAGTGCGATTGCGCTGCTTTCATTGGCAGGTTTTAGCAGTGGCATTTATACTGTGCGGTATGAGTTGAATGGTATAGCAACCATTGGCAGATTGGAAATAATGAGGTAGTTCACGAACTCTTCACCCAATTCTCCATCATCTTCAAACCATGCTCAGTGAGTATACTTTCAGGATGAAACTGAACTGCGCGCACATCATAGCTCTTATGTCGCAAGGCCATAATCTCGCCATTGCCATCTTTTGCTATCACTTCCAGCGATGCTGGCAAATCATGTTCATTCACCACCCATGAGTGATAGCGCCCCACAGCAATTCGCTTTGGAATTCCATGAAACAAAACATCGTCCTTCAGAATGTCAATCTCTGTGGACACTCCGTGATACACTCTTTCAAGATTAGAAAGTGAGCCGCCAAAAGCTTCCGCAATAGCCTGCTGCCCGAGACAAATACCAAGAATGCTTTTAGAAGAAGCATACGTTTTGATAACATCTGAAAGAATACCCGCCTCGCGAGGTAAACCCGGACCGGGCGACAAAAGAATCTTATCAAAGGCAGCTACAGCCTCTATAGAAATCGCATCATTCCGAAAGACACTCACATCATCCTCATAGACCTGCTCCACATAGTGGACGAGGTTGTATGTGAAGCTGTCGTAGTTATCAAGGACAAGGATTTTCATATCAAATTTATCGCGTCAAACATCAGCAAACGCAGGCGAAGGACGGCATGTGGGTGAATAGTGAAAAACTATTCGGTGCGAAGTAAAGCGAGCAACTAATTTCGTCCCAGAATTTTTCCCCTTACTCATCGACATTTTACTTATCTCTTAGTGGTACAAAACCGCTGAGATAAAAAAAAAATGCCCAAAGACAACTCCATCAAGTCGGTTCTTATCATTGGTTCCGGCCCCATAGTCATCGGTCAAGCTTGTGAATTCGATTATGCCGGAAGCCAAGCCGCCCGTTCCCTTCGCGAGGAAGGAATAGAAGTGACCCTCATCAATAGTAACCCCGCTACCATCATGACTGACAAGGTGGTGGCCGACAATATCTACCTGCTACCACTTGAAACGGAGAGCGTAATTTCCATTCTGGGCAAGCACAAAATAGATGCTGTGCTGCCTACCATGGGCGGCCAGACTGCGCTCAATCTTGCTATTAAATGCGAGGAAATGGGCATCTGGGAAGAGTTCGGTGTGCGCATGATTGGTGTAGATACCAAGGCCATCGAAGTCACGGAAAACCGTGAAGCATTTAGAAAGCTGATGGGGAAAATTGGTGTGCCCATGGCTCCACAACAAACTGCAAAAAGCTTTCTTGAAGGCAAAGAAATTGCGCAAGAATTTGGTTTTCCGCTTTGCATACGTCCTTCCTATACACTTGGAGGAAGCGGTGCCGCCATCGTTCACGACCCCTTGGAATTTGACACACTCCTCGACCGCGGTTTGCATCTTTCACCCATTCACGAAGTGATGATTGACAAGGCCTTAATGGGCTGGAAAGAATTTGAGTTGGAACTATTGCGCGATGCCAACGACAACGTAGTCATCATTTGTTCCATTGAAAATTTCGACCCTATCGGTATTCATACAGGCGACAGCATTACTGTGGCACCTGCCATGACACTGAGTGATACCACCTATCAAAAAATGCGCGACATGGCCATCATGATGATGCGCTCCATCGGGAATTTTGCAGGAGGTTGCAACGTACAATTCGCAGTAAGTGATGATGAAAAAGAAGACATCATAGCGATAGAAATCAATCCGCGTGTGTCGCGCTCATCAGCTCTGGCCAGCAAGGCCACAGGTTATCCCATTGCGAAAATTGCCAGCAAACTTGCTATCGGTTATCACCTGGATGAGTTGCAAAATCAAATTACAAAATCAACTTCAGCCTTTTTCGAACCAACACTTGACTACGTGATTGTAAAAATTCCACGGTGGAATTTTGACAAGTTTCCGGGCAGCAATCGCGAGCTTGGATTGCAGATGAAAAGTGTAGGCGAGGTGATGGCCATCGGCAGAAGTTTTCAGGAGGCTCTGCAAAAAGCTTGTCAATCGCTGGAGATAAAACGCAACGGATTGGGTGCTGATGGAAAAGAAATTCGCGACCAGGCGAAGCTGATGGACGGCCTCGAAAAAGCAAGCTGGAACAGGCTTTTCATGGTGTACGATTCTTTGAAGCTCGGTATTCCATTCAAGACGGTGCAAGAGAAAACGCGCATTGACCCTTGGTTTCTTCGTCAGATAGAAGACATGATCCACACTGAAAAACGTGTGGAGAAATTCAACATCAACAATGTGCCGCGCGAGTTGATGTTCGAAGCAAAACAAAAAGGATATGCTGACAGACAAGTGGCTCATTTGCTTCGCTGTCTGGAAAGTGAAGTGCATAAGAAACGCACGGAGATGAACATCAAGCGTGTGTACAAACTAGTGGACACGTGTGCCGCTGAGTTTGAAGCGAAGACACCTTACTACTACTCCACTTTCGAAGAAGAAAACGAAAGCATTGCCAGCAACAAGAAGAAGATTGTAGTGCTCGGAAGCGGCCCCAATCGCATTGGCCAGGGAATTGAGTTTGACTACAGTTGTGTGCATGGAGTGCTAGCAGCAAAAGAATGTGGTTACGAAACCATCATGATTAACTGCAATCCAGAAACAGTTTCAACGGACTTCGATACTGCAGACAAACTCTACTTCGAACCAGTGTTTTGGGAGCATATTTACGACATCATTCAGCATGAAAAGCCCGAAGGCGTCATAGTGCAATTGGGTGGACAAACTGCATTGAAGCTTGCGCAAAAATTAGATAAGTACGGAATTAAAATCATTGGCACCGATTTCAAATCGCTCGACCTTGCAGAAGACCGTGGAAGTTTTTCTACGCTGTTGAAAGAGAACAATATTCCTTATCCAAAATTTGGTGTAGTAGAAAGTGCAGAGAAGGCCATTGAAGTTTCGCGCGATTTGGGCTTTCCATTGTTAGTGCGCCCCAGCTATGTACTTGGCGGACAGAAAATGAAAATCGTCATCAATGAAGATGAGCTGGAAAAGCATGTGGTGGACATCCTGTATGACATGCCAGACAACAAAATACTCCTTGACCATTTCTTGGAAGGTGCCATAGAAGCTGAAGCCGATGCGATATGCGATGGAGAAGATGTTTACATCATCGGTATCATGCAGCACATAGAACCCGCAGGCATTCACAGCGGAGATTCTTTTGCTGTATTGCCACCCTACAACTTGGGCGATTTTGTGATGACACAAATAGAAGAACACACCAAGACCATTGCCAAAGCATTGCACACCGTTGGCCTTATCAATATTCAGTTTGCCATAAAAGATGATTTGGTGTACATCATAGAGGCCAATCCGCGGGCAAGTCGCACGGTACCATTCATAGCGAAGGCGTATGATGAACCGTATGTGAATTATGCTACCAAGGTGATGCTTCGTGAGAAGAAAGTGAAGGACTTCAAATTTGCTCCGAAGCGCAATGGCTACGCAGTGAAGATTCCTGTGTTCAGTTACGAAAAATTCCCTGAAGTGAAAAAGGAACTCGGCCCTGAAATGAAGAGCACAGGCGAAGGCATTCGTTTTATCAAAGACCTGAGCGACCCGTTCTTCCGGCAGATATACTCAGAGAGGAATTTGTATTTGAGTAAGTAAAACAAACTATTCAACTATAACCCTGCTCCTGATATCATTCAACAGATTCTCCAAAAAGTAAATCCCTTTTGCAGGATTATTTAATGCAATCTCAAAATTGCTTGTTTGTGTGAATTCAACTTCTCGGCCAAGCGCATCATAAATCTTCATTTGTAATGCAGGTACTTTGCAAATAAATCTTCCGGTATTTGGATTGGGATAAATAACGATTTCATTTCCTTCTATGTATACAAACGCAATTTCGGAATGAGCATAGGCACCATTGAAGTCAACTTGTTTCAAACGATAATAATTACTGCCATTGAATGGTTGGCGATGAAGAAATGAATAATGAAGGATGCTGGTTGAAGTCCCATTACCATCAACGGTTCCAACAGTCTTCCATTCGCCATCTGTCATTTGATGTTGTACTTCGAAGTAATCATTGTTCTGCTCACTT
This sequence comes from Flavobacteriales bacterium, assembly GCA_031414655.1. Lineage (GTDB taxonomy): Bacteria > Bacteroidota > Bacteroidia > Flavobacteriales_D > Sanyastnellaceae > JANNVZ01. The sequence goes on from JANNVZ010000002.1 coordinate 209,808, forward strand.
AGAGTCGTCCAGTTCAATTCTACCGATTCACCTTTTGAGTCGGCATTGAATGAAATCAGCTCGACAGGAAGCATCAGAGGAAAACAACCTACCACTGCAGTACCACCGAAGTCAAGCGGAACGGTTGTGGTAGCACTACTGTAATTACTAAAACAAATGATGTATTGGTCACCGGTACTCACAGCCAACGGAGGTTCAAAATTCCCGGCATTGCCGCCAGCAGGTATCACACTCTGCAAACCAGTACCGCCACTTGCAGTCATATTCCAATTACAACGAACAGGAGGTAGTACATTGTTGTAGATGTCCTGACAACCATCCAATGAATCATAGGGATACATGATCCAATCATAAAAACCAGCTTGTGTGCCCATACCACCAAACGTAAAGTTGAGGATGCCTCCTTGCCAGATATTGATGATCATCCAGGTACTGTTCAGTTCGTTAGCGCGCAGGCAGCCATAGTTATCAGTACCCCACGGGCTGTTGACGCCATCCACTAAGTAATCTGGATTGCCAAGTGAGCCCAATGGGGGAATTTCATTTATCAAGCCCTGGCCATTCGGGTCAATGGCAAAACTGAAATTCTCACAGATGTCAACTGCAGCGATGCAATCAGAAGCGGTAATCGGATCCACAATTCCGCAATCGGCATTGCCGATTTCCAATTGGGTAATGCCATTCGTTCCAAAATTGAGCGTGCCTGATTGCACCTCGTTCCCATTTTCATCATAAAGCAAATACTCCGCTCCATTCCATCCATCACCAAAGCTGTCAAACATGTTGAGCGTATAACAGTCTTCGGCTGCACAGAAATATTGCGCGGAAGGAGCTCCTCCGTTGTCAATTTCAACACCACCGGGATTCTCCAGTGTCCAAAATATTTCATTGGGAAATATTCCTTCAGTTATCGACAACAAATAGGGAACTTCACCAGCACTACAATTTGGAATGCAACTCACTCCGCCTATTCCAATCAGATTTACTTCGCTATCTCCATCTTCTAAAGTACCGGTGGCTATCACATTTCCACCTTCGCTGATGGTATAAACAGAACCATTCCACCCGTCACCAAATGAGTCGAAAAGATAAAACTGATAACAACCAGGGGCCAGGCAGAAAGACGAATTGAAAGGAGCACCACCTGTGGCTACCACATTACCAGACCCATCCTTTACATACCAGTAAATTTCATAATCATAAAAACCTGAACTCACCTGAATCAAATATGAAATGGTACCCGGGGGACAACAATTGATATTGCCCAAAGTGACTGACTGACTTGCACTGAACCCTGAAGTGAAAGTACCTGTTGCAATTACCGACAAACCCGGATCTGTAATAGTGAAAGCAGCACCATTCCAACCATCACCATAGCTGTCCAACATCAAAAATGTATAACAGCCATCTGGTAAGCAGACCGTTTGATTGGCACCTGCAAAACCGCTGGCTACCACAGCACTTGAAGAGTTGACCAATTGCCATGATACCTCTGATGGCCAGAAGCCAAAAGAAACGGTGATGTTGTAATTGGTGCATTGCGACATCATGCCCTTTGCGCTACAGAGCAGCATAAGTAAAAGGATATGTCGCAAGCCTGCCTTCACGATTTACTTTCTTTCTAATTCGTCCATGCAATCGGATCGTTGCAGGCGCACAATAGGATTTTGCCCGCTTACACCTTTCTTAAAACAATAAAAATCATAACCCAATGCCTGCAACCATTGTCTGAAGTGTGACTCGGTATAGCCACCATCCGCAGTGAAAAAAGCAAGTAGATTTCCTGAGTACGAGTCCACACGCACCGATTCGATACTGGATTGTGATTGAATTGCCGCCTCGATGTCGCGGCATTGCTGTTCGTTTTCTAGTCCCACTATTATGAATTGCACAAAGGACAATTGCGCCTCAGCACAATGCATCACTGCAAAAAGTATAACTGTGAGAATGAATGATTTCATTTCGGTAAGGAAAGTCCGTTTGGTTTAAGACCTGTTCAGGTGAAACGAAAGTAGGCCATCTATCAAGCATTCTAAACAAAAAATTTATTGGCTACTTGTTTGTGCTGAATCCATGCTGACGATGATGACAGTAGAATACTTTAGCCACCCAATTAAATAAAAATAAAAACAATAACACAATGGCATTTACACTTTCACCCCTTCCATATGCAAACAATGCATTGGAACCACATATTGATGCACGCACCATGGAAATACACCACGACAAGCATCATGCGGCATACACTAACAATCTAAACGCGGCTATCGCAGGAACTGATTTAGAAAACCTTTCGATAGAAGAAATTCTGGTAAAGGGCTTTGACAAAGCGGCAGTGCGCAACAATGGCGGTGGTTATTACAACCACAATTTGTTTTGGACTGTAATGAGTCCAACAGGCGGAGGGGAACCAACGGGAGATGTTGCAACAGCCATCAACGAAGCTTACGGCAGCTACGAAAAGTTCAAGGAAGAATTTGCCAAGGCAGCAACCACGCGCTTCGGCAGCGGTTGGGCATGGCTTTGTGTACACAAAGGTGGCAAGGTGGAAGTTTGCTCATCAGCCAATCAAGACAACTCGCTGATGCCAGGGATAGGTTGCGGAGGAACACCCATTCTCGGTCTTGATGTGTGGGAACATGCCTACTACCTCAACTATCAAAATCGCAGACCTGATTATATCGCTGCATTTTTTAATGTGATCAATTGGGAGGAGGTGAATAAGCGATTTGCTTCGAACAAATAATGCAGTAAATGAACTGAATTGAAAAACCCTGTGGCAATGCTGCAGGGTTTTTCATTTTCTTTCGACTATGAAAATCCAAATAATCACTATTGGCAAAACCAGCGCTTCCTATTTGAAAGAAGGCATTGATATTTATCTCAAACGATTGCATCACTACGCCAAAGTGGAATGGAAGGAACTCCCTGATGCAGCTGCAAAGGGTTTAGCAGCTGACCCACTGAAGAAGAAAGAAGGCGAAGCCATTTTGCAAAACATAAAGCCGGATGAGGCACTTATACTGTTAGATGAAAAAGGAATACACTATACATCACGCGAGTTTGCCGACTTCATGCAGAAAAAAATGAACGCAGGAACTAAATCTCTTTGCTTTGTTATTGGCGGTGCATTTGGCTTTTCTGATGAGGTGTATGCAAGAGCCAATGCGCAAATTTCATTCTCTAAAATGACGTTGTCGCACGAGATGATTCGCCTTTTTCTAGCCGAACAACTTTACAGAGCGCATACCATACTAAAAGGCGAAAGCTACCATCATGACTAAAAGGACAGCTTGGTTGGTGAGCCTATATTCGCTTATCTAAGCATCACATCGTTGTTCATTCAAACCTATACATATGGCAACATCCCCATCGAAATGTGGGAGTATCCAGCATACTTTTTTATGCTGGTTGCGGTTTGGTGGGTGGGTGGATACATCAAGCGTAAAAACATTATTCAACGACCGGAGTATCGCTTCTTTTTGTGGGGTTTGTGGGCCAAAATTTTAGGCGGTTTCTTCTTCGCATGTATCTACATTTTCTATTACGGACAGGGTGACACCACCAGTTTTTACGAATGCAGCATGTCGTTTTGCAAGTTGCTTTTTCATGATGCAGGTGATTTCTTCACGGTGCTATTGGGCGAAGGCACACAAGAGATGAAGAGCTACTTCAACTCAGAAACAGGCGAACCCATGATGTACATGTTTGCAGAAGGAGCCACACGATTCACCATCAAACTACTTATCCCTTTCATGCTGCTCAGTGGTCAGAGTTACTTCATTGCCACATTGCTTATTTCTATAGTTACTTACGGTGCCTTGTGGAAGTTGTACCTCATGTTCACCTCGCACTTTCCGCACTATTCGCGCAATTTGGCCATTGCCATTCTCTTCATGCCTTCCGTTATTTTCTGGGGCAGTGGCATGTTGAAGGACTCCTTCACGCTTGCAGCTACTTGCTATTTGATGGTGCTCACCAACAACATCATTCAGCGCAAGGGGCATTTATTATTGAATGTTCTTGGGCTTATTCTCTTTGGATACATCGTAGTTTCCATCAAGGCGTATGTCATCTTGATATTGCTTCCAAGCTCGCTGGTGTGGTTCTTCTATTCTAAAATAAAAAAGATTCGCAATCGCCTCATTCGTTATCTCATTGTGCCATTCATCTATGCCATCATCATTGGCGGCAGCTACTTTGGTCTTACAGCGTTTGGAGAAAGTCTTGGGAAATTCAGTATAGAGCGTGCGCTAAAAACAGCAACCATCACTCAAGGTGATTTGAAACAAGACTATTACGATGGCAATAGTTTCGATATCGGAGAATTTGAAGCAACCCCCAGCGGTGCGCTCTCCAAGTTTCCTGCGGCCACAGTGGCTGGGCTTTACAGGCCGTTCATTTTAGAAAGCAGAAATGTGGTCATGCTTTTGAGCGGTATCGAAAATCTCTTTATGCTTGGTCTTACACTCTTCGTACTCATCACCATCAAGTGGCGAGTGATCCGAAAACTGATTTCGGACTACCCGATTATTCTATACAGTTTTGTATTCTCTGTCTTGTTCGCATTCATGATTGGGCTTTCAACCTCCAACTTTGGTGCATTGGTACGTTTCAAAATTCCACTCATTCCGCTTTACATGGCCAGTATTATGATCATGTTCAGCAAGCTGCGTTCGCTCAAGATTACAAATACAAAAAGGGATTACTAAATTAGAAAGTACGTTTTGGTGTTAAGCCAAACGAATGGCCTCGGCCAAAGCAGCTAACTCTTCGCTGCTCATCTTCACACGTTCTTTTGTAAAGGACAAGTCACCCACGGAGTTAAGTGGAATGAGATGCATATGTGCGTGCGGCACTTCTAGACCGACCACTGCAACACCTACTTTGATACACGGCACAACTCGTTGAATCTTCTTTGCTACTTCTCGAGCAAAAAGTTGCAGACCTGATAAAGTTGAGTCATCCAAATCGAAAATATAGTCTACCTCGATTTTAGGAATCACCAGCACGTGACCCTTTACAACGGGTTGCACATCTAAGAAAGCCAAAAAGTTTTCATCTTCAGCCACTATGTGCGCTGGTATTTCACCTGCAATGATTTTCGAAAAAACAGTAGGCATTAGCGCGAAATTTCCAAGACTTCAAATTTAATTTTGCCAGCAGGCACAGCTACTTCAGCTACATCGCCCACCTTCTTTCCGAGTAGTCCTTTTCCAATTGGCGAATCAACTGATATTTTTTTTTCAGCAAGATTTGCTTCATTCTCTGCTACCAAGGTGTACTCCACTTGGGCCTTGTTGTTCAGATTCTTCAACTTCACTTTAGACAAAATAAAGACCTTGCTGTTGTCCATCTGTGAATCATCAATGAGGCGCGCATTACCAACTAACTCCTCTGTCTTGGCAATTTTAGCTTCCAGATGGCCTTGTGCTTCTTTGGCGGCATCATACTCCGCATTCTCGCTAAGGTCGCCTTTGTCGCGTGCCTCCGCAATTTGCTGAGTAATACTGGGACGTTCCACCGTCTTAAGGTGATGAAGTTCATCCCTCAATCTCTTCAATCCTTCAGCCGTGTAGTAGGCTACTTGTGTTGCCATTTTTTTCTTTTATATAAATCTAATAGTGGGTTAGGCAGAAAAAAGAGAAAACCCTTAACAGGGTTTTCTCAAATTCTATCTGCGGACAAATGTAAAAAAAATCTCAGAGCAAAATGTGCAATCCAAGGCTATGCACACCTGAGAACGGATTGGTTACACGATAGGAGTAATCCAGTCCAATAATATTTTCATTTTCACCTGTAGGAAGTTGCACAGTAAGACCAGCACTTGGTCCGGTAAAAACAGTGGTGCGTTCTTCTTCAGAGGTAACGCCATCTTCGAACTGATAACCACCGCGAAGGATAAATTGATTGCGGAAATTGAATTCAGCACCAAGTCCAAACTGGTCGCGCGTAAATGAGTTTGATGTGAATTGCAAATTCGCGGTCAACTTCATTTTTTCACTGAATATAAAATCGTACGCAAAACCCACGTTCACCAATGATGGTAACTCATACTTCTCAGAACGTTGGTCAACAGTGAGCGAAGTGGAGCCAGAAGAGGAGGATGGAATGTTTGCTGTAACAGAAAGACCATCGCCACGATAGCGCATTGGTGGACCAACATTGCGCAATGCAATACCAAAACGTACATTGTCCTTCTCACCAGTAACATAACGAATACCCGCATCGAAGGAGACACCTTGTGAACGCACATTATAGATAGACTCACTTACCAAACGCATGGTGAGGCCGCCATAAATACTGTTAGAAAATCCTTTGGCATATGACAACCCAATATTGGAATAGCTGGGTGAGAAGGAACCGATTCCACCTTCTGGAAGATCTGTTTCTGTGATTTGAATATCACCAAAGTTCATATTGGTAACGGTGATACCAAGTGCCCCGTTTTCACCAACACGTTGGCCAAAACCAACTGTATTGATTTTGATACCCGTTCCAACAAGGTATTGATTGTTTGAAAACAATAAATCCGTTTTGCGGACAAAGGCTAAACCAGCAACATTCAGGAATGTAGCTTCCACGCCATTGGTAGAAGCCATAGCCGAGTTACCAAGTGCAGAGCTACGCGCCCATGGATTGATAAGCAAGTGACCAGCACCAGCCGAACCTGCCCTATCAGGATTGCCTGCATAGGCGGTTAGTGTAAACACTACTAAAGCAAGTGCTGCTATTGAGAGCTTTTTCATAAGCTGTTTTTTCTTTTTAATTCTTTGTAAATTCTTGATTAGAAGTTGTCAAGGTCAACTGGTCTCATGACACCAAACCACTTCAAAATCTTCTCTCCAATATTGGGAACTTCAATATGAATAATATAGGTGCCACTGGCAATTGGAATGTTCTTACCATTCTTCAAATCCCAGTCGAGCGATGTCATCGGATCAGACTTTTGAAACTGGCGAACCAATGTTCCATTCAGATCATAGATAGTGATAGTGCAGACTTCCGGAACGTTGGTAATTTTTATCCGGTTGTCCAACTTATTGGTTTCATAAGCGCTGAATGCATAATATGGATTTGGAACAACATTGATAATGTCCAGAACACTAGTCAATGTGTTTGCATCAGCAGTAATAGCTTCAAGGCCCTTGGTGCTGAAAGTGTATAGGTTATTCCAATTGTTCTGCGCTTGAGTAACATCATCAATATCATTAACGGTATTGGAGTAGCGCTCGTATTTTTTTGCTATGCGAAGCCTTATGCGCATATCATTTGGAATAATGCCTTGCTCAGCCGATAGCAGAGGATTGAGAGGATTGGTCAATGAAGAACCAATCCATGTGCATCCTTGGAACACGCGCTTGTGTGGTGTTTGTCCAAAGTTGCCCTCATCACTAAGGACATTGAATAGGAACTGTCCGTTATCATAACGATCCACATAATCCTCATCGCCTTCCTCTTCAAATCGGGCATTCTTGAAAATGTAAATCCAGTGTTGTCCACCAAACAATGGTTGAGTACCAATGTCAGAATAGAGACGAGATGTTGGATTCCAAATCATATCTCTTCCGTTCTCACCTACCAGCCATGAGTCTTCACCAAAAGCCATGTTTAGGCGTTCACCAGTGCCCAAATCGATAGCATAACCGGGAAACCAGCCCATACCAAAACCACTTACTAGATTGCCGTCATCGCTATTGAAACCGTCCTGTCCAGACTGCTTTCCGTTTTTGTCAACGGAGGCCTGAGAACGCACCATCATTTTCTGTGCTTCGTACCCTGGCTGCAAGTTTTGAATAAGATCTTCTGACGGTTGCATCTCCAACACCGGACAGCGCGTCCATTTGCTCTTGTCAGAAGTAAATACAACGTCTACGTTATTCAAGCCAACTATTGAATTGATGTTTCCAAGACCCGTGGACAAATCACCTTCTAATCCATCAATGACTGGAGCAGCCGCATTGAACCAAGCTGTAATATCACCAACGGTGATCTCACTGCTGTATCCGGCCAAACAATAGGGAGACCATCTTCCTCCAAGAACTCCTTCGTAAATCTCGTCTGCATCCGTAAAAGGATAATCTGGATCGCCACCATCCGTGTAGTCGTCATAAATTATTTCAAAGTCTTCAGCATCCGCTGCCGCTTCTTGGCTTCCTGCTCTTATCCAGTTCCGATCAGAGAATCCATCAATGTCAGAAATTCCATCGTACCATGGCTTAGAGGCATCGTCATATTCAAGTGTTGATGAAAGCAGCGCGGTGAATGATTTTATTTGAACACCGTCAGAATTGAAATATTCATACTGGCCCCAACTGATGCTTATGCCATATTCAATCAGCACATCTTCACTGGCTGCTCTGAAAGATTGGTATGATTTGTAGTATTTATCGTTGGTCAAATCACTCAACTCCCAAAACATGGAGTCCACATCACCCTCTTCAATGTTATCATCATCAGCATCATTTTCATCCACCGAGTCGATCAAGGCAAGTTGAAAATCTACTGCTTGTACACGAAGTGGGTCAACTACTTTTATGTCCACAGGACCTGCTCCAGGTATGTAGCGCAATTCATTCGCAGTCTTGTTTTGCAGTATTTCCGCCTCACTTTCAGCGGTTAATGTTAACTCATTCACTCCATTGCCTTTTCCTTCAATTCGGGTGATAATCACTCCATCACCGTAGTTGGATTGTGAGATGGTGCCACCGGCTTCTGGCGAAACAGTATGAGGAATAGCTCTAACTACAGGAACCTCTCCAATGGCACTTTTACGGCTGGCTATGTATGGTTCATCTTGTCCTCTTTCTTCGGCAATATTGTATGTCTGATAGTTATTGTAGCCATAGGCTATCGCCATGAAATAATAAGTCTTGTGATTGATAAGTGCACTACTACCTGATGCAAAAGCATCTTCCGTAATTCTGAAGGAGCGATTAATGCCAGTTTCTTCTTGCACTTGTACCATTAAAGTGGGTACGATCTGGTCCATGATAGGATCTCTGTAGTAATTGACAATATTATCAATTCCGTTGATTACATCACATTGGGCAATTAGGCGAGCTTTGCTGATGTCACCAAGGTCGTTACTTCCTACTTGAGCAGTTGCCAATTGGTAAACAAGGTAACCTTCGAAAACATAACTGCGATCTGCTTTTGATAAAACTGTGCCATCGCTCAAGCTATCCGGTATGCCAGGATCAAACTCTGAGTATTTTTCTTTGTAGTTATTTGAAATACTGTTGTCATTGCTCAGCATCAAAATGATCTCCTGATTCAATTCTTGGATAGTTACATCAGGAGCATCCGGACCTGAAACTAGTTCAAAGCAATTATCGAAAAGCGATTGTGCCTTGTCATCCGCTTCGCGCATAAGGTCGACACTTGCAAGTGGACCACCACTTGTTGTTCTAGCCCATACTACACCCACTGTAATGTTGTTATAGTCGCCCGGCACCAGCGTAAAAGGCCCAGCAGACTGAATGAATCGCCTGTCACCCGAAGGGTTATTAGATGTCTCCTCGGTCCAAAATGGAATGGTTGTGCCGTTGGAGCCCCAGTGAAAAGGGTCAGATTCTCCTGGAAACATATAATCGCACTGCAGGCCCTGAATTACTCCAGTGCCGTTGAGACCATTGCCTCCGCATAGCATGTTTTGACCATTTTTCCATATTCCACGCAAATAATTGTAATAGTGAATGGCAGAGGAAGGGTCACCATTAACCGATGAACCGATGTTGTAATATACAAATCTGCGCATTCCAAAGCGCTCATTATCTATTATGGAATCGCTGTAGCCAATACCAAGGCCTTTGTAAGGAATTCCCAAAGAATCTTGCGCATGAATAATGTTGGTAGTTAAAGGATTGTCTATTAAATCCTCGTCTTGATAAGGACCCTCAAAGAAGTCAACACCCACTGCAGGTGGGTTTTCGCCATAACCTGGAGATGTTGAAACTGATTGGTCATCATTGTCACCATTGTAGCAATAACCAAGACCTCTGTTTACATCACAACCCACATAATCATCTGTGCTATTGCCAAGATCGCTATCCACCCATGAACCAAAATAGGTATTAGTCAATGTTTGAGTTCCCTGATTGATCAACACATAATTGAGAAAAGTCATGTTGTTGATTTCATCATTGGTAGTGAAGGCAAAGGCCTGAGCTCTTATCTCCATGCCAATGGGCTGACCTTGTGACTCCGTGTGCACATTGCCTTTGTCGTTGAAAATCCAATAAAAAGTTTGGTCTCCAAACAAAGGCACAGGATCTCTACTAGACCTCTGAGCACAATCTATCTCGCGCAAAAAGTCATACCACGGATAGTCGCCATTCTCCGGGTCATAGACTTCGGGATTGCTTGTAGGATAATCGTAGAACGGAGCGAGGTAATAATCTTGACCTGCTGCGGTGTTACCTGTAGCTATGTAAGTGAAGAAATAGCCTGGAATGGTGTATCCATCTGGGAATATCTCATCAATTTCCGCTTGTGAAGCGCCTGAGGCAAGAAGATCAAAATATTGTCTGTGTCTTTGGGAATCTTGACGCAAGCATACTTGAAAATTGTCATACTGCTCGCAGGTGGATTCGGTAACCTCAGCCGTGCCGTCATTTGTAAGAGGACCTGGCCAGAAATCGTTTCCATCAGCACGAAATGTAACCGCGGCAAGTTTTAATTGTTGGTCAGGAGAAAGACCTCCAAGCCAAAGCGCACCAGAATAGATAGAAGAAATAGATTCGTCCTCATCGGAATTCACTTTAGGTACTTCATAAGCGGCACGACTGTTCGCGCGATCCTGCCACATGGAACCTCCTGTTTCTATTCTTGCTCGCACGTTGTTCCACTCCAGATCGCGTATACCTGTGGCAGGAGCGCAAGCAGCTGCGCGCACCTCTGTGGTTTCATTATTCCCTCCGCTTCCATTGATGCCGCCACCACCGGGATTGCCTCCCATGTAGCGCAATGCGAAGCCAGAAGTTGTTAGAACAATTGATACGAGTGCTGTGAGTGTGATTTTGAAAATCGCTTTTATCATCTTTTCGGCTATTGAATTTTATAATCTTCTATGTGCTATTAGAAATCGAATCTGATACCTAAACGAAGCTGTCGTGGTGTTCCTAAGTTGTACGGATTATTAACGAACATCGAGTAATAATTGCGAAAACTTGCAGGAGAGTTTTGCGAATTGATTATCTGCTGATATTGCGCTGAAGCCAAATAACCATCATCATCAGAAGTACCTGTAAAGCGGTACACACCGTAAGTATTTTGAGTGTTGAATAGATTGGTTATCCATAGGTAAACATTGAGGTTTGCTGTTTTCTGTTTCTCCCCTTCTTTGCCATACTTCAGGTTAAAATTTTTGTCAATGTTCATATCCACAGTGAAGGCCCATGGCAGACGCGCGCCATTGATAGAACCTACAGTGCTTGGCGAAATTTCTCCTGTTATAGGGTATGCAAACTGAGCAGGCGTGTATGGAGTGCCACTGCCAAGGTTTGCAATGAAGTTCACACCTGTGCTGGCGAATACTTGCTTGTTGAACCATACTGGGCCATTGTAGTCGTTGCCATCACCGTACCTGTAGTCCACAGTGGCCACTATACGATGGCGTTGGTCATAATTGAAGGCATTAACAGTGCGTAGGTTAGGAAGACCCGCATTTATAAGCGCAGTTTGAGATTGAGCTGAAGAACCTGTTCCATCTGCAAATTGTAAGGTGTAAGATGCCTTGAGTTGAACATTACCTGTTCTGCGCAAGTCAAAGGTTGTAGTCAATCCTTTTACTGTTCCAAAGTCAATGTTGTCAAAAGCGCTGTAGTTACTTGGATACGCCCCAGTGAATCTTCTTATTTGAGTCATGTTTCTCAACTCTCTATAGAAAGCTTCAATTTTTATGGACGAACTGCGTGACAATACTTGCTGGAAGCCAAGTGCATAGTCCGTTGTGCGTTCTGGTTTCAAAGCAGGATTGGTGATTGTAACATTGCGGTTCGTCATGTACAGATAATCCACCGGATTGAAGCGATTGAATTCCGTAGGGCGCTGAGTTAGCACATCGTAGTGAGCGAAAAAGGTAGCTTCTTCAGAAATTGGGAACGAGAATGCGATACGTGGCATAATGTTCACCGCTGGATCATAGTCCTTGAAAGCATTGCTGGTTAGTGGTGCATCTGGATCTACTTTTAGGTAAGGCTGAATTCCTGTAGGACCTTCAATAGATGCTGGGTCATTTACAATTTGACCCAAGGCATTGTACCAAGTGTTTCCATCTCTGTATCCCTTGATAGCCGTTGGGTTATTGATGTCGTCAATGTAAACAACAAAATCATCACCAATATTGGAGGGATGCGTTACGTTATTGTCGCCAACCCTTGCGGTTTCACCCGCAGTAAAGGCCTCGCTAATAACATATGGATCCTTCGGCACCGGCTGGTTAGCATCGTATCTGTCTATGCGAACTCCAACGTTGAAAATCAAATCGTCAAAGGCAAACTTGTCCATGATGTAACCAGAAGTGTAGATAGGTTCGAAAGCACCTACTGGGCGCGTGTAGTATGTGTTGTCGCCCAATTGTTTTGTTTGTGTGAAGAAATCTTCAATGGTTGGCTTACGGCCGGTCAATTTTTTACCTGTGTGATCGTAGCCGAAATATCCAATAAGACTATTGCCCTGACTAAACAAATCATCAGGACCAAACATGCTGATATCCAAAAATTCAGGTTCCAAATTGTCTGTATTGATGAAGTCAGTACCATTGGGATCTAGACCCAAAGCTGTTCGAAGGTTGTAGTCAAATTCTGCTTGGTTATCACTTTTGAGTTGATCAAAATAAACGTAGAATTCATTGCCAATATTTACAACGGTAGAATCGTAACCAATGCCTTTGTCGTCCAATGAAAGTTTGAAATGGTTATTCGCATATTGTCTTGCAAGCGTCCAAAGTCCCACTGGGGCTACGTTGTACGATGCATCCTTACGCTGCTCATATTCAAAACCAATTTGAATGGCGTGGTCGCCTATGTCAGCCGAACCCATACCCGAAACACGGAACTGACCATTTCTGCCAACCGAGAAGTTGTTGCTTTGAGAGCCAGCATAGCTCCAAAGGTTATAAGTTGGATTGGGCACATCACCATTTACCAAACCATTACCTCTTGGAATAGTCGTAGTAATGGAGGCATAAGGACTTGCATTTATTGCCTCGCCTATGCTATAGTTCGCACCATCCACCGTCAGGCCGTTATTTGAATTAATGAATACATCGTTCTGGTTGGCGATGATGTTCCCGTTCTCATCGGTAAGTGCGTCCAGTGCAACCTGATAAAAAGGGTCGTTCTGGAACAATCCGAAGTATTGGGAAGTAACGGCTGCCAAGTCAGGATTGAAAGGTGAAGGAGTAAAATTGACATTTACATCTTGCACACCTGTCTGTCTGAAGTATGAGCCAGTGTATTCATAAGTATTCGCTCGCAGCAAATCGAAATATCCAACGTGACCATACTTAAACAAGTCATCCTTGTGTGTATCGTCCTGACGATTACGGTAACTGGCACTGTAATCAACCATTACTGAGTAGTACACGTTCTTCAATACAGATGCAGTGCTCTCTGATGAATTGTCCACTGAGTTTTTGAATCGCTGACTGAACTTAGCATATGCTCTCCAATCCAAATCAGTGGCCTGTTGATTGTTGTTCGTATTCATCAACATATTACCATAGCTAAAATCATTTCCTCTTCTGAAAGCTCCAGTTCCACCAAAAGTCAAAGTTGCAGTTTCAGAAGCATTCACATCTATTTTACCCACAAGGTTTGCTGCGCGGTCACGAACATTCAAGCGCGTTTTTATTTTTTCAAAGTCATCTGCTAGCAGAAAGTCAGCATTGTATAGGGCACCATTGATATCACCATCTTCTTCAATGTTTTGGCGCAAAGGATTTTGAAGAATTTCATTGCGTACGTCATCCTTCATTTTATAAACTCCTCCGAAAGCAGGACCCGGATCCACCACATCGGTGTAGTTACCTGAAATGAAAAAGCCAATCAAAGGAACTTCTTTTCTTCCAGCCGTATCTTTTTTGAAAACAAGCGGACCAGACAAGGAACCCTCTACCAGGTTGTAACCAAATCGGTCAAGACCATAAGCCCCTTCACCCACTTGAAAACCAGAAGTTATAACCTCAACACCTCCGGTATAGTAACGAGATGAGTTACGCAAAGAAATGTTTACAACACCACCCGTAACGTCACCAATGCTAGCAGGAACACCACCCGTAATAACCGTAACCTCCTCAATGGCAGACTTTGGCAACGAAGTGGATCCACGCACCTTTATTCCATCTATATATACCCATGTGGAACCCTCGCGCGCTCCGCGAATAGAAATACCATTACCCGTGTTGGTGGCTCCTGCAACGGTAGTGGCAAGACCCAGTGCATCACGACCCGGCATATTCCTAATCTCTTCTCTTGTGATGGTTCCGCCTGAAGAGCCTCCATCCTTATCTATCAAGGGTACTTTGTACTCCACAATTTCCACTATGATGGATTCATCACCTGGGGTGAGTTCAAAATTCTGGTTGGCAATTTTTCCTGATGAAATAGGAATACCCGAAACCTCTTTGGGCTGATATCCGACAAACTCAATACGGACACTATACGTGCCTGGGTCGAGGGGTTTAATGGTGTATTCACCATCAATGTCAGTGGTACCACCATTGACAACATTGCCTTGGTCAAAAACGATGACCGTTACAAACGGCAAAGGTTCTTTGGTGTCTTTGTCTGTCACTTTGCCTTTCAGCGTTCCGCTGGCGGACTGGCTGATGGCGGTATGACTTAGAACGAATGCAAATAGAACAAAAGCGTAGAATTTTTTCTGCATAGCAGACAAATTAGAGGATTGTACAAACAGGTTAAAAAACTATGATGGTGCCGAAAATAGAAATTCTAAATTTTCATTTACGATCAATCCAACATTTTTGGTAAGGCGCGCAAAGAACTCCGAATTCCACCTTCGTTGCAAATCATTTTTTTCTATTCAAAAAAGATTTTTTTCCGAAGTTGTTTTCTTTCCACGACCAAATTTACGCGGCACGTATCGCTAAAGCTTCATTTCTAGCGAGTAGAAAGCTTCAATTGTTTACATGTCAACCCGTGCTAGAATTTCTTCTTTTTGAACCAGCGCTTGTACCAAGGCACTTCTTTTCCCCATGAATGTTTTTCGGCACGCCTCAGGTTTTTCTTCATGCGTTTTTGAGTTGCCTTATCCTGCCGCTTCACATGCTGCTTGCGGCCTTCCTCCATTTTGTCATCAAATGCTTTTGACTTTGCCTCTCCCTCTTTTAAGGCATCCTCACGCGTGCGCTCCTTAGGCTGTGCAGTCGGTTCGTCCTGAGCAAAAGTGGCGGAGCCAATGCCCGAAACTAGTATAAATAGTATGACGATTTTGTGCAGCTTCATAGGACGGAAACGGAACTATGGGTAGTATTCGTATTGGAACTTGGTGATAATGATATCGTGGTTTTGCAAATCATGATCAAGAAAAGCTTCTATAAGCATAGTTGGCGTATATAGAATTTCTACTTCACGTTGCAATTTGTCCACTTCCTTGTATTCCACCTTGGTGAGGTTACCCAGCGCGTCATAGGTGAAGTTTTCTGTTCTTACTGGAGAATTGGTGTTGTCTCTTGTTTCTATTTTATCAATCCAGCCATGCTCGTCATACGTGTAGGTGCGCGTGGTGGTGCGCCCACTCATGATGAGTTCTTCTACTTCGCTCACCATATAACCCATTTCATTTTTGGTGATGGTGATGTTGCTGTAGTGCAAGCCATAGTTGTTGTAGTTCGCCTTTTTCCAAACACCTACGGTAACCTCGGTCCAAACAAATGTTTCAGAATTGATATTGATAATCTGACCCGGTTCAAGTTTGGCCCTTTCTAATGAAATGTTTTCTGCTTTGCCAAAATCCAGTCGTGCAAGATGACCGTCTTTATCGTAGTTGAATTGAGTGGTGTAATATCCCTTAGTTCCCTTTTCCTTCTTCACTTCCACGGTACCTGTTTCGCTGCGCTCATATTCTATAGTCAAACTATCTACTATGGTGAGCACCGAACTCACTTTGTCCAGTTTACTAAGCAGTCCCACTTCATTGAAGCGATAAACAATCATATCAGGTCGTTTATCAATAGGTCTGTTAGGGCGTTTGATACTGGTGCTGCCCGTCATCGATTTCACCTTATTGGTCCAAAGGAATTGTTGGTTGAAAAACATTTCTTCTTTGAAGGCATTGCCAAGGCGGTTGTCAATAATCTGTGCGCTGGCCGAGCTAGCAAGCATTAGAAGACAGATAACGGATGATAGGTATCGGACATGTGCTGCCGACTGATTACTTTTTACTTTCATTGCATTTGAGCAATTGCCTCCTCAACGGAATACGTTGGAGCAAGGCAATGATTTTGTGAGCAAACATAAATGGCTGACTTCGTGCCAAACTTGTTTTGAAACAGTGGCAATGAACGCTCAAGTGTTGATGCAACGATGATCGTATTTGGCAAAAACAATTGCTGCATTTCCGTTTGCCATTCTTCGGCTTGATCACCTGTTATGACTACTTCATAGAATGGAATACTCATCCATTGATATGCAAGCAACCAGTTAGAATAACCCGATGCAAAGTCAATGAGCGGAAGCATATTACTCATCATTCGTTTGCTCATTTCTAAATAATGAATATCTGAAAAATGCAGTCCGAGTCGGAACAACACCTTGCACATAGCACTATTGGATGAGGCGATGACATTGTCTTGCATTTCCTTTTTGCGGGCAATCAACTTTTCCGATTGTGATGAGGTGAAAAAAAACAAGCCATCTTTTTCATCATGAAAATATTGAATAGTTGAGTCAACTATCTGCTTTGCTTCATGCAGCCATTGCTCATCACCACCTACTTCATATAGCTGAATGAAGGCTTCGGCAGTGAAGGCATAGTCATCTAAAAAACCTTGGATGCTGGCTTGGCCTTTGGTAAAAACGTGATAAAAGGAGTTGTCGCCTTTTTTCAAATTCTTGATGAGGGCATTCGAACAAGCGGTGGCAAGAGTCAGATACTCCTTTTTAGGAAAGGATTTGTGGGCTTCGCAAAAGGCTGCTATCAGAAGGGCATTCCATGATGTGATACTCTTGTCATCTAGTCCGGGACGAATGCGCTTAGCTCTTGCGTTCACTATTTTTTCTTGAATTCTATGAACTGTTTCCTTGACTGCTTCTACTGAAATGTTCTTCTCTTTGGCAAAAATTTCATCCGTCATCGTACGCAGCAAAATGTTTTGGTCGTGCTCCCAAAGTGCTTCGTTATCAATACGGAAATAAGAAGATGCAAACGAAAAATCGTTTTGCAAAATTTCTTTCAACTCAGTAGATGACCATGTATAAAATTTTCCTTCCACGCCTTCGCTGTCGGCATCCAAGGCTGAGTAATACAGACCTTGTGGCGAAAGCATTTCCTGCTGCAACCAAGTTATTGTCTGATGCACCACATCTGCAAAGAGTTCATTCTTCTTCGCACGATATGCTTGGGCATAAAGTGAAATCAATTGTGCATTGTCGTAGAGCATTTTCTCGAAGTGTGGTACCTTCCAAATGCCATCCACACTGTAACGCGAAAAGCCACCTCCCACCTGATCGTAAATGCCACCAAGGGTCATTTTGGTCAATGTCAACATCACATGCTGCTTTGCTTTTTCGTCTTTGTGTTGCACAGCATGATGCAATAGAAATTCCCAATTGTTGGGCATCGGGAACTTAGGCGCTTTTCGTGCACCACCCTCTTCACTGTCCCAATACTGACTCCAATGCTCCACAGCAGCCAACAAAAAGTCCTTATCAAAAACCTCAGGTGAATCATCATTGATGACGCTGCCAAGCTGTTGCAATCCTTCGTGTACATTTCCTGCATACTCCTCTATCTTTTGTGGCTCATTTTTGAAAACATGTGTCAGGTTTTCCAGAATGTCAAGCCATGATTGCTTAGGGAAATAGGTGCCTCCATAAATAGGCCGACCATCAGGCGTAGTAAAGACATTCAGCGGCCAACCACCTTGCCTGCCCATAATGTGCAAGGCGTCCATGTATACACTGTCTACATCAGGCCGCTCTTCCCTGTCCACCTTTATACAGATAAAATGTTGGTTCATGAATGAGGCGCATTCATCATCTTCAAATACCTCGTGCTCCATCACATGGCACCAATGGCAGGCGCTATAGCCAATGCTGATAAGCATCATTTTGTTTTCTGACTTCGCTCTATGCAGCGCCTCCTCATTCCATGCGTGCCAGTGCACAGGATTGTTTTTGTGTTGCAATAAGTAAGGGCTGGTTTCTTCGGAGAGGTAGTTCATTGCACAAATGATAGATCAAAAACAGATTCGATTTTTTCCTTCAACACCGCTTTCACTTCCTCCATATCAAGTTCTCTTCCCAGCTCTTTGTGCATGGATGTAACTGCCTTGTCAGTGATGCCACATGGAATAATATTATTGAAGTAATCAAGGTTGGCATTCACATTAAATGCGAAGCCATGCATGGTAACCCAGCGACTGCACTTCACGCCAAGTGCTGCAATTTTTCTAGCACGTTTCGGATCTTCTTCGTCTAACCACACACCAGTAAGACCGCTTATTCTGCCCGATTTGATATTGTATTCAGCAAGCGTAAGTATGATGGCTTCTTCCAGATAACGCAAATACTTGTGTATGTCTGTGAAGAAGTGTTCGAGGTCGAAAATGGGATAGCCTACAATCTGTCCGGGGCCGTGGTAGGTAATATCTCCGCCCCGATTGATCGCATAATACTTCGCGTCTACATTTTTTAAAGCCTCTTCATCTAAAAGCAAATTAGAGAGATCACCACTCTTACCTAAGGTGTATACATGCGGATGCTCAACAAACAACAAATGATTCTTTGTGACTACATGATCATCCGAAGAACTTGCGCGGTTTTCTAATTTTTGTTCAACCGTTTCAGAAAATAGTTTCTCCTGCAAATCCCAACACTCCTTATAGTCCATTGAACCAAGGTCTCTAAAAAAAACGTTTGTGTTGCTCATGAATACTTTACTGAAAAATGATGCTCAGAGCTACATTTTCAAATTGACTAATTCATTTTAGCCAACTCACCCTTTAAGAAAATAATAGCGGGAATGGCCACAGCATCTTCATTTCGCAACTCAGCCATTTCTATGCTAAGCCAATCTCCTATGTGGTTGAGATACATTGTTCGCTCTATACGACTGTTGCCTTTGCTCCATACTTCTATGATGGTATCACACTTTTCGCCAATCAGTTTTTTGCAAAGTTCCATGCGCATTTGCGAGCGTTTGTGATCGTCCTCGTTGCGAATGATGATGACAGCCACTCGGTTGTCGCCACCTGTCCAGCCCACCAATTCGTTGTGGTTCATTTCCGGAAACACATGGTGCCAGCAAAGCATTTTGCTGTTCTCATTTATCTGCTGGCGCCAGCGGATGGCGAGGCCTTCGTAGGAAGCCTCGCTGTACAAAACTGGAATGCGCTCAACGATTCTTTCTGCTAATGACTTTGCCGTAGCACGAATGTGTGCCATATCATTTTCCATCAAAGCAATGCTTGCTTCTACTTCCGATTCGAAACTTGAATCCACAATCCCATAGTTACGCAAAACAAAAAACAACTGCACACTGCTGTATCCAAACATGCTCCGTGGTGGATTGCCACTGGGTATGATGATGTGGTTCAAGCCGTTTTCTTTTGCATAGGCCGCCACTTTGCCACCGCTGGTTACTGCGGCTATTTCTGCTCCCTTTGCAATTGCTTCGTTCAAGGTGGCCACCGTTTCTTCTGTATCGCCACTGTAGCTGCTGATGATGACAAGTGTCTGCTCATTCACAAAGGCTGGCAGAACATAGTCGCTCACACAAGTAATGGGCAATTTTGACTTGTCGGCTATGATTTGCGAAACAATTTTGCCACCGATACCTGAGCCACCAAGGCCAGAGATAACTATGTTTTGAATCTTTTTTGAGGTTGGTTTCAGCTGCGCTGCACGGCCTATAACTAGGGCCTCGCGCAAGTGATTTGGAAATGCTTCTACTAATGCTTTCATCTATTAACTCTTTTTAAAATTGGGTGCAAATGTAGAACGTTGATGTGCGCAGAACACTAAGAATAAGATGTCAGCAATGAAGTGAAAACTCCTATCCATTTTTTGTAAAAACCATTTTTATTTGTGTCGAATTTTTAAAACTCCACAATCATGGGCAAATCAAAAGATGCTAAAAAAGAAGTGAAAAAAACGGCCACCAAAACAGTCAAAGAGAAACGTGCTGAGAAGAAAGACAAGAAGCCGAAATATGACTAATTGAATTGGCCGTTGACTTTTAGTTAGCGAAAAAACAAAAATCCCCGCAACAGTTTTTGATTACTGTGCGGGGATTTCTTGTTTAGGTAATTGAGTCAGACAGGAAAAACTATTTCACTTTCGCAATACTGTTTGCGAGGCCGGAGTATTCTTTCAATTCCATTTTGATAGCGCCCACCAAAATTTTTGCTTTTACCAGTATGGGCAAGTGGTTGGCATCATCCGTAATCCAAACACTTAGGTCTTCTTCTTTCTTAAACACACGTCCCTTCTGAACGACAGGCGCAAACTTGAGGCAGTTGAATGTACCTGCGTCCACTTTCACTTGTTCTTTACCAATGTATTTCATGCCCAGCGGAAACAATTCTCCGTCCACAATAGTCATGATGGTAAATACATCGCCCTTCTTAGCATTGGTGTAGTCCAAGGTGCGGGCGTAGTAGTAACTGCTTAGCATATCCTGAACAAATTCTGTAGTCAAAAAGGCATCGCCATTGGCTTCTTTGTAAGCGCGCTTTTCGGGTATGAATGTGTAGTCTTGATTGATTTTGTAGCCACCCTCATCTGTTTGACGGATGAAGCGGTGAGGAAACATTCCCTGTTTATCAATGTAGGTTTCATAACGGTCACGCACTTTGAAAAACCAGTCGAATGAACCGAGGCTTTTGCCTTCGCCTACAATGTGGAAAGCTTCGCGATCACCAAATTTGTATTGGCTGTCTTCCACTTTCAAGGTTGCCTCACCGGCATCTATCATTCCGTAGTGAATGCGGTATTTCACGAATTCACCGGCTTTGAAGGCTGTGTTGGTAGCAGTACGGTAACCCAAATTTTTGAGTTTGTTCACGTCCACTTTAGGTGGCTTAGTAGCCTGTCCAAACAGGATGTTAGCGCTGATGACAAAGGCGAAAAGAAGAATGTTCTGTTTCATATTGGATTCTAATTAAAGAATTACGCAGGGGGCATTTCAAAGGTTGGGCCAAAAACAGGAAACAGAACAGAAACTTAAATATTGCCCTCAGTCAATCGTAGCAATGCACTTCAACTCAATAGCAATAGGTGTGGGCAACGAATTGATTTCTACCGTTGTTCGGCATGGCTGTGCTTCCTTGAAATATTCAGCATACAGCTGATTGTAGGCATGAAAATCCCGCTTCATATTGACAAGAAAAACGGTGACGTCCACTAGGTTTTCCCACTTGCTACCGCTAGCTTCGAGCACAGCACGCACGTTGTCAAAAACGCCTCTGCACTGGGCTTCAAAATCAAACTCTGTGAAATTGCCGTTCTTGTCCAACTTAAGGCCCGGTACTCCGCTATCGGTGGCATCGCTGCCTGCTATGCGCGGGCCAACACCTGAGAGGAAAAGAAGATTACCAACGCGCTTTGCGTGTGGGTATGCGCCCACGGGTTTGGGGGCTGTGGAAGTTGTTGTTGAACTCATTTAGATAGAATAAGGCTGGGAATGATGAATGGATTTGCAAGGATTATTCCTTGATAAACTTGACAGTACTGCCCGAAAGATTCCATGTGGCAGGATTTGGAAAATAGGTGGTGCACATGAAGTAGGTGCCTGTCGGTAATTGGCTCACATCAATACTTCCGGGCTTTTCAAAATATTGGTTGATGACTGTCTTGCCGGTGGAATCCAAAATGAGCACTCCAAGATTATTGCTTCCATCAAATTCAATTTGCAAAGTATCCTTTACCGGATTGGGATAGACACTTTGATAGACAACCTCTATGGTTGGCTGTGTAATGCTCGTTACACAGCTCAACACATTATCCACAAAAGCGGGAAACTGCTGCGCCCAGTAATACTCGCTGTGCTGGCCACCTGCCTGGACTATGGAGGTGTACAGCAAACTCTGCGCTTCTACTATGTCCACCATCTGTTGCATATCACCTACCATACCTCCACTTTCACTGTCGCCACACACAAAGTGTATTTCCGTATCTGCAGCCATAGAGCCTGCTTCTGCCAAATCATAAATCTCCTGATTGAACCAAAATGCTGGCGAAAAAATGCCTGCCTTGGAAAACACATTGTTGTATTCGATCAGCATGTACATGCTGATAAGCGCCCCTAGCGAACTACCTGCGGTGCTTGTGTTGGCGCGGTCAGTTAACGTTCTGAAGTTTTCATCTATGAAAGGCTTAAGTGTTTCCACCACAAATGCAATGTATGAAGCGCCCTCGCCACCTTCATTGTATTCTGCATTTACAAAAGGTGCATACTCATCCAAGCGATGCACTCCGCCATTATCAACGCCTACGACAATGGTATTTGCGCAATCAGGAACAAACTGCGCCAACATCGTTTCATCCACTTGCCACTCGCCCGAGAACGAAGTAGCTGCATCAAAAACATTCTGCCCATCGTGCATATAGCACACCGGATAAGAAATGTCGGTAGTGAAGTAGTCTTCTGGAAAACAGATCCAAATTCTGCGTGTGCGATCAAGTTGAGGAATTGAAAAATCTGTATCCAGAATTCTCACGTGCTCGGTAACTGTATGCGAACCCGCTACGTCTTCCCAACCTTCGATGGTAAGAGTAGTAGTGGTGCCATTCACGAAAGTTGCATTTCTGTTCGGCATGTATGCACCTAACGTATTGCCTTCTACTTTGGCCCAACTGCCGCGCGTAAATTTGAATTCGATGGTTTCGTTTTGTATGCCTTCAAGGTTGATACTCCAAGTGCCATCGTTGTTATGTATGAGCTTAAAGTCTTCACTTCCTTCATTCCAATCGTTCATGCTTCCAGCTATGTAGATGTCATCCAACAATGGAGTTAACTGCGGAGTCGCATTGACCAAAATAGTCATATAAGCATTGGCGTTTGCCACAGCAAGAAGTATGACAACGATAATTGACATTGACCTTTTCATCGGATAGCAATTTCTATTAGGACAATAATAGCCTCAAACCAGATTCCTCACACAGGCTAAGCATCAAGTAATAACCTAGATGCCAACCGTTACTTGCTTGTGCGCGAATTTTCCAATGCTTCGCTAGTGAACTTTATTTCTACTTCACATATGGAAGCGATAGCCACTCCATTTTGAATGGCTGGTTCAAATCTGTCGAATAGCTTACAAAGCCGGAGCGCTTCTGCAAAAAGCTGCTCAGAATCCTCATGAATCTGCTTAATTCTATGATTACTTAGAGACCAGTTTCCGAAACACAAAAATCAACGAATACACTTCCAGTAATCCCAAATTTTGCAGCGCGTTTTGGGTAAATCATATTCAATTCGAGGAACAGTTCCAGAGCTTCATTGCCTCCCGGATATCTCGCAATTTGTAAGGCATCTTGAGTCCAATCCTCAGCTTGGTAAATCCTTGTTTGAATTCTTTTTTCAGCAATCATATTTATCCTCTTTTGCCTACTGAAAGTCCACTCCAAATCATGATCAAGAATTTTTGGAATAGAATGATACTCGCTATGCCTTGTGAAAGTAGTGTCATTGCGCTGCCAAGTTTGAGTGAATTGCACATTCAGATTGGGGAATTGAACAACTACCAAATGCTTTGTTCCATGCAAAAATTGACAGTCTACACATCGAAAATTGTTAACGATACCCCTTGCTGCATTTTCATAAACAACTGAGTTCAGACTATTTGACTTTATCTGGATGTTTATAGGCCATCCGTCTTCACTTAGTTGATACTCCATCTTGACCATTCCTGTGTTTGTCATTCCAGAATCTGTCGGCAACGACACTCCAATAACTTTCACATTCTGGGGTGGTAAATCATCTTCATGCGCTGTTAATTCTATTGAACTGAGCATCATCAAATTTGCATCTGTAGTGTCAGAATTCAGAGAATTATCAGTTTGTGAGACTATCACAACACAAATGCATTGAACAAAAAGCGTGAGAAGAAATTTTGTCATTTGGAAGAAAGTCAAAAATAGAAAGAGGCCGCAATAAAGCTGCGGCCCCTTTCAATTAATGCATATTTAATATCGAATTTACGGTGTCACCACAATCTTCTGCTTCACTATTCCTTCGGCAGTTTGTCCGCTCAGCACATAGATACCTGCACTTAAATCGGATACTTCAGTTGTGTAGAAATTCTCTTTTGAAAGAGTGATGGTTTTCACCAACTGGCCTGCTTCGTTCATCAGGTAGTATGTACCGGCAAATTCTGCTTTGATGGTAAACTGACCTCTGTTCGGATTCGGATAAATATTGAATTTCAATGCCTCGCGTGACACGCTATCGGGAGTGCGCTGCTCGGCCGGTGTATTGTCTTCGTTAAACTCAGGCATTGCACTCACTACATTCAATGTGTAATCTTCTACTTCGCCATAAGTGGATGCTCCGCAAGGTGTGAGGTTTGCACCAGCGGCTGTATCCGTAAGGCGTATGCGCATCCGCTTAGCACCAGTTGCTGTGCCTGCTGGTGGAGTAATGGTGCCTGTATGAGGACCAACTCCAGTGGGCGATGTATAGGCTGCTTCGCCCGCATCAGTCAACGTGCCATTGTTGTTCCAATCCACCCAAATACGAATTTGGTCGGAGCTATAAGGCGTGCCGATAGTTACCGTAATGGATGAACCTGCACCAGGAACGACATTGGTAGATTGTGCAGAAAAATCAGAGTAGGATGAATTGGCCGAAGTATTGTTGATACTACCTATAGTCACATTTGTAATGCGCTCATAAGTAATGTTGGTTGTACTTCCACCGCAATAAATAATTACCGTATTTACTGTCAGGGTAATGCTATTGCTTGCGGCCGTATTTGGTGATGCACAAGAAAGGCTTGATGTCATCACACAATTTACTACATCGCCTGTAAGCAAAGTGGTTGAGCTATAAGTAGCCGAGTTGGTGCCCACGTTGGCGCTATTCAATTTCCACTGATAGGATGGAGTGCCGCCATTGGTAGGTGTTGCAGTGAAGGTAACATTCGCACCTGTGGTGCTTGGGTTGGCACCAGAGGTAATGGCGATGGAAACACTTGGTGTCACAGCGCTATTCACATTTACTGTAATCGCATTGCTTGTAGCAGGATTGCCTGTAACACCAGCAAGATTCGAAGTCATTACACAAGTAACGATCGAGCCAGTTGCAAGGCTTGAGGTAGCATACGTGGTAGAATTGGTTCCCACGTTAGCTCCATTCACTTTCCATTGGTAAGATGGCGCAGTGCCGCCATTTGTTGGTGAAGCTGTGAAGGTAAGTGATGCACCTGTGCACGCAGGATTGGTACCGCTTGTTAGCGCAATGCTAACACCTGCCACATTGCTACAGGGAGAAATTTGATAAGAGAAAATCCTGGTACGCGCAGCACTTGCTCCTGATGTGCCGCCCATAAATTCACTCGTGCTCCAGAAGGTAACACCATCGGGATCGAGGCACTGGTGAGCATAGTCTCCATTACGGTTAGTACCTGTTTGATAGCCTGTTCCTGCTTGTACCAATACTTCAGTTACTGGCAATGTGCCAAGTGGATCGCAAGACCTGCGGCCAGTGTAGTATAGCCCAGGATAAATAGCTGGACTTGACTGTGACTTTAAATAACTCAATCCTATAGAGCCATTGTTGTCCATACAAATACTACCCATCCAACGTGTGGAGGCGTCCGGATTGTATATGCCTTCTTGGTACATTGTCCAAACACCAGTAGATTGGTCTTGACGCAACTCGCACCATTTGATTGCTCGTTTTGAAGTGCTGATTTTAACTGCCCAATTCAAAACTACTGTATTGTAACCGCCCCAGCTTTTCCACTGCGCGCGGTACATGCACACACCACCAATTCCGTCTAGTTTTTGGTTAGTGCCGGGTTGACTCACATCGTTCCATTGTGCATTGTATGAAGCATCGAACGCAGCAGCGGTGATGTTTCCGGCCAGTGTGATGGTGGCAGTTGGAGTAACCGGTACCCAGTTTACAGCCATATTGTAGATGTTCACACGGTCGAAATAAGCAGCGCCCCAACCATTGTCGGAGTATGAAAATATCGGGCAAGGTGTGCCAGCTGGGGGTAATACTCCATCGGCTGCGCAACCAGGAAGTGGAACGAAGAAGCCTGACTTTGGAGGTGTGTAATTCACATATACAGCACGTGCACCAGGTGTTCCCGCAAGCATGGCCGTTCTTTCGAATGCAAATACTTTTTGCGTGCTTTGGTTAGAGGTCATGTAATAACCGTCTTGCCATACGCTGAATTTTAAGTAGTCAGGAAATTGTGGTGACACATATGTATATGTGTAATAGGATCCTGTTGGATTACCTGAAGTGGAAACAGCAATATAGATTTTTTTGTCCGTGCTTGTACCAAACTGCGCCAGCAGCCAACGGTCAGCAGCTTTGTCATAAAGTACTATAGGGTCTCCTGAATTGCCAGTGGCTGGCGACCACAAGGTGCCGAGAGTTGCTGTAAGTAGCACTGATCCGCTTGTTTTATCATACACTTTAAAGGTGGTCGAATTGATCATCTGTACATAATGGCTTGGGCCAACGGCACCACTTGGGTCGTAAGGACGAAAGCCACTTGCTGTTTGTCCGGCCCAGTTGGCACGGGTTTCACCAGCGCGCACATCGCCCATTTCGTTTTGCATTTTCTCTGGGTCGTTGCCATACTCAGGGCCATCTGCCACTGTCAGCGGAAATTCAGCTGCAACGCGGTGTGTTCTGTCACTCGACTCTTGCTCTTCATAAACCAACAGATTTTCATCTGTGTCTGTATTGGGAAACATCTCGCTCAATGGAGGTGTGATGTGAAAACCTGAGGCTGTTATAGAGCCTGATTCTTGTGTTGCTTCATCTTGTGCAAAAGGCATTGCGTAAGCACCACAAAGAAGGATGAAAAGAAAAATTTTCTTCATGTTGTTTGAAATAGTTAAGGATTAAAAAAGATATTTGTCTAACCACTGACTTCGGTCAGTGATTACAAACATATGCGCGCATAGGTTTATTCACAATGAATTGAGAACTTTTCTCAAATAATCTTTTCCACAAAAAACAAGGTGTCCCTAGCACACCATTCAGAATGCGTTTGATTTGCCAAAGTGTTTTCACTTCGAGATCAACATATTTCAAGGTGGCTAGAGGCGTTGGCCGTATGCCTCAATTTACTCTATACCTTCTTCTATCTGCGCGCCAATCCTATCTGCTTTCTATTTGGCATCATCAGTCCTTTGCTTTTCATCTCTCTTACTTGGAAGAGAAAAATTTATGCTGATACTTTTTTACAAGTGTTCTATGTAGCGATGGCTATCTATGGCCTTGTTGTGTGGGGAGGTGAGTGGAAAAAAATTCATTGGTCGTGGGCCATTCATGCATACTTCATCATAGCGGGTATATTGGTAACAGCCGCAAGCGGGGTGTTACTTAGAATAAAAACAGATGCACAGCTACCTTTCATTGACAGTTTCACTACCGTCTTTGCAATGGTTGGTACTTGGATGATGATGAACTTTGTGCATGAAAATTGGTTATACTTTATTGTCATCAACTGCACCTCTTTTTACGTTTATGGAAAAAGAAAATTGTACCTCGGGGCGGCTATGTTTTTCATTTATTTGCTGATGTCAGTGGACGGCTATTTTGAACTTAATCTTTTCTAATTGTGGTAAGAATTGCCATTACAGGGCCAGAATGCTCGGGTAAAACAACACTCGCAAAGTGGTTGTCAGATAAAATTTTCGATGCCAAAAATTTGTCGGAATATTCACGTGAGTATTTGACCAAGAAGGGAAAAGACTACCACTACGCTGAAAGCGATTTGTTGGAGATTGCAAAAAAGACCTCTGAAATTTTTACCAAAGCCTTTCGCGCAGATAAAGATGCTTTGATTGCAGACACCGATTTTTATGTGTTAGACATTTGGTGGAATGAAAAATTTGGCAATCATCATGCTGATATTTTAGAGTATAAACTCGTTTACGATTTCGATTTGTATGTGCTCTGCGAGCCAGACTTGGCTTGGGAGAGTGACCCGCTGCGGGAAAATCCGGAAGACCGTTATCGTCTATTCGAACGTTACAAAACCGAATTAGAAAAGGACCACCGTACGTTCGAAATAGTGAGTGGCACAGGTGATGAACGAACACTGTTTCTGTTGGAGAAAATTCTAAGGCGCTTTCCAAACTTGATGCTCGAAGAGTAGCTTTTCCATCGTTCCAAAATCATAGCGGAACATAGAAGTTTGTCTTGCGCTCAAGAACTTAATCGTGCCAGTTCTGAACACTTCCGTGCCTATTATCTAGGTTTTGATTAAAGAATTTGCGCGCTACTAGAAGCCCGCAAACACTTCCCACCACGTCAGCAACCCAATCAACA
This sequence comes from Flavobacteriales bacterium, assembly GCA_031414655.1. GTDB lineage: Bacteria > Bacteroidota > Bacteroidia > Flavobacteriales_D > Sanyastnellaceae > JANNVZ01. The sequence continues at coordinate 238,515 of JANNVZ010000002.1, forward strand.
ATGTCTTTGTCGCGACCTACCCAAATGGTGCCTTGAAAGAGCTCCAGGACTGCACCATAGGCTGCGCAACAAAAGAGTATGAATAACAGCTGCTTGAATGGAATTTCAGCCGCTGACTTTGCAGAAACAGCAATGGAAAACAAAGCGGTAAGAATGAAGAACATGGTGAAATGCACCACTTTGTCCGAGTGCGGAAACAGGTGGATGTCATCCTCTTTTATGTCCACACGCATCACATGCAGCACAAAAACAAAAGCCGCCCACCCAAGGCAGACGGCAATCTGAATATTTTTCTTCTGAAAAAAAAGAAGCACTGTTGGCAGTTACAAAGAAGCTTCGTATGCAGCAGCATCCATAAGGCTACTGAGGTCTGCACCGGCAGCGAGTTTCACTTTTATCATCCAGCCCTTTCCATATGGGTCGCCATTTACCGCGGCTGGGTCATCTGCCAAGCCTGCGTTCACTTCTATCACTTCACCAGCCATTGGCATGAAGAGGTCGCTCACGGTTTTCACCGCTTCCACCGTTCCAAATACTTCGTGCTCGGCAAGGCTTTGCCCTTGTGTTTCTATTTCCACAAAAACGATGTCGCCCAATTCGCCTTGTGCAAATTCAGTGATGCCAATAGTGGCTACATCGCCTTCTATGCGAATCCATTCGTGATCTTTGGTGTACTTAAGTTCTGCTGGAAAAGTCATTGTTCTTTGATTGTTATTTTGGATGGCGAATGTATTTAGGTTAGAACCAGGAATGCACTCATTGAAATGATTTTCAAAGAATATTTAAGATTGCCCTAGTAGAAACCAATACTTCTACTTTCGTCACGAACCAAACCATCAAAATGAAAATGGATTTCACCATAGCTCAATTTACCGTGCTAATAGTCGTGGGAATATTTGCCGGATTGCTCAGCGGCTTCGTTGGCGTAGGTGGCGGCATTATTATAGTACCCGCCATGATTTTCTTTCTGCACATGACCCAAAAAGATGCGCAAGGAATAAGCCTCGCTGTTCTGCTCATGCCAGTTGGTATCTTGGGTGTGATGAACTATTACAAAGCGGGACACATCAATTTCAACTACTCACTCATTATCGCCATTGGATTCATTGTTGGCAGTTACTTCGGCAGCAAGTATGCTCTAAGGTTACCTGAGCACAAAGTGAAATTTATTTTTGGATTGTTGCTTTTGGTGATTGCTGGCCAGCTACTGTGGAAGAGCGGGACGAAGATTTTTACACAGTAATTTCTTCATTGAGGAGTTTCACGGGCTTCATTCCCTAACCCAAAGTCTGGCGAAATTTCAATACTGTCCTTTTGTTTCCTTTATTGCTTTCTCCTGCCATGCACAAACAGGAACCTTGTCTTTCAAACGTTCAAATCCACGTCCTGTTCACATACCTCTCCGCTTCATTTCCTTTAGTATCAAACTCAGCTCTCTTCCTGTTTGCCCTTTGACTGATGTGTTCTCCTGCGCCCTCCTAATGAGGTATGGAATCACTTCTCTGATAGGGCCATAAGGCACATACTTCGCTACGTTAAAACCTGCCTTGGCCAGGTTGAAACTAAGGTGATCGCTCATACCAAACAATTGAGCGAAATAAATGTGTGGATGATTATTCGGAATATTTTTCGTGTTCATCAATTGAACCAAGCGCATACTGCTGTCTTCGTTGTGCGTGCCCGCACAAATGGCCATGTGCTCAATATTCTGAGCACAGAAATCAAGTGCCAAATCAAAGTCCTTGTCTGTGCTCTCTTTACTAGGCTGAATTGGATCACGATAGTTTTTTTCCAATGCACGCGCTCTTTCTTTTTCCATATACGCGCCTCGCACCAGCTTTACTCCAAGTCTATAGTTTTTTGACTTTGCTTTGTCAAAACTATCCTTAAGAAACTGCAAACGGTCGTGACGATAAAGCTGAATGGTGTTGAAAACGATGGTCGAATCACGGTTGTATTTCTCCATCATGTCATCCGCCAAACGATCTATCGTGTTTTGTATCCAACTGTCTTCCGCATCTATGAAGATCGGGGTTTTGGTCTGATGAGCAAGTGAACATATTTCATCCACACGGTTATATACCTGCTGCCACTCTTGCTGTTCAGCACTGCTTAAAGTTCCAGCCTCATTGAGTTTTTCTAGCAGATCGAAACGTGCGATACCCGTGACTTTAAAGACACAAAAAGGTATGCTGCTATTGTTGTGTGCAGCACTAATTGTTCGTAGCACTTCGTCTTTTGCTGCATCAAAGTCAGCCTCACTCTCCTTTCCTTCCACCGAATAATCCAGAATGGTTCCGATATGGAATTTATCCAAAGCGCGTGTTGCTTTCGCGCATTCATCTATCGTTTCGCCCCCGCAGAACTGGGAGAAAATGTTTCTTTTGATAGCCCATCCGATTGGGATACGCAGGCTCAATGCAAAATGGGTAGCCACCTTGCCGAAGCTCACCAGCGTTGGGTTACTAATCAGCCTGAACAAGTAATAGGATTTCCTAAGTTCACCATTGCTCTTACTGCTAAAAGCAATCTCGGTGTTCTCGAAAGAAAGTGGGGGATGCGGTTCCATTGAGGGGTGCAATTTGAATCAATACCCCTTTGACACCAAACCAGAATTTTGCCTGTTACATTCGCCCTCCCAAAAAAACAACAATGGAAAAAGCCACACAATACATTCAAGAAAATAAGCAGCGCTTTCTGGACGAATTATTCGAACTGCTGCGTATACCAAGCGTTAGCGCAGACCCTAAATATAAAGAGGATGTGGCAAAATGTGCCGATGTAGTGGCAGACCACCTGCGCAAAGCAGGTGCCGACAATGTGGAGGTGTGCACTACCGCTGGCCATCCTATTGTGTATGGCGATAAAATATTCGACCCATCGAAGCCGACTGTGTTGGTTTATGGCCATTACGATGTGCAGCCTGCCGACCCTTTCGAGTTGTGGAATACGCCTCCATTTGAACCAACTATTCGCAAAACAGACGTACATCCTGATGGAGCCATTTTCGCTCGTGGCAGTTGTGATGACAAGGGCCAGATGTTTTCGCATGTGAAGGCATTTGAAGCCATGATGAAGACAGACTCTTTGCCCTGCAACATCAAATTCATGATTGAAGGGGAAGAAGAATGCGGTAGTAGCAATCTCGGAATATTTGTGGCAGCCAACAAGGCACGTTTAAAGAGCGATGTTATCCTCATCAGCGATACCAGCATTATAGCCAACGACACACCTTCTATAGACTGCGGCTTGCGCGGACTTAGCTATGTTGAAGTGGAAGTGACAGGCCCTAACCGCGATTTGCACAGCGGTGTATATGGCGGTGCAGTTGCTAATCCGATTACCATACTTGCACAAATGATAGCGAGCATGCACGATGAAAATAACCACATCACCATACCCGGATTTTATGATGAAGTGCAAGTACTGACAGATAAAGAACGCGCTGATCTGAACAAAGCACCTTTCAATTTGGCCGACTACAAAAAAGATTTGGGCGTAGAGGAAGACTGGGGAGAGAAAGGATACAACACCAATGAACGCACAGGCATTCGTCCCACTTTGGAGTGCAATGGCATCTGGGGTGGATACATTGGCGAGGGTGCAAAAACTGTTTTACCATCCAAAGCATCAGCAAAAATTTCTATGCGTCTTGTGCCCAATCAGGCGAGCGATAAAATAACTGAATTGTTTAAAAAACATTTTGAAAGCATAGCGCCCAAAAGCGTGAAAGTAGAAGTGCGGCCTCACCATGGTGGCGAACCAGTGGTGACGCCAACCGATAGCAAAGCATACAAAGCCGCAAGTCAGGCTATGATGAAGACATATGGCAAAGAACCTATCCCAACACGCGGTGGTGGCTCTATTCCCATTGTTGCATTGTTTGAGAAAGAGTTAGGCGTGAAAACAGTTTTGATGGGCTTTGGTCTTGACAGTGATGCGCTTCATTCTCCTAACGAGCACTACGGATTGTTCAATTTTTACAAAGGGATCGAAACCATTCCGTATTTCCATCACTACTTCGCTCAATAATTTTTGGCTTGATTTTTCTTTCAGTGGAAAGAACTATTTTGATATGAAACTTCGCTCATTTATCCAACAACCATTTCAGTCCGTTTTGGTCGTTTTGTTTTTCGCCACTACCTTTCACTCTTGCACTATGTACAAGGAGGTGGAAGTAAAGGAAGTGCTCAATGTAAACATCGCTGCATTCAGCACCGATGGTGTAACAGGTGATGTGCAAATCTCCATCACCAATCCCAATTGGTATAAGATTACATTGAAAGAATGCCACATTGATTTTATGTTTGAAGGCAAACCATTGGGCAGTGCCGAGCTCATGAGCGAGGTAACCATTCCAAAAAAAACAACCTCCACACAAACATTCAACATCAAGGCGAATCCAGATCAATTGCAAGCGATTATGGGTAACGCTATCTCCCTTTTATTCCAATCGGAATATGCACTAGAAGGAAAGGGCTACGTCAAAGGAAAAGCACTGCTTTTTTCGAAAAATTTTCCTGTGGAATTCAAAGAGGTACTGACGAAGGAAGACTTGGGATTCTAGGTTATCCTTTCAAACTTTCTTTTATCTCCTTCATAAAAGCGGAAGGGAATACGAAGTCATTCAGTTCCTTGTTATCCGTATGTAGAATGTCACGCTTGTCGCCCTGCCACCACATTTGGCCTTCGTAGATAAAGTTGATGCGATCGCCAATTTCGATTACTGAATTCATATCATGACTCACCACCACCGTTGTAATTCCAAATTCGTAGGTGATTTCGCGAATGAGGTTATCAATGACAATAGCGGTTTGAGGATCGAGTCCCGAGTTAGGCTCATCGCAAAAAAGGTACTTCGGATTCATTGCAATGGCCCTGGCAATGCCAGTGCGCTTTTGCATACCTCCGGATAGCTCACTAGGATAAAGATTGTTTTTTCCTTCTAAGTTCACACGTTGCAAGCACCAGTTCACGCGTTCTTTCATTTCTGTCACCTTCATGCGACTGAACATACGCAAAGGGAACATAACATTTTCCTCCGTTGTCAAGCTGTCGAAAAGTGCCGAACCTTGAAACAACATGCCCATTTCCTGCCGGATTTCTTTCTTGTCCCAGCGATCGAGTTTGGTAAAATTTCTTTCATCAAAAATGATTTCGCCCGCATCGGCCTCCATCAAGCCAACAATGCATTTAGTAAGCACACTCTTGCCCGAACCGCTGCGCCCAATGATGAAGTTGACTTTGCCTGGTTCAAAGTTGACACTCACATTCTTAAGCACCTGATTGCCGCTGAAGGTTTTCGATATGTTCTTTACTTCTATCACAGCAACAGCAGTTGGGTGATGACATAGTTGCCAATGAGTATGAGCACCATGCTATATACAATGGCTTTGGTACTGCTTTGGCCAACTTCGCGCGCTCCACCTTTGGTGTAGTAGCCGTGGTATGCGCTAACACTAGTGATGATGAAGGCGAAGACTACCGTTTTGATAAGTGTATACGAAACCTGAAACGGCTCGAAGTAATACTGCAATCCATATTCATAATCGGTGAGTGAAATAACTCCGGTGCTCTGTCCGACCAATGCACCCGCCACTATGCCCAGTCCCATGCTGATGATAACGAGGAAGGGGAAAATTAAAAGGGCAGCAATAATTTTTGGCAACACCAGATAACTGATACTGTTGATACCCATGATGTCCATAGCATCTATCTGCTCAGTGATGCGCATGGTGCCGACCTCGCCACTGATGCTGCCGCCCACTTTGCCACTTAGTATGAGGCAAACGATGGTGGAAGAAAATTCGAGTATCATGGTTTGGCGTGTGGTGAAGCCTATGGTCCACTTAGGTATCCAGCCACTGTCGATGTTGGCAGCCGTTTGTAGCGTGACTACTGCGCCCATGAAGAGGGAAAGCAAGGCAACGATGCCCAGCGACTGCAAGCCTATTTTGTCCAGTTCCTGCACAATAAGCCTGCGGTATATGCCACGCCTTTCAGGCCGTGTGAACACGCTGGTGAGAAAAATGCAATAGCGACCTATGTTGTAGTAAACGCCTTTCACGTTGAGGCAAACTTAGCTGCTCGCAATGAAAAACACTTTTGCAAATTGTGAAATAGATGACAACGAAAAGTTGATGGAGAAGATGAATGCCGTTGCACCTAAGGACCCACGGTATAGATCGTGAAGGCAAGGCTAAAGGGAACTGCCCTAGCGCAACAACACAGAATAAAGTAGCATGGACAATAACTTGTATGATTTAGAGATGGACAAGAAATAAGGTACTTAGCAGCCTTCAGACATATTCAAATGAAAGAAATTCTAGCAGCTAGCACCAAGCAAGAATACTTTTGGCACTCGTTCAGGGTGAAAAATGAGTGGTCAAGCAACAGAAATCACCGAGCTAAATGCGGCACCAGACATGGCTTACAAAAGTTTTATCAGGCAAATTGTTGAAAAGTGCTTGCTCAGAATAAAAATGAGACTATTTTCGCCACCCGTTTTTCAAAAATGAAAAGCGTTAGCAATCAATAGCAATGGAGTTTCTAAGTTACAAAACCGTTTCAGGAAATAAAGAAACGGCCAACAAACAGTGGCTAATCGTTGACGCCAATGGCCAGACTTTGGGTCGTGTATGCAGTGAAATCGCTTTCCTGCTACGTGGCAAACACAAAGCAAACTTTACCCCACACGCGGACTGTGGTGACAACATCGTTGTCATCAATGCCGAGAAGGTGAAACTAACCGGACACAAATGGGATGAAAAACAATACATCCGTTACACAGGCTATCCCGGTGGACAGCGCTTCGCTACTCCAAAGGAGATGATGGCAAAGCACCCAACCGCAATGGTTGAAATGGGTGTACGTGGTATGCTTCCAAAGAACCGTTTGGGACGTGCCATCTACCGCAACCTATTTGTATACGCAGGCACAGAGCATGAGCAGTCTGCACAACAACCAACACTTCACACCATCACTCGATAAGACATTTCACCCATGGCAGAAATAATAAATACCTCCGGACGTAGAAAAACAGCCGTTGCTCGTGTTTACATGAGCGAAGGAACTGGTAACGTTACTATTAATGGTAAGGACTACAAAGACTACTTCCCAACATTGGTTTTGCAATACAAAGTGAACCAATCGTTCAAAGTAACTGACAACATAGAAAAGTATGATGTAAAAGCCAACCTTGATGGAGGTGGCATTACAGGCCAAGCGGAAGCATTGCGCTTGGCAATAGGTAAGGCGTTGATAGAAATCAACCCAGAGTGGAAAGCGTTGCTTCGCGCTGAAGGACTTACTACACGTGACCCGCGCATGGTGGAGCGTAAGAAGTTCGGTCAGAAGAAAGCACGTAAGCGCTTCCAGTTCTCTAAGCGTTAATCGCTGGAGTATTTGGAACTGCTTGTTTAGCATCCAAATTTTTTGGACGACTGAGACTCAGAAGTGAGTTAGCCGTGCGGAGACGCTGGCTATGTTGAAGTTTGATTCAGCATCTCTCTCCTACCAAGAGATTGAACTATTAGAGAAAGTAAACAAGACAACAATAAACAATAATGGCAAAAGTAACTTTTGACGAATTGCTGGATGCAAGTGTTCATTTCGGACACCTCAGCCGCAAGTGGAATCCAAACATGGCCCCTTACATTTTCGGGGAGAAAAAAGGTATCCACATCATAGACCTGAACAAAACTGCAGTGAAGCTGGACGAAGCGTCCAACGCTTTAAAGCAAATAGCTAAGTCAGGCAAAAAAATTCTTTTCGTAGCAACCAAGAAGCAAGCTAAAGACATCGTGTCTGAAAAAGTAAGCGCTATTGGTATGCCTTACGTTACGGAACGCTGGCCAGGTGGCATGCTTACCAACTTTGTGACTATTCGCAAGGCTGTGCGCAAAATGTCGTCCATTGAGAAAATGGAGACAGACGGAACTGCTGCTACTATGAGCAAGCGCGAGCGTCTCCAGCTTAACCGTACATACCAAAAGATGAACAAGAACCTTGGTTCCATTGCTGACATGAACCGAGTGCCTGCTGCCATATTTGTGGTGGACATTATGAAAGAGCATATCGCAGTGGCTGAGGCTAAGCGTCTTGGTATCCCAGTATTTGCCATGGTGGATACTAATAGCGACCCACGCAAAGTGGACTTCGCTATCCCATCTAACGATGATGCAACTAAGAGCATCGGTAAAATTTTGGATGTGGTGATTGAATCTATTGCAGAAGGCCTTTCAGAGCGCAAAACCGATAAGGATAAAAGCGAAGACGAAAGTGCTCCTGTGGCCAACACTGCACCAGCTCCTAACAGAGGTGGGCGCAGACCACGTGGTGCGAAGAAGGAAGCAGAAGCCTAATCCAATCGCCATGCCTGCCAATGCAGGTAACAGAATTTTGAACCCAACAATTTATTTCAAAAAAACATGACTATAACTGCAGCAGATGTAAACAAACTCCGCACAACAACAGGTGCTGGAATGATGGACTGCAAAAATGCCCTGGTAGAAGCCAATGGTGACTTCGATGCGGCTATCGATATACTTCGCAAGAAGGGACAAAAAGTAGCTGCCAACCGCAGCGACCGCGAAGCCTCAGAAGGTTTGGTACTTGCCAAACTAACCGATGGCGGCAAACGCGGAGTGATGATTGTTTTGAACTGCGAAACGGATTTCGTAGCGAAAAATGAGAACTTCGGTGCTGTGGCTAACAACATTTTGGACGTTGCTATTAGCGGAAAGCCTGCAAACCTTGATGCCCTGAAAGCATTAAACTACACAGGAAGTGACCTAACCATCGGTGACAAAATCACTGAAGAGATTGGTAAAATAGGTGAGAAGATTGAACTGTCGCATTACAGCGTGGTAGCTGCTGAGCAGGTTTATGCTTACAACCACCCTGGTAACAAACTGGCTGCTGTAGTTGGCTTTAATAAAGCAACTGCGGATGACATGGCGAAAGATGTTGCTATGCAAGTGGCTGCAATGGCTCCAGTGTCAGTAGACGAAGCCTCTGTGCCTGAAGATGTGAAGCAGAAAGAAATTGAAATAGGAAAAGAGCTAGCCATCAACGAAGGCAAACCTGCTGACATGGCTGAGAAAATTGCTATGGGTCGTTTGAATAAATTCTTCAAGGAAAGCACTTTGCTTAACCAAGAGTTTATCAAAGACAGCAAACTTTCAGTAGCGCAATACTTAAAAACAGCGGATAAGGATCTAACCGTAACTGACTTCAAGCGTTTTGCTTTGAACTAAAGATTTTTTCGAGTAAAGAGTATTTTGAAAAGCCATCTCAAAGAAATGAGGTGGCTTTTTTGTGTTTCATTGTTTTGCCCTCACCTTCGCCCCTTAAACATTTCAGCGTTATCTAAGCACCTCTTTTCATTATGAAGATAATAGTCCCGATGGCCGGCATGGGCAAACGCCTGCGACCACATACACTTACTACTGCGAAGCCATTGCTCCCTATAGCTGGAAAGCCCATAGTGCAGCGACTTGTAGAAGACATAGTAGCCGTTAGCGACCAAAAAATAGATGAAATAGCCTATGTGGTAGGACGCTTTGGTGAAGAAGTGGAAAGGAATCTAATCAGTATTGCTGAAGGTCTTGGTGCCAAAGGTACCATCCATTACCAAGATCAGGCATTGGGAACAGCGCACGCCATTCTTTGCGCAAAGAGCGCGCTAGTCGGTCCAGTCACTGTGGCGTTTGCCGACACCTTGTTTCGAGCAGATTTCAAACTGGATACTTCGAAAGACGGAGTGCTATGGGTGCAGAAAATAGAAGACCCAAGGCAATTTGGAGTCGTTGTGTTGGACAAAGAAGGAATCATTTCTGAGTTTAAGGAGAAGCCCCAAGAATTCATCTCTGACCTTGCTATGATTGGTATCTATTACTTCAATGATGGAGAGCGACTGCGCAATGAGTTGCAGTATCTGATTGACAACAACATCATGAATCAAAATGAATATCAGCTACCCGATGCTCTTCGCAATATGGTGAGCAAAGGAGCCAAGTTTTTGCCCGGAACTGTGGAAGACTGGATGGATTGTGGTAACAAGGATGCCATGGTGGACACCAACTCCAAATACCTTGGTTACAACAAAGACAAAAACTGGATATCCAGTTCCTCAAAAAATGAAAACAGCGTGATTATTCAACCGTGCTACATAGGTGAAAATGTAGCACTCGTAAATAGTGTAGTGGGTCCCGGAGTATCATTAGGTGATGGCGTGGTAGTTGACAGCTCTGTTATTAAGAACAGCATTGTGTTACCCGCATCGCGCATTACCAATGCTAACATTGCAAACAGCATGATTGGTACACAGACACAATTTAATGGATCGCCAGAATCACTGAGTCTTGGCGATTACAGCGTGATTGGTATCAAATAATTTTTGGAAGAATAATTTGTCAAGAAACTCATTACATACAACGAAACGTACTCTTCAGTGGTGCTGTGGTGCATTTTTGATAGTGGGAACACTCATCATTGTTTCCTGCAAAGGCAAAAAGGAAACTGCAGCAGGACGCCCCGCATCAGGAACTAGCGATGTTGATCCAAGCGAAGCACGTCCGCAAGTGGATACGCGCTTTCAGGAAAAATTCTTTGCTGCACAGCTAGAAAAATCGAAAGACAATCTTGAAAAGGCTTACAAACTTTTTGAAGAATGTTTGGTGTTGGAACCTAAAAGCTCAGCCGTCCACTATGAACTAGGTCGCATGGATTTGCAAGTGCTGAATAATCCCAATGCAGCCTTGGTGCATGCGAAGACGAGCTTAGAATCGGACAAAAAAAATCCTTGGTTTCATTTGTTACTGGCTGACACTTACATGGCTCTTGCTAAATATGATTTGGCCACAAAGTCGTACCAAGAAGTTGCTAAACTGAACATGGATGATCCGAACATTCTTTACCAGGTGGCCACTGCACAGTTGTATGACGATAAAGTGGATGACGCTATAGCGACTTACAATGAATTGGAAAAACAATCAGGACCTTATGAGGAACTGAGTATGCAAAAGCACCAGTTATACATACAAATAAATCAGCCCGAAAAAGCTGGCCAAGAAATAGAAAAACTTGCCAAGGCATTCCCTGAAGACCCTCGCTTCTGGGGTATTGCAGCTCAGTTTTACGCAACGGTCAACATGCCTGAGAAATCGAAACTTGCCATGGAAGAAATGGTGAAGATTGATCCTAACAATGGGCAAGTGCATTTTCAACTGTCAGAATACTATGCCGCCACAGGCGATGACAAGCGCTCATATGATGAATTGAAAAAAGCTTTTGAAACAACAGACATCAGTATTGACCAAAAGGTAAGCGTATTGCTCAAATACTTTTCACTCACCGATTTTAATCAAACCTATTTGCCGCAAGCGTATGATCTCTTAAATCTTACCGAGCAAGTTCATCCGAAAGAAGCAAAGGCATTTTCCATTTATGGAGATTTTCTTTTTAGAGAAAGCCGAGACGTAGAAGCCCTTCAGAAATACCGAAAAGCCGCTGAACTAGATCCTTCACGCAATGCCATTTGGGAGCAAATAATCTCTTTGGACAATGAGCTTGAAGACTACAGCAACATGGCTATTGAAAGTGCAAGGGCCATGGAACTATTTCCCAATATGCCTGAGTTTTACTATTACAACGGAGTTGCTAATGCGCAGCTAAAAGAGTATTCAAAAGCTATCGAGTCATTGCATCTTGGAAAAGAACTTGTAGTCGAAAATGATGTCTTATTGGCGCGTTTTTATTCCTCGTTAGGTGAAGCCTATCACTACCAAAATACACATGATAAAAGCGATGAGTCGTACGAAAAAGCGTTGAAGATTCAGCCTGACAACGTTTTCGTATTGAACAACTACGCCTACTACTTGTCATTGCGCAAAACGAAGTTGGACCGTGCTGCTCAAATGGCCGCCCAAGCCAATGTCCTTAGTCCCGATCAGGCTTCATTCGAAGATACCTATGCATGGATTTTATTTCAGCAAGGCAAATACAGTGATGCACTCGTCTGGATTGAAAAAGCGCTGAGCCATGCAGATGAGAGTGGCGAACTGCTAGAGCACCAAGGCGATATACTTTTTAATTTAAACCGAACAGAAGAAGCGTTGACGAAGTGGAAAGCTGCGAAACAACTTGGCGGTGCCAGCATCAAAATTGATCAGAAAATAGCTGAGATGAAATACATAGAATAAACTCCTCCTTGCCTCCCTCCTTTTCTCATAATCATTTCGTCTCGAAACTACAGAGTTTGATTCTGTTGTTTGCTCTCGTATTGGGTCTTTCTGCGCTTAGCGCATGCACGTCAAAAAAGAAAACAACTGCAACAAAGGAACCCATAAAGGAGAGAGCCACTGGCTATCTGCTTCGCCACTATGAGCGCAATAAATTTGACTACCAATGGCTGGGAATGAAGGTAGATGCGGACTTCATCACTATGGGCGAAACACAAGGTTTCAAGGCCACCATCCGAATGCAGAAAGACAGTGCCATCTGGATAAGCATAACACCTGCACTGGGTATAGAAATGATTCGGTTGCTCATTACACCAGACAGCTTAAAGTATCTATCCAAAATTCCAGATAACAAATTCTATTATACAGGAGATTTTGCCATCATAAATGATCTGGTGGGTGTAGAACTGGATTTTGAAATGCTTCAAGATTTGCTCATTGGCAATGCTCTTGCTTTAGACAAAGACGAGGGACGCTTCAGAAGTGAGGTGAATGAGGAAAAGCACCTGCTTATATCTAAATACAGAAGAAGAGTAAGGCGAGTGGTTGGGGTAGACGACCGCAAACTGGAGGACGATACCATCATAGTAAATCCAAATGACCCGCGCTATCAGCGCACCATAAAAAGAATAGATGAGGATGACGAACTCATCATTTCGCGCTATTGGTTGGAGCCAGAAAATTATCGCTTAGTGCAAAGCATCTTCAACGATTTGATCAAACAACGCACAGTAGAAATTTATTATAGCGATTTTCAGTTAGATGGTGAACAATCCTATCCGACCAAGTGTGACTTGAAAGCAAAAAGCCCAATGGGAACCAGGGAACTGAAGTTTGAAATAACCAAACTTTCCAGCGGTAAACCCTACGATTTTCCATTTGAAATTCCTGATGACTATCCTAAGAAGGATTCTTTATAGCTCTTTGCACGCTACTTTGTTGAAAGTGTGTGCGAATACCAACACAGTACCGCACTTTTCTTTTTTCATTTGAGCATGACGCCTTTAGTGAATTTATGATGAAATAAATTCATGCGAATTAGGTTCTATTCATCGTCCATAAATAAATGAAAGCAACAAAAACAATCCATCGAGTCTCAGCATTCATAGTTATTGTGTCATTGCTTCTGGCACTGCTGATTCCGCTTAAAAGCGCATTCTCACAAACCAAAAAAACGTTGGAAAAACAGCGCGATGAGCTGAATGATAAGATAGAGCTAACCAAAAAACTGATTAAGGAATCTGAGAAAAATCAAAAGTCAACTACTGCGCAAGTGCAGATGCTGAACGAACAACTCGCCTATCGCGAACAACTGCTGAACAACATCAATAATGACATTGGAGAGATAGATGAGGAAATAACAACTAAAGCGGACGATGTGGAAAAAATGCGCCATCAGTTGAAGAGTATGAAAACAGAATATGCTCAGATGATTCGCAACGCTTACATCCATCGCAGTGGGCACGACAAGCTGATGTTTCTTTTTTCAGCTACCAATTTCAATCAGGCCTATAAGCGTTTTAAATACACACAGCGCTACGCGGATGTGCGAAAGAAGCAAGTCCACATGATAACGGGTACGCAAGAAGAAATAGAAAACAGTATAACTGACTTGCAATTGACTAAGCAAGAAAAAGAGAAACTCGCCAGCAATAAAGAGAAAGAAAAAAACGAAATAGAAGAGAATAAAAAAGAGCAGAAGAAAAAGCTTGAATCACTAAAATCGGAAGAAGAAGAATTGCGCGCAGATCAGAAAAAACAAAAGAAAGATCGAGATAAACTGACCGCAAAAATTCAGGAGATCATTGCAGAAGAAATACGAAAAGAACAAGAGAAGCAGCGCGAAGCAGAAAAGGTAAAAGCAGCAAAAGAGAAAGCGGCTGGCAATACAACAACGACTACCAAGACCGCCACAAAAACAATCGAAGTAGCACCAGAAACAAAATTGGCCAACACTGATTTTGAGAACAACAAAGGAGCACTGCCTTGGCCCGTAGCCGCTGGTGTTGTTACCTCTCACTTTGGTAAACACGCTCATGCCACTCTTGACCAAGTAATGGTGAATAACAATGGGGTGGATTTCACCACGGAAAATGAAGCAAGCGCGCTTGCTGTGTTTAATGGAACAGTTAGTTCTGTTTTCAACATACCAGGTGCAGGGCAAAACATCATAGTTACGCACGGCTCATACAAGACTGTATACTCTGGCTTGGCCAACGTTAGTGTCAGCGTTGGCGACAAGGTGACCACCAAACAAAAGTTGGGTACCGTAATGAACAACGGTGGCGAGTACTCGCTTCACTTTGAGGTATGGAAAGTAGGTTCTGAGGCGGGAAGTGCGCAAAATCCAGAGTTGTGGTTGAAGAAGAAATAATCTGCTTTCAGTTTCTACTTTCTTTGCCGCATGTTTCAGAACACCTTCAATCTAGACGAATTTCTTCGCAATGCCTTAGCAGAAGATATTGGTGATGGCGACCACACTTCGCTCAGCACTATACCTGCTGATGCAAAAGGAAAAGCAAAACTTTTAGTAAAGGACAATGGGATTCTGGCAGGAGTAGACATTGCTAAACGTGTTTTCGAATTGGTGGATGGCCAGCTGCAATTTGAAAAATTACTGGAAGATGGTGCACCTATCAAAAAAGGAGATATTGCTTTTTACTTAAGCGGACCATCACGAAGCATCACAATAGGAGAAAGACTTGCGCTGAATATTATGCAGCGCATGAGTGGCATTGCTACGAAAACAAATCGAATTCAATCGCTGATAGCAGACACCAAATGCAAGCTGCTGGACACGCGAAAAACCACACCCGGGTTTAGATATTTTGAGAAATTAGCTGTAAAAATTGGCGGAGGAGAGAACCACCGCATTGGATTGTATGACATGATACTAGTGAAAGACAATCACGTGGACTATTGCGGTGGAGTGGCTCCTGCACTGAGGCATGTGCAGGAATATTTGGCTTCAACAGGGCGTGATTTGAAAGTGGAAGTGGAAGCACGAAATCTAGAGGAGGTAAAAGAAATTTTGAGTGCTCAGATTGCATTTAGAATTTTGCTTGATAATTTCTCTACCGAAAAACTAACCGAAGCGGTGGCCTACATAGATGGTCGTGTGCTGACAGAAGCCAGTGGAGGCATAGATGAAAGCAATGTGCGCGCTTATGCGCTTTGTGGGGTTGACTTCATTTCTATGGGTGCGCTTACACATCAGATCAATAGTTTGGATTTGAGTCTGAAGGCAATCTGATTTTTCCTATGTTGTTCACTTTGAAGCGTTGAAACTTCAATGTCGCCAGCAGTGCTTGCAGATAAAGCAGCGTTCTACTTTGTAGGCTTTATCAAAACCACCCCAAGCGATGTTCCATTTCCTAACCAGGCTCGGACTATCGGTGCTGCTATTGTTTGTTTCTTGTAGTCTTTTTTCGCAAAGCGTTCCAGATAGTATTTCATATCAAGCCATCGTGCGTGATGCAAACGGTGCTGAATTAGCTAACCAATTCGTCACTATCGAATTTGCCATTCGAGGTGATTCGGTAAATGGCACCATTTACTACGAAGAATTCCATGACCTTATTCCCACCAATCAATTTGGTTTGTTTTCCACCTTTATAGGAGGCGGTGTTGCCACAGGAAATGGCCTTTTCGAATTGTTAGGTGAATTACCATGGGCCTCCATTTCTTTTTTTCTGGAAGTGCGAGCCACATTGCCTGGCACAGGTCAAACTCAACTACTGGGTACATCGCAATTGCTTACAGTACCTTATTCATTTTATGCAGACCGATCTGGTACCGCCCAACTTGCATACGAAGTGTTAAATGAAGGCGATGGTGATCCTACCAACGAAGTAATCACTGGATACTATTTAGATTTTCCTAACCTCATTATTCAAGAAGGCAATTCTGAGTTTCCAGTTGACCTAACCGACCTTGGAATTACTGCCAACTCCAATGAAATAAACGATGTGCACATCGAACAAGATACTTTACTTGTAATAACCGAAAGTGGCAATATGCCGGAGAGCTATGATGTGTCAGAACTCGCATATGCCACATGGGCTAAGGCTGGGACATCGCTTCACAACAACTCAGCACAAGTAGGAATAAATTCGGTTAACCCACAAAGCACTTTGGAGATAAACGGATCGCTCTCGTTGCAATTAGAAATTATCAATGCACCGGGTAGTTACTCTTTAGGAACTGATCTTAACGCAAACGCAACGGTTTACAATGCTGATGTAACGGATGGCGATGTGCTTATCTATCTACCTCTCGCCTCCACATGTTATGGTAGGGTGTACAAATTCAAAAAAAGGGATGACAACTCATCAGGAAATAATCTGAGCCTGATTAGCGCAGTTGGTGAAATGGAAGGTGATGATGATTTCACTTTAGGAGCAGCTTTATACATGGAATTTGCTACTTTGATAAGCAATGGTGTCATGTGGTACGTAGTTGACTACTCATTCATCTATGAACCATAAAACGAATGCGCAGAATTGGAGTCAACATAGTTTTTCTTGCTGTCATTGCAACTAATTGCCATGCGCAGCTTGCGTTAGAGCGGCAAGTCATTTCTTGCTTTGCTTTGAACATAATACAGAATGACACCACTCTTTTTGCAACGGTAGGCCAGGTAGAATTCACCACAGTCGCCTCCAATCAAAACATCTTAACACAAGGTTTTGAGCAACCGAGAAACTACATTCCTGTTGAAGTTGAGATTTCGGTATTTCTCAATCAATGCAATGACCTATACGAAGTCCAGATAAATTCTATCACCAATTGTGGAGATTTGAGCGGTGCTCAGATATTCTGGAATGGAACCGCTTCAGACACTCTGCAGGAAAACCTTCCCACTATTAGCACGCTAGAAATAATCGGTTCTACTGGTTGTATTTATTCTGGTGTCTACAATTTCGAAAATTTGAATCCTACTTCGTTGATCTGTGAACTTCAGTTTTACAATTACATATCGCCCAATGGTGACAATAGCAACGACACGTGGTGGATAGAAAATATTGACAATGATGTCTTCGCGGTGAATGAAGTGAAAATTTTCAATCGTTGGGGAGGTTTGGTTTGGAGTATAAGTGATTACAACAATGCAGACAAAGTCTGGACAGGAAAATCCAGTGCGGGAGAAAATCTTCCTGATGGGACTTATTACTATTCCTTAGAACTGAATGGCCGCAACTTGAGCGGTTTTGTAGAACTCATGCGCTAATGAACATTTGTTGTCAAATAAAAAAGATCACCTCTCATCATCATTTCGTGATGATGGCTTTTTGCTTTATGCTGATGCAACAAAAAACAAATGCGCAACAAGAGTGGAACTACACACAATATTTATTCAATCTGTACGACATCAACAGTGCCTATGCTGGCAATCACAATGCTGCCAGTTTTGCACTGCGCTATCGGTCGCAATGGATTGGCCTAGAAGGAGCGCCCATTACTCAGCAATTTTCGGCTCATACCCCTTTGCTACAAAACAAAATTGGAGTTGGAATTCGTGTTCAAAACGAAAGCATCGGATTGCGAAATCAATTCAATATGAAGGCATCAGGGGCTTACAAGTTGAAACTGAATAAAAACACATTGAGTATAGGTATAGCAGTGGGGGCACTCAGACAAAATGCGAAGTTAAATGAGGTAACAGCGCGCGAAGCCAATGATGTGCAACTTGCTAACCTCACCAATAGCACCACAACGCCACTTATGGATGCAAGCGTCTTTTTCAATGCAAACAACTACTACGTAGGCATAGAAAGTAGCAGATTAAATAGAACAGCATTTAGTACAAGTACAAATGCGATGGCCCGCTTGTATTACAACTTAAATCTTGCTGGTGGTTACATGATAAAAGATGAAACGGATAACATGTTTCAAATGTCAACGCTGATTAAGTTCTCAGAAGGCAACATTTGGCAAGCAGAATTTAACCTATTGTATCTCAAAGAAAACAAGTTTTGGTTTGGAGGAGGCTACCGCTATCCTACCAGTGGGCAAATAATGGGTTGTGTCAATTTTAATTCCCAATTGCGCTTTGGGCTGAGTTATGACGTGCCACTGGCTGCGTCTCAAATACAAGGAAACGGTTCGGCCGAGGCTTTCCTTGGTTTCAACCTAAAAGGAACATCTGAAAAATCAATTCGCTACTTCTGATTTGAAAAAAAATACATACATATTTCTGTTCTTGCTTTTATCCCATCAGCTTTCATCACAAGAAAATTATTCGGTGCGAGCTGCGCAAGGCCTCAACACAAAAAATGATGACGTGGCTTGTGGAATGTTTTACGATCAGCTTTTGTTTACGACCAATGGCAGACAAGACTTAGTAAACGACTACAAATGGAACAAGCGAAATATATTTCATTTGGAGACTGCAACTCGTGGAAAAACATTTGAAGAATGGACAGGTACTGCCCCACTATTTTCCTATGTAGCCAGCAATGATGAAGGCCCTGCAACATATGACTCTGTGGACTCGGTGTTGTACTTCAGCAGTGCCAACAACTATGGGAAAACAAAAGGAAACAACCTCAAAATTTTTAAGATAAAAATGCAAGGAACAGAATGGAGCACCCCTGAATTGCTTCCATTCTGCGACAACCAAAGCGACTACGCACACCCTTGGTTTGACTCAGCCCAAAACCTTCTCGTATTCAGCAGCAATCGGTCGGGGGGTCAAGGACTGATGGACATATGGTTCTGTTACAAAACCAATGATGGATGGGGCGAACCAACCAATTGTGGACTAATGGTAAATGGTGCCAACAATGAAATTTTTCCTAGCGTATATGACGGAGACATATACTACAGCAGCAACAGCGGTGGCGGTCCGGGTGGATTCGATTTAAAAAAAGCATTGCGTTCGCAACAATGGAAAAGCAGCGTTCTGCTTGAAAATCCAATCAACACAATAGCGGATGACATCTCCATTTTTTTTCTAAATGATGAGAAAGCACTCCTTAGCAGCAACCGCAGCGGAGGCAGCGGTGGCGATGATATCTATGTAGTGGAGAAGAGAAAAGAAGAAAGCGAAAAACATAAATTCAGTGCGCAGTTGCTATGTGATGGAAGACCACTGGCTAATGCAATGGTTACTGTAACCAATTCGCTTAAGGAAGTTGTCATTGAAAATAAAACGGACACAGCAGGAAATATTTCGATCGAGCCTTTAAAGCTAAATCAACGCTACCGTTTACAATTGGCCGAAATGAATCCTGATCAATACACGAAATGCATTCTGTACATACTGGATGAACACGGAAATCGAGTTCGTGAACTTCGCTTCAATGCAAAGGGTGTTTGTGAATTGGAGTTATTGCCGCTGAACTATGCTGATCTCAACCTCATTCCACTTGAAGATGGAAGCTTACTCACCCTCAACATCGAGGGTCAGGTTTATGAAGAAAAACTAGGTGATCTTGGAACGAATGAACCCATAATGATCCTTGACGATAAGGGATTTCCTGTGGCAATTGCTTACACCAATGAAACAGGCAAATTCAAATTCACTGATGTAAAACCGCAATTGAATTATACCTTCAAACTTGCAGAAGAAAGTAAAGCACAAAACATCCTTATCACATCGCACGGAGATAAAATAGTACTACCGGTGCTGAATGCAGAAGTGAATTACCAGAGGTTAAAATCTGAAGATGCCATCATTTTGGTGAATGAATACAACGAAATAATTCATGTGTCGCCCAAAGATATTTTTGTCATCAATCGTATTTATTATGAATACAACAGCGCACAGCTGACTGCAGAAGCAGAAACACAGCTTGAGCAACTGACCATAATCATGGAAAGAAATAAAGACATACAATTGGAACTTCGCTCTCACACAGATGCCCGTGGCAATGACGATTACAACATGACCCTTTCGAAGAAGCGCGCGAACTCCGCTGTAAAGTACATGGCAGATAAAAAGATTGATGTCACTCGTTTCATTCCTATGGGACTTGGCGAAACTCAACTGCTGAACGAGTGTGATGATGGAATTGAATGCAGTGAGCCTGAACATACCATCAACAGAAGAACAGAAATAAAACTGACGAAAGTTCAGTAATCATCTTCCTTTTCTTCCTCACCAGGTAAGATAGCTTGTCTATTGCCCGGCCAACTGAAAAGATTGGCAAGAAAGCCAATGGCGAAAAGCGACAACACGATTGTGACGATCATCTTGTCGCGAAAATTGAATACAAAACGCAAGATGAGAAAGGCAACAACCGCCATCTGGCCAATAAAATAAAGCCACTCAAACGTCACTCTCTGCTTTGCAAAAAAAATGAGAACACTGCGTAAAAGAAACACAGCTCCACCTGAAAGAATTAGCCAATTAGCATAAGGCCAATGCTGAATTTTGAACATTGCACCAGCAATCACAAGTGGAAATGAAAGAATGTACATCCAAGGAGATTCGAACCATGCAGCTCCTGGTTTCTCGTCTGGTCCATCCAATACACTGTCGTTAGCTTTATCCATTGTGTGAAAATAAAAAGGGTCTTCCCAAAGATGACCTTTCTTTTGTGGGAGCCATGTTGGCTCAGCCGAGACGCCCCCCCTGCGTTAAATAGGGTCGGTGCGCAACTGATCAGGTCGAGTTAGCCAAATAAAAAAGGGTTTCATCTCTGAAACCCTTCTTATCGTTGTGGGAGCTACTGGGTTCGAACCAGTGACCCTCTGCTTGTAAGGCAGATGCTCTGAACCAGCTGAGCTAAGCTCCCCTTTTTTAAACGGGGCGCAAATATATCCGCAGCTTTGATTCATGCAAACTTTTCGGTTGAAGTTTTTCTCTTTTGGAGAAAATGCAGCACAAAACACGCTTCATTCTGACACTTGAAACAATGAGCACGCGGTTAATAACTCCGTTCATTTGTTGATAGAGCGACATGAATGCCCTGTTAACGCGCAAATATCTTTGAACCAAATTTTTGAAACCTCGCTGAAACGCAAAGCAGGCAAGGCTTTCAGATATTGAGGAAATCACCATTTAAAACAAGAACACCACACGCATGGGCATTTTTAATTTTCTGACCCAGGAAATAGCCATAGATCTTGGCACAGCCAATACCATTATCATTCAGAACGATAAAGTAGTGGTGGACGAACCCAGCATCATAGCGCGGGACCGCACTACCAACCGCACTGTTGCCGTGGGACGAGCTGCCCAGCAAATGCATGGCAAGACGCACGAAAACATAAAAACAATTCGGCCATTGAAAGATGGTGTAATAGCAGACTTCCATGCAGCAGAAGACATGATAAAGGGCATGATAAAGATGATTGCCAAAGGCAAAGGTCTTTTTCAACCCTCATTGCGCATGGTAATATGCATTCCCTCTGGTATTACAGAAGTAGAAAAGCGTGCTGTAAAGGACAGTTCAGAACACGCAGGTGCGAAAGAAGTTTATCTTATTCATGAACCTATGGCAGCTGCTATAGGCATCGGTATAGATGTAGAGGAACCGATGGGCAATATGGTTATTGACATAGGAGGCGGTACTTCTGAAATTGCTGTGATTGCCTTAGGTGGAATAGTAACCGACAAAAACATTCGTGTTGCAGGTGACGAACTCACCCAGGACATTGAAGAATACATGCGCAGACAGCATAACATTCTGATAGGCGAGCGCACAGCGGAACAGATAAAAATTGAAGTGGGTGCGGCATTGCCTGAATTGGACAATCCTCCGCCTGACTATAGTGTGCGCGGTAGGGATTTGATGACCGGCATTCCAAAAGAAATTTCAGTTTCGTATTCAGAAATTGCTCATGCTTTGGATAAGTCCATTGCGAAAATTGAAGAAGCCATTATGAGTTGTCTCGAGAATACACCCCCCGAGTTGAGTGCCGACATCTATAAAACGGGCATTTATCTAGCAGGCGGTGGCGCATTGCTGCGGGGGCTGGATAAGAGAATTTCCATGAAAACAAAATTACCTGTGCACGTTGCTGATGATCCTCTTAGAGCAGTAGCCCGTGGCACCGGTATAGCGCTGAAAAACATCAATAAATTCCAGTTTTTGATGCGCGAATAATAGATGGAAGATTCAAGGCCGAAGAAAGAATATACCATTTGGCAAGTCTCCCAGTTTATGCCACAATTGTACCCATTGCCCTCTTATTCGTATGCGTAACATTATTGGTCTCATATCGAAGTATTACGTTTTCCTGATGTTTTTGGGCTTACAGGTTTTGGCGCTTTACATTCTTTTCGCGAACAACAACTACCACAGTTCCGAATTCATAAGGCAAAGCAGTGATATGGTGGGAAGCATCTTTTCAAAACGTGCTGAACTTTCTGAATATCTCAGGTTGAGAGAAATCAATGATCAAGTTTCATTGGACAATGCTCAGCTAAGAAGCCAACGTTCCGAAAACTTCTATGTGCAGCGCACTGAAGTGGATACACTTCAGGACACAACTGCAAAGCAACGCTTCACCTATCGGTCTGCCAAGGTTGTGAACTACAGTGTGAACCGAGAGCAGAACTATGTTTATCTCACTTTAGATAGAGGAACAATGGGCGATGTAAAGGCAGAAATGGGAGTGATAGCCAATGGAGCCGTAGTGGGTAAAATAGTGAGTGTTAGTGAGCACTTCGCTGTAGTAATGCCGGTTTTACACAAAGATTTTCGTACGAGTGTGAAGCATAAAAACTCAGGGTTCACGGGCTACCTTGTTTGGCGCGGTGGTGATCCTTCTATTGCAGATGTTATTGAGATAACTCGCAGCGCACCAGTGGCCTTGGGCGATACCATTTTCACTACGGGTAATTCAAGTTATTTTCCTCGAAACCTTCTCGTTGGGATAGTAGAACGCATTGAAGAAGACAAAGATTTTCACCTATTGAAGATTCGCCTAGCTGCAGATTTCAGAAAGATTGATTATGTAGAGGTAATTAGCGATCTCATGCGATATGAACAGGAAAACCTCGAACAGCAAGTAGAAAATGCCACAAGCCATTCTAATTAATATCGTTCGCATTCTATTCTTGATATTGCTGCAAAGTGTGGTGGTCAGCCGTATGTTATTGGTAGATGGTTTGATACTACCGTGGATTTACATTTTCGGCATACTCATGCTTCCCTTTGCCACACCAAGATGGCTTGTACTGCTCATCAGTTTTACAGTAGGCCTTATCATGGACTATTTCAGCGGACCACTCGGGTTGCACACCACAGCCTGCGTTACGCTCGGTTTTGCTCAACCAATTGTTCAGCGCTTTCTGGCCCCACGCGAAGGATATGAAACAACACAACGTCCCACATTGCAGCGCATGGGTCTGGCTTGGTATATTACATATGCAGGTGTTCTCACTCTTATTCATCATGGATGGTTGTTCTTCATGGAAGCATATAGTTTTTCAAATTTCTTTTATCAGTTGCTCCACATTCTGCTAAGTGGTGCTGCTACTCTCTTACTCATGACTATTGGTCAGTATCTCATTTACAATTCTAAATCCACAGAACTTTGAATCTTGACGGAAGAAGAATTACGCTGATACTTATTGTGTGCGTCATTGGAATCATTTACGTCATCCGTCTCTTCTTTTTACAAGTAGTCGATACGGAGCTGAAAGAAGAGGCCAGTGCTATTGCCGAAGAAGAGGTACAACTCGCTCCTCCACGCGGAATCATCTATGATAGAAAAGGCAAGATGCTGGTAAGCAACCAAACGGTGTATGACCTGATGTGTGTGCCGCGCAGTGTTAAAGCCTTTGATACCATCGCATTTTGCGCTTTGGTGAATATGAAAAAGGAAGATCTTCTTGCCGTTTTTCAAAAAGCTAAAGTGCGCGGAGAAACTAGGTTGAGGCAAGTGGTAGTAGAGCAAATTCTTCCTTCAGAATTTGCTGTCATCAACGAACAGCTTTATAAGTACGAAGGATTTTACGCACGAGCATATACCCTGCGTGTATATCCGCAGCAAACCGGTGCGCTGTATCTAGGTGATGTTGGAAAAATTTCTCCCGGTGAATTCAAAAACCAAGACGAGAATCACTACTACACCAAACTTGATCTTATAGGTAAGAGCGGGATAGAAAAGGCCTACGAAGACGACCTGCGGGGTATAAAAGGAATTGACTACCAATTCAAAGACAACGTGGGTAACCGGCACGAGCACAAGGGTGACAAAGCAGACATACCAGCCATACCAGGAACCAACTTGGTATGCAGCATGGATGCCGAGTTGCAGAAGTACGGTGAGCAACTCATGCAAAATAAACGTGGCTGTATTGTAGCCATTGAACCTACCACGGGCGAGATACTTTGCATGGTCTCTGCACCTACTTATGATCCCAACTTATTGGTTGGAAGAGTAAGAGGGCACAACTTCAATGTGCTGGTAACGGATCCACAAAAACCACTTTTCAATCGCGCTACTCAAGCACAGTATCGTCCGGGTTCCATCTTTAAACTAGCCCAATCACTCACAGCGCTTTCGCTTGGAGCCATCACTCCTGAAACACGAATTCCTTGCAACAGAGGCATCATCGCTTGCCATGGTAGCCACAGTTTTGATGATTTAGAAATGGCAATTGTGCACTCTTGCAATCCCTACTTCAGAGGAGTTATGCAGCGTGTAATAGAAGGCGACCGAGATAAACAAAGTAGGTTCAGAGATGCGAGACTTGGGCTTCAGATCTGGACAGAATACATTACGCGTTTCGGTTTTGGAACAGACTTAAAAACAGACATTCCCGGAGTTAAAAAAGGGGACGTACCCGACACGGATTTTTATGACCGCTGGTATGGCAAGGAACAGTGGGCATTTTCCACCATCTATTCATTAAGTATTGGAGAAGGTGAGATGCTTGTAACTCCGTTGCAGATGGCTAACATGGCTGCAATACTCGCCAATCGCGGCTGGTATGTACCACCCCACACCGTTCAGCGAATTGGATTGGAGGGCAAACCTCGCGAAGAATATTTGAACCGATATGATATTGGTATTGATTCCACACACTTCAGGACAGTGGTGAACGCAATGGAAAAAGTAATGCAGCCAGGAGGAACCGGCTGGCGTTCTGCACTCAAAGACATTGTAGTATGCGGAAAAACAGGCACCGTGCAGAACCCGGGCGGCAAGGAAGACCATGCAGTGTTCATTTGCTTTGCACCTAAAGAAAATCCAAAAATTGCCATAGCGGTTTATACTGAGAATGCTGGTTTTGGTGGCACATGGAGTGCACCCGTTGCAACACTTCTCATCGAGAAATACTTAAATGATTCAATAGCTAGCAGCAGCAAAGCCAGAGAAAAACTGATACTGGACGCCAACTTTCTTGATAGATGAGTGAACCTCGCAAAAACATAATGGCCAATGTAGACTGGATAACTGTTCTGCTTTATTTGGCATTGGTGGTGTTTGGCTACATGAACATTTACAGCGCTGCGCTAGTGGAAGAACATCCCAAGATCTATGACTTCTCCCAGGAATACGGAAAGCAATTTTGGTTTGTTGTAGTGGCATTTTTTGTCGCTCTGATGATACTTTACATGGAGGCCGATTTTTTTAGCCGCTTCTCCTATGTGATTTATGGCGCTGTCATTTTGTTGTTAGCACTGGTCCTCATTCCTGGCATTGGAAAATCGCAAGGTGGCAATCAGGCATGGATTGCGCTCGGTAGTGTGCGATTGCAGCCAGCAGAGTTCGCCAAAATTGGAGTAGCTCTGGTGCTTGCGAAATACATCTCTTCTACAAAAGCAAAATTTAATGACTGGACCACACGCTCTATAGCCGCTGCTATCATTGGCCTGCCTGCCGTTCTCATTCTGTTGCAGCCTGATGTTGGTTCATTGCTCACATTCATTGCCTTCACTTTTGTTCTCTATCGTGAAGGCTTGAGCGGTAACGTTTTATTCGTGGGTCTTGGAAGTATCGTCCTAGGAGTTGCCAGCATTTTCTCCGGCTATTCCAATATCACCTATCCCTTTTTTGGTGAACACAGTGGAGTCTTTCTTGCCATCATCATCCTATTCATCATTGGAGTGCTTTTACTACTCATTGTGCGCTACTTCGTGGTGCCGCGCAAGAGAAAAATGATGCTTTTAGTAGTTGCTGCTTGCACAGTTGCTTCTATGCTCTTCTCGTTTTCGGTTGACTACATAATAGATGGCGTTTTAGAGCCGCATCAGAAAAGTAGAATATATGTTACCCTCGGTTTGGAGCAAAAGAAAGAAGAAGAAGATCTGACAACCTCAGTAGTAACTCCACCTCAAGCACCTTTAAAAAAACCTGACGATCCGGGCTACAATGCTCGCATGGCTAAAATAGCGGTTGCCAATGGTGGCTTCATTGGTCAGGGTTACATGCAAGGTCCAATGACCAGTAACAAATATGTTCCAGAGCGTTGGACAGATTTTATTTTTAGTGTGGTTTCAGAAGAATGGGGCTTTCTAGGAAGCCTGTTTGTAGTTGTGCTATTTGTCGTTCTCATCATTCGGCTTCTTTATATTTCTGAAAGACAACGTTCACAATTCTCGCGTATTTATGGATACGGTGTGGCTTCCATTTTCATGATTCACTTTATCATCAATATCGGAATGGTTATCGGCCTTGCTCCTATCATCGGCATTCCACTTCCTTTCATGAGCTATGGTGGTTCTTCACTCATTGGTTTCACTATGCTGCTATTTATAATACTGCGCCTAGATAGTGAGCGGTTAAGTATTTTCAAATAGAAGCATACACTTCCTGATAGGCCTTTCGAGCTAAGTCAAAACTCCGATACTTTTTTGCAGCATTCACTGAACGCTCGGCTGTGTTTGTATCTTGAAGAAGCATGCTGAGTTGCTGTAATACTTTCACGTTGTCTTCCTTTTTTGTAGACCAAATAACACCCACATTTTCGCGAACAACTATTTCAGAGTCATCGCTAATGTCGGCTGCAATAACAATGGGCAAACCCATTGCCCAATACTCACCGTCCTTCACTGGCGTGCCGTATCGCTTGCTGGGTATGGGCTTTTGTGGATTGATAGCAAAGTCTGCTGCGTGAAGAAAGATAGGGATTTCCGAATGTGACACTTTTCTTATTGTCAACTGCTCACTGGACAAATTCACCTCAGCGCGCATTGCCTCTATCACTTCAGATGGAGTTTCAGTTAGCAGTATTGCATGAAATTTTTCACCAAAGAAATCAGAAGCAGATTTTAAAAATTGAAATACTTCAATGCCTAAATACATACCATGCAATTTACCTGTGCAAACGGCTACTAATTTGCCTTGAAGCTGCAGCACCCACCTCGTTCTTTTATTCTCGAAATACGTTCGATCAAACATCTCCATATCAACACAAGCGGGACGATATGCCACTCTCACAGGCATCAACTTCCACTTTTCATATGCGTAATCCTTCATGCCCATTGATGCCGCAATGAGGGAATCTGCATGCTTTGCCAATTTTTTTTCAGCATAAAAAAGCAATTTAAAAGAAAGTGAATTTTGTTTCCATACGCCACTCTCCACCATGCTCTCAGCATGCGGTTCCCAGCTGTCTAAGACTAATTTTCTTCTTGTAAGAAATTTTACAATCAGCGCTATGCTGCCTGCCACTGGTGCAAAAGGATGAAGCACTCGTATTCCCTTTTTCCAAACTATAAAACACAAACGAAGAATGAGCATGAAATAGTTGAAGACAGATAGCACCCCAAATTTTTTGTAATGGTGTGTATGCCAATAGATGTTTTGCCTTTTAAAAGCGAACTCAATGCTATTTCTCATCATTTCATTCATAGGAAAATCATCCTTCTCCATAGTTAGAAAATGAATATGACTTCCCACTGGCAGAACCTCTCTTAGCACTTTGATGTATGGCAATAAATAACTGTGAGTCAGTGGTTCATTGTAGGACCAAGTAGAAATGACGAATATGTTAATAGGGTACTTTCTCATCCCTTATGAGAGGCTAAATACCATCCATGTCGCAAGACTGAAACCAATCTAAAATGCTTCAGATATGTCCTAAAAAACATTCGATGAAAAAGATACTGCTCGCGTAATTGTATGCTTGGGCTCAATTCGTTCAAGCTATTAACATGCGCCCTATAGCGCGCGTAAGCCTTCTCTAGCGAACCGAGTTCTGTCATCAACGAACCTCGTCTTCTTCTTATTTCGTAGGTTACTTCATTCACGAAATCGTAATTCCCCTGCTTGGCGATGGACAGAAAAAACAAACGATCTTCCAAGTGTGTCCATGAAGTATCAAAATGCAACTTCATGTTTTCCATTCTTCTTATCATCCAAGTGATACCACAAAAACACTTAGGAGAAAGCAACATCATTTCGCGGTACGGATTGCCTTTAAAACCAGGTCGCCAATCATGACGAACTTTTTGCATTCTTTCATCATACTGCAGCATACCACCATCGGCAAACATGACTTCTGGCTTTTCATTCAACAACAAAACACGGCTTGCGATACTTTGCACCGTAAGCTGGTCGTCCGCATCCAAAAAACAAATGAAATCCCCACGTGCAGTTTCCAACCCAATGTTTCTAGCATTGCTCAAACCCGCAGTATCTGTATGAATTAATTTAATTCTCTCATCACTAAACGACTTTACAACACTAGCGGTGTTGTCCTTGCTTGCATTCTCTATCACTATCAATTCCCAATGTGTGTAGCTCTGCCTCATCACTGAGCTAATTGCTTCAGCAATAAACTGCTCGACATCGCGGGCAGGCATTATGACGGAGACCAGTGGCTGACTCAAATGGAAATCGTGTTAATGAGTTGTTCAATTATGTCTACTTGATTGGCGTAAGTATTTTGCTGTGCAAATGTTCTTCTCTTTTCGGACGCATGCTCACTGTTGTAAACACTTAACTCTCCTAAGACATTTGAAAACAAAGACAAATAACCTTCACGTGTTTTCGTCATTTGCAGAACGTTCCATTTTTCATATTCAGCCATGTGGTCCGTTATTACCACTTTACCAGTTGCCAGGTAAGGAAGAATTTTAGAGGAATTCCCTAAGTCATATTTTTTGGAGAAATACATCAGCAGCATAACATCGCATTGAGCTGCAATGCTGAATGCAGCTTTGTATGATTGTTCACCATAAAATTCTACATTCCGCAATAGCCGCAGTTCTTGCAATAATTGAATTCTTCTTTTATCTACTGAATGGTTGAGATGATTATGCACAGTAGTTCCTACCAAATGAAAGCAAGTGTTCGGATTCTTTATCGCCAACTGTTTCATTAGTTCAACATCAAAAGCTTCCAGCAACAGATTGCCAACATATGCAGCATGTGTTTGAAAATGGTTGCGCTCAATTCTATGGCTGCTAAATTCAAATTCCGCGAAGCCATGTTGTATGAAGTGCGAATGCTGATTGAATGAGGCGCACATGTCTTGCAACTCTTTGGTAACGGCCAAACATAAATGAGCTGATTTACATGCCTTCGCCAATTCATACTTCATGTGCCCGTCCACCAAATGATGTATTCGAATGGCAGCCTCAAAAGCATTCAAGTAGAAATAACGCGAATTGTCGAATGACCAGACGATGTCAAACTTCACGTTCAGCCTTTCCTGAAGGAGTCTTGCTTGCTTTCTAATAATTATTCGCTGAAGGAAAGAAGGCAATCGAGTTAAACCCTTCGCGGGCTTTTCATCCATGATGTGAAGGTTAGGATATTCTTTTTCCACCCTGTCTGCCTCATCATCCCTGACGAAGAATGGGGAATTGAGAAACCAAACCTCGTTGCCTCGTTTAACCAATTCCAATGCATAGTGATGCTTTGACAAATAACTCTTGCCCCATGACTCGGGTGAAATAATGAGTATTTTCTTGTTCTTCAATTCCATTGTTACAACGACTGTAAGAATTGAAAATAATCGCGCCCCACCGCTTGCATAGAATACTTGCTTGATGCCTCACTCGAAATCAGTTGGCGATTAAACTTGTCTGAATCAAAATCACGAATCAACTCTTCCCATGATTGATCGGAATGGCGCAATCTCCCATTCGAATCATTAATCAATTCGCTCAGTGCGCCAACATTATCAGCAAGCACAGGACATCCGCAGCATAAGGCTTCTGCGCTTACTACACTGAAAGTTTCAAACCCTGAAGGCATCAGAAAAGCCCTTGCTCTATTCATTTCGTTGCACAATTCCATTGGGCGCAATGTTCCCAAAAAAACGATTTCACTTTCCATTCCATGTTGTAGAATAACTTGTTTCATTTGCTCCAGCAAGGGGCCATCGCCTGCAATACGCAGGTTAATAGGATGACCACTTTGCTTTAAATGGAAAACCGCTTGCAACAGAGGAATTGGATCTTTTGGTGTCTTCCAAAACGCAGCGGTCAAAAAGCTATTACTCCTCTTCTCATTGCGAAATTGAAACTCATCCGCAACTGCATTCGGAATTACTCGATAGGCGACTTTACTTTGAGCAAACGCTTGAATGCTTTTACCCAAACTCTCGCTGACACAAATCAGAGGTAGCTTGTGATGGAATATGCTGGAAAGACGATGCGCCTTTTTATCCGAATAAAAGTTGAATTTGTATATGCTCCAATGTTCAGTCACACACATTTTCTCTGGCAAATACCTTTTGATTCTTTCATAAAATACCAATGAGGGATAGGCAATGTGAAAATTGACATGCGTAAAATTTTCTCGCGCATTCATTTTTTTTAATTGCCGCTTCAGCGCATAGAAGAAAAAATACTCCTTCAACTGCCAAACATCTAAAGGTGACCTAACTGCAATCGTGGTTTGGTTGGCGTCATCATCTGGGGGATAATCCCTCCCCTCCCACTCCAGGTGCAGAACGTGTTGTTTTGCAAATATTTCCAAGCTTTGCACATGCCTCTTGATGAAAATGGCGCGCAATGGGTCGTCAGCATGAGGAAACCAAGGGGTGATATGCAAAATGTGGATGTTGGACAAAGTGATTGCTAAGGCTTTCGGCAAGTGTAGGGCAAAAGCCTTGTGTAGCCTGAGTTACAGCATAGCTTATAGAACTATTTTTGGGGAAATTTGTCCAATAGCCTTGCACGGGCTTAGAAGGCGGTTATATTTGCCACCCGTTTTTAGAAAAAGAATAGCAGAACAGTTCAAAATCATTCAGTTATGAGCAAGCGTACTTACCAACCCTCCAATACAAAACGCAGAAACAAGCATGGTTTCCGCAAACGCATGGCTACCGCAAAGGGCCGTGCAGTGCTTTCTTCACGCAGACGTCAGGGTCGTAAGAAGCTGACTGTTTCTGATGAAAGACGTCACAAAGGAATTGAGCGTCTGTAATCTTCGGATTGCGTCACTTAGAAATATTGCCGTCCCGGTTGGTCCGAGACGGCTTTTTTATTTTTAGCAATTCAGAATTGTATTTGAAATGAAAATTGCAGTGAATACCCGCCTTCTGTTATCCAATCGATTGGATGGAATGGGATGGTTCACATTCGAAAATTTCAAGCGCATCACCCAGCAGCATCCCGAGCACGAGTTTCATTTCCTTTTCGACCGCAAATATTCAAGCGAATTCATTTTTGGAGAAAATGTAATTCCTCATGTGGTGCCTCCGCAGGCCCGCAGGCCAATGCTGTTCACACTTTGGTATGATTACACTGTACCACTTGTCCTGAAGAAAATAGGCGCAGACGTTTTTGTTTCGCCTGATGCCATGATGTCACTTAGAACAGATGTTCCCCAGCTCATCGCTATTCATGATTTGAATTTTGAGCATTACCCTGAGGACATTCAGCCCATGTACTCGCGCTATCTGAAAAAAAGATCCCCTCAGTATGCGCACAAAGCGAAACGGATTGCAACGGTGAGCGAGTTCAGCAAGCAGGATATAATGAAACTGTATGCAGTTGATGCGCAAAAAATAGATGTGGTTCACAACGGTGTAAATGAATCATATGGCCCCATTGGAGAGGCGATAAAAACAGCCACAAGAAACCAATTTAGCAATGGTGCACCCTATTTTGTTTTTGTGAGTAGCATCCATCCTCGCAAGAATTTGCAGAGGCTGCTTCCCGCGTTTGATGCTTTTAAAAAAGAAACATCAAGTGATGCAAAGTTGATTGTTGTAGGAAAAAAATTCTGGTTCAATGATGAGATTGAACAGGCATATGATAAAATGAGCTACCGAGAATGTGTCGTTTTCACCGGTCGCTTAGAGCCAAATGATTTGCACCATGTTGTGGCCTCGTCCATTGCTTCTGTTTATCCCAGCTATTTTGAAGGTTTCGGAATTCCCATCCTCGAAGCCTTCCAATGCGAAGTTCCGGTGATTACGTCTAACGTTACGAGCATGCCGGAAGTGGCTGGTGATGCTGCTCTCCTCATCAACCCTTTCTCTATCGATGAAATTAAAAATGCGCTTATACGCGTAGAAAGCAACTCGGAACTTCGAAATAGTTTGATTATAAAAGGCAAGCTTCAGGTGAAGCATTTTTCATGGCAACGCACTTCTGATTTGTTATGGCAGAGCATTCAAAAAACAATAAGTTGAGACATGGCTTCACTAAAGGCGTATCATGTAAAAGGTCTTACGGAAATAGGTTGCGATGAAGCTGGTCGCGGTTGTTTGGCAGGTCCTGTAGTGGCTGCCGCAGTTATTCTTCCTGTCAAATTCAATCATGCGTTACTGAATGACAGCAAGCAGCTTTCAGAAAAACAACGCGACCTACTGCGCCCGATCATAGAAGAGAAAGCCATAGCGTGGGCAGTAGCCTCTGTGCTTCCTGAAGAGATAGATGAAATCAATATTTTGAACGCATCGTTTCTGGCTATGCACAAAGCATTGGCTCAAATTCAAAACACATTTGATTTGATATTGGTAGATGGCAATCGTTTTAATCCATTTCAAAATATCAATCACCAATGCATCATAAGAGGTGACGGCATCTACCGAAGCATAGCAGCTGCATCCATACTTGCCAAGACGCATAGAGATGATTTAATGCTGGGGCTGCACGAAGAATTTCCAAATTACAACTGGAAAAAAAATAAAGGATATCCTACCAAAGAGCACCGCTCTGCCATCAGAATGCATGGTCCATGTGCGCATCATCGCATGAGTTTTACCCTGCTACCAGAATAATTGGAGTTGAACTTTTTCTGAATATTTAGTCGCCACTCATAAAGATCTTCTGAGTGATGACCGTATTACCAACAGTCATCCGAATGATATAAATACCTTGTGACAGCTTTGCCATATCATCTATCTGAAGCGTTGATTGGGATTGAACATCAACTAACTGTTGCGCAAACACAACTCTGCCATTGAGGTCAAAAACAGTCAGATCTCCATTGCCCCAAATGTCTTGCGCTTGTATTTCGATAAACATTCCTGTTGCTGTCTCCACTATCAAAAGGTTGTCTGCTCGTTGGTTATAGTCCAGCTCGCCTTCCTGCTCCGACATATCTTGATTGCCTCCACCATCAAAACAACCTGCGGTAGCGCTGGAACCATCGGCAGGAATATTATTCGTATTGATTCCGGCAAGACAAGGCACAGACCAATCCACTTGTTGAGTGGAAACTGAAGTTGTTCCTGTGCAAACAACGCAGTTACTAACCAAATTAATCCTGTACTGAGCCTGCACGGTATAAAAATTTCCCGTTTGCATATATAGAGATGGGTTCACATAGTTGGGTCCCCAGGGCGTAACATTGGAAGGTCCGACTGCAACCGAGGTGCATGGATTTACTGGATTAAAACGAAAACGAACTTGATCTGCACCAAGGGGAATGTTGGCGGTAATAAAACCATCGTTGAGTGACATGTATTGGCCACATTGAATGCCGGGCAAATTGACACTAGCCAATGGCATTGGAGGTGTAAAATAAATACAGTTCGGACTCCAACAAGTGGCATCAAGGCAAGGTGCTTTTCTCGCCCTTACTTGAATATTGTATATCTGTCCATAGCGCAGGCAGTTTGCAATTGCAGGCACGTTTGAAGGATTGAATACACCATAGGTTGTGCTCCATGATGTACAAATTTGGGTATTGCCTCCGTTACTTGTAAATCGCCATTGATACTCTACACCGGTGCCCTGGAAAGATGCGTTGAATGCGCTATTAAAAAAGACGGTAGAACCACACGCTGGAGCAACAATGTAAACTGGTGGACAATTGCACATAGCTATTGTAACTGCAGTAGAATAACCCCACAATACAACTCCACATTCTGAATCGTTCGTGCTGACCTGGACAAACACAGACAGGGTGTCTTGATAACACAAACCGGGCACACTTCCCAGCGAAATACTTGTGCCGCCAGTTACTTGACTTAACAAAGTCAGGTTGCCACCTTCATTCTGATAAAAAGCCCACTGCGTGCTAGTGCCCACAGGCAGCCAAAATCGGGTTAGCGAATTTGTCAGCGCGTAACATGAAGGCGGATTTACACCCAAATTAACGCTTGCCTTATTGTGCTCTATGCTCAACCCAAACGTTCCACTGCCACTGCCACTCACTCTGCCCACCCTTACAAAATAGGTAGAACCCGTTGTAAGACCCGAAACACATTTGTATTCCTTTGCCCCGCTGCCAAATGCATTTATAGAATCTTTTCTTGATGTGACGTCTGTGGCTGATGCGTTGCTATGCCAAACCTCTATTCCCGCATCGAAGGTGGTGGGTGTGCACACTTTTATTTTCACCACTGTGGCAACTGCAAGAAACTTGAACCAAACATCGTTTGCCATAGTGCCAGTGATGCCAGATGTGGAATAAGGCGAAGTAGAAGTCCCGAGACTTTGGATAGGAGCTGGGCAGCCTGTTATTTGCGTGGAATCGTACTGAATCACGGGAAACAATGAGGGTGCGTTCGAAGGATTTTCTCCGCTCTGAGCAACTGAAAATACCGTAATGCCTGAAAAAAGCAAAGAGAGGAAGAGGCGATTGCGCATGCTGTAAGAATTTAGATAAACTGTTTCATCAAATATGACTCATTTTCACAGCAATAGGATGCATTATCTAGGAATTTCAATAACACATACTAACTAAAAAATGCGAAGTCGTGTTCAATACATCCAAATCATGCTTGTTTTTATGACCTTCGCCACAAACTAATGAAGTTAAGAGCAGAAAATATCATTCGCCAGTATGGCAAGCGCACCGTTGTAAAAGGAGTTTCATTTGAAGTAAACCAAGGAGAAATAGTTGGTTTGCTGGGGCCGAATGGAGCAGGTAAAACCACCAGTTTTTACATGGTGGTTGGCCTAGTAAAACCTAATGAAGGCAAAGTATTTCTCGATGAGGCAGACATAACGGCTGAGCCCATGTACAAACGCGCTCAGCTAGGTGTTGGCTATTTGCCTCAAGAGGCAAGCATTTTCAGAAAGCTGTCAATAGAAGATAACATAAAGGCTGTTCTGGAAATGACCAAGTTTACCAAACAAGAACAGAGTAACAAGCTGGAAGCATTGCTGGACGAATTTGGTCTTACTGAAAAACGCAAGTACATCGGTAACCACCTCAGTGGCGGTGAAAGAAGACGCACTGAAATAGCCAGAGCCCTTGCGACCGACCCAAAATTTATTTTGCTGGATGAGCCCTTCGCAGGCGTTGACCCCATTGCGGTAGAAGACATCCAAAAAATCGTTTATCAACTCAAGGTGCGCAATATTGGTGTACTCATTACTGACCACAATGTGCAAGAAACGCTTAGCATAACTGATCGCGCATATCTACTCTACGATGGAAGTATTCTAAAAGACGGCACTGCTGAAGAACTTGCCGCTGACGAGCAAGTACGAAGGCTCTATCTGGGTCAAAATTTTGAGTTACGCAGGGTGAAGGTTTCCTAATTCGTGAATTCCACCCAATCTCCACCTTCCTTAATTAATTCGATCAACTCCTCAACTGCCTTGTCTTCAGGGACATTTTTCTTCACTACATTTTTCTCTTTGTACAAGGTAATTTTCCCGGGACCGGTTCCCACGTAGCCATAATCCGCATCGGCCATTTCGCCTGGGCCGTTTACGATACAGCCCATGATGCCAATCTTCACGCCTTTCAAATGTGATGTGCGTGCCCGAATTTTTGCTGTGGTTTCTTGCAAATCGAAAAGTGTTCGGC
Source organism: Flavobacteriales bacterium (assembly GCA_031414655.1). GTDB lineage: Bacteria > Bacteroidota > Bacteroidia > Flavobacteriales_D > Sanyastnellaceae > JANNVZ01. The sequence continues at coordinate 274,835 of JANNVZ010000002.1, forward strand.
CACAACTGGGACAACTGATGTATTCTGTTTTTGAAATGCGTGTGCGTGTGGCTTGCAGTATTCCAAATGCAGCGGAGTTGACACGTTGCATTGGAATGTGCGGTGCAGAAATCATTATGCCATCTCCAAGGCCATCAATGAACAACGCTCCAATATCTGTTGCACTGTAGAGCATAAAATGGTCTTCGTCCTTTTCAGAATAACTGCGCCATGTGATGACGGGAACTTCGCAACCCGCATTCATCAATTTGAAATAGGCTGCGCGTTGCTCGGCCATGCCGTGGGTGTTTTCGGTGGTGAGAACTAAGACAACATTTATCGTTGTTGCTATTGACTGTATAAATTCAGTAGTCAATTCATGTGTTGAAACTTTGCAAAAGACAATAGAACACCCCGTGGGGGCAAGCGGATGGGACGGATTTAAACGGATTTGATTTTGCAATTCTGATGCGGAAATAAGCGGATAACATCTTTCCTTTTCCGCCACTTCTTTCCACACATCAAAATCGAAAATGAGACCAAGAGTTCCGGGAATTTCGAAATTCACTTTGTTGCTTCCACAGTAAACATAGTCGCAGGCCATATCCGTTAAATTCCATTTGTCCAACGGAACGGAATAGTTGCAGCCAACAGCAAATAGGCTTGCAGCAGTTATTTCAGCACGCTGCGAATAATCCATCACAACACGCGGAACATTTTTTCCTCCTATGTTTTGAATGGTAGCAGCATGCCTTCTTACATGTTCAAATGGATTGATGGGAACATTGACCTCCTCAATTGGTGTTGATGCTTTTCTGTTTTCATAACGCTCTGCCAGCATTCGCGCCACTGGAATTTCTGCTTCAGGCTCTTCCGTCAACGACACGCGAATGGTGTCGCCCAATCCATCTTCCAAAAGCGTTCCTATACCCACCGCACTTTTTATTCTGCCATCTTCTCCATCGCCCGCCTCGGTGACTCCAAGGTGCAGCGGATAGTTCATGCCATCGCGCAGCATGTGGTTGACTAGTAAGCGATAAGCCTGCACCATCACTAGCGTGTTCGATGCCTTCATGGAAATTACTATTTCATGAAAATCGTGATCGCGACAAATGCGAATGAACTCCATGGCACTCTCCACCATGCCAAGTGGCGTGTCACCATATCGCGACAAGATGCGATCGCTCAATGAACCATGATTGGTTCCGATGCGCATCGCTGTGCCATTGTTCTTACACAACAGAATGAGTGGTGTGAATCGCTCTCTGATTCTCGCCAGCTCTGCGTTGTAAGTTTCATCTGTATATTCTATTTCCTCAAACTTTTTCTTGTCGGCATAGTTGCCAGGATTCACGCGCACTTTTTCTACAATTCCAGCAGCCACTTCCGCAGCATTGGGGGTGAAGTGAATGTCTGCAACTATGGGGGTGTCATACCCCATTTCGTGCAAGGACTTTTTGATGTGCAACAGATTTTCCGCTTCGTTTTTACTCGGTGCGGTGATACGCACCAACTCACAACCTGCCTCTATCATCCTAATACTTTGAGCCACCGTAGCATCGGTGTTCATGGTATCAGTGGTAGTCATGCTTTGCAAGCGAATAGGACTATCACCACCAAAATTGATTTTGCCGATTTTCACTTCGCGTGTTTTGAAGCGGCTGTATTCAAAAAGGTTATTGGAATATTTATAATCAGAACTCATAGGTATGCAAAGAAACAGTTGAATTTCAGATTAGTTTGTTGGTTATCGCAAAATGTTAAAACAGAAGCCACTGTAGCTATGAAAACTGCTTTGTCAACTCCACAAAATCGCGCCACGACAGCTGCTCAGGTCGCTTTTCAAAAAATTTAGAGCTCATGTCCACTTCTCCATTCGAAAGAGATTTTAGCGAATTGCGCAGCGTTTTTCTGCGCTGATTGAAGGCGGTTTTTACAACTGTCTTGAAAAGTTTCGCATCGCAGTCGAGCACAAGGTTTTCCTTTCGCTTTATTCTGATAACGCCACTTTTCACTTTGGGAATAGGCGTAAATTCATGTGCCTCTACAGTGAACAAATATTCTGTATCATAAAATGCTTGCAGCAAAACAGAAAGAATGCCCGACTCTCTGGAACCCTCGCTGCTAGATATTCGCAGTGCAACTTCTTTCTGAAACATGCCTACCAATTCAGGAACAAACTCTTTGTATTCAAGAACCTTGAAAAGTATCTGCGAAGAAATGTTATAAGGAAAATTTCCGATGACCGCGAATTCTTCGTTGAAGACTTCATTCAGTTTCATCTGCAGAAAATCCTTCTCGATGATACGATCTTGGAGCGCACTGAAATGCTTCTTCATATAAGTCACGCTTTCTTTGTCAATCTCCACCACGCTGGTTTCAAATTCACTTTTGGTCAAAAGAAATTTGGTAAGCGCTCCCATGCCCGGGCCTATTTCCAACACCTTTTTGTAGCCGTTGTGCAGCGTTAAACTATCCGCTATGCGCTGACAGATTTCAACGTTGTTCAGAAAATGTTGACCAAGAGATTTTTTTGCGCGGACTTGCATAAGCTATTGAATAGCGCGCAAGGTATAGCCTTCATCCTGGAAGTGTTTCAGACTTCTTTCCAAAGCAAACAGCATGTTGTCAGCGGCCTTCGCGCTATCGTGAAAAACGACTATGCTTCCACCCTGCGCATTCTTCACCACATTGCTTAAGCACTTCTCCTTTGAAATACGTTGGTCAAAATCACCACTAATTACATCCCACATCACCAGCTTAAATTTCTTCTTCAGCAATGAAGATTGGCCAAGTGTGATGCGGCCATAAGGCGGACGAAAAAGTGATGACTGTATTTTTTCATTTCCCTTCATGGCATCTTTCACATAACTGAAAGTGCAGGTCTTCCAACCATCTTGATGTGAGTAGGAATGATTGCCAGTAGCATGACCCTCGTTTTTTATTCTCTCAAACAGTTGTGGATTTTGTTCTATGTTTTTTCCGATGCAGAAGAAAGTAGCTTTTGAATTGTATGCCTTCAACAAGTCAAGCACTTGTTCTGTAACTCCTGTTGTTGGGCCATCATCGAAGGTGAGGTATATTTCTTTTTTGTCTCGTGGAAAATTCCAAAGAAAATCTCTGCCAAGGGGTTTGATGATGGAAGGGGTTTTTACAAAGTACATTTATTTTATTTCAAAGAGCAATGAAAAATAGTTTTCTCGGAAAGGCGAAAAGACGCAAAAAGAAAGCTTTCATGCCACCTCTCGCCAAATAGTGGTCCCTTCGGGAGAGAGGGCTGGAGTGAGGCTAATCCAACTGATGCGCAACTACACACGTTTTTTCAAACTTAGATACATCGCCTTTTAGGTTAAACACTTCGAAGTACACCACATAAATTCCGATGGGCGCTTTCTGTTTATCTTCACTGAAACCGTCCCAGGAAATGCTGCCACTTATTCCGAGCAAATCATTTTGCATCAGTTTTCGCACTGGTCTTCCTTCGCTGTCATAAATAGTGATGTTGCCTGTGTAGCCCGGTTCATCGAGGTTGTAGGCGAATGTCACCACATCTTGATAACCATCGTTGTCGGGAGAAAATATTTCATTCACCACTTCAAAACTTTGTTCAGTGGTGAAGTTGTTGTTCGATTGTGAATTTTGATAACCCGGTGTAGCGAAGCCCACAGACTCTGAAGCACTGTGCCAGTTCGTGATATCCGCACTTGGTCGGCTGAATGCTATACGCTCTAGAGAAACGCCATCTAAAGAATTGAGCAAGGCGTAGTGAGCCGCATCGTTGTAATACACCGCATCACTAATGACCAAAGCAGGTGTTATCAAAATAACCGCATCCTGCGAACTAAAGTCTGGTACGTCTTCCACAATGAGCATGCGATTGTCAGCTGCAGCCGGATAGAATTGTTGCAAGTCATTGCCACCTTCTGTCAACACGACATACTCCCCAGGAAAAAGCATGTATTGAATCTGGGAGATATTCTTTGCCGGATTGATTGTCCCATCCGCATCGACATCGGCTATGCTCCAATCAAACAGAGAGATATTACGCAGAGAGTTGTTATAAATTTCGATGAAGTCCTTACCACCTTCAAAGGGATTGGAAAGGATTTCGTTGATGATAATGTCTCCCGTCTGCGGAGTTTCTGGCAAAGCAAAACGGTTTTGTAGGAGACCTGCATCATTGCCCCAACAATCCGAAAGGCCTGACAAGTCGAAAGTGTAAATCACTCCTGCTTCCATTTCACCATAATAAAGTACAACACTTGTTCCTTCGCTATTGGTGAATTGTGCGTTAAAATTGTCCTGCACTTCTCCGTTTACCGTCCAGCTCAAACCTGCAAGTGAAGACTCGTCTAGCGGTTCGCTGAAAACAAGTGTGATGCTTTCTTGAGGTTCGCTTAACACATAGAGTAGTTGAGGAGAAGAAGTGTCCGGTGTTTCATCAAACACAGAATTTTCAGTGGCAGGTGTGCCGCCTGTTGTTGAGATGCTTGCTGTCCAGTTATCTCCATTGCTGCATGGATCATTTGGGTTTATCAACTCTAAAGTCCAACCTCCTTCGTCCTTGTTTGCATCATGATACCATGTGATATCATAGTCGACTGCGTCAATGAGGTTGTCGTTCGCATCTTTCAATTCAAGCAACAAACCCGAATTAGTAAGTCCCGGAAAACTCTCCATCAAAATCAATTCACTTTGAAACGCCAAAAAGGAAAATCCATTTGCATCATCACCAAGAAGCACAAACTCTCCAGGTTGAAGAATGAATTGTTGCTCAACAACTCCACTATTTAATTGCACACCCTGAAGATCCAGCACCTTTTCACTTTTATTAAATAACTCCACGAATTCTGCAAAAGGAATGGTAACAGTTTCTGAAGGATCAGCATAAATCTCATTGATGATAAGGTCCCCAACTTCTGGCGCAAAACCTGCTGTAAAATCCAAAACTATAGTTGTAATAACATTCCCGCTGCAGTCAGATACTCCTTCCACGGTTAGTTGCCATTGGCCCGGTGGATTCAAAGGCGTGCCAGTATCAAAAATCACATTGTCCAGTGTGGCATTCCACTGTGCATTAGAAAGGCTGTTAAAAGGAATGAACGACCAACTTTCCACTGGAAAACTTTCAATGTCTAAAGGCTCTGAAAACTGAAGTGAAATCTGGTTTGCTGAAATGATTGCACCAGAAACAATGGTCGGTGATGTGGTATCGGGTGCGTCATTGTACACGGAGTTTTGCGCAGATGGCGTTCCACCATTTGCATTCACACTTTCCGACCAATTGTTTGAATTATTGGCACATGGAAAAAAGGGATTCAATTGTTCCAAACTCCAACCACCTTCGGACTTTTCTGATGTGGCATACCAATCAATATCATACACTAAGACATCAATAATATTCCCATTGTTGTCAAGCAATGTCAAGCTATCACCTTCATTGCTAAGTGCGGATGGAGAAGGAATACCAATAGCATTACTAAAAAAAGAAACATCATCTTCATCACACAGCACGACATATGCTCCCGGTTCCAGGACGTGTGAGGGTAGTGTCTTTACCGTTGTGGTGTTGATGAATTGCCAGCCACTCAAATCATAGACTTCATTGCTTGTATTGAAGATTTCTACAAATTCTACTTCGGGCAGCGCAACAATTGGAGTTGGGTCCGCTAACACTTCATTGAAGACAACACTGCGGTATTCAGGCGCTGCAGCTACAAACCAAAGAAATTCTATTTGTGCAGTTGCCATCACATTCCCTACCTCGTCTTCTACATTCTGCACTTCCAAAGTTTGTGTCACATTCTCCACGAAATCATTTGCAAACGTGAGGTGCACCCGTGCATGATTGTTTGCATCGCGCAGTGCAGATGATGGCGAGCCAAATCCGAATACTTCGTAGTTGCTTTCAACCTCGCATGTTGCTGTGCTGACAGATTCATCAAACAATACATCCAGCGTATTGGCACTGCTGGCGGTAGCGGAAATGAGTTGAGGTGGAGCTGTATCAACCACAATGTCACCGAAGTAAATGTCATCGAAGAAAAAAGCGTCAGCGTTCGATGAAGTATAACTACAAACGAAACTAAAGTCAGAAGCAGTAGCATAGCTATTGTCGTTAAATGATGCCTCAAGAATGTAATTCGTTCCACCTGCCGCATCCAACATCACTTGCCAATTTGCTGAATTGTCTCGTGTGATTTTTATTCCCAAATCTGCGCCAGACGAAATGTTGGTTGTGCATACAGCAATTTCGGTGGTAGTTGCACCATTGTCTTTGAAAACGCGCACCACATCGCCACTCAATGCCTCGCCAATCTGCAAATAATAACCTGTGACTGAAGCGCTGCCAGTGCCTAAATAGCCTGAGGCTGCGCCCTCTGAAGCAAAGTAAATTCTGCTCTGATTGGAAGCGCTGCCCGCAAAATCTTGCCTAACGTAAAATCTCCATTCCCGGTTGTTCAAGGTTGTGGAAGAGAATGATGTACTAACATAGGACTGGTCGGTGCCGGTAGAGTTCAATTGTAACTGCTGCGCAGCGTTCACTGTGAATTGTGAGTCATCACCACTCCATGTTGGATTAGAGGTGAAGTCATTGTCTGAAAAATCGTCATTCACAACTTGAGCGCCTAAACCGAAACATAACATTAAAAATGCTATGGAAATTATGTGGCTTCTATGCTTGAATATCCTTTTAATCCGTGTCATCCTTGTGCTATTGAATGTTGCCAAAGTAATACTTTCGTCCACCCATTTTTACTTCACATTTATTTAATAAAACCTTGATATGAAAGTTGCAGTTGTTGGCGCTACCGGCCTTGTTGGAACTAAGATGCTCGAAGTTCTTGCTGAAAGAAATTTTCCTGTTTCAGAACTGATTCCGGTAGCCTCAGAGAAATCTGTGGGCAAGGAAATAACTTGGCAAGGAAAAACATGGAAAGTGGTGGGCATGCAAACAGCCATTGATATGCAACCACAACTTGCGTTGTTCAGTGCAGGAGGCAGCACCAGCCAAGAGTGGGCGCCAAAATTTGCCGCTGCTGGAATTAAAGTGATTGATAATTCTTCCGCATGGAGAATGGACCCAACCAAGAAACTGGTGGTGCCCGAAATCAATGCAGATGTTCTGACAGACGATGATAAAATCATTGCAAATCCAAACTGTTCGACCATACAAATGGTGATGGTGCTAAAACCATTGCACGATAAATACAAAGTGAAACGAGTGGTGGTGAGTACCTACCAAAGTGTTACTGGCACTGGCAAAGCAGCCGTTGACCAAATGATGAATGAACGCAATGATATAAAAGGCGAAATGGCCTACCGCTATAAAATAGATTTGAACTTGATACCCCAGATTGACGTCTTCTTGGACAACGCATATACCAAAGAAGAAATGAAAATGGTGGATGAAACCAAGAAGATAATGGGTGACGATTCAATCCTGGTTTCACCCACCTGCATTCGTGTACCTGTTATGGGTGGCCACAGTGAATCATGCAACATCGAGTTTGAAAAAACTCCCGACTTGATTGAGGTGAAAAAATTGCTGGAAGAATTTACGGGAATTACCGTGGTAGATGACCCGTCCCAATTCGAGTACCCGATGCCACTTATACACGCACACAACAGTGATGAAGTGTTTGTTGGCCGCATTCGCCTCGATGAGACTCAGCCAAACACCATTAACTGCTGGATAGTGAGTGATAACCTGCGCAAAGGAGCAGCCACAAATGCTGTTCAAATTGCAGAAGTGCTTTTAAAGCGAGGTCTGGTTAAGATAAATGCAGCGGTTTCATCAGCAACAAGTTGAAGACGTAATTGTCTTTTATATTGATGATTCCTTTTCTCATTCGCAAAGCAGACTCGATTAGATTTGACCCAAAACCACAATCTTTATGCATATAGGATTTAATCATCTTCACTCTGCCATGCGTTGGCTAATTATCATTTTACTGTTGGCTACCATCGTTGATAGCCTCATTAGAATGTATCGCCCATTCAAGGAGAATGAGCGAAAACTTGCGCTTTTTGCTCTGATTGCCATGCACATCCAATTGCTTACAGGCTTAGTGCTTTATTTCATCAGCCCGGCCATGAGAGGTTTTTTTGCCGCAGGCGACATTATGAAAAATTCGGTCGCACGCTTTTTTGTTGTTGAACACTTGATGGGCATGGTACTGGCCGTGGTGCTGGTAACCATTGGCTATTCCAAAGCAAAAAAACAGGCAGAGTCTTGGGCAAAGCACAAACTGCTCTTCTATTACTACCTCTTCGCATTCATAATTATTCTATTAAGTATTCCATGGCCATTCAGACAAGCAGGCGCCAATTTGGGTTGGTTCTAATCGTACTTGCAGTTGTTCTTAGCTTCCATCGCTGCAGCGATTCTAATGAGACAAAAAAAGCTCTTCCAACCACTCCTGCTCAACCCATGGACGCAACACAAGTGAAAAAACTGTACAACGTAAAATGTGGAATCTGCCATGGTGAAGATGGAAAGTTGAACTACGCTGGTGCAAAGGACATTTCCGTTTCTACCATGTCTATAGAAGCCATTGCTGCTCAAATAAAATATGGCAAAGGCACTATGCCACCACAAAAAGACATCCTCACAGATGATGAAATAAGTGCCCTTGCGGATTACTCACTCATGCTTCGAACACCATAAATATTTCCTAACGGAATTCCCTTTGATAGAAAAAAAATCTTACTCAACCCATAAGGAACAAGAGACCTGCATTCTTGTAGGAATTGTAACGCAAAAACAGACCAGCGAGCAACTCAGCGAATACCTAGATGAGCTTGAATTTTTGGCAGAAACAGCCAACGCAAAATGTCTTAAGCGTTTTACACAAGGCATGGAAAAGCCTGATTCAAAAACCTTTGTTGGCAGCGGAAAACTCCAAGAAATAAAAGCATACATCATTGCAAACAAGCCTCATCTTATCATTTTTGATGATGAACTAGCACCTTCTCAAATTAGAAATCTCGAAAAAGAATTCGCTGAGTTGGAAGTGAAAGTAGTGGACAGAAATAATCTGATTCTTGACATTTTTGCTGGCAGGGCGCGTACCTCACATGCCAAAAAACAAGTAGAACTTGCGCAGTATGAATACATGCTGCCTCGCCTTTCTCGCCTGTGGACACACCTTGAAAAACAACGTGGTGGCATTGGTATGCGCGGCCCCGGTGAGCAAGAAATAGAAACCGATAGAAGAATTGTACGCGACCGAATAGCGCTTTTGAAAGAGCAGCTTGAAGATATAGATAAACAGATGGCCACGCAACGTGGCAACCGCGGAGCTCTTGTGCGAGCAGCACTTGTAGGCTACACAAATGTGGGCAAAAGCACCATAATGAATTTGCTAAGCAAGAGCGATGTGTTCGCAGAGAACAAACTATTTGCAACACTGGACACCACAGTGCGCAAGGTGGTCATTCAAAATCTACCATTCCTACTCACAGATACTGTTGGCTTCATTCGAAAACTGCCGCATCAACTTATCGAATCGTTTAAGAGCACACTGGACGAAACACGCGAAGCTGATTTGCTTATTCATGTGGTAGATATTTCTCATCCACAGTTTGAAGATCACTTCCGGGTGGTGAATGAAACACTGCGCGATATTGGTGTTGCTGATAAACCAACCATCGTAGTCTTCAATAAAATAGATGCCTACAGCCATATTCCAAAAGATGAAGACGATCTAACACCGCCAACCAAAGAAAACATTTCGCTGGAAGAATTGCAACACACTTGGATGGCGCGGATGAATAACCGCGATGTCATATTCATTTCAGCGCAGCAAAAGCAAAACATCAACGAACTGCGCGACTTGCTTTATGAACATCTGCGTCAAATTCATGTGGTCCGCTATCCACACAACGACTTCTTGTTTTGAGGTGGTCGGGCATAAAAACAAGATTTTTTATCGACTCCGAAAAACATACTTTTGACCGCGAAGCTGCAACGTGACAGCACTTGTTTTACAGAAAGTAATTAAAGCGAATAATCAATACACATTATGAGCAACACTGTGGCTAGCATGACGACCGATCTTAAAGTGTCGCTCATGGCTGAGAACCTTATTGGGTCTGAAATAATAAAACTTGCAGGCGAGGTACGCGCGCTGATGGCGCAAGGTCAGCACATCTACAATTTCACCATTGGCGACTTTGATCCTAAGATTTTTTCCATCCCCAAAGAGATGAAGGACGAAATCATTCGTGCTTACAACGAAGACGAAACAAATTACCCAGCGGCTGATGGTATTCTTGAATTGCGCAAAGCCGTTTCTGCGTTGATAGAAAAATGGCAATGTCTGCACTACACGGAAAATGAAATACTGATTGCTGGTGGTGCGAGACCCATCATCTACGCCATTTTTCAAGCAATTGTGGACCCAGGCGATACCGTTGTTTTCCCTGTGCCTAGTTGGAATAACAATCACTATACGCATCTGTCACATGCGAAGCAAGTATTCGTGGAAACAAAGCCTGAGAACAACTTCATGCCCACCGCTGACGAAATGCGGGAACAGGTGAAAGGGGCGTCACTTCTGGCTCTTTGCTCGCCTTTGAATCCAACAGGAACGGTATTTACCAAAGAGCAACTCGAAAGTATTTGCGATTTAGTTATTGAAGAGAATGCATCGCGCGGGGCGAATGAAAAGCCGCTATATATGATGTATGATCAAATATATAGTGCGCTTACTTATGGCAAAACGCAACATTATGATCCCATCAGTTTGCGCCCCGAACTGAGACCCTATACCATTTTTGTAGACGGTATATCAAAGTCGTTTGCAGCAACAGGGGTTCGTGTCGGTTGGGCATTTGGCCCAAAGAAGGTCATAGACAAAATGAAAAGTATACTAGGCCACGTTGGCGCTTGGGCGCCAAAGGCAGAGCAGGTTGCAAGTGCCCGCTATCTGGCCAATCATGCAGCAGTTGACACCTATCTTACTACTTTTAAGACAGCAATCGAACAAAGGCTTGTCGGCTTTTACAAGGGTATTCAGCAATTGAAATCGGAGGGATTCGGAGTAGATGCTATTACTCCTATGGCCGCCATATACCTGACAGTTAAGTTTGATCTGAAAGGAATGAAAACAGAGAAGGGTGAGGTGATAGAAACTACAGAGCAGATGACTAGCTATTTACTCAATGAGGCCAAGCTTGCTCTGGTGCCGTTTAGCGCATTTGGAGCGGCAAAGAGCAGTGTCTGGTACCGCCTATCAGTGGGCACCGCTTCACTCACTGACGTGGAAGAATCCATCAGCAGTTTGCGCATGGCTTTACAAAAACTGAGTGTGATTTGATGGAGAGGGCTCCCGTTTCATTCTGTTGTAATTGAAAAAGTTTAACAGGCCAACAGCCGAACAACTAAACAATGTGACCTTTAATAGCCTCTTGGTTAGATAAATTCGCGGCCAATCAACCCAAAGGAAAATAATGTCAGCTTCAAGTAAGAATTACTGTGTCATCATGGCTGGTGGCATTGGTTCGCGTTTTTGGCCCATGAGCCGCACAGCGTTCCCAAAGCAATTCCACGATATTTTAGGCGTAGGCCGCACGCTCATACAATTGACGTATGACCGTTTTCTACCCATTTGTCCGAAGGAGAATATTCTAATTGTAACAAATGAACGCTACAAGGATTTGGTGCTGGCGCAATTGCCCGATCTAAAGCCCGAGCAAGTGCTTTGCGAACCTTTTATGCGCAACACTGCGCCTTGTGTTGCATACGCTTCTTTCTGGATAGCAGAGCGTGAAACCGATGCCAACATCATAGTTGCGCCAAGCGACCACCTCATTCTGAAAGAGAAAGAATTCGAAAAAATCATTGAGCTCAGCATCAAACAGGCGAAAGAAAGCGGCAACCTGGTGACCCTTGGCATAAAACCAACAAGACCCGATACGGGTTACGGTTACATACAATGGGCGGATGAGAAGAAGGCGATTGACGAAAAAGTGAAGCGTGTAAAAACCTTTACCGAAAAACCAGATTTGGAACTCGCCAAAGACTTTATAGAAAGTGGTGACTTCTATTGGAATTCCGGTATTTTCATTTGGTCATTGCATGCCATTATGAATGCTTTCGAAAACTATTTGCCCGATATGTACAAATCTTTTTCAGATGGTGTCGGACTCTATGGAACCGCTGAAGAAGTTCCGTTCATTGAAAGAATTTATCCCGCCTGCGAGAGTATTTCCATTGACTATGGCATAATGGAAAAAGCAAAAAGTGTGAATGTTGTGTTGAGCGATTTTGGCTGGAGCGACCTTGGCACTTGGGGCTCTCTGCACACTCATGTAGCCCATGATGCGCACCAAAACGGAGTGGTGGGCAAAAACGTTTTGCTCTACAATTGTGCTGACAATGTGGTGAATATTCCTTCTGAAAAACTTGCTGTGCTGCATGGCTTGAATGGCTACATCGTAGTTGATTCAGGCAATGTTTTACTGGTCTGCAAAAAGGAGGAGGAACAACGCATTAAGAATTTTGTGAACGACATCAAACATAAAATGGGAGACCAATGGGTTTGATGAATTCCGATACACCTATTGTCTGATACACTTGAAATACCGATATCATCTGAAAGGAAAGTGATTTATGAATCGCTCCTTCCGCAACTGAGATCACTAGTAGCTGGCGAAAAGAATTTCATTGCAAACACTTCCAATATTGTTGCTGCATTAAAGGAGTCTCTGAATTTTTTTTGGGTCGGTTGTTACTTCACCGACACTCCAGAAGAACTTGTACTTGGCCCATTTCAAGGTCCTATAGCATGTACAAGAATCAAGAAAGGAAAGGGAGTATGCGGCACTTCCTGGATAAAAAACGAAACCATCATTGTTCCTGATGTTGATGCGTTTCCTGGTCACATTGCTTGCAGTTCACTTTCTAAAAGTGAAATTGTTGTTCCGCTTCGAAAAGCTGACGGAAATGTGTTTGGTGTCTTGGACGTGGATAGTTCTCTTTTAAATGATTTTAATGAAACCGATGCAGAATATTTGCAGCAGGTAGCCGTTATCATTCGTGATTGCTTCGGTGAATAGTCCTTTGCTCAAATACTGCATTCTATTGACGATGACAATCGCTGCATCGTGCGCGCAACAGCGAGGGCTAAGTGGCGGTGCAAAGGATTCAATAGCTCCAATTGTATTGACATCAAATCCCACACATTTATCCACCAACTATGCAGGCAATCGCATTGAGCTTTTGTTTGATGAGTACGTTCAGCTCAACAACATTCAACAAGAGTTGGTGATATCACCACCCCTACAAAAGCAGCCAAAAGTGAAGGTGCGGCAGAAAAGCATTCTACTCACTTGGGATGAAGAGTTACTGCCCAATACCACTTACACATTTAATTTTGGAGATGGGATTGCGGATGTGAACGAAGGCAACAAAGCGCTGGATTTAAAATTTGTATTCAGCACCGGAAGTGTGATTGACTCATTGCAGATAAAAGGTAAATTGAAAGATGCGTTGAATGACACACCAGCAAAAGCCTTCAAGGTGATGGTGTTTGAAGACGACACAACGATATTCTCCAAGAAACCTCGCCCACTTTACTTTTCAAAAACAAAAGATGATGGTTCATTTACTTTGGACTACATGCGCAATGGTCAATACTACCTGTATGCGCTGGACGATGTAAATGGAAACTACCGATATGACGAAAGTGAAGCGATAGCCTTTCTTTCAAAAGCCATGATACCTGTGGTGTCCGATACGACCGGGACTGATTTGCTGGCAAGTATTCCCAGGCCAGAAATACCAGTGATAGCTGATTACGACACCGACTCCACCGGATACTTCCGCTTCGCATTTGATGTGGCATTTTACACAGGCTTTCGCATAACCTCTCTCAGCAATATCCCAATGACCATAACGGCCAATGAGGCTAACGATTCTCTTTTTGCTACGCTGCAAGGCCCACCTACCAATCGTTTTGAGCAAATTAGTATTGGTTGGAATAATTTATTGAACGACACCATTGAGGTCCCATTCTTTGAAGAGGCTATGAACAAGTCCTTCAAAATTCAACACAACATTTCGAGTAAAATAAATGCTGGTCATGAAGTGATACTCTTCAGCAATGTTGATATGAAATTGGCAAGTACATCACAAATTAGATTGGTGGAAGACAGCACGGTCATCAATGCGAAGCTTGGTAGTTTGGATATCAACTTTGGAATTGTTGCAGCACTGAAGCCCGGTAAGAATTATGATTTAACCATTTTGCCAGGAGCCTTTCAAAACAATGCAAAAGGCACTAACGACACACTACATATTCAATTCAGCACATACAAGCCAAGCGATTTGGGCAAACTCATTTTCAAACTGAAAATGAACGAACAGGCTGGATATTCTGTTTTTATATTGAAAAATAAAAGTGGAAAAAAAATCGTGGAATATCCAGGAGTTCAAAGTCAAGAAATTATTGTGACTGACCTACCTCCCGGAGAATACAATGCCTCGCTACTCGCTGATAGCAATGCCAATTCACTTTTTGACCCTGCCAATTTGAAAACCAAAACCCAAACAGAAGTGATGCACGTGTACCCTGCGGCCATCACGGTGCGCGCTAACTGGGATGTAAAAGTGGACTGGGAAGTGAAGTAGAAACTGTAACCACATGCGGGAGCAATTAAGCCACTCCATTTTCACCATGAAATGTAACATGGTAATTTTTCAAAACGGACAACATTTTGCTCACTCAGCGCGCGTTACTTTGCGTGGCTGAAAAGATTTTTTCTAGAATGAACAACGAACGCATAGATAAATACAACACCACTGCTGAGCAGCGGATGAACCATAAACCCAAGGCATCGCCCATGATGCTGTGGCTGCCACTAGCGCTGTTCGGCACGCTGATAGTTGGTATCTGGATTGGAAGCGCCTTTGGCGACAAGAACTTCATGCAGATAAAACCTGCAAAGGATGACAATGCGAACAAGCTCGTAAGTCTCATCGACTTCATAGAGGACAACTATGTGGATAGCATTAACAAAGGCCAACTGATAGATGATGCCATTCAAAGCGTACTTCAAAACCTTGACCCACATAGCTACTATCTGACTGCTGAAGTGAAGCAACAAGAAGAAGAACGTATGAACGGCAAGTTTGAAGGAGTTGGTATTGAATTTCTAATACTACGCGACACCCTTATGGTTGTAAAACCAATGGAAAACGGCCCAAGTGCAAAGGCAGGTTTAAAAGCTGGCGACCGCATAGTGAAGGTGGATGGCATAGACATTTCGGGTAAGGAAATGAACAGCGAGAAAGCACAGAAACTGTTGAAAGGTCCGGGAGGAAGTGATGTTAAAGTGACCGTAAAACGTCTTGGCGAACCCGACTTCCTCGTCTTTGAAATAGAGCGCGGAAGCATACCGATAGAAAGTGTGCCAGCGGCCTTCATGATAGATGACAGCATTGGCTATGTAAAGATTGAACGCTTTGCAGCCACTACCTATGAAGAATTCATGGAGGCGGTGGAGCCACTGAAAGAGCAAGGCTGCACAAAACTGATAATGGACCTGCGTGGCAATGGTGGAGGCCTTATGGATCAGGCCGCATCCATGGTAGAAGAATTCCTGACGCCAGGTAAAATGATCGTTTACACCGAAGGCATACATACCGGAAAGAATAGTTTGATAAGTGAGAAGAAAGGAAAATTTCGTGAGATGGAAGTGATAGTAATGATGGACCAAAACAGTGCAAGTGCCAGCGAGATAGTAGCCGGTGCGCTGCAAGACTGGGACAAAAGTCTAACCGTTGGCAGGCGCTCATTCGGCAAAGGTCTTGTACAACACGAGATGGAATTGGCTGACAACAGTGCCCTGCGTCTGACAGTTGCGCGCTACTACACACCTACAGGTCGTTGTATACAAAAGCCATATGGTGATAGCATTGACTACAGCGATGATGTGCACAAGCGTATGATGAGTGGCGAACTCACTGAGGCTGACAGTACTCACTTCCCAGATTCGTTGCGTTTCAAAACACCTGGTGGTCGAACAGTGTATGGCGGTGGAGGTATCATGCCCGATGTTTTTGTGCCACTTGACAGCATCTACTTCAGCGGGCTACTGGGCGAGATAGCCTATAGTGGTGTAGTGCGTGACTACTGCTTTAACTACCTAGATGGGCATCGCTCGGAGATGAAGAAGTACAAAAACGCTGACGACTTCGTAGATAATTTCGCTGTGAGTGATGCCATGATGAACGAATTGCTAGCTGCTGCTGAGAAGGCTGAGGTGAAAGTAAACAAAGCAGTGGTAAAGAAGATTTCTCCTCAACTTAAAAACCGTATAAAGGCTCAACTGGCGCGCAATCTCTATGATGATACTGCCATGTACCGAGTGTTGCTACAAACCGATCAAGACTTTAAAAAAGCGGTACAAGTAGCAGGTAACTATAAGGTGTACGCCAGTGTGGTTGGAGATGAGAAAAAATAAAATGCCATTCAAAAAAAAACGAGTTACACGCTGTGTGAACTAGAAATATGAATATTGCTTTGGTAACCGGTTCAGCCGGATTGATAGGCAGCGAGGCTGTCACCTTTTTAGCCAATAAGTTCGACCTTATCATAGGCATCGATAACGATATGCGGGCATACTTCTTCGGCAAGGAAGCATCCACTGACTGGAACCGCGAGCAACTAATACATACTTTTCCTAACTACAAACACTATAACGCAGACATAAGAAACTATGCGGAAGTGGAGAAGATTTTTACTGAATACAATCAGGACATAAAACTGGTTATCCACACGGCTGCACAACCCAGCCACGACTGGGCTGCGAAGGAACCCATCACCGACTTTACAGTGAATGCCAATGGCACATTGAATATGCTGGAGTTGACAAAGCAGCATTGTAAGCAAGCCGTTTTCATTTTCACCTCCACCAATAAAGTGTATGGCGACAACCCTAACCTACTGCCGCTGGTGGAGATGGATAAGCGCTGGGAAATAGATTCTACACACGCTTACTTCGAACATGGAATTGATGAATTGATGAGCATTGACCATACCACACACTCTGTGTTTGGCGCAAGCAAAGTGGCGGCTGATGTGCTTGTCCAGGAGTACGGCAGGTATTTCGGAATTAAAACTGGAGTGTTTCGTGGAGGCTGCCTCACAGGGCCCAACCACTCAGGTGCAAAGCTGCACGGTTTTCTTTCTTACCTCATGAAGTGTTGCATATCGGGCGACCATTACACCATATTCGGATACAAGGGCAAACAAGTACGCGACAATATCCACAGCTACGATTTGGTGAATATGTTTTGGCATTTCTATCAAAACCCGCGCGCAGGTGAAGTGTACAATGCCGGTGGAGGCCGCTTCAGTAACTGCTCCATGCTGGAAGCAATTACCGTATGCGAGGAAATAACCGGGAACAAAATGAACTTCAGCTATACGGATGACAACCGCATTGGCGACCACATCTGGTACATAAGTGACGTAAGGAAATTCCAAACACACTATTCTGACTGGAACTATAAATACGGTATCAGTGAAATACTAGAAGGTATTTTCAAAGGAATAAAAGAACGCGTGTAAACCATGAGCGTGAAGCCTAAGGTGACATTCGTTGCGAGGTATTATCCACCAAGCCCCAACATAAATGGAGAGTCGGTGTGCGACATGGTGCAATACCTGCAAGAGAACTATGGCATTGAATGCACCATTATTTGCATGGACCGTGAGTTTGAAGGCAAAGGCGGCAGCAGCAGGCAACCGGTAGGCAATGTCATTCGCCTTCGCACTTTATTCAAAAGCGATCGCAAACTATTTCGCTTCTTCACTTTCTTGTATGATGGTTTTGTTCTTACGCGCCACTCGCTGCGATACAAAAATTCTTTAATAGTCGTAACCACTAGTCCGCCCATGCTGCCCATGTGGGCTTCGCTGCTATATGGAAGAAAAGTGAAGTGGGCTTTATGGACACTTGATTTATTTCCCGAAGGGTTTGAAGCCACAGGCATCATTAGCAAAACAAACTTCCTATACAAATGGGTAAAGAAGAAGACCTATGCCTCGCATCCTGCGCAGCTAATATGCCTTGGGCCAAAGCAAGCTGAACACATTCGCAACGAATTTCAGCTCGACATTCCAACCTCTGTGTTGCCCTGCGGAGTATTCTTCTATCAAGACAAGAGTGATATGATGCCTTCTTGGTGGGATAATTCCAAAATAATACTTGGCTATTGTGGCAATGTGCATGATGCCCATAACCCTGAATTCATAAAGGCGGTGGCCGATAACCTTGACCCACAAAAGCACTTGCTTGTGGTTGCGTTGTACGGCACCAAAGCACCTGCACTGAAAGAGTACCTTAAGGACAAACCCGGTGTTGTCATCACTGACAATGTGCCGCGCAATCAACTTCACTTTATAGATGTGCATATGGTGTCCCTCGTAGTGAAGTGGACTCATATTGCCGTTCCAAGCAAAGCAGTGAGTGCCATAAGTATGGGTTGTCCTATTCTCTTTTGCGGTAGCGAACAGAGCGACAATTGGCACATGTTCCGCAAGGCAGGTTGGCTAATAGATGAGCAGCAAGACATACAGCAGCAAGTGAAAAACTTCATGGCCCATCTTACTCAAGCAGGCATTGACGAGAAGAAACAAATGACAGCCGAGCTATATACCCATATGCAACAACAAGTGCTGACTACTTATAGCGAAGTGGCCCAGCAGATAAATGCAACCCAGGCTAGTCAATAGCATGTGGTGAGAATGACTGACAGCTGGCATTGTATTTTCGACCCATGGAAGCTGTCTTGATTAGCATTTTGCAACGGCACCTCCAGAGAAAACTCATCAACTTAAACAGAACGATAACCAATGTCAACTCAGAGCAGTGCAATAAGAAAAACGTACAAAGCCACCACACGTTTTTTGAGAAGTGGATTAGTGCCCTTCTTAAAATGGAAATGGGAAAAAGATCCGCAAGTGCGCGCATGGTTGGAAGGTGGACTGATAGCCGAAGCCGAATACCCCGTGTTACTTATGGAGTGGCAGAAGTGGGGAGCACCCTCGCTGCGACCTCACAAAGCGAAGCAACAACTGATAGCCCGCTACCAAGAAAAATATCATTGTGACAACATGGTAGAAACAGGCACTTACCTAGGTGATATGGTGTATGCACAGTTGCCACGTTTCAAAGAAATATTTACCATAGAACTAAGCAATGAACTTTGGAAAAACGCTATAAAAAGATTTGAGAATGAACCTAAAGTGAACCTGCTACAAGGAGACAGCGGCAAGGTGCTGCACGAGCTAGTGCCTCGACTGAACGGGCCCGCCCTCTTCTGGTTGGATGGACATTACTGCAGCGGTATTACCGCAAAAAGTGAAATAGAATGCCCCATCTACGAGGAGCTAAAAGCAATATTTGCATCACCTCACCAGCATGTTGTCTTAGTTGATGATGCCCGCTATTTTGTTGGCAAAAGAGATTACCCCACCATACCGGAGCTTTCAGAATTTGTAGCCAGAAGCGGCAGCGGATATACCATGAAAGTGGAGGAAGATGCTATAGTGATTGTGAAGTAAAAGGTTGTTTGATTGTTTGACTGTTTGGTTGTTGTGGGCCGCTCGTGTGGGATGGAATTTCACCCCTTCTATAAAAACAAAAAACCCCAACCTATTTCGAGATCGGGAGCAATTTCCCTTGCACAATATTCTCCATTATACCCCGTTACACCTGCCTCATAAGAACCCTCAAACCTTATCCCGTTATGAAGAAACTCCCCTTACTTCTTGCTTGCGCCATCTTGCTTTTTACATTTTCTACCCAGGCACAGTTAACAACATATTCCTCGCTCACAGGCCCCATTACCTCAACACCCGTATCAGAAGATGATTATCATGGCAGCATGAGTCAACTATACCTGTTCAACACTGGCATAGCCCGTGTGGAAGCCATGGGAAAAACGGCAGTGGCGGAAAGCAACTCCGCAGTGTATGCCCTTTACAACCCCGCCTTGCTAGGCGATGTAAAAGACATTGAGGTACAGGGTGGCTATATGAACCCGACTCAGCCCTCCTTTGGAGGCAACTACCTCAACTTCACCGTTGCAGGCAAAGTGCTGAAACGCACCACTGTGGCCGCCACCATGCAGCGCATCAATTATAGAACTTTCCTTTTTACTGACGAACTAGGAACAGTCATCAGGAGAGTTGATCCCTACGACTCTCGTTACCAGTTGGCCCTTTCTCATCGCATTATAGAAGCAGAAAAGCACCTGGTGGACGCAGGTGCTGCAATCAATTACAGTCAGGAGTTTTATTACAAGGACTTTCAAGGTTACGGCTTCACTATAGACGCAGGCTTGCGCTATAGTTACAAGCCTGACAGCGTGCACCAGTTATCAATAGGTCTAAGTAGTAACAACATGCTGAACCAACCAATGCATGCTCAATTAAAAGATTTTCCAGATGCCAGCGATTACAACTTGCCACAGGTATTGCGTGCAGGAGTAGCTTATCACTTCACACCACGCAAAGAAGTTACATCGCGTCACCTGCGTTTGTTTGATGCCGCACTGCACCTGCAATATGACGAGTTGCTCAATAGCGATTTCTTCACTGCATTCAAAGGCGGGGCTGAGATAAAACTGGCAGAAATACTTGCCCTGCGCGCAGGGTATTACACCAGCGAATATGCCTTACTGTCTGGCGATTTTGCATACACCGGCTACAATGAATACAAGGCGTTTACCTACGGTGCCGGTATAGAAATACCCTTTGAAAAACTATTGAAAAGCCAACTGCCCCTGCTTGTTGGATTCGACTATTGCTCACTGCCTTTCTATAGTCCTACTGATATCACAACCCTTGCTTATACCGAATACAAAGAAAAATTCACCATCTTCAATGCTCGGGCGGTTTGGAAGTTGCGTTAAGAGGTGTGAGGAATATTAGTCGAGGCTTGAGATGGATGGGAAGAGGTGAGGTATTTTCATAAACCCCAGAAACATTTGTCAAAAAGGGATGTGTTCATAAAAAAAATAATAACCCAACGGTAAACCATTTGTAAACCAAATATGTTTGTCACGGAAATCAGTGACAAAACTTATTTCCATAAAAAAAGGAAAGTCCCTCTGCATGTTGTTGTGGTACTCAGACCCTGACTTAGGTAGTTTTGATATACACTATCTTTTCGGCTTATGAAACCGCCTTCGCCCAACAAAACAGAAGAACTTCCCTCTTCTAATACTTATTTAAAGCCACCCCGCTAGGTGGCTTTTCTCTTGAATCCTTTTCAGTTCAAAAGTGTTTCGAATTTCGATAGCTCTTCTTGTGAAAGAATTGACAATTGCAATGAGTTTTTCACATGACAGTGTTCTGCCATTCGCCAGGTCTTGCCTAGCTTTGATTTCCGAGCTAAACAAAATAAACTCAGCACTCAACAACGGCCACTTTGTCCGAGTTTACTGGTATAGTTTGCGATGTCCTTATCAAGGAGCTGTTCATGCAAAGTCAAAAATCAAATTGACCTTATGGAAATTACGTTCTCAAAACACCCCAAAAGAATTTTATGATACCAGAATCATCTGAAGCCTATTCTTCGGTGGTCATGTTGTTGGGCAATACTTTTTCTAACCCTTTTTGCTCAGTGGGAATAAAAAGATTATCCATATAAGCTCTTTCGTTTGGTTTGTTCTCTGTTTTGGAGCAAAAAAACTTCCTTGGTGAGGAAGACTAGCCTTGTAATAAATTAGAAGAAGTAAGTAGCCTTAGTCATCAAGAATTAGCAGCGAAGCAACTACCCACTTTCCATTTAATTTGCAGTAGACGGATCGAAAATGAAAACTCACTAACCCATACCTGAAAAACATGAGTGTAAAAAAGAAAACTGGTAGTCAACTAAATGTAGATAGTCACGACATCGTAGCCAACTATGCTACTTACCAAAAGCATTATGATAGTTTGGGAAGAAATATTCTGAGCGCACTTGAAGAATTTTTAGACGAGAACAATATCAGCTACCTATCCATTACTCACCGCATAAAGGCAGAACAAAGCATTCGCGAAAAGATCGAACGTAAGCATTACAATGACCCTTCAAACCAGATTGAGGATATCTGCGGTGTTCGAATCATTTGTTACTATCAGACGGATGTAGATAAAATTCTCGAAATCATCAACAAAGAATTTGAAGTAACAGCGGATGAAAACAAAGAAGATACTCTAGCAGAAGATCAATTTGGTTATCGCTCGCATCATGCTATTGTAAAAATGAATAAGGAATGGCTGAAGGCACCAGGGTATAGGAATCTGAAAAACCTAAAGGCAGAAATTCAAGTACGCACTGTATTGATGCATGCATGGGCTGAGATACAGCACAAGTTGGTTTACAAGAAAGAAGACGATGTACCCAAACACTTAAAAAGAAAACTTTCACGGATTTCAGCAAAATTAGAAGAGTCAGATGAGCAGTTTGAGGAAGTCAGAAAGGCAAGATTGGAGTACCAGCAGAAAGTAGTATTGCCTGCATTAGAAAATGATAAGAACATAGAATTAAATCTTGATAGCCTTCAAGCATTAATAGATTATAGATTTCCATACAGAACCAAATTAATTCAATCAACAAATGACCTACTAAGTGAACTACTAAAATGTAATATCACGATTGAAGAACTAAACAAAGTATTCGATCTAAGCCAACTTCGTAGTGAGGAAGTGTTTGCAGAAGTTGCAAAGGCAGAGAATTATGATTCATCACGTTTTGCCCAAGTTGGCGCAGCGAGAATATTGCTCGATATAAGGTCAACTAAATACCGTAACTTCAGAAGAGAACAAGGTCTTCCTTGGAACCCCAAGATGAAGGAATTACAACAAAAATTTGACAAAGGAGAGCTGTAAAGTGTAAGTGGTGGTTTGAATACACGAACGATTGACTCTCCATTTACCTTGCACCCCGTGCAGTCCTCTACACCCACATCGATACCCATCGCTCCGAAACCAATTCGGGCAACTCTCTGCAAAGACGAGCGCCTCAGCCGTAAGAAAATAATAGACGAACTGCACGAGAAAGGCCAAAGCATCAAAACGCCTGCTATCATTCTTATCTATCACCTCTGCGAGCTACCATGCGACTTTCCGGCACAGGTAATGGTGACAGTGGGCAAACGCAACTTCAAACGCGCACACGACCGTAACCGCATAAAGCGCCTTATGCGCGAGGCCTACCGCAAACAAAAAAGCATTGTTTATACTTCATTGCAGGAGAAAGAAAAGCAGGCCGCCCTCCTTTTTATTTTCACGGGCCGATCTTTGCCCAATGCGCAATATGCCTTTGGCAAAATATCTGAACTATTAAAACGTTTCACCACAGAAATAGGCCAACTGAAAGAGGAAGCCACTACAAACGAATAAGCAATACCTAATCACAATGCCCCGCTCACAGCCTTCTCCTCTCCACCGGAGAGGAGCGAGTAGTGAGGCGCACAAAGCACAATGAAAAAAATACTACTCATCACCACCCTCGCCATCACACTGCTGTCAGCAACAGTGGTAGTAACCGAAGACTACTTCGAAATAAGTAAGAACATGGAAATATTCACCTCCGTGTACAAAGAGCTAAACATCTATTATGTAGATGAAACACAGCCGGGTGCACTAATGAAGACTGGAATTGACGCCATGCTGCGCTCGCTGGACCCTTACACGGTATATTACCCTGAGAGCAAAATAGAAGACGCCATGTTCATGCAAACGGGACAATACGGAGGCATTGGCACATTGGTAAATACGATAGACAAAAAGATAACTGTGACCGAGCCCTATCAAGGTTATGCCGCAGTGAAGGCTGGGCTAATGGCAGGCGACATCATCATAAAGATTTCCGGCAAAAGTGTGGAAGGAAAACACCACGAAGAGATAGGCGACCTACTGACGGGCAATCCCGGAAGCACAGTGGAGGTTACTATACAGCGCCCTGGTGAAAGCACACCACGCAACATCACCATCACTCGAGAGGAAATAAAAATACCAGATGTACCCTTCTTCTCCATGCTAGACGATGGAAGCACCGGCTACATTAAGCTCACTGGCTTCACACAAACTGCAAGCACTGAAGTGCGCAGCGCCTTTCAAGAACTAAAAAAGAAAAACATGAGCCGCCTTGTGCTAGACCTACGCGGCAACGGTGGGGGACTCTTGCGCGAAGCCATCAACATTGTCAACTTCTTTGTGCCTAAGGGAACAGAGATAGTGCGTACCAAAGGAAAAATAGACGAGTGGAACAAAACCTACAACGGCCTCAATGAGCCACTTGATGTAACTATTCCGCTGGTGGTATTGGTAGATGCTTTCAGTGCAAGTGCATCAGAAATTGTAAGTGGCAGCTTGCAAGACTTAGACCGCGCTGTAGTGCTAGGTGAAGAAAGTTACGGTAAAGGCCTTGTGCAGCAAACCAAGGACGTGGCCTACAATAGCAAGATGAAGTTGACAGTTGCGAAGTATTACACCCCAAGTGGTCGTTGCATACAACGTTTAGATTATTCGCACCGCGAAACAGGCAGCGGACAAGTAAATGCAGTAGCCGACTCCCTCATTAAACCCTTCAAAACTAGAAACGGCCGCACGGTGTATGATGGTCGTGGCATCTCGCCCGACATTGAAGTGAAGCCAGAAGATGCCTCTCATATTCTACTCGCCCTTGCTGAACATTGGGTAGGTTTCCATTGGGTTACGGACTACCGTCAGAAGCATGCTACCATAGATAGTGCAAACGTTTTCAAGCTAAGCGATTCTGAATACGCTGGCTTTGTCAACTTCGCGAAGAATGAAAAATTCGAATACGAAACGGGTACCGAAAAACTTTATGCTGAATTGAAGAAAGTAGCGCAAGAAGAAAAGTATTATTCCGGTGCAGAAAGTGAATTTGAAAAACTCTTCACTCGCATTTCACCTCAAAAAGAAAGCGACTTACAAAAGTTCAAACCTCAGATAAAAGAATACTTGGAGAATGAAATAGTCGCTCGCTACTATTACCAAGACGGCCGCGCGAAGAATGCATTACCCTCGGACCCATACATTATAAAAGCGAAAGAAGTGTTGAACACAAATTATTCGACACTACTAGAAGCCCCAAAGAAATAGATCTGATAAATCAGATGTCATATTGATCCGTTTCATGCATTCAATGAATGTTGCAGCCAAGCACAAAACCGTCAGCAGGCTTACTTAATAGAGGCAATGGATCCGGTCACCACTGGAACACCTTCCTCTCTTATGCGCAGATTGCTGGTTTCGCCATAACCATTGCCTCATTGCCTCTGAACAATATGTTCATGTCCATAGGTACTATTTGGATTGGCTCTGCGTGTCTATTGCAATGGATAACTGATATCGTCAGTAAGAAACCTATTCACCAAAGACTGCATCGCTTTACCAAAAACAGAAGTGCACTTCTGCTCACTTCCCTCTACTTGCTGGTAGTGATTGGTATGTTCTGGACAGAGGACCTAAAGCATGGCAAATGGGATTTAAGAATGAAGTTACCCATCCTTATTCTTCCTTTTGTAATGCTAACGCTGCAGCCCTTAACAGCCTATTGGATACGAGTTTTGAAAGGAATTTTCCTGCTCAGTTTGTCTTTCGCTGTCATGTGGTGTTTGCTTATTTATTGGCGCATCAACCCGCGCGAGTGGACCGATGTAAGGCAAATCTCGGTCTTTATCTCTAACGTGCGCTTCAGCTTGTTACTCGTGCTTGGTATCGTCATCACTTTTCATGAGGTATGGAATCGCGGTGCCATTGGCAAAATGTTTTGCTTCATCATCACACTCTTCTTCTGCTATTTCCTTTTCGTGGTAGAAAGTGTAACAGGATTCATGGTGCTTGGCGCTGTAGTGCTTTGGTGGCTAATGTTTCAAGTCATCAGGCAAAGCAGAAAGAGCTTTCGCATTGCAGCCATTGTTGCATTGTTTTTATTGCCCTTGCTTGGCACACTCTACTTCAATCAGTGCTACAGAAGGTATTTCACTGTTGAAGAAATCAATTGGGACGCATTGCCACCAACCACTTCGCTTGGTGATATGTATGACCACAATACGCACTATCCTTTAGTAGAAGAAGGTCACTACAGTATGACGCACATTGCTTGGGGCGAACTGTATAGTGCATGGCAAATGCGCAGTACCCTTCATCCAGATAGTGCAGATGCAAAAGGCCACGCTATTAAAGGTACGCTGATTCGTTATGCTGCATCCAAAGGCCTGAACAAAGACCATGACGGTATCATGCAACTGACAGATGAAGATGTACGCAACATTGAACATGGCGTTACTTCGGTGAATGAATTAAAAAAAAATCCGCTGCATAAAAGAATCGACAACATACTGTTTGAATACTCCAACTTCCGCGCTGGTGGCAGTGCTAATGGCCACAGTGTTTTTCAACGCATAGAGTTTTGGCGAGCATCTGTCGGCATCATAAAGAAAAATGTTTGGACTGGAGTGGGCACAGGCGACACGAAGCAAGCTTTTGCTGAACAATACACCGTTATGAACTCAAGGCTTGATGTGCAACATCGCCTTCGTGCACACAATCAATACCTCACCATGTGGCTTACTTATGGTGTTCTTGGCTTCCTTCTTTTTGTTTTGATGATTGTTTCTCCGCTATTGAATAGTGGATGGCGCAACACACTGCACACATCATTCATTGTCATAGCAGCCTTGTCATTCCTGACGGAAGACACATTAGAATCGCAAGCAGGAGTAATGTTCTTTGCTTTCTTTTACGTCTTCCTCTTGTTGCCTAAAGTAAAAGAAACTTCGCCACTTCACTCGCTTCGATATTCAAAGAAGCGCCCTTCAAAGGATGTGCATTAGCAGTAAACACTTGAGCATACTTTCCCACAGGAGCCCATCTACCAGGATGTATTGGCCGCTTTGGGGAATAAAGGCCAATAGCCATTTTGCCTAGGGCTGATGCAATATGCAGTGGTCCCGTGCTTGCAGCCACCAGTGCGTCAGCTGATGCAATAAAACTCACCAACTCTTCCAATGATAGCTTCCCCGTGAGATCAGTAACAGGTAATGCTCTCAAATCCATTTCCTTTTGAATGAGTTCGCCTTCCGCCTTCGTTCCTGTTATGAAGACTTTGAATTTGTCTTGTGGTAGTTGTTTTATCAATTGCTCAAAATTCTTCAGCCCCCACTCCACCGCACTTCCTTTCGATTTAGGATGAAGTATGATGTTCTTCTTTCCTGTATCTATGAGTGATTTTAAGCCATCGCTCAGTGGTAGTGCTTTTTCAAAACCATATAGCGTACCTATTTCTTCTAATGAAACCTCAGCATCAATTCCAATTGGTTTAAGCAGTTTCATATTGAGCTGCACTTCATGCAGTGGAGACTTCCTGCGTGTGAAGAAAATGAGCCTATTGCATTTGGTTATGGTTTGCAGTCTTCGGCCTGTTGCTATTCGCATGGGAATGGCAGCACGCTTTGCTAACCACAATATCTCCTTCCGCGGAAAAACGTGAATGATGACATCTGCATTCCACTTCTGAAGTGCTTCAATTTGTTTTTGTGGAGACTGTCCGTTCCATTCATCCCAGTTTTCAAAATGATCCACATGCACACAAACATCTACAACCGCTTTAGTATAAGTGCGTCCCAAGAAAACTATCTCACATTCGGGCATGTGCCTTTTTATCATGCCACACATGGGCAGTGTCAGCATTACATCGCCTATGCTGTCTGTCCTCGATATGATGATGCGTTTGATTGTCATTTGCCTCTTTTCAAATTCATCAACTTCAAATACTTGCGATATGTAGCGTATGCACTTAGTCTTGAAATAGTAAATCCTGTTGCACCATCGAGTAATCCCAACTTAATGAAATAACTCTTGATGAATTGCGCAATCACTTTTATCACAACTAAAAACCATGAAAATGATTTGCCTTGTGCATGAAGTTCCCGCGCTGCAATATCACCAAAGTATTCTATTTGTTTAAGATGATCATCGTGTGTGTAGTAAGAATAATGAAGTATATCGCCTTCCAATTGCACAACTTGTTCACCGCTGATCATATCAAGTCTGTCATGCGGATTCACTCCAGTCCATTGGGCATTTCCCTTCTTAATCAATCGAACTTTGGTATCAGGATACCATCCACAATGCCTCACCCATTGGCCACAATAGTTCGTAAGGCGATTCATACTATAGCCATTTGAAGTGGCATTTTTCTTCACTGCAAGAATGGAGGCACATAATTTTTCATCTAAAGCCTCATCCGCATCCAATGACAATATCCAATCTCCACTCGTTTGTTCAATCGCAAAATTCTTCTGCTGTATATGTCCTTCAAACTTATTTTGAATAAAACGGGCATTGTACTTCTGACATAACTGTTCGGTCTTATCGGTAGAGAAAGAATCGACCACTACTATTTCATCAGCGATATCTCTCAGCGATAAAAGACAACGCTCAATATTGCGTTCTTCATTGAAAGTGATAATGACGGCTGACAATTTCATGCTGTGCAAGCATACATGAAATTAAACAATGGAAAGATTGACGCTCATTGCCAGCATAACGAGAAGGACAACTCCGACTATAATCCTATACCACCCAAACACTTTGAATCCGTGCTTGGTAAGAAATGAAATGAAGAATTTAATAGCGATCATTGCAACAATAAATGCAACAATGTTTCCCATAATCAATGCTTTTAGGTTATCGCCAACGAAGAGCTCGGGCACTGTGTCCCACGCTTTATATGCCTTATAAATGCCCGCCCCAGCAAGGGTAGGCACCGCTAGAAAAAAAGAAAACTCAGCAGCTTGTTTGCGCGTGAGTCCCTGAGTCATTCCTCCTATGATGGAAGCAGCACTGCGCGAAACACCGGGTATCATTGCTATGCACTGAAACAATCCAATCTTGAATGCTTTTGGATAGGTGACTTCGGTTTCTGTTTTTGGATTCAGCCATTTGTCAATAAAAATGAGGATAACACCGCCCGCAACAAATGATATGGCTACTGTGAGAACACTCTCCATCATGGCATCCAACCAGTCGTTCAATAGAAATCCAATGACAGCAGCAGGAAGAAAACCAACAAATAATTTGAAGTAGAAATTCAGATTTTGAAAGAACCGTTTCCAATACAAAATCACCACGCTGAGTATTGCGCCAAATTGTATGTTGATGATAAACGCCTTGGTGAATTCATTGGACTCGACACCCAAGAGTTCAGCCGCAATAATCATATGACCTGTGCTGCTGATGGGCAAAAACTCCGTAAGCCCTTCTACTATGGCGATGATAATGGCTTGAAAAAGCGACAATGTGATGAAGTAGAATTAATGAATTATTTCAACGCACTGATGTTGGTCTTACTCTTCTTCGATTTGTACATAATGGCATAGCCAATAACACCGTACCCAACAAGAACAACAAATGGGGCTAGGGTGATTCTTCTGAAACTAAAAATCTCTTCGCTAAATACATTTGGATCTTGAGAGGCGCCACCACTCATCAAAACGAAGCCAAGCAGCACAAGGGCTATTCCGGCAGTCAGGAAAATATAGTTCTTCTTTTCAAAAGCAAACTTCAGCGTAGATACCTTCATGGGCTTAGGTGCATGTTTGGGCGATTGTTTCATGCTGCAAAGAAGCAAAAGTTTCGGTAATAAAAAAAGCAGGAATTCAAGCTTTGTTCACAAAAGAACCTAAGCAACTCTTGATTATCTAAGCAAATACATTTTTCCAAAACCCTTGGTAAAATACTTGGAAGCCACTGTAGGTGAAAGATCTACGCTTTGCCCGTTTAATTTGGCAACCACACGGTAGAGATAAACTCCATTAGCCAGTTGGTCTCCAAACTCATCTCGCCCATCCCACCAATAGTCGGTCAGATTTCTTCCTATATGAATAGGTCCAAGTTCGGCTTGCGTTATCTCTCTTACAATATCACCGCTGATATTCATTATTTGAATTTTGAATTCATCAGGCGCCTCCACTCCTGTTAATGTGAATACAAATTGAGTACGGGTGCTAAAGGGGTTTGGATAATTAAGCACTTCAGTAATACTTGGCTTGGTGATGACCTGAAATCCTATTTCGTAATCAAAGTCACCAGAAACATTCCCGCTTTTATCACTCGCCTGCACACGCAATTTGTACTGACCGTCTTCTACAAAGCTGGGCATAAAGTCAATCTTACTTTTGTTATTGGCATTCATTGCAGGCGTCCACTGAAGCGCTCCGGAATTAAAGTAAACAGGAACATCACTCATCGTTGGTGAGGTGATATAGACTTTAAAGTGCGAGGTATCCGCCTCTTCATTCATTAGAAAAAATTGGCTTTCATCGTCCAACGTAATAAGAATATGTGGTTCAGCACTCACAATGTCATCATTCAGAATATGCTGCCCATCGAAGGTTACATCTAGCAACGGATTGATATTGTCTCCATTTACATAAAAATTATACTGAGCAATATTGTTGAAATGATATTGCTCGCGCTGATGTGGAACTCCCGTAATACTGTCAAGTGGATTCACTTCTATTCGCAGCGTATTGAGGCCGAGCAAATACTTTGTATCCACTTGAATGGTGTCATACAAAACATCGCCCACCAGCAGTGGCGATTGCATTGGGTATGTGATTTTATGTATTTGATTTTTATCATCCTCCACTACATAACGCACAAGTAAACTATCCATATCAACAGGAGAAACGTTCTTAATGGCAACAGCAAAATGA
The DNA here is from genome assembly GCA_031414655.1 of Flavobacteriales bacterium. GTDB lineage: Bacteria > Bacteroidota > Bacteroidia > Flavobacteriales_D > Sanyastnellaceae > JANNVZ01. Next base: position 305,571 of record JANNVZ010000002.1, read on the forward strand.
AAGATTTCACCCTCTTGCAATGAATCCTTGTTCACATAAAAACCTTCATTGGGAGTGATAGCACATTCAGGCGCATGGTCATACATAATGTGCCAACTACCCATCTGAGGTGGTGTTGTATTTACTATGTCTTTCTCCTTTGCCTCCAGTTTCAAAAAAGGAAATTGGTTGATATTGACCAGCAAATCCAGATCGCTTATTACTGAAGGATTCTGAGCCCAATCAGACAATGTATAATCCGCGCCTTGCCAAGTTATACCATGCAAACGAATACGCGTAGTATCGCCCACCTCATCTTCAAGTGCATTTATTTGCCATTCGGTTTTGTCCCATTCCATTGCTGGACCAATCACTGGGCCCCTCATCAAACCATCGCCCAGCGCACCTTCCAGAGGAGCATTCAGAATTAAGTGATCATCTATCATTCCTCCCACTATCTCTTGTTTTGTTTCAGGGTGACCCCATTTTGCGAAATAGATAAAGGGAACGGAATCTGGTGCGGCCAAAATCTGAGCGGCATCCAAAAATTCAAATGCATCTAATACTTCAGGCGCCAGTAATTCCCAATTTTCCTTTTCAGCAAATTGCCATGTGTAGATGAGAAGATAATTTCCTACCTCCACCTCATTCATGACCATATCAGCAAATCCCTGAAGTTGTGCTGCATCATTTTGCTGAAAAATAAAATAGCGCTCTGCTCTTCCGCGCGCGTTTGAGCTCGCCAGCGTATTGCCATATTCATGTTGTGGATTCAACCCGTTGTAATTGCTTTCCCACGGAATGAATGAGCTGCTATCTATTACCGCCACCATCAAGGCTGATGGTGTAAAACCATAACCACCATAATCCTGCACGCTCAAGCCTATTTGATAAAGCGTTGCTAGTGACTCATATGTGGTGTTGGCATTGCCATATACCTCACATTTCAGATTGCCCTCGAGTGGATTAAAATTCCATCTTTGGTTGTTTCTGTCATAGTCAATATTCACCAAATGGTTTTCCTCAAACTGAAAAAAGTGATCCTGTCCCCAACCAGTTTCGTTTGCAATAAATTGAAAACTTGATTCATGCCAGCGATACGGATTTTGGGGTGATGTGCTGTCTGCACTGCATCGCCAAAACACTACCATACTGTCCTGCATGGCATATGGAAGTTGCCATTCTATCACTCCTCCACTTCGCACCACTGCCCCTTGCGACAGCAGAGGCGAATCAAAAGTATCCGTGGTGTCCGCTTGAATTATATATGTTCTTTCTTCTTCAAAAGCATAACCTGTCGAGGCTTTAAAAACAGGCTGAGGATTGTCAATCACAGCAAATTGATAAGGATAAACGGGCAATAAATCACCTGATGTAATAAGCATCGATTTTCCTTGTACGATGTTGTTGGTCACATTGTCCAACTCATCCGTTAGGTTCAAGGGATAATCAACGAATACGTCAAACGTATGTAAACCCGCGCTTTCTGCAGCATTTGCAGGTAGTGTGAAAACTATAGTATCGCTGTGCAGAATGCGATCGGCTGTGAAGCTGTATGAAGAATCTGATCCGTCTGGAAAGTGTCTGATTAGTTCTATACCTACATCGTCATTGGTTGCCTTGCCCAAATTGTCTATTACCACATTTACGTCAAAGGTGTTTTGTGTTGCATTGATCTCGTCTGGCGCAAAAAATATCTGCGCCTGCGAAGTGCTGTAGTCAGGCTTGTCCCAAGTGTAAAGTTTCAGTGCAGGATCCCCGTGCAGTGCAAAAGTGTGTGCAACGTTTTCACGATAAAAATCATCTGGCTGTTGAAAGTTGCGAATGGCCTCCTTCATGCAAGTACCAATACTTTTTCCATAACTATCCGTAAAAATTTCACGGTAAAAGTTATCAGTAAAATAATTGAGATAAGACGGAATGCCTAAATCACTTTTTGCCAGAAAACCAATGACACCTCTGTCTGGAACAAGTACAAAATTTTCACTTGTACTCTCTGATTCTGCTAGATGAATGTTGCCTGTATAGCACGAGTTGCCAATCAAAAGCGGATATTTCCCTTGATTATTGTAGCTCTGTGGCGAATCAATGTTCTGATCAAAACCTGTAGCACTTGCATGGCCAAAGAATGTCATCAGCGAAACACCTTGATTGATGAGCAATTGAATGGAATCGGAAACAGTAAGCTGAATAGGGTCTTGTGTATTCTTAAAGAAAGAATAAACCCTGCCTCCAAAACAGGTGTCCTGAGCAATATTTTTGTAATTATTCAAATAGGTCTTGAAAATATTCTGCTCAAACTGAAGTGAACCACCACCAAAATGAAGAATGTTTTTTTGCCACAAAGCGGGCGCTTGCGATTCATGCTCCACTACCTTATTCAAGTACTCAAGCACTTGTTGTTGATTCTGAGCAGCAAGCCTTCCAGTTGGTATGGCAGGTTCCGTCATTGTGCCATCAAGTCCCGTTGTAAAAACAATATCGCTACCCGGATAGCCCCATGTTGGAATAAGATTATGCTGATACTTCACCACATCATTTCTTGCGCCCACAGTTGCGCTGAAATTGGCTTCGTGAATACTTTTTCCGATAATGAACAAATGGGATGGTTTGCTCGTCCACTCAGTCAAAAGTTGATCACAAAACCTTCTAATCGCTAGTGGATTTTTGCGAATGCCTGCAGCGTATTGGAGGTATAATTCTTCCACATTCACTGTCATCGCATCCATCTCAATGCTTGACCTATAGGCTGCGTAATTCTGAGCAGCACTTATCAAATCAGGATGAGTAATGATGATGAACGCATTCTGCAATTCTTCTGTAAAATAATTGGTAAAAAAGCCCGTAGAAGTAACCGGGGAAATGGCAGATACTTCAAAATAATTCTCTTCACCCACAAGCACCAACTCCGCTCTTTCATCAGGCAATAGCGGAACGAGTGCTTTTAAAAGTCCATTCATTTCTAGAACTTCAATTTCTATTGTTGCTCCATTTTTCAAAAGCAAAAGATGTGGATTTGCAGAAGAAAAATTGGAGACTTCGATCAGCGCATATTCTTCATTGGAAGGATTGTCAAGCGAGAAGTAAAAAGAAGATTGATTCTCAAAATGAAATGTATGGGCATATTCCATTTCAATATAACTAACAGCGTTGTAGTCGCTGGCAACGCCAATATTATCTATGCTGCGATGCACAATTCGTGTGGTATTTGTACCAAGTAAATTGTTCGCAATAGAAAAATTCAGGTCATTCAATTGATACCCAAAAAAAGAAGTATCCAACATAACATTAAGTGGAGTGCCCCACCCAAGTTGTAAGTGATGATTGGGATTTCCCAGAGCAAGCGAAGCCCCAGCGCTTATGCAACGTACTTGTGCACTTGGCGCATCAAGTCCCAAATAAGCTTGAGCTGTGGCGATCTCCTTTTCATGGGAACCACCTTTTGGAAATTTATAATCAAACCAACCTTCCGCTTCATCATAGCTGGGCAGACTGATGCCATTCGCGTCTTGCCTCCCAATTAGGTATTCATTGTGAAACTCTTGTGCTGATTTGTGAAAACAAAAACTTCGAGGCACATACTCCTCAAAATTATTCTGAGTGCTTTGCGCTGTGCGCAGCGATTGACTATTGCCATAAGTAATGAAGTAATGAATAGTATCGTTGAATAAACTATAGTCAGGATTGCAAACATGATTGGCATCGTCATACACCAAACTATCCAACCACGCATCATTTCCCTCAGCATACAGTTCTATATAGTCGCCAGCATTCAGCTGCTCATCCTCCTCTCCAGCCACTTTTATATAAACCTGTTTTCCTCGACTAAAAATTTGGATGTCTAGCGGATTGACACTTCCCACAGGAAATCCATTCTGCAAAAGGTTTTCATACGTGATTCGATAAACACCATTATCGACAACGGGAAATTTCCAATAGGGTTGAGAATAGTTTATCCATTCATTTCCGAACTGTGCAGTTATTGACTTAAAACTAAAAAGCAGCAGTACAAAACAGAAGTGCGATGATCGTATGAATATGTAAGACCGTCCTTGCATTTATAAGTAGAGTTCAAACATAGCGCTGGTTACCCTACTTCAGAATAGCTTGCTTGCGATATCATTCATGCACATCAGTCTTTTCTTTTTATCCTTGCAGCAATGCGAATCCCCACCTTGCCTATGATGCGATTCATTTCAACTTGTTTCATTTTCATTTTATCCGTAACCACTAGCGCTCAGAGCTTCGCTGTGAAAGGAAAAGTGATTGACAGCAATTCAGGTGATGTAATGATTGGCGCAACCATTCGGAACCTGAATAATGAAGGAACTGCCACCGACATAAATGGAAATTTTTCAATCATGATAAGTGGCAGCGGAGATGTTCTCATCTTTTCAATGGTTGGATACGATGAGTTGAAATATGAAGTGAAAGAGGGGGATAACATCCTGCCCCAGATCATTTTCAAAATGTATTCATCAGAAAATGAGCTGGGAATTGTGGTCATTTCTGCTGGAAAATTCGAACAGAATATTGGTGAAGTTACCGTCAGTATGGAAGTGATTCAGCCTGAATTACTCCAAGATAAAAATGTGGTGACTGTGGACGAAGCGCTGCAACAAACGCCAGGAGTAAGCATAGTAGATGGCGAGCCACAGATCCGGAGTGGCAGCGGTTACAGCTTTGGTGCGGGCAGCCGTGTTCAAATATTGATTGATGATTTACCCATGCTAAGTGGTGATGCGGGTCGCCCCAGTTGGGGATTCTTTCCGGTAGAAAATATTTCGCAGATAGAAATAATAAAAGGTGCAAGCAGTGTACTGTATGGCAGTGCAGCCTTGAGTGGTGTTATCAATATGCGAACTGCATTTCCAACGGATACTTCTCGAACAATAGTCACTGCCTTTCACGGAGTCTACAGCGTTCCAAAATCCAAGCAAGATGAGGGAGCTAGTTACACTCTTCCTATGCGCAGTGGAGTCAGTTTTTTACACTCTCAAAAATTCGGTCAACTGGATCTTGTTCTGGCTGGTGGCTACTATGGCGATGATGGCCATCTTGATCAAATACCATCCGATTCTCTGAGTAAGGGAGAAAATTCATACAACCCTTTTACTGCTGATAGATATTCTGCCACCAGTCGCGGACGTATCAATATGAATTTGCGCTATCGCAATAAAAAAATAACCGGCTTGAGCTATGGCATTAATGGCAATTTGTTGCAGAGCAACTCCCTAGCAACCCTCCTTTGGGCGAATAGTACTGATGGCTTATACAGTGCTTATGACGGCAGCGCGACACGCACCATTCAACTTCAAAGCACTGTTGATCCTTTCATTGTTTACTTCGGCAAAAAAGGAAATAAACATTCGCTCCGTACTCGCTGGCAATCGCTGGACAATGACAATGACAACAATCAGGGCAACTTCAGCGATGTGCTTTATGGCGAGTATCAATACCAGCAACATTGGGACAGTGCGGGCATCAAGGATTTCACTTCAACCATTGGTGTAGTTGGCATAATCACAGATGCGCGTGGTCAGTTGTTCAATGGTGGCAATGCTGATGGACACAATACCGCAAGAAACTATGCGGCATTTCTGCAATTGGATAAAAAGTTTTTTGACAAACTGAATGCATCAGTTGGCGTGCGCTACGAGTATTTTGAAATCAATAAACAATCAGATGCGAAACCTGTGTTTCGTGCCGGACTTAATTATCAATTGGCTAAAGCTTCTTATTTGCGCGGATCGTTCGGCCAGGGTTATCGCTTTCCTTCCATTGCAGAAAAATTTATTGTGACAGGGGTTGGCGCAATCAACATTTTCTCCAATCCTGAACTGATACCTGAAACATCCTACAACGCTGAAATTGGATTTAAACAAGGTTTTAAGATTGGAAAATTTTTGGGATATGCTGACGTAGCAGTATTCTATCAGCGCTATGATAATTTTATTGAGTTCACTTTTGGCCAGTGGCAGAAGCCGATATTTGGAACCGGTATTGATATAGCTGATGCCTTGCAAAAATCTTTTGGATTTAAAAGTGTAAACACGGGCGAAGCTGAAGTGCGTGGTTTCGAATTTTCATTGATGGGCGAAGGGAAAATTGGCAATGTCAAAATTCAAACATTGATGGGTTATACCTATACCCGGCCTATTTCGCTGACTCCCAATTTCGTTTATGGCCGTTCACAAGACCTCAACCAAGCAGCTATTACATACAGCACCACAAGCTCCGATACTGCCGGAAATATTCTTAAGTACCGAATGCAACACTTAGTGCGGGCAGATGTCGGGGCAACTTACAAAGGGTTTATGATTGGCGCTAGTGTTCGTTACAATAGTCACATGCAAAACATTGACTATGCATTTCAGCAATTGGAAGAAGAACTCCCATTCATATTCAATCCAGGTATAAATAAATGGCGCGATGAACACACGACAGGCGATTATGTGATTGATTTGCGACTTGCCTATTCTATTTCTGATCAACATCGTATTGCGTTGGTAGTAAACAATGCGTTGAATCGCGAATACGCCATACGCCCGCTGGCCATTGAAGAGATGCGCGTTAGCATGCTGCAATACGTTCTAACATTGTAAGAAACAAATGAAGATCATAGGAATTATCCCAGCTCGATTTGCAAGCACTCGATTTCCTGGAAAGCCGCTAGCCGACATTCATGGAAAAACAATGATTCAGCGTGTGATAGAGCAGGCCAGAAAGTCATCCGTATTGAGTGATGTGCTTGTTGCAACAGACGATGAACGCATACAAAAACATGTGCTTTCGCTGGGGGAAAACGTGATGATGACACATTCCAAACATCAGAGCGGAACCGATCGCTGCCTCGAGGCTTTACAAAAATTCAACAAGTCGTTTGACGCTGTCATTAACATACAGGGTGATGAGCCGTTTGCAGAACCATCGCAAATAGAAGCACTTGTCAATTTGATTGCACGTAACGATGTGCAAATAGCAACACTTGCAATAAAAATGAACGATCCAGAAGCGTTGTTTAATCATAACAAAGTGAAAGTCGTTATTGGAGAAAATGGCCAAGCGTTGTACTTCAGCAGACAGGCTATTCCATACCAAAAAGGAGTTGAATCAAAAGATTGGTTGTTCCATTTTGCTTATTACAAACACATTGGTTTGTACGCCTACAAGAGCGATGTGCTAAAACAAATCTGCAACTTCCAACCGTCACCGCTTGAAAAGGCGGAGTCGCTGGAGCAATTGAGATGGCTGGAGAATGGCCTCCGCATTCATGTTGCTCTCACTGATATTGAAACACCGGCTGTAGATACTCCAGCAGATTTGGAACGAATTCTAAAGGGCAAATAGCGCTCTTTACTCTCAGGTTGGCAGAAACCTTTTTAGCTCACTCCAAGTAGAAAGGTCGACTTTCAAAAATTATATACCCTATTTGAAATGAGAAACCACCCTAAAGTTCTCCTTTTTTTATTGTGCATTATCAGCCTTTCTGCTGCAGCTCAAACTGCTGAATTGGATAAAGGTGACAAGGCTTTTGAAATCTTCGATTTTCAGGAGGCTTTGTTCTTTTATGAAACTGCAAATGAGGCACAGCCGGGAGATCCCAACATCACCAGAAGAATAGCCAACACCTATCGAAGGATGGGGCAGACCACTATGGCGGCTGAATGGTATCAGAAAACACTTGGTCTTGACGCCAGCAACTCACAGGACATGTTGAGCTACGCGGAAATATTGAAGAATCTGCAGCAATACGATGAGGCCATTGAATGGTATGAGATGTATTCTAAAATGAAACCTTCCGACATGCGCGCCAAAAGCCATTTGAAGGACAAACAGTATTACCGAGATCTGTATGCTGATACAGCAAGGTATGAAATGAAGCGCTTTAAGATCAACAATGAAAATCCTGTGTTAGGTATAACGCTCTTCCAAGATGAAAAATTTCTTGTTTCGGCAGTGCAACTAGAAAAATCAAAAGCGGGTGTCGAAATAAATCCCTATTTGGACGTATTCCTATGCGAATTGGATGAGAACAATGAACTAAAAAATCCAATTCGTTTGGATGAAAATGTAAACTCTGCATTTCATGATGGTCCAGCTTATTTCTGTTTTGCAGATCAAACTTTGTACATCACTCGAACCAACATGAAGGGTAAGAAGCCCAAGTTCAACAAAAATGGCAACGCCATTCTGAAAATATTCGAATCGAAGTATGAGAATGGAAAATGGTCGGAAGCCAAAGAAATGAAATTCAATGACGAAGGATTTTCCAATGGTCAGGCTTGCCTTTCCAAAGATGGACAAACCATGTATTTCTTTAGTGACAGAGATGGTGGCTTTGGTGGTACCGATTTGTACGTGTGTTACAAGTCTGGAAACGGATGGTCTGCGCCCATCAATCTGGGGCAGAATGTGAATACAGAAGGTAATGAACAGTTTCCATTTCTTGGTGAAGATGGCTACCTGTACTTTGCATCCAACGGGCACGCAGGTCTTGGAGGAATGGATGTCTTTTCTTCAGAACAGATAGGCGAAGTATGGCAGTCGCCACTCAATCTTGGTGCGCCCATTAACTCAAGTAATGATGACTTCTCGATTGTCTACGACAAAGAGAGTGACAACGGTTTCTTCTGCTCGAACAGAGGCGGTCGCGGTGATGATGATATGTTTTTCTATAAGCACATCAGCATCAAGAACATGATTATTGCAGGAACCATCAAAGCAAATGTGCCCAATATTTCGCTTGCTGGTGAGCGCATCAAAATAACCAAAGTGAATAGTGGTGAGGTTTCATACCAAACCTTGGATGAATTTGAAAACTTCGAATTTTCTGGCAATCCGGGTGATATGATTGAAATTGTAATGATGGATGCAGAATACTTTGATCCTAACGCCCCCGTTATCTCATTCCATGTGGCATCACCCATTGTTGACCCATTTGTAAATCTGGGCGAACAAAGTGTCGAATTGAAAAAATTACCTACTAGAGACGGGCAGCTTTCCTTAATGAAAGGCAGCGGTCTTGCAGCTGCAAAGGCAACTCTGCCCGCAGGCGACCCTAGCAAATTTGGCGAACTGGATCAAATAAACACCAATGCCTCTGCAAATGCAAATGATGAAAGTCAGCTGAACCTCGCTAAAAAGAAAACAACTGATACATCAAATGAAAAACTGAAAGCCGAATACGAAGCAAAAATCAAAGAAGCTGATAAATTATTTACTGATAAAAAATACAAGGAATCCTTATCGGCCTATCAAGAGGCTAGTGCACTGATGCCGGATGAAACATATCCGAAAAACATGGCAGAAAAATGCAGCACCTCCATTGCCAGCAAGGCAGAAAAAGCATACGCAGATAAAATAGCGGCAGCCGACAAACTTTTCGAACAAGAGAAATGGGGCGAAGCCAAGGCTGCTTACAAAGGCGCCATACAGATAAACCCAGGTGATAACTATCCCCTGAACCAAATGACCGCAATAGATGGAAAAGTGAAACAAGCCGCTGCAGAAAAACTTCAGAAGAAATTTGATGACAAAGTGGAAGAGGCCGATAAACTGTTCGCTTTAAGAAAATATGGTGAAGCAAAAACTGCATACAAAGCAGCATCAGCCATGAAGCCAGACAATGCCACTGTGCTCAACAAATTGGACAACTTAGAGAACATTTTGAATCCGAAGAAAAAGGAAGCAGCAGATGCCAAAGCAAAATTGCCTAGCGAATTCGATACCGCTCTACCAATTGTTGACTTAGTGGCCATGTCGCTGGACAATGTGATATTCGAATACAATAAAGCCTTCATCAATGAAGAAGATAAGCCACGCTTGGACCAACTGTTCAAATTGATGCAAGACAATCCGAACACTAAACTTCTTATACGAGCACACTGCGACTCTAGAGGTAGCATGGCTTACAACCAGAGCTTATCCATGTCGCGTGCTATGGCAGTGCAAGGCTACCTCATGCAAAAGGGTGTAAAACGTGAGCGCATCAAAACCGAGTGGTTTGGCGAGCAACGCCCGCTGAACGGTTGTATAGATGACGTGCCCTGCGAGGAGGATCAGTACGAAGTGAACCGCAGAGCGGAGTTCAAACTTGTAGCTCAATAAAAAAATCTCTAGGAAATACCAACCAAAACCCAACCTGTTTTTTTTTGAAAACGCCCTGATCTAAACCACAGGGCGTTTTCATTTTCCCTAATTCTGTAGGCGCATTCCTTCCGCCCAATCTTGCATCGCATTGAAATCCTTGCATTTTTGGTGCGTCCGCATATATTTGCGCCCCTTCTGAAAAAAAGGCACGCGCGGGCGTGGCGAAATTGGCAGACGCGCCAGACTTAGGATCTGGTGCCGTGAGGCATGGGGGTTCGAGTCCCTCCGCCCGCACACTGAATTGGTGATTGATAAATCTGAAAAGCAAGCTCCATTGCTAATCATCTTTATCAATTCACCTTTTTTGTTTTGAATAACCCTGGCAATGGTTCATTCTTCCTGTCGGAAGAGCAGGCCATCGTAAAACGTATTGAAAAGACATGCAAATTGAAAAGCAAGAGGTAGATGCGCTCAATGCAGAACTCACCATCAACGTTCATCCTGAGGATTATCAGGAACGCGTAGAGAAAGCCCTTAAAAACTATCGTAAAAATGCTCAGATTCAAGGCTTCCGTCCCGGTCATGTGCCAGTTACCATCATTAAGCAGCGCTATGGCAAGAGCATACTTGTGGAAGAAATAAACAACCTCATTCAAGACAACATTCACAGGTACATAGCGGAAAACAAGATAGAAATACTGGGTAACCCCATTCCAAAAAATAATCAGGAAGCGGTGGGCGACTGGGACAATCCGAGCGATTTCAAATTCAAGTTTGAACTTGGACTAGCACCTGCTATAAATGTGAAATTGGACAAGTCTCAAACATTCACCTACTACAAAGTGGATGTAAATGACGAACTGATAAGCCGCCAAGTGAAAGACTATGCTCGCAGGTATGGCAAAATGGAAGAGCCTGAAGCAAGCGGTGAAGAAGACATGCTGATGGTGGACCTGAATGAACTAGACGCGGCTGGTGATGTGAAAGAAGGAGGCCTGAAGAGCAAGACCACCGTAAGCATCGAATTCATAAAAGAACCTGAAACTAAAAACAAATTGGTGGGACTGAAAAAGGGCGATACCACTTCAGTAAATCCGCATCACTTGTCCACTAATCATGCTGACCTTGCTCAAATGCTGGGTGTAAATCACCAAGAGTTGCACCACATAGAAAGCAATTTTCAGTTGGTTGTTTCTGACATCAAGCGTGTTATTCCACACGAACTGAATCAAGAATTATTTGAAAAGATATACGGTAAAGACACCGTGACTACTGAAGAAGAAATGCGCATTCGTGTAAAAGCACAATTGGAAAAAACATTTGTGCAGGACAGTGATTATTTGTTTGGCAAAGACTTAAGAAAGGAACTCGTGAAACGCCTAAACCCTCAATTGCCAGACGAATTTCTGAAACGCTCCATCATTATGAGCAACGACCAACGCTTGACAGCAGAAATTGTGGACTACGAATATCCAGTGTATGCGGGCCAACTTCGTTGGCAGTTGATAGAGAACAAAATTGTACGCGAGAACCAGATAAGAGTAAGTGCTGACGAGGCCATTGACCATGTTAGAAAAGTGCTTGCAGACCGTTACAAACAATACGGCCTGCCTGAGATGGAAGAAGAGCATTTGCAAGAGATGGCCAAACGCGCATTGGCTAATAAGGAAGAAGAAAAGCAGGTGTACGATATTCTCTTCAATGAAAAGATGAATAACATTGTAAAAGAAAATTGCACTATTGAAGAAAAGGTAATAAGTCTCGATGATTTCATTCATCATGTGCAACACTAATACTACCTCGCATTCGAAATAACCCACACCGCTGTCAGCATAGCTGATGGCGGTTTTTGTTTTTATATAAGCGCTGTATCTGTTGACGGTGCAATATTTGCGCAAGCCATCTATGATGAAGTTCAACCTTACCCTGCGCACACGCATCTACTTGTCACTACTGGCCATGATACTGGTCTGCTTCGTGGTTACAGGCTTGCTATCCTTTTACGACCATTTGGAGCACAGCGCGGAGTTTAATCAGGCCCGACTGCAGCGTAAGGAAGAAGCCGTGGAAAAATCCATGGAGTACATACTAAGCCAAAAAGGTGACTCGGTGCCCGCAGACTCTATCAACTTTCTATTCTCAGATGAAATATGTGAGTTGAGCGATGTGCATGATCTATTCATAGCGTTGTATGACCTCCGCGGTCGCTACATCATGAGTTCCGATTTTATGGAAAAGGACTCGCTGGGTATTGCGGATCAAGTGAAGTATTCTGCTCTGAAACAACTGAGCACAGGCACGCAGCGCACAGTCATTGACAGCAGCTTTACGCACAGTAACAAGTCGTTGGTTTATTGGTACCTAGAGGATACCGCAGGAAAACCGCTGCTGATAACCAATGTGGTGTACGAAGATTTAGAACCTACACATGTCATCGATTTTTTGGCCGAACTTGGCTTTATCTACCTAGCACTTTTTGTATTGGCAGCGCTTGTTGCCTATTTCCTGTCGCGTTACATAACACGGTCGCTGGCTACCATAGGCCGCAGAATGCAGATGGTAGAGCTTGGTCGTAAGAATGATTTGCTCGAATGGAAAAGCGATGATGAAATAGGCGCATTGATAACACAATACAACCGTATGATAGGCGAACTGGAAAAGAGTGCCGGGCAATTGGCCCAGACCGAACGCGAAAGTGCATGGCGCGAAATGGCCCAACAAGTAGCGCACGAAATAAAAAATCCGCTGACACCCATGAAGCTGCGTGTGCAACACCTGCAACGCTCGTGGAAGGACAGCCCGAACGACTTTGACAACAAGCTGGAACTATTTGAACGCAGCATGACCGAACAGATAGATGCACTGAGCCACATAGCCAGCGAGTTCAGCAGTTTTGCTAAAATGCCCAAGCCAAACTTAGTACTGCTTGATTTGGTGAAGCTGGCCGATAGCGTGGTCGCCCTCAATCAAGGTGGCAAACACAGCATCATCCTGCGCACTTACCACCTGCCCGACAGTATGGTAATGGCCGACAAAGACCAGACGATACGCATGCTGAACAACCTTATCACCAACGCCATGCAGGCCATACCTGCTGACCAACACGGTGTGATAGATGTAGCCATACGCGGCACAAAGCATGGCACCCTGCTGCGGGTGAGCGACAATGGTGTGGGCATCAGTAGTGGCGAACGCAACAAAATATTTGTGCCCAACTTCACTACCAAAAGCACGGGCATGGGCTTGGGGCTGGCCATGGTGAAGAACATAATGAACCACAGCGGAGGAGCGGTTTGGTTTTGGAGTAGAGAAGGAAAAGGGGCTTCGTTTTACCTGAGGTTCGCGAAAGGGTAGGGTGGAAAATATCTACTTCAGCAATGAGTCAATCAACAGTTGATTGAACTTGACCACACCCGCTTGATTGAGATGGTATTGGTCGCTGAAGTGCAGGCTGTCTGCAAAACCCAATGGAGGCAGGTTGAAGTTGAAGTAAGGTGCAGTTTCTTTTAACTGCTTTTCTATAGCCAGCCACAGCGGATGGTTGTATGCATCATAATGCGCCACGGGTGTTTTCACCAAGTAGATTTTTATCCCTTTATCATTCAGTGTGCGGATGATTTCGAAAAATGCATCTACCTGTCGCTCGTTGTATTTCAAATCCTCGCCACCCAACACCGCCTTAAAGTTTTCATTGTAATCGGCTATTTTTTTCTGCACATAGCCACCCGGTATGTAGAGGTCTTCATCGGTTTCCTTCGGCTCCGTAAAAGCATCATCCAACCCGAAAGTCTGCCTGTAGCTGCCATAAATAAATGTGTTGAGGGGCTTCACATTCTTCACCCGCAATGTCATGTTCAGCGTTCCCAAGTCGATGTGTTCATTGGCAATCAGATCAAGTGAAGACTCCACACCATCACTACACATCACAAAGGGCGTAACGGTGTAGATGACTATCTCGGGCTTCAGCGCATCTAAGTATCTGTGGAGTAGCCATCTTGTTTGCAAGGGCGATTGTGAGCTGCTTCCGAGGTTGAATGTTTTGTAACCCGTCTGCTCAAAAATGCGTGTGTCAAATCCACGATAGGCATCACTCGCACCAAGTATCAGCACATCTACATCGCCCACCTGAGAGGCCTCGCGCACGCGGGTGTGCATCATGCCATACGAACCAAGTTTGTAATTCAAATTCTTACCAGCCACGGCAGGCAATGCCTCGCCCCAAAGCACCACCAGCACTACATACACCACCAGCGCGAATGGAACAAAAAGGAGGATATGTTTCAGAAACTGTTTCAGAATTTGAAATAAATAAAGGGTGTTTCTGATGTATTCATATACATGCCAATGAGGAAGAGGAGCACCGAATAATAGCCCCAGCGGAGCACGCGTGGCCATCTAAAACCCACGTTAGCCAATGCAAAGTCGTGCTCTCTGCCTATCCATTCTGCAACAAAGAAGAGCAACGTAAGCACTAGTGTCAGTATGAATGAGTGACTAAGAATAGGATTGGACAGGAGTGTGGGCGAGAACAAATGCTTATAGTAACCAATGGCCTGCGTTATGTTGTCGCAACGAAACAACACATCGGTAATAGCAATGAGGGTGAAGGTGCTTAGCATGGCCAGCAATTCTTTCCATGTGGGAAGCAGTTGTCCTTTCACCATTTTCTTTTTCTTGTTCAGCTTACCGCGCAGTATGATGGGGATGAAGTAAAGGCCCTGCAACAAACCAAATACAATGAATGTCCAGTTGGCACCATGCCAGAAGCCGCACACCATCATGTTGATGATGATGGCTGCAATGATGCCCCACTGACCCCAGTCTCTGAAGGCGATGGTGAGCGGAGTGAAGACATATTCAGTAAGCCAACTAGTAAGAGAGATGTGCCACTTGCGCCAGAAGTCTGCAATGTTTTGCGCGAAATAGGGGAAGTCAAAATTCTTGGTTACGCTAAATCCAAGCAAGCGCGAAAAACCAATGGCCATATCCGAATAGCCTGAGAAATCTGCATACACCTCAATAGCAAATGAAAATGCACCGATGAGCAACATGCTGCCCGGTAGCTCCTCGTAGCCATTGAATGCGTAGGCTGTAATAGTGGAGAGGTTGTCTGCAATGACTAATTTTTTGAAAAGTCCCCACAGTATTTGTTGCATGCCCAGCCGCGCTTCTTCATAGCGAAAAATGCGCTGCTGCATCATTTGCGGAATGAATGTTCTCGCTCTATCTATTGGCCCAGAGATGAATGTGGGAAAGAAGGATACGTAGGTAAAAAATGCTATCCAATCTTTGGTTGGCTCCGATTTTCCATTGCGGATGTCTATCAGGTAGCTAAGCGTTCGGAAGGTATAAAAGCTGATGCCCAGCGGCACTATGATGTCAAGGGTGGATGCATTCATCTTCACACCCAACAGTGTGAAGGCAGCCACAAACGACTCAATGAAAAAATTGCAGTACTTAAAAAACAGCAGTCCGCCTAGGCCATACAGCACGCCCAGCCAAAGCAGTCGTTTTCTTTTTACAGCATCATTTGTGCTATGGATAGCGATGCCCAGCCAATAGTTGATCAGTGAACCGGCAATAATGAGGGCAAGAAAACGCCAGTCCCACCAGGCATAAAAGAAATAGCTGCCAACCAGCAGCAGCACATTTTGCAGGCGCAGGCTACGCTGAAAAATGAACCAATAGAGAAAGAAGAATACAGAGAAAAAGACCGTGAATTCAATGGAGTTGAAAATCATTTTCTGGTCTGCTCAGGTAATTATACTAACCCACTTTGCTGGCTATACTGTCCATCATTTTGCCCACGTTGGCCCAGCCCTGAATCTCTGCCGAGTTGAATCGGATTTTGTACTTTTTTTCGATAGCCACTACCAACTGAATGTGCGTGAGTGAATCCCACTCCTCAATGTCTTGCGCAGTGGTTTCATCAGTAATGGTTACTTCTTCTATGTCAAAAACATCTTTGAAGATGCCGTGCAAGTCGCTGAGTATTTGTTCTCTGTTCATGTGCTGATGGGATAAATGTGATTACTTGGTTTTGATGATGATGCCGTGTCCGTTAAGGTTGTGAATTTTTCTGCCGTCAGTGAGCTCTAGTGCATTGAAGTATTTGGTGACTCCTTCGCACGTCCAAAAGCCGTAGTCGTCAAATACTACTATGCCGCCAACAGGAATCTTGGGCCATGCATAATCAAAAATTTCTTTTGCGGATAAGTAAGTGTCCACATCAATGTGGCACAATTTGATTTTGTCAATGTTCAAATCAGGAAAGGCATCAGGAAAAATACCTTTCAGGATTTTGTAATTTTTTGCCTCTACCTTTTTCAACAGGTCCTCTACAATTTTATCCGAGGTATCTGAATGTTCGCCTCCGCGATATACGGTGTCTTCTTCGGTGGCTTTCACTACGCCCTCAAATGTGTCTGCCAGGTATACCGTGGTGCCTGCATGACCTTCTGATGCTTTGCTCATAACGGCTCCCGTACCGCCACGCCACACACCTACTTCGAGTATATCTCCTTCCACATTTTTCAAATCGCGCACCATGCTCCACAACTCGTAGCACCGGTAGATGTCCACCAGGGTGTTGTCTTTTATCTGCTCATACAATGCTTTAAAAGTGGCATCACCTTCCCATGGCGAGTAGCTGGCATAGGGAATAACTTGCTTGTGCGGCACTGCTTCATCAAACTGAAAGAAAACAGTTTGGCGCAGAATGTTTACAATCTGCTCGCGCTCGGCCATCAATGCTTTGTCTATTTTTTTACTCATTGTTCTTGCTCATTTATCACTTCTGCAGCACGTAGAAATGATTACTTGGTTTCAATTCACTTGTCAGATAGCTGTGTTCTAGCTTTTCCTTTTTCAAAACACTCAAACCCATTTCCTTGAAGCGTGCTTCAAATTGCGAATGATTGTCGGGGAAATTATACATATGGTCAAATTGCGGAATATCTGTGGCTGTTGTAAGCAAAATTTTTCCACCCTTCTTCAAGGATGTTTTGCAGATTTCAAGCAACTGATAAGGCTCCGGCAGGTGCTCCAGAATCTCAATCAGGTAGATGCTATCGTAGCTGTTTTCATTTTGGCCGGAGTAGTAGTCCGCATGAAAGTGAACAGTTGGGAATTGCTCTGCCAGTTTTTCATTCAGACTTACATCGTATGCATCTATGCTAGTATGCAACGGAAGCGTCAGAAATATTTCCAGGCCCGGCCCGAGACCTATAAAGAGTGCATTCCCATTTTGATTTTGCTCTGTGAGCAACTGCATGATGCGATAGCGGTGCGGTGTGAACACAACAGACATCAGCAGCACTACATCATATTCTTCTCTTGTAACACTGAAGTCATTGATGCCATTCTCAAGCGGATACTTTCCGGTCTTTATGAATTGCTTGCAGTGCTTGTTGTATGCCGCAATGTAACGCATATAAATTTCATCTGCTTGCTGTGCATCTATGTTGTTTGCGTCACAATATTCGCTCAGGTATCTGCCTATCTGCGCATACAATGCTGACTGCTTCATACCTGCGTGCAGATTATCATGCAACACAGCAAGCAAACGGTTGTTTTCTATCAATGCATTCAGCAGTTCCATTCCTTATGGTTGTATGATGGCTTCTGCCACCTCCTTCTTTTGAATGAAACATTTCTTTTCTGCATAATCATTCACACTAAGTATCCAACAGTTACCATCCTGTGTGAAACCCAATTGCTCATAGTGGTCTTTCACCATTTCATTCTTTGAAGTGGGCAGGTATTCCCCTTTCAATTGATTGCAACCTTCACTCTTGGCATACGAAACCAATGTGTTCAGCACAAAGTTTTCCATACCGCGCTTCAGCACACGACAACTCATGAACCATGTATCAATGAAGAGGATTCCTGCTTCTTTCTTTTTCAGAATGATGACACAGATGAGGCCGTTGTCACCAAACTTATCTTCAAGTGTGAAGGTGAAAGTTTTGTAATCCGTAGTTGTTCCCAGTGCCTCTATGTCAGCCTCGGTGTAGCGCACTGTGCGCAGGTTGAATTGATTGCTGCGCTGCGATAGCTGGGCCACGCGTGGTGTATTGAATTTTGTAAAACCTTCCACAACAGAAATCATGTGGAGGCTTTGCAAAAAATCATCTTCGCTGGTAAAACTTTTTTGAACTGATGCACGCTTGGCTTCTACCTGGTATTGCTTAGTGCGTTCTGCATCTGCACCACTGTAGCTAATAGTTTCAAACAGATTAAGCGAATACAAATACTCCAAGTATTCAGCAGGATCCTCAGGCAATTCAGGAACGGTGATGCCCCCTATGTTTTCCCTTACAAGATTCCTTTCAAACGGATTGTCATCAAGGAAAACCATTGAATCAAACCCGATGTTGAGTACACTTTGAATGTAGCGAATATTGTCCGCTTTGTTTTCCCAGTTGGCCACAAATACGGCTATGTCCTCAAGTCGCAACACCATGTCGGGGTGTTTTTCAAAAGGTTCTTTGGCAATGTGCTCTGTGTTTTTGCTGCAAACGGCCAATATGATTCCTCGGTTCCTCAGCTTCTTTGCCCAATGCTGCAATTCAGTAAATGCTTTGCCAATCCCAAGACTGCCAATCTCAATATTTTCAATTCCGTCATCACCAATTATGCCGCCCCAAGTAGTGTTATCTAAATCCAGTATCAGGCATTTTTTAAATTTGCCTTGCAACGCGACCAGCACATCCAAAGTGCGCGCAGCCACTGCTGGCAGCACTTCCATACTCAATACCATTTCAGTCGTGATGTAGATAGAGGATTGAAACATCACATCACGACCAACTTTATTTTGTACCGCTGCAATGTCACAGAGATAAAAATTGCTAGCAGATGATGCCATGTTCATGAGCTCTATATTCAGCTTTCTCAGTTGATAGATGAAAGAGTGCTGCACCGCACCAGCATAGCTCCCGAAGACCGTGTCGTCTATTTCGGGATGTGTATAATAAATGATTTTCGAACCGCAGTTCTGGTGAATGTTTGCAACGATACTCTGTACACGTTGAATGTGATTCTCTGCAAAAAAAGCCTGTACTTCTGGTTTCGTTTTGTTGTATTGACCAAGCAATTTATGGGTGGCAAAAAAGACAATCACCGCTTCCGGTTGGTGTTCATACAATTCCGATGATGGATCAAAAACTTGACGTTCGATCTGCCCGAAGTCAGACTCCCATAGCTGTAAGTCGAATCCACGATCCATTGCATCACCACGCAGCGCAATATTCAAAAATTGAGTTGAACTATCGCCCAAAAGCGCAGCGCGAATGGGCTTCAAAGCGCTGGTGTCTTTCTTCAGATTTTTCTTTAGTTCAGAAAAGGTTTTCATCTGCAATAGCTGAGCATGTGGCTTTCAAAAAAGGGCGGCAAATGTAGCAGGTATGCTGAGCCAGAATGATGCCCACAACACCGTAGGCATGTTCTACTTTGCGCCCACTCATGAAGGCTGACATCCAACACTACTTCCATCGCCTGTGGCCCATTTGCCGCAGCATAACAGGCAACGGCCTGCGCGAGTCGCTCAACATTCTGAAAGAAATAGTTCCATTGGAGATAACTGAAGTTCCCACAGGCACTCAAGTTTTCGATTGGACAGTACCCAAGGAGTGGAACATTAAAGATGCCTACATTCTCACACCCGAAGGGAGAAAGATTGCTGACTTTTCCAAGAACAATTTGCATGTGGTGAATTACTCAACTCCCATCAATGTTGAAATCGGTTATGATGATTTAGCAGCACATATTCACACCATTCCGGAAATGCCCGATGCCATTCCATACATCACCACTTACTATAAAGAGAACTGGGGATTTTGTTTGTCGCATAACGAATGGAAACAACAGCCGCGCGATGGCAAGTTCAAAGTTGTTATTGATAGCGAATTGAAAGAGGGCAGCCTCACTTATGGTGAATGTGTGCTGAAAGGTGTATCAGAAAAAGAGATACTGTTTTCTACTTATGTATGTCACCCCAGCATGGCAAACAATGAATTGAGCGGGCCGCTTGCTGCTGCTTTTCTTTACAAGAAAATAGCAGCATTGCCAGGGCGCAAATTCACGTATCGCTTTCTATTTGCTCCAGAAACCATCGGCATCATTGCCTTTCTTGCCAAACAGGGCGATGCTTTGAAGAAAAACATGCACGCAGGTTATGTTCTCACTTGCTGCGGTGATGCAGGTAATTTTACTTACAAGCGGAGCAAAAAAGGCAATAGCGTTGCTGATGAGGCAGCAGTGCACCTCTTACAATCTTCAGGCAAGCAACACCGCGTCATTGACTTCGCAGTGGGAGGCAGTGATGAGAGGCAATATTGTTCTGCTGGCTTCAATTTGCCAGTAGGTTCACTTATGCGCACACCCTATCAGCGGTACAAAGAATATCACACATCACTTGACAATGAGAACTTCATCCGTTTCGAAGCGCTGACCGAAACAGTAGATACCTACTTCGAACTTGCACAATTGCTCGAGCTGAATGACTTCTATAAAAACAAAATCGCTTTTTGCGAGCCTCAACTGGGAAAGCGAGGACTTTATCCGGATAGTGTGGACCCTCTATTCAACAGAGAAGAGCTTCATCGCTTGTTGCACTTTCTTAGCTATGCGGATGGTGAATTGGATTTGCTACAGATTGCTTCCAAGCGAAATGAAAGTGCATTGTTGTATAAAGGCATCATCGCCAAATGCACCACATCAGGACTGATTTAATCATTTCTGTTTGCTCTTGTTAAATTGCGCACTCCCTGCATCATGAAGCCCTAAAAATCTGAAAAATGGAACTCACCCCGTTTTCTGTCATCAACCAATACCTCAAAGAGCGGTTAATTCATCCGCAACGATATGCCTGTAGGGAATTTTCTTTCCTTAAGGTATTTCAACACGGCTTGTCATTCGCAGTAAACAGGTTCGACTACAAGCTCATTAAAAACTACCTGGCGTTGCCCAACTTCATTCAGCTATTTATCTATTGGCTGAAAAGTTTCAAGGGCAGCAAAGACAAATCAGAATACCAATTCAGAGAATATGTAATACTGGACCCAGGTCGCGTGGTAAGAGGAGATGATGGCCAGTGGCACTCCATCTATTTCGATAGAATATCCAACGTTATTGGGCGTGAAAAACTGACATGGATAAGTACAAAAGACAATCCGGGATTTGAGCATGACTATGATATTTCGTACTTCAAACGATACCTGCCCTACCCCGATGAATTAGAGCGCGGATTGCTGCGTGAAATGATTGACACATTGCGCAATGCGCGCACTATGAAACAGTTCACCTCGTATGAAATGAAACACTTGCGTTCAGCTATGCATATCTTCTTTGAAGAGTTTCGGTTTTACTACCACCTCTTCAAGGGACAAAATACAAAGGCATTGCTCTTCATTTGCCATTACCATAGCGAAGGTTTGATAGCTGCATTGAAACTATTAAACATTCGATGCATTGAAATTCAGCACGGACTTATTGCGACCAACGATTTGTACTATGTCTACCATGAGCAATATGCGGGAACAATTGGCAAAGCATTTTTTCCGGACAAAATTTTGACATATGGCCCTTATTGGAAACGTATTTTGGGCACGGGTTGCGAGTTCCGCGCTTCGCAGGTATTGGTGGCGGGCGACTACCTGTATCGCTTACAGAATCTTAAGCAAACTTCTGCTGAGAAAGAAAATATCGTGTTAGTCTGCGCCCAGAAAAATCTGCACATCGACTATGTGAACTATGGCAAGCAATTGGCCGTGCACTTGAATAAACATCCTGAATGGCGCGCAGTTATGAAACTACATCCGCTGGAAAAAAACAAACCTGCATACAACGAACTAAAGGAGTATGGAATTGAAATAGTAGATGTAGAAGTGGCTCTGGACGATCTGCTGAATAAGAGTAAAATTCAAGTGAGCATCTATTCCACCACCTTCTATGATGCATTGGGTTATGATGTTGTCAACTTTAGTCTGCAGGATTTTGGAAGCATGAGCGACTACGCATCAGACATGATATTGGAAGGAGTTGCTGCCCCGCTCATGGCGGATGAGGATCCTATTGCAAAATACCTTTTGACCATACAGTCAGGGAATGCGCTCTTACCGCGCGAAGATGTATATGCGCCATTCAATGAAGAATTGGTGCGGCAAGTAGTGATGGATAAATGATGCGGTCCATCCGATCTGCCTCATATTTGGCGGCCTTATTTTTTTACTAACGAACGATTTTCCTATTTCAAGCTATGGCCATTCAGGTAGCAGATGATCTGCCTCTATTGAAAATGATGACAGATGACATGAAAGCATCTTCATCATTATACAACCCCACTAATTATTGGGCTTTTTACGAAAAGGCACTCATGCCTGAGTTGGAAGAAAAAGGGTTGCAAGATTTTCGTAGAAGAAAGCACACCATTCTGCGCTCATTTGGTGCTACTGACAATATTGAAAAACCTCTTGCGGACATTCGCAGCAATCGCCTTTTCTATAACAAAGCCACGCGAGCAATTCCAGGCAGCAAGGATATTTTTAATGGCCTCAACAATTTAGCTTCTGGGTTTATTTCCATGTTTCCGGGTTGGAAGAACAGCATTCGTCAGCAGCCATATGAATTTTGCAAAGCACTTGGCGAAAAATTTAATGCAAAACCCCTCGAAAGTTTTTCCTTCTCAGACGTTGGTAATCCTGAGGACCGCATTGAGGTAGATGGCAGGCTATATACCTCCAAGGCACTTTATTACTACCAACGCTACGTATACGCTCAGCGTTTCTTCAATTTTGATAAAGTGCAAACCTTAGCAGAGTTGGGCAGCGGGTCAGGAAAGAGTATTGAAGTTCTAAAAAAACTATATCCACATATCACGTTTCTGCTTTTTGATATTTCTCCTCAGCTTTATGTATGCGAGCAATGGCTCAATGCGGTTTTTCCGGGAGAAGTCATTTCATACCGCCATTGTCGTGACTTGAAATCAATTGAAAATCTGGAACCTGGAAAGATTTATGTTTTCGGTGCATGGCACTTTCCCCTACTAAAGGACAAAAAAATAGACTTGTTTTGGAATTGCGCCAGTTTCCAAGAAATGGAACCGGATGTGGTAGCCAACTACCTCAGTTTTGTGAACGATTCAGCCGAAGATGTGTTTCTGCTGGAGAAAATGAATGGGAAAGAAACCGCAGACAAGGCTGGTGCGAAGGGCGTGTTAAACCCAGTAACAATGGAAGATTACAAAAAAGGACTGAGTAACTTTAGTATGAAGGACCTCCAAACCGCCCTCCATCCTGATGGAAAACCTATGTGGAATGGCTATGAAGAGAGCATTTGGCAAAGAAAATAACGCAACTTTTTGATACTGAACCTGTCTATTACTTTTGAACAAACCCAAAATCACGAATACGATGCAGAGATTATTACTCATACTGTCATTCACCCTTTCATTTTCCATCAATTATGCGCAAGAAGACGCTGCAACGGCCACAGTTCTAACAGCGGGAACTGCCAATTTCGCTTGTGCTCCTAGCTTAACAACTACAACCTGCTTGGCTACTTCAACTACGCAAAATCTAGGCAGCAGCACCTCAGCGCAGGCTCCAGCCACTGGTACTATGGCCAATGACGTTTGGTTTGCATTTGCTGCACCAGCAGAGGTGGTGAAAATCAGGGTTTGCAACCCCACATTCGATGCAGCATTTGAAATTTGGAACAATGCAGGCACAGTGATGATTGCGTCTCAAAATGGCAACGCAAATACAGGTGTTACAGGCAAGGAAGTTTCTTGCGTAAGCGGATTGACTTACAACACGACATACAAAGTGCGTGTAGGACGTGTTAGCGGCAGCGGTGCAGGCACTTTCCAATTCAACGTAGAGCACAATGCCGTTGAGGTGAGATCTAGCTATACACCCAACCCTCCTGGGCTGCCTTGTTACACACCGGGAAGTCAAATCAAAAGAACAAACACATGCGCAGTTGGCGTGGGATCAACCCGTTGGAAATTTGTACCCGTAGGTGGTGGGCCTGAAATAATTTGCATCGGCACGGGTGACTATAACATGGGCTCATGTCCCGGATTGTGCATGGCTGGAGACTATATGGTTTACTGCGAGGTTCAAGCGAACGATACAGAATGTGGAAACATTTGGTGGGGCAACTCAGCTGGCAGGCTTATCAATATGTGTGATGGAGCATGTCCTACAATTAGTGCCCCTATACAAAATGAAGTCGTTTGTGGATTCGATGCGTACGCTTTTTCGGTTCAATCGTTAGGTGTTGGCTTTACTTATCAATTTTTGTTTACAACAGACAACGGAGCCACACAATTTTGCTCGACACCCTCTCTCCAAGGGCAGGCAGTAATGGACAATGTGGAGAATTGCTTTCGATTTGGAAAGATTTATACGATGCAAGTTCGTGCTTGGTACTGCGCTGATGAACCAATACCCGCTTGGTGTTCTCCGGGAGTTACCTTTATAACATGTGCGATGCCCTTGGTTAAAGTGGAGTCTGGAGCTTGCTGCAAATGGCGCAACAAAAACGGTGGAAACATCAGCGCCACCTCAATACTGGGTATTGATCAATATCAGTTTAGGTTTACTGAAGTTGAACCGTGCACGCTTCAACCAATTGCCCCTGCCTTCAACACGGCATGGCTGAATGGACCATTTGTGAATCCCAATGCAATTGCGTCTGTACTTCCAGGAAAAACATATAATATTCAAGTTCGAGGAAGGATAAATCCAGACAATTGTGCCCAATGTATTGGAGGTACTACCAGCCTTGCTGGCCAACAAGTAGACTGGGGCCCAGCTTGCTTTATTTCGTTCCGAACTGTGGGCAGCCCTCCTCCAGGTACCGTTCTTTCATGCGGCTGTACGCCTAACATGCCAGAGTTGCAAGAAGACAACTATGCCGACTTGGAAGAACTTAGATATACTGAAGGAGAATCGGAAACAGTTGGTGTACTTTCCGCAAGCACGACAGCGCAGCGCATAGTTGCAATAGACTTGTCTCAGTCTATGTTGGAGGGTGACGGTGTCTTGCGCGTCTATAACATGAGTGGTCAGCTTATGCATGAGCAAAGTGTAATGGACGTTAAAATCAATGATTATCTCACTGTTGATATTGCGCAACGTCTAGTAAATGGCATCTATATCATCTCAGTGACAACCGACAGCGGATCGATAACAGATAAAATATTTATTGGGAGGGAGTAATTTTTTCCACTCTCCAAATTTTTCAAAATCCGATGTGCTCCATCTGCCATCGGATTTTTTTCGCGCCATTTCTGACTACATTGCCTTCATACTATGCTCGCTTCAATAGAACACGGAAACAGAACGCTCAAAGTTGATCTTTCAAAACCTCTTGACATTTCTGTTGCGGTTGGACCCAATGGCCCAAGAGCTTGGTTTGTGGAGGAAGCTCGGATTTCTCCAGTTATCAATCAACATTTCACAGGCAGCGTAAAGCTTGGTGGTAATGTCAATTTCAAGGACATTTACTTTAACCCTCATGGGCATGGAACACACACGGAGAGTGTTGGCCACATTGCGAATGAAAATGTTTTTATCGATGAGGCTCTGAAGCAATATTTTTTTATCGCGCGGTTAGTTTCGGTAACACCCGAATTAGTAGTTGAAGACGCTCAATGGAGAAAAATGGGTGACCACGTTATTACCAAAAGTCAATTGCAGCCTCTTGTTGCAGATACCGATTGTGAAGCGCTTATTGTTCGCACACTTCCCAATCAGAAGGAGAAAAGGAGTAAGAATTACTCCAACACTAACTTCTGCTACCTTGATGATGATGCGCTGGCATGGCTCGCTGCGAAAGGTATTCAGCACTTGCTGGTTGACCTTCCCTCAGTGGACCGCGAGAGTGATGGGGGTATGTTGAAAGGACATCGGGCCTTTTGGAATTATCCGAACGAAACAAGAAAGCATTGCACCATTACTGAGTTTGTATTTGTACCAGATGAAATTATAGATGGCGAGTACTTTCTTAATCTGCAGGTGTCGTCATTTGAAAATGATGCTGCTCCTTCGAGGCCATTGCTTTTCCCTATTCTGTAAGTTCATTCGGCAGAATTAATCAACTCAAGCTCCTTAAGATTTTTTATCAGCTGCTCATTCCACAGGCTCACCCCAGCCTGATTTAAGTGGTTCGCATCTGCAAAGTGTTCCTGATTATTTAGGCTGTGATTTGTATTGTAATCCAAGTAAACCACTTGGTGTTTCACAATTACAGGATGAATAAATTTCAAAAATTGATCATGGTAGTTGCTGTAACTAACAAGCGCTGGTTGCGGATGACTCACTAACACCACTTGTGCAGAATCTCGTTTTATTTGAACAATCAACTTGTCCAGATAGTTTGCAAATAGTTGATTGAATTTGATTTCATTCTCCAAATTCAACTCGGCAGGAAGTGTTTCGAGAGTATCTGTTTTTGGGCAATATCCATTCAAAAGATAACCTGGCTCGTCACCCACCTCAACGGGTGCGTCCTTACTAAACACTCTGCACCAATAGGAATTGAAGGTGCGCAAGTCTGGCTTGCGCCACACGAACTCAAGAGCGGCATAGTCACTTCCTGCATTTTCGATGACACGACTGAAGCACCCCACACCATCGCCCACAAATGTTTGATCAAAGAGATCAATAATTACCAATGAATTTTTCTTTGGTACAAAAACATCTTTGGCTAAAACGAAACTTGCAAGAGTGTTCTGGAAACCGCTACCTGCAGCGAAAAGAGAAAGATTATGTTTTGCAAATTCACGTGGGTCATACCCACGATATGCATGAGAGGAGCCAAGCACGACAACATCATATTTCGCATCTGGATTCCAATCCTGCATTAGACGATACTCCTGCCCACCCTTGCGCTGAAATTGCGGATTGACCCAACATGCTGCGCGTTTCCCAGAAATACTCGTGTGATTGATCAACCAGCATAACCCGAAGTAAAACACGCTCATAAGCGCTAAAC
Organism: Flavobacteriales bacterium; assembly: GCA_031414655.1. GTDB lineage: Bacteria > Bacteroidota > Bacteroidia > Flavobacteriales_D > Sanyastnellaceae > JANNVZ01. The sequence goes on from JANNVZ010000002.1 coordinate 332,643, forward strand.
CAAAAATCATTTTCAGCAGTATCCTTTTCATCAGAATTGGAAATAAATAAATTCAACCTCACCCCAAAAGCCGAGCAATAAAATCAAGGCAGCAAGCAACGCATAAAATCCCAAGCGGACTGCGCTGACCAATCTCAAATCATATGTACCGCGAGTGAGTTTATGTATCAAAGGATCATAGAGAATGAACGAACCTACAAGTAAAATTTTCCAAGCTATACCGGGCACTCCCAGCATACTCAACCCCCCATCCAATGCGCTGGTGCCGTCTTCTAAAAACAAAATGCGCGATAAAATAGTCACCGCCTCCCCCACACTTTCTGCTCTAAAAAAAATCCATCCAACTACTACCAATTGAAATACTATAACGGCAATGAGGATGCGCAGGATTCTATTTTTACTTTCTACCATCTGGCTAAACCACGAAAGTTTTCTAAGCAAATTTTCAATCACTAAATAGACTCCGTGCAATGCACCCCAAATAACAAAGGTCCAATTAGCACCATGCCAGAAGCCACTGATGGCAAACACTGCAAGCAGATTGCGATTCATTTTCCATTGGCTTACCCTGTTGCCTCCCAGCGGTATGTACACATAATCTCGGAACCACGTGCTGAGGGAAATGTGCCAACGGCTCCAAAACTCGCGAATGCTGGTGCTGATGTATGGCGTATTGAAATTTTCCATCAGTCGGAAACCCATCACACGCGCTGCGCCAATGGCCATGTCGCTGTAACCGCTGAAGTCGCAGTATATCTGTATGGCAAACAGGTAGGAGCCAAGCAGCAGCCACTGCCAGCTCATACCCTCGGGCGAGGTGTATATGGCATCTACCACAGAGGCAATGTTGTCGGCTATCACCACTTTTTTGAACAATCCCCAAATCATGAATTTGATACCATGCGAAACATCATCATAGTTCAGTTTATGCTTTTCATAAAACTGGTGCAGCATGTTCTGTGGCCTCTCGATAGGCCCCGCCACTAGCTGCGGATAGAACATTACATAAAGCGAATAGATGCCAAAATGGTGTTCTGCTTTTTGATTGCCACGATACACTTCTATGACATAACTAAGGCTTTGAAAGGTGTGAAATGAAAGGCCAATAGGAAGCACCACTTTGAGCACATCCACCGAATAATTCCAACCTATTAGGGACGCCACTTCATTGAAATTCCCAATGAAAAAATTGTAATACTTAAAAACAAAAAGCACCAAACAAGTGCTGATGATACTGCCCCAGAGATAGATTTTTTTCTTCCTTCCTTCGCTGCGTTCTATCCATATACCTGCGAAGTAGTCTATGAGTATGGTGACAAAAAGAATGACAACATAGTAGGGAATGAAAAACATGTAGAACACGCAACTGGCCAACAGAAGCATAAGCCAGCGCCCCCTGTGTGGCAACAGGAAGTAAAGCACTGTCACAACAGGGAAGAATAGTAGAAACTCAAAGGAGTTGAAGAGCATTGTTGACCGAACGAATTTGGAACTGCGATACTAAGCAAGTCTCAATTTATCATCACCACTTTGTGTGCAGGGGCAACAAATTTTCCGATACACTTGTCTCCAATGCCCTGCAGGCCGAACGCATGAGCGATTTCGATGTAGTTCTTAATATCGTCTTCTCTCACCGCTACAAGCAATCCGCCACTCGTTTGAGGATCACATAGGGTGAATAATTGTTGTGCATTCATCGAAGAACACAAAGAAGAAAATGAAGAATAATTCTTCATGGTCATGTCAGGATAAATCATTTGATCAAGATACAATGACAAATTCGGAATGACCGGAATTGCCTCAAAATCGAGCGAAGCAGAAAGTCTGCCGCTATCGCACATTTCTATCAAATGACCAATTAAACCAAAACCAGTGACATCAGTAAGGGCCGCTATACCATTTAATGTTGCCAATGCCTCACCCACTTTATTCAACGTGCTCATGTAACTAATTGCTAGCTCGAAATCTTCTTGTTTCGCAACACCTCGCTTGTGGGCAGTGGTCAAAATGCCTGCGCCAAGAGGCTTCGTAAGAAAGAGATGATCGCCTTCCTGAGCAGTGTTGTTGCGTTTCAAGTTTTCTTTCTTCACCATACCATTCACGGCAAGCCCAAAAAAGGGCTCAGCGCTGTCAACACTGTGACCTCCGGCAATAGAGATCCCTGCCATACGGCAAGTGAACCGCGCGCCCTCAAGCACTTGCTGCGCAAGACTTGCGGGCAACTTATCGACCGGCCAACCAAGTATTGCAACAGCCAAAATTGGCTTCCCGCCCATTGCATACACATCACTCAAAGCATTGGTCGCAGATATTTTTCCAAAGTCATATGCGTCATTCACAACAGGCATAAAAAAGTCAGTTGTGCTGATGATGCAATCGCCATTTTCCAATTCTAGCACAGCTGCATCATCGCTACTTTCATTACCAACCAAGAGGCCTTCCTGTGGTGGTAAATCCTCAGTAGTCTTAAGAATTTCCTTAAGTATTGCCGGAGAAATTTTGCACCCGCAACCCGAACCTCGGCTGTATTCGGTTAATTTTATTTGTTTGTCGTCAGTCATATTTGTTTTGACATTTCCACTAGTGTTTTGGACATTGCTTGGTAGTCGTCTTCTAGATCAAAATCAATGGTTCTAATTTTTTCAATACCACGCTTCTCGTTATTGCTACCATAGTTTTTGTCGTAGTACCAAAACATGATGTCCACCCAAGACGATAGATTATTATCCTCGAGAAATGAAAGTGCTAGCTTGAGGCGATCGCCCCCCAATTTGGTTTTAAGTTGTGTGGTCTTTTCTGCCAATTCTTCAGTCGAAAAGATGCCATACTCTTCAATAATAATTTGCTTCCGAGTTTCATAGTTCCTCTCTACTGCTATGGACTTTGCTGAGCATATTTGATTAAACAAGGCGTCCGGAATTTTTGCTCTACCAATCCAACGACTCTCGTCTTCAATCCAAATTTTTCTATCGGCCATTCTAACAAGTTGCAAAGCGGTAATATTCTCAAACATCTCCACAGTGGGCTGAGGTAGCTGACCCAACGAACCGAATGCTGAGCCTTTGTGATGTGCAATGTCTTCAAGATCCAAAACGGCCTCGCCCCTATTTTTCAACTCGTGCAACAGTTTGGTTTTTCCAGTCCCGGTTTTTCCAGATAGAACAAGGATGTTCTTTGGTCTTAGAAACTCCTCCAAAACCAAATTTCGAAAGTGCTTGTATCCCCCTTTTAAGAGGGTGACTTCAAAGCCAGCCAGATTTAGCAACCAAGCCATGATGTTGCTGCGAAGGCCGCCACGCCAGCAATACAGTAAAATTTTTTTCGCTGGTGCTAAAGAATGTGCCTCATCAATAAAACCAGAAAATTTATGTCCTACTAGCTCGAAACCTTTGCGCACCGCTACTTCGTGACCTTGCTCTTTGTAGGTAAGTCCTACAATGTGGCGTTCTTCATTGTTCAGCAGGCATAAATTATGGGCACCAGGAATTTGTGCATGTTCAAATTCTTTCGGACTTCGCGCATCAAGAAACACAACGTCCTTCAATTCAGTTAATTCACTGAGCAATTTTATATCAAGCGTTTTTATCAAAGGGAAAATGATTGCTACAAAGAAACCTTTGATTGATAAATAAAAAAAAGAAACCGCCCACGTTAGGACGGTTTCCCACTAAACCTTAAACCTGTTCCGTTCTTTTAGGAAAGGAACATGACGAAACAGTATTACTTCGGAAGCACTACTGAGTCTATAACATGGATGACTCCATTGCTTTGATATACATCATAAACGCTGATGTTTGACGTATTTCCTTTCTCATCTGTTAGGGTGATGTTGTGCTCTCCATTCATCATGAAGGTTAAAAAACCGCCTTGCACAGTTTGCATTTTTGCAGTGCCTTTTCCCTTTTTTATTTCCGCGGCAAGGGCATTAAAATCATACTTGCCAGATAGCACATGGTAAGTAAGCACTGCTGTAAGCATCGCCTTGTTTTCAGTCATTAGCAAAGTCTCTACTGTACCAGCAGGCAGGTTTTCGAATGCATCGTTTACTGGTGCGAAAACGGTGAATGGGCCTTTGCTAGAAAGCGTTTCTACCAGACCCGCTGCTTTAACTGCAGCCACCAAGGTGGTGTGGTCCTCACTATTCACTGCATTTTGAATAATGTTTTGTGAAGGCATCATTGGCTGCCCGCCAACAACTACGCTACTTTCTTTCATTTTTGTTTGTGCAAAGGTTCCTATCGATAGGCAAACCAAGCACATGGCAATTACTTTTTTCATGTTGTTTGATTTTTTTTATTTTGTTATGCCTTCACTTACGCGGTGCTTTCCTTTTTGGATTTTGTATGATGAAGTTTTTAGTCGATTCATCAACACATGCGCAATGAGCTCAAGAGAAATGTCTATCATTCTCTATTAACCGGTAACTCTTCATGGAATAACCTCAAAAGCCGTTTTATTGCATACTGAACCAATATTTTTGACTACTTATCGTTTCCGCGTCATGTCAGCAAAACCCTCTTCCAAGCCCAACTACAAGAAACGCTTGTGGTGGATTACCCTAAGCCCCTTGATACTCGTAGCACTTTTGCTCATAGGTGCGCTGCTCAGCGGCCTTCCGGCTGTAGAAACATTGGCCAATCCTAAAATTAATTTAGCCACTCAAGTGCTTGCTTCTGATGGTAAACCCCTTGGAGCATACTATAAAGAAAATCGCGCTGATGCGAGATATGATGAGTTACCACAAAATCTTGTGGACGCTTTGTTGGCCACGGAGGACGTACGATTCAGAGAGCATAGTGGAGTTGACCTGCGTGCCTTAGCACGCGCGCTGGCAAGCGCTGGTAGTGACGGTGGAGCTAGCACGCTTACACAGCAACTTGCAAAAATGCAATTCACTATGCAGGAGAGGAAAGGGGGAATAATGAAACGACTATGGCAAAAAGTGCGTGAGTGGATAATTGCTTGCAAAATTGAACGCCTCTATACCAAAGATGAAATCATAGCGCTGTACTTGAATCAATATGACTTCTCAAATCAAGCGGTAGGAATAAAAAGCGCGGCTCACATTTATTTCAACACCACACCTAAAGAGCTAAAGGTGGAACAAAGTGCAATGCTCGTGGGCATGCTGAAAAACTCTTCGCTCTTCAACCCCATGCGCGAGTCAAGAGTGGATACAGTTACCCACAGGCGATCCGTTGTACTCAACCAGATGGTGAAGTACGATTACCTCACAACGCAGCAATGCGATTCGCTGAAGAAACTACCATTGGGTATGGATTTCCAACGCATGAGTCATGATGAAGGACTGGCGCCCTACTTCAGGGAAGTCTTGAAGGGAAAGCTGCATGATATTTTGGAAGAAAAAGATGAAAAGGGAAACTTGAAACACCACAAGGCGGACGGCACTGCCTATGACATATACCGCGATGGTCTAAAAGTGTATACCACTATAGATCCACTCATGCAGGAATATGCAGAGTGGGCTGTGGAAGAGCATTTGAGAAAAGAACTCCAACCTGCCTTTTCAAAAGATGTCGCAAGAAGAAAAAAAGATAATTTTCCATTTTATAACGGCATTAGAAAAGAAGATCGCGAGGCGATAATGAAACGCGCCATTCAAGAAAGTGACCGCCATAAGATTGCCTCCGGAAAACTGTGTCCCGAATGTGAACGCCCTGCATTCTACATTACTAGAAGAACTGAAAATGGAGCCGATGTATACACCTGCGATGGCGAAAAAGGAGGGTGTGGCCATCAATGGCATGCACCAACCGAGGCGGAAATAGAAACTGCTTTTGCCACCCCTGTGAAGATGAAAGTCTACACTCATAACGGTCCAAAAGACACCATTCTTTCACCACTTGACAGTATCAAATACGGCAAGTCTATTCTTCATGCAAGCATGATGAGTATAGAGCCACACAGCGGCCATGTAAAAGCTTGGGTGGGTGGCATTGATTTTAAGCACTTCAAATTTGACAATGTGTACCAAAGTGCGCGACAAGTTGGCTCTACCTTCAAGCCAATTGTGTACGCAACTGCTTTACGTATTGGTGGAAAAAATCCGACAGATGTGGTGGATGGCAGCGCCATAACATGGGGAGGATGGACACCCCAAAACAGTGGCGGTGGCTATGGCTCTTACACAATGCGCTGTGCGCTTGCAAACTCTGTAAACACAGTAAGCGCTCGACTTGCACAGACTTATGGCATAGACAATATTATTAGCCTTGCTCGCAGACTCGGAATCAAATCGCACCTCGATCCTGTAGGGCCCATTTCATTGGGTGCTGCCAATATTCCTTTGTACGAAATGGTAGGTGCGCTCAGTGCCTTTGCGAATGGTGGCGTTTATGTAGAACCCACGTTTGTGCTGCGTATTGAAGACAAAAACGGAACAGTAATCTATGAAGCTGAACCAAAAGTAGAACAAGCACTTGCACCCAATGATGCCTATAAAATGATCACCATGATGAAAGCTGTTGTGGATGGATCATGCGGAAGCGGTACAGGTGTGCGTTTGCGTAATTCTTCAAAGCCCTATGGCGGTATCACCTATCCAACAGCTGGTAAGACTGGTACTACGCAGAACAATACGGACGGCTGGTTTATGGGCCTTACTCCTGACCTCGTTACGGGTGTTTGGGTGGGTGCGCAAGATCCTACTGTTCGCTTCAGCAGCACGGCCATTGGTCAGGGTGCCAACACAGGATTGCCTATCTATGGCTACTACATGAAAAAAATATATGCTGACCCAAAAATAAAAATCTCAAGGGAAGACTTTGCTAAGCCACAGGGATTTGAGATTGGGAACACGGCAACAACTGGTGGATTAATAGGCGATGACGACTACCTGAATATTGAGTTCACTGAAGATGATGACAAGGACTCCACCAAGGTACAAGCAAAAGACCTCATAGAAACCGAGGAAGGAATTCCTGCTGATGATGGCCTGGAGAAGTAGTCTAGAATTACTTTCTTCTAAAAACATATTTGTCCGCTATCGCATTCAACTCGACTGCCACTCGCGAGTAGTAAATAAGCAGCACAAAAAGCAAACTAAATGCGCTGCCTTTTATAAGGATACCTATTAAAGGATGGACATCAAAACACAAAAACCACGTAGCAGTTAAAGCAATGGCTCCGGCAACCATCACCTTCAGAAAACCCACGTCATAGGGCTGCATATCAAATTTCTTCCAGATAAATAGGTAGCGAAACAGGTTGAAAAGAAAATAGGTGATACACATTGCTAGTGCCGAACCCACCAAGCCATATGCAGGAATGAGCAACAGATTGGAACTAACAGTAGCTAACACCAGCAGCAGCATAAAGTAGGTGTCGTACTTATAATATTTGGAGGTCACCACTATCACTCCATTTGCTCCAGTTGCCATGTCTATCAGATAAGCAAGACCTACTAGCAAAATCACGTATCGGGCATCGCTGTATTCTGAAGGCAATAACATCATTACTTCATCCATGCACAGCCATGTGCCAGCAAGCAGAAATAGCCCAATGATGAATTGATTCAAACATGTTTTGTGATAAACGCTACGGATATTGGCCAAGTCGCCACGCTGCCACGAGTCTGCAATGACAGGCAATGCAATGCGAACAATAGAGCGCGCAGGAATGTGAATGATACTGCCGAAGTAGGTTGCAATGGCAAAAACTCCTGCCGCGCCAAGGCCCATTTTATCGTTCACAATTATTTTGTCAATACTTGAAATGAGCAAACTGCTGAGGCCTGTGATAATCGAAAAAAGTGCGACACTGCTCATTTCCTTTTTCCGCTGTGCAGTGAAGTATGTTTTGTCACGTTTTACTTGAAACTCTCCCTTTCTGACTAGGTGAAAAGCCATGATGAGCGACACACTGCAAAACGATGCACAATAGATGAACAGAAAAACATCGAACGAAATCCATTGAAGAAAAAGGAAGAGAGCACCTAACAAAATGAAAACACGCAGCAACACTTCTTTGACAAACACACCGGCAGTGGTGAGATACACAGAACGGCTGTACGCATCAAAAACATTGAACATAGCCCAAAAAAAAGTGAGCGGGACGAGGTAAAAAATCTCATCAGCGAAAAGTTTCGATTTCTCAATGTTGCGTGCAACTATATCTTCCTTCAATGCAAAAAAGAGGATAAGAAAAACAGCAAAACCCAGCACAGTGATGAGGATAGGATAAAACAAAAAACCATGATGACCCTTTTCTTCATTTCTATAATGAGGAAAAAGACGGGCGATAACGCCTGTCATACCCAAGTTGCTGAGTGAGCCTGTAAGAATAGAAATAGAAATGAGCAGGTTGAGCAAGCCATTTTGCTCTGTGCTAAGTAAACTGATGTTGACAAAGGCCACTGTAACAAAACCAAGTGCAGCACCCACATAAGAGAAGATGGCATTGTTAGCAGCTTGTTTGATGACGATACCCATAGATGGCTTTTAGAAAAGCTTGCAGCGAAGGTGCAGTGCGCATTGGTCCGCCACCTCATTTTTATGGAAGAATATGAAACCACACCTTGTGAAAACATGTGGCTACTTTTGACCACATCACTTGTGCATGTCTGTTTATTGCAGCAGTGATTCAACATACATATATATGAGTAAGGTATTAGTGACAGGTTCCGATGGTTTCATTGGTAGTCATTTGGTAGAAAATCTGATTGAACAAGGCTTCACTGTCAAGGCATTTGTGTATTACAACTCCTTTGGCTCGTGGGGTTGGCTGGATAGTTTGCCAAAGGAAGTGCTGAAGCAAGTGGAGATTTTCGCAGGCGATGTGCGCGACCCCAACGGAGTGCGCACTGCTATGAAAGATTGCAGCAAAGTGTTTCATCTAGCTGCACTTATTGCTATACCATACAGCTACCATTCGCCCGACAGCTATATAGAAACCAACGTGCGCGGTACGCTCAATGTGTTGCAAGCCGCCCGCGATTTTGGGCTGGAGCGTGTCCTCGTTACTTCCACATCCGAAGTGTATGGCACTGCTTTGCGCGTGCCCATAGATGAAGACCATCCCAAACAAGCACAGTCGCCCTACAGTGCTAGCAAGATTGGTGCGGATGCCATGGCCGATTCTTTTTACCGCAGTTTCGATTTGCCCGTCACCATTGTGCGCCCCTTCAACACATTTGGTCCACGACAAAGCAATAGAGCCGTCATTCCAACCATCATCAGTCAATTATTATCAGGTGCCACTTCCATCAAGTTGGGCGCAGTCCATCCAAAGCGTGACTTGCTTTTTGTGAAGGACACCACCGATGCTTTCATCACCATTGCAAATAGCAACAACACCATCGGACATGAAATAAATATTGCCAGCGGCCATGAAATTTCGATTGGCGATTTGGCCAACAACATCATTGCTCAAATAAATCCTGCAGCCACTATCGAAACAGATGAGGCGCGCTTCCGACCTGAGAAAAGTGAAGTGGACAGACTGCTGGGTTCTGCCGAAAAATTGAACACCCTCACCGGCTGGCAACCCAATTACGATTTGCAAAAAGGATTGAAGAAAACCATCGAATGGTTCTCAAGCGCTGACAACATGAAGTTCTACAAACCGGACATCTACAATGTATAAGGCAGTAGTTGATTTCATAAAAAACCAATTCCCTGCAAAGGACTTTGTGCCCTTGCACGAGCCCATTTTTATAGGCAACGAGAAGAAGTATTTAAACGAATGCATCGATAGCACCTATGTGTCTTCGGTAGGAAAATATGTAGATCAGTTTGAACTACACATGGCCGAACTCGCTCAAACAAAATATGCGATAGCTACCACCAACGGCACCAGTGCGCTCCATATGGCGCTCATGTTGGCGGGCACTGAAGCAGGTGATTTAGTCATTACACAACCTCTCAGTTTTGTGGCCACCTGCAACGCCATTTCATACATCGGTGCACATCCCCTTTTTGTAGATGTTGACAATGACACACTCGGACTTAGCCCTCATAAGCTGCGCGAATTCTTAAATGAAAATTGTGAACTGCGACAAGATGGAAAAGCATATTACAAAAAAAACCATCAGCGTATTGCAGCTTGTGTTCCTATGCACACCTTTGGTTTGCCATGCCGAATAGATGAGATAGTGGAAGTGTGTGCAGCATTCAATATTGCAGTAATAGAAGACGCGGCTGAGTCCATTGGCAGCAGCTACAAAGGGCAGCACACGGGTAGTTTCGGACTTATGGGCACTTTCAGTTTTAATGGCAACAAGACCATTACATGCGGTGGTGGTGGCGCTATTGTTACCAACGATGAAACAATAGCAAAACGCGCAAAACACTTGACCACCCAAGCAAAGGTGCCACACCGTTGGGAGTTTGTGCACGATGAGGTCGGATACAACTACCGTATGCCCAACATCAATGCGGCACTCGCGTGTGCGCAGTTAGAAAACCTCAGCGCATTCATTGATTCGAAAAGAGAATTGGCCGCTCAATACAAAACATTCTTTTCAAATACAGACATTCAATTCGTAAGTGAACCCAACAATGCACATTCCAATTTTTGGTTATGTGGTGTGTTGCTATCTGATGTGCATGCGCGCAACGAATTTTTGCAATACACCAACGACCATGGAGTAATGACACGCCCTGTATGGCAACTGATGAATAAGTTGCCCATGTTCAGTAATGCGATATGTGGCAATTTGGAAAATGCAGAATGGATAGAACAACGTTTGGTCAACATTCCGAGCAGTGCGCGAATGAGTAAATAGAATTAAGCAAAGCATGCAACACATAATCATCATAGCAGAAGCAGGAGTCAATCACAATGGTGATTTGAATATGGCCCTGTTGCTGGTGGAAGCAGCCGCAGCGGCAGGTGCTGACTATGTGAAGTTTCAAACCTTCCGAACAGAAAACCTGGTGAGTGCCAATGCAAAAAAAGCGGAGTATCAGTTAACCAATACAGGCAATGCAGATTCGCAGTTCGCTATGCTCAAAAAGTTGGAGCTAAGCCTGGATGATCATCATGCCCTAATTGCACATTGCAAACAATGCAACATCCAATTTCTTTCTACCGCGTTTGATTTAGAAAGCATAGATATGCTCGAAAATTTGGGTGTAACACTTTTCAAAATACCCTCAGGTGAAATCACCAACTTGCCTTACCTGAAAAAAATAGGGGCGCTAAAAAAGCAAGTCTTCATATCCACAGGAATGTGTGTGATGAGTGAAATAGCTGATGCCATGCAAGTGATAGAACAGGCAGGAACACTCAAAGAAAATATCACCGTGCTGCATTGCACCACAGACTATCCAACAGCTATGGCTGATGTAAATCTGAATGCCATGCTGACCATTCAACAAGAGTTGAGCGTTGCGATTGGCTACTCAGACCACACGTTGGGTATCGAAGTTCCAATAGCTGCTGTGGCCATGGGAGCAGTAATAATTGAAAAACACTTTACGCTGGACAGAACATTGCCCGGGCCCGACCACAAAGCTTCATTGGAACCAGATGAACTAATCGCCTTGGTGAAAGCTATACGCCATATCGAGCAGGCGTTTGGCGATGGAAAAAAGCAACCCACAGCAACTGAAAAACAGAATATGTTGGTAGCACGCAAGAGCATACATGTTTCAAAAGACATGAAACAAAATGTAGTGATATCAGAAAACGACCTCACCATGAAACGCCCTGGAGACGGCATATCGCCTATGCAAATGGAAACTTTGGTGGGGAAAAGAATGAAGAATGACTTGAAGAAGGATGATAAAGTAAGATGGGAGGATGTGGAATGATGCAGATAAGAGACTACAAAACGGGAGACGAAAAGGCAATATTGAAACTATTTCAAATTACCTTCAATAAATCCATGTCACTTGAGTATTGGAATTGGAGATTCAGAGACAATCCTCTGAAGAAAATTCTCATCAAGCTGATGTGGGATGGTGATGAGCTTGTTGGTCACTATGCTGTGTCGCCAGTTTTGCTCAATCTAAAAGGCAAGTCTTTGCTGACTGCTTTGTCCATGACCACCATGACGCATCCTGAATACGGAGGTCAAGGAATATTTACTCAGCTAGCGGGATCGCTTTATGAACAGGCAATCAGTGAGGGTTTTGCAGCCATTTGGGGATTTCCGAACAACAACTCTCACTATGGCTTTGTAAAAAACTTGCAGTGGTGCGATTTGGAAAAAATTCCATTGCTTTCTATTGACACAAGTAAAATAAAAACGACAAGCACATCTCAAATTTCTATTTGCGAAAATCTAACTGCTGAGCATGAACAGGCGCAAAAAAGTCTACTGAACGCAGACACAATTGCCACTGAAAAGTCCATTACATATCTGAATTGGCGTTACCGAAATAACCCTTCAAATCAATATGACCTGTTTGAAATGCAAAGTGGTTCAGTGAAATACTATGTAATTACTAAACTGTACGAGTCTTTTCTGCAATCGAATCAATATGAAGTGGATATCCTTGAGTGCGCTTTTCCAGCAGATGAAATTGCACTACTTCAAATGTTGAATGCAGTTAAAACTTATTACGCCAGCTCAGACCCATTGAGAATAAACTTGTGGCTCTCCGTGCGCGATGAAAAACATATCCTTTTTGAAAAAATCGGTTTTCAAAATCAGCTACCAGTGACCTACTCAGGCATTCGTATACTTGACAAGTTAGAACTAAATGAAACAGATTTTATCAATTGGAATTACACCATGGGCGATTCAGATGTGTTTTAAAAACTCATGAATTCAAAGAGAAAAATACTGGCTGTTACTGGTGCTCGCTCAGAGTATGATATTCTGTTTCCCATTTTGGAAAGATTGAATGCCGATGAAGCATTCGATTTAGGTATAATAGTTACAGGTGCTCACCTATCTGCCACCTATGGGAACACAATTAAAAATATCGAATCAGATGGCTTCACTATTTTGAAACGCATTTCAAACCTAGTAGAACGCGATAGAAAAATAGACAGAATTATTTCCTTAGGTAATCAAATCGTCCCACTTGCTGAAGCCTTTGAAGAAATAGAGCCAGACATTGTGTTGGTTGTTGGTGATCGAGAGGAGGCCATCAGTGTTTCGATCACAGCGGCTTACATGGATATTGCAGTTGCGCATATAGCTGGGGGTGATATAGCAAAGGATGGAAACATCGACAACTCGGTTCGCTATGCAACAAGCAAATTTGCACATATACATTTCACTATTCTGCCTGAACATAGACAGACTTTATTGAAACTTGGCGAAGACGATTGGCGCATACATGTGGTTGGAAATCCTGCGCTTGATAGGTTTGTAAGCACCCCGCTTCTGACGCGCGAAGAACTTTCACAAAGCCTTTCTTTCGATATTACTGCTGACAAATACTGCGTTTTGATTCAGCACCCCATCATAACTGAGGTAGAAGAAACTGAACATCATATTAATCAAACACTTGAAGCAATTCATGATTCGGGATTGAAGTGTTTTATCAACTATCCCAATTCTGATGCTGGCAATCATGCCATTATAAGAGCCTATGAAAAGGCATCCGAACAAAATGAAAAAATCTATCTATTCAAAAACATGAATAGACTTGAATATGTAAATGTGCTTCGACATGCTGCTTGTCTTATTGGCAATAGCAGCTCTGGTATCATCGAAGCTCCTTCATTCAACTTGCCTGTAGTAAATGTTGGCAGCAGGCAACGTGGGCGTGTTCAAGCTGGCAATGTCATTTTTGTTGATTACAACAAAAATGAAATTCTCTCCGCCATAGAAAAATCCATTAACGACCAGAAATACATTTTACAAGTGAATAATATTTCTAATCCTTATGGTGACGGTCATAGTGCAGAAAAAATTGTTTCGGTGCTCAAGAGTGTCCAACTGAGTTCTGAATTGATTCACAAAAACATAACCTACTAAATGAAAAAAATAATTGTCATATCCGCACATCCAGATGACGAGGTGTTAGGCTGTGGAGGGGCACTTTTGCGTCACAAAGCTCATGGAGATGAACTCTATTGGCTTATTGTAACTAATGTATTAGAAACTCATGGCTTTAGCAAAGAGCGAGTGAAAAGCAGACAAGATGAAATAGATGCGGTGGCGAACAAAATCGGATTCAAAAAGACAATCAAATTGGATTACCCAACAATGAGCCTTGATTCATCCAATTTGAATTCACTCATCAATGAAGTATCAAAAGCATTCAATGAAGTTCAACCAGAAGTTGTGTATGTCGTGAATCGTTCAGACGCACATTCGGATCACCGCTACACTTTCGATGCAGTGTTTGCATGCACAAAATCATTTCGCTATCCTTTTGTGAAAAGTGTTCTGATGTATGAGTGTATTTCAGAAACCGAATTTGCGCCTGCCCTGAATGAAAGAGTCTTTCAGCCAAATTACTTCGTGGATATTTCAAAACATCTTAAAGGAAAATTGGAACTAATGATGATCTATGAATCAGAGATCGGTTCTCATCCATTTCCAAGAAGTTTGAAAAACATGGAAGCATTGGCAACTTATAGAGGAGCTACTGCTGGGGTTGAATACGCAGAGGCTTTCCAGACTTTAATTCAAATAGATAAGTAAGTAGATAATTCATCAACTATTTTCGTAACACAAAACACAGTATAAATGAAAAACCTCATTACACTCGGCTTCATGTCCTTGACACTTTTTTGCCACGCTCAAACATGGACAATTTTGGATAGCGGCACAGACAATACTCTATACACAATAAACTTCATTGATGACCAAATTGGTTATGCAGTCGGAGCTGCGGGCACCATCATTAAAACAACAAATGGCGGAGATGATTGGACCGTTCAGAACTCAGGTGTGAATAGTTTGCTGTATGCATGTGATTTCATTGACGCTAGCAACGGAGTTATTGCAGGTGATGATGGAATGGTGCTTAAAACAAATAATGGAGGGGGCAGTTGGACAGAAGTCGCTTCTGGAACTACAGTAAATCTTCGCTGTGTTCATTTTGCCAATGATGACATTGGTTTCATTAGCGGTCTTAATGGAACTCTACTGCGAACCACCAATGGTGGGTCATCATGGTCGCCCGTTGACGCTGAAACATCCAATGACATATCGCACGTTCATTTTACCAATTCGAGTGTGGGATATTTTTCAGGAGAAGCTGGAATGATGAAGAAGTCCAATGACGGAGGCTTAAACTGGTCAACATTGGACACGGGAACTTCTGATTATCTGGCAACGGTGCATTTTAGCACAGAGGACTTTGGTTTTACAACTCCCGTATTTGGTGGGGGTAGTGTTTATTCTACTGAAAATGGAGGCACTACTTGGTATGAAACTTCTATTGATACAGAACAACCGTTGTTTGAGTTCTCTTTTTTCAATTCTCAAATGGGTTTTGCTGCCGGAGGCAATTTTAATGCTGGCACTGGGGTCATCATCTTTACTGAAGATGGTGGCCAAACTTGGGATATCAATTTCGAAACCGATGTAGACCGATTTATTTCAATCACATATGTAAGTCTTAATATTGCCTATGCTGTTGGTCAGAATGGCTTGTTTGCAAAGTTCGTTGGTGATTTCACAGCCATAGAGGATTCTAAAACAAATGAAGGGACTCAATTTGTTGAATCAATCCTTCTATTCCCCAACCCTACTCATTCTAGTGCGTTTGTCCAATTCGATAATCTTGCAACTGATATTAGACAATTGCAAATAACCATAACGGACGATCTCGGAAGGGTTTCTAAACAGTTGCAATGTCCCATCACAATGAATAAAGCAAACGTTGATCTCAATGGCTTGAATGCAGGACAGTATACCTTGTCCTATTTGCATGAAGATATTCTCATTGGCACATCACGATTAATCATAGAGTAATTGCCCTCTATGCCCAACCCCCTCGCTCTCATTGGCTACTCCGGTCATGCTTATGTAGTGTTCGAGATTTTTTTCTCACAAGGCCAAACGGTGAGTGCGTATGCTGATGCAGAAGAAAAAAAAACAAATCCTTACCAACTGAAATGGCTAGGGTCTGAAAGGCAACAAGAGGCGATTGAAAAACTAAAAGCACACACCTACTTCGTGGCGATAGGTGACAACGCTGCGCGCAGAAATGCAACAGAATACCTCGTTCCACTTTTGGGACATCCTGAGACAGCACTGCACAAAAGCACCATCATCAGCGGAAGCATTCAAGCGGGTGTTGGCAATATGTATGCTGCCGGAGTCGTCATCAGTGCGCAAGTGAAATTGGGCAACGGTGTGATCTGCAACACAGGCTGCATCATAGAGCACGAGTGTGTGGTGGGCGACTATGCACACATAGGCCCGGGTGCGGTGCTGTGTGGCAATGTGCACATAGGCAACAACACCCTTGTGGGTGCAGGTGCGGTGGTGAAACCAGGAATACGCATAGGCGCTAATGTGATAATAGGAACAGGCGCCACGGTGGTAAAAGATGTAGCGGACAACACCACCATAGTGGGCAATCCACAACGGATACTATGAATAATTTGAACCTCATTTATAACCAAAACACTACTGCGCGCGAGGCGCTGATAGCCATCAACAGCTTGGCCATTCCACGTGTAGCGTTGTTCATTGTGGACGATGCAGGCAAGCTCGTTGGCTCTCTTTCTGACGGTGACATTAGGCGCGGCCTAATCAATGGTCTTGCGGTGGAAGATAGTATTGCGGCTTTCATGAACAAATCGCCACGGGCTATGCACGAAGGCGAGATAGAGGCCGAAGTGCTGGAGAAATATCTGGCGGACGGCATTCGCTTTTTACCCCTTGTAAATGCGCAGCGTGAGATACTTCGCCTGATAGACCTCACCACCATAAAAGCGCTGCTGCCTGTGGATGCTATGTTGATGGCGGGCGGCAAAGGTGAACGTCTGCGACCATACACCGACAGCACACCAAAGCCCATGATGCTGGTGGGCGACAAACCCATCATAGCATGGAACATAGACCGCCTGATGAACTATGGGGTAAGCCATATACACATAGCAGTGCGCCACTTAGCTGAGCAAATTGTGGAGGGAGTTAACAGCAGATACGCAAGCGAAAAACAAATTCATTTCATACACGAAAGCGAGCCCCTTGGTACAATAGGCGCAGTAAAACTGATTCCCTCATTGCACAACGATGCGGTGTTGCTGATGAATGCAGACTTGCTCACCAACATCGACTTTGGCGATTTCTACCAAAACTTCAAAACCCTGAATGTGGACATGCAGGTGGCCACCATACCGTACCATGTGGACATTCCTTACGCGGTGATGGAGATTGACCAAGAACATTTGGTAAAATCATTTCGCGAAAAGCCGCGCTACACGCATTATTCTAATGCAGGCATCTACCTCTTTAAGAAAGAATTGATAGACCTGATACCCGCTGGCGAAGCCTTTGACGCCACCCACTTTATGGAAGCCCTTCTAGCTGCAGGCAAAAAAATAGCATCTTATCCGTTGCACGGCTATTGGCTAGACATAGGCCGTCCAGATGATTACCTGAAAGCGCAGGAAGATGTGAAACACATCCATTTTTGAGAAAGTAGCAAGTAATCAAATAGCCGTCCAGCCGCCATCCACCACCAAGTTGTGCCCCGTGATGTAAGAGGCGGCATCGCTCAGCAAGAACGCCACACTTTTGGCCACTTCAGCGGGGTGCCCCATGCGGCCCATGGGCACTTTTTTGTTGTAGTTGGTTAAAAAGGCTTGGGGCTGTCCGTCCAATATGCCTCCGGGCGACACGGTATTTACCCGCACTCCGCGCTTGCCATAGTAAGAGGCAAAATACCGGTCCATGTTGATGATTCCCGCTTTGATGGCTGAGTAGGCTGCGGGCATGGTCATCTCCGTACCCTCATACACGCTAAAGTCGGGGCCCACCACACCATATATGGACGATATGTTTACCAAGCTTCCGCTTCCCTGCGCGGCCATTTTTTCCAATATCATTTTGGATGAAATGAAATAACTGTTCATGTGCCAGTCCACATTCTTGCGCCACGAGTCGTGCGAAATATTTTCCAGCTTATTACCCCAGTCCGCAGTGCGCGGATAGGCGCTGTTCACCCAGCCATCCACTTTGCCGTGGTGCTTCATCACATTCGTTACTAATCGTTCTATAGAGGCATCATCGGTTATGTCCAGGTGAAATGTTCCGTTTTGCAAATCGTCAGCAGCGTTTATATCCGCATTGATCACGGTAGCGTTCAGCGCCTTCAGCTGGGCCACTATGGTCTTTCCTATCAGGCCGCTTCCGCCCGTTACTACTATTACTTGTTGGTCCAGTGCAATCATTGAAGAGCTATTTGTAACGTTTCTATGGCTTGTGAGAATGAATCGTGGAAATGACTTTCCTTCTCATTGAGCGCTTTCAAAAAGTAGCTCATCTGCGCCTCGTAAGTGTCCTTCACACGTTGCTCACTTTCAAAAAGCAAGGTGTTGTGAGTAAGATTGCGCACCGTGTTGTTCATCAGGTCAGCATATAAAGTGTTGGCAGAAGTAACCACTTCCACACTGCGTTTTGCATCGCGCCTGTAATAATTCAGTTGTATGTGCGTGGTGAAATGTGCATACTGCAACGCGAAATGTGCGCTGTCCGCAGCGTTTATTTTCAAACTAGAATGCGAAGTTTTTTCGCTTGTCACTTTGAGTGGTATGCCAAAAATCCATGTGGCATAATCCAGTTCATGTATCAAGTCGAGGTGTACACCGCCACCCATACGTTCATTGGCGCTGTAGGAGTTGCGGTAATCCGTTCTTGGTCGCCACTCGGGCAAGTAACTCCCACAATAAATGTTTACCTCGTTTACTTCACTCACGTCAACCGTCTTTTTCAAGTAAAGTAGGCACTCCAAAAACCGCAGGTTGAAGGCGCAATACACCCGCACATTTAGATCATTCAATTGCTTCACCAGTTGTTGCTCTGTGCTGCTCCAATTTTGAAAGGGTGGCTTTTCTAAAAAAACAGGTTTTCGCAATGCTGCCAATTTGCTCAGCGCATCAGCATGCAAGCTGGTAGGATTGCACACCATACTGAAAGAAATGTCGCCTGCCTCTTCTATGCTCTTAATGTTGATCACCTCTTCGGTGGCAGCGCTATGCTCTGAAGATCGCAGCGCATACACCTCCACATCAGTTACCAATTCGCGCAAAGCTGCAATGTGCTTTTTTGCAATGGAACCATATCCTATCAGCAGCACCTTCATAGTTCGAAGTCCAGTTGGTTGTTGGCCATCAGGTATTCCATGAATTGGAAATCCACAGGCTCGTCCATATCAAAACACATATGTGGCACATCGTATACAATGCTTCTATCATTAATGGTTGAAAACACTCCATCAAAAAATGCCCGCTTGAAAATGTAGAACGAGGCATTCAACTCATAGACCTGTGGCGCTGATTGCCGTGTCAGAAAATTTCCCTTCTTCACCAGTTCGCAAAATCCATCCTTCTTCACCTCCACCATATTGAAGTAGGGGTTGCGCCTCGCCTTACTCACCGAGAAAAGATTGATGGCTTCCGCATTTTGTTGCAATACTTGCAATCCGCTCAGCACATCGTGCGCATTGCGCAAGGGCGAGGTCACATCTAAGTCGATGTGATAGTCATATCGCTTTCCATTTTCCTTCTCCGAGTGCAGCAGTATGGCTTTTATCACGTCCAATTTTCCGGCTTGGTCGGTGGCCATTTCGGCTGGACGCCTGTAGCTAGTGTTCAGACCATGCGCGGCTGCGGTCGTTATTATTTGTTCATCATCAGTAGATAGCGCAACGTCTGCGCCTAGCTCCTTGGCTAGTTGCAGGGCAGTGCGTATGCTATACGCAATGAGTGGCTTGCCATCTATGGGTTTTATGTTCTTACCCGGTATGCCCTTGGAGCCCCCGCGTGCGCATATGCTGACTAATACATTCATGGTTCGGTGCTAAATGGCGTGGGTCAGTGGTTTCTTTTCAAA
Source organism: Flavobacteriales bacterium (assembly GCA_031414655.1). Classification (GTDB taxonomy): domain Bacteria; phylum Bacteroidota; class Bacteroidia; order Flavobacteriales_D; family Sanyastnellaceae; genus JANNVZ01. The sequence goes on from JANNVZ010000002.1 coordinate 352,582, forward strand.
AGCATCTACAAAGGAATGCGCAGAGGCGTTGACCACCTTCACACCTTTGTAGGCAGCGTAGCCCGCTAGGCGCTCATAGCCTTCAAATGTTTTTAGTTGGATACGAAAAAAATCGACAGCGGTATTGGTGCCAGCTTCTTTTATACTGCCTTTATAGAAAGGCACGTATTCCACCTTCGTTCCATCTTCATAGAAATGCTCCACACGCGTTTGCAGAATGTTTTGCTCCGTCATCACCACGTTTTCGTGCCATCGTTGGTCGGCCCCTACTAGTATCAGTTTCCGAAACCCCATATTGATGCCCACAAACAGCGACATCACGGTAACTGTTAGCGCCTGCGGATTGCAAAGGTTCTTGCCGTAGAGCCAATAGCCCAGCCCATCGAACCCGCGGAAGAAGGTGTAGTTGTAGGCCACCAATTGCACCTGAGAGGTGCGTTCAGCGAACAGCGCTTCCACTTTTTTCAATGCCTTGGCGGGAACCATCAGTTGCAGTGGCCAGTCCACTTGGTGGTTCAGCAGGGCTATGGTTTGCTTGGCCACTTCATTGCCGGAGGTCCACATGTAGGCATCCAGCCAAACGTAGTAGGCTGGTTTTATCTGTAGGAAGTATTCGCTCACCGCAAAATTGTTGGAGACAATACAATCTGCATTTTTAAAAATGTCGAGGTGATTTTCCAACTCCACCTTCAACGAAGGGCCGTTGGCTATTACTAGGAGCGGCCCATCAGCAGTGCCTGCTTTTGGAAGGCGAATGTTGAATTTTGAAATAGCCCCAATCTTCAGCACAGAAACGATGCTGAAGAACAACTGTTCCACAAAACGAAATGATTTGAAATAGACTTGTTGCAAAATTGTCTTTCTGAAGGCTCTTAACTAAAGCGTCTGCAAAGAAGGCTCAAGTGGCGTGCTCCACATTCATCCAGCCTTTGTTTTTACAACATTATGTTGTCGATCAGCCGAACGCCACCGCAATACCCCGCAAAAAGTGCCACGGGCCGCTTCACACTCCAGTCATTGATGTCCTCGAAGGTGTCGCCATCCACTATTTCAAGGTACTCCAGTTGAAGGCCCTTTGCCTCAGCCAGCTCAGCTCTGCCCTGTTTTTCCAACTCTTTTGGAGTGTGGTGGTGTTTTATCTCTTTCATTTTGAAAAGCACACGACTAACGGCCAATGCCTCCTTGCGCTCCGACTCGTTTAGCCGCATGTTTCTGCTACTCATGGCCAGTCCACCCATTTCGCGCAGTGTAGGGCAGCCTATCACCTCCACTTTCATTCCCTCATAATCCACCAGTTTTCTTATGACGGCCAATTGCTGGAAGTCCTTTTCGCCAAAGAAGGCTTTGTCAGGAGTCACAATTTCGAACAGTTTCTTCACTACAGTGCAGACCCCGTCAAAATGCCCCGGCCTGAAATGCCCCTCCAGTCTGGAGTTAACGGGGCCGAAATCCCACTGACCTTTTTGCACCTTAGGATACACTTCTGACACATCAGGCGCGAAAAGTGCGTGACAACCTGCTTCTTCTAACATGGCTATGTCCTTGTCCAACGTGCGCGGGTACTTTACTAAGTCGCTGGCATTGTTGAATTGGGTAGGGTTGACGAAAATGGATGATATCACTGCGTCACTTTGCATTTTGGCTTGCTCTATCAAGGAAATGTGTCCTAGGTGCAAAGCTCCCATGGTGGGCACAAATGCAATCACACCTCCTTTATGGTGGATTTCATTTGCCCAATGTTGGGTTTGCTTAATTGTCTCAAAAACAGCGAGTGGCACTAGAGTCGGAAAAAAAGTGAGGGCCCAAACATAAAAGTTTGGAAAATTCAACAAAGATTTATATCTATCTTTGCCGCGATAATCTTGCTTTCCCTATACAAAGCTTATGAATAAGAAGACCAGAATTCTATACGTGTCACAGGAAATACTTCCTTTTTCACCGGAAACACAAACAGCTACCAGCAGCCGATTTCAACCACAGTATGTTCACGAGAATGGCAAAGAGACCAGAATCTTTATGCCACGTTATGGTAAAATCAACGAGCGCAGACACCAACTTCATGAGGTGATTCGGCTAAGCGGTATGAATTTGATTGTAAATGATACTGACCATCCTCTAATTATCAAGGTGGCTAGCATTCCTCAAATTAGGCTTCAAGTGTATTTCATTGACAATGAAGAGTTTTTCCATCGCAAAGCATTTTTTCACAGCGAAGATGAGCAGCTCTTCCCTGACAATGACATGCGAATGATATTCTTTACCAAAGGCGTTCTTGAAACGGTAAAGAAATTAGGATGGGCTCCTGACATTATTCATTGCAATGGCTGGTTCACCTCGTTGGTGGGGCTATACATAAAGAAACTCTATAAAAGAGACCCCCATTTTGCTGAGCCAAAAATTGTGACTTCTTTTTACAACGATGCCTTTGAGGGAAGCCTCAATAAAAAGCTGGTAGAAAAAATCAGCTTCGATAGTATCAAACCAGAGGACATGGACGTCATAAAAACTCCAACACATTTGAATTTGGCTAAACTGGCCGCTCAATACTCAGATGCTGTAATACTTGGAGAAGATAAAACCCATGCTGACATTGCAACCTTCTGCGTTGAAAACGACATTCCAACGCTACGTTCTTATGACCAAATGGATCAACTTACTGCGGTTGACGAATTCTATGATACTGTGGTGCTGGGAAAGACCGAGCTCGTTGATTAATACGTCTAAATACCCTATGAGATATAAAAACAGCCTCAAGCAATTGGGGCTTTTTTCCTTTTTTACCCTCGTCATTGTCATTACGTCTTGCAAAAAAAACACCGATGGAATAGGACAAAACCTGTTGCCCGGATCGGATGAAGTATATGTGTTGAATAATGACACCACACCTCTTATGGTTAGCACCTATGCTGAGGACGCTGCAGCCTTCAAAACGGACCGCAGCCAATATGACAATATCCTTATAGGAAATTACAATGATGAAACATTCGGCTTAGTAGCCTGCAAGGCGTTTATCCAATTGGACAAGTCACTTCCACCTGCTTTGCCCACATTTTTTGTTGTGGATTCCGTAGTTCTCAATTTGGCCTATTCAGGTTATTCATACGGCAACAGTCTCCCAATGAGTATGAAAGTTCAATGGTTGAGCCACACGTTGAATCTGGAGCAGAGCTATACAGCGTCAAGCACTCAATCTGTATTGCCAGAAAACCTCATTATTAGTGGCTACGAGACGCTTAGGCCTCCCTCCAATTCAGACTCTATCGCACAATTGGCCAGCACTGACGTGCGTTTTCTTCTCAAACCCGAAGTTGGGGAGCACCTTCTGCGAGAGGCACAGCTCTCAGCGCTGGGCGGTGGCTTTTTTGTTGATGCTTTCAAAGGAATGGCAATAAGCACTGATAGCCCAGACGGAAAGGTAATAGGCATAAACCTAGAAAACACCAATACAAAATTGACCGTTTATTACCGAGAATTCGATCAAGTAAATCAAACACTGAAGGATCAGCAACGCTATGACTTTTTAATAAGCGATAACTGCGAAGCCTTCACACAAATCATCCATAAGCGTGAAAATTCTGAGTTAGCTGAATTGAGTATTTCGGAACCAATAAGCGGTGCTGAATCAGCTTATGTTCAAGCCGGTGCTGGCTCATATGTTGAGGTCGATATTTCTGAACTCGATTGGTTGAATGAGCATCCTGACGCAACCATCAATAGCGCAACGCTCATCCTGCCTTTTAAAACCTCGGACTACTATCCTGTTCCCAATCTTACCGTTTGGAGAAAGAACAGCAGCGGGGGATTTGTCCAAATAACCTCGGAAATACCAGCCAAAACTAATCTTGGATATTACTCAGTCAATCTTACTGCTTTTACACAGGCTTGGCTGGAGGGAGAATTGGACTACTCCACCGTTTATTTGCGCGCTGATTTTGAGTTGTTGCAGAGTTTTGATTACAGTTATGTGAATCGTATTGGTCTTAATGGCCCTCAACATAGCTCGGACAAATCTCAAAACATGCGTCTTTCAGTTACATATACCATTGACTAAATTTTTCTACCGCATCCTCTTGCCGGCAACTTGCTAAAACCAAAAATACCATGTGTGGAATTGTAGGATTTATAGGAAACGATCAGGCTTATCCCATATTGGTGAAGGGCCTCAAGCGACTTGAATATCGTGGCTACGATAGCGCAGGAGTCGCTATGATTGAAAATGGTTCGTTCAACCTTCATAAATGCAAAGGCAAAGTAGCTGAGTTAGAGGCCCTGGTGGTCGACAAATCTCTTGAGGGAACTATTGGTATGGGTCACACCAGGTGGGCTACCCATGGCGTTCCGAATGATGTAAATGCGCATCCGCACATTTCAGGCGATGGCAACTTGGTGCTGATTCACAATGGAATCATTGAAAACTACGCCTCGCTGAAAGAAGCCTTGAAAATTCAAGGGCACACTTTTGTGAGCGATACAGACACCGAAGTGCTCGTGCATTTTATAGAAGATGTGAGAACTAAGACGGGTGTCGATCTTTTTGAAGCCACCCGCATAGCACTTAGCGAAGTGATTGGCGCATATGCCATTGTGGTGATGGATAAGCGGAATCCAGATCAACTTATCTGTGCTAAAAAATCAAGTCCTCTTGTTATTGGAGTTGGAAGTGATGGTGATTTTTACATTGCATCTGATGCAACACCCATCATTGAATACACCAAAAATGTGGTCTACTTGGAAGATGAGGAAGTGGCCTTACTAGATAGAAACAATGGACTGAAAATCGTTACCATCCAGAATCAACAAAAAACTCCTTATATACAAGCATTGGAGCTGAAGCTGGAAGCCATTGAGAAAGGTGGATACGACTCTTTCATGCTAAAAGAAATTCATGAACAGCCCCGCTCCATCATGGATTCAATACGCGGCAGGTTGAATATGACCTTAGGCACTGTGAAGATGAGCGGTGTGGATGCGCATGAATCCAAATGGGTAAATGCCAACAGAATTTTGATAGTAGCCTGCGGCACCTCTTGGCACGCGGGTCTTGTGGCTGAATATCTGTTTGAGGAGTTTACCAGAATTCCTGTTGAGGTAGAATACGCCTCGGAGTTCCGCTACCGCGACCCCATCATTCAACCGGGTGATATTGTGATTGCCATCTCGCAAAGTGGCGAAACAGCAGACACCCTCGCAGCAATAGAACTCGCTAAGGAGAAGGGAGCTTTCATTTTTGGTGTGTGTAATGTGGTGGGCTCTACCATTTCCAGAGCGACTCACTCGGGAGCCTATACGCATGCCGGTCCAGAGATTGGAGTGGCCTCTACCAAAGCATTTACAGCTCAAGTAACTGTTCTATTTCAACTAGCGCTGGCAGTGGCTCAAAAGCGTGGCACTATCACCCCTGAAAGATTCAGCCGACTGGTTGCCGAACTGCATAGTATACCCGACAAGGTAGAAGAGGTTTTGAAAACCAACAGCATAGTGGAAACCATAGCGGAGATATATAAAGACCACCGCAATGCCCTTTACCTAGGTCGTGGTTATAGCTTCCCTGTTGCACTTGAAGGCGCTTTGAAGTTGAAAGAAATTTCCTACATCCACGCTGAAGGCTATCCGGCAGCCGAGATGAAGCATGGGCCAATAGCCCTTATTGATGATGAAATGCCTGTATTTGTTATTGCCACCAATGGACATTCCTATGAAAAAGTAGTGAGCAACATACAAGAAGTAAAAGCACGAAGGGGCAAAATCATTGCAATTGTAACGGCTGGTGACAAGGTGGTAAAAGAGCTTGCCGATCATGTCATAGAGATTCCAAAAACGGATGATAGTCTAGTGCCCATTGTTTCAGTAATTCCGCTACAGTTATTGGCCTATCATATCGCTGTTATGCGCGGTTGCAATGTGGATCAGCCAAGAAATCTTGCAAAAAGTGTAACTGTTGAATAGCGACTTTGCGTTCAAAGCCTCGCAAATGGAAGAAAATCCAATGGTCAAGCGCTACTGAACGCACTGATAACCTGCGAATTAACAGCCATTGTGTGAAAAACAAATGTTAAGCTCTGCACGAGTGCTTAGTTTTCTTCCATACTTGCCAACACTAAAATCAAAATTCAAACAAATATGAAAAAAGTAGCTTTATTAATCACGCTTGCAGTTGCTTGCGTTTCTGGTGCTTTCGCACAAAAACAAACTGGTGGTGAAAAGAACTTCGAGGTTCAATTCGCTCCTCTAGGTGGCAACCCGATTTCAACGACAGGTTTCCGCTTCCGTATGTTCAACAGTGAGACTAGTGCAATTCGTATTGGTCTTTTCATTGGTGGTTCAAGTTCTACTTCTATCATCAATCAAGCAGGTGAAATTGTAGAGGATTCACCAGAAACACAAATGATCGACAAAGAATTTTCGTTCAGCCTTCGTCCTGGATACGAAATGCACTTTGCAGGTACTGATCGCTTGTCTCCTTATTGGGGCGCTGAACTTTTGATAGGAATATCAAGAATGACCAATACCGAGGAAATGGTAACTGGAGACAACCAAGATGAAGTAGGATCAACAATAACAAAAGATGGTTCAACCACATTGGGTCTGAATGCTGTTTTTGGTGCTGATTTTTACTTCTCTGATGCTATCTACATCGGTGCTGAATTTGGCTTTGGTTTCGCATCAACCTCAATGGCTGACACAGAAATTTCATACGAAGGTCTAGATACTGATGATCCAGATCCAATCGTAAATGGCAAATCATCTAGCTGGGGACCTAACTACCAAGGTACTATCCGTTTGGGTTGGTTGTTCAACTAAATTGTATTAGTTTAGCGACTCAAAATAAAACTCAAAAATCATGTCTAGACTTTTTAAACTCCCAATTGCATGTGCGACAGTGGTTGCAAGTGCACTCATTTTCTCTGGTTGCCAGAAGGAACAGTTGTCAACTGGCAACAATCCTTATGTGAAGCCAGCGAAGAAAATCACATTGACTGAAGAGCAGGCGCGCAAGATTGAATCGATTGCAGCTGATATACCAGTTGTTCGTCTATATGATGAGGCAAATGATCGTTATATGGACATGAACATCTTCGAGCGCTGGAACAGAGATTGGACTTTTGCAAATCCTTATGAAGGTGCAGAGTTTTCTGAAACAGGCACTTGGACTAGCGCGGATGGCACTCAAATGGTAGTACTGAACATCTCAGGCGCTACAAGTGGCGCTGGAGGCGGTGGTTTAGTGGTTGCTGGAAACAGCGCGCTTGACATTGATTTTGCATTCTGTTTCAATATTGACGTTGAATCAGTGGGTATGGATGTGTTCGATTTTGGTGGAACCTTTGAGGGCTCAGTAGCTGGTGTTATAGGAATCGCTGGCGATTTCGAAGCACTTGCGAACGATGAACTAGGAGAAGATCCTGATTTCGAAGACTTCTTTCAGGGCTTTGCTGAGTACATTGTTTATGATGACTATGTAAACGGTGAATACGAAGTTCTCAATTGGTTCGAAGATCTCGAAGGTGAGCCAGATGACCTTGAGGACCATGCGTTCTCATTCGTAATCGACTTTTCAACTCCAGGTATTTACTTCTCAAGCGAAGGATCTATCACAGCATCTGGTGCGTCTATGGCCTTCAATGGTTCATACTTAGCACTTGAAGACTTCTTACTTTCTTTTGATGAAGAAGAAGAAGGTGAAGAACCAGTTGTAACAGAAGTATTCGGATATGGTGAAATGGGTTGTGACTAAGCGCTCAACTTCTTTCAAACAATATTTAAAAAACCCTGACCATGTGTCAGGGTTTTTTTATGTTCCTTTTGTCCAGTACTTCTTTATCCCTGCATTGATAAATAACGTGGAAAGAATGATGACCGCCCCGATGTAAAACTGAGGACTCATGAATTCACTTTCACCATAGATCCAAAGCGCGAATCCAATGGTGTAAATTGGTTCTAAGTTGATGGTGAGTGCGCAGGTAAAAGGTGACAAAACCTTCATTACTTCGATCCCAGCTATGAAGGCAAAGCCTGTGCAAACTACGCCCAGTAACAGCACCAGTATAAAGTCTTTGCTGCCAATGGAAACTAAAGATGTATCCATTCTGCCAGCTACCATCAAGAAAATGCTAACCCCAGTGAAGGCAAACAACATCTCCCAGAAAGCTATCTTAGTGGGGCTGTATTTGACTACCAAGTTGGAGTTAAAACTGGAAAATAGGGCGGCCAAAAAGCTAGCGGCAAGTGAAAGCGCTATGCCATCTGCATACTTTACTTCAAACTTAAAAATGATGAGCAGGCCTGTGATGACCAATAGGCCAAGCAGTACTTCATAGGCCCGAAATTTTTCCTTCCGGATAAATGGAGCTGTGAGCGAAACGAAGAAGGAAGTCGTGCTGATGACGGCCAACGCTACAGAAACATTGGATACTTTGATGCTGGAAAAGAAACACAGCCAGTGCCCAGCTATCAGCAGGCCCACTCCAGCGAAGTGCATCAATTCCTGCCTAGAGCAAGCGAGTGAACGCTTGAAGAAGAAAGCAAAAAGCCCTATGGAAACACTTGCTACGAGCACCCGCCACCACACTATGGAAAAGGCATCTAAAGAAATTTCCTTACCAAGGATGCCAGTGAAGCCCCAGATGAAAACAATGATATGAAGCAGCACAAGGCTACCTCGTCTTTCGCTTGTCATCTTCAGGGTCAAATTCTACAATGCCACCACTCATGGTGTATTTCATAACGTCCACCGGATTGCTTTCTATGCGCCTGAGGTTCTTGGTGGGCACTATCATCATGTGGCCCGAAAAACTGTAACTCATAGGGAAATAGACCGCTACTTTACCCTTTATATCTCCCAACTCCAGAAGGTCGGTGTCGGTAATAAAACCAACCATTTCCATATCCATCTGCTCGCTCACTTTCACTAGGACTGGCTGATTGAATTTTTTCTTGTTACCGACAAACGCACCCAGCAAGTCGCTGATGGTTCGGTAAACGTTATTGACTCCCGGAATGCGGTCAAGCAGTCTCTCGAACCACGTCTTCAGTCGGTCGTTAATGAACAGACTACCCAACCAACCCATCACAAATAGCACACCTAGCAGCACCACGATGCCCCAGCCAGAGAAATTGTCGGGCCTTGCTGCCAGCTCTTCTGCACTGTACCAAAGCCGCGGTACTATTCCGTCCAGCCACTTCAGTAGGTGATATATGATGTAAAGGGTTCCAAAAACTGGAAGGGTGATAACTAATCCATTCAGCAGGTAGTTGATGAATCGTTTGACGTATTTGTTTTTCATAATGACCAAATCAATGCGGAGGCGAAGGTAGAAGGTGATCTACAAGTGAAATAAAGAAGAGTCATTAAATACAACCTTGATCACCGTCAAAAAAGGTAAAGGGATTAAAGGACTACAGCCCTTCCCTGATCCTTCCCAATGGGAAGGGAAATTTGCAGGTGCTTTGTGGAGGTGGTTTGGCTGTGCATTGTCCTGAAGTTTGTGCAGAGCGAATGATGGGCATTCATCGTTCAAAAAGACAAAGGAGGCAATGCACTCATTGCCTCCTTCTTCCTCAACGGGGAATTTCGTCCCCTATGAATGGACACTCTTATTTCTTTATGAACCTGAGAACCTGATTGCCCAGTTCGGTAGCCACATTAATATGATAGACTCCGGGTGCAAGCATTTCTATATTAAGTGTTTTTACTAACGCTTGCACATTGTTCTGCTGCATCACAAGGCGGCCTGTGGCATCCATTATTCGGATGTCATCGATGGTGTTTTTAGAGGTCACATTCAGCTCGTCTACCGCAGGGTTAGGATACAAGCGCACCACATTCTGCTGCAACTCGCCCAATCCAAGGTACACCGCATCTACTGTTTGGCTAGTAGTGTCAGAACAGCCAGCGCCATTGTCCACTATGAGGGTAATGGTTACTTCTGATATGCCACCATCATCAAAAAATTCATAGGTATAAAACTTCACCGGGAATTGCTCATCGCTGGTGGTGCCATCACCAAAATCCCAGAAGTAGTTTTCAGCACCTTGGCTAGTATTGAAGAATTCGATGGTTTCGCCTTCGTCACCATATTGTATTTCTCCAAGTGCAACAAAACTTGCACTTACTTCATCATAAATATCATTCAGGTAGCGCGGCCAGAAATTGTAGCCTTCGTCAAATGGACTTCCTGTAGTATCGAACTGAGCACCAATTCCTGTAACACTGAAGTGCCCCGTTGGAGGGTCGGTTCCGTAAATATCCGTGTCGAGGTCAACGAGCATCGTCCATGCATTGCTACCGTCCGATACTTCCACATAAAATTCACTTTCAGTATTGGTCCATTGTGATAGGTCCGTCAGTTGTACACATTCCAAGCGCACCATATGACTCTCATTAGCCTCTGTTAACGGACCGGTTAGCAGGGTCGCCAACTCTAACGGATGGCCACCATCAATGTAAGTAACGGAGTCAGGGTAAAACTCTGTCATACCCATGAACTGGGTCACCTCGCCCTTCACTCGAACACTGTCTCCTTCTGCTACTGTGTAGTCAAAATCTTGGTCAGCGTCAAATATTTTGATGCCCGCAGCACCTTCTATCAAGGTGAAGTGGATGCCATCTCCATTGAAGTTAATACCATGAACAACGCCCGCTATGGTGCAGAACACACCCAGGCTGTCTGCCAAACCATTGCTGTTGCTGTCATCGGTTACCAAAGCGATGGTGTAATCAGGATACGTTTGATCGCTTGGTTCTATGGTTATAGTTTCAGTTTCATTGAGTGTAATTGCTGCATCACCATCGGCAACTAAGGTCATGGTGAAGTACTCGTTATTCTCCAGCAAGACATCATCTACTATCTCAATGTTGAACGTTTGCACAGTGTTCTCAGAATCAAAAGAAAGCACCACTGGAAATACATTTTCATAATCATCAACAACAGTTGCTGTTCCGTCTGTTACATCTATGGAAACATCAAAAGCATTGCTCACATTGAATGCCTGAACCGTAATGGTGAGAGTGCCAATGCTTTCTTCCACTGACAAAGCGGTGGTTTCAAAACCAACAAAAGCAAGTTCGGTGCAAGGCAGTGCACTGTGTGCCCCTATGTTAGAGAAGTCATCTATAACATTCACCAACCATTGGCCTTGCGATTGAATCCAATTGGTAGTTGGCGCATTCACTTGAGGCTTGCGCACAAGTGTTTTGTCTGAAGTGCTGCCTGTTCCAAAATTCCACGATGCTCCCGGGTCTGTTCCCACCACTCCTATTACATCAATAGGAACAAGATCATGCGTTAGCACAAGGGCATCATCGCCATTGAATGTGGCAATGCCACCCGTTACGTCAGCCAGCGCTAACAGCGTTGCATTCGATTGCGAATTCGCAATAACGTAAGTATCGCCAGGAGCAAGTATTCCAGACAAAGCAATTACTGGCCCTTGAGAGGTTTCTCCATTGAAATATCCAAGTATATCATACTCCTCAAGGTCAACAGGAAAAGGAGTTGGATTGTAGAGTTCTATCGCTTTGTTGTTGGAACTTCCTTCGAGATATTGCGAGATATAAATTTCGGTACAGCCCTCCACCACTTCGCATTCTGTCACATACACCGTGATGTCATAATTTGAAAAATCAAGACATGTTCCGGTCACTCCCACGGCATTGACTGGGTCACCTGCCTCTGTTGTAGTCACATCCAATTCTCCATCATACGACAATCCTGTGATGTGATATTGCCCTGCAATGAGGCTGCTAAAGCTATAAGAATTAGAAGGCAATACTTCAATGATGTTGTCAGCAAAATCAGAAAGGATGTAGACATAGTTCACTACAGCCTCCGATGTATTTGTGAAGAAGAATACATCACCTTCACCATCAGCACACACACTGATGAAGGTAAGGTTGCCCTCTGTGAAAATGTCAGCGCCATCGCAACTAGCAAGGGTGCAATCCACAAGTGTGATGGAAATAAAATTGGAAGTTGAGGCATAACACTCATCACTAATCACCTCTGCAATAGGTTGGCCCTCTTGAGCAGTATTCTCGTCCAGAGTGCCTGTAAAAGAAACGGCCCATACATGATACACGCCCTCCCCAAGACCAAGAAGACTATATGAACTTGAAATATCCGCTTCTACAATTGTGTCGTTCTCATTGGTGAGGAAATACCAAAATCCATCACCCGCATTTCCAGTTAATTCGAAATCAACGGTGGACAATTCATCTAAACACAACTCAAGCGTAGTGCCACCACCTGAAAAAGCAACACTACCTCCATTGCAAGGTAGCACATTGGTAGCGCCAGGAGTAATGTCTTGCACCGCATAATTGCTTGTCACTAGCGCATCACCACCATCAGGTACACGTGAGAATGATTGGCCAGAATTGCCTACATCATTCAGTTGGGCCTGGCCGGGAGTAAGAATAGCGAGCAAACCAGTGTCTTCCGGATCATCCGTTCCGTATACCATTGCGTCTACTATACCCACAGCCGTAGCCAATGTTCCGTTTGGCCAATCAGCAGCAGCACCCACATATATCGCAATGCCATCAGCACCATTTTGCAATGAGTTAGCAGGAAAATTCAACTCCGCTCCTGCAACACCTGAGTTGCCTATAACAAAAAAACCATTTGCATCCAGTGCATACCCATCCAAATCATACGCAGCGTATGAAGCATCACCACCATTGCCTTGAAAAAACACGACCACTAGACCATCCAGTGATGCATCGGCCTCGCCAAAAAGCTCAATGAATTCGCCACTGTCAGCGCTGGGCTGATCAGGATCTACTTCATTGATACGCACACCTGTGTATGGGTCGCCACCGGGTGGTGATAGCGACCATTGTACAAAGCCATTGGTTAATCCATCGCCTATGTAGTAGTAAGGACCAGGAGTAGAAAGAAAAAAATCTTCCGTCCACAATCCACCCATTACAGCCACATCCTCGCGACCTTGATCGCCTGCGCCCCACTGCAGAAAATCAACCATGTTAGCTGAAATTCCAAAACTTCCAGAGGGCAGATAGAGGCCCATGTCGTCCTGTGCAGGCGTAAAACCCGAACTAGCACCACTCCAAGTAATGTAAACTTCTTCTCCAGCACTCAAGTTAAAATCACCACTGTTGATGGTTACTCCAGCTTGATTCAATGTTTGGTATTCGAAACTAGAACACAGGCGATAGGTAGAAATATCAACAGCCGATGCACCAAAGTTTTTTATCTTCAATTCCTTTGTAGCAGGATTGCAAAAGGTGAAATGCAGTTCCGCAAACGCACCCAATGAAGAAAATGCAAACGCGATAAGTAAAAGTTTTTTCATGAAAAAAAATTAATAGTAATTGTTGAGCGCAAGATGCAGGAAAATGGGCAAAAGTTGGATGACTAAGCCCAATTCTATTCTTATCAGATATTCTTTATGACGAAAAAACCCTAAATGCTTTTTTCTTCGCCACACTATTTCAGACAGGCAAAATGAAACTTATCCCTTCTCAAACTCTTGCGTCTATTGCCGCAATCATTCAATGCGAATTCGATGGCGATCCAAACTTTGCAGTAACGGGCATCAATGAAATTCACAAGGTAGCCGCGGGTGATCTCGTATTTGTGGATCATCCTAAGTACTACGACAAAGCATTGAATTGCGCAGCCACCACAGTTTTAATCAATCAAAAAGTGGCAAGGCCGGAAGGAAAGGTCTTGATTTTCTCCGATGATCCATGCAGAGATTACAACAAACTCACCCGCCACTTTTCCCCTTGGAAAATGAGTGAGACCGCTAGAGGTGAAAAAGTTGAGATAGGCAACAACTGCAGCATTCACCCAAGTGTCGTTATGGGAAGTCATATCCACATTGGAGACAATTGCATCATCCATCCCGGAGTGGTTTTATACGACCATGTGAACATTGGAAACAATTGTATCGTGCACGCAAATGCAGTGATTGGAAGCGATGCTTTCTACTACAAATCACGAGCTGAGGGTCGCGAGAAAATGCACAGTTGTGGCAGCGTAGAAATAGAAGACAATGTAGAAATTGGTGCTTCATGCACGATTGACAAAGGGGTTTCGGGCGATACACGCATAGGGGCTGGTACCAAAATAGACAACCACGTGCACATTGGTCACGACACGGTGATAGGTAAGAATTGCTTGTTTGCTGCGCAAGTGGGAATTGCTGGATGCGTGATAATTGAAGACAACGTAATACTCTGGGGCCAGGTGGGTGTAGTAAGTGATGTCCGGCTGAAAAATGGCGCAATTGTTTTTGGCCAAAGCGGTGTTGGAAGTGACTTGGAAGCGGGCAAAACCTACTTGGGAAGCCCCGCAGAAGAAGCTCGACAAAAGTGGCGGGAGATGATCGCTGTAAAAAAATTACTCGATAAGTAAGTGTTTGTGCAGTGTTGACTAAGGTTGTTGATTATTTCAATTGTAGCCGCGTTCAATACTGCATTGTGTGTTCAACATTTGCTGTGGCAAATTTGAAAAGGAACTAAGACAATTTTTGCTAGCCGAATGCCCCAATCAACCCGCGATAAGGAAAAAATAAAACAACGTGACTTCAAATTGAATGCGCTGCTGGATATGACTGTGGCTATCAATTCGAACCTGAGTGTGGAGGAGTTGCTTCAGCATTACGAGAACATCCTGCGCACTCAACTCTCTATCGACCGACTTATTCTTTTTGCCAAACAAGAAAAATGGAAATGCATACTGAAGTTTGGTATCAACCAAGGTGTTCCTGAAATAACTGATGAAAGTTTTTTTCAGCAATTGAAAGAAATCAATTTCACCACTAACGCAACAAAGGGCTCGTTTGACTTAAGTATTCCCATCCAACAAAATGAGAAAACGATAGCCTACCTGCTGGCCGGTGATGAGGGTGATGAGATAAAAATGAGTCCTGTGGTGAAACACATGAGGTTCATACAAACGCTCACCAATGTGCTCGTTGTAGCCATTCAAAATCGCAGATTGCAGGAAGAAAGTCTGAGACAGGAACGTGTGAAAAAGGAATTGGAATTGGCCGCAGAGATGCAGGCCATATTGCTTCCGCATCATTTACCCAACAACGAGACGTATGAAGTAAGCGCATTTTATCGTGCACATCAGCAAGTGGGTGGAGACTATTACGACTTCATGGAATTGAATGACAATGAAGTGATGTTTTGTATGGCCGATGTTTCTGGCAAAGGAGTGAGCGCTGCTTTTCTGATGGCCAATTTTCAGGCCTACATACGCAGCATTTTTTCTTACCACCCGGGCGACTTAGTGGATATAGTGCGCGAGTTGAACGAACAAGTAATGCGCTCTGCAAGAGGCGAGAAATACATCACCCTCTTTCTTGCAGTGTATAAAAAATCGACCCGCATGCTGCACTATGTCAACTGTGGGCATAACCCGCCCGTGTTGGCTGATGTGAACGGATATACAGAGCAATTAAAGTTGGGCACCATTGGGCTAGGCATGTTTGAAGAACTTCCGAAAGTGCTGGAAGGAGAAGTAAAGATTCGCCCCAACTCGATCATTGTTTGTTTCACAGATGGACTGGTAGAAACAGAAAACACGGACAACGAAGAATTCAGCACTGAGCGTTTGGAACAACTTATACTTTCTTACTTCGATGACAGCATGAGTGAACTGAATGAAATAATCATGCAAGCACTGAACGACTTCCGAGGCGAGGCTCCCTACTATGATGATCTTGCTATACTCAGTTGCCGATTTCTTTAATGAGCTTCACTCATGAAGTACCCCACAGCAAATTTTTCGAACCTGTTGCATGATAACAACACTGCAATAGCAGCCGTTAGTGGTGGACTTGACAGCATGGTGCTATGCGCTTTACTCATTCAGAACAAAATCAAATTTCAAATTGCCCACGTCAACTTTGGCTTGCGTGGCAATGAAAGTGATGGTGATGAAAAATTCATTCGAGAATTTGCGGAGCGAAATGCGCTGACTATGCATTTGCTAAAAGTGGATGCGCACAAGGAAAGTGAAGCTGCACAACAAAGCATTCAGGAGTATGCAAGAAAAGTGCGCTATGATTTGTTTGAAAAAATTAGACTTGAAGCTGATGCGAAATACATCGTTACAGCGCACCACAAAAATGATCAAGCTGAAACCATCGTTCACCAATTCATTAGAGGTGGCGGATTAGCTGCCCTCCGAGGAATGAAATTGTTGCAGGGAAATATTCTTCGCCCATTGCTTGCCATGAGCAGAGAGGAAATAGCGGCCTATGCCAAAGCCAATAAGGTGGAATGGCGCGAAGACAGTACCAATCAAAAAACGGACTACATGCGTAACTTTATTCGGCATGATGTAATGCCCATACTTGAAAAAATAAATGTTGATGTAGTGAACACTCTTGCAACTCGCGCTGAATTGTTTGGGGAGATGGAACTGTTGGTTGAGAGCGCATTGCAAGCTGAAATAGCAACAGAGTTACAACGTGAAAACGGCACTGTAAAATTTTCTGTCCATTGGGTCGCGCAGCACCAAGCACCCAAAACCCTGTTGTGGTATTTGTTGAAGCCTTATGGATTTCACTCAACACAAACAGCCGAGGCACATGGGTTATGTGATGCTGCAACAGGTGCGCAGCTGCTCAGCAAGTCGCATGTTTTACTGCGCGACAGAGAACATTTTTTGATTACTAGGCGTGATGCACTGCCTGAAATTTTGCTGTCTATACCTCAAGCACCCTTCGAGATTCATTCACCTGTTCATTTGAAAGGTGAATTGGTTTCCGCACCTTTTACACTCACTGCCGATAGTCATGAGGCCATTTTAGACTTCACCAAACTGACTTGGCCGCTCACGCTTCGCATTTGGCAGCAGGGCGACAGCTTCATTCCACTGGGCATGAGCGGCAAGCAAAAGCTCAGCGATTTTCTCATCAATCAGAAAGTGGCACTGACCGAAAAGCACAAAGTCCTTGTAGTGGAGTCAGCAGGAAAAATTGCATGGGTGGTGGGTTATCGCATTTCCAATGAATTCAAAATAGAACCCACCACAGAGCAAGCACTTCGGTTGAGTTGCTGATTTACCAGCGCTTTTCCGCCTCCACGCGCTTACCTTGGAATCCTAAACCAATGCTCACGGAAGTGTGTTGGAAGACCAACGAGAGGAGAAAAATTTTGAACCCTTTCCTATGGCACATGGGGCTCTTTTGATTGTACTAGAAGTTGGACAAACAGCAGGTAGCGCCATTAACAGCCCTTTTGTTGGGTATTTCACACTTAGAAACATTTATTCGAGAGTTTGTAATTTTTCTTAAATCGGAGCGACTATTCACTTTTGAAATTCCAAGGCGAAGTGCTTAAGCCCAAATCCCCTTTTCAGGCTGCAAGTACATTTGGCCCAGACACCGACATCCGATTTTTAACCATGAGATTCAAAGCAATTTTCCTGACCGCGGCATTTGTAGTAGTTGCTCTATTGACCAGCGCACAAATTTTCGATCCTGTAAAGTGGACCTTCAGCGCCACCATCATCAATGAAAAGGAAGCGGAAATAGTAGCCAGTTGTACCATAGAACCTACTTGGCACGTGTATGCCACAAAACTTTCTGATAAGGAAGATGCCATTGGTCCAATACCTACCACGTTTGTTCTTAAATCCTCAAAGGATTTCAAAATGGCAGGCAAAGTGAGTGAAGGCAAATACATCACTCACTACGATCCTAACTTCGAAATGGATCTGAACTACTTTGAAAGCAAAGCAGTTTTTAAACAGAAAATCAAAATCAATTCGGATAAGCCCTTCACCGTTTCTGGAGAAATACAGTACATGGCGTGCAATGATGAGCGTTGCATTTTTCCTGACCCTGAAGTGTTCACCGTAATGGTTTCTCCAAAAGGTAGCGCAGCTGAAACTCCAGCTGCCGACACCACCAAAAGTGAAGGCAGCATAGCTCCATCAGGTGGTATTATTCAGCCATTGCAATGGACTTATACCGCCACAAAAATTTCTGATACAGAATTTGAAATTGTAGCAAAGGCAGTGATAGAAGAAGGCTACCATGTCTACTCAGCCATCAACATGAGTGATGGGCCAATGCCAACGGAATTGCTATTGACAGCAAGTGAAAAGTACCAAACAGTTGGAAGTATTTCTGAAATGCCTGCGGCCAACAAACACTACGACAAGGACTTTGCAACTGATGTATACACTATTGAAAGGAATGCTGAATTCAAACAGCGCATCACCATTAAAGATGCTGCACTCACTGAAATAACAGGAGAAATAAAAGGTATGGTGTGCAAAGAAGTTTGTGCGCCATTCAGCGAAAATTTTAAGATTGATTTGAAGACGGGTGTTGGAGTGGAGTATGACCCATTGAAGAATACACCATCTACTCCTGCCAAGTTTCAATATTCCATTCCAACCATAGATCTTAAAAACCCAATTATCAATGATTGTGGCAGCATTCAATCGGCTGCACCAGCAGAAGGCAGCAGTTTATGGAAAATTTTCTTACTAGGTTTTTTAGGCGGTCTAGTGGCGTTGCTCACGCCATGCGTTTTCCCGATGATACCGCTTACAGTTAGTTTCTTTACCAAAGGAAGTGAAAACAGAAAGAAGGGCATAACCAATGCAGTCATTTATGGTGCATTCATTTTTCTCATTTACATCGTTCTCAGTTTGCCATTCCACATTTTTGATCAGATAGACGAGAACATTCTAAACAATATTTCTACCAACGTACCACTAAATGTTTTCTTCTTCATTGTTTTCGTGGTTTTTGCTATTTCATTCTTCGGATATTTTGAAATCACATTACCAAGTAGCCTTGCTAACAAGATGGATCAGTCCTCTAATGTGGGCGGATTGCTTGGTTCGTTTTTTATGGCAGCTACCTTGGCCATCGTTTCCTTTTCATGCACAGGCCCCATATTGGGTTCGCTGCTTGCAGGCTCGCTGTCCAAAGATGGCGGGGCTATTCAGCTTACCGCAGGCATGGGAGGTTTTGGTTTGGCATTAGGTATCCCGTTTGCATTTTTTGCTGCATTTCCGGGAATGCTCAAGTCGTTACCTAAATCAGGCGGTTGGCTCAATTCAGTAAAGGTTGTTTTGGGTTTTGCTGAGTTGGCGCTTGCACTCAAATTCTTGAGCAATGCTGATTTGGTAGATCATTGGGGCTTTCTCAAGTATGAACTCTTCATGGGTTTGTGGATCATCATCTTCGCCTTGATGGCAATTTATCTACTAGGCAAAATCAAATTTCCTCATGACAGCATATTGAAAAAGCTTTCCTTTTTCAGAGTCTCGTTTGCGGTGCTCGTCATTAGTTGGGTCATCTATCTGTGTGCAGGATTTCGATATGATGAACGCTACCAAACCTATCATTCATTGCCATTATTAAGTGGCCTTGCTCCTCCTGTTGGCTACTCATGGATATATCCGAAAGACTGTCCGCACAACATCAATTGTGAGCACGATTATTTGCTTGCCTTAGAAAGAGCCAAAGCCGAAAACAAACCGATCTTTATTGACTTCACCGGATATGCATGTGTCAATTGCCGTAAGATGGAAGAGCATGTCTGGATAGAGCCAGATGTGTTGCAAGTGCTTAACGAAAACTACATCGTTGCATCGCTCTATGTGGACGATCGCCAAGACTTACCAGCATTGGAAAGAGAAACATTCACATCAGCCAAAACCGGCAAGACAAAGAAGATAGAAACCTATGGCGACCGCTGGGCTGCTTTCGAAATAGAAACATTCAACAGCAACTCACAACCCTTTTATTGTCTCATTACACCTGATGAAAAATTGCTAACATTCCCTGTTGGCTATACACCCAACAAAGACGAATACCTGAGTTGGCTGAAGTGCGGGTTGCAAGGGTTTGAAGAGTGGAAACAGTCAAAATAGATTTCCCTAGAATACTAACAACGAAACTTATCTGTTAGGCCTTTTCATTTCCGTAACCAATCAATTCAGACAATGAAAAAGTTAGAAGGCGTTTTTTGGTTCTTCGTTTTTACGGGCGTACTGTTCAAGAAAATGCAATGGCCTTTTGCAGGCATTCTGGTTGTGGTTGGCATGAGCAGCCTTGCCATTCTTTACTATCCTTTTGCTTTTGCGCTATTGCAAAACATAAAAGGCCGCGACCTTTTCAAAAGAACAGCTTATACAAACACAACTATTAAGTCAACCGTGCTGGCAGTATTCGGTGGACTCTCGCTAGCCATGCTGTGCCTTGGTCTGATGTTCAAGTGGCAGTTCTGGAACTTCTCACACACTATCCTGAATGCGGGTTTGATAGTTACTGTGCTTGTTGCCCTACTTATCTTTATTCTACTCAAGGATCAGCCATTCGTACTGAAAAGAAATTACTTCAGAAGGGCATCCATTCTCTTTGCATTTGCTTTGTTGTTCCGGTTGACGCCCGCCACAACCTTTGCAGACATTATTTACCATGAACAACCCTGCTACCGTGATGCGCTAAAAGCAACCATGGCCAATCCAACTGATACCGAGGCTAAAGAAACATTGGATAATATGAGAAAAGGGATATACCCAGCGAATTGTAACGATAACAAAGACAACGATAATTCTTCGCACTAAACCGATCACTCTTCTTCCAATCGCAGCGTTGAAGTAAGCATAACATTGTTGAATTTTTAGTTGTGCACGGTTCTAAATACCACTCACCTTTTTCCGTTTCTTCGCTTGCTCGTAATGCAAGGAAAAAAACTACTCTTTCTACTCATTTGTTTCATGTTCTCTTTGGGAGCTTTGGCCCAAAAGAGCATCGTGTCTGGCAAGGTGACGGATGCCAAAACGAAAGAGCCTATGCCGTTTGCCTCGGTGATGTTTGTTGGTACCAAGAGCGGTGCCACTACTGACCTGGATGGCAACTACAAGATAGAAACGTATTACAGCAGCGACTCGCTAAGTGCCTTCACCATTGGTTATCAAACGAAGACGGTAAGGGTGAAGCAAGGCGTAACACTGGTCATCAATTTTGAACTTGCTGAAATGACAAACGATTCGGTGGTGGTAGTCATCCGCCCTGATGACGGTCCCAACCCTGCTATTGCACTGGTGAAAAAAGTGCTCCGCAATAAGAAGATCAACAACAAGGAAAAGTTAGACTCCTACGAGTATGAGGTGTACAACAAAGTAGAATTTGACCTGAACAACATCTCCGAAAAATTCCAAGACAGGAAAATACTCAAGCCTTTCGACTTTATTTTTGATGGTGTGGACACCACTGGCGAGAAGCCTTATCTCCCTGTTTTCATGACGGAGTCCATTAGCGATTACACGTACACGCGCGATCCGAAACACAAAAAAGAAGTGGTGAAAGCCACCAAGGTGAGCGGTGTAGAAAACGAATCCATCAACCAGTTTTTGGGCGATATGTACCAAAACACCAATGTGTACGACAATGAGATAATCGTATTCGGAAAAAGTTTTACCAGTCCTATTTCGGCCTATTGCCTGGGCTTCTATGATTATGACTTGGTGGACAGCGGCTGGGTGGATGGCAAGTGGTGCTACAAACTGCAATTCTTTCCGCGCAGAAAAGCGGAGCTCCTCTTCTTTGGAGAAATGTGGATCAACGATACCACTTATGCGGTGAAGAGTGTGGATGGCACCATTGCCGAGGACGCCAACATCAATTGGGTGAAGTCCATGCAATTCAAACAGGAGTACAACGAGGTGGAGAAAGAAGTGTGGATGTGTACCCGCGAGGAGACGGTAGTGGACCTGAACATCACCGAAAAAAAGATGGGTATGTATGGACGCAAGACCACCACGTACCGCAACTTCACCATCAACAAGCCGAAAGAAGAATCCTTCTTCGATGGATTTTCTGACGTGATAGTAAATGAAAATGCCGGTGACTTTGATGAGGCCTACTGGGACAAAACGCGGCACATAGAGCTTACTGACAAAGAGCAGCGCATCTACCACATGGTAGACACGCTCAAGAATTTGCCGCAGTTCAAAACCGTGGCGGACATCATCAACCTATTCGTAAACGGATACCGCGTGATGGGCAATTTCGAATTAGGCCTCTACTACACCCTCTACAGTTTCAACCCGATAGAAGGAAACCGCATACGCCTGGGTGGACGCACCAGCAATGCATTCAGCAAAAAACTAATGCTCGAAGGCTATGCTGCGTATGGCTTTCGCGATGAGCGGTTCAAGTACTCAGGCGGCTTCCTATATGTATTGCAGAAGAATCCGCGTATGTCCATAGCGGCCAATGCCAAGCGCGACATGGAGCAACTGGGCCAAGCAGCAGGCGCCTTCCGGCAAGACAATGTGTTGTCTTCCTTGTTCAGGCGAAATCCTGCCAACAAACTGACCGATGTAACCGAGCTGACGGGCAACATAGAGCGCGAGTGGCTCTACGGCTTAAGCAACAAACTCTTTTTCACACACCGTGTGCTGAAGCCAGCGGGTAGCACTTATAAATACGTAAGGCTGCAACCGGAACTGACCGAGCAACAGCAAATCAGTTACCTCATCACCTCCGAAGTAAGTCTGTACACGCGCTTTGCTTACAAAGAAAAATTCGTTTATGGTGAATTTGAGCGCATCAGTCTTGGAACAAAATATCCAACGCTGGAGGTGCAGTTTCACCAAAGCCTGCCCGGTGTGTTGGGCAACGAATTTGATTATCAAAAACTAGTGGCTCGCGTGTCCGACAAGCTGCGCTTTGGGCCTTTTGGCTACCTGAAGGTGCAAGTGGAGGCGGGGAGAATATTTGGCAACCTGCCCTATCCGCTGCTGATGATGCACCAAGGCAACGAGACCTTCTTTTATGACGAGGCCTCTTACAACACCATGAACTTCTTCGAGTTTGTAAGCGACAAATGGGCCAGCACCTGGGTGCAATACCATGCAGAGGGTTTGTTTCTAAACAAAATTCCGCTCATGCGCAGGCTGAAGTGGCGGGAGGTAGCCAGCGCAAAAGCAGTAGTGGGTGGTTACGATTTGAACAACGACAAAATCCTGTCGCGCGACTTCGACTACGATGGCAAGGACGATATCTATATCCTTTCCAAGCCTTTTGTGGAAGCCGCTATCGGGGTAGAAAATATTTTCAAAGTCTTGCGCGTGGACTTCATCTGGAGGCTCAGCTACCTCGACAATCCCAACATAGTGAAGTACGGGATAAGGGCGAAGTTGCAGGTGGATTTTTAGGGGTGGGTATCGCAGAGGTTCGCAGAGGATTGCGCGGAGGTGTGCAGAGAAAAAATTCTAGAATAAGTTATTGAGAAATACGCAAACGAATAGCGCCTAGCCACCCAAAATCGGGTGGATATGCGCTATAAAGTAGCGGGTATATACAAGTTAGCGGCAAGTTTTGACGACCGTGCCAACATCAACTGAAAGCAAGAAATGAACAGACCAATCACGACTTACGGACCACTTTGGAGGTTAGTTGACCTTGACACGTCAGTTCATAAGACCAGAGAGCTTGCAGAGTTATTTTTAAACGCCATGAACGACTGGACAACTTTCAACCAAACTTTAATCGCTGACTTTGTTGCGGAGTTGAAAGACTATTACGGTTCACCTCTGTTAGTTCAGAAAATTGACAGTAAGAAACTTGATATGACAAAGGAACTAAATGCTTGGCGACATGAGGCAGGGAGTTCAATAGCAGAGATGATTTCAATTTCAACACAGTTTTGTAACGAAAGCGACTTTGACAAAATTCAGCAAAACATTCTGACTTATTACGGAGAGGAGTTTAGCAAAGCGGACTTCATTGCTGAACTAAAATATCGGACGACAGAAGAAGGTGGAAGAAAAACTCCTGCTCAATCTGGATACAGACCACAAGTAAAGTTTGACTTTACCGAAATGCAAACTTCGGGACAGCAAATTTTTATAGACAAAGACATCGTTTATCCTGGTGATACGGTAAAAGCAAAAATCAGAATTCTCTCACCTCAGTTTTACGAAAATCAGTTGACTGAAGGAATGATGTATGAGTTTAGAGAAGGTGCAACAGTAATCGGGACAGGGAAAATTTTGACAATCATAAACGACATTTTAGAGAAGCGTAATAACTAATATAATGACTGCGAACATTGACCGACACGACTTCATTGAGAGAAGTAAACCAGCCGCTAACATGGGGTTTGCGATAGCGGGGGTTCCGTGCTTCACAGACACATTTGTGGTTAGTGGAAGTTCAGTTCTCCGAATGAAGTTTAGTGCTAAAACACCCCGCCATCGCAAACCCCCAAAACGTTAGTGGTAAGGCTACGAAACCGACAAACGACACGACAACAGAAACGAAACTGATGCCAAAAATTGAACTAAAAACGATAATTAATTCAACATTAGATATTTGTTTTGACCTATCACGAAGTATTGATTTACACAAAATTTCGACAGCTAAAACAAATGAAGAAGCAATCGAAGGAATTACTTCGGGATTAATAAACTTGAATGAAACTGTAACTTGGCAAGGAACTCATTTTGGAATAAGACAAAAACTAACTTCAAAAATTACTGCGTTTGACAAACCAAATTATTTTAGAGACGAACAAATAAAAGGTGCTTTCAAATCTATTTATCACGAACATAAATTTGAACAAATTGAGAATAAAATATTAATGACAGACATTTTTGAATTTCAATCGCCTTTTGGAATTTTAGGAAACTTGTTTAACAAACTTATTTTGACAAAATATTTACGCAACCTTCTTATTGACAGAAACAACATAATAAAAGAATTTGCAGAAACTGACAAATGGAAATTGGTTTTGAATGGAAGATAATATTTACAACCCTATCTATGTACAAGGACTATTTAACAGAATGAGTAGTTCGTATGAACGAATGAATTACATAACTTCTTTTGGCTTTTCAATTCGCTGGCGGACGCAGTTTTTAGAACCCTTTCAATCGACAACCGACAAAATTGAAATTATCGACTTGCTGACAGGAATGGGAGAAACTTGGGGAGCAGTAAAAAATAAATTTCCTAATGCTAAACTTTCAGCACTCGACTTCTCAACTGAAATGCTTAAAAACGCAAAGAAAAAAAGTGAGCAACACTTTGACAACAATGTGTTGCTTTTGCAGCAGGACATTTTGAAAAGCGACTTGCCAAGTAATTTTTACGACATTGTAATTTGTGCTTTTGGATTAAAAACTTTTGACCCCGAACAATTGCAAGTATTAGCAACAGAAACAAAGCGAATTTTAAAAGCTGGCGGACAATTTTCGTTTATCGAAGTTTCAAAACCTACAAACAAAATCTTAAAGCAACTTTATAGCTTTTACTTGGGACGAATAATTCCAGTTCTCGGCAAGCTCTTACTCGGAAACCCAACAGAATACAAAATGCTTTGGCGTTACACAGACAAATTCGACAATGCAAAGAAAGCCGAAGAAATATTTAATAAACAAGGACTGACAACTAAAAGCAAGTCATACTTTTACGGTTGTTCGACAGGTTTTAGCGGACACAAACGATGAGAAGAAAGGCTACACCTAACAGCACATTGGCAATAGGCGGGGTTTCGTCTCCGCTTGACAGATTTATAGTAGCCGAAAGTTTTGTGCTCCGCATAAAGATTTGTGCTAAAAAACTCGCCCATCGCAAATCTGCAAAACGTTAGTGCCAATTGTAAAATGACACTGAAGCATTTAATAATAATATTCTCAACACTTTTTTTTCTTTCTTGCCATCTTGACAATAAATCAAATGGCAAGAAAGAATCTGTGACTGTTGAGAGGCAAGAGCGTGAAGACCAAAAAAAGTATGTCTTTGCAGCAGACGACTTCAAGATCTTTTATGAAAAATTTATGAATGACTCTGCATTTCAAATATCAAATGTAAAGTTTCCAATTAGTGGACAGTATCAAGATTATGAAGAAGAACGTAAATGGACAAAGGATAGTTGGGTGCTTATGACCTTGGACTTTAGAATAGAGATGAATAATACGGATGATAGCGTTTCAATTGTTCAAGATAGTTTAAAATTCTTTTTTGGAACTTATTGCAAGGGATGTGTATTTTCATTTGAAATGGAGTTTAATAAAATAGAAGGACAATGGTACTTAACACATCGACAAGAAAATAATTATTGAAAGCATAACTTGCGCTAACAGCACCTGCAAAACGTTAGCGGTTATTCACCAGATTGCAAATGAGAAATTTGTTTTTATGAAAAATCGAATCGGTAAGTATTGGTTGAACGAAACTGAAATAAATTTTCGTATTACATATAGATTTTCGTTTTCGGATATAATTGGTAATGTGATGCCTTTACTGGGGGTTCTTTTTGGAGCACTTTTCCTCTATATCTCCACGCGCAATTTTTCAACAGCTAAAATTTTCACTTTTGACTTTTTATTCATGTTTTTAATCGGAGGGATATTGCTTGGATGGTTTGGCTACATAATCGTGCTATCTCTTTGGAACCCGTGGCGTGGTGCACTAGAAATAAACAAGTTAAATAAAACGGTCATAGTGAGAGATTTTTTGAAGTCTGAAATTATTGATTTCAGAGACGTAGCCTCAGTATTTTACGAAATAGTTGATATTAGTCGGCCAAAGCAGAAATATGGGATACTCAAAATCAAGAAGAAAAACAATGAAATAGTGGATTGCCTCATAATAAATAGTTCAAACTTTATCGATACTGCTGATAGTGTCGATTTGAACATAATTCAAACGGCAAGAAAGATTAGGGATAAAGTAATAACTGTCGTAAAGGAAAAATAGAACAACCGCTAACAGCACCTGCAAAAAATTGGCGGTTCAGTGGTTAAATTAGGTTCGTCACGCAGTGAAGAATCTGCGCAACGGATAATCACACAGGTGTTTACTGCGGCTCGCAACACACATATATTCGTCAAAACCAAATCACCATGTTATATCGCTTAACCATCGTGTTTATTCTGTGGCTATTCTGCATTGCCCCATTATTAGCGCAGAAAAAACAACCTGCTAAATCAGCGGCACCTGCTGCCGCAGCTGCTACCTATCCTCCGCAACTTTATGCAGGCATGAAGTGGCGATGCATAGGCCCCTATCAAGGTGGACGAAGCCTTGCGGTGAGTGGCGTATTGAATGATCCCCTTACCTACTACATGGGCGCAACAGGCGGTGGCGTGTGGAAAACCACCGATGGTGGCAACTATTGGTTTGGTATTTCAGATTCCAATTTCACCTCCGCATCTGTCGGTGCGCTGGCCGTAGCACCCAGCAATTCCAATATCATTTATGTGGGCATGGGCGAAGCTGCTATTCGCAACACTGCTATTATGGGCGATGGCATCTACAAATCGGACGATGCCGGAAAATCATGGAAACACATGCTGAAAATGGACGCATCGGCCACAGGTCGCCTCATCATTCACCCCAAAAATCCGGATGTGGTGTACGCTGCTGTTATGGGAAAAATGTTTGGTAAAAACAAAGAGCGCGGTGTGTACCGCACTACTGATGGAGGCGTTACTTGGAAGAACATTTTATTTAAAAACGACAGCACGGGTGCCATTGATATTGACTTCGATCCTACCAACCCTAACATTCTGTATGCATCGCTTTGGCAGGTGAACCGCAAGCCCTGGAAACTGGACAGCGGTGGCCCCGGCTGCGAGTTGTACAAAAGCACCGATGGTGGCGATACGTGGAAATCGCTGTCGCAAAATCCCGGAATGCCCAAGGGTGTGCTTGGAAAAATATGTTCTGCGGTATCTGCCACTAACCCCAACAGGATCTATTCGCTGATAGAAAGCAAAACGCCTGGCATGTACCGCAGCGATGATGGCGGAAAAACATGGTCGCTGGTCTCCAAGTCCAACGACATTACCCAACGCCCATGGTACTTCAGCGAAGTGTTTGTAGACCCTAACAATCAAGATGTGGTATATGTCTGCAATCTTGATCTAATGAAAAGCATTGACGGAGGAAAAACCTATAGCACCATCAGTGTCGAGCATGGCGATTGTCATGAAGTGTGGATCAATCCAAACGATTCGCAAAATTTTATTTTGGGTGATGATGGCAGTGCTTCTGTCACCTTCAACGGAGGCCGAACCTTTACCGATCTTGAAATTCCGACAGCACAACTGTACCACGTGAATCTGGATGACGACTTTCCGTACCATGCCTCTGGCGGCCAGCAGGACTGGGGTTCCATCAGCATTGCCACGCGCACTTATGGCAGCAGTATTGGCAACAGAGATTGGAAAAATGTGGCTGGTGGCGAGGCGGGTTACATCGTTCCGCAACCCGGCAATCCTGCCGTTACTTACGGTGGCGAATACGATGGCATTCTGAGTAGGCATGACCAAAAAAATGAGCAGAACAAGTATGTAAACGTTCATCCCATGATAAATGATGGATGGGGCGGCAATACCTGGAAGTACCGTTTCGCTTGGACGTTTCCAATAGCCATTTCTCCATGGAATAAGGACCTGCTCTACTGCACTTCCAACCATGTGCACCGCTCCATGAATGGGGGTATGAGTTGGGAAACCATATCGCCCGACCTCACTCGCGATGATCCCTCCAAGCAGTTGCAAAGTGGCGGTGTGCTAACGCCTGACAATACCGGTGCTGAAATTTATTGTACCATATACGCCTTTGCAGAATCTGCCGCGCAGCAAGGCCTGCTGTGGGCGGGCAGCGATGATGGACTGGTGCACCTAAGCAACGACAATGGCAAAACATGGAATAACGTAACCCCTGCTGGATTGCCCGAGTGGACCACCATCAGCATCATAGAACCCTCCGTGTTCGATGCAGGAACTTGTTTCATAGCGGCTCATCGCTATCGTGTTGACGACACAAAACCGTACCTCTACCGCACGACAGACTTCGGCAAGACATGGACAAAAATTACGAGTGGAATTGGAGCCAACGACTACACCCGTTGTGTCCGCGAAGACCCTAACCGCAAAGGGTTGCTCTATTGCGGCACCGAAACGGGCGTGTCGGTTTCATTCAACAATGGCGACACGTGGCAATCGCTAAAACTAAATCTGCCTATGACACCCGTGTGGGATATGCAGGTAAAAAAAGACTTGAAGGAGCTGGTGATAGCCACCCACGGTCGTTCCTTTTGGGTGCTGGACGACCTTACTCCGCTGTATCAATTGAACTCCACCATAGCTACTTCTGAGAGTTATTTGTTTCAGCCGAACACTGCCCTGCGCATAGATGGCCGACAAATAAGTGAAGAGCGCGCAGCACAAAACCAACTTGCTGAAGGAACCAACGCGCCCAACGGGGTGCTGGTAAATTACTACTTGAAAAAAACAAGCGAAGAAGAAATCAGGATGACCTTTTACACGGAGAAAGGTGACAGCATCCTTTCATTTTCGAGCAAAACAAATCCGGATGGAAAACCATTTGTAGAGGGGGAAGAAAAAAACTTCTTCCACCCAACTAAACCCT
Source organism: Flavobacteriales bacterium (assembly GCA_031414655.1). Lineage (GTDB taxonomy): Bacteria > Bacteroidota > Bacteroidia > Flavobacteriales_D > Sanyastnellaceae > JANNVZ01. The sequence continues at coordinate 381,982 of JANNVZ010000002.1, forward strand.
CCTCCGGGCGGCAGCTGAATGCGCAAGCCGGCATGCATCGCTTCGTTTGGGACATGCACTACCCCAGCAGCCAGCTGCCAGAAGCGGGCTACTGGAACACGGGTCAGCTGCGCGGCCCCAAAGCCTTGCCCGGCAAGTACAAGGTGCTTTTGTTTGTAGGGGGTAAGAAAGTAGGCGAGGAAATGTTCAGCATTCAGCTGAATCCGAAAGTGAGCGCAACGCAAGAGGACTTGCAAGCACAATTTGACCTGACCATGAAAATAAACCGCAAGCAGGACGCACTGGTAAAAAAGATAGTGCAGATACGCAGCGTGAAAAAACAGGTGAGCGACTTCCTTGGCAGCTTCAGCGATACCACGCTGGTGAACGACTTGAAAAAGGTTTCGCAACCCCTGCTCGATTCCCTCTCGGCCATAGAAGACACGCTGATCAATTCCAAAATAAAAACCGGCCTCGACCCGCTGCGTTTTCCCAACCAATTGCTAGAGCGCTATGGGTGCCTGGTGGATTTTGTAACCTCCAGCGACAGCCGCCCGGCCCAACAAATGACAGACGTTTTTGAAGAATTGAATACCCATTTCAATAAAGAATCCAAACGACTGGACAGCATTTTTGATACCCTGATTCCTACCTTTAATAAAGCAGTGGAAGAAAAGAAACTAAAAGTGGTAGATGAAAAACGAGCGGTGAAAAAGGAATGAGGGTGGGTATGTTTGATTTGAGAAATACGCTACCGAATAGCGCCTATCCAACCAAAATGGGGTGGATAGGCGCTATAAAGTAGCGGGTAAATACTAGTTATGCGGCAGCTTAAAAGACAGACCATGCATGGAAAATAAAATCGTAAAATACTTTTCTCAAATTACCATCCTTAACCAAGACGAAGCAAAAGCTTTGGAAGAAGGAATGGTAGTAACCAATGTCAAGAAAAACACCTATTTAATTAAGGAAGGGCAAACTTCAATTGACACTTATTTCATCCTAGAAGGATGCCTACGACAATATTGCCTGATTGATGGAGAGGAAAAAACAACCAATTTATTTACTGAGGGACAATGGGTTATTTCATTGACAGGATTAACACAAAATACGCCATCATTTTATAATTTGGTTTGTATGGAAGAAACATCATTGGTCATCGGCAACGAACAAAAGGCTCAGGAATTATTTAAGAAGTTTCCTCGATTTGAAACCTTAGCCAGAGTTGTTGTGGAAAAATCTTTTGCTGAACAACAACAATTAATGACCTCTTACCAAACCGACACACCTGAACAGAGATATTTAAAACTATTGAAATCAAGACCTGACTTGTTTCAAAGAGTTTCACAATTTCATATGGCAAGTTATATCGGTGTTAAGCCCGAATCTTTGAGCAGAATTAGAAAAAGAATTGCCAAAAATAGCTTGTAGAAAATGGGCTACAAATTTGTCTTAAGTGATTTTGGATGCCAAAAATATATTCATAACAAATGTGTCCGCGGTGCAGCAGAACTGTCAATTTGCCAAACACATATCAGCGGTTCGTTATTTTTTTATTTCGCCCGCCTTTTATAATTAACCAAAGAGCAAAAGTTATTTCCCATAGACCACCAAGTCCCAAAAGATACAGACTCCATTTTTTACCAAAGAACTCCATTAAAAATCCAAAAGCAAAAACAGCGTACCCTACCATTCCCCAAATTGCTAACCACGATGGCGATAGTTTTTGCCTGAATAATGTCAAACACATTGGAATACTGCCAAGTCCTAAAACAAGCATTGCAATTGAATATCCGTAATTATAAGAAACACTAATTGAAGGAATTAAATTTAATACAATACTTGCAAGAGCTATTGCCTCAAATACTCTGGTAAACAGGTAAATATTTCCAACTAAAACGCTGTATTGTTGTAAAGTTTTTCTAAATAATAAACCAATAAAGAGAACCATAAATGAGTTTGTGACGATAAGCACAGAACCAAGATATTTTTCAGAAACAATTTCGCTTTCAAAAAGGTGTCGTCCAAACCCATAGGCTATAAAAGCTAAAAGAAAAAAAGAGCCGATAACCTTAGGGTTATAAATTACAATTGGATTGTTTTTGTTTTTCATTTTGTATATGATAATTGATAATTATGGTTTATTTCTATAACTACATTGCCTTTCTTGTGTCCCTTTTCTACATATCTATGAGCATTTCCCATTTGCGACAAGGGATAAGAATAGTCAAGTACCGTTTTTATCTTTTCATCTTTGAGCAATTCTTTGAGCTCCAGTAAATAGTTTAAACGCACTTTAGTAGGCAACATACCAGTTGATGAGGACTTTACTTTCTTTTTGCCAAAAAAAGATGTTTTCATCATTTGCAATAAAAGTGGTATACTTATAACAGACGAAAGATAAATGCCTTTTTCGCTAAGCGAGTTTTTACAAGATGAAAATGTAATTTTTCCAACTGTATCAAAAATAATATCATACTGTTTGCCATTCTTTGTGAAATCGTCACTTGTATAGTCAATCACAAAATCAGCTCCTAACTCCTTAACCATTTTCATGTTTGTAGTGCTGCAAACTCCTGTTACTTCTGCACCAAAATGCTTCGCAATCTGAACAGCATAAGTCCCAAGGCTTCCTGAAGCACCATTAATTAATAGCTTATCTCCTGCCTTTAGTTTACCCAAACCTTGTAAGAAATTCATCACAGTAATAGCACTTCCACTCACAGGTGCTGCAGATTGATAATTGATATTTTCAGGTATGGTCGTTATGACATCATCCACATTGACACAAGTATATTCTGCGTAACAACCGAGGACAGTAGTGCCACCAAAAACTTTATCGCCAACTTTGAATGAAGTAACCTCTTTTCCTGTTTCCACTATTTCACCCGCAAAGTCAAATCCGAGTATTGTTGTTTTGGGTTTACTTAATCCCAGGTATAACCTGCCTACATACGGTTTGCCTTTTCTCATCATAAGGTCAGAGCCAGTAACAGTGGCGGCATAAACTCTAACCAAGACTTCATTATGTTTCGGGACAGGTTTTGCGACATCTTCAATGTTGAATACTTCAGGTGTTCCGTACATTTTACTTACGCTTGCTTTCATTATTTTCCTTTTTGTTAAATGAATTATTTCAAGGGACAAAAGGATTTACTGCTCGACTGCTGTACAATGACTTTGGTTATGAAATGAGATAAAAGACAAGAAACGAAGAAGGCCGACCGCATAACAACGGCTTGGCAAAAGTGGCGGTTCAGTGCTTCGTATGACAGTTTTTCGTAAATTTGAAGCTTGTGCTTCGTATAAACATTTGTGGTAAAAATCGCCACCTTCGCCAAGCCCGAAACCGTTAGCGGTCAGGCAATAACTGCAGAATAAACGACAAAAACAAAAAAATATAGAGTAAATGATAAAGATAATAAAACCATTTGCATTACCCTTTTGGTGGCAAGACTTATGCGTAGCAATACCCCGAATCGTTTGTGGTTATTTATTGACTTCAAGCTTTGGTGCAGATAAATTTGGTTTACCTTGGTCGCCTGCAGAAAAAAATTTAGGCTTATTTGAGGTCGCATTTTGGTTTCCGGGCGATGTAGCAAACTATGGAGGAATATTTAAAATGTTTCCAGTATTTTTTGCTTGGATGGCAGGTTTTAGTGAAGCAGTTGGTGGAATATTTTTGCTGTTGGGCTTTCAGACTCGAATTGCATCCTTTTTGATTTTAGCAACAATGCTTGGTGCAATTTTTTTGCAACAAATGAATGAAGGTATGTGGAACACCTTACCAGCTCTTGGTTTTTTATGGGTTAGCTTATATACCTTGACACTTGGCTCAGGTCGTTTTGGTATTGATTATTTAATTTCTAAAAGGAAAATAGATGAAAAGAAATAAAAACGTGATTCTACTTTTGAGTTTTTTTGCTTTGACCAGTTGCGTTCAGAAGTCAAGTAAGAAAACAGTAATTCTAAAACTAAATGTGCAAGGGATTAATAACATACAATCAGTTGGAATACGTGGAAATGAAAATCCATTGAGTTGGGACTATGATATGGAATTACAACCAATCATTAAGGACACGTTATACACGGCTACTTTTTCAATAGTCACCGGCTATAAGTTTACAGAAGCAAAATTCACCGTAAATAGCCAATTCGAATTAAATGAAAAGGACAATAGAAGAATTTTGTTCAATGAAAACGACACAACTGTTTACGAAGCAACGTTCAATATTGAAAAATAAAAACTTTATAAGCATAGTACTACAAAACTGGAAAACAAGCAAAAAGATGAAACATCTAACAATATTATTTTTTGCAATTTTTACATTAGTTTCTTGTAACAACCAAAATCAAAAAAATATGACGCCATTGGACAACGAAAAATTAGTAAAGCAATATTTTGAACATTTCAACAATCACGAATGGCCGAAAATGGCGAATATGTATTCGGAAATTTCTGAATTTAAAGACCCTTCATTAGGACAAGGAATAGTAAAGCAGACAAGACAACAAATTATTGACAAGTATTCGGAATTAAACAAATTTTTCCCAGACCTTCACGACCAAGTTATTCAAATTTATCCTTCAGGTGACAACCATATAATTGTAGAGTTTGTTTCGAGTGGAACAGCACCTGACAATTCAAAATTTGAGTTACCAATCTGCACCATTTTGACAATTGAAAACGGAATTATAACAAAGGACTTTACCTACTTTGACAATTTTGAAGAGCAAGAAAATGAAAAATAATCTTCATAGACAAGAAGCCCGAACCGCTAACCGCACCTAAAAGAAATTGGCGGTTCAGTGGTTAAATGAAATTTCGGCTCAGCCGTGATGCTTCGTAGCAAGCTTTGTGAGGCAGACAGTTTTGTGCTTCGAAATCCGCCACTTCGCCAAGCGCCAAAACGTTAGCACTCATTCATTGTAAAGGACGACATAGCAAGACCAAATAGAAAAAAAAGAATGGACGACAAACTTCTTAAATATTTCCAACGAATTATGCCTCTTTCAAACGATGAGATTAGAGCTATTGTAGAAACGATGAGCATAAGGCATTATAAAAAAAAGACAGTTCTGCTAAAAGAAGGACAAATTTCCACAGAAGTTTACTTTGTTTTAGAAGGTTGTGTGCGACAATTTTATTTAGTTGACGGAGATGAAAAAACTAACAATTTCTTTACTGAGGAACAATGGGTGATTTCTATGAACAGCTTTAGCCAGAGTGCCCCATCAAATCATTTTTTGGATTGCTGTATGGATAGTACTTTGGTAGTTGGCAATAGTGAAAAAGCAGAGGGCCTCTACAAAAGATTTCCAAAATTTGAAACTGTTTCACGAAAAGTAATGGAAAAAGTTTTTGCAGAGCAACAAGAAATAATGTCTTCCTATACTACAGACACAGCTGAACAGCGTTATTTGAAATTATTAAAATCAAGACCGGACTTGTTTCAAAAAATACCGCAATACCAAATAGCTAGTTATATTGGTGTCAAGCCTGAATCTTTGAGTAGAATTAGAAAAAGAATTGTTCAACAACACAAATGAACAGCTACCATTTTGATTTGAGCCTTTTAAAGGGCAGTGTAAAGTAAACTTGGGCAAGGTTTACTTTACACTACCGCACTTTGAAAGGCCCAACTTAAAGTCCTTTTTTCCAATGTTAGACAAAGCAATTATTTATTTTCAATGAAGTCCTTCATTTCCCCCTTTTCATTAAACGTTTGGATCTTTGGGTTCCCTTTATCATCAACATAAATCATCATTTTAGGTTGTCCGTCCGGGCCAGCCAAAAACAATCCTGAGCTATTCCCCTTTGTTCGTCCAATAAATAGGCGATTTACGGCACTCTCTTTCTGCATCAATTCTCTGGTTTTTTCCTCTCTTTCTTTTTCGTTTTTAATTTTATTTATCTCCTCAAGCTTTTTATTCCTATCATCCAAATTGGTTCCAACAGGATACTGATTGATAGAGATTCCTCTTTCAATAAACGCTTTTCCATCAGCATAATACTCATCATTTAATATTTGTAAAACCTGATCGTCTTTATAATTATCCATTGTAAAAGACATTCCTGAAATAATTTTTCCATCTTTTTCTTTTGCCTGATAAATTATCCCTCCACATTCGTCTCCCTGATTATTGAAAAAAATAATACCAGAAGGCCTTTCACGTTTTGCCCATTCTTTCCCATTCATTCTTCCGGGGTTTTGACGGGTTTCATTGCTTAGAACCATTCTGGGCAAATTATCTTCCCCAACAACAGTGATTTTTTTTACTACTATTTCATCAAATTTTGCTATTTTATCTTTTTCGTTGAAACTGCTTAATGCTAAAAAAGAAATAAATAGTGTGCTTACAATTGCATAAGTCATTAAGAGATTGATTTTTTTTTCTACTTTTTTGTCCATTTTTTTAGGTTTTTATTATTAATGATAGTTTTTTTGGTGTTTTATTTAACCATGTTGCTAGGCTATTTTTACTTACTACGAACAGTTTATAAAACTTGCTCATCAATGCATTCCAATATGCCTGGTATTATTTCATACAAAAATTCAAATCCTGCTATAGATAGACTTTCTTTTTTATACCCTGTCTCTATTTGATAAAGTGCCTTTGCTTCTCTCCCTATTTGATATCCCTTGTCCAAAATAAGTGTTGATTTTTGTTGAATGGCAAGTACCCAAGATTATAAATCCCCCATATCATTGCGAATACTTCTGCAATCAAACCAAACAGATAAGTATTTGAGGGGATTCCATCAATGACTATACTAATAATTCTCCCAAATACGAGCCCTCCCATAAATAAAATGTTAGACAAGGTTGCACCCTTCCAAGCTTCATGCTTAATGATGCCTATAATCCAATATGCAGCCATTCCAAAATATAAGCCCATTATAGACCTAAATGGATTACTCAAGTCCGTACTTTCAACTTTAAAGTCAAACAATTTCGGCAAAACGCAACTTGGGTTAATACCATAAGCCAATCCTACCAAAATTACTATAAAGGCAGAAGCACCCAAGTGCAGGTATTTATTTTTTGTAAAAGTTATTGTCATAATAGTTCGTGTTTTAATGAATTTCTATTGCAACATTTCCTTTCTTACGTCCCTTCTCAACATAAGCATGTGCTTCAGCTATTTGTTCTAATGAATAAGTTTTATCAATTACAGGCTTGAATTTATCGGCTTCAATAAGCTCCTTTAAAAATATAATGTCTGCTGCTTTATGGCTAATTACACCTGTCATCACCTTTTTGTTGCTTGACATAGAAATCCATAAACCTTTAAGCATTTCTGACATACCAGCGGCACTAAGAATCATTATTCCATTTTTATTTAGTGACTTTAGACTTCGTGAAACAGATATTGCTTTCACAGTATCAAAAATTACATCATAAGTTTCGCCGTTTTGAGTAAAGTCCTCCTTTGTGTAATCAATTACCTTGTCTGCTCCGATAGCTTTTACTAAAGTAATATTTGCAGCGCTGCACACACCCGTAACATTAGCTCCAAATGATTTTGCCAATTGAACGGCAGCGCTTCCCACAGAACCAGAAGCTCCTACTACAAGCACTTTTTGCCCTGGTTTTATCTTTGCTTTTTTTATAAAATGTAATGCTGTGACTCCACCAAAAGGGATGACGGCTGCTTCTTTGTGAGAAATATTAACAGGTTTTAATGCTATTGATCC
>JANNVZ010000003.1:0-317255 GCA_031414655.1 Flavobacteriales bacterium
CAGTTCTACGGTTACTCTTTCTTCCACGGGTTCGCTGCCTTCTTCGGTGATGATGGCGCGCACGTTGCCAAGATGGTCTTTCAGGTAGTAGTCATACACCCATTCTTCCATACCGAGGTTAAGAGCTTGAATGTTATCGTCCACCATGCGGGCTATGCCCTCGGAAGTGGCTAGGCTGGTAAGTTCATCATTGGTATACTCAATGCCATTGAAGTAAAAGGTGCTTGTAGTGCCTACCGTCTTTTTCAATTTCTGACCTGTGGCGTCCCACACAAAATTGACAGCTTCTGAACCTTCATAAGCACGTTTCACCAAGTCGAGGTGGTTGTATTCAAAACCTAATCCCTTGTTTGCATCGGTGAGGGTGCGCCCTTCGGTGTCGTAGGTGTATTCTATGCCACCTGCATTGTTGTCAATGAAGTGGGTGTAGGGGTTGGTAGCGGAGTTGCTAATCCAGTTGTCTTGCCCACTGTCTTGTATGGTAAGCACTTTGTTGCTGTTGGCCATGTAAGTATAGCTCAACTGGTCCATGGTGGCTGGTGTGCCGTAAGGTGTGCCATTCTCATCCATAGGGCGCTTGCGCATCATGCTCATTATGTTTCCATTGGCATCGTAGCTGGCTTTTTCGTCCCACGAGTGGGCTTTGTAGCTGTAGTCGTCTATGTAGGTGTCCATGCTTTTGGCGTAGAAAGCACCCAACATCTGGCCCAGCTTATCGTAGCGAAATACATAGCTATGTCCAGCCATTTCAGCACCTCCTAAACCATCAGCATCGGGGTTGCGGTTGGTTTTCCACTTGATGGCTCCTATGCTGCCATTGAACTGGCGGTGCATGTCAAGCACGGTGCTGTAGTAGCGGTCTTCTTCATGGTAGATGAGTTCTTCGCCAAACACATCATAGCCTTCTAGGTTGTCGCCATCATTCACTAAGTCGGCATTGTTTATTTTGGTAAGCCAGCCGCGCTCGTTGTAGCGGTAATCCACCACCTGCATACCGCTATTGGTTTCGGCAGTTTGGTGCAGGTGTTTTTTTACTACTTGCCCCAGTTCGTTGTACACCAATTCGCTCAGCACTACTTCCTGATCGTTGCCTATCTTCTGAATGGTTTTAGTAGGTCGACCTGCGTGGTCGTATTCGAAGGAGTTTACGATAGTAAGTTCATCAAGCGAACCATTGCCTTTGCGGAATTTGCGCGTGGTTTGTGTCACTTTGCCCGTGTAATCATACTCCGACATCACCTTATCAAAACCATTGAGCATGTTTTGTGCAAATTGCACAGAAAGGCGGCCATCGGTGTCGTAATAACTTACGCTGGTGAGGTAGGTATTATAAGCCCCTGTAAGTATGGCCACTTTAGTACCAGTAACTGCACCACGTGTTCTTTTGCCCTGGGCTTTCGTTGGCGTTCCGTAATAGTTGTAGGTGTATCCATTTAGCGCGAAGTTGTAGTCATCGTAGTAAGTTTCGGTGAGCAGTTTGTCGGTAGTATTGATATTGAATAACGGGAAGCATACTGTGGTATAAGGCGCGGACAAGTTTCCGGTCTTTGTTTCCCACAAGTTGGTGATAGTCGCATCGCACTGGGCTTGCAGCAAGGAGCGAGGGTCATTCTCAGGATCAGTGTAAAAACCCGTTTGAATGGGCCTGCCCAACAAGTCATATTTCACGAAGTTCCATTTCTTGTCGCTTGTGCTCAATTCGGGTGATTTGGAAAGTATGACTTGATTGAGGTTGTTATATACGTATTCGCTCCATCCTTCGCCCGGCTTTTTCTTTTCTATCTGACGGCCTCTGTAATCATATTTATAGGCCGTCATGTACCCATCAAAGATGGAGTTTTGCTGACCGGGTTGGATGAAGTAGTCCCCATTGCAGGCCATTACTGCTGTGGCAGGCATTTCGTATTTCAATCTGCCGAAAGCATCATAGATAAAGTAGGTATCCAAGTTGCGCCAACTGGGTTCAGTGCCGGGTAGGTAGGCCATGTTTTCATCCCCTATATTGCCGTTGCCATTGGTCCACGAGTAGCTGTCGGTGCCTGTACCGCTCATCCATGCGCGTGCTCGTTTGCACACTACTTGTCCAAGGGCATTGGTGTACTCCCACATTTTTTGTCCGTGTTCGTCTTCTATTTCTTTTTTGATAAGGGTATTGGCAGGGTAGTACTTCGGCACTGTGCCGTCCATGGCGTTGAAGTTGTTGCCATTGTCTTGCCAGAGCAATACCTCGCTGGAATTGTTCAGTAGGGTGAGTGTTTCTATAACATGGGTGGTGTTCAATTGCCACTCTTCGCCCACATTGCCCATGCGCGTTGGTCTGCTGAGGGGGCTGGCTTCGTATTCTGTTTCGGCAAAAGGATAGGCTGTTTGCGCAACGCGTGGGGTGCTGTCATAAAAGTCCATTACTTCTGCTACAGGGTCGGCTATGTATTCCCCATTGTTGAACAGGCCAGAGGTGAAGGGCAGATATTTCCTGGACTCACGTCCGAGGGCATCGTATTGATGAAACGTTACCATGTCCTTGAACTCATGCGAACTTTGCCGCACAGCGAAGCTTTGTAAAGGACGGCCCAAGCCATCGGCATAAGTGATGGTTGTCACTACATTTTCGTCAGAGGCGGTAGCATTGAGCACATCGTCTTTGGTCATTCCTTCTTCCATCACCACTTGTTCTTTGGTCCAGCTATGGTCGTTGGGATCGTTTTGGTTTTTGATGTGGTATTCATGGTGGGTGAGTATTTCCCAGTTGTCGTCCAAAGTCCATTCGAGGCGTTTCCAAGAATCGTAAAGAAAACGCTGAGTTCTGTTATTAACCCCACAAGTGCTCACCACGGTTCCATCTGTATTGTAGGTTGTTGTATTCATGGCGGCATCATTAGGATAGAGTCGCAGTTCATCTAGTTTAATCCAATTTGCACCGGAAATTGTTACTACAAAATTCGAAGATGCATCAATAGTGTATTCGTAATATTTCCAGTAAGGAGGGCCGTCTGTGATGTTGGCATAGTTAGTTGTCACCAAAGTACTGTTGGAGGCAGAGACTGCAACCGCGCCTGCATTGACAGTCCAGAACGTCAATTTGTACTTGCCAGCAGACATTGAATTGCTCAAAATGGGAACACCATGAAATTCGTAGTATTTGTTACCCGTATACCCAATCGAAAACCAGAACCCTTTATGGGTAAGATAGCCAACGTAACAATCTGCTTGATTGTAATTCCACCCGTTTCCATTGTCAGTTTCAAAACTGCTATAAGCACATTTTTCAGGTGCGGCATTTACCACTTCTGCCACCACGCGACCATCTGCATAATCACGAATTACAGTGGTGAAGATGTCGTTTTCTTTTTGAGATGAGATGGGGCGTTCCTCGCTGTCGAAGGAGGCTACATGTGCTATTTTTCGGTAGTTGCCGTTCATTACAAAGTTGCTACCACTAACCGAACTGAAGAATGCAGAAGACCAATTGACAGGACTGGTGAGTTCTAGTTTATAGGTAGCGTCCGCCACTACTTTTCCGCCTTGCATTTTGAAGGTGTTGATGCTACCACCAATTACTTTCAAATCATTGAGAGATGTGCCTTGAAGGGTGATGGTTTCAACGGGTGTATGCAGTCCGAATTCGCCTGTGTTGATCATGTAGTTCAGGGCATCTGTCATGTCATCACCGTTTGCTGATACAACATAGTCGCCAACGTATTTGACTCTTTGTACTTGATAAGGAGTCACCGGATCATTTGAATGAGTCTGCACAGAATATGGTAGCCATGGATAGGCTGAATTGTAAACTATTGTTTTAGAAGACTCCACAAACTCAGCCTCAGAATAGAATTTTGTGGTTGATATCCAAGGCACATAAATGTCACTCTGATAATCCCCAATTTGTCCATCATACAAATGCCATATTCCGCAAGTTGGAATAATATTTTCTCCGGTTAATGACTCGTAAATAGACTGATTGATTCCAGCCACCATAAGCCTTGAAGAACCAGCGTTGCCTGAATTTATATATTGACCAGAACTCTCAGAAATGAGGATGGGAGTATTGCCTTCTATTTTGAAAACCTTTGAATTTATGGGCAATCCCGTTTTCCAATGTTTGTAAGGAGTTGATTCTGCAATTTTTACATTTACTGTTGGGGAAGTCTCAATGCTGAACTCCGTAAGCGTATATCCCTGATCACAAAGACTTGCTGAACTGCAATTCGATTCCTTTACGTATCTATATGCGACATATCCACCACCTGCGGCTAGGAGTGGCACTCTGCTTTCTGAAAACCAATTGTTAAGATTACATTCGTGGTGATAGTCCTCCTGAATATCGTATTCACTATCGCCTTCACAATTTTCACCATTTGCTGAATCTTCCAAAACAATCAGGCCAGTTCCTATGCTGTAACCGTAAGATGGTTCTGCCAGCAAATAACCACTGGAACGGTCGTTATTTAATGGGCTTGTATAGTCGTACTTGTTATAAACATCATTTCCTGAATCGGCATCGCCATCAGAAACCCTAATCTGAGAAATTCTAAGTCCTCCGGCTAGTCGAATTTTGTCCGTAACTCCTTCGTGAAAGGAAACATCTGTAGATAGCGATGAATGAAACTGCCAGGTAGGGTGGTATTGATTAGCGCAGGCATCACTTGCAGCGATGGCCCTCAACCGATACTGCCCTGGTGTCAAGTATTTGTTCCATGTATCCGTCAGATAGTCAACCCCACCAACATAATCGGCCTCTAACGTTTCACCAGATGAAGTCAATTTGAGGATCGCAACACTTCCATAAACTCCGTTGCATGAGGGACTGATTTGAATAGGAAAAGTGTACAATGCTGGCACAATGACTTCAAAGTATTCTGAGTAAACAGTATTTCCGCTGGGTGCCGTAGCGGAAACATTATCACTTATTGTAGGATTCGAAACATAACCGCTGGCCCTTTCAGAATAAGTGTTTTGTTCGAAAGTAAATTCTGTAAAAGAACCACTCGGATTTATCACTTTCTTAATGGAATTAGCCTTAGAGTAGGAGAAATTAGGTGTTCTTCTTGAATTCACTAAGTCAGAAGGGCTATCGTAGTCAATAAGGCCCGAATAATTTTTGCCATTATAAAATCCCCAATGGTCTTGGGCAACGCTGCCATGCGCAGGAAGGTTGACATTCTCGTGATATTCAAACATTGTAGGATTCTGAGATTCGTTGTTTGCATTCAGAATTGAACAACTGTTTAGCTTCAGTCGTTTGGTGTTTGTGCCATCTGTTGATGTGAAGTATGAATATGAAAACTGTACCTGATATGAAAGTTCTGTTGCAGCGCTATAGACTTTGATTTTATCCAAATATTTGTCTGTTGGCACATCTTCTCTGAATGCACCTTTCACAAACTCTAACCAAGCTCCTGTTTTGTTACATACGATTGACGAGATGTGCTTAACATAGTTTTCAGTTGTTATAGTGCAACTATAGTTGTCATCAGGACAATATTCAGGTCCAACTCGGTCTATGTGTGTGTAAAATGTCTTTGACGTGACTGTGGGGCTAGTATTGGCCTGATAAGTCAACGTGAACAAAGTTTCGTTGGCTGCATTGTAAATCTTAGTCAGTAGCCATGTTGTGGGGTAAGTGCGGTTATCCCAAGACGCAATGCTCGTATTGCACGAGTTATCACTTTCAGATATTTCCTGCTCTGCAAAAACATATTTGTTACCGTTTTCATCAATGATGGTGAAAATCCCAAAATTGGTCGTGTTCTCAATTTTTATGTTTTGAAAAGGAACGGTAATGAATTCATTCGAATTGTCAAGAACGAACATCCCTGAACGCCCATTAAAACTAAAATGAAATTCGTCAGGCTGAGTATCGAGTCTGCCCACAGTGCTTCGTCTGGCAATATCATGTTGGGCTGATCCATATGTTGTTGGCACATTGCCTCCTTGCTGCAAAAATCCACCATTGGGCTGACCATAAGCACCTCGATCATCGTTACTGCCAACAATATTGTCTGGCACATCAAACTCATCAGGCCATCCTTTTACAACACGATTGATTTGCCCACCTGCCAACAATGCCCAACCAAGGCCTGTCCAAGCCGCTCTCTCTTCAACACGAATTCCTTGAGTGCTATAAGCCAAATTAACCGACATGGATAATTCATCGGTGGATAGACTTGCTAAGGGATAGCCCAATTGAACAATACCTGTTGATTGATTGACGTTGAAAGAACTTTGTTGTTGGACACCTCCAGCTTCAATCGAACTCGAAGCAAGCCCAACTTTATCATTTGGTGAGGCAATGTGTGTTTGTGCATTTGCTTGGAATAAAGCATAACAAAAAAGTGTTGTTATAAGAAAGTGTTTCATAAGACTATTTGTTTAGTGGTTGTTCATTTTCTATACCCATGCTTCGGTCTTAACTCCATTCCCAACCTCACTACCAGCGCAGGTTGCCCTGTGCGATCGTGCATAAAGTCGTAGAGTATTTCCATTGTTTTTTGGGTTCTTTTGGTGGAGGGGGTTTTTAGTTTGAGGCCTAGGAGTGCGCTTTCGCTCCAAGAGGATTTCGGGGTTAGGATTTGGGGATTGGGGAGGGGGTTGCGGTAATTTCTTTCATAGCCGCCTTGCAGGTATAGGTTTCTAGTGAAATTCCAGTCGAGGTAGGAACGGAGGCCAAGACCGTTGGTAGCAAAGCGCCTCGTCCCCTGCCCCTCTCTGGTGGAGAGGGGTGTGAGGCCTGCTATATAAGATGCACCCATGCCAAGGTTCATCTTGGTGGTTATCTGATAGGCTGCCTGGCCTGATAGCGTTCCCGCTGTAGGAAAAAATGTTGTTCGAGGACTTGCCTGCAGGTTGAAGCCGTATGTGATGCGGTCAATGAAGCGTTTTGATTTGAGGGGGTTGGGGGTCCAGTCTTTTTTGACTTGTTGTCCTTCGACAGGCTCAGGATGACATTCTTTATTGGTTTGTTGATTTATGGAGTCGTCTTTGGATTTGATATCAGACACTTCTGATTGTATTTGATCTGCTTCGTTCTTCAATTCATTGCCTTCGTTTACCATTTCTGTTAGCTCATCCCTTTTTTCCTTCAGGAGATTGATTGGTTTTAGAAGGTCTTGTGCTTTTTGGCCTTGCGCTTCTGCTGCGGCTGTGAATGCAGCCATAGCTGCCTCCATGGTTTGGCCCGAGGGTGTAGCAGCATTGGCACTTGGCACGTTAAATCCCGCAAGCGCACCTTGCACATTGGCAAAGTCGGCAAAGCCCGGTACTTTGTTGAGTGCTGCAAAAAGTAATTTTTCAGGATTGCTGCGGTCGGCAAAGAGTGAAATGTACTCTTTTGTTTGTGCACCCAGGTAGTGATCTATCTTTTCTACAGAGGGCATCATGGCCTGCAACTGCGGATAGTCGGCTGCCACTTTGTGCAGATAGGCATTTCGCTCTTTTATATAGGTGCTAACTGTTTCAGCGCGCTTCAGTTCTTTCTTTAGGTTGGCTTGGGAGGCTTTTAGTTGGGAAAGGCCGGTGCAGGCACATGGTGCTGCTTGTTGATTTGGAGAGTTGTTGACTTGTTGATTAGACGGGGGAGAGCTGTCCGCTGCAATGGCGCTGGCCTGCGAGCTGGTAAGTGAGTCCATCAAAGCAATGCTTTTCTCCCCTTGAGACGGATTTAGGATGGGACTTTCCACGGCCGACAGCCTGCTCTCAATATATTGAGTAGCGATGTTGAGGCTATCGAATTCCGGCAGGTAGTTTTTGAGTGGTTGGTTGACATGGCGGTCTAGTTGGCCTTCCATTCTGCGGAAGCTGTAGAGCGAATTGCGCATAAGGCTTTCGGCATGGCGTTCGTCCATACCACATATACTGTGGAGTATTTTGTCTTCTGCCTTTTGGAATTTGGCAAGAGATGCATCAGTGGTCTTGCGAACCTTGGCTGCAAGTTTGTCGCATTTGCGGGCAGCGCGGGTGGTGAAACTGTTGCATTGTTTTTCAGTAAGGGCCTCACCCCGACCCTCCCCAGAGGAGAGGGAGTCAGCGGCAACATACTCCTCCTGCGACCAGCTATTGAAAGAGGAAAATAGAAATACAATTATGAGAAGGGTTAAGGCTCTCATGGGAGTTTTGGCTGATTAAGGTAGAAGCGATGTCTCTTGTTTTCGGTTGAGTGGCTTGCAGAACAAACTGCTCAAAGAGTGACGCAATTGTAAATGCAATCCGCGTTCATTATTTCAATTGTTGAAAACAATAGTTGTGATCCCGATAGGTATCGGGTCAGGTCTATTTGATTGCAACCCCGCGAACACTTCATGTCTTCGCTGCGTTCTTTGACACACTGCTTCGCCCTGTTTACACTCCTGTATATATATATGCTCTATCATCCAAGTGCATGTAATGGTATAGGTCATCAACTACTCGCAAATTGATTAGCTTTTCCGGATTACTCGGTGCGGTGTGCATGCAAGATGGCCGTTGCAAAGCGATCAATCATCAGGGTTGGTTCACATGGTGGCAGCTCTCTATCGATTCATGTTTGGGGTCATTGCACACACTTGCCTCGTGCGATCGCTCATTGTTCGAGGTCATTGCACACACTTGCCTTGTCCGATCGATCATTGTTCGAGGTCATTGTACACACTTGCCTCGGTAAATGGATCATTGTTCGAGGTCATTGCGCACACTTGCCTCGCGCCATCGATCATTGTTCGAGGTCCTTGCAAACACTTGCCTCGTCCGATCGATCATTTTTCGAGGCAAATGGTCTCGTTTTTCTCATTGCACTATTGCCTAGTAGTCCTCTTCAGCCAGCTCTGGAGGCTCCTCTCGCAATTTTTATTTCCTGTTTTATCAGGTTGAATTTCAAAGGAATACGGTTCATAATGTGGTTGGTATTATTTAAATTATTACCATTTGTGTAACTAAATAATTCATCAAGTGGTTAAAGTCGATTGTAAGAAATTTGGTAGCACAAATGGGCCACTGAAGAGTACCACCCTATAGTGCCTCCGCACTAAGTCCTAAGCTTGTTAGGGCATCGGAAAGCAACGAGCACCCTGTTTTTCTTAAATCCAATTTTTTTTATGAGGATCATTTATTATCAAGTGCGCCTATTATTGGCAGCACTCAATGCAGTGAAAGTCCTGAGTCGCGGTGAAACCATTCACAAGCGCATGTCAGGCAATCCCTCTTTCCCTAACCCTGTTGTGCCAATGACAGACTTGCTTCCTGCTCTAGTGGAACTGCAAGATGCCATAAGCAATGCGGCCAATGGCGACAGAGGAATGATTTACTTGCGTGACGTAAAGCGCAATGATGTGGTGAACATGCTGCGCGCACTGGGCAGTTATGTGAACGCAGAGGCGAAGGGTGACAAGGACATCATCCTGAGCAGTGGTTTTGAGGTTCGCAGCGAACCTGTGAAGCACCCAGTGCCAGACGCACCTACCAAGGCCGAAGTGGTTTTGGCAGCCATCAGCGGTGCAGTCATTTTTAAGTGTAAGCGCGACAAGTTCGCTAAGTCTTACATAGCAGAGTGGACTGTAGAAGGTACTGAAAACTGGCAGTCAAGCGTAACCACAGGTTGCAGGGTCAGTATTGATGGCCTTACTCCTCTTACTCGTTACACCTTCCGCATGGCGGCAGTAAACAGCAAGGGACAAAGCAACTGGAGCGAAGAAGTATCTTCATTGGTGCTTTGATTGCTTTAGTTGTATTACTATGAATCTAAAAACTCCCACTTGCACTGTCCATGCGCGTGGGAGTTTTTGTTTTTTTTAGGTTAGGGGTTGAAAATGCAGAGTATCCAACTCTCAACTTTCAATATCCAATATCCAATAACGAATGTCGAATATCGAATAACGAATATTGAACTGCAAGTGCCCTCATAATTCATAATTTATAATTCATAACTCATACTTCGCATCCATGTCCCCTGCATACCACGAATTAATAAAAGACCTGTACACCCTGCTGCACAATGCCAGTGTAGATGCAGGCTGCGCAGCCCGCGACCTTCACCTTGCGCTTACAGATAAAGAAATGTATGACGCAGTGCAAACTACTGGTGCTGTGCCTGCGACCGATATGAAACTATTGCGCTCCTTAGAAAGTGAACACATAGATGCACTGCTGGACTTGCGCAATCAGTTGGAAGTGGAGACGAAGGCTCTTGAAACAAATTATGAATTATGAGTTATGAATTATAAGTTGGGACAGTGTTATTCATTCATAACTCATAATTCATAACTATTCACCGCTATGACCAACCATAGATACAACAACACAGTGTCGGAAGTGCTCGATGCGCTTGAAAATGCCTACATGGATGTGATGCACCAGGCAAGGCTTATAGCCATGGAGAGTGATTTAAAAGAGCGTGTAAAAAAAGCGATGCAGGAGGATGCGCCATTCACCATCACCAACGAACTTCTGCATGAATGCACAGATGAAAATGTGAAGCGCTGCCTGCGCTCTGCGGAAAACATATGGACCTGCACCGAATTGCTTGGCAAGTATTACAGACAATCACCAGGGGCCAACGTGGCAGAGAATTGAGCCCAACTGTCCGGTGCTTATCATCCCTTTTCTTACGAATTATTGTCCTTTTCACGCCCTTTTCATATCAAAAGGTCTAAAAAAGTCGGATTCATATACATTTGGCCCCTTTCACCTTAACGCAAAAAATCAAGATAGCCGATGAACATTACACAAATTCAGGACCTCATAAAGTTCGTAAGCAAGAGTGGTGTCAGTGAAGTGGAGATTGAACAGAAGGATTTCAAAATCATCATCAAGACACACGAGCCACAGGGCAAGGCCAAGGGCCAGGAATACATTCAAGTAGCCATGCCGCAACAAATGCAACAAATGGCAATGCCCGCAGCAGCGCCCGCAGCCGGAGCAGCCCCAGCAGCAGCAGCAGCGACAGCTCCTGCAGCGGAGCCAAAGGGCAATCTGATAGAAGTAAAGTCACCCATGATTGGTACGTTCTATCGTTCATCTGGTCCAGACAAGCCATCGTTTGTAGAGGTGGGCGCCACCATAAAACCAGGAGATACGCTTTGTGTCATTGAAGCCATGAAACTCTTCAATGAGATAGAGTGCGAAGTATCTGGAACGATTGTGAAAGTGTTGGTGAACGACAGCACGCCTGTTGAATATGACCAGCCACTGTTCCTAGTAGAGCCAAACTAATTACTTGTTGATTTAGTGAGTTGTTGATTTGGAGAATTCTCTTTCCAGACAGCAATTCAACAAGTCTCCAAATCAGTAAATCCTCAAATTGTCCCCATGTTTAACAAGATACTTATAGCAAACAGAGGCGAAATTGCATTGCGCGTAATACGTACCTGCAAAGAAATGGGCATAGCCACCGTAGCCGTTTATAGCACTGCTGACCGCGATAGCCTGCATGTTCGTTTTGCAGACGAAGCCGTTTGCATAGGCCCGCCCTCCAGCAAAGAGTCGTACCTGAAGATTCCGAACATCATTGCTGCGGCCGAAATCACCAATGCTGATGCTATTCACCCGGGCTATGGATTCCTTTCTGAAAATGCGACTTTCAGCAAAGTGTGCAAGGAAAATGGAATCAAGTTCATTGGTGCATCGCCCGAAATGATAGATGCTATGGGCGACAAAGCCTCTGCTAAACAGACCATGATAGATGCTGGTGTGCCTTGCATACCGGGCAGCGCAGGTATATTGGAAAGTCTGGAAGAAGCCAAGGCGGTAGCCAACCAAATAAAGTATCCAATAATGATGAAGGCGACTGCAGGTGGCGGTGGCAAAGGAATGCGTGTATGTAAAAATGATGAGGAGGTAGAAGAGGCATGGGATAAAACAAGGCGCGAAGCCCTTGCTGCTTTTGGCAACGATGGCATGTACATGGAAAAATTTGTGGAGGAGCCACGCCACATTGAAATACAAATAGCTGGAGACAAGTACGGAAAGGCCTGTCACTTGAGCGAGCGCGATTGTTCCATACAGCGCAGACATCAGAAGTTGTGTGAAGAAACTCCTTCGCCTTTCATGACCGATGAGCTGCGCGAGAAGATGGGGCAAGCGGCCATAAAAGCAGCCGAGGCTGTGAAATATGAAGGCGTTGGAACAGTAGAGTTTCTGGTGGATAAAAACCGCGACTTCTACTTTATGGAAATGAATACGCGTATTCAAGTAGAACATACCATCACCGAGGAGGTCATCAACTACGACCTTGTGAAAGAGCAAATAAAATTGGCTGCAGGTGATCCCATTTCAGGTAGGAACTATTACCCAAAGATGCATAGCATACAGTGCCGCATCAATGCAGAAGATCCGTTTAAAAACTTTGCACCCTCACCTGGCAGAATTACCTCATACCACTCTCCAGGCGGTCATGGTGTTAGGATCGACACGCATGCTTATGCTGGTTATGTCATTCCTCCGCACTACGACTCTATGATTGCAAAACTCATAGTGGTAGCACAAACCCGCGAAGAAGCCATCACCAAAATGGAACGTGCACTGGACGAGTACATCATTGAAGGAATCAAAACAACCATTCCCTTTCACCAAAAACTGATGAAGGATGAGAAGTTCCGTTCGGGAGATTTCACTACGAAGTTTATGGAGACGTTTGAGTTTTAATGTATCGCAGAGGAATTGGTATCGCAGAGGTTCGCGGAGAAGTGACGCAGAGTTACACAGAGAATTTGCGAAGAGTGTCAAGGAGAGGAAATGAGAGGTTGGTATTGTTGAGGTTCACAAAGAGAAAATAGGGAATTGGTATCGCAGAGGTTCGCGGAGAAATGACGCTGAGTTACGCAGAGAAATTGCACTGCCAGCGATGCTTGTGGTGAGAAGCAAATCAAGGAATTTTCAAATAGACTCATTCAATGGAGTTAAACGATGTAACTCAAAAAATAATAGGCTGTGCAATTGAGGTTCATCGGCATTTAGGACCTGGTCTTTTGGAGAGTGCTTATCAAGAGTGTTTGATTTTTGAACTTGAATTGGCGAACATGAATGTTCGCAGCGAGATCGAAATGCCCATCACCTACAAAGGCCTTGAATTGGATAAAGGCTATACAATGGACTTGCTGGTGGAGGAAAGTGTGGTAGTTGAATTAAAATCAGTCGAGGCGTTGCGCGATGAGCACAAGGCACAAACACTCACTTATCTTCGACTAGGCGATTTCAAAGTAGGGCTTCTCATCAATTTCAACGTATCAAAACTCACTGACGGGTTGGTTCGAATTGTAAATAATTTCTAATGCAACAAACCTCAGTCAATAAAATAATATCCTTCTCACATTTCACACAATAACTATCTCCGCAAACCTCCACGATTCCCAGACAAAGATCATGCTGCCTATCTCAGTGAACCTCAGCGTTAGATCTCTGCGAACCTCTGCGATACCACTACGCGACAGCAAACACAACACACCATGAATTACCAATTAGGCTCATATAATTTCTCCGGCAAGCGCACACTCATTCGCGTGGACTTCAACGTTCCGCTTGATGAGCAATTCAATATTACTGACGACACCCGCATTCGCGCTGCGGTAAAGACCATTAAAAAGGTAATGACCGATGGTGGCCGTGTTGTTTTAATGTCGCACCTCGGCAGACCCAAGGGTGGGCCTGAGGACAAATTTTCACTTAAGCACTTAGTAAAACACATTTCAAACACCATTGGCACCGAAGTGCAATTTGCAGAAGACTGCATTGGTGAAAAAGCGAAGTCTGTTGTTGACTCATTGAAAAATGGTGAAGTGGCACTGCTCGAAAACCTGCGCTTTTACAAAGAAGAAGAGGGCGGTGACGAATTCTTTGCAGGACAACTGGCAGAGAATGGCGATGTTTATGTGAACGATGCATTTGGCACCGCGCATCGCGCACATGCCAGCACGGCAGTCATTGCAAAATTTTTTCCTACCGACAAGCTCTTCGGATACTTAATGGAAGATGAGGTGCAAAGCATTGACCGCGTGCTGAATTCAAACGCGACACCAGTTACCGCAATTATTGGCGGTTCAAAAGTTTCTTCCAAAATCGCCATCATCGAAAATTTGATGAAGTCGGTGGACAACATCATTATTGGTGGTGGCATGGCTTTCACATTCATAAAAGCGCAAGGAGGAAAAATTGGGTCATCACTAGTGGAAGATGACAAATTGCAAATGGCACTTGATCTTTTAGCAATGGCCGGCAATAAAAATGTGAACTTGATTCTTCCTACCGATGCCATCGTTGCAGACAAGTTTGCCAATGATGCGAATAGAAAGGAATGCAGCATTCATGAAATTCCAGATGGTTGGATTGGACTGGATATTGGCCCGCGTTCTATCGAAGCATTCAAGAAAGTTATTCTCGGGTCTAAGACCATTTTGTGGAACGGACCTATGGGTGTTTTCGAAATGGAAAACTTCGCTCAAGGAACTGTTGCGGTGGCAAATGCATTGGTTGAGGCTAGCTCAGAAAGTGCATTTACACTTGTGGGTGGCGGTGACAGCGTGGCTGCTATCAATCAGTTTGGCCTTGCTGATAAAGTTAGCTATGTAAGCACAGGCGGTGGGGCAATGCTTGAAGCCCTGGAGGGAATTGACTTGCCGGGGATTGCAGCCATCAAGGGTTAGTCTATTTGCTTGGAGCGGGAGAATGGCTGCCCTCCTTTCTCACACATCATTCATTGCCGTCTTTGTGAATCCCGCTGTTTGCAGATAATTTCATTCAATGTTATGAAGGCAATACAATTTATTTTGGGTAGCTATGTTGTCTAGCAGACGTTCGAAAAAATCAGCTTCCAGTTCAAACCTTCAACCGCACTATGTATTGTTTAGAAACAAAGCAACTCACTCATCAGTTTTCTGAAAAGCAACCGGTGTTACACAATATCAATCTTCAAGTTGATAAGGGCGCCATCTATGGTTTTCTTGGGCCAAATGGTGCTGGAAAGACAACAACCCTGCGGCTCGTATTGGGCCTTCTTAAAAAACAAAAGGGTGAAATATTGTTTTTTGGAAAGTCTTTTGAAAAGCATAGAATCGAAATACTAAAAACAGTGGGCTCGCTCATTGAAAACCCTTCTGTATATGGTCATTTAACCGCGATTGAAAACCTACGTATTCTTCAAACTATTTACCAGTGTGAAAAATCAAGGATGGATGAAGTCCTTCAACTCGTTGGCCTTTCTCATGTCGGTAACAAAAAGACGAGTCAGTTTTCCTTGGGGATGAAACAACGCCTAGGAATTGCGATTGCATTATTGCACAATCCTTCATTATTGATTCTTGATGAGCCAACCAATGGACTGGATCCAAATGGCATTTTAGAAATGCGGGAGCTGCTTAAATCTCTGAACCAACAGTTTGGAGTGACCATTATCATCTCAAGTCATCTATTATCTGAAATTGAAAAATTGGTGACACACATTGCTGTCATCAACAAAGGCAATCTTCTATTTCAGGGCACCTTGAATGCGTTGATGAATAAGCAACATCAATCATCACAGATTATTATAGAAGCAAGTGATAATGCGCAGGCTCTTAGAATTATTCACTCAAACAAATTGACCGCGCATATAGACGATGAAAAAATTGTGATGCCCTTTGTTTCCAAACCACAACTGGCTGACATCAACAAACAACTTGTTCAAAGCGGACTTGAAGTTTATGAAATTCATTCTACCAAAAACAATTTAGAAACCGTTTTTATGGATTTGATAAATAGCTAAATCATGATAACGACATTCATACGAAGCCTTCAAAGCGAATGGCTCAAGAAAAGGCGCAGCGCAGCTTTCTGGCTCACATTTATTGGAGGCCTCTTTATTCCACTAATTATTTTCACTGCAAGAATTGCTGATTCTTCCAAACTTGCAGCTGAACAGGCATCGCCTGATTTTTGGCTGAGGCATTATGGTAATTCCTGGCAATCGATGGCAATGTTTTTATTGCCATTCGGAATTATTCTAGTCACTAGCTTGGTAACACAAATAGAATTCAGAAACAATACGTGGAAACAAGTGCATGCACTACCGCAGTCCCTCACCACTGTTTTTTTTGCTAAGCTGAGTGTGATCCTTTTGATGATGGTGCAAGTTTTTGTGCTATTCAACATCGGTATTTATTTATCTGGTGTTGTCCCAGGACTATTTTTCAAAGACGTCTCATATCCTCAAGCCGAGTTCCCCTTCATGGGTTTTCTAAAAGGAAATGCAAAATTTTTTATTGATTGCCTCCCAATCATTGGACTTCAATTCTTACTGAGTTTACAATTCAAAAATTTCCTGGTTCCTATCGGTGGGGGTCTGGCAATCTACATCGCATCCATGATTGCTATACCGTGGCAGTACTCATATGTAATCCCTTACACCTATTGTCCGCTTAACTTTCTTGGTCAAATAAATCCCGGACCAAAAAATATAAGTATTCATATACTGGCAATAGGTTATTTCCTGGCTTTTACAACAATCGCTTACCTGCTCTACATTTCAAAAAAAGAGAAGGGATAGCCACAGTGAAAATAAAAATGGCCGACTTAGAGATAAGTCGGCCATTTCATTTTCTTAAAATTAGAAATTCCTATTTCAACGCAATCTGTTTCGTATCCGCTTCCATCACTTTGTTGAAGAATTCCTTGAATTCATCATAGTCTTTTACTTCCAGATATTCCTTCTTCACTTTGAACTCGCGGGTGGCTACCAGTTTGTTTCCTTGCTTTACATAGCTGATGCTATAATCCGCAACGCTGCAAGCATATTCCCTAATGGCGCGGGTTTCAATAGCCCGTGCCATCCACTGCTGAGGGCTTGCAGCCCGTATTTCATTTCAAACTACGTAATGGTGAAATATTTTCTGGCTTCAAGCCTGCAAATTTTACTAAAGGCCCTTCAGTCGATAGTGTATTGAAACTTGATTCATATGATATGCAACCCTAACTCGTTGCTTTTTTGCATTTTGAAGAAGATAGATTCCACCAGCAGCAGAAGCAATCGTCCCCAAAATCCAGGGCCCTCGACTAACATCGTAAAAGGGAGCTAATAATGCCCCAGTGAGAAAAAGTGGCGCAGCTCCACTAATTACATAAAGACCAATGGTTCTATTTCTACTGGCTTTTACATAGTTAGTAATCATACCATTCATATGACAGTTGACATTCTCATCAGACCAGTCATATTTTGTCAGGTTCAAGCCTTGTAAGTTAAAATAAATGCCTACATCTGTGCTATAAAGTGTCTTGGCTGTTGAGTAACCTGAGCAGGAATCAACCTCTGTTTTCTGTGCCAAAATGCAGAATGAAAAACACGCAAAGGCAATTGTAACTGAAATAGCTTTCATTGAATTAAAATTTTAGTGATGCCTACTCTCTTGTTTGGTTTTCGGCTTTCCCGTGGCAAACGTAATTGAATGAACTAAAAAATACAACATACATGTTGTTTTTACTATTCTAATTGTCATGTCAATTGGCCATCCGTGCAAAACGTTTCAAACGAAATACTGCTAAGAGCATTAGGTGCTCGTTTGAGATATGTTCGCAAAAACAAAAATCTGACACAAGAGGAGCTTGCCTTCCTTTGCAATAATCATGGAACTCAAATTGGTAGGATTGAAAGAGGCGAACTGAATATCACCATCTCCTCACTTCACGTTCTTCTACGTCAGATGAATATTTCTTGGGCAGAGTTCTTTGATGACGAGCAATTGCGCGAAACCTTAAATACATAAAATCTTAAGGTTCGATTGTTGCTGAAAACAACAAAAGAGTCCGCGCATTGCTATGCCTCGCGCTCTGTCGGGCTTGCAGGCCAGATTACTCCTTCACAAACCTATGCACTGCTCTGCTTTCCTCCGTGCTTACTTCAATGAAATAAATCCCACTTGGCAGATGGGCAACATCTATTTGTTGCTTGTTGTATTCGGTCATTACAAGGCGGCCTGTGGTGTCGGTGATTTTAATAGTTGATTTATTATTTGGCGAAATACCTGAAATAGACAGCAAGCCATCTGTAGGATTTGGATAAACGGAAACTTTATTCAACTCTGATTTCACTTCTGCAACCCCTGTCCACATCTCACCAAGTGGCCCACCCCCGTTGAACGTCCTACTAATGCGATTTGCTGATGACCCATAACAAATTTCAGGGGAGGGACATTCTATATCGCTAAATGTAATATGAATCTGATTTCCTAAATCTGATTCTATGATTGGCGTTTCTTGACAATACCAAGTGATTCCACCATCCGCAGTTTTCATTATGGCACATGGAGCATTGCCAACGTAAGTACCTGACATGCTTCCCACAAAACCATTCAAAGAATCATAAAAATGAAGTGAGCTTGCGCCATTGGTAAAGTACAAATCAAGAAACTGAAAACTTTGACCTGCATCTGTAGTTCTAACTATGGAACCAAAATTGTTGAGGCCAATAAGTCCTGAAGCGGTCATTAGCCAAGTGTTTTCATCTATCATGTGCACTGCCCTGCCATCTCGCTCAGGTACGTTGAAATCTTCATGGGTTGGGAAGTTTTGATACTCCAACACACAATCGAATGTTTTTATAATAGTGCTGCTTTGATTAACAATGAAGTAGCAACCATCAATGAAGTCAACATCGAATCCAGCTAGCGAATCCTCTATTATCCATGTCTCACCGCCATCTGAGGTAATTATGGCGTGTTGGCCCGAAAATTTTGGTATTGCAATACCATAGTTTTGATCATAGAACTTTATCATCGCAAAATCTTCTACATCGTCAACCCCAATCGGTTGCTCTGCCCATGTTTCCCCACCATCAATAGTTTTC
Source organism: Flavobacteriales bacterium (assembly GCA_031414655.1). Taxonomy (GTDB): domain Bacteria; phylum Bacteroidota; class Bacteroidia; order Flavobacteriales_D; family Sanyastnellaceae; genus JANNVZ01. The sequence goes on from JANNVZ010000003.1 coordinate 18,773, forward strand.
AGTATGTAGGGCATATCGGTGCCACAAACCCATCCGATTTGTTCGTTGATAAAGAAGACATCTCTAAATTCGACCGCTTGGCTGTTAGCAGAATCTAAAACAACAAAGAGAGTGTCCCATGTAACAGCGTAATCTTCTGTTTTGAGAATGATGGATTTTATCTGAGACCAGTCAAATGTTTCAAATTTTACGATGAACCCTGTACTATCATTTACGAATGACATACCTCCGTATGCATCACCAAGCAACGCAGGACCTTGTATCAATTCCCATTGTGCTCCGCAAAAAAAAGTACATTGAATAAGAACTGCTAGGGCAATAATGTTTTTCATTTCTTCAAAAGTAAAAAGTAAGCCGCCCGTTTTGGGCGGCTTACTGCAATAACTAAACTCATTCTTTTACAACTCCAACGCTACTGACGGTTTCGTCTGTAACAATTTGTAAGCTATACAACCCATCGGCAAATGATCGCATGTCTATTTCAACGGCTTTTTGGTTTTGCGTTTTCATTTCCAACACTACTTGCCCTAAGGCGTTGACTAATCGCAGTGTTCGTTCCACATTATTGTCCATATTCTGAAATGCAAGAGTGATAGAGCCAGAAGTAGGATTGGGATAAACTAAAGCACTTATATCGTTTTGAGCCATTGTCTCGTCTATACCAAGAATAAGAGGTATATCAAAGCGAGCAATTGTTGCCTCCTGACCAACACCAGCTAGTTCCAAATCTTCAAAAATCCTAAAGTAATCTGTTGAACCAACCGTATCATCAAATTCTTCATCCGTCCAATTTTGATTGCTATAGCCCACCATCCAAACCTTTTCGCTGTTGGCAGTCATTGCATTACCTGCATTTGCATCACCATCACCATACTCAGTGCTCCACCGCATTTCGCCATTATTCTTAAAGGCGCATACAAAGGCGCGTTGGTTTTGCCCTACAATATTTGTTTCGGTATATAGCAGTCCATTCAAATCACACATGGGGAATTTGCCATCTGTCGGTGCTACACACCAATCCACTTCGTCTTGCACATCATTTATTTTGGCTTGGCCGCACATATAGACATTGTCATTTGGGTCAATGGCAAAACCACCGCCCCACTCGTCAGCATCGCCTCCAAAAAGGGTTGAGCGTGTCATGGTATAAATCTGTCCGGGCATTCTGAATTTCATAAAGAATGCATCGGATGCGCCACCACCTGGCTCTGCCTGATGCCATCCATTCTCTATAAATGGATAATCAATTTCACCATTGCCCTCGTCAGGAATGGGCACTTGACCAGTTATGAATGCATCGCCAATGTCCTCAGCAGAAAATCCATCAGAGTCCACAAATACAGAAGCTTTGGCAGTGAACAAACCATCGTTGGACGGAGCGATGTAGGTGCTCCACCGGAACTGGTCAAAGAACTGGTTCACCTGCGAACCATCATCGCCAAAGTAGCCTACAAAGTAATTGTAGTTGACTGAAGGTATCTCGCTATCAAAAAAGACATCATTCCAGTTGCTGCCGTGTGCTTTCGGAAACAGACCATCAGTAGGCAGAGTTCCGTCAACAGACGAATAGGTTTCTTCGCCAGTAATTCCAACAAACACTGGTGAACCACGCATCAGGTCAACATCGGTAATCCAATCATCTTCATCACTACCAAAGAAGGTGCTCCACACCACCTCTTCAGCACCACCGCTGCGCTTTATGATGAAGCCGTCTACACCATCTCTATATGGCATGTTTACAGAGTTTGCCTGATTGACCAGCGCAGGCCAACCGCTGCCATTGTTGGTGTGGCCAACATAATAGATGAGATTCAGATTTTGTCCGGGGAAAAAAGCATGAGACACCCCTGTGCAAACGTCTTGTCCACTGCCACCTACATAGGTGTGAAATACAATGAGCCCATTGGAGGAGAACTTTGCATAGAAGCCATCTTGTGAACCATTCAGCTCATCATCATCCATTGGGATACTTGTATCAAAATTCAGATTGGAACTAGCTGTTGTTCCTACAACATACAGCTCCCCATCATTGACGTCTATTTCACCACCACGAGCGTAATCGTTACCACTGCCACCGTAATAAGTCATGAAATTTGCTTCGCAACCATCGTTGAATTTCACGATAACAACATCAGTATTTCCAGCCCATGCGCCAAACTGCTCGCCTACATTATCAGGCAAATTTCCATTGTTCGTTTCTCCGAAGGCGAACACATCATTGTCATCGTTGCAAACCACATCTTTGAATTGGTCGTTGCCACCTGCACCAAACATGGTGCTCCAGTCAACATTTTCTAAGACAGATGCAGATGAACTTTGAACTGCCTCCCCAAACTCCAGCACCAGTGTCCCTGACCACGAGCCAAACGAAGTAAAAGAAACAGCATTACCACTAATACTATAACTCGGCTGCCACCCAAGCAAAGTCAGCACCCCCGTAGTATTATTCATCGTGTATGCCTTCGCTTTAGTGAACGTGATATTGCCAATAGATGTGGCGATAACCAACTTACCACTTCCATCAACTGAGAGCGATGATTGCCCTGTGAATGTCATTTCAAAATCACCAGTTGGCGCACCACTACGAGCAACAATTAGATGTCTGAAACCCGAAGGTGAATGCGTATAGATAACATCTGTGTTGGTGTACACACCACTCTTTATTACATTGTTTACTATCGTGGTGCGTTCGCTTGCAACGCTCATGTGGCCTAAGTAATAGTTGTGATATTCCTTTCGTTCAGAGAATGGAAACACTTTCGCATTAGGTGAGCCTTTGGTGAATTTCATGTCCACGCGGAACGTTGTGTCTTGGTCTGTTGAGTCCATCGCTTGCACAAGTTGGTATGCAACAAGTGTGTCATTCACATACGTTGCCACCCTGTGGCTTTGATTGTAAAACTTCACTGTTTCATTACCCGATCCGTCTTCATTGCGCAGTTGTTCCTTGTTGGTGATATAACCGCCACTACTGCTGTAGCCATCGCTTGGCACCGGCATCCACACCGTCTTCTCACTCCTTCACAAACCTCAGCACCGATCTGCTCTCATCCATAAGCACTTCAATGAAATAAATCCCACTTGACAAGTGAGCAACATCAATTTGTTGCTTGTTGTATTTGGTCATTACAAGGCGGCCTGTAGTATCTGTGATTTTGATAGTTGTTTTATCGTTTGGTGAAAAACCTGAAATGGACAGAAAGTTAGCTACAGGGTTTGGAAAAAAGCCTACTTGTTTTTTCATTCTTTGTTCTTCCATATTTATAGAATTCACATTGAGAAGGAGGTATCGAGATACTTTAGAAATATTTGTACTTGTACCGTTCACCTCTCGCCAATCACTCAATTCAATTGCAAAAGCATAAAGGCCAAACTGATCGGGTTCCCAAGTGAAATCAAATGTTTGTGGATCAATTTGAGCAGACTGAAATTGATAACTGACAGAGGGCAATGCAATGAGCGCGATAGACATGCTATCTCCATCTGAATCAAAACAGCCTGTATTATATACCCAATCACAACAACCCCACTCCCATTGAGGACAGGCCGAAAAAAGTGGTGTGTTGTTATTGATTGAAGCTGATACCAGCACAGTGGACTTTAGAATCAGATTTTGAGATTGTGAGTCATCGATGTTGCTTACACCTTCTAATAGAAACGAATCGACATATGTAACTTCATAACTACTCTCAGCCAAATATGTGTGAGTGCCTGAATAAGAGTATCCATTCCACATGGCATTTCCGCAAGGCATAGCCAACGGCTCGAATAATGTGTCGAGATCACTTTCGTCACCCCAGTCGAGTAGAATAAAATCATGCGGATTGGACTGATGAAAATATACAATCACATCTGTCTGATAGGTAAGCTCGGAGACATGCGTAATTCTCATCTCGCAAGGCAATAAATCCTGTGCATGGCATATCACAAATTGCCACACAAAGACAAGGGCTAAAACAAGTTTGATCATATTGAAGTAAAGATGTGACTTGCTAAGGCAAGTCACATCCTAATTTGAGTTATTTATTTAATATGAAGGAACTGGTGGTAACAATATATCCCGATACAAAGGAAATAGTGTATGCCCCACTCGCAAAATTGCTGACATCTATCTGAATAGACTCTTTACCATTTTGAATGTTGGCCTTTTGTGAAAAGAGGATTTCTCCCATTACATTGGTGATTCTAACCTCGCCTGATTCTTTTGAAGTCGATTCAATGTTCAGACAGAGGTTTCCTTGGGATGGATTTGGAAATACATTCATTTTCATACCAACTCGCATCGAACTGCTTTCTGCAATACCATCTGATATTGATGTAACATCAAACCTTGAAATGAATGCATCAAATGCCCCACCAATATTATTCTGCTGATAGTTATCAGTTTCAGGATTGAAAAGAGGGAAATTTGAACCCGAATTTGTTCTTCCTACCAGATACAATCGATTGTTTGCTAGATCAAAGGCAGATGCTCTTAGCTCATCATTTGAGCTGCCACCAAAAAAAGTACACCACTGCATAGCATAGTCTCCATTAAAAGAAGCTATGTATGAGTCTCCGCCTTGCCCTCCATTATTTTGACTTTGAAAAAACAAATCTGGACTTTCGCACTGGGGAAATTCATCCGTTGTGTCGTCTGTTGGTTCGCACGAAGTGCCACCGTATTCTGAAAATATACTAACACCACTTAAGAATAAATTTTGATTCATATCCATGGCCGCTCCGATACCAAATGTTTGCGATGAACTTCCAAAAACAGTTCCCCACTGAAGATTACTTCCATTGATAACAAAAATGAAACCCATAGGGAAAGAACCATTTAGATTGTCCGATTGAATATAGGCATCAAGGGAAACTGAGCTAGCATAAAAATTTGTCTTGGTAGTTGTGCCGATAATATAAACATTTGAGGGATCAGTGGGATCGCTTATTAGTGTGGAAATTTTATGATAACCTGAGACCATTGATGTTTCGTGACCTGTTCCACCAAGATAGGTGCAGTAAGTTAAAGCCCCCGTTGACCAGAATCTTGCATAGAACATATCTTGATTGGCTCCGTTTTCATGAAAGAGCTCATTGAACCCAAACTCGGATTCGCAATTTGGAAAAAAATCTGGGTCAGAAGGAACTTCGCCTGGTTCATTTTCAATACTGCTTGAGGCAGCATTGTCACTAAACGTACTTCCCAATATCCGAATTTCGCCATTCGGTTTGAGGTCAATATTTGAAATGTCATCATATTCACCACCGCCAAAATAAGTACCCCACAATTGTTGATTGCCACTACTAAACTTGAGTATATATCCATCTGGGTTAGAACCACTACTTATTGAAGATGATTGTTGATTATAGGCCCCATTCATAGTCAATATTGGAAATGTCGAATTGTCTCCTGCACAGGTCATGCCTACAACATACACTTCATCATTTTCGTTTACAGCAACATCAAGCGCCAAATCGGTAAAGAAATCATTATTACCACCAAGATATCTAGAAAATAGGAGTTCATCTAGGCCATTTGAGAAACGAACGATGTAACCATCCTCTTGACCTTGAAATTCATCACCAGCGTTTGTTAGCACTGGCAAGTTGTCGCTCCAAGTGCGTCCTACAATGTAAATATCTCCTGCATTGTTTTGTGCCAAGGCATATGCGACATCGTAACCATTACCGCCAAAAAAAGTCCCAACTAAGGCAGTTCCGCTTTCGTTGAACTTAGCCACAAATACATCACTCAGACTTTGCAACTCTATGAAAGCTCCTCCAACAATATTTGGAAAACTAAGAGACTCAGTCTGACCTGCTACATAGATGTTTGATTCTTGGTCTACAACAATATCAGTTGCTGAATCCGTTCCTGCACCACCCCAATATGTTGACCAATCATCAACTGATTGTCCGGCTGCTCCAGCAGGTTCCCCAAACTCCAGCACCAGCGTCCCCGACCAACTTCCATAGGAAGTAAACGAAACAGCACTCCCACTAATAGAATACGAAGGCTGCCACCCAAGCAAAGTCAGCACCCCCGTAGTATTATTCATCGTGTATGCCTTCGCTTTAGTGAACGTGATATTGCCAATAGATGTGGCGATAACCAACTTACCACTTCCATCAACACTCAAAGATGATTGTCCGTTAAATGTCATCTCAAAATCACTAGTAGGTGACCCTGACCTAGCAACAATTAAATGCCTGAAACCCGAAGGTGAGTGTGTATAGATAACATCTGTGTTGGTGTACACACCACTCTTTATTACATTGTTTACAATACTCGTTCTTTCGCTTGCGCCACTCATGTGGCCCAGGTAATAGTTGTGGTATTCCTTGCGTTCGCTGAACGGAAACACCTTTGCGTTGGGCGAACCTTTTGTGAATTTCATGTCCACGCGGAACGTTGTGTCTTGGTCTGTTGAGTCCATCGCTTGCACCAGTTGATAAGCAACTAAGCTGTCATTCACATACGTTGCTACTCTGTGATTTTGATTATAGAATTTTATGTTTTCATTTCCACTTCCATCTTGGTTGCGTAGTTGTGTTTTGTTATTGATGTATCCGCCACTGGATGAAAAACCATCTGATGGAATAGGAACCCACACCGTCTTCTCACTCCACTTCGTAAGTGCATACTTGTAAGTAGGCCCCGTGTTACTCGTCACACCCTCTTGCCCTGCCACATAAATATCGCCTGTGCTAGTCACCACCATATTGCTTACCACATCGTTCAGATTATATGCACCATTCCATCTGTTGTTAGCAAGCAACGCACCCGTAGTGTTTTTCAACTTCGCTACATAGTAGTCGCTGTTGCCCACTTTGTTGGAGTTACCACACAGATAAAGTTGAGCAGTGCCATCTGTGGCCATGTCTATCACTTCATCATTTTCACCAGTACCAGCGTCAAAGATATTTGTCCAACTCACGTTGCCATTGCCGTAGTTCAGCTTGCAGGTGAAAAAGTCCGTGGAGCCATCAGCAAGGGTTGTAGAGCCTCCTACATACAGGCTTCCGTTTAGTTCAATGCTGTTTGCAACATCATTTCCATTGCTTGCATTGTTGTAGGTATAGTTCCAAATACTTGTGAGCGACTGATTAAATTTTGTCACCTTCAAGTTGCGGCCTTGGCCTGTTACATTTTGATAACCACATGCGGTAACGAAGTAGTTACTTTCAACAATTACATCCGTCACTTTTTCAAAATCTTCGTTGTCACCATTGCTTGTACTTGTGCCATTTAAATTTCCGTTTGATGATAGATATTGCGCATGGCATAATTTCCAAACCTCAGGGTTGGCCTGCGTTTGCGAAGCACCATAACAATTGACATACGAACCACTGAGTAGTATTCTGAAACTGCTTTCTTGCAAATTGTAAGAGCTGTTGTTGTAGGTTTTCAGATAAAGTTGCGTAAGGCTGTTATCGTATTTTATCAGCAGCATATCAGTCAATTGCGAAAGGCCGTAATACGTTCCACCACTCACATATACATTGTCATTTGCATCCACAACTACACACGTGAGGCCGTCCAAACCACCCGCGCTGCCTGCATAAGTGGTGCTGTACACAAGGTCGCCATCGGTGTTGTACTTCAGGGTAATTGCATCTGTGTTGTAACTGCTTATGCCAATAGCCCCCACAACTAGTATGTTTCCTTGCGAGTCGAAGGCAATATCGGTTGCGAAGTCCGAGTGATTGCCGCTGCTGGTGTATGTCACTGTCCACACCAGCACGTTTGCCAATGTGTACTTCGATAGTAAGATGTCGTAGGTAGCGCTACCATTGAGGGTGGCCCCACAAGTGTAGATAAAATCGCCACTGCGTTCGCTCACTTGTTTGTAAAAGGATTCTTGCACACCTGTGGGCGTGCTACTTTCAAGGAAGAGGGCGGTTTGTTGTTGCGCCTTTATTTGGATAGCGCTGCACAGGGCAAGTGCTATCACATAGTAAAATTTGTTTCGCATTTGTTTTTTGTATTTAGTTATTTGGAAAAAACGAAATGCAGATGAGGCGACCTGCGAGGCTGCGCCACCTGTGGCGCAATGTCTCAGTTACATAGTGTGTCTGCGAAAGCACACTATGCGATTGGTTGAGTGTTGGTCATGCAGTTTTAGTCAGTTTGTTTTTTAGTTATTCGTTCAGTTCAAAAAAACGAATGGGGTGGATATAACTCGGGCGTGAACCTTTGCAGTTTATCACCCAGAAGGTATCGCCAGACACCTAGACAGAAATAACAGCTTAGTGAACACGCCCGTCTGGGTCGGTTCACTAGTTCGCTTTCTGTCGATGTTACTTCAATAAACCTGGCGAGTTTTTCTGGATGAGTACACTAGCAACGCGAGTATGTAAGTTGTCTTTATTTCTTTATGTCATAATTGTTCTTTGTTGCAAGCCTTTTGGCCACTGCCTATATTCTCTCCTTACAGGCAGTGGCTTTGAGGACTATTGTTCAAACTTAAAACAGCCACCTGTTCTTAGCCAACAGGCAGCTATAAATGTGAAAACAGTTCAAACGTAAGGAAAATTGCAAGTGCCATTCAAGATATTTTCAAATTGGTTGATAAATAGTTTTGATAAACAAAAAAGGCATCACAATTCACACCGTGTCTTTAACAACTCCCTCGAGGAACCTATCCTGTCAACATTCGTTCTTTTTTTTTTATCACCTCAACGCTCCTATACAACTAAAGCCACATACCGCGCCCACCTGTGCCAATCTCTGCACCCACAACCTATACCTACCGCACGGGCAACCTATATATGGTGCGCCCGCAGACTATGCTCATCGCTCCCGCGATGCACCAAATTGTGGTTACCTCCTGTGGGCATCGCTGCTGCGTTGCCACACCACCGCGGGTGCGGTGGTTGCCACAGCGGTCGCCAACCACCTGCATCGCACCCGCGGTGCCGCTTGACGTGGCTACGCCACCCAATACCGCGTGCGCTGTTGGCATGTTATGCTGTAGGTGTTTTTGGATATGCCAACGAAATTAACGAAATAATTTTTGATCCATTTACCCAAAGCTCGAGCTTGTATCTGATTGAAATTCAAATGAGTTTGCCCGCTTATTTGTTTATCATTTTACTTACAAGAAAAAAAAAGCATAACACAAGTGTAACTTTCTTCTCACAGTTTTGGTTAAAGACCTCGGAAACCAGCACAACTGGCTTCACACTTTCAGTAACAGACCGCGACTGTGCAACCATAGTCTTACAAAGACAAGCGCACTGAGAACATAGGATGAAACAGATGAGGCCCACAGATAAGGTAGTTCCAGCCCAACGTTTGTCAGGGTATAGGTGACAAACTGAAAAACCCTAGTAAATACTATTGAACAGCAATGGACAAGAAAATTTATTATCAGGTGCGTGCAGAGGTAGACAAGCTCATAACAACAAATTTGATAGAACGCGGAGGAATTGTACATAAGTACATTACCGGCAACGCGAACTTCCCAAATCCAACTGTAGAGATGCCAGCCTTTAGCATTGCTATAGAAGAGTTGAAGATTGCACAATTGGACGCGGCCACAGGTGACCGTACCAAGATTGCTTTCCGCAACGGTAAGGATATAGTAGTGCGCGTAATGATGCGTATGTTAGCTGACTATGTAAATAGCGCAGCGGCAGGCGACAAAGACATCATACTGAGTAGCGGTTTTGATGTGCGCAGCACCCCCACTCCTCCGCAGGAGCTGGATGCACCTGAAAAGGTGGAAGTGCTGAGCAGCAAAACTACGGGTGCTATGGTAGTAAAGGCTAAGCGCGTAAAAGGTGCAAAGTCATACGTAGCACAATATGCTCAGGAAGGCACGCCAAACTGGCTCAGCACTTTCTCATCGTTATCAAAAATAACGGTAGAGGGTCTGGCACCCGGCACTACTTACAGCTTCCGCATGGCTTGCGTTAATAGCAAAGGCCAAAGCAAGTGGAGCCAGCAAGTAGAAGCAATGGCTATCTAATGCAGAAGTAACTTAAACTTACCTCGTGCTGAAAGAAAGCTTTGATTGAAACCACCACCCTGCAAAAGCATCCGTCCACCTAATGGAACCGGTTGTTTGAAAAGGCAACTGACATTAAAAACTCCCCTTTGCAATGGTTTGGCAAATGGGAGTTTTTGTTTTATTGAAATACTCAATTTAGTTAACTAATAAATTTGCCAAATGTCAAGTTCAACTACACCTGCCTACAACCTGCTTGTAAAGGATCTGTACGAACTGCTGCACAATGCCAGTGTGGATGCAGGCTGTGCAGCCCGCGACCTTCAACTTGCCCTTAAAGACAAAAAAAAATATGACTCCATACAAACCACGGGAGCAGTGCCCGTTTCCGACCTTAGGGCACTTATGGCTAGCGGTAATCAACCCATAGAAGTCCTCACTTTTTTGCGCAATGCGCTAGAAGTGGAAACTAAAGCACTTGAAGCTTATTGGAAAATGACTGAAGAAGGAGTGAGGGGGGAAGAGATTTAGCCAAATTTGAAAATGAGACAATTAGAAAATTTGAGAATGAAAAAGCGATTCGTTAAAGGGTACGCTAGTCTTCAATCGGGCAATGCAATACATTCTAACATTCTCAAATTTTCAAAATAGAACATTTACATCATGCCCCATATGCTCCCCAACCATCGCTATTACCACACACTGGGCAATGTGCTGGACGAGCTGGAAAATGCCCACCTCGATATCATGCATCAGGCGCGTTTGTTTGCTATAGAAACAGATTTGAAACAGATTGTGGAGGAAGCGATGAATGATGCGCATCCATTTTTTATTACCAACGAAATGCTGCACACATGTGATGACGAAAATGTGAAACGATGTCTGCGCAGTGCGGAAATGATTGTGGAATGTCTTGAAACCCTAGGCAGTTATTACCGCAAATCGCCCGAGGCGAATGAGAGAGAGAATTGAATTTCATCATTCCTAGCAACAATAAAAATGGCCGCCTCATCACTTAGGCGGCCATTTCAATTTCTACACGTTGGAAATTATTATTTCAATGCAATCTGCTTTGTATCCGCTTCCATCACTTTGTTGAAGAATTCCTTGAATTCATCATAGTCTTTTACTTCCAGATATTCCTTCTTCACTTTGAACTCGCGGGTGGCTACCAGTTTGTTTCCTTGCTTTACATAGCTGATGCTATAGTCTGCAACGCTGCAAGCATATTTCGCATTCTTGGGCACCTCGGCCAATGTTTTGCCGGTGGGCACTGTAAAGGTTAGTACCTCGCGTTCGGTCTCCGCGCCAAATTGCCTGAACATTACAAATGGATATTTGCGCGATTCGAGTGAAATGAAATCGAGCGACTCATTCTTATCCGCCCAAGGCAATTTGAAAATTTTCATGCCTACAACATCATTTACTTCATTCACCACTTTGTAACGGTAGTTGTAGTGAATGGTGTCCTCGCGGCCTTGCAGATTGCCAAACGAAAGTCCAAGCAGTTTTACTTGATTGGAATGGCCTGTTGCAATGGCGCGTGTCATGTCTTTTTCTTGCTCCTCTTTGCCTATGTCTGCGTAGTTGCCTCGGGTGCTGCTAGCCATATCACCACTGCGAATGGTTCTTCTTGCGATGATCAAATCAGTGCCTTCCACACTTAATTCTGTAATTCTGTCTAGGCTGTTCATAGGCCTGTTCTTGGGCGACAGTTTTGTAATGCCTTCAAAGGTGCTGTCCACATCGTTTGGAATCAAAAGCACCGTTGCATTCACATCCATATCGGGTAGACTCGTAAACGACAGCTTCTGATTAGTAAGCTCCACGTAGTAAGTCTTGCCATCGCAAATAGCGCGCGCTATGCAGTGGTTGAAGTCAATGCTGGGTAAGTTCATATGCTGACGACCGTTGTCCTTCGTGTCCACTAACAAAAGGTTGGCTTTTATACCCACCTCTTTGCACATGGCCACAAAGAGTGTGCTTACATCCTTGCAGTCGCCCAACTTGGTGCGCAGCGTGCGAGATGCTTTTTGCGGAATGATGGGACCTTGGCGAAATGGAACTTGGCTGTAGCTCACATTCTGAACTATGTGGTTATAGATCATACGTGCTTTTTCCAACTCACTTTGGTTGGCAGGAGCATCTTTGAAAACCTCCGCTACGGTTTCCTTTATTTCAAAATCTTGCTTTGCATGTGTAGTAGAAAGGTCGTTGTACCAGTTGGCAACAAACTTCCAGTCGGGCATGGTACTAATGTCGAGAGTGGGCGCTATGTCAACCAACGGTGGCATTGCATTTTCACTCTTCAATGATTTTTGATTGGTAGCTTCCCAGACGTAGAGCTTCATATCCTCCACATCAGTAACGCGCGGCTCTATGCTGCCGTTCATTACTTCATATTGAAATTTGAAATCCTTTGGCACCAGCATGCTGTAGCGGGTTAGCTGAGCTGGTATGAAGTATTGAAAACTATATTGATCCCAAATGTGCTTGGACAGCTTACCATAGTTATAGTTGCGTAGGCGGTAGCTGAGGTGTATAGCATCGCCCACCTCAAGGTCGGTGAATACAGCATAATTGCTGTTGCGTTCTGCTTCTATAGTTCCGCCATCGGCCTTAAATACTTCAGCTTTGTCGAAGATGAGGCGCTGCGATCCGCCAGAATAAATGCGGTATTCTTTCCAACGATCTATGCCTGCTTGGTTGTGCACTTTTATAAGGATCTCCACTTTTTCTTCTGATGCACCTTCAGGATAAACCAATCGTTGGTTGTCATAGATCAGCATGTGGCTATCGTCATCAGGATAAGCGCTGGCTGGTGGCGAGTCTTTGAAGACTTGCTCAGCATCTACTTTTTCAAACTTGTCAAAAAGTTCTTCTTTGTCTTGCAGCTTGCGCAACTGTTCGCGCGCATCATAGCTGGTTGGGGCAAGGTAGATGGCGCGTTCATAGTGCTTTTCTGCTTCGGTGTTTTTGCTTTGTTGTTCTGCTAGGTTTCCCAGCATCTCGCTACTTTCGCCTATGTATGGTCTGAAGGCATAATATTTATCAGCATAAATTTGAGCTTTGCTGTAGTTCTTAAAAGCGATGTTTAGAGAGGAAAGTGCAGATACGATTTCTACATTGTGAGGCTCGTTCACTACTTTTTTCTCTAAAAGGGTCAGTACATTTTGATACATGCCAAGTTCCATCATGTCTTCCAGCATGACACCTTCTACATTGTTGTCGTTGTTCTTTTTCATGAATTTTTGCAGCATGCTGACACTGCCTGGGCCAAAGCCCTTCGCCTTCGTTAGGGCATAGTAGTCCAGAAAGGCTCCCGGGTCATCAGGGTGCGTTTTGTAGTAGGCTGTTATGGCCTTGTCTTGTTCCTCGTACTTCTGGCGTTGGCTCATGATGCTGATGCGCTCTTGAGCTATGTAGTCAGTTTTACCGTAGAGTTCTTCTATTTCGTTTATAAGTTTTTCATGCTCATCAAAGTCTTCGCGGTCCCACGCATCGCTGGCTTTTATCTGCAGTGTTATTATGCCTTTGGGGTCGTTTTTTTTTACCTTCTCGCGTTCCTTCGTTAAGTCTGTCACATTGTTGTCGCGTGCAAAGGCCTGTATGGCGAATACACTTACACAGGTGTTGGTGGGTGCCAATGCGCTAGCTGCCTTCATGGTCTTGCGCGACTCATACTTTTTGTCATTGCGCAGATACACGTTGGCCAGCAGTAGTTGACTCAGCACATCTGTTGGGTTTTCTTTTATAACACCCTCAAAGTGTTCTTCAGCAAAATTCTTCTTTGACTCGCTGGTATAGTTGCCCGCCTTATCATAGCTTTCTACTTCAGCACTGCCGGTCAAACCTTTTATCGGATTGCCATTTTCATCACACATGCGCAGTAAGAAGTTGGCGGCACCTGCTTCGCTGTTTCCTATTTGAACCAGCACACGGTTATAGCCCGAGTTCAACTCTGCATTGCTTATGTAAGTGTCTAAGTCATTGTTGCGCTCTTCTTGTTCTTTCAGTATGAGTTTGTCGTTCACCCAAACCTTTACTGATCCTGAAACGCCAACGTGTACCCACACTTTTTGCGAAGAAGGACTGTTCACAAAAGTTTGCGCATACATGATGGAATTGCCAGCATAGAAGTAGGTCTCAAAGTCGAACCAGCGGTTCTTTTTTTCTTCGGGCACATCGTACCACTTCACAAGCGCATCCACCTTGTTAGCAAACTCCGCGCTTGCCTCTGGGTGTTCCAAGGGGCCATAGGTTTTGTTAAAGCCACTGCCACTTGTGTTGTCAAATGTGCCGGTTACTTGCCAGTTTTGAATACTGCCTACTTTGTCATATTCAAGCCAACCCTTCTTGTGCTGGTTGCTGTATATCTGATGGTCGCCCAAGCGCTGGCTTATCATGGCCTTTATGGTGCCATTGCATTTTGGGTCAAGCATCATTTTTTTGAATGCCGCCATGTCTTCCTTGGACAATTTGTTGGTGCCAGAGAATCCTATGCTCGTGCTCCAGAGTGAGTACACAGCAGGGTATGGATTGGTACTGACTGCAATAAATTTGAGAAACGACTGGTGCGATTCTGCATCCTTATTTGTACTAAATTGTAGCATGGACAGCGAAAGCCAAGCATCTGCCGCATCAGTGGTGCCAGCAGTTGCTTCGGTAAAAAATTTTTCCGCTTCATCACGGTCGTTTTTGTTAAACGCTGCCCAACCACGTTCATAAGCACTTTGAGAAAAAGCAGAGATGGAGAGTGAAAAAATGGCACAGATAAGTGCCACATTCAGGAGAAACGATTTCATATTGGTAACGATGTTTTTGGTTGACGAAGCAATAATAGGCGATGGATCAGGCACTTCCACATCAGTAACAAATTCGACTCGTTTACTTTGGCGAAAAATTTACCCCATGCCTGTTATTTTGCCTGTTCGTGGTATTAGTCCCATTTTTGGTGACGACTGTTTTATTGCTGAAAACGCCACCATAGTTGGTGAAGTCATCATGGGTGATCGCTGCAGCGTTTGGTTCAATGCAGTTATCCGTGGCGATGTGAACGCTATCAAAATAGGTCATCAGGTGAACATACAAGACGGTGCAGTTATTCATTGCACGTACCAAAAAGCGCCTACTACTATTGGCAACAATGTGAGTATTGGACACAATGCATTGGTGCATGGCTGTACCATTGAGGACAACGTGTTGATAGGTATGGGCAGCATTGTGATGGATGGATGCATTGTAGAGAGCAATAGCATAATAGCAGCAGGGGCAGTGGTGCTTGAAGGAACGCGTGTCCCTTCGGGCAGCATCTATGCAGGCGTGCCTGCCAAAAAGGTGAAAGAGGTTTCCAAAGAACTATTCGAAGGCGAAATACAACGCATCGCGAACAACTATGTGATGTATTCTGAGTGGTTCAAGAAATAAAAAAAGCCATCCGCATTGGAGCAGGATGGCTTTCTGAATTTTCAATTCTTGTTCGTTTATTTTATCTTGTAATAGGTCTCTTCGCCTGTATCGTAGAAGTAGCTGTTTTGCATATTAGCAGAGAAGTATTTGTTCATCTCTGAGCTGCTTTCAAACGTCTCGCGAATGTTGGTTGTCACCGGATAAATCGTCAATTTGAATTCACCCTCCTTTGTAAGTTTATAGAAGTAGAAGGAGTTATACTCTGAGTCGCCATCTTCCGTCACATTCAAGAATTGAGTGCCATTGATTTCCGATATATGGCCATGGTAAGTAGTCGCAGTTTCTTCATCTACCGACTTCTTCAAAATGTCTACTGTGGTAGCACTTGTGCGTATCACTTCGGCAGTGCTGCCTGGGCTTCCGCTAAGTTCCCATGTACCTATTAGGTTGTCGCCAATTTTGCTTCCGTTATCGCTAAGCGGCACAGTGCTACTGTATGGGCAGCCCATAAAAATGATAGCTCCGGCAAAGAGGGCTACCCAGTTGAAAAGCTTTGAGGTCTTCATTGTGTTGTGTTTTGTTGGTTATTTAAAATATGTTGGATGCAAATGAACGGCATAGAATGAGCGCAACTACTAAGGTGATTACCTTAAAAGACCATTTCCGATACAACAAGTGCTAAAATGATAAGACCATTCTACACGTTTAGGGTGACCTTTTTCGTTGCGTTATCGATGAAGAAAAAAAGCAAAGACGTTAGAGAACCTCTTGGCAGACTAGGTTGCTATTGCGCGCTTCTTTTCTACCCTTACCGCTATCAAGATGCTTATTTCGTAAAGCAACAAAATAGGAAGCGCAACCAGCAATTGACTGGTAACATCAGGAGGCGTCAGAATTGCGGAGATTATCAGGTTCACTACAAACGCATGTTTGCGGTATTTCTTAAAAAACGATGAAGATGCTAAGCCTATTTTGGCAAGAAAGTAAACCAGCATGGGTAATTGAAACAACAGGCCGGTGCCTAGCACTAGCGAGGTGGACAACTTCAGATAGGAAAGAAGTGTGGGTTCATTCTTCACATCAGCAAATGTGTAATTACCCAAAAACTGAACAGAAAGCGGAGCAAGCACGAAGTATCCAAACAAAACACCGGCAAAAAACAAAAGCGAAACAAAGAACACAATGCCGTTCACCATCTTCTGCTCCTTGCTTTTGAGTCCCGGTTTTATAAAACTCCATATCTGCCAGAAGACCCACGGAAAGGCAATGACAAGACCTCCTAACAAACACACTACAATATCGGCATTCATGGCCCCGCCCATGGTAGTGCTTTGTAATTCCATTTGCGGAGGTGTCAAACAAAGTTGATCGCCTAGGCCAATTTTTTCGCTCCAAGCACAAAAGGCGCGGTAGGTTACAAAGTCTGCGTTGCGCGGACCCATGATGATGGTGTTCACCACAAAATCATGAAAATAGACTATGACAACAACACCCACCAAAACGCCCAGCACTGCCTTCACTAGCCGGCCGCGCAGCTCCTCTAGGTGTTCCAGAAATGACATGTCCTTTTTTTTCTCTTCAGCCATAGAGTTCTTTTAATGGACAATGGACCATAAGCCCAAATTGCCCTATGGTTCTAAAAAGCTGGCGGATTCTTTTTACAGAAAAGAGCAGTAGGTGATGTTGTGATTTCAGCATTGTGAATTTCTCAAAAAATCCCTTCCTTCAAAATATCATGCAGATGAACAATGCCCTTGTATCTGCCTGCTTTAGTGACAATTAATGTAGTAATATTATTGCTTTCCATCACCTGAAAACCTTCTACAGCCAGCGCATCAGCGTCTATGGTTTTGGGCGAATGTGCCATTACTTCCGCTGCTTTTGTTTTCGTGATGTCCATATTCTTTTGCAGCATTCTGCGGATATCTCCGTCTGTGATAACACCCACTAATTTTTCCTTATCAACCACTGCCGTTGCACCCAATCGCTTGGATGAAATTTCGATGATCACGTCTTTCATCTTCGCACTTGGCGTCACGGTCGGTTTTGAATTTACCCCAAGCAAATCACTCATTTTCACATACAACTTCTTGCCCAATGCTCCTCCGGGATGATACTTCGCAAAGTCTTGAGCGCTAAAGCCACGACATTCCATCAACGCCACTGCCAGTGCATCGCCCATGGCTAGTTGTGCAGTGGTGCTGCTAGTTGGAGCCAGGTTGTTTGGGCACGCCTCAAGCTCCACGGGCGTGTGCAAAATGAAATCGCTGTGCTTTGCCAAGAAGCTACTCTTATTGCTCACCATGCCTATCAGCACATTGCCCATGCTCTTCAGCAAGGGCACCAGTACCTTTATCTCAGGCGAATCGCCACTTTTTGAAATGCACAAAATGATATCGTGCTTCTGCACATTGCCAAGGTCGCCATGTATGGCATCAGCAGCATGCATGAACAAAGCGGGCTGGCCAGTGCTTATGTAAGTGGCCACAAGCTTCTGAGCAATGTTCGCACTCTTTCCAATTCCAGTCACCACCAGTCGCCCTTTTGACTTCAGCAGGGTGTTTACGGTCTTCTCAAAAGAGGCGTCAATGGAGTTTACCAGATTCAAAACAGTTGCAGCTTCTAGCTTCAACGTGCGATGTGCGGCTTCTATGATTATACTTTTTTTCAATAAATACTTAGTGTTTACTGTGTGGGCAAAGATGAAGGCCCAAAGCAAAAAAATTCAAAACAAAGATTTTTTACAACTTCATCACTTCGTTACATTCGCGTCCCTTAAAAAAAACAGGGCTTTGAAATAAATTTTCTCTCCTTCACACAAAGTCTTATTTTTAGAACATCAAATCAGCCTATACGCAGAACCCTTACCTAATTTTAATTACGTTCTGAAACAGATATTCAAATGCAAACAGTAGTAGATCTATCACCAAAAGAAGCGCTGAAACAGTTCTTCGGTTTTGGAAAATTCAAAGGCCTTCAGGAAGGTGTTGTAGAATCGGTGCTTGAAGGTAAAGACACATTTGTCATCATGCCTACAGGTGGCGGAAAGTCATTGTGCTACCAACTTCCGGCACTTATGTTAGAGGGAACAGCCATCGTTGTTTCTCCCCTTATAGCCCTTATGAAAAATCAGGTGGATGCCATGCGCGCATTCAGCGAAAAGGATGGCATTGCGCACTTCATCAATTCGTCTTTGAACAAGACGGAAATAGCACAGGTAAAAAGTGATATCGTAAGCGGGCACTGCAAGCTGCTTTATGTGGCGCCTGAATCCTTAAACAAGGATGAAAATGTGGAATTTTTCCGCTCGGTAAAAATATCGTTTGTTGCTATTGACGAAGCGCACTGCATCTCCGAATGGGGTCACGACTTCCGCCCGGAATACCGCAGACTGCGCCCCATCATAGAGCAGATAGCCGATTGCCCCATCATGGCACTTACCGCCACGGCAACACCTAAGGTACAGCAAGACATTCAGAAAAACCTTGGAATGATGGATTCCAAGATTTTCAAAGACTCATTTAACCGGGCCAATCTTTTTTACGAGATAAAACCCAAGAACAATGTAGGTAAGCAGATAATTACGTACATCAAAGCCAACTCCGGCAAAAGCGGAATTATATATTGCCTTAGCCGCAGAAAAACGGAAGAGATAGCCGAACTGTTGCAGGTAAATGGCATAAAAGCCTTGGCCTACCATGCAGGTATGGAAGGCGCTCAACGCAGCAAAGTTCAGGACCAATTCCTGATGCAAGACGTGGATGTGATATGCGCAACCATAGCCTTCGGAATGGGCATTGACAAACCGGATGTGCGTTTTGTAATGCACCACGACATACCAAAATCGCTGGAGAGCTATTACCAAGAAACCGGCCGCGCAGGTCGCGATGGAGGCGAGGGCGTTTGTATAGCCTTCTACAGTCCTAAGGACATTGAAAAGCTCGAGAAATTCTTGCAAGGAAAACCGGTAGCAGAGCAAGAGATCGGAATGCTGCTGATACAAGAGGTGATAGCATATGCAGAAACCGCTATGAGTCGCAGGCAATACCTGCTTCACTACTTTGGTGAAGAGTGGGATCCAGTAAATGGTGAAGGAGCGGGTATGGATGACAATTCGCGCAATCCAAAGGAGATGGTAGAGGGAAGTGAGTATGTGAAGTTGATACTCGATTGCATAGAGGAATTCAATGAATTGCACAAGGCTGCCTTTATATGCCGCGTCATTTGTGGCGTGAAGACTTCTGAAGTCACCACCTACAAAGGTCACCTCAGCAAGTACTTTGGCGATGGAGCGGAGTTCGATGAAAAATTCTGGAATGCCATTGTCCGCCAGATGTATGTGCGGGGCTTGGTCAACAAAGAAATTGAAACATACGGCACACTGAAAATTTCAGACGATGGCCGCGCTTTCATGAAGAAGCCGGTAAGCTTCAAAATTGTGAAGGAAGAGGATATAGGCGATGTGGACGATGATGAATTGATCATTCCGAAGCAGGGCGGTGGAGCAGTGGACGAAGAACTTTTCGGCATGCTGAAGGAGTTACGTGCGAAGATGAGTAAGGAGAAAAAAATTCCACCTTATGTCATTTTGCAAGACCCTGCAATGGAGGAAATGTGCACGCAATACCCCATCACCATTGATGAGTTGGCACAAATAGGTGGCATCGGCAAAGGCAAAGCGGCCAAATTCGGTCAGCCTTTTGTTGACTTGATACAGCGCTATTGCAAGGAGAACGATGTAGAGCGTCCCATTGACTTTGTGGTGAAAAGCGCAGTAAACAAGAGCTCGCAAAAAGTGCAGATAATACAGAATATTGACAAGCGTATTCCATTGCCCGACATAGCGAAAGGCCTTGGCAAAACCATGAACGAACTGCTGGAAGAACTAGAAGCCATTGTCAACTCAGGTACCAAGCTGAACATCCAATACTTCATAGATGACGAGATGGATGACGACCAGCAATCTGAAATAATGGAATACTTCATGGAGTCGGAAACAGACAATATTCGAGCGGCAGAAGCCAACTTCAACGGTGACTACGAGGAAGAACAAATCCGACTGATGCACATTAAATTCATGAGCGAAGTAGGAAACTAGAACAATCTGTCGGTGGCAAAATGTTCATTGGCAAAACCGCCTTCCGTAAAAAGGGAGGCGGTTTTTTTTTGACCCATTGCATTTGGATCTATGACATCACTCTGGTTCATTTATTGCATTCATTATGGTCTTTGTCTCTATTTCAAAAAACCATTTCGCAGGCTACATGCATATGATTTTCCGGAGCTTGGGTTTGCTATTTCTTTGAAAGTAAGAATACCGAAAATCTTGATCATCTCTTTTTGCATTGCTTTATTCCTTATGACTCTGATTTTATCACGCCTCTCATTTAGCTAGCTGCAGAGACTCGTCAGCCAAAAAAAAAGGCAACTCAATTGGGCAAAACGGACTTCTATAAAGTACCACGGCAAAGGGAGAGCAGATACCGATGTTATTTGGACGGGCTTACATTTCTGGTTTGAATGCTTAAGCAATTCAGACAATTTTCAGATTATCTACTAAGCGTATATAATGAAAAAAGGCTGTCTTGAATTTTCAAGACAGCCCTCTAACATGATTCGTTTTGGTTAATCAACGATTGAAGTACCCAGGGTGGGAATCGAACCCACACGCCCGAAGACACACGATTTTGAGTCGTGCGCGTCTACCAATTCCGCCACCTAGGCAAGTGCCTCAAACCTTTTTTGAGGGCCGCGAATATAGTAGACCTCATCAATTTAAATGCAAAATACTCAATTGAATTGAGGGTGAAAAAAAGGGTAGATAGAAGGGAAGTTAAGATGTTTACACTGAGATTTTTCGTTTGTCGGCAATGAAACTCAGCAGTAAGAAAGGAGCTATGACATGCTCAAATGGATTATTTCACTACACAAAATTTATAAGTCCTTGCATCCTCATAACCCAACACCTTTGGTCCGTTGGCAGCGCGTGAGCTGAGACTAGGCTGCAGTTGAACGCCCATTTCTTTATTGTTTAGCAAGGTTTCTCGTGTGAAGCTTCCATTGTTTGCAAGTTTGACAGCAGTGGTAATGCTGTTGTTACTTCCTGCCCAACCGGTTGCCTCTGCCTCGGGCAGAGCGACTAGTTTTTGCAAATTCTCTCCATTGTCATTGAAGAAAAGATGGATACCCGATGTGTCTTGAAAGTAGGTATAGGAACAGACCTGCTGATTTGAAGTGACATATTGCCGCTTTGGTATTTTCACATTCCACGATTGACGACCATTGCTCTCAAGCTTGGTTGCTATTAAGTCATCATAGTTGTACCTGAACTCTACTGTTTGTCTGCCAGTTACAGGATCAATCGCTATTTTTTCGTTGGAATAGTATTGCTCGCCCAATAGAATCATTGTTCCATCTGCTTGCATGATGAGGTGATCTAGATAAAAATCAGTAAGGGCAATTTCTTGTCCCGGTTCGGTTTCCCGTTTGAACTTACTTAAGAATTCTTTTGTAAACGGCATGAAGGAAGCAGCCTTTACAGCACCGCCATTGGTTGTCACCACAAATAGGAAAGTACCTGTGACGGCAAATTTGGAATCGTTCGAATAATAACCAGCTATGACTACATCCTGAGTTTTGTTGAAGTCGAATACCACCGAGACCACTTGTTTCTCTTTGAGGCTCACATCGTATTCCTTCAGCTTGTTTTCTAGATAGCTATAAAAGTAGATAACATACCGACCACCTTGAGAGCGCTGGAAGTTGGTGCCGCTTTTTTCAGGATTGCGCCCGCTCATCAGGTAGATGTTTCCATTGTCATCCACTATGAAATTGTGTACTTGCACTATTTCAGGGGTGTAAGGAAGCAGCAATTCCTTTTCCATCAGCAAATCCAAGGATAGGTCATATAGTTTGAATGATAATGCATCGGTAGTTTTTCTTTCGAAGGGAGGGTCGAAATACAACAGTATTTTGGACTTATCTGGGGAAACGCTATATCCGAATCGGGGTGATAACTCGCGACTTTCACTAAGTGTGTAATGCACCAAGGCTGCATCACCCATTTTAGTTCCTTTTGCATCCAGCATCGTGCAATAAATCTGAAACTGTTCACTTTCTTTACTAAACCCACTGGTAAAAAAGAAGAACCTATCATCCAATTGTAGAACTGATTCGAATTGATGTTCGTTAGTACCACTTGCGACAGGAATGCTTTGAGTCCATTGTGGTTTCATGTCAACAGTGCTGTATCGAACAAGTTTGATGGACCTGTCCTTTTTTACTTCTTCTACAACAAAGAATCCGGATTCATCGCTGCCTACAACACGGACATCGGCAAGATCGCGACTTACCTTGAGTGGTTCGGTCCACGTCACGGTTTGGGCACAAAGGAGTTTTGTGCAAGACCAGAAAAGGATTGAAAGTCCAAAAAATTTCATAGGGTCACTTTTTAACGGGGAACTATGAAATAAGATTCATTTGCCCTGTTTAAGAACCAGTTGCCCATCGGAAAACGTCCATGCCATTGCCGTAGAGCATAAGACCCAATAGCAGCACCATACCCACTACTTGAGAATATTCCAATACCTTTTGACTAACGGCTTTGCCTGTAATCATTTCCCAGATAAGGAACATAACATGACCACCATCGAGGGCTGGAATTGGCAGAATATTCATGAAAGCGAGCACTAGCGATATAAATGCGGTGCGCAACCAAAACGCCCACCAATCCCATTCATCGGGAAAAAGTTTGGCAAATGTGGCAAAGCCGCCAACCTGAGTTGCTCCTGATTTTGAGAAAAGAAAACGCAATTGACTTGTGTAGTCAGTAACTGTTTCCCAAGCTTCGCTTGCCCCCGCTGTCCATGATTGAGCAAAAGAGTAATGCAGTGTGTCACCTTTGAAAAACTTGCTAGGCGAGGCGGTTTGGAAACCGATAGTCCCCTCGTTTGAAACCGCAACGCTCAACGGGACACTCGCACCGCCTCGTATAACGTGCAATCGAATGGTTTTCGATTTGTTGTTTTTGATTTCTTTTTGAATTTCCTGGTAATAAGGCGAGTACAAACTATTGACCCCAACTATACTATCACCTTCTAGCAGTCCTGCTGCGAATGCGGACTTATCAGTCAGCACAGAGTCAACCACACAGGGAATACGCAAACTGAAAACGCCTGATTTTATCCCGCTGTCCACTATCATCTGCCCAAAGTCTTCAGGTAGTTTTAGAATCATGTCTTCACCATAACGTTCAACGGTAACCTCTTTTGGATCGTCCAAAATCATGCGCTTATTGATGTCGTTAAAATCCTTTAGCACAACACCATCAAGGGCAAGAATTTTATCTCCGTCTTTGAAGCCATATTGGTACATCATTTTGTTGCAGTGCACGCCATATGCCGCTCTTTCCACTGGCAAAACCTCTTTGCCCCAAGTCCACATGACAATGCTGTAAATGACAATTCCGACAATCACATTCACAGTAACTCCACCTAGCATAATGATTAGCCTTTGCCACGCTGGCTTAGCACGAAACTCCCATGGCTCAGCAGGTTTAGCCATTTGCTCCTTATCCATGCTTTCGTCCACCATGCCCGATATTTTTACATATCCACCCAATGGTAACCAGCCTATGCCATAAGTGGTTTCGCCAATTTTCTTTTTGACCAAGGAAAACCAAGGGTCGAAGAAGAGATAGAATTTCTCAACCCGCGTTTTGAAAAGTTTTGCCGGAAGAAAATGCCCGAATTCGTGAAGTATAATCAGTATAGAGAGGCTGAGAAGAAGTTGCGCTGCAAGAATCATTTATTGTTGTGTGAATTACTAAAAAGTGTTGCGAAGGTAGAGCGGCTATCCCTTTGACGGGTAGTGAAAAAATGAGAACAACTAACAAGTGCTGAGGCAGGAAGTGCCGACTAAGTTCGCACCCTGATTTTTCCTATAAACATTCTACCTAAAGTGAACAAGAAAATTTCTTCAGCGCTTCTTTCTGTTTTTGACAAAGAAGGTCTAGAGCCGATAGTGCGTAAAATGCATGAGTTGAACATTGTGATGTACAGCACCGGTGGCACCCAAGATTTTATTGAAAAACTTGGCCTTCCAGTAATTGCGGTGGAAGAGCTCACAGGGTACCCAAGCATACTAGGTGGCCGAGTAAAAACGCTGCACCCAAAGGTGTTTGGTGGTATACTGAACAGAAGGGAGGACGCAGGCGACATAGCACAGGTGTTGGAATTTGAAATTCCGAACATTGATTGTGTTGTAGTAGACCTCTATCCATTTGAGAAGACAGTTGCCAGCGGTGCATCGCACGAAGACATCATCGAAAAAATTGACATTGGTGGTATTTCACTCATTCGCGGTGCCGCTAAAAACTATACCGATGTGGTCATTATACCATCCAAAGCACAGTACAACGAATTGCTTTTGATGCTGACTTCGCAAAATGGAGAAAGTACTGGAGGACAACGAAAGGCTTTGGCCAGAGCAGCTTTTGATGTTTCATCGCATTACGACTCAAAGATTTATTCTTACTTCTTAGGCGAAGAAGTTGGCTCTCTGAAGGTTTCGGAGCAGCAGCATCAAGTATTGCGCTATGGCGAAAATCCGCATCAACGAGGAATTTTCTATGGCAATATGGAAGCGCTCTTTGACAAACTAAATGGCAAAGAACTTTCGTACAACAACCTGCTGGACGTGGACGCAGCTGTGCATCTTATTGACGAATTTGATGAGCCAACCTTTGCCATACTGAAACACAACAATGCCTGCGGTATTGCCACCCGAACAACTATTCATGATGCGTATACAGATGCGCTGGCATGCGATTCTGTTAGCGCTTTCGGAGGAATATTGATTGCCAATCGTGAGATTGACTTTGCAACCGCGCAAAAGATTCATAAACTCTTTTGTGAAGTTGTCATAGCGCCATCGTATGCGGCTGATGCGCTAAAACTTCTTTCCGAAAAGGAAAACAGAATTATTTTGATTCGGAAGAGTGCCTTACTACCAAAGGCACAGGTGCGTACATTGTTAAATGGAGTGTTGTTTCAAGACAAAGACAGTAGGTCAGAAACTATAGCCGACTTCAAATTGGCCACCACAAATGTGGCGACTGAAGCGCAATTGCGAGATTTGGTTTTCGCCAACAAGTTGGTGAAGCACACCAAGAGCAATACCGTTGTGCTCGCAAAAAATAATCAGCTACTTGCCAGTGGCACAGGACAAACAAGCCGCGTAGATGCGCTGAAACAGGCAATCGAAAAGGCACGTTCGTTCAACTTTGATCTGAAAGACGCAGTGATGGCAAGCGATGCTTTTTTCCCCTTCCCAGACTGTGTGCAGATTGCCAACGAAGCTGGGATTACATCGGTGGTGCAGCCCGGAGGAAGCATCAAAGATCAATTGTCTATTGACTATTGCAACTTAAACCATGTTGCGATGTACATGACAGGAACACGACACTTCAAACATTGAGAATAAACTAAAACGAAAAACGACCGCCTATCAAAGGCAGTCGTTTTTCAAAATAAGTGGGTAAATTCTTTGTTCCTTAACCAAAACCCCACCACTAGTTTCTTTTACAATCATAAATGTTTCTTAGAGCCGTTGGTAAAGAACCAACCGAACTTCTTGTTGAACCATCCTTCGAGTGCGTTTAAATAATTGAGAATCATGTCTAAATTTTTAGGTCAGTGTTTCTGCATGGATAACGGAATGTTTCTTCATTTGTTCTACGAGACCAAAGTGCTTTTGGTTTTTTTGGCAATTCGTTCACCTTTGTCAATCATCCGATACATAAGTATTGGTGTTCAACTAAAGACCCTACACAAATGTTGCCAATGGGAGCCTAATTTTTCAGAGGGCTATGTTCATAAAGGCCATTTCTTTGAAATACCTTTATTGCTGAATTGCTAAGAGGACGTTTCTTTTCACTCCGTCTATACCAGCGCGGCTGATAGGCGAATCTTTCAACTGCTTTTCAAAAACATCTTCTGTTATTTCAAGCCACTCTTGAGGAGACATGGCAAGAATTTTTTCTTTTGGGGAAAAACGGGGCTCGCTGTGCGGCTTTGAAAAACGATTCCAAGGACATACATCCTGACACACATCGCAACCAAAAACCCAGTTGTCCAGCTTGTTTTGATATTCACTTGGAATGGCCTCGCGCAACTCAATGGTGAAATAAGAAATGCACTTGCTGCCATCTACCACATAGGGCTGCACAATAGCCTCAGTAGGACACGCATCAATGCAGGCTGTGCAAGTGCCGCAATAGTCCTTAATGGGTGCATCGGGCACCAATTCAAGATCGATGATAAGTTCTGCAATAAAGAAAAACGATCCCTGCTGTTTGTTGATGAGGTTTGAATTCTTTCCTATCCAGCCAAGACCACTTTTTGCTGCCCATGCTTTGTCCATAACAGGAGCACTGTCTACAAATGCACGCCCTTGTACATCCCCTATTTTTTCTTTGATGAAAACCGACAGCTCTCTCAATCTGTCTTTTACAACACGGTGATAGTCTTCACCATAAGCATACTTGGAAATTTTCAGATCATTTTCAGGTTGGTGATCGGTTGTTTTGGGGTAATAGTTGAAAAGAAGTGATACAACTGATTTAGCCCCCGGAACCAACAAACGGGGATCAAGACGTTTGTCAAAATGATTGGCCATGTAATTCATTTGGCCATGCATGTTTTGGTTGAGCCACGCCTCAAGGCGTGGAGCTTCTTCTTCTAGAAAATCTGCTTTAGAAATACCGCAAAACGAGAAGCCGAGGCGCTGGGCTTCTAACTTTATGATGTTGGTGTTTTTTTCATTCATACCATAGCGCCCGCCACATGGCCCAGTTAAAACAATTTCCCCGGCACACTTCCTTTCAATTTGCCAAGGTGCTTGTAGGCAAGTTCTGTAACCTGCCTACCACGAGGTGTTCTGGTCAGAAACCCTTCCTGTATTAAAAACGGCTCATACACTTCTTCAATGGTTCCAGCATCTTCGCCTACAGCAGTAGCTATGGTGGTAAGCCCTACAGGACCACCGTTGAATTTGTCTAGAATGGTGGTCAAGATTTTATTGTCCATTTCATCCAGCCCATGCGTATCCACATTCAAAGCGTTCAATGAAAATTGAGTGATTTCCAGATCAATGGTTCCATCTCCTTTTATCTGTGCAAAGTCGCGAACTCGTCTTAGCAAAGCGTTTGCAATACGAGGTGTACCACGACTTCTTCGTGCAATTTCGAACGCAGCATCTTCTTTTATTTCTATGTTCAAAATCTGCGAACTACGCTGCACAATATCTGTGAGTGTCTTTGAGTCGTAGTAGGAAAGACGCGCATTAATTCCGAAACGTGCGCGCAGTGGCGAGGTAAGCAAACCACTTCTGGTGGTGGCCCCGATGAGTGTAAATGGATTCAGTTTGATTTGAACAGAGCGCGCATTGGGCCCTGTGTCTATCACCAGGTCGATGCTGTAATCTTCCATAGCGCTGTAGAGATATTCCTCCACCACCGGGCTAAGACGGTGTATTTCATCAATGAACAAAACATCGTTTGGCTCTAGGTTGGTGAGCAGGCCTGCGAGGTCAGCGGGTTTGTCCAGCACTGGACCGCTGGTGGTCTTTATGCTCACGTTCATCTCATTGCTGATGACGTATGCGAGTGTCGTTTTTCCCAGTCCTGGCGGGCCATGAAGTAATACGTGGTCAAGCGCCTCCTCACGAAGCCGCGCAGCTTTCACAAATACTTCCAGATTTTCAAGTACTTGGCGCTGTCCCGTGAAGTCGTCAAATACTTTGGGCCTTAGCACACGCTCTAAGTCCTTATCTGTGGTGTGCTCTGCTTCGTCTCTTATGTTGAAGTTGTCATTGCTCATGCTGAAAAATTTCTTCCAATGGAAGAAGTTGGACAAATGTAGCGGCAGGGAGTACTCAGAAGAGGGAGTGCTTCAACGCTTTGATATTTTGTTGTTCGAAATGCTCCGTTGCATGGAGCAATGGAATCGACCCACTTCGCTTTCGCGCAAGGCCAAATGTTTGGTGTTGCGTCCACTCATGCGTTTGCGCCACATCAAAAAACTGCTGCGTTTTGAATTCGCCCGCATAAATGCGATGACCTCCTTTTCGCCCAATCCAAACTGAATATGAATGGCCTCGAAGGGAGTGCGGTCTTCCCACGCCATTTGAATGATGCGGTCGGCATCGGCATCTGAAAACTGAAAAGAGGTAGCGGCCATGAATAAATGATATAGAAAGGGTAACAGCGGGCTAGAGCAATTGTTTTTTACTCCGTACGACAGAGCGACAACATTTGCACAATAGCACCTCATTTTGGCTGTTGTAAATACGTTACAATCTCATTTTCAATCATTGCCAAAAAAGTAATCCACAAAAATTCGTTTAGGGAAAAAGCGATGTAGACTTGTTGTCCGCCAAAAAAATTCTATCACCAAGCAAAATGCCCAACCGCTCCATCATACACCTGGATATCGACACCTTTTTCGTGTCGTGCGAGCGGCTGCTTGATTCGCGCCTTGATGGAAAACCTATACTTATAGGTGGCACAAGTGACCGTGGTGTGGTGGCCTCCTGCAGCTACGAGGCGCGAAAGTTTGGTGTGCACAGCGCTATGCCCATGAAACTGGCACGGCAACTGTGCCCCGAGGCCATCATCATAAAAGGCAACAGCGGCACTTACATGACGAAGAGCGATGATGTAACGGCCATCATCCGCGAGGCGGTTCCGCTTTTTGAAAAAACTTCGGTAGATGAGTTCTACTGCGACCTCACGGGGATGGACAAGTTTTTCGGCTGTCACAAATTCGGGCATGAGCTGCGCGAGAAAATAATGTGTGAGACGGGCCTCCCTATTTCGTTCGGCTTGTCGCAAAATAAGACGGTGAGTAAAGTGGCCACAGGCGAGGCCAAGCCAAACAATGAAAAGAAGGTGGAAGCAGGTGAGGAGAAAAATTTCCTAGGGCCACTTTCTATAAAAAAAATACCAATGGTGGGCGACAAGACCTACCAAACGCTGCGCAACATGGGCGTGCAGAAAATACACACCGTGCAAGAAATGTCCGTGGAATTAATGCAAAATGCCTTTGGTGAAAACGGAATTTCCATTTGGAAAAAAGCGAATGGCATTGACAATTCCCTTGTCATTCCATATCAAGAAAGAAAATCTATTTCAACCGAACGAACATTTGACCGCGATACAATAGATGTAGTAAAACTGAAAGGAATCATACTTGCGATGGCCGAAAATCTTGCCTTCCAATTGCGCAGAGGCGAGAAACTTACTTCGTGTGTAACGATGAAGATTCGCTATTCCGATTTTCAAACTGAGACACTTCAATGCAGAATTCCATATACATCTGCCGACCATCTACTGATTCCAAAAATGCTGGAGTTGTTCGACAAACTGTACAACCGTAGAATGCTTATTCGACTGATAGGCGTGAAGTTCAGCCACCTTGTGGGCGGTGGTTATCAAATCAATTTGTTTGACGATACCGAAGAGCGCATCAACCTCTACCAAGCCATGGACGCTATGCGCAAGCGCTATGGTGACGACCGCATAGTGATGACTGCTGCGGGCATGGAGGCAAAGTCTATCGGAAGATGGAATCCATTTAATGGCGAAGCGCCACCGCTGCTGGCCAATCGGAGGGCTTGAAATGGGACACAGATATACACGGATTCTTATCAGTGAAAAATCAGTTTTCATCGGTGTGCATCCGTGTCCTTTCAACTTTAGAATTTATTGCTCAACAACCACACATATTACTCCATCCGTTTCGGCACAATAGAACCGAAGGAACTCCTCACGCTCGCAAGTGAGAATCATTACAGCACAGTTGCTATTACCGACATCAACTGCACGGCTGGGGTCATTGAATTTTGTCGCCTTGCGCCCAGTTATAGCATTAGGCCAGTAGTTGGTATTGATTTCAGAAATGGCGCGCAACAATGCTATGTCGGCATTGCAAAAAACAACGAAGGCTTTCGTGAACTGAACGACCATCTTTCAAAACATCTGCACGATGAAATTCCTTTTGAAGAAAGAGCACCGGAGTTTGGGAATGCGTTTGTTGTTTATCCATTTGAGCGAAAGGCGAAAAGTGATGAGAGAAGGGGGAACGAAACCCGCTCTTCGCTTTTCGCTAACTCCTTATTCCTTCACCCAAATGAATACATCGGAATAAATGTGCGCGACCTCAGCAAGTTGAGATTTTCCCAGTGGAAAAATTTTCCTGAAAAACTGGTGCTGCTGTGCACAACCACTTTTCGCAACAAGCGCGACTTCAATGCGCATAGGCTGTTGCGGGCCATTGCAAACAACACACTATTAAGCAAGTTGCCCAAAAGCGAAGAAGGGCATCCTGATGACGTGATGATGAGCATGGATGATTTGAAAATGGTTTTCGAAGAATTTCCTTTCATCATAGAAAACACTCAGCGGCTGCTTGCGCAATGCGAGATTGATTTGAATGTTGGAACCAAAGAACATCACAATAAAAAGTGCTACACAGAAACAGAAGAAAGTGATTTCATACTGCTTGAAAAATTGTGTGAAGAGGGTTTGCCCTACCGTTATCCCAGTGCCGATGCATCGGTAGGACAGCGGTTGCAGAAAGAGCTCACTGTTATCAGACAACAAAAATTCGTATCGTACTTTCTCATCAATTGGGATATTGTGAAGTATGCCCGCAGCAAGAATTATTTTTATGTAGGGCGCGGCAGCGGTGCAAATAGTATTGTGGCCTATCTGCTTCGCATCACCGATGTGGACCCGCTGGAGCTGGATTTGTATTTCGAAAGATTCATCAATCTCTTTCGCGCGAATCCGCCCGACTTCGACATCGATTTTTCCTGGAAGGACAGAGAAGATGTTACACGTTACATTTTTGAACGCTTCCAAAATGTGGCTCTGCTCGGGGCGTTCAACACATTTCAATACAGTGCTGTGGTGCGCGAGTTGGGCAAAGTTTTCGGCTTGCCCAAGAGCGAGATTGATATGCTGAGCGATGGAAAATTTCAGCCGCAACACTTGGACTCAATGCACCAACTTGTGTTGCAGTATTCCAATTATTTAAAGGATTTTCCGAACTACATCAGCATACACGCGTGCGGAATTTTGATTACCGAAAAGCCCATTCATTATTACGGAGCCACCTTTCTGCCGCCTAAAGGATTTCCCACTGTGCAGTTTGATATGCACCAAGCAGAAGATGTGGCCATCAACAAGCTGGACATTCTTTCGCAGCGGGGCTTGGCAAAAATTAAAGACGCAGTAGAACTGATAGAGCAGAATAAAGGCGTCACCATTGACATACATGACATCAATCGTTTTAAGCACGACAAGGAGTGCAATCGTTTGTTGAGCGAGGCCATAGCCATCGGGTGCTTCTATGTGGAGTCGCCCGCTATGCGCATGTTGCTCAAAAAATTGCAGACGCATAACTACATAGGCCTTGTTGCTGCGAGTTCTGTTATTCGTCCGGGTGTGGCTTCATCGGGCATGATGCGCGCCTACATCTTGCGCGAGCGCATTCCAGAAAAAAGAAACGATGCGCCAAAACCCTTGCTGGACCTGATGCCAGAAACCTATGGTGTGATGGTGTATCAAGAAGACGTTATCAAAGTGGCACACGAATTTGCCGGACTCGACTTGGGTGAGGCAGATGTGCTGCGCAGAGGAATGAGTGGAAAATTTCGCGGGCGCGATGAGTTTGCAAAAGCGCAAGAAAATTTTATCAGCGGTGCAATTGCGAACGGCCATTCCAAAGAATTGGTGCTGGATGTTTGGCGACAGGTAGAAAGTTTTGCCGGCTACGCTTTTGCTAAGGGCCACAGCGCGAGTTATGCAGTAGAGAGTTATCAATGTTTGTTTTTGAAAGCCTACTACCCATTGGAATACATGGTAGCTTGTATCAATAACTATGGTGGCTTTTACAGAACAGAATTTTATGTGCATGAAGCGCGAATGCATGGTGCGGAAATTTTTGCGCCTTGCGTAAATACTTCTAATGATGGCGCGGTCATAAGCGGAAAAAAAATAACGCTTGGCCTGGAAATAATAAAAGAATTGGAGCAGGGCACACGTGAGAGAATTCTAGAGGCGCGCGAGGAAAAGGCGTTTTCATCACTCGATGATTTTCTCTCACGTGTTGAAATTTCGTTGGAGCAATGCCTCTTGCTCACACGCATTGGCGCGTTGCGATTTACTGCTTTGAGCAAAAAAGAATTGATGTGGCAATTGCATTTTCGTTTTGGAAAAAGTAAAATGACCAAGGCTGTAAATCCCCTTTTCGAAACATCAAAAGCCAATGCGCAACTACCCACGCTTGAGCATCATTGGCTGGAGGATGCCTATGACGAATTAGAGTTGATTGGATTTCCACTTTGCAATCCGTTTGACCTCATCTGCGGCCCATCCCCAACCCTTCCCAAAGGGAAGGGAGAAACCTCATCCGTCACGCATGGCGTGACACCTTCTCTAAAGGAGAAGGGCGCTGGCAGCAGTGCATTTGAAGAAGTTAACTTTGACGAAAGCGAACAGCACACTCTTGAATCAAAAACTGGTGTCGTTGTGTATGACATAGTCGCTCGCGATTTTCAGCAACACATCGGAAAAAACATTACAACCATTGGTTATCTCACGACCATAAAACCCACCCGCACTTCGAAAGGTGAAAGCATGTATTTCGGAACTTTCATAGACCGTGAAGGACATTTTATTGACACCGTTCATTTTCCTGATTCGGCAAAACAATATCGCGTATCGGGTTGGGGTCTATTTCTTCTGAAAGGAAAAGTGACCGAAGAATTTGATGCCATCAACATCGAAGTGAATTATGTGGAACGAATAAAATTGCTCAGCGACCCGCGCTTGGATGACACACCTTCACATCCTTCCATGATGAGAAAAAGCAATGAAAATGTCAGATGAAATGCAAATGAACTAAGAACGAATTGCAAAGCACATAGTTGAAACCGAACCCTCACATATCCTCCACCGAGATCAACAAAGGCCGCGGCTCGCAAGCCAATCCGCACAATGAATTTTTTGCGCAGCGCTATGAACAAACCGATGAAGCAAAGATGACGTGGCAACTAGCGGAGGAGGATGAGCCGCCAAAGACACAGTTCATAGAAATATTTCCGAAGACGATTTTGACCAACAACAAGTCGCCCGACTTAGGTTTCGATTGGAGCATAAATCCATACAACGGTTGTGAACATGGCTGCACCTACTGCTATGCGCGCAATAGTCATGAATACTGGGGCTATAGCGCAGGTGTTGATTTCGAGCAAAAAATATTGGTGAAGAAGAATGCTGTGCAACTGTTGGAGGAAACCTTCAACAAAAAATCATGGCAACCGCAGATGATTATGTTCAGCGGAAATACAGATTGCTACCAACCAGCGGAAAGAAAATTTGAACTAACCCGGGAGTGCCTCAAAGTTTTTCTCAAACACAAACATCCCGTTGGGCTTATTACTAAAAATGCACTGATACTTCGCGATTTGGATTTGCTTAAGCAATTGAATGAACTCAATTTGTTGCGCACCACTATTAGCATTACAACGCTGCGCGAGGATGTGAGACGTGTGATGGAGCCTCGCACTTCCACCATTGCACAGCGATTGAAAGCGGTGGAGGTGCTTACCAAAGAAGGTATTGCTGTAAACGTGAATATGGCGCCCATCATCTGCGGAATCAATAGCGATGAAATTTTCGAATTGGTAAAAACGGTGGGTGCCTTAGGAGCATATTCCGTGTCGTACATCATGGTGCGTTTGAATGGGCAGATTGCCATCATCTTCGAAGATTGGGTGCGTAAAACCTTTCCTGAACGTGCGGATAAAATATTGAATCAAATAAAAGAAACGCATGGAGGCACTTTGAACGAATCGAACTTCAAAACACGCATGAAAGGCGAAGGCAAATACGCTGAGCAGATTGCCGATATGTTTAAGCTGGCCAACAAGAAATTTATTCAACCAAGAGAAATACCACCTCTTGACTACGACCTTTTTGAAAGAGGCGCCAATAATCAGCTCACGTTATTCTGAGAAGTCACATGCACATATTTCTTGCTTAAGCAGCGCTTTTAACCTTCCTTCCTTGCGATGCTCTGCTAGCGACACAGTCATTCGTTTATTGCAGTAATCAAAACGTCAAATGATATTAATAGCTCATGGCTAGGCAAAGCCATAATTTGAAAAGGGAGATAAACGAGCTATTGGTTGTTCTTTGAGAGTCGCAAAACACCTACTCCTGAAATACTCCACACAGCAAATGCGTTGCTCAAATTTGAAAAAAGCAGAGACCAGTGTGTTTTAGGATAACAGCTCGCACCGCGAAGTCACCCTTTCAATTCGCCATCAGTCTCCCACTTCACCGATAGCGTGGTCATTCCGACAAATACACCCAAAGTCTTCAAGAAACAATTGACCATTTAGCTTCCCCACCAACGCGTTCACAACTTCGTTCAAAAGAAATATTCACTCGGCCAAGTGACGATAAGCAAATTCGGAGTAATTTGGCGGTAGGAAAAGGCCTCGTCCACACCCGCGCTGCTTTACCAACTGCTTATTTTTTTAATTAACCTAATTCTTAATCAACGTGAGAACGTCTGTACTTTCTTTTCCTGTCCACATGGTGTCTTTGCTTTTAAAAGCCGCACTCATTGCAGCAGGTATTTTTCTTTCCTCTGAACTTTTTTCGCAATGTGTGCCGGTGTTTACGGGCGATCCCAATGATATCAGCGTGTCGTGCGAAGAAGCTTTACCTCCTTTTGATGAATGCAACCAAGCCACCAGCGAATGTTGCGAAGGCCCTGTTGAGGTCACGTCATTTGTTAGTGAAACGGGTAACGTACTTTCATCCTGCACCATCACAACCGCCTACGGCCCTAGTCTCGACTGGGCATTGTGGTTTCCCAATCTGGAGGCACCCAGTGTGGCATGGCACTTTTCTGGCCCAGCCTACTTGGAAGAATATGGCGATGGCACCGCACACTTGTGGGGCACTATCGTGAATGCTGGCAGCGCAGAATTAATGATGACAGTGGACCTATGGTTTCACAACGGTACCGACTGGAACGGATGGAGCTCTCAAGGCCGCTCTTATAAAGACGACCTGCAGATTGCAGGCACCACTCACCTCGACTGGAATTACTACGAATTGCTCGATGGATTTTCTACCGTGAATGGCTTGGGTGTATTGACAGGAACACAATTGCACCTGCACCACAAGCCCGCTAGTTACTTCTTCGGCTTTCAAAGTGGTATGGCTGCGAACAATAAAAATGCAAACGAAGGCTTCAGCGGATGGTTCACTTACGATGGTAACTATTTCGGTGAAGAGGTGGAAGGCCACGGTGACGTGAACGTGGACAAGGCATGCGAAGACGGACCTGAGGGTTGTGCATCCACTGCGTTCACACAAATATGCCGTGCCGAAGATGCTTGTGGCACAGTAGCATTTCAGTTACAGACTATTTCTTCAGTAGATACGGAAGCTCCGGTGGTGGATGATTATGATGCAGCCATCTCATTGCCGTGCGTTGACTATGCAGGTGTGTTCATCACTGCTGCAGACAATTGCTCTGTAGTTACCATAACCTATACTGATGAAGTAGTTGTTCCCGGTTGCAACGGACAAATCATTCGCCATTATACCATCAGCGATGGATGCGGCAATGCCACTGAGGCCGACCAAACCATCAACCTCTTCAGTGAAAACGATTTGGCGTTTGTTGATTTTCCAGCGGACATACTTGTCGCGTGCGATGAAGTACTGAACATTCCTACACCGGAAGTTACTTGGGAAGGCGGTTGCGCAAACGTGGTTTTGAATGTAGTGGACAACATCATCGAGGGCAATTGCGATGGCACTTACACCATCACACATACTTACACCCTTAGTGATGATTGCGAAAATGAAGTAACACAAACGTGGACTATAGAAGTTGCAGACAACACACCGCCTGAGTTCTTCAACGTACCTGAAGACATAACGATAGGTTGTGGTGATCCAGTGCCTGCTGCTGATGTTACAGCTATTGATGCGTGTTCTGAAATCGTAAACGTAAGCCTCGAAGCAACCACAGAATATTTGGATTGTGGTTACCTCTTCATCCGCACATGGACAGCGGTGGACGATTGCGGAAATAGCGCGACCTTCAGCCAAACCATCACGGTGGAAGATGATCAAAATCCATTTTTCACTTATTGGCCTCCAAACATCACAGTGAATTGTGGCGAACCATTCGAGCTAGACAGTGCCTTGTTTGATGATGCATGCTCACACACATCATTGGTTACAGTGGATGTTCCTCTGGGTGATTGTGCAGGCAGCTTCATTCGTGTGTGGCGAGTGTTTGATGGCTGTGGCAATCAGGCAGTGCAAAACACGTTGGTTACAGTTGTAGACAACATAGCTCCGGTTATGACCAACTTCCCCGAAGACGTGACCACCAACTGTGGTGAAATTCCAACAGTAGAATCAGCCAATATTCAATACTCGGATAATTGTGGAAGTGTAACTGTTGCTTTCGAAGAATCTGAAGTGCCAGGCGACTGTGGCAACAACATACAACGCACATGGACTCTGACCGATGAGTGCGGTAACAGCAGCGAATGGGTATGGACCATCAGTGTGAGTGATAATGAACCGCCTGTTTTGGTTGGTGTACCGGCAGATGCTACTACCAGTTGTGGTCAGGAATTGGAAGATGCTGTTGTAGAAGCAGTGGACAATTGTGACACTGAGGTAAACGTTACCTTGGAAGCCACCACCGAACCGCTTGAGTGTGGTTACAACTTCATTCGCACATGGACAGCTACGGATGATTGTGGCAATACTTCCACGGAATCTCAAATCATCACGGTGAGTGATGAGGATGCCCCAATTTGGGTATTCGTTCCTGAGGACATCAACCTCGCTTGTGGCGTAGGTGTGGGTATAGATGATTTGCCATTGGCAGAAGCGTATGATGAATGTGCTGATGCAATAGTTACTTATACAGACGAGCCGCTAGGTGGCAATTGTGGAGACGGAATCCTACGCACATTCACTGCTACCGATCTGTGTGGAAATGCAATCACTGCTACTCAACTTATTTCATTCAACGATAGTGATGCACCTTTATTCACCTCAGTGCCTTCGGACGTAACTGCGCCTTGTGGTACCGAAGTAATATTGGAAGATGCCACAGCAACAGACGATTGTTCTGCTCCCGTCATCACATTTGAAGACGTGCCAAACGATGCATGTGCAGGCAGCTACACACGCAACTATACCGCTACTGATGCTTGCGGAAATACTACCACAGCCAGTGTGAATGTTATTTTCACAGATGACGAAGCGCCTGTTTTCACCAGCACACCAGAGGACGGAACATTCAGTTGCGATGATGTGCCAACGGCTGAAAGTGCAAACATTGAATACAGCGACAGCTGCGGTGCAGTGAGCGTGGCTTACGATGAAGAAACTACTGACGGAGATTGTCCTAACAGTTACACCATCATCCGCCAATGGACTATAACAGACGATTGTGGCAACACTGCAGAGTGGACTTGGACTTTGAACATTGAGGACAATACCCCTCCGGTTTTGTTTGGTGTTCCGGAAGATGAAACCATCAACTGTGGTGAGGAAGTAGGTGAAGCAGTAGTTGTGGGTGTTGACAATTGTGGTGGCGATGTAGTAGTAACTATTAGTGCTGAAACTATTCCGGCCGAATGTGGTCAAACATTTATACGCACATGGACAGCAACAGATGTTTGTGGCAATGAAGCCACAGCAACATCGTCAACTACCATAGCCGACATCACACCACCCATTTTCACTTTTGTGCCTGAAGACATTATGGGCGATTGCACATCGGAGGGAGGTGGCGAATCCGATTTCGAAATGGCAGAAGCATTGGATGAATGTGGTTCATCTGTCACCATTACCTTTCAAGACTTCAACAATCAGACAGATTGTGGCACAAGTATCAATCGTGTATTTACCGCAACAGATGGCTGCGGCAATTTTGCAACAGCAACACAAATCATCAACTTGAGCGATGGCATTTCGCCTGAGTTCACGTTTGTTCCAACTAACATTAGTGTTCCTTGCGGTGGTACTTTCGAACTGGAAACAGCAGTAGCCGAAGATGCTTGTAGTACAGTTGAAGTCACCTTCTTAGATGAGGCATTTGTGAATGATTGCGCAGGTGGCATTGTCCGCACCTATACCGCTACTGACGGTTGTGGCAACACGGCTGACGTGAACGTCATAATTACCTACACGGACGAAGAAGCTCCAGTTATTCTTTCATTCCCCGTTGATGCAGAAGTGTCATGCGATGATGTGCCAACAGCCGATGAGGCGCAAGTGACATATGAAGATGCTTGTGGTTCAAGTGTTACGGTTGCATTCAACGAAGAAACGGTTGTGGGCGATTGTGCAAACAGTTACACACTGCTGCGCACTTGGACACTCACTGACGGTTGCGGAAATGACGTATCACAAACATGGACAGTAACTGTCACTGACACTGAGGCACCTTCTATTATTGGAGTGCCTTCAGACGTTACCATCAACTGTGGTGATGAGATCAGTGTTCCTTTTGTTTTTGCAACTGACAATTGTGAAGGCGATATTGAAATAGGCCTTTCGGCTAGCACCGTTCAGAATGAATGTGGTTATCTATTCATTCGCACTTGGACTGCAACAGATGCTTGCGGCAACGAAAGTTCAGCTTCGCAAACCATCACGGTGGAAGACAACATACCTCCTGTTTTTAGTTTTGTTCCGGGTACTGCCAGCATCAGTTGCGATGGCACTGATGTGTTAGAAGATGTGGCAGAAGCTACCGATGCTTGTTCATCGGTGCAGGTCACTTTTATTGATTTCGACAATGGCGGTGGCAATGATTGTGCTGGTGGTTTTATTCGCCAATGGATAGCCACTGATGGCTGTGGCAACCAGTCAACAGCCAATCAGATTATCAACGTGGTGGACAACGAAGCTCCACAATTCATTGATTTTCCAGAAGACGTTACTTTACTTAGTTGCAGCGAAATTCCATCACTGGAGGATGCTGCAGTTACCTACCAAGACAATTGCAGCAATGTGGAAGTAGTCATAAGTGAGGAGGAAGAAAATTTGGGATGTGCCAACAACTACATTCTACACCGCACCTGGACACTGACGGATGAGTGTGGCAACGAAAACACCGCTACTTGGAATGTTTATGTGTTGGATGAAGAAGCCCCACAGATTTTAGAAGCCCCGCTGAACTACACCATAGGTTGCGGTGATGATATTGCTGAAGTGAGCATAACCGCATTTGACAATTGCTCGGCCTCAGAAAACATAGATATATCACTGCATGCAAAAACGAACTTCATGCCTTGCGGTTACATTTTCATACGTGTGTGGACCATTACGGACGAGTGTGGCAATGCAACGGAAGTAACGCAGGAAATAACGGTGATAGATGAAGAGGCACCAGTGATTCAGCCAATGGATGAGTTTGTAATTTTCGATTGCTCTGAAGAAATTCTTTTAGCGGACCCCATCGTTACGGATGCATGTTCTGATGTAACCTACACAGACGAACTAGTGCTTTACAATGACTATGAAAGTTGCGATGGACAGTTATACTGGCGCATCATAACCGCCACAGATGGTTGCGGCAATACAACTGTTGATACGACCGAAGTAATCGTGAATGACTACGAATTCCCATTGGCTTCAAATTTCCCTGAGGACATCTTTACCTCTTGCGACAACTTGCCTGTGATTACGGTGGACATGGTCACTTTCACAGACAATTGTGACCCGAACCCTACGGTTGAGTTGGATGTTGATAGCAACCAGGGCGAAGGAGAGTGTAGTGGTGATTACTTTATTGTTTACACTTGGTTTGCTACTGATCACAACTGCAATACAGAAACGGTGACACAGGTTGTTTATGTGTCTGACAATAGCGCACCAGAGTTCTCTTCATTGCCTGCGGACTTCGAAGTATCGTGCGATGAAGCAGTGCCAGCACCTCCGGTGCTCACTGCCTTCGACTCATGCAGTGGTGATGCGGAAGTGTTCTACAGCGAAGTAGAAACAGCCGGTGATTGTGAAAGCAGTTATTCCATCACTCGCACATGGACAGCAGAAGACGATTGCGGCAACTTGGCCACACACACACAAGTAGTGAACGTGGTGGACAACACTGCACCTGATTTCCTTTCATACCAGACGGAATTGGAACTGCCTTGCACGGGTATCAATGGAGTGTTTGTAGTAGCCAGTGACAACTGTAGTAGCGTCTCACTAACCTATGATGATGAATTGATAGGCTCATCGTGCAACGGACAAGTCATTCGCACCTACACTGCCATAGACGCATGCGGCAATGAAAGCACTGCGGTTCAAACCATTCAGTTGTTTGACAACGATGCGCCTGAGTTCACCTCTTTCCCTGCAGACATTACAGTGGATTGTGGCAACGTGCCAACCATCAATTCAGCCAATGTAGAATACGCTGATAACTGCTCATTCGTAACTATAGGTGTGGTGGAAGAATCTACTGTTGGCATATGCGTCAACAATTACATATTGGAGCGCACTTGGACATTGATTGATGCCTGTGGCAACATCAATACGCTTACATGGACCATAACTGTGGAAGACAATGCAGCATCTACTCTTTTTGGTGTGCCTGACGACATTACTATTGATTGCAGCGAGTTTGCTAGCCTAGCGCCTGCGGATGTTTTTGCAACAGATAACTGCACTGCTGAACCTGCAATTTCGTTGAATGCAACTACTGTATCCAACGAATGTGGATTTGTGTTTACTCGCACATGGACAGCTACAGACGAATGTGGAAACATCAACACCGATTCACAGATTGTAACCGTTGCTGATTTGTTCAATCCAACGCTGAGCGAATACCCCGCTGACATCACCCTTAGTTGCGGAGACCCTGTGCCTGCTGCACCTGATGTAACTGCAACAGATAACTGCGATAATAATGTGACGGTAACCTTTGATGAGCAAACGGTTGGTTCACTGAATTGCCCCAACTATGTTCGCACTTGGTGCGCAGTAGACTGCAGTGGCAACGAGGAGTGCCATGTGCAAACCATAACGTTTGAATTAAATACACCACAGGCGCCTGATGCCAACTTGAACATTACTCAACTTGGCAATGGCAATGCTTTTGTAAAAGTAAAAGCGAGCAATGCAGGAGTTTGGAGGCTGGACGTGTTGGACTTGAACGGAAAACTTGTGCAGCCACTTTATGAAGGACAAATGGAAAATCATCAAGAACTAACATTCACCATTGGTGCAGATAGCATGCGCGATGGAATGTATTTCGTTCGCTTCACCAATGGTGATGAGACACTTACTAAGAAGGTAGTGATGATTTATTGATTCAGATAGTGATTTTGGTAAATGAAAAAAGCGGCTCGCAAGGGCCGCTTTTTCTATCATTTCATCTCTGTCAACTACTTTCCCACCGTGCAACGCGAAACCCTT
The DNA here is from genome assembly GCA_031414655.1 of Flavobacteriales bacterium. Lineage (GTDB taxonomy): Bacteria > Bacteroidota > Bacteroidia > Flavobacteriales_D > Sanyastnellaceae > JANNVZ01. The sequence continues at coordinate 60,665 of JANNVZ010000003.1, forward strand.
TTTGCTGATGTGATAGTGCCTCAGGCTTTGCCTCAGTTGCTCACCTATCGCGTGCCTTTTGCACTGAACGATATAGTGTGCGAAGGCCAGCGCATCATTGTGCAATTGGGTAAAAGCAAATTGCTCACTGGCATTATTCGCAGGCTGCATGCACAGGCACCCTCGCGCTACGAAGCGAAGTACATAGAAGCCATTCTGGATGAGAAACCACTCATTCACGAAACACAATTGCAACTGTGGGAGTGGATAGCCACCTACTACTGTTGCACTGTAGGCGAAGTGATGAATGCCGCATTGCCTAGTGGATTAAAACTTTCAAGCGAAACAAAATTTTCATTGAACCCTGAATGGGCCGAAATGGAAATAGAATGGACAGAGAAGGAACAGAAAATCATTTTTGCACTGCAGTCACGTGGCCATATCACAGTGGATGACGCTTCAGATATTCTTCAACTGAAGCAAGTGCGGACGGTACTGAAATCATTGATTGAAAAGGGAGCCATTGTCAGCGAGGAAGAACTGCGCGAAAAATTCAAACCAAAAACAGTTGACTTCGTGACATTGGGTATTGCTGCTGACACAGAAGAAAAACTGCAGGTCGTTTTTGCTGATTTGGAGAAACGCAAAGCGCAAAAACAAAGTGATGCACTTATGCTTTTTCTGCAACTGAGTAGTTGGGATGAGGGCAAACGAAATGAAGTGCCGCGATTGAAGTTACAGGAAGCTGCTGCGGTGAACAACGGAGTGATTCTAGCCATGGCTGAGAAGAATATTTTTGAAGTTAGGCAGAAGGAAGTGGGACGACTTGCAAAGCATTTGCTGGCATCAGACCGCGTGAAGGCTTTGTCAGAAGCGCAATTCAACGCCTTGAATGAAATCAACGAATCATTTAAGGATAAGGATGTGGCGCTGCTTCATGGTATCACATCAAGTGGCAAAACAGAAATTTATGCCACGCTCATTGAAGAGGCTTTAAAGCAAGAAAAGCAAATTCTTTTTCTACTTCCAGAGATTGCATTGACCACACAAATCATTCATCGCTTACGCAAATATTTTGGCCATCGTGTGGGCGTTTATCACAGCGGATACAGTGATAATGAACGCACCGAAGTATGGAATAAAGTATTGAGCGATGTGCCTGGAGAATGCGACATCATACTTGGTGCGCGCAGTGCTTTGTTTCTTCCTTTCAAAAGATTGGGCTTGGTGATAGTGGATGAGGAACATGACCAAAGCTATAAGCAACACGAGCCTGCACCGCGCTATCACGCGCGTGACACAGCGATATGGTTGGCCAAAAAATTCAATGCGAAAGTGTTGTTGGGTTCTGCAACACCTGCCATAGAAACATTCTGGAATGCTCAACAAAAACGCTTTGGACTCATCACATTGAATCAACGATTTGGTGGCATTGAATTGCCCGAAATAGACATCTGCGACATACGCCCTGAGATAAAGGCGAAGACGATGAAGAACAATTTCAGTTCTCATCTTCTCACCGGAATGCAACAAGCATTGGATGCGGGCGAACAGATTATTCTGTTCCAAAACAGGAGGGGTTACACACCGCTGTGGGAGTGCCATTCGTGTGGTTGGATTCCGCAATGTACACGTTGCGATGTCAGCCTTACCTATCACAAACAAGCTGCTTTACTCAAATGTCATTACTGCGGATACAGCACCCCGCCCGTGCAGGCATGCCACTCCTGCGGCAGCACAGATGTTCGCATGCTGGGCTTTGGAACAGAAAAAATTGAAGAAGACCTGCAATTGTTTTTGCCCGATGCACGTGTGCAACGCTTAGACCTTGACACCACAAGAAGCAAAAGCAGCTATCAGAAAATAATCAGTGATTTTGAAAGTGGTCATACCCAAATTCTTGTGGGTACACAGATGGTAACTAAAGGTCTTGACTTCGACAATGTCTCTCTTGTAGGAATAATGAATGCCGACAAGATGCTGAATTACCCAGACTTCCGTAGCATGGAGCGTGGCTACCAACTGATGATGCAAGTGGCAGGACGTGCAGGCAGAAAGAACAAACGCGGCAAAGTGATCATTCAAACCTATGCGCCTCAGCACTGGCTGCTGGACATGATAAAAGCGGGTGACTACACTGGGTTTTATGAAAAAGAAATTTTGGAACGTCACCAATTTGCCTACCCACCTTTCGTGCGCATGATGCGGCTTACTTTGAAACACAAGGAAGATGATGTATGTGATAGAGCTGCGGAAATAGTGGGTAAAAAACTGCGGGGATTTTTAAATGACAGATTGCTTGGACCGGAAAAACCTTATGTGCCGCGCATCAACAATTATTATTTGCGTCAACTACTTGTAAAGCTGGACAAACGACCGGAGAGTACCCAGCTGAAAACAGAAATAGTGGCGCGTGTGAAAGAAGTTTTGCTTGAGAATGAATTCAAGCAAGTAAGGTTGGCAGTGGATGTGGAACCGATATAGAATTAGATAATTATTGCTGGCATGAAAGGAATAAAATTTTTTCGCAGACTTGGAGTTATCCAACTTGCAGATGCTTTCCTATTTAATCCTTCTAAAAAATGAAATTCATTACCACTACACTGATAGCAGCTATTATGGTGTGCTGCGCCCACGCCCAGGAGATGGATACCATTCATATTGATCACAAGGTGGCTTTGCGCTATGACAGCAAGCAATGGAGCGCACCTTCACGTTCTGACTACGGAATTATCCCGTTTGGGCATAACGAAGTGGGCTTCAGGATTCAGCCAACAACCATCAATAACAGTGAGCCTATCTGTTACCTGACGGTTTATTTTATGGATGATACGGTAACAGTGCTAAAGGATTGGACAGAGGATTTCAAAACAAGAGCTGTAAGTAAGAACAATGCATTCCTCATTGATTCATTGGCGACCAACGGATTTCAGTTTTATGTAATACGAACAATTCCAGATGAGTGTGCTAATCCGGGCAAGAAGGTTTCACCAACCATTTCCATCACCGGATATGCTGATATAGGTGAGGAGTTCTTTGTTGAGTTAAATTATTTTATTACAGAGAATAGCTACACCAAAGACAAGTGGAGTCTGGCAAAGCAATTTTCTGATGCTCTCATCTTGCGTAGTGTTAAGGAGGCGGATACAGAACGGCACTATCCATACACCAAGTCATATGTTGATAGCTTAATTACTGCCAACATTGCCGAAATTGACACAGGTGCTTTCTCATTGTTCCTTCAAAAGCGCAAATGTTTTGATGATAAATACCTGATAGAATCTCTGGAAAAAAAGCATGGCAAGCCGCTCATTGCTGACTTGATAGAACAGAAAAACGACAATGCGCTTGCAAGACTTTATACTGATTACAAAATAGAAGAATTCAAAGAGGGCAAAGCAAAGAAGTTGATGAATTTGTATGAGACGCAATACTCTTACACAGAGATTAATCAGTTGCGTAGAAGGCTTCGTGATGAGAAATTTCCGATTGAAGATTATTTTGATATGCAGTGCGACTTGAAGCGTAACTCGATATTTAAGCGATTGGATGAGTTGGATGCGTTGACGGTTCCAAAAATGCTCAATGCATCTACCGCAGAAGTTTTGCCCAGCAGGTATGTGGAAGCTTTGCAACCATTCATCAGCGCACCCTATTTCGAATTCTCCAGCTCAGATTACTTAAAAAATGAAGATGGTTTCTTACTTCAGATTTCAGGAAGGAATACTTCCACCGGAAAAAGCCAATACATGCTATTGAGTGTTCAGCCCAATGACTCAGGTGGTTTCAATACACTGAATATTCCAATGCCCACTTTGAAACAGGAATATGATTTTGGGGTGTGGGAATTTGTAAAGACCTGGCAGCAAGACTTTGTGATACTTTACAACACGGCAGAGTATATACACTATATAGCCCCAATGGGGACAACTGCAAATGGTTGGCAAGCACTGCCATTATTCAATTTCAAGAGTGCAGATGTGCTGCTTTACAACCTGATGGATGCAGATAACATAAATACCATAGAGGTAGATCAATATTACACAGACTATGCAAAATGGAAAGGCAGTGACAAGAAGAAATTTGAGGATGCTTTATTGAAATATGAAGAGTATGATTTGATAAAGGAGGAGGGATATCCTTATGAGGACTATCTGATAGATGAAGATGCAAAGCAGCACTATAAAGAAGAATACAACGAATTTCCGTTGTGGGGTGAATATATTGACATCCCGATTTTTCTCAATGACACTGCCTATCTTGAAGCAGATGAATACACTGAAATGCTGGGCTATTACCTGCACCCCAGGCGCCAGGGATATGTGTCGCCATTTTATGTGGAAGATCTGAATGGTGACAGCATAGCCGATGTATTTCAGTTTTCTATTTGCAACGGGCAACTTGTTCACTACCAATTTTTCACCAAACAAGGCAAAGAGGTGGTGGAAATGAAGAACAAAAAAGTCGAAAAATGGATCACCGAATATTCAGATTGTGTCAATCTGAAATTAAAAAGTCAGATGGGAAATTTTTGGAGCGATGAAAGGTTTTTTCAATACCTCTATTCACGTGAGCCAAGGAGGACAAGGTTTACGGGAACTCCTTCGTTTTGAACGATTACAATCAGAGGTAGTTTCTTCAACTCGAATAAATTTGCCTAAAACAGTATAATTGATTTCCCGCTCCACCATAGACCGCATTATGCAAGCTGCCATCATAGAAGATGTGGTGGGCGAGTTTGTCCAGTTGAAGAGAAGTGGGAGTGCATTCAAAGGCCGTTCTCCTTTCAGCAATGAGAAGACGCCCAGTTTTTTTGTCGTTCCGGCAAAGAATATTTACAAGGACTTCAGCAGTGGTAAAGGCGGGAATGTCGTTGACTTTCTGATGCAGCACGAGAAACTTTCTTATCCTGAAGCCCTGCGCTGGCTTGCTGCCAAATACAGCATTGAGATAGAAGAAGAGAAACAGACAGAAGAGCAACAACAGGAAAAAAGTGAACGAGAGCATCTGAGTGTTGTCAGTGAATTTGCCGCGAAGTATTTTCAGGAACAAATGCACGAGACAGAGGAAGGAAAGGCTATTGCACTTTCTTACTTCGAAGAGCGTGGTTTTAGGGAAGACATTATCAAGAAATTCCAGCTGGGATATTGTCCTGACAAATGGGACGCCATGACGAAGGCTGCTCTCGAAAAATCATACAGTCTTGAATATCTCATAAAGGCAGGGTTGACTCGTGAGCGTGATGGTGTACCCTACGATTTTTTCCGTGGGCGTGTTATGTTTCCTATTCACAACATCAGTGGAAAGGTGATTGCTTTTGGTGGTCGCACATTAAAAGTAGAAAAGGAAATTGCGAAGTATTTCAATTCACCTGAAAGCGAACTCTACTATAAAAGCAAAGTGCTGTATGGATTGCATTTGGCCAAAAATGCAATAGTGAAGGAAGATGTTTGCTACCTCTGCGAAGGCTACACTGATGTGGTGAGCATGCACCAAGCAGGTGTCGAAAATGTGGTAGCTTCAAGTGGCACAAGTCTTACGGAAGATCAGATTCGGCTCATTCGCAGATACACTCCAAACATCACCATTTTGTATGATGGGGACAGTGCTGGAATCAAAGCTTCATTCCGCGGCATTGATATGATACTGAAGGAAGGAATGAATGTGCGTGTCATTCTTTTTCCGGATGGTGACGACCCCGACAGTTTTGCTAAAAAGCATAGCAGCACGGAGATTCAAGAGTTCATAACGAAGAACGCAAAGGACTTTATCACCTTTAAGACGAGCCTACTCATTGAAGAAGCTGGTGGTGATCCCGTAAAACGTTCAGCGCTGATACGCGGAATAGTTGACAGCATTGCGCTTATTCCGGATGCCATTACACGAAGTGTGTTTGTTCAAGAGTGCAGTCGTTTGCTGAACATACAAGAGCAGGTTTTGCTGGTTGAATTGAACAAAGTAATTGTTGCCAATTTTAAAAAAACCAACAAGGAAACAACCGAAGAATTACCGCTTTTAGATGAAACACCTGCTGACGGAATTCCTACGGAAAGCATCCCACAATTCTCGCTTTACTATCAAGAGAAAGATTTGATTCGGTTGCTATTGTCCTATGGCGAACAAGCTATTGAAATAGCGGTAGTGAACGAGGATGGACATGATGAAGTGCATAACGTAAGTGTTGCCGAATACTTAATAACGAACATTGAGCAAGACGAAATACAACTGGAAACACCAGTGTACAACACCATTTTCAAAGAGTACATCGAGTTTATTGGTCGCGAAGAAATTCCTACGGCACAATCATTTACTCAACACAGCGATAGCAACATAAGTACAGAAAGTACGAATGTTTTGATATCGCAATATGCGATAAGTGAAAACTGGACGGTGAGGCACAACGTTTATCCTGAAACAGAAGAAATGTTGCTGCGCAAAGCCACAAAGGACTGTGTGTTTCGATTGAAACTGCGCAAGGTTCAGCACATCAGCAAACAGCTAATGCATGACATTGAAGAGGCTGGAAACGATGAAGAGAAGCTGGAATCATTGCTGCGCGAAAAAATTTATCTTGACAGAACCAAATCTGAAATCGCTAAGTATTTTGGCAGTGTCATTCTGGAATAAAAAATTTCTATTCAGTGACACACGAACTCCCCCAAGATTTTATTGAGCGCATTCGCCATCAATTTCCAACTGACCACGAGCAGTTGTTGAATGCATTGAATGATGAACCAAAAACCAGTGTTCATCTAAATACTCATAAAACAACAAATCGTTTTGCAGAGCAACTCCAAGTGCCTTGGTTGGCGAATGGACGCATATTGAATGAGCGACCATCCTTCACACTCGACCCCTTGTTTCATGCGGGTGGTTATTATCCTCAGGAAAGTTCTTCCATGTTTTTGTTTGAGGCTCTATCACAAACATTGAAAGATAAAAACCAGCTTCGTGTTTTGGATTTGTGCGCGGCTCCTGGTGGAAAATCAATTCTTATTTCTTCATTCTTGAAGGACAACGGAATTCTCATTAGCAACGAGGTGATAAAACAGCGCAATTCGGTTCTAAGAGAAAATCTGACCAAATGGAGTTGCACAAATGCGGTAGTCACCTGCAATGATCCGCAGCAGTTTTCTTCACTTCATTCTTATTTCGATAGCATTGTTGTGGACGCACCTTGCAGCGGTGAAGGCATGTTTCGCAAGGATCCAAAAGCGCGCGCTGAATGGTCGAAGGGAAATGTAGGCATGTGCAGTGTGCGACAAAGGCGAATAGTGAATGATGTATTGCCTGCTTTGAAGGAGGACGGTTTTTTGATCTATTCTACTTGCACATTTTCACCTGAGGAGAATGAATTGAATTGCAAAAACTGGATAGAAGAGGGCGAGTTGGAATGTGTTCACCTGGAGGTGAAGAAGGAATGGAATGTTCATGAAATTGAAAAGGACGGAGTGAGGGCTTATCAATTTCTTCCTCACCGCACAAGTGGTGAAGGTTTCTTTTTGTGTGTGATGAAGAAGAGGACAGGTGCTAAAAGTCACGCTCAAAGAAGAAGCAAACAAATATTTTCATCTGCTACCAAAAGTGAATTGAGCCTATTGCCAAAATGGGTAAACATTGAAGAGATGTCAATCATAAAAAACCAATTGGAAGAAGTATACGCTTCGCCTTTTGGTGTTGATGAGTTGAATGATTTATGTATTGCACTTTACGTCACTATGCCAGGTATGGAACTAGGAAAATTCATGCGCGAAGATTTTGTTCCAGCTCACGCCCTTGCGCTCTCCAGGCTGCTAGATGCAAAGAGATTTTCAATAGAGCTAAGCGAAGAAGACAGTTTAAAATACCTTCGGGGGGATGTGATAACAATCGATGCGTCACAGGGTTGGTATGTTGCAACACATCAGCGGCAGCCTCTTGGTTGGATGAAAGTGCTTAAAGGAAGAGTGAATAATTACTACCCCAAAGAGTGGCGCATCAGAATGCGTTGAAAAATTACTCCTTTCTCAACAATGCCATTGCTCTGTCAGGATAATCAGTAATGATTTGAGTAATACCAAGGTCAATCATTCGTTTCAAATCAGCTTCTTCATTCACTGTCCAAACGATTAGTTCAATGTTCATACTCTCACAATGTTCTATAGCTTCATCGTTTACCAATGTGAAATTTGGGCTGTAACCATAGGGTGTAAAACTCAATTCTTTCAACTTTTCCTCAGCACTCATTTTTTCGTCATCTGATAAATAGACAAGTCTCAAATCAGGCGCTTGTTTGTTTAGTTCTTCTAGAATGCGCGGATCAAAACTTTGGATGATGTATTCCTTAGGGTTGTTCAACGAATTGAAGTGTCGCAGAAATTGTGTAACGTACTCTTTTGGTTCAGGGTGATAAATAGTGTCCCACTCAGGCCTTGATTTTATCTCGATATTCCAGGTTATCGGCTTATTCAGTTTGAGAACTCCATTGGCGTAAATGTTCATCAGGCGCGTAGTCTCCATCAGCGCGGGCTTGTGTGTACCAAACTGGTGTTGAGTCGGAAAGCGAGGATGTTTGTTCAGTCCAACCCAATATTGCTGAGCTTCTTCACTTGTCATCTGAAAAATATTCAGTGCCATTTCATCTTCTTCGCTGATGGCTGATGAATCGGGCATGGAACAAACTTCGTGTTGCATGAATGGATCATGCGAAACAAGGATGTGTCCATCTTTGGTTATTACAACATCGAGTTCAAGGGTGGTAATTCCCAACTTTAGCGCTTCCTGAAATGCCATCACTGTATTCTCAGGCCAAAGACCGCGGCAACCGCGATGACCGTGTATGATGACTTCTTTCTTATCCATGTTGCAACCCAGTAAAGGAATCAACAGAATGAGTAAAGAATAACGAGGAAATTTCATGCTGCAATGAAAGCTTCATAGTATTAACTGAACATGAATACAATGATGAAATGAAAAATTATTTCAGATTGGAAGCAAGATAGGATTGCACTTCGCCTATGCCTTTTGGTTTCAGAACAATCTTTTTGTCTTTGTCAAGCAAGAAAAATGCAGGTGTCTTGGTGACGCGATAATCCTTGGCAACAGGGGACTGATACTCTTTCATTCCACAAACGTTGGGAAACATAAATCCGCGTTCCTTGATGGCATTTTCCCACGGTGCTTTACTACGGTCTATTGATACCCCTATGATTTCAAAACCCTTGCTGTTCCATTGGTCATAGCAAGCTTGCACCTCCGGAGCTTCGCCTTTGCAGTGTTCGCACCAGCTGCTCCAGAACATCACCAGTGTGTATTTGTTGGCCGCAGCGGTTTTATAAAGATCGACTGACGAACCGGTATTTGTTGTCATCATGATGTTGGGAGGTGTTTTGCCAACGCCAAGATTGGCAATACTCTCGGCAGTACTCTTAATCACATTGCTCAGGTCAGCATCGCCACAGGCATCGCCATTCACGTAGTTATCTATCATGAAGGTGCAGATGTTTTCCATTCCACTTTCATAAAATCCAACCAGCATTTGATTGAGAGCAAACTCCAAAACGCGATCATTCACCTTCGCCTTTTCTGCCACTGTGGCTATGCAGTTGATGAAACCACTTTCTTCGCCTTTACTGAATGTGCGCATGAAACTTTCAATACGATCACTGAGCACTTTACTGCGTATCACACTTTCATCAGTGAAGTTTATGTTGTCCCAATATTTATTGATTTCTGTTTTGGAGGGCTCTTGCTTCCATGTCAGAATTTTTGCCAGATGTGTATTAGGATATTCCTTTATAAGATTGGACTGAAGTGCCAGCAATTCTGATTCTTTCAGTTTGGCTTGCTCTTCATATTGCACCTTCATAGCAGTTGCTTTGTAGGCAGCTACGCGCGCATCTTTTATGGCCTTCAGTAGCACAGGTTCTTGCACAATGTATTTGGCCCAACCTTCATTCTCCTTGGAGTTGGTTGCGAAGAGTGATTGCTCAAGCATGCCACCTCTGAAACCTATTTCGCAAACGGCTTCTGTTGGATTGATAATGACTGGGCACATGTTGTTATCACTAACGCCCACCATGTAAACGCCTTGTTCATACTCTTTGACACCAAATGAAAAGGCTCCTGCATTCAAGTTAGTGCTGTCTATTTTATTGGTGTTCTTACCGCGTGTTTCCCACAGATAAAGTTTGCCCGTTTTGGGATTCAGCAATTGACCTTTCAATTCCACATTTCCCTTTTTCATACCTGCATTCAGGTCGGTAACACCATTTACAAATAGCGCAACAGAGTTGGTGTCCGTAGGATTTATTGTGTCAGAAGATTTTCCCTGAGCGTTGTCGCAGCTATGAATGGTAACGGCACTTACAAATAGAAGAGCAAAGAAATTCATCAGTTTCATTGGATTTTTGGAATGAGAGCAAATATAATTTCTTGCTAGAACTACCTATCCACTTAACATTTCAAATGCTTGTTCAAAATTCGAAGTTGGCAGGGCGAATTGACTCAACGGGTCAAATTACTTTCGACCACATGAATAGAGACGAGGCTTTGCAAATGCTGGGGCTTGGGGTAGACACGGACGAAGAGCAAATTAGAGATGCGCACGAACAAAAACTATTCGAGCACAAGAGTGATTTGCTTCAGAAATACATGGTGCCAACATTATTACTGAAAAAGGTCAAATTACTAGAGCAATTTGTGTTGGTAGAAGCCGCATTGGCCATTGCGGAGGAAGTCGCTTTCGATTTCTCCCACGATCTTTCTGGGAACTATCATACACAAACTCTCTTCCTTGAGGCGTATGAGAGAAATGGCAGTGATCTGAAATTGTACACAATGAATATTTCTTCTTTTGATGCTTTGTTGTTGTGCGCCTTTGAGTTTGTTGATTTGCAAGAAGTATACATGGCTGTTTTCAAGGAGCAATTCAATGAGTACAGCGAAGCCCTGCCTGAGGAAGTAAATACGCGTGACATGATTGATACCGGTACATTGCTTAAGGGATTAAAAGCAGGAGTGCTGGATGCCAATATGATTTGGAACATCGAACGCGAGCTTGCGCGCATGAGCAAAATAATAAAACTAAGTTGAAATGATCCGAATGAGTAAATTTTATCTTCTTGTGGTAATGATTATTGTATTGACAGCATGTGAAGAAGGGAAAACGAAGATCAACGCGGAATTGGAAACAGAATCCTTCATCAAGGGAAAACTTTTCATTATTGGCGGTGGAGATCGCACTCCTGAATTGATGGAAAAAATGATAGTAGCATCTGGCATGACGGCTATGGACTACATAGCCGTATTGCCTATGAGCAGCGAAGAACCTGATAGTGCTTACTTCTATTTCAATGCTGATGTAAAGGCAATGTCGGACATGAAATGTGTTTATCTCAACTTTGAAGAGAAGGATGTTATCAATCAACCAAAACTTGATTCTTTGATGAATGCAAAACTGATTTTCATAACAGGTGGAGATCAGAATCGATTTATGTCAATAGTAAAGGATACCCCCATACAAGACGCTATCAACAGGGCTTACGAGAAGGGCGCTCTCATTGCAGGCACCAGCGCAGGTGCAGCTGTTATGAGCAAAGTGATGATAACAGGCGATGAAAATTTCTCTCCCGAATATTCGAGTACGTATGACAAGGCGTGGAAAGGAAACGGCATTTATGCCGAGGGTCTGGGATTGATTGACGATGTCATTCTGGATCAGCACTTTGTGGCACGCAGCAGGTACAATCGTTTGCTCAGCGCTATGTGCGATCATATTGGCATGGCAGGCATCGGTGTTGATGAAGCTACTGCAATTCTAGTAGAGGGTAAAAAAGTAACTGTGGTGGGTGAAAGTCAAGTAATTGTTTTTGATGCGATGGACACATGTGGCGTCTATTTCAATCATTTGAATATGCGTGGTGTAAAGATGGATGTGCTGACTTCTGGTAATGTTTTCGAACTGAAATAATCTCCCAATCAAACATGCGATTTCGAAAAAATACATTTGCAATATTATTGGTATGGTTTTGTACCTACGCTGCCACTGGGCAAGACAGCACAGCGATTAAAAAGGCATCCGCTAAAAATTTTGGATTAAGCGCAGGCGCATCTTACTCCATTTTAATGCTGAAGTCCACACCGTATTTTACAGAATCCGGAACCGTTTTACGAAATGCGGAAGTAGTGAATGCGCCTGGCTTCAATGTTGGGCTTTTTATTTACAAGCCCCTTAAGGAAAAGTTTTCGATGCGCTTCGCAGTGGATGCAAATATGTTACCAGCCTACCTGAGCTACGATACGGGCAAACCAAATAAGGAAGAGTCCTACATATATCCACTGACCATCGATATTCCCATATCCTTCATTTATGGGCGACACTTCAGATATGATGTAGAGGCAAAAAGCTTATTCCGCTCCGGACTCATTGCAGGCATTCGCCCAGTTATTCCGCTTTCCTTGTTCAATAGCACGCAGCCATTGCTGAGTGGTTTCAATTTGAATATTGATTTGGGAATTTCGCAACCGATTGCTATGAAGAAGGGCATAATGCGCACCGATTTATTTTTTTCATATGGCTTGCTCAATTTGATCGGAAAAGACGAAAGCAATTTCCGTACGAACAGCATCAATTATTTAGGAAGAAGTTTTGTTGGATTGCGGATGTACTTCAACTAGTCCAACTCATAGATCACCATACCACTGCGCAGTTTTGGTTCTATCCACGTGCTCTTAGGAGGCATAGTGCCTCTCTTGTCTGCTACAGTCTTCAATGCCTCAACAGAAATAGGACGAAGTGCAAAAGCGACTTGGAAATGATTGCGATCCACAGCATGTTTTAGCGAATCAAGGCCTCGAGGTTCTTCGATAAATGAAACCCGTTTGTCATTTCTTAAATCGTGAATGCCGAGTATAGGTGACAGAATTTTGTCAGAAATAGTTTGCGCTTCAATCGTTTTTCCTTGCCTGCTTTTTAGAGTGTACCAGGTCTTATTCATATACATCATCACCTCTTTTTCTTGTTGGGGCGATTTGGTTTTTTGCAATACAAAATCTTTTTCCAAGTGTGCAGTGAATTGTTCGTGGGTCAGTCCATTGAGGTCTTTCACCAGTCGATTGAACGCATAGATTTTCACATTGCTTTCGTCAATGATGTATGCAAGAAAATAATTATGTGGTGACGTTCTGTCCTTTGGATTTTCATTTCTTCTTTTCTCACACAGTGCAGCACTAGAAGCACATCGGTGATGTCCATCGGCTATGTAGAGTGCTTCTTGTTGCGCAAATACGCGCTCTATCTCTTGCACATCCTTTGCGTCTGCAATGCACCATAGCTCATGCCTCGCTTTGGTTACTTGTGTGAAGTCGTACTCCGGCCTGGTAGATGTGTAGCGCTCATACATTTTATGCAGTGCTTCAGACTTTGATGAGATAAGTAGCACAGGCTCGGCATTCACATTGGTATGGTCGAGGTATGCTGTGAAAATCTCTTGGCGTTTGGAAAGTGTTTGTTCATGAATCTTAACCCGCCCTTCCAAATAATCGTCAATAGCAACTGCTGCAATGATGCCAATAAAACGATGATTGTTCTTGGTTTGGCGGTAGAGGTAGAATGATGGTTTCTCATCGCGCACGATAATTTCATCCTTCAGAAACTGCTCGTACTGTTTGCGCACAAGTCCATAACGCGCTGCCATGTCTAGTTTGTGCAATTTGCTCTTGCCAATGTCAGGATGGATAATGTGCAGATAGGAGTAGGGATTCTCGTGCAGCTTTTTGCGTAATTGATTTACCGTATAACTCACATATGAGCGCGATGCAACAAGATGCACTTTGTCGCGCATTGGTCGAACGGCTTTAAAGGGTTTTATGGTGAGCATATAATTTTTCGCAAAGACTAATATTTGAAATCCGTGTTCTATCAATCAAAGCTTCATTACCCGCCTAACATTCTCTGCTATCTCAAGGCCTATGCGCTCTTGTGCCTCCATAGTGGAAGCACCAATATGAGGCGTTGCAATTATTTTAGGATGTTGCAAAAGTTTTTCATTCGGTTTTGGTTCTCCCACAAAAACATCGAGACATGCGAATGAAATATGTCCACTATCCAGATTTTCCATCAGTGCCTTTTCATCTATTACTCCACCGCGTGATGTATTAATGAGCACTGCGCCTTTTTTGATGTATTGAAATTCTTCGGCATCAATCACAGCCGCACCGTTCGCTTGTTTTGGGACATGTAGCGAGATGAAATCGGATTGTGAAAGTGTAACATGAAAGGGTTGATAGGGAATATTTACAAGCACATCGTGGCCCGCAATATCAAGCGTGATGGTTTTGTGATCATCGCTTGTGCGGTCGTGCGCAATCACGCGCATACCGCACCCAATAGCATAGCCAGCAAGCGCTTGCCCAATTCTTCCAAAGCCGATGATGCCCAAAGTTTTTCCACGCAACTCAAAACCCTTGGCGTATTTTTTCTTTAGGACTTCAAATTCCGTAGCACCTTTTGTGGGCATATGAGTGCCCGAATCATAAACACCACGCGCTGCTGCAAACATGCTTGCAATCACCAATTCCGCTACCGCCTGCGAACTAGAAGCAGGTGTGTTGAACACATCCACACCTTTGCTGCGTGCGTATTCTGCGTCTATATTGTCAATGCCTACACCACCGCGCCCAACGAATTTTAGATTGGGACATGCATCTATTACTTCTTTGCGAACTGTGGTAGCGCTGCGCACCAGAACACCAACATAGTTCTCTTTATTGATGGCACCTGCAAGATTTTCCTGCGCCACTTTTTCTGTCACCACAGTGCAGCCCATTAGCTCCAATGCTTTTTTTCCTGTGGCATCTATGCCATCGTTTGCTAGTATTTTCATAAGCCGATATGCGATATGCGATATTCGATGCGCGAACAAAAATGCGCTTCGATGTATCGTAAATCTATTTTATTTCTTGCCTGAATTTATCTTGAAAATTGAAATTCATTCTTTGAATATGATCTAATTCATTCCAAAGTTCGTTGTACTCTTCTAAAGTGATGTAGTCTAGTTTTTGTGCAATCATAAGTTGTGTATCTACCTAAGCAGCTGAACCATTTGCAATACCTAAAAAATGAAGAAACTCCTTATTAGAATTTCTATAAGCACCTTCTGCGATAATGCTTGCGATAGAAACACTCGATCGCCTTAGTTGACTTGAAATACCGTACGTCTCTTCTTTTGGAAATCTCTTTTTTAGTGCCGTTACACTTGCAGCCAAATCAATAGCCCTTTGCCAAATTTTGAGTTCGCGGTAATTGTGCATCTTGGTTTCTGTTTTGTCGCATATCGCGAATCGCCTATCCGTTCATCCTTTCAAACTCCTTCATAACATCCACCAAGACCTGCACACTTTCAACAGGTAGTGCATTGTACATACTAGCACGATAGCCGCCCACAGAGCGGTGTCCAGTGATTCCACTGATGCCGGCATCTTTCCACATTTTATCAAAGTCTGCAGCAAACGCTTCGTTGTTCAATCGGAAAGTGGGATTCATCCATGAGCGCGAATCGGGAACACTGTGTCCATGAAACATGCAGTTGCGATCGAGCTCATTGTAGAAACAATCTTTCTTCTCACGATTGCGCAGTTCCATTCCTTTCAAACCTCCATTGGCTTTTATCCAACGTAGAGTCAGCATGCTTGCATACACTGCAAATACTGATGGTGTATTGAGCATGGAGTCTTTTTCATAATGCTGTTTCAAATCCATGTAGGTAGGAAGTTTTCTTGCTGATGGATTCAGTTTGTCTTTATCAATGATGTATAAAACAGTTCCTGCAGGCCCCATGTTTTTCTGTGCACCGGCATATATCAATGCAAATTCGTTGGCATCGAATTGCTTCGAGAAAATATCGGAACTCATGTCGCAAACCAGAGGTATATCACACTTTGGAGTCTTTTGAAATTGTGTTCCGAAAATGGTGTTGTTCGAAGTGAAGTGGAAATAATCATGGTCACCTTTCACTTCAAATTCGGGTATGTAACTGTGATTTTTGTCAGAAGAATCGGCAATCACATCTACTTCTCCAACAAGTTTTGCTTCTTTAATAGCACTGCTTGCCCAAACACCTGTGTTGGCATATGCGGCCTTGCCGGCCTCTTTCATCATGTTTAGCGCTATGGTATAAAAGCCAAGCGTGGCACCTCCTTGCAGAAATAGCACCTCGTAATTTGCCTTGAGTCCAAGAATTTCTTTCACAAGATTTCTGGCTTCATCCATCACTGCTTCAAAGTTTTTGGAGCGGTGTGAGATTTCAATCAATGACAATCCCATGTTGTCAAATTCAAGAATGGATTGTGCTGATTGCTCAATGACCTCGCGTGGCAGAATGCATGGTCCTGCACTGAAGTTGTGTACTTTTTTCATGTGTTTGATATTCACCCCTAAATTTTCAGGAGGCCGCGAATGTAGCTTTGGAATTATCTCTTGAATGAGAGGCTCATTAAATCGGCTAACCTTAAGTTATCTCCACGAAGTAGGAAGCCTGCCTGTTCATATATCGGCCTGCGTTCAGCCAGCGTTTTTTCAATGAATTCTGTGGTTTGAGCCTCCGTTTTCTCTGCAAGAAGTGGCCTTCGATTTTCAGAAGTGTAGATCCGATGAATTAGTTCATTTACAGACACGTCCAGAAAAATAGTTGTCCCTGATAAATTCATTTGCAAAATTCCATCATGATAGCATGGCGTGCCACCACCAGTGGCCATCACGAATTTTTCGCGATGCTTAATGATGTCATTCAGTTCATCTTTTTCTAGTTCGCGAAAAAGTGATTCTCCGTTTTCTTGCGCAAAAATTTCTGAAATGGATTTGCCTTCGGTTTCCTCTATTTCTTGGTCTAGATCTATGAAAGGTAAATGCAGCTCTTCAGCCATCATTTGGCCAAGGGTGCTTTTGCCAGAGGCCATGTAACCAATGAGGAAGATTTTCATGAAGTGCAAATAACTGTAATTAACTGTTTTTTTGTCCTGAAATCCTTTTGCGACTGTCGTTTTAGTCATGATACTTATGCTGGACACGACAAAACTTCCGACTTAACTTGTGCGGTGCAATCATTGTCAACTGCTGCATCAAACAATTATCAAAATGGACTTTTCAAAATTTACCATAAAAACTCAAGAGGCTATACAGCGCGCTCAACAGCTTGCTTTAGAGAAGGGCCAGCAAATCATAGAGAACGCACACTTACTCAAGGGAATATTGGAAGTGGATGAAAACGCTACGCCCTTTCTGCTGAAAAAACTCAATGTCAACCTTCCCATTTTTACACAGACCTTGGATAGGATTATTGAATCGCTGCCCAAAGTGAGTGGTGGTCAATTGACACTTTCCATGGAGGCGAATACAGCCATAAATAAGTCACAAAACTTCATGCGCGAATTCAAAGATGAATTTGTCACACTCGAACATTTGCTGCTGGCTATTGCCGAAGGCAAAGACAATGCTTCGCAGCTATTGCGCGACAATGGAGCCAGTGCAAAGGAGTTGAAGAAGGCGATTGCTGAAATGCGCAAGGGACAAAATGTGACTTCATCCACGCAAGAAGAAACCTACAACTCGCTGGAGAAGTATGCGAAGAATTTGAACAAACTTGCACGTGATGGAAAATTGGATCCTGTGATAGGCCGCGATGAAGAAATCAGAAGAGTGATGCAAATTCTTTCGCGCAGAACAAAAAATAATCCTATCATTATAGGCGAGCCCGGAACTGGTAAGACTGCGATAGCGGAGGGAATTGCACACCGCATCATTAACGGTGATGTGCCTGAAAATTTGAAGTCGAAGCAATTGTATTCGCTTGATATGGCCTCTCTAATTGCAGGGGCGAAATACAAAGGCGAGTTTGAAGAACGACTGAAATCTGTAGTGAACGAAGTGCAGAAAAGCGATGGAGAAATCATTCTCTTCATTGACGAAATACATACGCTGATAGGCGCAGGTGGAGGCGAAGGTGCCATGGATGCGGCCAACATATTGAAACCTGCACTTGCGCGTGGTGAGCTGCGCGCAATAGGTGCCACCACACTCAATGAGTACCAGAAATACTTTGAAAAGGACAAGGCACTGGAAAGGCGTTTTCAGAAGGTGATGATAGAAGAACCCGACCGCGATGCGGCTATTTCTATACTTCGCGGATTGAAAGAGAAATATGAAAACCACCACAAGGTGCAGATAACAGATGATGCCATCATTGCCGCTGTGGAGCTATCACAACGCTACATCACCGACCGCTTTCTGCCTGATAAAGCCATAGACCTAATAGACGAAGCTGCCGCAAAACTGCGTATGGAAATCAACTCCAAACCTCAAGAGTTGGACGAGATTGAAAGAAGAATAATGCAATTGGAAATAGAGCGCGAAGCCATCAAGCGCGAAGCCAATCAGTCCAGGTTGAATGAGCTGAACAAAACGATTTCAGACTTGAGTGAAGAGAGAAATTCGCTGAGTGCGAAGTGGCAAAGCGAAAAAGGTGTGGTGGAGCAAATTCAAAATTCTAAGCAGAAAATGGAAGATTTGAAACTGCAGGCGGACCACGCAGAACGAGAAGGCAACTATGGATTGGTGGCAGAAATTCGCTATGGTAAAATCAAAGAAGAGGAGCAATTGATAGAAACCAATCGCGCAAAATTGCTGGAGCTACAGGCCAATAGCAAAATGCTGAAGGAGGAAGTGGACCCCGAAGAAATAGCCGATATAGTGTCGCGTTGGACCGGCATTCCTGTGAAGGCGTTGGTAGAAAGTGAGAAGGCAAAACTACTTCGGCTAGAAGAAGAAATAGGCAAACGTGTAGTGGGTCAGCACGAAGCGATACAAGCAATAAGCGATGCTGTGCGCAGAAGTCGTGCGGGCTTAAGTGATGACAAAAAACCGATAGGCTCATTTATTTTTCTGGGCACTACAGGTGTGGGAAAAACAGAACTTGCAAAAGCGTTGAGCGAGTTTTTATTCAATGATGAAAATGCGATGACACGCATAGATATGAGTGAGTATCAAGAACGCCATGCGGTGAGTCGCTTGGTGGGCGCGCCTCCGGGCTATGTGGGTTATGATGAAGGCGGACAACTCACTGAGGCCGTTCGCAGAAAACCATATAGCGTTGTTCTACTTGATGAAATAGAAAAGGCACATCCGGATGTGTTCAACATATTGCTACAAGTATTGGACGATGGAAGGCTCACAGACAACAAGGGCCGTGTAGCCAATTTCAAAAACACCATCATCATTATGACCAGCAACATGGGATCTCAAGTCATTCAAGAGAATTATGATAAGGCAAAAAATGTGGACAGTGAAGAGTTGTTTGAAAAAACAAAAGACGAAGTGATGCTCCAACTTAAAAACACATTGCGCCCTGAGTTTTTGAATCGCATTGACGAGGTTATCATGTTCACTCCGCTGAAGCGCGACCAAATAGCAGAGATAGTGAAAATGCAATTGCACCTACTTAGCGAAAGATTGCTAAAGGCAGAAATCAATTTGGTAGTAACCCCTGATGCTTTGCAATACTTGGCTGACAAGGGTTATGACCCGCAGTTTGGCGCACGTCCGGTGAAACGCGTTATACAGAAAGAGGTAATGAACGAACTCTCGAAGTACTTGCTGGGTGGCAAGATTGACAAATCAGAACCTGTGGTGCTGGACGTGTTTGACGGAAACATAGTTTTCAGGAAAAAGATTGAAGAAGAGGAATTGGTGGAGGTTTGATGAGTGAGTTCACTCCCACTAACTAATTAAGACACAATAAAAAAGGCAATGACAAAAAAGGAATCATTTATTGAAATCATAAACAGTGACAAACCAACACTAGTGGACTTCCATGCTACGTGGTGTGGCCCGTGCAAAACGCAGGCTCCCATCCTCACTGAAGTTTCCATAGAGCTTGGCGACACCGCCCGCATACTGAAAATAGATGTAGATAAAAACCAGGCAGTAGCCAGTAAGTTTGATGTGCGTGGTGTGCCTACCCTCATCATTTTCAAGAATGGCGAAGTGAAGTGGCGCAGCAGTGGAGTGAAAATGAAAGGTGAACTGTTGGATTTGCTGAAGAAATTTGTGTGAGAGTTGGTGGATGGGTGACAAAATGATACACTGGAAACCACAGTCATTCCTGCAAAATTGAAAATAGTTCAGCTTTTTTCATCAATACGAAACATCTCTGAAACGGCACCCGTTCAAGACCCTGTAGAATGTTTCAATTTTGGTTAATTAAAGCAATCCGTTAAAAAGCATTGAAGATAAAGCCTCCAAACGTGGAGGCTTCTTCATTTTTATGCGTTTAGTTCTTTTCCGGCCCCTTGTGAAAAGAGCATGCAGGCTGAACGAGTTGGAAGCAAGTCGTTTATAATTTAACCTCCAATAAGTTACCTACCACACCCGATCTATCCCGTCCACCCCATCTTCTATAGTCCATATTAAGGGCGTTTGGCCCTCACACTAGCGCTTAAGATACGCGCACAAGTGTCGCAGGCACTCATATAAGTGCATAAGGCAATTGTATAGGTTCACAAGGCACCTAAATAGGTCTAAAAGAGACCTGATTAATGGTATTTAAGTCTTGATTAGGTGCATAAAGCACCTGATTATTTTATATTTATCTCCTAATCAAGCAGCAACAAAAGCGATGAAACTAAAGCATGCATAAAAGGAAATAATGATTTTGAACCTAAAGGCAGAACTGCAACACAGCGTTTACGAGCTTAAAGCCAGCCTCATCCGCTTGTTAGAGGCAACGGGTATGGGCAGCACTTTCCTCCGCCACCGCTCTGCTAACATGGACTGGCTCATCAGTTTTTATCTGTTGATGGGTAGTATGCTAAGGCACAATTTCTTTACACGCCCTGCAGGCTTGTTGCCGCCCAACACCAGCGTAACCCCTAAGGAACAGGTGCTTATGGACCAAGTGGCAGTCCTGACTGATCGCTTAGAACGACTGGAAACCGAGAATGCGCTGCTGAAAGTTTATGGCAGCGGGCGGTAAGGGGTTTAAGTGACTCGACAAATCCCACTGCAACCATCCTTAAGGGTTACATGGCATCCCATACCCCGAATTCGAGAAGCAGAATTTAACAGACAAACAATGAAAGGAGTTGGAGTTACTCTAGTTACGCGCAGCATATCCAAAGAAAAGCATCGTAATGAAAATCCACCACTACTTCACCAGTCTCCTAAGCCTCGCTGCGTTAATGACCTTTCAGCACAACGCATGTTCTCAGCAAACCATTTCGAAAATTGGCTTTGGTTCATGTGGTAGCCAAAATCATCCACTTCCCATTTTTGATGTCGTAGTAAAGCACGAGCCTGATTTGTTCATTTTTTTGGGCGACAACATATATGGCGATACCGATAATATGGATACGCTGCAGGCCAAGTACGGCAGGCTGGCAGCCAAACCCACCTTCCAAAATCTGAAGAAAAATGTGGACATCATAGCCACCTGGGACGACCATGACTACGGCATGAATGATACCGGCCGTCATTATCCCTTCAAGTCCGAATCAAAGGAAATATTCCTGAATTTCTTTGAAGAACCGGACAGCTCAGACCGCAGAAAACACGATGGCATTTACACCTCTTACTCGTATGAAGTGGATGGAAAAAAACTGCAAATCATCTTGCTGGACAACCGCACCTTCCGTGACGATTTGAAACCGCACAATGGAGAATTTGAGGGTGACCAAAGATTTTTTTATAAACTGGACTATTCGCCCTGCCGGGAGAAGGACTCCACCTTGCTGGGCGAGCAGCAATGGGCATGGTTGGAAAACGAACTAATGAAGCCCGCAGATATTCGGCTGGTGGGTTCGGGTTCGCAGTTTGGTATCGAATACAATGGTTATGAATCGTGGGCCAACTTTCCACACGAGCAGAAGCGATTTTTGGAACTGGTAAAAAAGACCAGGGCAAGTGGAGTTATGTTCTTAACAGGCGATGTCCATTATGCTGAGATATCAAAATTGGAAGAACCCGATTTATATCCCATCTACGACATCACCGCCAGCGGACTTTCTTCCACATGGCACTTTGCTACCGCCAACAAAAACAGGGTGGAAGGCCCTGTCATGGATAACCATTTTGGGCTGCTTACCATAGACTGGACCAAGAGCAACCCCGCCATTAAAATGGAAATATGGGACAATAACGACAACCAGCGTGTGGAGTATTCTATAGGATTGGATGAGATCAGTTTTAAGTGATAACATATCATCGCGAATTGAAATAAGCAGTGAATAATGCAAATCCTTTGTGCGATTGTGTAACTCATTCCTTCGTTGAGTCCGGCAATTTTGTCGTGTAATAATTCAGTTACACCCAAAAAACACAACGCAAGATGAAAAACAATCCAAGCGACAATCACAATCAAACAAATGACGATAAGTCACCTCTAAAACCAACAGAGGGCGATGACAACAATCAAAGGACGCAGAATGATTCTGGTACAAAAAAAACTTACCCCGATACAGAAGTGCCTAACAAGGACGAAGACAGGGAGCGCGCACCCGATGAAATAACTATGGACAAGCCGGGTGCTAAGAAAGATAGCAGCAAAGGAGAATCGCCTGATTTTGACTCTACGGACGAAGATAAAATTGACGCGGAGAGGGACGAAGAAGAACTGAACGGAGATGGCGTATCACCCGGCCAGGAAGGCATCACCAATGAGACTAACTCAGATGATAAGGACCCCATAGGCGATGTTGAGAGACCGGCCAAAATTACTCCGCACGCTTTATAAAAAGCCGCAGCGACAATCAATTTTTTTTTGACTACAAGTTCAAATTGGAATGAATAACATATTCAGGGGTTTGATAGCAGGCTACGGAGCGAAGAAGTTGGGTGGAGGCTGCCTCGGAACCATTTTGGTTTTTGTGATCATCTGGGCTTTGCTGGGATATTGCAATTGACAAGGCTAAAGGCAACTGTCCATCCGATGAGATGACATAGACAATCAGCAACGCGCTATTGTAAAAGAGCATTTTCGAGACATTGAGAAAGCCGGTGCGGCATTTGACGCAACGGTTTTTTCTATTGCAGTGGTGTTGTCACGCTAACTTTATCGCATCACTCTCAGTCTTATGACTCCTGAACAAACCGCCATAAAAACGACCTACTTCAGCATTGCCAGCAACGCGGCACTGGCTCTTGTCAAAGGCATTACTGGTTTCTTCGGCAATTCATATGCATTGATAGCTGACGCCATTGAATCCACTGCGGATATTGTTGCTTCCTTCTTGGTGTTGTTTGGTCTTAAGTATTCTACCAAACCGGCTGATGCGAACCATCCCTATGGCCATGGTCGAGCAGAACCGCTTATTACATTTCTGGTAGTTGGTTTTCTTATTACCTCCGCCACAGTTATTGCCTATGAAAGCATTATTCATATAGGTACACCCCACGACTTACCCAAGCCTTATACGCTCATAGTTTTGGGTGCTATCATCTGCTGGAAAGAAATTTCGTTTAGGTTGGTCATTCGTAAAAGCAAGGAAACCAATAGCTCATCACTCAAAGCGGATGCTTGGCACCACCGCAGCGATGCTATCACATCCGTTGCTGCTTTTATCGGTATATCGGTTGCGCTCTTTTTGGGAAAGGGCTACGAGTCTGCTGACGATTGGGCTGCACTTCTTGCTTCCGGGTTTATTCTATACAACAGTTATCACATCTTCCGTCCTGCACTCAGCGAGATAATGGACGAGCACGTGTATGACGACTTGATTGCGGAAATACGAAAGGAAGCGTTATTGGTCAATGGCATTGTAGGCACTGAAAAATGTTTTATTCGCAAGGCAGGAATGAAATACCACGTGGATTTGCACGCTACCGTAGACGCCAACATAACTGTAAAAGAAGGGCATCTGCTCGCACATCAATTGAAGGATAGCTTGCGATCGAAAATTCCGCAATTAGGACATGTACTTATTCATGTTGAGCCAAACGGGTAGTGGCTTCTAGATTTTTTCACTCTAAGATCACCTGTCGAACACTGGGCAAATGCAGCGCAAACATTCCAAAGCCACCTTGCACATTGCTCACATAGTTGATAGGTTCCTGTATCAGTTGATTATAGATGTTGCCTCCCCGCTGGCGTTGGCTTAGGTAGTCGTAATACTCAGGGCTGATGTTGTTGAGCGAGACAAAAAAAGTATCACTCTCTAAAAATTCTAGTGTGTAGGTGAAGCTCACATCGGAACTGCCAAATTCAAGGTCGCTTAGCAGTTTGGTTTCAACAATATTCTCAGCTGCAAATGGATCATCTACTTCGAGTGGATCAGCATATTCCGAATAGTAATGCACCGCATACCAATTAGCACCCGGAGGATCTACAAACTGGATAGTGACATCGGCCGAAATGGTGTCTATAATAGAATAGGTTACTGTGTCCAAAACAACCGCAGGGTACATCTGTGTTTCTGCTGTAACGCTTTTCCCATTTAAAAAATCTTGTGCATATAAATAGTATGTGTCACCCGGAATGAGTTCTGTGGATAGCGTTGCCCAAATGCCGTTACTCACTTTGAAAAGTGTATCAGGCAAATTGTTGTGGGTAAGAATTACAAGCCCATCCTCAGTAAGAAATTGTTGCAGCAGATCTTCCGTTTCAGTGCTGTCACCTTCTTGAAATTCCAAAGCAGAAAATGATCGCGACAAATAGAGCAGGGTAGTGGAGCTAGGAATGGCTTGTGTCCAGATGACTGGCAGGCTTTCTATTTCATCTAAGTAAATAGGAATAGGC
Source organism: Flavobacteriales bacterium (assembly GCA_031414655.1). Lineage (GTDB taxonomy): Bacteria > Bacteroidota > Bacteroidia > Flavobacteriales_D > Sanyastnellaceae > JANNVZ01. Next base: position 85,405 of record JANNVZ010000003.1, read on the forward strand.
TTGGGAGAGCAGGAGAAAAATAAAAAAGCACACCATACCCCCGCGCAAAGTTTGATTAAGATATTGGTGATGCTAAGATTCGGTTTTTTCATAATTCTAAAAGGAAAAATTGTAAGCCACAGAGGGAATAAATCCGAATAGTCCAGGCTGCTCATAATGATATCCTATGGAGCCATCAGTGTTGGCTGCAATGTTTATGCGGTAAGGGGAGGCACGGTTGTACAAATTGTAACAACCGAAATGCCATTCGCTCTTGAATTTTTTCTTCTTCTCAGGCCGCGGCTTAAGTACAAAGTTGACATCTAATCTATGAGAAGAAGACATGGAAACTTCATTACGAGCGGTGTACACAGGTATCACATCTACCCCAGTGAAGGTGGAGTTGGGAACAAGGTATTGGCCTGCCTGAGCAGTGAAGCGCGAACCAGAGCTATACACCCACACAGCACTGAAGTCCCAGCGCTTGCTAAGGTTGTAGGTAGCTACTACTGATATGTTATGCCTTCTGTCATACTTGGCCCAAAATGTTTCTCCATTGTTTAGCTCCTCAAAATCGCGCGTTGCCCAGCTCAGTGTGTAGCTAATCCAACCATTCAATCTGCCTTCTGATCGCTGCAGCAGAAACTCCATTCCCCACGAATCGCCAGTGCCTTGTAACAGTTCTTTTTCAAAATTATCGTTCAGTATCAGATTGGCACCTTCCCGATATTCTATCAGGTTTTGCATCCATTTGTAGTAACCCTCCAATTCTAAATTCAGATTCAACTTTTCGAAGAAGCGATTGTAAGCAACCACTACTTGATCACTTCGCTGTGGCTTTATACCGGATGTTACCGGGTACCACAATTCTGTAGGAAGCGCCACCGATGAGCTACTTACCAAATGCATGTATTGCTTCATCCGGCTGTAGCCGAATTTCAGTGAAGAGAATTCGTCTAGCATATAGCGCGCTGCTATTCGTGGCTCCACGCCTGCATACATTTTTTGCGATACAAAACTCCCGCTAGTTCTCAATCCTGTGAAGAGTTTCCACAGGCCCTCTTTGAAGTCTATTTCGCTTGCAGCGTATAGTGCCCACTCAGTGCTCAGCAGTTGGTTGCCGTTGCGACTTTGCAAAAAATCACTGATATCGCCAGCCGTGCTAACCACATTGGGTTTAAAAATGTGTTGCGTGAGTTGTCCGCCAAACTTCATGTGGTGGTCGTTGCTTTTGAAGTAGTCCACATCTCCTTTTATGCCTATGTCTCGTACATCGCTTTTGATTAGAATATTGTTCTCGTCAAACTTGCCGAAAATGTCATAGTCAAACTTGGTATGAACCAGCGATAAATTGGAAAATACTTTGTCGCTATACAAATGATTCCATCGAAGTGTATTGGTGAAGTTGCCTAGGCGAAATCCAAATCCAAAAGGACTTTGTTGGGCTGTATCAGGCTCATTGTCTTCCACATCGCTGTTATCAAAACGCAGTATGTCATTACCGAAATAAGAAGAGAAGAAGAGACGGTCTTTCGGGCCCATCCATCGGTTGGCCTTTAGGTTAAGGTCATAGAAGTGATAAGGCAAAAAACTTCCAACCGCTTTGAAGACCTGATCAATGTATGTGCGCCTGGCGGATATCATAAATGAAGAAGTGTCTTTCTCTATCGGGCCTTCGATCGTCAGGCGCGATGAGAGCAAACCAATGCCCCCAGCCGCGTGGAATTCGCGCGCGTTTCCTTCCTTCATGCGAATGTCCAATATGGAAGAAAGGCGGCCACCATATTGCGCTGGAAATGATCCTTTAATCATGGTCATGTCGTGCAAGGCATCGCTATTGAATACACTGAAAAAGCCAAACAAATGTCCAATGTTATAGACTGTTGCCTCGTCTAGCAGCACGAGGTTTTGGTCGGCTGTGCCGCCCCGCACAAACATGCCTGTACCACCCTCGCCACCCCGCTGCACACCTGGCATGAGTTGCACAATTTTGATGATGTCTGTTTCACCGCCTAGGCTTGGTATGCGGTTCAACCCTTTCATGGGAATTCGCATGGTGCTCATCTGCGCACTGCTCACCTTTTCAAGTCCGCTTCTGTTGCTGACTATCTCTACCACTGCAGTTTCATCGGCCTCTTCTGCCATTTGTACATTTAGCTTGTACTCGCTCACTTTAGGAATGGAATACTGAATGGCAGGATAGCCCAGTAGGTTGCATTCGAGCGAGATGGTTTCGCTGCTGATTTTAGAATGTTCTACTGTAAGTGAGAAAAATCCGTATTCGTTGGAGGTAGCACCGATGGATGTTCCGGGAATGTGCACTGTTGCGAAAAGCAAAGGCTCGCCTGTCTTTTTATCCTTGATGTAGCCAGACACCACCGTGGTTTGAGCAAATGTTGCGAGGAGGAAGAAATTCGCAAGCAGAACAAGGGTGAAGCGCAAATTCATGGTTGAATGGGAACTGAATGGACGGAGTGAAGTTATTCTTAGTTACAAAGCAAGCCAGAAATACGGTGATCACCTTATGAAAGGGCTGGTGTGTAAAATCTTCATTTGTCACTTCTCGAAGCAGACATACACTACCACTATATAAAGCCCCCGGAACAAACGCCTTATTGATTCGCTTTGAGGTTATTCATTCACTTTGGCGCTGGGGGCTTTTTTATTTGTTGGTTGGCAGCGCGGAACCTTGATAGCATCGATGGTGTCAGGTGCGAGCCATCCACAATGCTAAGTCCTTCGCATTCAGTTCTAGAACATTTCTTTTCCTAAAAATGAAACCCGCAGCCTTACTGCACCCGTTAAAGGCGCTTGTAAGTTCTCATGTAGAGATATTAGATAGTTTAATTGTTTTCATTTATTACCATAAAAGGTCGTCCAACGGGACGGCCTTTTTGGTTTGGGCTCGCATAAGCGATGTTTGTTAAGCGTCATGGTATGTTCAGCAAAATGTGAAATCATCACAACCATCCAATTTTTTAATGCGAATCAAGTGTTGTTCAGCCAACTCTTCGTTCACCTTTGATGCTCATTAAAAAAACCAAGTACACTATGAAAAAATACCTTTTAATTCTTGCCGTAATAGCAGGCACAGCAATTTTCTTCGCCTTTCGCCCTGCTGACATAGTAACAATAGCTATAGGCGACAAAGCGCCAAAGGCTGATGTAAAGATGAGTTCGATTCAAGACAAAAATATTTCGTTGAGCGAGTTGAAAAAAACCAACGGATTGCTCGTGATTTTCTCGTGCAATGGTTGCCCCTTTGTAGTGGGAGGAGACGGAAGTGAGGGCTGGGAAGGCCGCTACAGCGAGCTAAGCACACTTGCTTCTTCTAGCAACATCGGCATGGTTCTCATCAATAGCAATGAAGGCAAACGCAGCAATGGCGATAGCATGGCCGACATGAAAGCACATGCTAAGGAAAAAGGCTACAGTGATATTGTGTATGCACTGGACACTGGTTCTGAGCTTGCCAATGCTTTTGGTGGACGCACCACACCGCACGTTTTCTTATTCAATAAAGACATGAAACTGGTTTACAAGGGCGCCATTGACGACAACGTTGAAAGTGCTTCCAAAGTGACTCAGCCATATTTGAAGAACGCTTTGACTAACTTTTCCAAAGGAGTAGCAATAAATCCTGCTGAAACCAAACCTATTGGCTGCAGTATCAAAAGACCCAGCTAGTTTTTGAACAGGCACAACATCAAAAAAATGGCCATCGCATGCGATGGCCATTTTTTGTGTCTATAAGTATTTCTTAAAATGCGAAACCAATTTTGAATCCGCCTTTGTACGCAAAAGAAATTTCGCCATCACCCTGGTAGTCGGACGAATAAATACCACGGCCTCCGCGACCGCTATATCTGTAATAGATCAAGTCCTCACCATCCACATTATCCTCTACAGTGTTTACCGAAGCCATGCCCACACCAGCATAAATATCTAGCGTAAAAGCATCTCCCAAAAACCATTGCTTGCCTAAGTTCAAGATTAGTCCAAAAGCAGCGGTCGAATAGTCTACTGTTTGTTGACCCGATGAATAATAGGAGACGGTTCTTTCTCCTTTGAAAAATTCAGCGTGCAACTCCGGTCTTACATATGCACCATGGAGGTAATGCAGGTAGCGCTCCCCTTTCATGTAAGTTTCTTTGCGCATAATGAATTTTGGGCCCCCTGCTAACCAAAAACCACGTTCATTGTTTCCAATGATATCTCTGCCCAAACCAATAAGACCCAACTCGCCTTCCCAATGAAGGCCAAAGCGTTGAACATGCTCATAACCCAGAACAGTGCGGCCAAACAATGGGCTCAGGAATGAAAATTTCACGACATCTTTCTTATTCAGCACCTTTGGGTCAGGTGCACCAATCATCAGGTCACTTTCCGCGAATTTTTGTTCACGACCATTCTGAAATCGGATGTAATCAATCTTCTTCACACTCAGCTTGAAGTCAGGGCCATCTAAGTAGTCCCATTCTTTGTACTGTATTTCATCTTCGGAAACGACAGTAATCTTCGCTTTAAGTTCTTCGCCTGTTTTCAACTTGATGATGTCTTGCGAAAACGCCTGTAGCGCAGTCAAACAAATGACAATAGCAATAAATTTTTTCATAGTGTTGAGTTTTAAATGAGAGATTTGAATTACGAATGTAGGAATACTTCTTTCTTAATTGATTATATCAGTGCCCTTTAGGTCTCCACGAACCCTTAACGCCTGTTAGCAAACTCTTCACAGTACAACCCTTTACTTTTGTGCGGCTTCAAAAAAGAATTTTCTGATTTCAATGAAAAATATTTTACTCATAGCATGTTTGACAGTTTGCTTTTGCGCAAATGCTCAAAAGTCTAAAACAAAATCGACACCCACCAACGTGTCAGGCCAATTGATACCCTCCGTGCAAAAGGGATTTTTCCTGCTGCAACATCATGGTCAGACAGACACTGTCCGTGTGGCTGCTGATGGCACGTTCAAAATGGCTATCGAGCAGAACGAAGCGAATTATTACGGTATCACTATAGGCAAACAAAATATTTCCATATACCTGCTGCCCATGGACAACTTCAAGATGACGCTGAATGGCAATATGCCCAGTAACAATCCTAAGTTTGAAGGAAGTAGCGCACCATATTGCAACTACCTGCTTGCCCAGCGACTGAACGATAAGACCAACGCTAACTACGGCAAAATGACCACCATGACCTGCGCTGCTTTTGTACAAGAAATGGATTCAACCAAACGAGTAATGTCCACTCTCTTGGAGGTGGAAAGTGGCAAGCACCGCTTCATTTCACCCTTTATAGAAAGTGAGCGCAATGCCCTTGCTTACGCTCAGGCTAACGCTTATCTCCTATACAAATATCAAAGCGAAGAGGCAGGAAAAACTGACTTAACCGCAGACATAAGCGCCAAAGCGCAAAGTGGCGACCTCAACAACGAGGCTATGCGTTACCATGATCTTTATGTTGGCTACGCCACTAATCTGGTGAACTACAATGCGAATGTGAAGTATGAAAACGCTTCGGATAAAAGTTACATCCACTACTGCGAACTAAAGGTAGATGAAGTGTGCAGCAGCGTAAAATCGCAACTGAACCGCGATGTTATTTTTCAGAATGTGATGAACCAAATATTGCAGGACGCAGGTGCACAAGACATCCGCAAAGCAGTTGCAAAGTTTGAAACATGTTGCACGGATGAGAAGTTAAAAAACCGTGTGCGTATGGTATTAGCGCAATACGCAAGCCTTTACCCGGGAGAGATGGCGCCTGATGCGGTGTGTTTCGATAGCACTGGCCAAACCCTGCGGCTAAGCGACCTGCGGGGCAAAGTGGTTTATGTGGACACATGGGCCACGTGGTGCGGACCTTGCAAAAGGGAAATCCCCGAACTGAAAAAACTTGAAGCAGATTTTCATGGTCAAAATGTTGAATTCATAAGCATCAGCACAGACCAAAACTTGGGCGCATGGAAAGCCTTCCTTGCTAAACAGGAAATGAGTGGTAAGCAGCTGCACCAAAGTGAAAACATAGATGAATCGGTAAGCAAACTGTACATGGTGAACAGTATTCCGCGCTTCATCATCATCAACGAAGAAGGAAAAATAGTAAGCGCTGATGCTCCGCGACCTAGCAGTGGAACTCAAGTGCGCGATATGCTGAATGAAGTGCTAGCGGATTAGAAAAAGTCAACAACACAATAAATAATTAAATAAAATGTACCCCCCCGAATTAGTAGCCCCTATGCGTGCCGACCTTGATAGTGTTGGTTTCGCGCAGATAACCACCCCCGAAGCAGTAGACGCAGCTGTTAACAGCGAAGGCACTGTGCTTGTAGTATTGAACTCAGTCTGTGGCTGTGCTGCTGGCAGTATGCGCCCAGGCGTAAAACACGCCATAAGCACCGCTAGCAAATTGCCTAGTAAACTGACCACCACCTTCGCAGGTGTGGACACAGAAGCTGTGGCTATGGCACGCAAATACATGTTGCCATATCCGCCCTCTTCTCCAGCCATTGCGTTGTTCAAGGACGGCAAGCTGATGCACATGATAGAGCGTCACCACATTGAAGGCCGCACGGCTGAAATGATTGCAGATAATCTGAAAATGGCCTTTGAAGAATATTGCTAAATAGATTTTCAACTTTGAAAAAGCCACTCCAATTGGGGTGGCTTTTTTGTTGTTCTAGTTTCGGGGCCACTGCAAATTTTGATTTGGCAACGCTGATTGTTTTGCTATGCGCACCCTATTCGTTTAGTAGAGCATTAGTGATTGTTTATAAATGGCTTTTGCTGGATGCCAATAAGAAAATTTTCAGATGGCGTATTGCGGGATAAATTTGCGTCCGAACAATCTAATCCGTAACACATTGGACATTTTTGAAAGAATAGAGAAGAATCGCGGACCTCTTGGTCAGCATTCTAAGGAGTCACATGGCTATTTCACATTTCCAAAATTGGAAGGCGAACTAGGCGCACATATGACTTTTAGAGGTAAACCTGTTTTAGTGTGGAGCCTCAATAACTATATTGGTCTTGCAAACCATCCGGATATACGCAAAGTAGATGCGGATGCTGCTGCTGAGTGGGGTATGGCTTACCCGATGGGCGCGCGCATGATGAGTGGTCAAACAAAATACCACGAGCAGCTGGAGCAAAACCTTGCCTCCTTTATGCAAAAGGACGATACGTTTCTTTTGAACTTCGGCTACCAAGGCTGTCAAAGCGCCATAGAAGCGCTTGTTGGCCGTCATGATGTAATGGTTTATGACAGTGAGTGTCATGCTTGCATGGTGGACGGTGTTCGCCTGCACCATGGTAAGCGCTTCGTGTTTCAGCACAACGACATGGAGAGTTTCGAAAAACAACTCAAGCATGCTAAAAACGTTGCTGATAAATCTGGTGGAGGAATATTGGTTTTGACTGAGGGTGTTTTTGGAATGGCGGGTGACCAAGGCAAACTGAAAGAAATAGTCGCATTCAAAAAGGAATACGGTTTCCGTTTGTTTGTAGATGACGCACACGGCTTTGGATCTATAGGTGAAAATGGCCGCGGTGCTGGTGATGCTCAAGGAGTGCAACATGAGATAGATGTGTACTTCGGCACCTTCGCCAAGGCAATGGCTACCATTGGTGCATTTGTCGCAGGCCCTGCACATGTTATAGAATACTTGCGCTACAATATGCGCTCACAAACCTTTGCAAAATCGCTACCGATGCCTATAGTGATTGGAGCTATAAAGAGATTGGAGATGTTGCGTACGATGCCTGAACTGCAACAGAAGTTGTGGCATATCGCAAAGGCTTTGCAAAGCGGCCTGAAGAATGCTGGCTTTGATATTGGACATACCAACTCTGTAGTTACTCCTGTTTTTTTAAAAGGAACTTTGGGTGAGGCTACGAATGTGACTCTCGACCTGCGCGAGCGCCACGGAATATTTTGTTCAATGGTGGTCTACCCAGTGGTGCCTAAGGATGTTATAATGCTGCGATTGATACCAACTGTTGTACATACCATAGAAGATGTGGAGCGCACATTGGTGGCATTTGTTGAAATGCGAAAGAAGCTGGAAGCAGGAGAGTACAAAGCAGAGAAAATAGCCAGTTGGGCATAAGCAACTTCAAATAGCTAGAAAAATAGAAAGGCCCTTCTGAGATTTCCGGAGGGCTCTTTCTTTACCGCATATTTTTATTCATGGGTAAAGCTTTCTAGCGAAAGAAATTATTATGTTCAAAAAAATTCCGGATACACTCATCATCGTTTTTTCCATTTTGGTGGTGATGACAATTCTTACTTGGGTAGTTCCTGCCGGTGAGTACGACAGAATCAGCGCAGCCGGAAGAAATGATGTAGTAGTTGCTGGTAGCTATCACGAAGTGGAATCCTCGCCACAAAATATTTGGAATTTGCTTCAGGCTCCGTTCAAAGGGTTTACGGAGGCTTCTAAAATTCTTGCTTTTGTTTTGCTAGTAGGTGGAGCTTTTGCGCTGCTTATGGCCACAGGTGCGCTAGATGTTGGCCTGAAAAAACTTATACTCATAGCAGGCAACAAAAGGTCAAGCCGTGTGATGCTGCTGTCATTACTCATTTTTCTTTTTTCACTTTGTGGCTTCACCTTCGGCATGAGTGAAGAGAGTTTAGTTTTCATCCTATTCACCATCCCAATGGCTTACCGCATGGGATACGACAGTATAGTGGGCGTGGCCATTCCATTTGTAAGCAGTGGCATTGGCGGTGCAGCAGCTGCATACAATCCGTTCAGTGTTGGTGTTGCTATGGACATCGCTGGATTGCCATTTCCGAGTGGTGTTGCGGAGCGAACTATTCTGTGGCTAATTCTTACCACATTGTGCATTGTTTTCATTTTGCGTTACGCTTTTATCATCGAAAAATCACCCGAGAAAAGTGTCGTGTTTAATCTGAAAACAACTTTTGTCGCAGCTGCCAACAACAATGAAACTTTTAATCTGCAACGCATCATAGTCATTCTTCTCTTTATAACTACGCTTGTTATTATTCCTTTTGGCGCGAAAGATTGGGACTGGGGTGTTACTGAAATTGGTGCTGTCTTTTTACTACTAGGTCTACTAAGCGCATTCATCATGCGCATGAAGGGCAGCGATATAGTGCATCACTTTGTTGAAGGAGCGAAGGGAATGATGACAGCAGCACTGGTCATTTGCATATCGCGCAGTGTGCTTGTTGTGGTGCGCGATGGACACATCATTGACACCATTCTTTTTAATCTCGCCTCCACCATTCAAGGACTGCCCAAGGAGGCCAGTATTAGTTTGATGTTTGTGGTGCAAGGGGTCATCAATTTTTTTATACCGTCAGGGTCAGGACAGGCGGCCATCACTATGCCCATAATGGCTCCGCTGGCCGACTTGCTTGATATTTCGCGCAATAGCGCAGTTATGGCATTTCAGCTGGCAGCCGGCTATTTCGATTTGATAATTCCGACCAGTGGAGTTACCATGGGGGTGCTTTCTGTTGCGAAAATTTCATACAACATTTGGCTGAAATGGATCTGGAAATTCATGGTGCTGATGTGCCTAGTTGCTATCATTGCACTGATGGTGCTGGTTCAATAGTTTTCTTTGAAAGAGAAGCAAATAGCAGCGATTATTTTTTCAAACAAACGCAATAGACTATCTCGAATTATGATAAAAATTTTGTTTTCAATAGCCCTCTCTTCTTTTTCAGCAGCTTGTTTTTCTCAGAGTTATAGTTCATACTTCACTGGAGATACTACCAATGTTTTGGTACAGCCCACTGCTGGAATTTTTCTTGCAGGCGGAGCGGGCGATCACGACAATGCGATGAAATGGTTCTTGGAACGAGCCAATGGTGGTGATGTGTTGGTGATACGAGCAAGTGGCGCTGATGGCTACAATGATTATTTCTACTCTGATTTGGGAATAGATGTAAACAGTGTAGAGACGATAGTATTCAATAATTCATCGGCAGCGGATGACTCATATGTGATTGCGCAAATTGAAAATGCGGAGGCCATATTTATGGCAGGTGGCGACCAATCGGACTACATAAATTATTGGAAAGACACTCCAGTTGAAGATGCGCTCAACAATCATATCAATGTGAAGCAGGGCGTCATTGGCGGTACAAGTGCTGGAATGGCTGTGCAAGGTGGGCACTATTTCTCAGCTGATAATGGAAGCGCATACAGCAGTGAAGCTTTGGAAAATCCTTACAACACTTTTATGACCATTGGTCATCAGGATTTTTTGCAGCACACCGTTTTGCAGCATGTAATTACAGATACACACTATGACGACCCAGATAGAAGGGGCCGCCACGCCACATTTTTGTCGCGCATTCTACAAGATGGTTTTCCGATGGCCCTTGGTATTGCTAGCAACGAATGGGTAGCGGTTTGTATTGATGAATTGGGAATCGCATATGTTTTTGGCGAATGGCCAGACTATCAGGAGTATGCTTACTTTCTTCGTCCAGGTTGCGAAGCGCCTATTGGTCCTGAAATTTGCTCAGTTAATCAACCGCTCACATGGAATAGAAATGAAAAGGCGTTGTATGTTTTTAAAGCAACAGGCACGCTGCAAGGCACTTCCACCTTTGACTTAAATGACTGGACGACAGCTGAAGGCGGCAGCTGGCAAGAGTGGTGGATAGAAGGAGGCGTGTTCAACGTAAACGAAAATTCTATTGGGCCTGATTGTGCTATAACAACAGAAGTATCCGAATCGCCATTTAAAACAGCCATTTCTTTTCGTGCTTTTCCTTCACCGTGCGATGAGAAAATGGTGATTGAAACTACGCGCGAGTCATTTGGATTCGACCTGACGATTTATGATGCAATGGGCAAGTACATTGCCAATTATCCTATTACTTCTTTTAAAACAGAATTGAAGACTACAGCTTTATCAAATGGTTTTTATTTTTTAAAATGCGGCAGCACCATCCAAAAATTCACAGTAACGCACGAGGAGTAATTCAGCATAGCACTATCATTTGAAAATGTACTGGGTATAAAAATTCGCACTGCCCATCCATCCTTGTCCAACTTCTTCTCCGCGTGTTATCACATTTATTTCGCGGCCGAAGCCTATGCTTGCACCTGCATGAAACGTTGACGAACCCAATGAAAAAAGGTAGCCACCTTCTAACCACGGCTGCAGTACGAGTGTATAAGTGCTTCCGCTGGTTTCGTTTGCTTCGCCTATCTTGTCTTTCCAGTCAATATTCAGGTTCCACACATCGGTGTTGAGACCTGCGAAAAAACTGCCGCCTTTTTTTTCAAAATATTTTCTGTAGCCAAGGGTGCCGCCAAAACCACCGCCTTTTTCATTGTCATTGTATGGGCTGAAGTCCTTGCGGTCTGCTATGTTGTAGCCAAGTCGTACAAATAGAGATGTCTTTTTATTGAGGTAAATGTTTGCATTCAATGTTGGAATTATTCCTGCTGGATAGAGTTGTACTCCTATTCCCTTAGTGAATTTTGTATGGCTTTCTTCTTGAGCCATAGTCGTTAAGTCGAAGGCTAGAAAAAGAGCAATGATGAAGGTGTAGCGTCTCATGTAATTGATTTAAGTTTTTTCTCAAGTTGGGTTGAATCACGCAGCATTTTTTTTCCTTCGGAATAACTCAAGTAGGCATGTCCAAGTGCTTTGTTCATTTTACTTATGTCAAAAAGTAACTGCCAATGTTTGGTGATTTCGCGCCATGCGAATAAGATGGAATGCTTGGGGTCATACATGTGCGTGGGCTCACTGCCTGCTCCGTTTATTTCAATGATGCTATACTTTTTTCCTTCGCTCAATTCTTGAAAAGTATTGAAGCGAATATCCATCCTGCCAAAATAGAATCCATTGACTTGAACACAAAGTGAATCTATTGTTCGAAATAGTTTGTCATTCATCAAATGGGTGACATCTATGAACTTGGCTCCGCGTGTGTGGCTGCCAAATGGCACCAGTTCGAAGACTTCATCACATTCTAAAATCTCATTCAATTTTGCCCCATACTTTTTTTTCAGCGTGGCCATTTGCAAATGACATCGTGGATTTTCTTTTATCAATGAAAGAATTGTTTTGTTTCCATCGCCCACAACATGCGAGAATTCCTTCTGAACTAAACCCGTAATAAAGCCTCTTTTTGAATTCGGGTATCGACAATAGAAAATACCCAACTCATTGGGAAATGTGATGAGTTCCTGAATTAGAAAATCTTCGTTCAGTTTTTTTGAGTAACTCAATAAAGCTATTTCATCTTCTATTTTTTCTACCGCCAATGCCTTCATGCCCGTGTCGGGCTTTGTTATTAGTGGGTATGTAATATGCGCAGCCCCTAGAACATTCAACATTTCAGTAGACGACATTCCTTTGGGAACAAAAACTGTTTTTGGGTAGGACCCATGTGGCATCAAGTCATAAATCTCTTTCTTAGATTCCATTCCCATACCACCATATCGAATGGAGGGATTGGAAGTGTTGAAGAAAAAAAGTGCCCGTGAGCGAACTGCGTAATAAAGCCAAACGGGAAGAAGTGGAAAGTATACCCATTGCAAAGGCCAATATTCCCAATGCGTCATTTTGTGCCATCTCAATTGAATGTCGCTCACTGTTTTATCAACTGAAGAGGATGTGTTGCCATGGATACAGAATATTTTTTTTGCAACAGTAGATCGTGGTGATGCATGTCAATGTTTTGGCGGGTAATAACCGCTTGTGTGATGCTCAATGTTTGCAACACCTCACTGCGCTTTATAACAAAACCATTCAAATTGTCATGGTGGTTGTTGCTATGAAATGCTGCAATGTTATCTTCGGTGAAATGGATTTTGTCAGCAATAAAATCATCAAACAATCCTTCGCGTTGCTTTACTGCTTCAGCTGAATAAAGTGTGCATGAAGAATAGATGTGCGGTTGTTTTATGTCTAACTCCTTTTCGTGTTTGCACTCTCCATCCCAACGCAGTTCCATAAGTCTGAAGTGTTGAAAGAGGATAAGCGTGAAGGGTTCAATATTATCCAAATTTAGCCGCTCAAAATGTTTAAACGGGTTGATGCAACTTGCAATTTCAAGAAGGATTAAGCCACGGCTTTTTCTGTAGCTACCTGTGTGGTGGTGTTTTACGAAAGCACCGTTGAGTAGCACCGCTGCCATGCCAAATTCGTTTATCACAAACCAGCTACCGCCTGCTTTCGGATCTTCAGGAAAGGTGATTTGAACATTGTTAATGGTCGTTGTAAGAGGCTGTAATGCTGTTGCGCGATCGATTTGTTCATCGCGATTGGAGGTGATGAAAAAGGTATGGTCGCTTGCTAAGAAACTTACTGTACACATACACTTCGGTATTGTAAGGTAGAGGGTGCTACACCAAAAGATTCGTGCACTTGAACATCGCAGAATGATTGCACTGCGACTCTGATGAGCGCCTGATGGTGGATCATGTGTTCCAAGTTGTACATCACTTCGCGGAAGTAGTTCGAAGTAAGTAAGACTTGGTTTTCGTTCAATTCATAAATGATACTGAGCGGCTTGTCTTTCTTTTCCAAATCATCGCTTATTTCCTTGAGTTTTTCTAAAGCAAAAGATAGGGTTTGTTCTATTTGTTTGTTGCGTTCACGCTTATCATAGTTCACCTCTCCCAATTCATATCCTGCTATCAGGCATTGGTAGAGTTCTATTATGTGACGTGTGTGCTGACCAATAGTTGAATTAGAGAGTTCTTGACAGTTTTTGGTATAGGTACCTAGCGGCAACAGAAGCAGTATTTCTCTGAATTCACTAATGGTTTGACGAGATGAAGTAAACATGAATTTTTTTTTATATAGTGTAAGTTTTGAGGTAGTTTTTTATGAATCGATAAATCAAATAGCCTGCAAAAAGCAAGTATAGACTTGCCATGATTATCGAAACGGCACGGGCGAATTGCTGGTAGTTGCTGCTCAACAATTGTCCAGCCGTTATGAAGATGATAAAGACCAGCAACGTTCCAATGCCAATGCCTGCGAGATACAAAGAATAAATTGCTCGGGTTTTGGAAAGCATATTTCTTTTGACAAGCATTTCATTCCAACCTATCCAAAATGGGATCTGCAATGGATTGACAGCGCTCAGAGTTAGACCAAGCAGGAGAGGAGATATTGAAAAAATACCAGCACTTGGGGTTGAATCAAAACGGGCATTTTCATTCAGTTGTAAAAAGTTGGTAATAGACAAATAGACGAGCACGGCAACTGCAATGAGCAAGAAATAGGAGAAAAAGCGGTTGTTGAGTTGGAAGTGTCCAACACCAAAAAGAGTTAAGCGCACTATGACCAATTCCACTGCGAGAGCAGCTAGTGCGAATAAGAGAGCGTCTGTCTTTTGGCTACCAGCAGAAAGCTGAAATGCAGTAATATTCAATGTGCCAAGTGGAAGCGCACCCAAAAAACTGATGAGCGACCCGGAAAAGAATATTTTACAATGAACATTCAAATTTCAATTACAAATGCGGAATAACGACAACACAACTTTACGATGAGTCGAGAGCTATGAGGGAACCTTACAATCGAATTATCCATTTAGTCATCAACATAAAAAAATTCAAGCAAATGCATTTTAATGGTAACAAAATGTTCCCATGGGATGAAGTGGTTGGCCCCTTCAATAGGCACCATTTTTTTCTTAGGTGACTTGGTGAGTTGTTCCATTGCATAAGGAGCATTGGAAAATGGAACGAGCGGGTCATTCACGCCATGGACAAGTAATACAGGGCATTCAATTTTGTTCCAGTTGTTCTCCAGGGCATCAATATCTTTTTTGAAGAACATTATTTCCTCGTTGCTAGTGGATAAGTTTTTGGGCATGAAAAATTTGAGAAAGGGTTGGTGAAAAATTTTTCGCCATCGCTCCGGTGCTTCATCTGCTGGATTCACAGATCCTGATAAAATGGCCAAACCACTTACAAGCTCTTTGTGCCTCATGGCCATCAATACTACAAAGGGTCCGCCCAATGAATGTCCTATCCAATACATGGGTTGGTCATTTTTGATTTGTTCTATAGCGCGGGAAACTAATTCGACCTGAGAAGTGAGATGCATGGGATGGCCTTTTTCGCTGCCGCCATAGCCAGGCCTGTCTATGCTGACAATTCGAAAGTGCGCTAGCAACGTTTCGTCTTTCATGTAGCGCTCATAAGCAGTCCAATCTCCGGGTGAGCCATGAACGAACACGAGTGAAGGCAAATCTTTGTTTCCAGTGATTGCAAAACGAACAACATGATTTTGGATTTGGACCGTGTGGAAGGCCAATTGAACATTCGCGGTATCAAAAGATGCAATGACTGAACTTTCTGTTGTTCTTTTCATTTTGCAACTGAGCAGCGCTAACAATGCAAACAACCCAAGCATCACGATTAGTCGATAGGTGTGATTCATTTTTTGTTGGCACCACTACTAAAAATTCTTTGGTACATGCGATTTTTAAATATGTCAGCGCGAAGCAAGAACACTAAAACGCTGCAACAGACAAGTGTGATAAGTGCATATAAGAACAACAAGCCATCATCATTCATCACCTCTATACCAAGGACAAATAGGTGCGAAAGAAGTGCGCCTAGCATGACACCGGCACCGCTTATAGCGCCAAGCACAGTTGTGCGCGGAATAAGCAAAAGAACACTTGCAAGTAACTCAGCTACGCCTGAACCAATCCTGCCAACAGGCTCAATGCCCAATGTTGAGAAAATATAAACCGACTCTTCACTCGCAGTAAATTTGAAAAAGAGGGTCTGCAGCATGATGGCAGCGGGAATAATTCTCAGAATCCATAAGAGTGTTTTGTTCGACATTTTATTCAGGTTATTGGTTAAAGAATTTTTTCCAGTTAGTGTCAGCCTTTTGCTTTAGTCCACTTTCATTTTTGTTCCAATCATTCAGAGTGTTATTGAAGTAGGCGTTGTAGAACAGATACAATTTGCCATCAACAATCTTAAAAGTTTCAGCATTGATTTCCACTTTTTCTCCAGTGCTGCCCATGGCATAGGCGCACCATCCGCCATACTGCGGTTCGTATTTCTTAAAATCTTTTTGAAGCAATGCTTGGTTAGCAGCAGTGGAGCAGTAATAGATCAATCCATCAGCATTTATAGTAAACTCCTGTTTGCCTTTTACCGCTTTGCCTTGAGCGAAGTATGCCACTGGGTCGTAGCCTTGAATAGCTAGTGCGCCTTCATGGTTGAATTGTGCTTTGCGAAGTTGCCATTGACTGTGCGATACTGTAGCAATGACCACCAAAATGATGAGGGATAAAATGTGTTTTGACATGTGTTTTTTTTTTGATTGCACTAATTGGTCGTGCATCAAAATGAAACCTGACATGGGTTGCAGAAATTGCTACAATTTTGTGGCGATTTTTTCCTTCAATTCTTGATTCTGAACGATGGCGAATGTTTCATTTTCACTCAATCGCAAATGATGAAGCAGCACATTGTTCAAAATCACACTCTGTTTTTCATAAAATCTACAGCCATCGCAAATGGAAGTATGCCAATGCAACTGAGTTCTTTCAATCCATGAAAGTTCAAGTACCGATTTTTTATCAATCAGTGCGCTGGCCTTCTTGCATGAAAGCAGCACCGCATGGGTCATTTTTTTCTTTATCATGCTATCGAGCAAACCAATTTATTTCTAGACATTTTCGCAGTTGCAACTTTGATCTGTGAAGTATCTGCCAAAAGTTAGTCGGAGTAATTTGCAATTCCTGACAAATCAATTCTCCACTTTTTTCTTCCATGTATTTCATCTGGAGCGCGCTGAACCAATTAGAGGGAAGTTTCTTCATGCAACCAGCAAGTGTTTGGTTAAAAACGGAGTTGTCCAATAGATTCTCTTCTTCTTTCCATTCTTGCGGCCTTTGTTCCTGAGTCCATTCGCCATATTCGTTGAAGAAGTTGTCGAGTAAATCTGATGCGTTCTTTTCTATTTGAGAAGTGGCTCGCACCAGTGGGTTTCTGAATTGCTTGCGGTAGTGGTCAATTATCTTGTTGTTGAGTATGGAGAGGAGCCAGGTCTTCGCGTTGCTCTTGTTTTCAAATTTATTGAAAGCGCGTGTTGCTGCCAGAAAAGTTTCTTGCACAAGGTCTTCTGCAGTTTCCTTGTCCGAAGTTTTGTGCAATGCCCAAGAGTATAGAGCGTCTGAATATTGGTTCACCCAATCGTGCAGCATAGTGTTGGCATCTGTCTTTTCAGTGGTCAAGGACATGGGGCGAAAATAGATTTAAGGTGATGTGACTTTATCTACGAAAGTGTTTGTCTTTGAGATTTTTATAAATGGGTTGTCAGGTTACGAAATGAATGGCGACCAATTGAAAGTAAAAGTTTTAAATTTTAAAGCAACCAATCTCATGAAAAAGATTTTTCTATTCTTATCAGTTTATTCTTCCATAGCTGCGTCTGCACAATTGGCTGAGGGATCTATCGCTCCAGATTTCACTATCATGGATATTGACGGTGAAACACATCATTTGTACGATTACCTGAATGATGGCAAAACCGTCTACATAGACTTTTGGGCTTCACATTGTCCTTCTTGCTGGTCTTACCACTCCCAAGGTCATATGGAGGATTTGTATACTGCGCATGGGCCAGCAGGAGCACAGTCGCAAGACATAGTTGTGCTGGGTATTGAAGTAGATCCGAACAATGGATTGAATGAATTCAATGGTATCAGTGGAATCACTCAAGGCAATTGGCTTGCAGACATTTCTTATCCTGTTTTAAATCCAGAGGGCATTGCGTTGTCTCAAATAACGGATGCTTTTGAAGTAAATTATTATCCCCTTGTATATTCTATTTGTCCCGATGGCACAGTAAAAGTGACAGGCACTCAAACAGCAGCAGTGCTTTATGAAGAGGTGGATATGTGCACTGGTTCTGTTGATGTAGAGACAAATAGTCCAACTAATGAGTTGACATATTTCTATGCATCACATACTTCTGCATTCACCATTTTGAATTCAACGCCAGGAACAAATCTGAGAATTTATGACCTCACTGGTGAAGTTGTGTATGACAAAAAAATTACAGACCCGAGCAGCGTCATTGTGCTACAAAATGTTTCGAAAGGAATTTACTTCTGCCAATTCACGGATGGGGAAGGGCACGCTGTAACAGGAAAGTTTTATGTAGAATAGTTGGTTAACGGTTAAAGGTGTTCAATGCTTAAAAGGGCATGAGCGATTTTAGCTCATACCTTTTTTGCTATTGTAATGTACATGGATTGAAGCTCACTGATTCCAACACCACATTCATCTGTTGAAATCTTCACTTTGTCTTCAAAATGCTGTGCCTTGTGTTCCCTTCTTTTGTAATAGCGCTCTAAGACCACCCTAACAGTCTGAAAGGCGTGCTATTACTATCGTTTTTCGATCTTACGCCAAAACCGGTTTGCACATGATGACATTACTACGCCTGACTGCATTGATGCTTGTCTTCACTTTTTCTGCCACTAATTCCTCAGGGCAGATAATCTTCACCAATCCTTTTACTGGACTGCCTACCACGAGCTATGTTCTGGACACCATTTGCCAGGGGCAAAGTGTTGACCATTGCTTCAATGTGAGTGGCGGCACGAACCACACCATTACTTCTTTCATCAATAGTGATGGAGCCATTCTTATAGCTCCACCGAGTAACCCCTTCCCACGTTGTTTCCGCTACACGGCCTCTTTCAGTTTTACGGGTAGCGATGCTATCACCTTCACAGTAACCAACAATCTTGGGCAGACTGCCAATTGCACTGTCACTATAGTGGTAGTCAACCCTAATGCTCCCATAAATGCTGGCCCCGACCAACAATTGTGTTCGCCAACTAATTCTACAACACTAAATGCCATTACCCCCGATCCTCTTTCCATTGGTTATTGGACTAAGCTGACTGGACCAGGTGTTATTTCTGGTGGTTTTGACTCGCCCGCCATAGCTGGAGTGGATGATGATGGTGGGCCAACTGTAACAGTGAGTAATCTGCAACTTGGGAGTAATATCTTCATTTGGCATCAAGACTATCCGTGCGATGCCAATATTGATGTGGTGACTGTCTTTGTTTACAACGGTACTCCGCCAATTGCCGATGCCAACATTTGTTTTCCAAGTTTATTGGATAATGCAGAAGACACTGTGTTTCTCTGTGGCACCAGCAACTACACCCTTTGTGCAAATAACCCGGGTACAGCCGCTACAGGCACCTGGACCATTTTCTGCGGTTCGGGTACCATCTTCAACATTAACAATGGTAGTGCACCCATCTCCAATTTGGGCAACGGCTGCAACTGCCTCGAATGGAATATAGGTAATGGCCCATGTCCAGGTGGTGAAACCAAAGACTCCCTCTTTATATGCGTTTATCCAAGCATTCAAACTGCAGTGGCACCCAATGATCTTACGCGTTGTCTTGGATCGTTCAGCACAGTAACTCTTGCAGGCAATGTCCTGTCAGGTGCAAATACGGCCTTGTGGACTTTTGTGTCGGGGCCCGTTACACCTACTATCAACTCACCCGCAACCAGCACCACTACTATAAGTGGAATGAACACTGCTGGCGTATACACTTTCAATTATAAAATCACCAGTGGGCCTTGTGGCACCTCTAACGATCAGGTGCAGGTATTTGTATACGATCCCGCCTCACCTGTGAATGCTGGACCCGATCAAACAATATGTCTTCCTAGCAATAGTGCAACTATGGCGGCTGCCACTCCCATAGCACCGGGTACAGGCACATGGAGCGTAGTAATCGGAACAGGCTCATTTGTAAGTATCAATTCCCCCACCTCGGTAGTCAATGGTCTGAGTGTAGGTCTCAATCGTTTCCGCTGGACAGTAAGCAATGGCAATTGTGCAAACAACAATGCCTTTGATGAAGTAGACATCACCGTATTCCCTGCCAACCAGCCAGCAGCCAATGCAGGTCCTGACCAAAACCTTAGCTTTAGTGGTACTGCTCTTACAGCTACTATCAACGGCAATGCTCCAACTCCACCCGGTACAGGCCTGTGGACAATAGTTCCAGCTGCAACTATAGCCAGCAACACGAGTGCTAGCACAACAGTCAGCGGACTGACTCCAGGCATTTATACTCTTACATGGTGTCTTAGCAATGGCTCTTGCGACCCAGCTGTTTGTGATCAGATGATCATTACTGTCAGCAACTGCCTTGAACTAACTACCAATGCTGGTGCTGACCAAAACTTCTGCACACCCATTAACAGTGCCACCATGGCCGCAACTGCTGCACCTACACCAGCGGTTGGCACTTGGACAACAATAGCAGGTGGCGGAGCCATACAATCCCCAAACAGTCCGACAACACAAATCATAAACATTCCGGCTGGTGTAAATACCTACCGATGGACCATTAACAACGGAGCCTGTGGTAGCTTCTTCGATGATGTAACAGTAAATATTTTTGATCTGAACAGCACCGTTGCCAATGCTGGACCTGATCAGGAATTCTGCGCAGGAGCATCTCCACTGACAGTAACTCTTGCAGGTAATAATCCCATTGCACCAGCAACTGGAACATGGACTGGACCAGGAATATTCGTCCCCAATGCCAATACGTTCAATGCCACCGTTTCGAATTTGCCTGTAGGTACGCACAACTTTACATGGACTGTCAACAATGGGCCATGCGGAAGTAGCGCAGATGTGGTGCAAATAAGAATATATGGCCCCGGCCAAACAGCGGCAAATGCTACAGCAAATGCTACCCAAATATGCAATACCACACCTAATGCGGTGCTTACAGGCAACTCGCTGGTGAATCCTGCAACGGGAGTTTGGAATATTATTCAGGGAGGCGGCACGTTGAGCAATCCTACTAATCCAGTCACCAATCTTACAGGAATACCTGTTGGCATTACCTGCATCCGTTGGACGGTAGATAATGGCCCCTGCACTACTCCCATTATTCTTTCAGATACGGTCTGCATAAGTGTCTTTGATGTTGCGCAGCTAGCTGCCAACGCTGGACCCGACCAGGATATTTGCAGCAATATCACTACTATAAATCTTGCAGGTAACTCAGTAATATTCCCTGCTGTGGGCACATGGACCGTGAGTCCGGTTGGCCCGACCATCACCACCCCAAATAACCCCTCTTCAACAGTGACTGGCTTGGTGGGTGGAACAACCTATACGTTCACTTGGAGCATCAACAACGGCCCTTGCAGTAATACCAGTGATACCATGGTGCTGGATTACTTCAATGTGGCACAACTTTCAGCTAATGCAGGACCCGACCAAAGTATTTGTTTCCCTGCAAACTCAGTAACCCTGGCAGGAAATCTTGCAGACACACCAGCACTTGGAACGTGGACAGTTATCAGTGGTCCTAACACTCCGACCTTCAGTGCCAACGTCAACAATACTTCACTAACTGGATTGATAGTGGGTACTTATGTTTTACGCTGGACCATTGATAATGGTGCCTGTAGCCCGTCTGTCACTTTCGATGATGTAACCATCCTTGTTTATGACAATACCCAGAGCATTGCCAATGCAGGTGTTGATGTAGAAGTGTGTGAGCCGGTAACCATAGTTACTCTCACAGGTAATACGCTTACACCTCCTGCAACGGGATTGTGGACACAAATAAGCGGGCCGAATACTGCTACCATCAACAACCCCAACCTGTCGCAGGTGGATGCCAGCAATCTTATAGTTGGGTGTTACGTATTCCGCTGGACGGTTAACAACAGCGCCTGTGTACCTCCCACCACTCTTGATGATATACAAGTATGTGTGTATGATGATTCTCAGACTTCTGCTAATGCCGGGCTTGACCAAACATGGTGTTCACCAGCATCAAGTGCCACACTGGCTGCAAATGCCATCATTTCTCCTGCAGTTGGAACATGGACAGTTACAGGACCAAACACACCCACCTTCACACCCAACATCAATTCACCAACCGCAACCATCAGCAATCTGATAGTTGGTACCTACACGCTAACTTGGACAGTAGACAATGGTGCGTGCTTTAATAGTCTCACCTCTGACCAAATGACTATTGAGGTCTTCTTTACGGGTGATGCCATTGCCAATGCGGGCCCTGACCAAAGTATTTGCTCGCCTGATGACAATGTATTTATGGCCGCAAACACTCCCACCAGTCCGGCTGTGGGCACATGGACGCTGATAACAGGTGGTGGAACGATAGTGAATGCAAATGATCCCAATACGGAAATAACCAACTTACCAATTGGTACCAATTGCTTTCAATGGACCACAGACAATGGCGGCTGTGGCGCTGGTGTCACATTCGATCAAATATGCATTCAGGTTTTCTCAGACAATCAGTTGGCTGCTGATGCCGGTGATGATCAGGACTTGTGCACACCTACTAGCAGCACTTTTATGGAAGGCAATAGTTTGATAAGTCCTGCCACAGGTGCATGGACACAAATAGGAGGTCCGGTGACTGTGAACCTAGCAGATGCCAACGATCCTGAAACGGAGGTAACTGGCATTACTGACGTTGGCTGCTACCAGTTTCAATGGCAGATAAACAATGGAGTGTGTCTGAATGCTATCACGCTCGATACTATGGAAATTTGTGTGTTCAATAGTGGTTTCGATCCGGCAGATGCAGGTGTAGATCAAGAGTTGTGCTCGCCCACTTCATCTACCATCATGGATGCCGCTCCCGCTGAAGCACCGGGCGAAGGCACTTGGAGTGCAGATCCAGGTAACCCAACAGTTGTTGCATTCAGCGATTTGAATGACCCAAATGCCACCTTAAGCAATCTGTCAATTGGGGAATACACTTTTTATTGGTCGCTGAACTACGCTGCATGCGGAGGCGAAGCTGACGCGGTAGAAATAATAGTATATAACAGCGCACAAGGCGAATCGGTTGCCGGCCCTGACCAGCAGCTCTGCACACCCTCAAGCAGCACACAGTTGGAAGCAGATGCGGTATTGCCACCCGGCACTGGCACATGGTCAGTGGCAAGCGGTGCTGTTGATTTTGTAGACCCTAACAATCCAACCACAATAGCCTTCAATATTCAGCAAGGCATCAATGTATTGGTGTGGACAGTATACAATGGCGATTGCCTTGCACAGGAATTGACAACCGATACAATGATCATTTTCTTGAATGATGTGAACCAACCCGCTTCATTCGCAGGTGATGATCAGGAGTTATGTACACCACAAACTTCTACCACCCTTATCGGAACGGACCCGATAGTTCCAGCGACAGGCGAATGGACCACAACAAGCGCTACTTTGATTCTATCGACTGGTTCTGCTACTACGGATGTAACAGGCCTTACGGTGGGTCTCAATACGTTTTGCTGGACCATAGAAAATGGCGTGTGCGATCCGCCAACTACAACTGATTGTGTGGACATTTTTCTGTTTGACGAATTGCAATCGGATGCAAATGCTGGTGTTGATCAGGACTTGTGTAGTAACCTAACAGATTGTGCAACCCTCGATGGAAATGAAATCATCTTTCCTGCAGAAGGTACATGGAGCGTAATAGGTGGTCCTTCATCATTGGTGTTTGCCAATCCGAATGATCCGAATACAGAAGTTTGCGGATTGATTCCTGGAGTATACACCCTTGAGTGGTGCGTGGACAATGGTCCTTGCTTCGCTGTCACCTGTGACCAAATGGTGATAACCATGTTTGACGATGCAGCTGAACCCTCTGATGTTGGTGCTGATATTGAATTGTGCACGCCTAACCAGTCAGCTCTAATGAATGCCAACGTAGTTCCATTGCCAGGCTTTGGTATCTGGGCAGTGGTAAGTGGCGGTGGCGAAATTCAAGATTTCGATAACCCACAGACTGACATCATCAACATTCCGATTGGCGAAAACCAATTCAGTTGGTGCATCAGCAATGGCGTGTGTCCAGATGCCAATTCATGCGATACTCTTTCTGTCTTTATCTATGATGAAAATGCGCAGGAAGCAGAAGCCGGTCCTGACCAAGATTGGTGCGAACCCACCAGCTGTGTTACTATGGCCGCAGCTGCACCAACCGATCCAGGCTTAGGCACTTGGACAAGCCTTTCACCCGGTCCCACAATAACAAACGCAAATGATCCGAACACAGAAATCTGTAATCTTGGAGTGGGAGAATATTACTTCCTGTGGACCGTGTACAACGGTCCTTGCGCAACTACCAATACCACCGACCTTATCCGTATCCGAATTTATTCGAACAATCAAGCCGCGGCTGATGCCGGTGATGACATCTCCATTTGCACCCCGCAAGATGTGGTTACACTGAACGGTAACGATCCTATTTTTCCTGCAACAGGTTCGTGGAATCCACTGCCTGGAGCTAATGGCAACATTCAAGACACCAACAATCCTGATACCCAAATAACTGACCTAGAGCCAGACTTGGATGGACAGAGCTGCTTCACATGGACTATCATGAATGGCCCTTGCATTCCATCTACTACAATGGATACAGTTTGCGTTTTTGTTTACGACAGCAATACACCTGAATCGAACGCTGGAGAAGATCAAGAACTTTGCGCACCCATTGACCTTTCTCCTATCACTGCTACATTGAGCGGTTCTCCTATTGACGGAGCATCCGCTGGCGAGTGGACACAGGACAGCGGTCCAACCTTTGTTACCTTCACCAACCCAACTGACATGACAACAGATGTTTCAAATCTGTTTGTGGGTTGTTATGAATTCCGCTGGACCATACAGAATGGGCCTTGCGGCTCATCTAGTGATGTGGTGCAAGTGTGTGTGTTCAATCCTAATGAACCTGATGCAGACGCTGGCCCTGATGCCGAGTATTGCACACCAATAGACTGCCATACAATGGATGCGCTGGATCCCATTTTCCCAGCTACTGGTTTGTGGCAGCCAATAACATCTGGTCTGACATTCACCGACCTAAGTAACCCAAATGAAACGTTCTGCGGATTGCCGGTGGGCATCAACATCTTCATCTGGAACGTGGACAATGGTGCATGCGGACAAAGCAGTGATGTAAACACGGTGGTTATCTACAACGAGTTCAACCCTGATGCGGATGCTGGTGATGACATAGAAATTTGTTTACCACTTACTGAAACTACGTTGGGCGCAGTTGCCCCATTCTTACCCGCAGTTGGTCAATGGAGTTGGGTAAGCGGACCTTGTCCCGAAACAGTAATCATTACTGACGTAAACAATCAGAACACCACTGTGATGGGCTTGTGCGAGGGCACTACTTGTTTCGAATGGGGAGTAAATAATGGTCCTTGCCCGAATGGAATTACAGTGGATACTATGTGTGTGCGCGTCTTTGATCCGGGCACAACTGTGGACGCTGGCCCTGACCAATCCATTTGCACACCACTAGTGGAAGTGACGATGGATGGAAGTATGCCCAATGATCCCAATATAGGAACATGGTATACACTGCAGGGCGGAGGAACCATTGTATCACCCAATGATTCGACTACGGCCATAGTGGATCTTCCAGTTGGTATCAACTGCTTTGTATGGGAGTTCTATAACGGTGCATGCGAAGATGGTTTGCCGTCCGATACTATGTGCGTATTTGTCTACGACCAATCGCAGCCAGCCGCTGATGCGGGAGATGACATCGAATTGTGTTTCCCTGAAACAACTACACAATTAAATGCAAACATTCCTATAGTTCCAGCCATTGGCCATTGGACTTTGATCTCAGGAACTGGTACTTTCAGCATCTTTGATCCTGCCACCACAGTTGCGGGACTCAGCACAGGAGACAACGTTTTCACTTGGACCATAGACAATGGCCCATGCGAGAATTCCATAACCATAGATACCATAGTGGTGCATGTGTTTCCAGAAAATCCGCAAGAAGCTGATGCAGGCCAGGACTTTGAGCTATGCACACCTGAGTCGAGTTTACTACTTGACGCTACTATGCCTTTAGCTCCTTCCACAGCGTACTGGGATCCAATTTCTTTTAATGGAATTCTGGTTGATCCGCTCAATCCAAATTCCGAAGTCAACACCCTTACTGTCGGAATCCACACACTTGCTTGGACCATCTACAACGGACCATGCGATCCTGAGGATGTAGACCAAATAAGTATTGTAGTGTATGATGCAACGGCACCAATAGCCAATGCAGGTCCAGACCAAGAAATTTGTTTCCCATTGGACAGTGTGCAGATGGCCGGCAGTGTAATAGTCTTCCCCGGTTCTGGCGAATGGTCTTTTGGATCACATCCTGGCAACCCACAATTTGAAAGCACACAGGACAGCACGACATGGGTAACAGATCTTGAAATAGGTATTACAGAAATTATCTGGACATTTGATAATGGTGAATGCGGAATTACAGTGGATACTATGGAAGTATGGGTATTCTCGCCTGCATCACCCGATGCAAGTGTTGGAGCTGATCAAAGTTTGTGTGACCCTCCAACAAGTGTCAGCCTAATAGGTAACGAGCCCACTTATCCTGCTTATGGATATTGGGAGCAAATAGCAGGAGACAGCATCGCAGTGATTGCCGACACCAGTTCATTCAACACCACTGCCAGCAACATTGCCTTGAATGAAACTGCGTTCGTTTGGTTTGTATACAACGGTCCATGCTCCAATGGTCTCACCAGTGACACCCTTTGGTTCTATGTAAACGATAGCGATGTGTCTGACGCTTATGCTGGCAAAGACACTACCTTCTGCGGTGCAGTTGATTTGTTTGAAATGGATGCAAGCGAACTGGTGGGTAGTGTGCAAGGTCCAGCAACAGGCGAGTGGACATCAGTGGATGGAAATGGTGGCAGTATTATGTCCCCCGAAGATCCGAATACGGTAGTGACAGATATACCGGTGGGTGTGCATTGCTACGCATGGACGGTGAACAATGGTGCCTGCGGTATCAGCAGCGATACCCTATGCCTCTTCTTATATGATCCTCTTCAAGAGGCGGCTTATGCGGGCGAGACAACAGACTATTGTTCAAATGAATTCAGTCCATTTCCGCTTGAAGGTAATGCAGCCATATTCCCAGCAACAGGTTATTGGACCATATTGGAAGGTGAAATAATGATAGATGATTCAACCACTAATAATGCCCTGGTGACGAGCCTGGGAACGATTACTGTTCCATTGATCAACGAAGAGAACTGGTTGATATGGACTATTGACAATGGCGATTGTGGTTCATCCTCTGACAGTGTTCTGTTTGTGCTAGTTGATTGCGAAACCATCCGGATTCCAGATGCCTTCTCGCCCAATGGTGATGGAACCAATGATGTGTTTTACATACCCAATCTCGAGTACTATCCGCAGAGCAATATCCAAATCTTCAACCGATGGGGCTCGCTGATATACTCAAGCGCCCCGTACAAGAATAACTGGGCAGGCGAGGACACACACAGTGCAGCTATTGGCACCGAATTGCCCACCGCCACTTACTACTATGTGCTGGATTTAGGCGAGGTGTATGAGCAGGAACAGCGCTCAGTATTTACTGGCTATATCTATCTGAAACGCTAAAACTCTTTCCAACAAAATGAAGCATTCACCTTTCATAAATAAACGAATGGACAGGATAAAAAAATCGTTGATAAGCGCTCTGATGATTGTGTCAGTATTTGCTCTTCGCGCACAGCAAGACCCTATGTACACGCAGTACATGTTCAATACTCTTAGCATCAATCCTGCATATGCAGGCAGTGCTGATAGGCTGAGCACAGTAGCGTTGCACCGGTCCCAATGGGTCAACTTTGAAGGTGCGCCCACTACGCAAACCATTACTGCTCATTCTCCTTTGAAAAATGAGAACATCAGCTTAGGCGGCAGCATCATCAATGACAAGTACGGACCAGTGAAGCAGACCGGTATTTATATTGATGCCAGCTACCGCATTTTCATGGGCTCCAACCGCCTTGCGTTTGGACTGAAAGGCGGAGTGAATTTGTTCAGCGCAAACCTTATTGACCTAAGTCCGAATATACCAGACGATCAAGTATTTGCCAGCAACATCAGCATGAAGCCATTGCCCAACTTTGGCTTTGGTGCAATGTTCTACAGCAAGCGTTATTACGTTGGTTTGTCAGCACCCAAACTGCTCTCTAACAAATTGGTACCGGATAATTTACCAGACACCATCAAGCTGAACAGTGTGGAGAAACAACATCTGTTTTTTATAGCAGGTGCGGTATTCGACATTTCGTATTACACGAAGTTTAAGCCAACCATTTTGCTGAAGGCAGTAAACGGTGCACCACCAAGTGCCGAGGTAACTGCGCAATTTTTATTCTACGAAAAGCTATGGGTGGGTGGCATGTATCGCTGGGAAGATGCTGTGGGTATATTGATGCAATATGAGGTGAATAACAAATTCAAGATTGGTTATGCCTATGACTATACGCTAAGTGACATAAGGCGCTACAGCGATGGATCGCACGAGATAATGCTTGGCTTTGATTTGATAAAAGGTTTCCCTGCGGATGTTTCACCGAGATACTTCTAATTGAAATAGTAACAGCACTTTTTTTCTTAAATCCGAATTGATGACGATGAAAAATATATTCAAGGTGGCTCTAGCAACAGTGTTGCTGATGGTGTGCAGCCATGCGCTGCAAGCACAAAAGGCTAAACACAAACTGGCCAACAAATTCTACGAAACGTTCGACTTTAAGCAGGCAGGCAATATCTATAAGGACATACTGAGTGATGCGAAGTATGCCAAGGATACCCTTGCACTGCGCAGGGTGGCCGACTGCGAGTTGAAACGCGGACAGTGGGTAAATGCAGAGGGCTACTTGAAACAACTTTCTGAAACTGGCGCGGCTAAACCTGCTGACATGAAGATGCTGGCTGAAGTGCTTAAGTTTCAAGGCAAGTATGATGCTGCTATAGAAGTTTACAAGAAGATTCTGCAAGCCAACCCTAACGATGACGTAGCGAAACGTTATGTTGATCACCCTGATTTTGCCAACCGCATCATGCGTGACAGCACGATATACACATTGCACAACGCGGAGATCAATTCACCTGCTTCTGATTTTGCTGCAGGCTATTTTACAAATGGAAAAATGGTATTTAGCAGTGCAAAGGGAACTGCATCTAACAACCAGCGACTGTATAACTGGAACGAGCAACCTTATCTGAATCTTTACACGTGCGACATTGCCGCAGACAGCACGTTGAAAAATGCAGTCTTGATGAGTGATGATGTTAACTCGCGTTACCACGAGGGTACCATGAGCTATGACCCGGGTACCAATACTATTTACCTTACCAGAAACAACGTGTTGAAGGGTAATGTAAAAAAATCAAAACGCAGTAAATTGAACCTTGGTATCTTCTCCGCTAAATACATCGCTGCAGAGCAAAGCTTTGAGTCGCTGACAACTTTTCCTTACAACAATAAAGAATACAGTGTTGGCAATCCTGCTTTGAATGGCAGTCGTACACGCATTTACTTCACTAGCAATATGCCCGGGGGAGTTGGAGGAACGGATATCTACTACTGCGATAAAATTGGTGAAGCCTGGAGCACTCCTATAAACGCAGGAAAAAAAATAAATACTTCGGGTAACGAGATGTTTCCTTTTGTTGTTGGTGACAGCACGCTTTATTTCTCAAGTAATGGCCAACTGTGTCTGGGCGGTTTGGATGTATTCTATACCAATCCATTTGATACAATCGCTGTGAAAAATGTGGGCTATCCTGCTAACTCGCATTATGATGATTTGGCTATGGTTTGTTATCAGGAAGAGACCGTAGGCTACTTCAGCAGCAACAGAAAGAATGGCAAAGGCGATGATGATATTTATGAATTTAAAATACATCCGCCAACTGAAGTAATAGTGACTGGTATAGTGCTCGATATGCAAACCTTGCAACCATTGCCCAACACGATGGTGACCGTGCCAAGTGACGATGGCTCTGTGCTACAAGTGCTCACCAACGAGCGAGGCGAATACACGATAGGTGTGCCTTACAAACCAGTAATAATGTTAGAAGGAACCAAGCAAGGCTATCTGCCTACATCGGTAAGTGCGAAAACAGACCCACGTTCAGGCTATTTAGAAAACGTGGATATAAAGATGCAGAAGATTGACTACATGACCACAGGAAAAGTGCTGTACGACAAAGACAGCTCTCCTGCGCAAGGTGCGATGGTTGAATTGTTTGAGCTATTAAATGGAGATACCATCAAGCAAGACAGCGTGATCATTGGCAAAACAGGAACTTATATGTTCCCACTACTTAAGAATAAAACCTACTTAACAGTAGCCACCAAAAAAGACTTCAGTCGCCTTACTCAAAACATTCTGACCAACGACCCAGACAATAAAATTCTGACACGCGACTTCCGCCTCTTCAAGTTGGAGAAGGGAACAACCGTGCGACTTGATAATATTTACTATGGTTACAACAGCGATGTAATAACTGGCGCAGCAGCCAAGGAACTTGACAAGTTGGTTACCATATTGAAAGATAATCCAACCATGCGCATAGAGCTGAGTTCGCACTCAGATGCCCGTGGTGGTGACGACTACAACCTAAAACTATCCGACCGAAGGGCAAAGAGTGCCGTGAATTACATAGTGAGTCAGGGCATAGACGGTTCACGAATGGTAGCCAAGGGTTACGGTGAGCAGAAAATTCTGAATAAATGCAAGAACAATGTTGAGTGCACGGATGAAGAACATGGCTTCAATCGTAGAACAGAGTTTACGATATTGTAAGCTTTGGAATAGGTTTTAAGCGGATTACTTCAATCGTGTGAAAGTAAAAAATACGCTCTGAGCAGAGCATTGTCTTATTTGCATCACTCATACCTAAGTGCTTCAATAGGGTCGAGGTTGGCAGCTTTGCGCGCGGGGTAATAACCACTCACCACACTAACTATAAAACAAATGGTGACGCCAATGCCTAGCCACGCCCAAGGCATGTCAAAAGAAGTTTCCAATAAATAGGCTACACCGTTTCCCATCATTATGCCCATGGCAATGCCAACAAGGCCGCCTATTTGACCTATTACTATTGACTCAACAAGGAATTGCCTTCGTACAGTTTTTGCACTTGCGCCTAGTGCCTTTCGTGTTCCTATTTCGCGTGTTCGTTCTGTTACACTCACAAGCATTATGTTCATTAAGCCTATGCTGGCTCCAAAAAGGGTGATGATGCTTATCAATATACCACCCATTGTAATGCCACTGATGAGGTCAGTCAATTCGCTTACCACACTGTCACTCATACGCACGTCAAATGAAGGTTCGCTAGCTATATCATCGCTGCGCACTATGCGCATGAGTCCTTTAGCTTCGCTCACTGCATCAGGCATCAATTCTGCAGATGGCAGCATCACATTAATGCTATAGTCGGTGCTACTTGTTTCAAAATTCTTGCGAACAGTGCTCACCGGTATCAGAAATTGATTGTCCGAAGCGAAACCAAATGTGTTGCCCTTAGGCATCAACGTGCCTATGACAAGGTAGTTTTTACCATCCAGTTGTACTTGCTTGTCTACTGGATTTATGATGCCGTTGAACAATGTTTTCACTACATCGGCACCTAGTATCACCACATTCTCGCCTGAGGCAACATCGCTTGGAGAAAAGTTTCTGCCACTTTCTAGCACATAAGATGAAAGGTTCAGGTAGTGTTCATCCACTCCCATCACGGGCACATTCGGATTGGTCTTGTTGCTCTCATACTTCACAGACTTGGCGCCTGCACCAAAAGCGGATACCGAAACAGTTGCCTCGGTCTCATACTCAGCCACAAACTGCATAGCTTCCTCGTAACTTATGGGAACATAATTTTCTGAAGCCTCGCCATGCCTGCCTCCACGCATCATACTATTACCACTGCGCAGCGTGAAGGTATTGCTGCCCAGCCGCATGAATTCTTGATTTATTTTTCTATCTAGCGAGTTGATGCCCGTCATCATTCCCACAAGGCACGAAATGCCAAAGGCAATAAGAGAAACTGTTAGAATGGTGCGCAGTTTTTGAGCACGCAAAGCATTGAAAGCAATTCCAATATTCTCAAGTGTTGCTTGATTGATAAGGGGCATGTGTGCGAAAGTAGAGCGAAGCGCGGCTTCAATTAATTCGCATTGTGTTCAATGGCCAATTGTTTAGGGTAAAGGGTTTGTATTACTTGTCGTAATAACCCAAAATCTCTAGCACATCTTTTGGTTTCTGCTCATTGCTCCAAAGGCGATACTTGACTTTTCCCTTAGCATCCCGGTCTATTAAAACATGTTTGGGTTGTGGAATAAGGCAGTGATGAATTCCACCAAAACCACCTAAAGTATCTTGATAAGCACCTGTATTGAAGAAACCGATGTATTGGTCCTGATCAGGATAATACTTAGGCATGTAAATAGCATTTGTATGCTGCTCACTGTTGTAATAATCATCGCTATCGCAAGTGAGTCCGCCAAGAAATACGCGCTCGTAATTCTCATTCCAGTTGTTGATAGGCAGCATGAGGAAGCGTTTGCTAATAGCCCAGCTATCGGGCAACGTGGTCATAAAAGACGAGTCGATCATGTTCCACTTTTCCCTGTCGTTTTGCTCCTTTTGATAAATAATTTTATAGATAGCCGCGCCACTTTCGCCCACCGTGAATGAACCAAATTCAGTGTAGATATGAGGAACCGGAACACCTGCCTCCTCGCAAGAAGATTTTACCTGACGTAAAATTTCAGTGACCATGTATTGATAGTCGAATGAATAGGCAAGTGAATTCTTGATGGGGAAACCGCCACCAATATTCAGGCAATCAACAGTTGGGCATATCTCTCGCAATTCGCAGTAAACCTTCAAACACTTCAGCAATTCGTTCCAGTAGTAAGATGTGTCCTTGATGCCTGAGTTGATGAAGAAGTGCAGCATTTTCAACTTCAGCCTTGGATCTTCGTGAATGGATTTTTTATAGAAGCGAACAATGTCTTTGTAGCCAATACCAAGGCGCGAGGTGTAAAATTCAAACTTCGGCTCTTCTTCACTAGCTATGCGAATGCCAATGTTCATTTGTTCGGTCATTAGCTCCTGAAAAGTGGCAAACTCATACTTGTTGTCTATGATGGGGATGATGTCTTTGTACCCATCAGCATGAAGTGCCATGATCTTTTGAACGTATTCGTCCTTTTTGAATCCATTGCAAATGATGCGCTGCGTTTTTTTCACTTTGCCTAGGGTGCCTAGTCTTCGTATCAAATCAATGTCGTACGCGGAAGATGTTTCGAGGTGAACATTGTTCTTCAACACTTCTTCCAACACATATCTGAAGTGAGAGCTTTTGGTGCAATAGCAATAATGATAATCACCAGCATAGTCCACCTCCTTTTTTGCAATGGAGAACCATTCTCGTGCGCGTTCAATATTTTCTGAAATCTTTGGCAAATAAGTAAGCTTCAGCGGAGAGCCATACTTTTCTATTATCTCCATCAGCGGCACATCGTGCCAGAGGACTTGGTCTTTGTTGAGGGTAAATTCTTGTTGTGGCCAGTCGAAGGTTTGTTCTACAAGGTCAACATATTTGGTTTTCATCTGTCAGATGTGGTCTTTTGTATTGTGAGTAAATGAAGGAGTTGAAAAAGGAAAATTTTTCTCTTTTAGACTAACGCTCTTTCAGATTCTGATGACCACATGTTCGTGCTCGAAATGACAATTTTTCATCGCTGGAGTGACAAATGATAAGTAAGATTTTTTCGTGTTGCAATTTTAAAGAATGGATGACTTGCCACAGGTTATTTTTTTGTGGTTGAAATTCGTGGGACAATCCACCACACAGCTTTACTCATAACCACTTCTTTCTTCTGAAGAAAAAGAGCATGAAAGAAACCATCACTAGCATAACACCCCACACCACAAAGTAGCCATATGGCGTGCTTAGTTCGGGCATGTGTTCGAAGTTCATACCATACACACCTACCAGAAAAGTGAGCGGAACAAAAATGGTCGTCATAATGGTCATCACCTTCATGATTTGGTTCATCTTCATCTGTAGGTTGCT
Organism: Flavobacteriales bacterium; assembly: GCA_031414655.1. GTDB lineage: Bacteria > Bacteroidota > Bacteroidia > Flavobacteriales_D > Sanyastnellaceae > JANNVZ01. Next base: position 119,370 of record JANNVZ010000003.1, read on the forward strand.
ATGATAGAGGTCTAGCATGTTAGACAGCATTTCCCTGTACATCACTAGGTTCTCTGATTCATAAATAATATGATCTGACAGATCGCGGTAATACTTCGCTATTTCATCATCCAACTCGCGAGTTATGGTATTGACAGCTTCCTTAAGCGGATCAATACTGCGCTTAAAGTCAAGCAGTTCTTTGCGCAGTGCGAGTATTCTGTACAAGGTATATTCAGTTGGTCGCTTCACTACGGTGCTCTCCAGAGCTTCTATTTGCATGGAGAGTTTTTCGCTCACGGCTATGTAGTTGTCTACCACCGTATCCAATATGAGATAGGACAAATAATAGCCATCTTTAGAGCGCACTTTGCCTTTAGAAGTTCTGATGCGCTCGCGGATAGAATCAAAACCATCTCCAGGTCGCTCCTGAAACATGAGCACGTATTTATCACTAATAATCAATGAAAGTTGCTCCACATTGAGCGAATGTGTTTTTGGATCTAGTTCCAACATCTTCAAAGTGATGAACATGTAGTCATCAAAGAACTCCACCTTTGGTCGGCTCTCGCTATTCATGATGTCTTCTAGCACCAGTATGTGCACGTTGAATCTCTTTCCCACTTCATCCACCAGTTTGCTGTCATGAATGCCATCCATATCTATCCATGTCACTGAGGCAGAGTGGCAGTATTCTTCGCATTGGGCAAAATCCTTTAACGCAGACTCCCTCAGGTTTTGATGATCGTAATCCATGACACGGATCTTAACCACTGCATCGGTATGCTCACCCACATGCACCAGCGAGCCGGGTCCCATGCCTGATTTAGCTGCACGTGTAGTTTCAGCAACTTGTTCACTCATGCAGCGAAGTTGCACCAATGTGTCCGCGTTCACAACTCAAATCTTATCCTCATTCAACACTCGTGCATTGAAAAAGAAAGGGGTTCATTTTTATGACTTGGTAGATGTGAACGAATCTTGCTTCTCAAATTACTTCAAAGAAAAAGATGAGAGTTCACTTGACGGCCATTGGAGGAAGCGCCATGCACAACCTCGCCATCGCATTGCATCAGAAAGGAATAATAGTTACTGGAAGTGACGATGAAATATTTGAACCCAGCAAATCGCGCTTGTACCGGTTAGGCCTGCTGCCGCCTATGGAGGGTTGGTTTCCTGAAAAAATAACTACTGACTTGGATGCTGTAATTGTTGGTATGCACGCACGTAAGGAGAATCCGGAATTGATGCGTGCACAAGAACTTGGACTGAAAATCTTCTCATACCCCGAATACGTCTATGAGCAAACAAAGGATAAGACACGGATCGTAATTGGCGGCAGTCATGGTAAAACAACCATTACTTCCATGATTCTGCATGTGCTAAAAGAATGTGGGGTCGAATGTGACTTTCTGGTTGGTGCCCAGCTGGAGGGTTTTGATTGCATGGTAAAACTATCTGCTACAGCAAAAATTGCGGTGATTGAAGGCGATGAATACCTCTCTTCGCCAACCGACTTGCGTCCTAAATTTCATTTGTATCATCCAACTATTGCTTTGCTCAGTGGCATAGCATGGGACCACATCAATGTGTTTCCGACTTTCGAAAATTATGTTGAACAATTCAGCATTTTCTTGGATAAAATTGAAAGTGGTGGTTCACTCATTTATTGCGAAGCAGATGAGGAAGTGAAAAAAGTTTCAGAAGAGCACAAAGGGAGTTTCAAAAAAATAGCCTACAACACGCATCCGCACACAGTGGAAAATGGCACCACCTTTTTGACTACTCATGTTGGAGAAATACCGCTCAAAATTTTTGGCAATCACAACCTTCAAAATTTGAATGGCGCGCGACTAGTGTGCAATGAGATTGGAATATCAGACGAACATTTCTATAAGGCAATACAGTCCTTCAAAGGAGCGGCACGTAGGCTGGAGTTGGTAAAAGAAACCTCCTCATCGGTCATGTTCAAAGACTTCGCTCATTCGCCTTCCAAGTTGAAAGCAGCAACTTCCGCATTCAAACAACAGTTTCCCCAACGCAAATTGATAGCGTGTATGGAGTTGCACACCTTCAGCAGTCTCAATGCAAATTTTCTTTCGGAATACAAAGGCGCTATGGAAGCAGCAGATGAGGCTTTTGTGTACTTCAACCCACACACCATAGAACACAAAAAGTTGGCGCCCTTAACCACGGAACAGGTGCGACTTGCCTTTGGAACAAACAACGTTCAAGTTTTCACCGATTCACAAAAACTAATGGATCTTTTGAGAACAATGGATTGGAACAATTCCAATCTATTGCTTATGACTTCAGGTAATTTCGATGGTGTGGATTTCGTCAAGTTGGCTGATGAACTTTTGACCTAAGGCAGTTTGGCTCATGCTAGCCCAACCCCACATCCAGCATCATCATGACAAGAAATCCACCAATGAAACCAAGTGTAGCGATGTCTGTAGAGCGTTCGAGTTGCGTTTCGGGTATCACCTCTTCCACCACTACATATATCATAGCACCTGCAGCAAAGGCAAGAGCATAAGGCAAAATGGGTTGCAACTGGATAACGGCCAATGCCCCGATAACGCCTGCTATCGGCTCCACAATGGCCGATAATTGACCATACCAAAAGCTTTTGATTCGCGACAAGCCCAATCTGCGCAATGGAAACGAAACGGCCATTCCTTCCGGAAAATTTTGAAGCCCAATTCCTATAGCCAAAGCTACTGCGCCACCAATGGATGCTTCTGGAATACCTGCCGCAACACCGCCAAACAGCACACCCACAGCCAATCCTTCCGGAATATTGTGAAGTGTAATCGCTAGAACGAGCAGCGTTGTTCTGTGCCATTTGGTACTCACTCCTTCGGCTTTACTTTCTGGAAAATTCAAGTGCAGGTGAGGCAGCACTTGGTCCAAACCATAAAGAAACAGAGCGCCCAAACCGAAACCTACTGCAGCTGGTAAGGCCTTCATAAAGCCTTCACCGGGGCTAATTTCAATAGCAGGACTCAACAACGACCAAAAACTTGCGGCTACCATAACTCCACCAGTAAATCCAAGCATTCCGTCCAGCGCTTTGCGGCTGAGATCTTTAAAAAAAAAGACCAAGCCCGCTCCTGATGCAGTTACCAACCAAGTAAATGTGGTGGCAATTAAAGCGCCCCAAACGGGATTTATTCCTTCGAAAAATTCAAGTATGCTATTCATTGAAGGTTGAGGTTCTGAATTTGAAAGTGGCCATTTGTAGTTGTGCGAACATAAGAACTATAAAGTTAGCACCGTCTAATTTTGTTCGCTGATTATCATTGCAAAGTGAAAAAACTCTTCCTCGTAAGGCACGCAAAATCCAGTTGGGACAATCCTTCTTGGACCGATTTTGAAAGACCATTGAACCGAAGAGGTCAGCACAATGCACCTTTTATGGCTGAGAAGTTTTCGAGCGAAAATCATGCGATTGATGCCCTTGTTTCTAGTCCAGCAACAAGGGCTATTGAGACAGCCAAGTATTTTGCATCAGCTTTAAAAATGGAAGAATCAAGCATTTGTTTGGAAAAAAGTATTTACGATGCATCCATCAGCGATTTGCTGGTTGTGATAAACGCCCTACCTGAATCGCTTGGAAGTGTAATGATGTTTGGTCACAATCCTGGATTTTCTCATTTGGCTTATTACCTCACAGGGCAGCCAATCGAAATGCCAACTTGTTCTATTGTTCTTATTGAAATTGCACAAGAGAAATGGCAACACATTGTAGCTGATTCAGGTCTTTTGATTCATTTCGACTACCCAAAAAAGTACATTTCATAAGACCCAGTGCTCAAAAGCCTAGATGAGTGTATGGCACTTATTTGTTGGAATGTTTAAGCTAGAGAAAATGCCGCCCTAACTTACCGTACTTTCGCTCCCCATAAAGAACGGTGCAGTTCTGCGCTATTTATGGGCATGTCAGAAAATATAAAATACATTTTTGTCACCGGTGGTGTGACATCTTCACTGGGAAAAGGAATTATCTCAGCTTCGCTTGCAAAATTGCTACAGTCGCGGGGTTATCGGGTGACCATTCAAAAGCTGGATCCATACATCAATGTTGACCCAGGCACACTTAACCCCTACGAGCATGGCGAATGCTTCGTTACCGATGATGGCGCGGAGACAGACCTTGACCTTGGGCACTACGAGCGTTTTCTGAATGTGCCTACTTCACAAGCCAATAATGTGACCACTGGCCGCATATACCAGAGCGTGATTGACAAAGAACGCAGAGGTGAGTATTTAGGTAAGACCGTTCAAATTATACCTCACATAACAGACGAAATAAAACGCTGCATTCAGATTCTAGGATCAAAAAGCGAATATGATTTTGTGATAACTGAAATAGGTGGAACAGTGGGTGATATAGAGTCATTGCCCTATGTGGAGGCTGTGAGACAATTGAAGTGGGAGAAGGAGGATGACGTTATCGTTATCCACTTGACTTTGATTCCGTACTTGAGTGCAGCTGGCGAACTGAAGACAAAACCAACTCAGCACTCAGTAAAAACGCTGCTAGAAAATGGAGTTCAACCAGACATCTTGGTGTGTAGAACCGAGCATAAGCTCTCACCACAGATAAGAAATAAGATTGCCAAATTCTGCAACGTCACCCCCAACGCTGTTATCGAAAGCATTGATGCTAGTACTATTTATGATGTGCCGATGATGATGCTAGAAGAAAAACTGGACGAAGTCGTGTTGGAAAAACTCGGGGTAAAATCCAGGAAGAAACCAGACATGAAGAAGTGGCAAGAGTTTCTGGATAGACATAAAAATCCCAAGGGCACTGTCACTATTGCCTTGATTGGTAAATATGTTGAACTAAAAGATTCCTACAAATCAATTGCTGAATCATTCATTCATGCAGGCGCATCTAACGAAGTAAAAGTAGAGGTGAGATGGATACATTCAGAAGAACTGACCATACGCAATGCAGTAGAAAAACTGGAGGGTGTTGATGGTGTTCTTGTCGCCCCGGGTTTTGGTTCACGCGGCATGGACGGTAAATTAGAATCCATACGATATGCCCGCGAAAACAATATTCCATTTTTCGGAATTTGTTTGGGAATGCAAATGGCCACGGTTGAGTTTGCCCGCAACGTTCTTGGTTTTGCAGATGCCCATTCCACTGAAATGAAAGAGTACACTTCGCATCCTGTCATTAGTCTTATGGCAGAGCAAAAAAGCGTAGTGAACAAAGGCGGTACAATGCGACTTGGCTCCTATCCATGCAAAATGAAAAAGGATAGTAAAGCACATAAGGCATACGGAGTAGACTTGGTAGAAGAGCGTCATCGCCATCGCTTCGAGTTCAACAACGAATACAAGGATCAATTCGAAAAGGCGGGATTCAAATGCACGGGAATCAATCCGGAAAGTGGCTTAGTTGAAATCATAGAACTTGATAACCACCCATACTTTGTTGCTTCACAATTCCATCCTGAATATAAAAGCACAGTGATGAATCCTCATCCTTTGTTTGTCTCATTTGTAAAGGCTGTGAAACAATATCATGCTCTAAAAGTGAAGGCAGGTGTTGAAGAAATGCAGCAGTAATTCATTCCCAAGAAAATGAAAAACTCATTTTGGCTTCCTATTATCTTCATGTTCGCAATTTTGTCCTGCACTGATCAAGAGAGCGCAGTAGAAGAAGAAAATCCTGCTCAAAATTATTTCTCACGAAATGAAGTGGGTATTCAAGACGGTGGTGTAAAAGTGATTCCAATACAAACACCAAAAGGAACCTTTAATGTTTGGACCAAACGTATTGGTAACAATCCAAAGACAAAGATTCTTTTGCTGAATGGCGGCCCTGGTTGCACCCATGAATATTTTGAATGTTTCGAGAATTTTCTGCCCGGTGAAGGAATAGAATTCATCTATTACGACCAACTTGGCTGCGGACATTCTGACAATCCGAATGATACTGCCATGTGGGATCTTGCGCGTTATGTGGAAGAAGTAGAGCAAGTGCGCATAGCACTCAACCTAAACAACAAAAACTGCTATTTGCTTGGCCATTCGTGGGGAGGAATACTCGCATTGGAGTACGCCATGAAGTATCAAAACAATCTAAAGGCACTTATCATTTCTAACATGATGAGTAGTTGCCCTGACTACGATAAGTACGCTGACGAAGTGCTAGCAAAAACAGTGGAGCCCGCTGTGCTTGATACCATCAGAATGATTGAGGCTGCAAATGATTTTAGCAATCCGAAATACATGCAATTGCTCGAGCCCTATTTTTATCAGCAACACATCTGCCGCATTCCATTAGCTGAATGGCCAGAGCCTATGAAGCGTTCTTTGGGTCAAACAAATCAATCACTTTATGTGACTATGCAAGGGCCAAGCGAATTTGGCATAGCGGGCAAACTCACCAACTGGGATCGCAGTAAAGACCTTTCTAACATCACCATTCCATTTCTAAGCATAGGTGCGATGCATGACACCATGGATCCAGAACACATGCGCTGGATGAGCACACAAGTAAAAAATGGAAGCCACGTGCATTGCCCTAATGGCAGCCACATGAGTTTCTATGATGATCAAAACAACTACTTCAACGGATTGATTGACTTTGTCAAAAAAGTAGAGAAAAAATAATTGTATTTGCAAACAAAAAGAGGGAAGAATGATTTTCATTCTTCCCTCTTTTTGTTTAGTATACTTCTTCTTTAGAGTGGCGCTTGAGCCGCGTTCACAGCAGCACCTGCATTTAAATTGCCATAGCCAGTGTACCCATTTGGCGATGGATAAAACTGCGATGTGGTAAGTAAATAATTATAGACTTGCTCACGCGTAAAACTAGGATTAACACTCCATACAAGTGCAGCCACTCCAGCAGCTGTGGCAGTAGCGGCAGAGCTTCCACCAATGTATGATGAAGTGTTTCCGCTTTGCTTCAACGACAGTGAATTGCGGCTTGAATTGTTGTTGCGCTCCATAGCAATTGTGAAGTCAACCTCGCTACCATCGTGGCATGACTCGCAGGTGTTGTTGTTTTCCTTAACTCCCGTTATTGCCACACACTGCGAGTGCACAGCTGGATAAGTAACTCCCCACCAACTTAACCAACTGAATGAGGTGCCTGCCGCAGCCAATAGCATCTTACCTTGGTTGTGTGCATAAACAACGCCATCGTATATAACACTGCTGTAAAATGGGCTACCGATAGACATGCTTACAATTTTCACATCAGCCTTCTGACCCATTTTCACAAGAGCGTTTTTCACTCCTGTTTTCTCGGATGACTTGTCCAACAACAAATCCTCGCAACCACGTATGAAATGCAAATTCGATTTGTAAGCAACTCCAGAAGTTGCGCCTGTATTGTTACGCGGTCCCACTGCTAGGCCGCTCATGCTTGTGCCATGTGTACAAGTAGCAAAAGCTGAATTACCGAAGGTGTAGTCGGTGGTAACAGTGCGTCCGACATTGCTATCGCCATTGTTGAAGTCGCTATTCAGAAGTGGCTGAGAAGAACTAAGTCCTGCATCAATTACACCTATAGTTATTCCCTGTCCTGCTGCATTGTTCCAAGCTGCCGCTATGTTGGTGTTGGAATAGTTCCATGGCAACAAGCAGTTGGGCGTAGTGGTCGAATAATCAGCACTGTTAAGTGCATAGGTACTAGCGCTGCAGCCAGAAGTAGAGCGCTCATCATCACTTCCAGGAAAATAATCAAGTGGCTCGATGTAGCGCACGTTTTCAAGATTGTAGAGTGCCGTTAAAATGTCTTTGTCAGTCAGTTTGAAAGTGATGACAGGTAATACGCGATCATCTTCCACGATGATGTCTCTCTCGGTTATTTCACTTTTTGATTTGGCATTCAATTCATCTAAAACCATTTTTATCAAGGCATCATGGGTGGCTTTCCACGCAGCACTATTCAAATCGATTTTGTGTATTACACTTTCTATGCTGGCCACTCCAGTTGGTTTGTATCCAATGGCCACACTTTGGTCGCCATAATGTGTGGCGCTCCAAAGGGCTTTCATATCCAACCAATCCCATCGGAAATCCTTCTCTCTGTCAAGCGTGTTTAGTACTAGGGCATCAAGGTCTTCCTTGCTGAGTTTTTCTCCTTCAGGCGTAGCGGTGAGTGTTGCCTTTTGTTTCAGAATTTCAGTGGCAACGTTTGCATTGGGTTCCACTTGTTGCTTGTTGCAGGCAATTAGAATTGCAACTGCGATGAGGGGAAGAAATTTTTTCATCTGCTGAGTTATTAAGGTTAATTAAGGTGAGGCCAAAGTAGAAAAAACCCTGCTTCAAATAGTTCAAATGAAAATTGTTTGTCCGTGATCATTCCTCGCGGCAGTGAAAAATCAGAATTTCACAAACGGAAGATTTCGCATGACTCCATCACATTCAACTGAAATGAAATAGACACCGGGCGCCAAATCAGAAACATCAAGTCGCTGGTTTTCATTCAAGAGTCTCTGTGACGTTATAATCATTCCGTTCACATTGAACACTTGTATGGATGATTGTGCGATCCCTGAAATAATCAACACATCTGACACCGGATTCGGAAACAACCTGACCGGTTGTGCATTATCGAAATCATTTGTACTCAAGGAATAGTCAATCGTATTCAGAGCAGTATTCGTAACAATAGCCTCATTAAAGTCGAAGTATATCAATGCCGTGTTTTCAATTGTTGTTTGGTCAGCAAGATTCGCGAATGGCTGAATACGATAAACAATTTGTCCATGGCTCGCAGGTTCATTGGTAAAACTATCTGCTAGCATTATGTTGTTGAAGGTCCACACTATGCTGTTGCCCATAATACTTGTTTGCACGTTGTGAGTTGCGCCAATCATTTCAAAAGTGGAGATATTCAAATCTTCATCTATCACATCAGTTACAACAATGTTCACTGCCGGTGCTGTGCCTGTGTTCTGGAAGTTGATGGTGTAAGTAAACTCATCCGTATTTGGAGCAATGCGACCTTCATCACCAATACCAATAGGATCTACTAGTTTATTATTCGGGTCATAGGAACCAATTACTATTTGTTCCATCATATCATAATCGTTGTCAGGCAGAATATCTGGTACCAAACCAGTAGCGGTGATATTGGTATTTATGGCAACATAATCACCCAATAGCATTGTGGTTGCATTGATGAAAGAGGCCGACAAAACAATGTTTTGATATGGAAGCAATTCAATGTCCCAAGTGACAACATCATTCACCTCATCATCAATTCCGCTATTGCTGATGGATGTGTTGGTCTGCTCATCATCATAGTAAAGCGTCACTATTGCAGTAGAAGATTGGTCACTGAAATTTTCAACCAATACATAGTAAATCAGACTAAAACCCGGTGAGGGTGTATTGCTTGTAGAGACGACAACTCCCAGATCAAGCTCACCTACTACGTCATGGATACCAAAATTGATATTGTCGAATGTGGCTTCATACGAATATTGAAAGTAGCTTGATGGTGAAATAGAGGCCAGCGCATTTTGTGGATATATAGGCGTTAGGCTTATCCAATTGTCATAAGCAGGAATTTCCACACAGTAGTTGCCATCTGCATCAGTGAAAACATTGGATACGTCACCCCAACCCGATTCAACAGTGATTTCGTAAAAAGGCATTCCTGTTTCACTGCCATCCATTTGACCATTTGCATTTTCATCATTGTAGAATGTGCCGCAAAAGGTTGCCATTGGAATGTAGATACCCAATTCAATTGGACACCATTCTTCGTTTGGGTCAAGTTCTATGGATGGTATGTTCTCAAAGCACTCTTCTTCATCTATTAAAGTAGTAATGAGAAAACTACTATCACCGCCACCAGCCTGCAAGCAGCCCACACCCGGATAAACCAATTGATCGAAGTTGCCATCAATGAGTTGAATATTGACATTACTCCAAGACAAGTAGAGTGAGTCGGGTTGCACTTCTCCCGCATCCCAAATTCCATTCTGATTGTCATCCAGGAAAACAGAGCCGCAAATGTGCGCGGGTTCAAGCACTGTAATCTCAATCATGTAAGTGTCCTCACAAAGTGTTTGGGTATTCCACACTGTAAGAGAAACTTGAACCACTCCGGGTTCAAGTGTTGTATAAATATAGTTTTGATTGTCTACAATAATTCCGTTGCCTAAGTCCCAGCTCAAGTTATCGAAATATCCGGTGGAGGTGTTCACAAAAGTGAAATTGTAACCATTCTGCGTGTATGAGAAGTTGGCGTTACAATTGTTTGCAAGACTAGTCACTTCTATAGTTTCACAAGTGGTGGGTGGACACATGGGCAGGTAGTCTAAAGTCCATTCACTTAGATCTAGACAGATTTCATATGTGCCCAAATCGTTCAAATAATCTGCATAGTTCCATCCCTGAAAGACGTATGATGAGTCAGCACTTATTGATTCACCATTGACTGTAATTGAACCCGACCACTCGTATTCCGATAACCCTTCAATACTAAGGTCAGGGCTTATGAGAAAATAATTATCACTGTATGTCATATTGAGTTGCACTAAACAACCCGCTTCGTTGTTAATGGTGTATATACCCGTGCAAGCCTGACACCCATTCTGATCGGTGGCGCATACGCCAACATATGCATAGGCCCCTTCAATGTCATCTAGCACGTAGGTGGACAATTCACTTACGATTTGACCGTCCAAAGTCCACACATAAGAATATGATGGAGAACCTCCTATTGCCTCCGCTTCAAATTGCCATGCCTGTAGAAAGGCGTTATACGTTGAATCCATAACTACGACCAAGGGGTCAATGCCCAAATCAATAGTTGTACAATAACTAATAGGCCCACACCATTCCTCGCCATAGCCAGCGCTGTCCGCTGAAATAGTCAAGCAAGCACTTGCAAAACAGGGATCGTCAAACATGTGGGTCGGATTTTCTTCTGTTGACTGCGTTCCATCGTTGAAATACCAGTAATGATATAGAATGGTGACATCGTCATATGCGGAAGTAGAAGTGTTTACGAAAGTGGCCTCATTGCCAACAAGTGTGTATGTAAATGACGCGACAACACCGCAACTTTCCTCAGATTGTGCCGTGAGTTGTATACATCCAAGAAGAATTAGGGCAAATGAATAAAGTAGTTTCATTGTCATTAGGGTTTTAAGAAGGATACTGCAATTACACTGATGACAGCAACTACCCTATACAATGTTGCCTCAATCTTTCTTAGCCTCTTTTGTCCAACTGTCTTTCAGTCCAACCGTGCGATTAAAAACAATTCTCTCCGATGTAGAGTCTTTGTCCGCACAGAAATATCCCAGTCGGATAAATTGAAACTTATCTCCTGCTTTAGTATTTTTCAAATCGGCTTCGGCATACGCTTTTTCTATCACCTGCAAACTATTCTCATTGATGTACGATTTGAAATCGCCTTCCTCAGAAGATGGATTTTCAACCTTGAAAAGTCGGTCGTACAAATTCACTTGAACCGGCACTGCATGTTGCGCGCACACAAAGTGCATGGTGCCTTTTACAGCAAGGCCACTGGTATCATGTCCGCTTTTACTTTCTGGGAAATAGGTGCAATGAATCTCAATGACATTTCCCTGCTCATCTTTTTTGAATGATTCGCATTTAATGATGTAAGCACTTTTTAAGCGCACCATCAAACCAGGCCCAAGCCGGAAGAATTTTTTTGGTGGTTCTTCCATAAAATCTTCACACTCAATCCAAAGTTCTTTGCTGAAAGGAATTTCGCGTGAGCCACCACCGCCCTGTATTTCAGGATTGTTTTCTCCATGAAGCATTTCAGTTTTTCCATCTTCATAATTATCAATGATGAGTTTTACTGGATTCAAAACAACCATTCTGCGTGTGGCAGTTTTATTCAACTCTTCGCGAATGCAGCTTTCCAACAGACCCACATCGCTCACACTTTCTCTGCGTGAAATTCCGATGACATCACAAAAATTGCGGACACTCGCTGGCGTATAGCCCCTTCTGCGAAGGCCGCTCACTGTTGGCATGCGTGGGTCGTCCCAACCATTTACGTGTTTTTCATTTACAAGCTGCATCAACTTGCGCTTGCTCATCACGGTGTAGTTGAGATTTCGTCTTGCAAACTCGTATTGCTGGCTTGGATAAATGCCCAGTTGCTCAATAAACCAATTGTAAAGTGGTTTGTGGACTTCAAATTCCAATGTGCAAATGCTGTGCGTGATTTGTTCTATCGAATCGCTTTGACCATGTGCAAAATCATACATCGGATAGATACACCACTTGTCGCCTGTGCGGTGGTGGTGTGCAAACTTGATGCGGTACATCAGCGGGTCGCGCAGCTGCATGTTGGGCGATGCCATGTCCACTTTAGCGCGCAATGTTTTTTCACCCTCTTTGAATTCACCTGCACGCATGCGTGCAAACAAGTCCAAGTTTTCTTCCACACTTCTGCTGCGAAAAGGGGAATCTTTTCCAGGCTCAGTGGGTGTTCCTTTCATTGCGGCTATTTCTTCTGCGCTTGAATCGTCCACATACGCCAAGCCTTTTTTGATGAGCACCACCGCCCATTCATAAAGTTGTTCGAAGTAGTCACTTGCATAAAACTCATTGGCCCACTCAAAGCCAAGCCACTTAATATCTTCCTTGATGCTCTCCACATATTCAGTGTCCTCGGTCACTGGATTGGTATCATCAAAACGCAGATTGGTTTTTCCACCAAATGTTTTTCCCAAACCGAAGTTGAGACAAATAGTTGTCGCATGCCCTATGTGCAAGTAGCCGTTTGGCTCGGGCGGAAAACGCGTAAGCACACGTCCATCGTGTTTGCCGTTTTTGATGTCTTCGGCTATTATTTCCTCTAAGAAGTTGAGGTTTTTTTCTGATTGCATGTCTGTATTGCCTTAACGATTTATCTTTTGTAATGCAGTTTCAATTCTCTTTGTTGTTTCACCCGCACCCACCAACTCCACCATCCCAAACAAATCAACACCACCAGCTTGCCCGCTCATCATCACTCGAAAGAGCTGAAGAACATCACCAGGTTTCAGGCTATTGCTTGCTGCAACGGCTTCAAAAGTGAGTTTACAATTGTCTGTATTCCAATCATTCAATTTTGAATATTCAATTTCTAATTCTGTGAAGAACTGCATGCATCCTTCTTTCCATTTTTTTGAAATCACTTGCTCATCAAAAGTGGTTGGTGCAACGAATAAGTAACTGCCCACCGTTTGCATTTCATTTTCAAACTGCACACGTGGTTTCAAAAGAGAAACTGCTTTCGCAAGAAATGCATCACTTAATTGCGCATCATTTTCATTCAATGAAAATTCTGTTGCAATTGAAGCGCGAATGTTGTTGGCGATTTCAATATCGGGTTTGCTTCGCAAATGTTGTTCATTGAACCACTTGGCTTTTTCCGGGTCGAATTTGGCACCTGCATGCTGTATTTGTTCTATCGCAAAAGCATCCATCAATTCCGGCATAGAAAAAATTTCTTTCTCCGTTCCGGGATTCCAGCCAAGGAAAGCGAGCATGTTTACAAAGGCTTCTGGATAGTATCCTCGCTCGCGATAGCCGCTGGATTTTTCTCCAGTGATGGGGTCATTCCAATCCAACGGAAAAACAGGAAATCCTAGACGGTCGCCATCGCGCTTGCTCAACTTGCCATTACCATCAGGTTTCAGCAACAAAGGCAAATGCGCATAATCTGGCATTTCATTTTCCCAACCCAAATAGCGATAGATTAGAATGTGCGCAGGCGCACTGGGCAACCACTCTTCACCCCGTATTGCATGGGTGATTTTCATTAAGTAGTCATCCACAATATGTGCGAGGTGGTAGGTGGGCATGCCATCACCTTTCAGCAGCACTTTGTCATCCACCACAGCAGATTGAAATGACACTTCGCCACGAATCAAATCAGTAAAAGTGATGGTCTCATTCTCGGGCACTTTCAAGCGAATTACATATTGCTCACCCGCTGCTTTCCTTCTGCTCACATCATCTTCAAGAAGAGTCAGCGAGTTGGTCAAGGTCATACGCGATTCTGTGCTGTAGCTGAATGCGGTTTTCGCTTCCTCCGCCTGTTTGCGCAATGCTTCCAACTCTTCTGAAGTATCAAACGCATAGTAGGCATGGCCACTCTGCACAAGTTGCTCAGCATATTGGCGATATATTTCTTTGCGTTCGCTTTGGCGATAGGGGGCAAATGGACCATCGCTGAAGCCCACTCCTTCATCGGCCACAATTCCGCACCACTTCAAACTTTCAATAATGTATTCTTCTGCACCCGCTACAAAGCGATTTTGGTCCGTGTCTTCAATACGCAGCAAAAAATCTCCACCATGTTTTTTGGCAAAGAGGTAACTGTACAATGCCGTACGCACACCGCCCATGTGCAGCGGGCCTGTAGGGCTTGGGGCAAATCGGGTGCGGATTTTTCTTTCGCTCATGTATAAGAATTTCTACGGGTAATAATCGGGGCCGCGAATGTAGCCTGTCCATTCTTATTCAAAAAGGCAAGCTATTTCATTCGTATCAATTGCAATATGCCTTTCAACACTGAGTTATCATTGCAGCCAACCTCAAGCACTAAGGTGAAACTTTCCATCATTATTGTCAATTACAACGTCCAGTATTTTTTGGAGCAATGCCTGCTTTCAGTAGAGAAAGCTATATCCGGTCTGAACGCGGAAGTACTTGTGGTAGACAACAACTCTGTGGATGGTTCGGTAGAAATGGTGCAGAAGAAATTTCCTTGGGTGAAGCTATTAGCCAACAAAGACAACCCCGGGTTTTCGAAAGCAAATAACCAAGCCATGCGCATCGCAATGGGTGAATATGTGTTGTTGTTGAATCCTGATACCATTGTGCAAGAAGATACCTTTCAGCAAGTTGTGCGCTTCATGAATGAACATCTGGAGGCTGGTGGCCTTGGAGTGAAAATGGTTGATGGTCGAGGAAATTTTTTACCTGAAAGCAAACGCGGTCTGCCAACTCCAAGCACCGCATTCTACAAAATATTTGGAATCAGTTCCATCTTTTCCAAGTCAAAAAAATTCAATCGATATTACCTCGGCCATCTCAGCAACGATGAAGTGCATGAGATAGAAATTTTGAGCGGAGCATTCATGATGATGCGCAAAAAAGCGCTGGATAAAGTTGGATTACTGGACGAGGCATTTTTTATGTATGGCGAAGACATTGACCTCTCCTGGCGCCTCATTCAAGGTGGATGGAAGAATTATTACTATCCGCATACGCGCATTATTCATTACAAAGGAGAAAGCACCAAGAAAGGAAGCCTGAACTATGTGTTTGTGTTTTACAACGCGATGGTCATCTTCGCTCAGAAGCATTTCTCTGAAAAGAATGCGAAGTTATTTTCATTCTTCATCAATGTGGCAATATGGCTGCGCGCGGGCGTTGCTATTGTAATGCGTTTTATCCGCAGGGCGCTGCTTCCCTTTTTGGATGGGCTGTTAACCATAGGAGGTTTGATGGTAGCCAAGAATATTTACGCTTCCTCGCAACATAAAATCTATGACGAATGGATGGTGAATGCGGCCTTCGTTGCTTATGTACTGCTATGGATTTCTTCTGTATGGTTAGCGGGTGGCTATGATAAACCATTAAAACCACTGCGTGTATTCAGACCGTTGATCATAGGTTCGGCTATTATCCTCATAGCCTATTCGTTGCTACCTGAATCGCTCAGGTTTTCGCGCGCATTGTTACTGATAGGTGCCGCAGTGGCCTGCGTAGTGTTCTTCCTCAGCAGGGTTGTTTCTAACCTGATAACTACCGGCAACACCGGCCTACTGAAAAATGTAAACAAACGCATGGCAGTGATAGGAGAAGAAGATGAAATAGTGCGGGTAAAGAATATTTTGTCGCAAACAAATCAATCGTTTTCAGAAGTCATTCATGTCTCACCCAAGAGCTACAAGGCTGAAGAGAAAAAAATTCAATTGGATGAAATAGTGCGCGTGCACCGTATAGAACAAGTAGTGTTTTGTGCCCGCGATATCAGCAGTGCAGACATTATCAGCGCTATGAGCAGCCTAGATGACAAGAACATCGAGTTCAAGATTGCACCACCTGAAAGTCTCTACATCATTGGTTCTGGAAGCATCGAAACTTCGGGCGATGCATTTATGTTGGATGTCAATTCGGTTTCTCTTACAAAAAACAAACGAATCAAACGACTACTCGATGTAGTGGCTTCTTTATTGATGATTGTGTTTATTCCTATCATGCTTTTTATCGTGCGTAATCAAATCGGCTTCATTAGAAATGTCTTGCAAGTGCTGATTGGTAAGAAAACATGGGTGGGATATGCAGAGACTGGCACGAAGGCCTCAGGCCTGCCTAAACTGCAAAGCGCAGTTTTGCATCCAGCAGATATACATCCAGCATCCGCCCTTTCTGCTGAGAATATTCTGAAGCTGAATTTGCTTTATGCAAAAGACTATCGCTTGCTAAATGACACTTCCATCATCTGGAGAAGTATGCGCAGTCTAGGTAGATAACTGCGTTGTCCTTTTCTATATACACTTGAAATAATCGAAAGGCTCCAGACAGAAATTACATTTATAGAGTGATTTGCAGGCGGTGCTTCCGAACTGCGATATCATGTGCGTGTCATGTGAACCGCAGCGTGGACATTTCACATCGCGCAGTTTTCCCATCAACAGGTTTTTATCAGCACTGCCTTTTTGGGGCGGTGCAATTCCTTCACCCGTTAGTTTCTCGCGTGCCTCATCTGTCATCCAGTCAGTGGTCCATGGTGGCGAGAGGGTAGTTTCTATTTCGAATGAAGCAATCAAATTTTCTTTCAGCGCGGTGGTAATGTCATCTTCAATAGCACGCATGGCAGGGCAACCGCTGTAGGTGGGGGTAATAGTGACTACCAATTTTTCATCCGCAATTTTCACATTGCGCACTATACCCATCTCCACCACATTCAATGCAGGTATTTCCGGATCACGCACAGTGGCTAGGATGCTCCAGACGAAGTCAATACTTGGTATGGTGAGGAGGGGAGTCAATGTTTTAAAGTTGGCAGTTGGCAAAACATAAGTTGGCAGCGTGATTTATTCTATAAGAAGCAAAGTAAGGGTGTAAAGACCAATAAATTTCAGAATGCACATAAGCCTTCAAACCTTGCCATCTTTCCCTTTTGCAAACTGCCAACTGCTCTACCACTTAGCTCCCGGATACATGCGTTGCAAATACTGCATGTCAGAAAGAATGAATCCTAAATGTTCTGTGTGTTTGCCTAGACGTCCGCCTTTGTGGCCCCAGCCATCAGCTGGCACTTGCAGTGTGGCTTCGGTAATGATGTCCGACACATTTTGTTTCCATTGTTCTTTGAGAGCCGCCACGTCCACTCCTATTCCAGAGCTTATGGCATCGGTGTCCAACTCGTCCACAATGAAAAACTCAGGTGTGTATTCCCACAATTCGTTTATGGCCTTTTGAATACGCTGATGACTTTCCTCCGTTCCATCACCCATGCGAAGCACCCAATCGCCTGCGTGTTGCACATGGTACTTTAGTTCTTTGATGCTTTTTGCAGCAAAGCCCGCAAGGAATTCATCCTTACTGCCACATAATTTTTCTAGGTACAATAAATAGAAAGAAGAGAACAGAAACTGCCGCGCAATGGTGTATCCATAGTCACCATTTGGCAATTCTACTATCAATAGATTTTTAAATTCTGATGCATCGCGGAGAAATGCGATGTCATCTTCAGTGCGTCCTTTGCCTTCAATCTGTGCTGCATACTTGAGCAGGTTAGTGGCCTGTCCAAGATAATCCAGCGCGGTGTTGGAGAGTGCTATGTCTTCTTCCAGCACAGGGCCATGGCCGCACCACTCAGCTATGCGTTGGCCATAGATGAGGCAGTTGTCCGCTGTGCGGAGGATGTAATCAAATAAGTGATCGCTGGTTTTCATCTATCCAAAAGTTTTTTGTCTATAGCAAACGTGCATCACATATGCCCCACCTCAGGCGGTATGTCGTAAAAAGTGGGATGGCGGTATACCTTGTCGTTGGCGGGGTCGAACAAAAAGTCCTTGCCATCAGGCGATGAGGCTGTGATGTCTGAGCTTTTTACCACCCAAAGGCTGATGCCTTCCTGCCTGCGGGTGTATACATCACGCGCATTGTTTATCGCCATTTCGGCATCAGCTGCGTGCAGGCTACCTGCATGTTTGTGTGCCAAGCCGCTTTTGCTGCGGAGGAAGATTTCCCACAAGGGCCAGTCTTTGTTCATTTGAGTGAATTAGAAAATGTGCGAGCGAAGATAGAAGAATGGATCCACAGGTAAATGGAAGATGCGTTTTGGCGTTGAACCCCTCCGGGGTTCCGGTTCCGATTCGCATTTGTTACCTCGGGTTGCACCCGTGGTTATTCACATTAAACCCCTGCAGGGTTTGGCCCGCGACATCCGGGAAAGGCATCAGTCTCTATTTGGATGTGAGTACCACCGGATGCTTAATCCCTTGCATCCAACTTTGTCTGCAATACGTGCAGGTATTCTTTTAGCAGGTTGGCGTGGTCGCCTGCCTTTGCTTCGCTCAGGTGCTGGGTAACGTCAGCTATGCTTTCCAGCAGTTGTTCCTCGTTTATCTCATCGTCCATGCTTTCTATAAGCGTTAGGGCTTCCAGCGCAACACCGTAATCGCCTTTCAGAGCTATACGCGATATGGTGGCTATGCCCTCCGCAGGCTGCACACCTGAGTTCCACATAAAAGAGAGTAAGTCCTTCTGAATGTTTTTCATGGCTTCATTTTCCAGAGCATCCATAAAGGCGCCTTCCACGTTGCTCACTTTTAGTTCGGTCAGCATCTGCGCCACTTCCTGTTTGAAGGTGGCATTGGTGGTGGTGGCGTAAAAGGCTATCAAGGGAGCCACCATAGCGGCATTTCCCTTTTCATTGCACTTATTCAGCGCGCGCATTACGGTGGCATCATTGCCACTGAACAAGTCGCGCTTTAATTCTTCGGTTTGCTTGTTCTGAGTTAATGTAGACATCCTTTTGCGTGAAAAATTTTAGGGTCGCGAATGTACGGCTGCCATTGAAGAGTAAATTTTTGGGGCATCACTCAGGCAACCACAGCATTTTTTGCGTAGTCTTGCATCTGAATTCCAAATAAAATCAAAAGAGAAATGAACATCTTCCGTACACTTTTATTCGCTGTGTGTTTTACAAACGGCCTTACCACATTTGGCCAGAATACCATTACAGCCACTGAAGCGCATATCACTATTACAACCACTACAAGCCGCGAGGATCTGATGCACCTGCGCACTGACCTACTAGCCCAAGGGATAGATTTCAGGTACAGTCCACAGTTTGATGCTGAGAGAAAAATTGTTTCTATCTCTTTTACCGTAACAGCAAATGATGGCGCTATTAGCGGTTCAGACCAGCACATGCTGCTAAAAGCTGCCAACGCTTCCATTACTTTCCATGTAAACAAGACTGAAGGCACATTCACAACAGATGTAGTGGGTGATCCTACCCGAAATTGATATAAAGAGAGAACCCACCGATGGCTTCGAAAGGTTTAACTTAACCTGAGCAATGGCTGACGAGGGGTCGTCAAAATGAAATAAGAATAAGAAGGCCGCGCTAAAGCGCGGCCTTCTTATTTTGAACTACTGCCATCAATCCATCTGTTAGACTGAAGTAGTTGAAGGTCACAGCCATTTTCATGGTCAGGCCTTTTTTTTTCGAGCAAGTACCTAAGTATGCATTTTTGCGGGCATGAATGAGAAGCGGACGATGTCAGAATTAGAAAGGCTTACAGCTGGAGAATTTCATGAGGCGCAAAAAATTCCTTTGACGCTGGTGTTGGACAATATTCGAAGTGGCTTAAATGTGGGAAGCATTTTCCGCAGTGCAGATGCTTTCAGAGTGGAACGCATCATTTGCTGCGGTTACACGCCAGCCCCACCGCACCGCGAGGTGCTGAAAACCGCCCTGGGCGCAACCGAAACAGTGCAGTGGGCGGTAGCAGAAAATACGCTGAATACCGTCAAGCAATTGCAACGCGAAAACACGCGTTGCTATGCTTTGGAGCAAACTAAGAACAGCGTTCCTCTTCACCAATTCACTCCAATAGGTCTGCAATCCATAGCTCTGGTGCTAGGCAATGAAGTGCATGGTGTATCGCAAGAAGTGATAGATGCCTGCGATGGAAGCATAGAAATAATGCAGTTCGGAACCAAACATTCGTTGAATGTGGCCGTGTGCGCTGGCATCGTCCTGTATACTATTTTTCAGCAGTTCAATGCATCAAACAGTGAATAAGGCAGTGTGAATTGAAATTCTTTTTCTATTTTTGGAAAACTTGTGTTGCGGTTCACCTTAACCATATCGTTTCAATTACTTCTTGTTAGCGCTTTTGCGCAGAAGTTTGACTTCTTCACCGAGGAGGCTTATCTGCGCTATCCTAATCACATAGAGTTCGGCATGGGTGCAAGCAATTTCCTTGGCGATTTGGGGGGCAAGGACAATGTAGGTTCCAATGACTTTCGCGACCTGGAAGTGACAGAATTCAATATGGCAGCCTTCATTGGTATCAGGCATGCATTTCACAAAAACATCTATGGGCGTTTAAATTTTAATTATGGCCGAGTGTCTGGAGATGACAAGCTAACATTGGAACCCTTTCGCAACAATCGCAACCTCAATTTCAGAAGCGAAATATTTGAACTAGATATGATGGCCGAGTTGTGGCTGCGCATTGGGGGTAAAAAAGGACATCAGTACAAAATTTCGCGAAAGGATGCGGAAGGCTCACCATGGCGTGTTCGAGGTTCTTACTTTACCGTTTTTGGTGGCATAGGCTTGTTTCATTTTAATCCGAAAACGAACCTGAACGGCACTTGGGTCAATCTGTCTAATCTATCCACAGAAGGTCAGGGACTACCCAACGGACCCAAGCCATACAATCTTTGGCAGTTCAATATCCCTATAGGCTTCAGCTATATGGTCAGATTGCACAAGCAGTGGTCCTTTGGTTTTGAGGCTACCTATCGCTACACTTTTACTGATTATATAGATGATGTAAGCACTGAATATTACAATCCAGAGGACATTCAACTTTACCAAGGAGAAAACAATGGAGCTGTAGCAGCATACCTCAGCAATCCTTCGTTGGGCGCAGCCAATGGTGGCATGCCTGACTATGTGACTTCGCCTGGCCAGCAGCGTGGCGACAAGAAGGACAATGATGGTTACTTCTATGCCATGGTGAAGGTGGACTTCCTGATTATCAATGAACCCTCATTCCATAAGAAAAAAACGAAGAGAGGTATCGGAAACACACGCAGACATAAGCGGATACCGCATGTGACTATCTAAGAAAGTCGAGCTCCCACAAGAGTGATGAACTCCTTCCTTGTCTTGTCGTTGTCCATAAATTCTCCACTGAAAGCGCTGGTGGTAGTTACACTGTTTTGTTTGCTCACCCCGCGCATCTGCATGCATAGGTGTTGAGCTTCGATTACAACAGCCACTCCGGCTGGATGCAGTGTGTTTTGAATACAATCTCTTATCTCAAGCGTTAGTCTTTCCTGCACCTGCAACCTTCTTGAGAATACATCAACTATGCGCGGAATTTTGCTGAGGCCTACAATTTTTCCTTTGGGCAAATAGGCTACATGGGCTTTGCCAAAAAAGGGCAACATATGATGCTCACATAAACTGTAGAGTTCAATATTCTTCACCAAAACCATCTCGCTATAGTCTTCGTCAAACATGGCACCTTCTAGTATTGCGCTTGGGTTCTGATCATAGCCTTGGGTAAGGTACTCGTATGCTTTGGCTACCCGTTCCGGAGTTTTTTTCAAGCCTTGCCTTTCCGGATCTTCACCTAAGTTTTTCAGAATTGAGAGAACGCTGTCTGCCAGACGCTTTTGAACTTCACTCAATGGCTGCTCTTCTTGTTTCATAGTAAAAATTTATAGACAACAATCACAAACAACTGAGAGCAAAGTTCATGAATTAGAATAAGATCGGTGTTACTCACCTCCGAAATACTCCACAATATTGTTCTCAGTCTCGTGCAGTTTTACACTGTGCAGCGTGCATCCGCGTGCATTCACTACTTCTTCCAACTGTTCCCAGATAGCGATAGCCACATTTTCGCAAGAGGTCATTTTACCTTGCATAAAATCAACATCTAGATTCAGATTGCGATGATCCAATTTTGAAAGCACGCGCTCCTCTATCATATCGCTCAAGTATTTAAGGTCAATGCAATAGCCAGTATCGATGTTGGGCACACCCTTCACCGTAACGAACAACTCATAGTTGTGACCATGCCAGTTAGGGTTGGCACATTTACCAAACGTTTTCAAGTTGGTAGCATCGTCCCATGAAGGGTTCCATAGCTTATGTGCTGCGTTGAAGCGCTCTCTCCTTATTGCGTAAACAATTTTTGACATGATAAATTTTCTCTTTGAGGGAGGCAAAGATAGAACGGACATTCAACTTACAATTGATAACGGTGACAATCTAAATTCGCACCGCTAGCGATTTAGAATCAAATGCAATCGGGTCACCCGATTCATACAACAACAAAAAAAATGATTTGCATAACAGGAGCATCAGGCTTTATAGCCAGCTGTCTTATCACCCGGCTGAATGAGGACAGGTTCTTTGATTTGGTATTGGTGGATGATTTTTCAAATGCCTCTAACAATCGGAACCATGAAAGCACAGGAAAGAATTTTGAGGGCAAGCGCTACCTGCACAAAATTGACCGTAAGGATTTTCCGAAGTGGCTCCGAGATAATGAGGACCAGGTTCAATTTGTATTTCACATAGGAGCGAGAACAGATACTACGGAATTCAACAAAGACATTTTTGATGAATTGAACCTGAACTACACCAAAGAACTTTGGAAAATCTGCGCAGAAGTGGCATTGCCCTTTGTATATGCTTCATCAGCAGCTACATATGGAGATGGTGAACTTGGGTACAAAGACGACCATGACATCATTCCAAAACTGCAACCGTTGAATCCATATGGTCATTCAAAGAATGACTTTGATATATGGGCACTTCAACAAGAGAAGGCTCCCTTCTTTTGGGCCGGTTTGAAATTCTTCAACGTGTATGGCCCCAATGAATATCACAAGGGACGCATGGCTTCTGTCATTCATCATGCCTTCAACCAGATTTCAGCAGCGGGCATGATGAAACTCTTTCGCTCGCACAATCCCAACTATTTGGATGGCGGTCAGATGCGCGACTTTATTTATGTGAAGGATGTGATGGAAGTCTGTATGTTCCTGATGCATCATCGAAAAAACTCAGGCATATACAATCTTGGTAGTGGCACCGCCAGAACATTTCTTGACCTGACCAACGCTACCTTCAAAGCTATGAATGTGGAGCCGCACATTGAATTTGTGGATACCCCCGAAGACATCCGCGACAAGTATCAATACTTCACAGAAGCGGATATGAATAAGCTGAAGATTATAGGTTATGCAAAACCATTTCACTCATTGGAAGAAGGTGTATCTGACTATGTGAGTAACTACCTGATGAAAGATAAAAAAATTCTTTGAGCCTCATCCGCAACACTTCTCCAAAAGAGAAGAGAGACTTAAAGCCAAACGCCACCTTGACACATGAATTGCTTTTAATAAATGACGAATTCAATCTTTGCCGACTTGAAAGTCCTTGACCTAAGCACAGTGCTTGCGGGGCCTTCAGTAGCTACCTTTTTTGCGGAGTTGGGTGCTCAGGTGTTGAAAATAGAAAATCCTAACACACAGGGTGACGTTACTCGCTCGTGGAAACTTTCATCTGAATCAAGCGAATCAAATGTCTCTGCCTATTTCGCTTCTGTCAATTACAACAAAAAGTATGTATGGCTTGATATAGGTATTCAACGCAGCGAATTGGATGAGCACATCCGCTGGGCTGACGTCATCATTGCCAATTTTAAGCACGATGATTATGCAAAATTCAACCTGCATGAGTCAGCTGTTTTTGCGCTGAATGACAAAGTAATCTATGCACGCATTAAAGGTTTTGATAGCGATGTGAATCGCATTGCATATGACAGTGTATTGCAAGCTGAAACTGGTTTTATGCACATGAATGGCACTCCGGAAAGTGGCCCGATTAAAATGCCCGTTGCGCTGATAGATATTCTTGCTGCGCATCAGTTAAAAGAAGGAATTCTTTGTGCGTTGTTGCAGAAGGAGAAGACAGGAAAAGGCTCTCTCGTTGATTGCAGCCTTGAGCGAGCGGGACTTTCGTCACTCGTCAACCAAGCCTCCAACTTTTTGATGACGGGTCAGGTGGCACAGCCCATAGGTTCACTCCATCCAAACATTGCACCCTATGGTGAAACGTTTGTATGCAGTGACGGAAAAAGAATAGTGCTTGCGGTTGGAAGTGATTCGCAGTTCAGCATGCTCTGTGATATTTTGGGCGATAGCAGCATTGCTCATCATGCACATTTTGTTTCGAATCAGCTGCGCGTCAAGAACCGAAAGCAATTATTTGAATTGCTTCAAAAGCTATTTATGCTGAACAATCGCGATAAATGGATGCAGCAATTCATAGCTCGCAATGTGCCCGCAGGCGCCATCAAAGACATGAGTGAAGTGATGGAAAACACCATTGCAAACGGAATGGTTTTAGAAGAAGAGCTAGATGGCATTCAAACAAAGCGCATGTCTTCAGTTGCTTTCACACTATCAGAACTGTAAGCTATTCGGCCTTCTTCTTAAGCCCATTTTTCACATGCTGCTGGGCATTTACAATTTCATATAGCCGGTTAAAATCATCATCGGAAAATTTAGCGCGAGGCAAAGGATAAGAAACTCGTTTAGTTAGACCGATAAAGATGAAAGTCCCTTTAGAGCTCACCTTGTGAATGCTGGTCCATTCGCGTTGCATAGAAAAAGTTTCGCCTTTCACTTTTATACCACTGTCAGATATTTCGAACTCTTGCTGTTCCCTCATTAGTGGATTTGTTTTATAGTTTCTCCATGAAAGAAAAAGCACCCAAAAGGGCAGCGCGATGAAAATCCAAAACGACCAGAACCGAACAAAAAAGATAGGATAGAAAAATATAAAGCCGAGAAGTGCCAGAGACATGATGACTAGCATAAATGGCCGAAGAAAGCTGGCAACAAATGATGCCTTCATAATGTCACCAAGTGAAAACTTGACTGGAATGATGATGGAGTTCATAATTAAAACTCAACGTTGTTTAATAAAGACGTATCCACCTTTGGTAGCTCCCCAAACTTGTTTGCCTTCTGCGCTCCATCCCTGATCCCAGCTTTCCATTTTCTCCTCGTTCATTTTCACTTTCGCTGTTGCATAAGCTGCACCGCTGCGTTCGCTCGGACAGGTTTTGTCTTGGGTAGCTCCACTGAATTCCATCTTCGTGGCATCTAATATCAGATTTACTTCGCAACCATCTTTCAACATCAGGGAGTCAGCGGAGATGGCATTGAAGATTGGGTCATCCATCTTCTTACCCGTAAATTGCGATGGATTATTAACGGTGTAAATGCCGCTGACAAAGTGTGTGTCATCCTTTTTCTCTACTTTATAAACTCGCTGACGGTAAGGCTTATCGAGAGATGTGGCTACTGCTTGCTCTACGTACAGATAAAAAACATCGTTTTCCTTTTTCCAGATTGGCACCATGCGAAGGCGAATATCAAAGTAATCTGAATCGTTTTTGCTTTGCTCCTCGCTGCTGAATTCGCCTTGCATACACATGTACAAATAAGTGAAATTGTCCATGCGTCTGCCACCTGAAGTCTCCAATGATTCTGTCGCTGTCTCAGCAACTGATGTTTTGCTTCTACATGCCACAAGAGCAAGACTAATAACAAAAAGAGAATAGAAAATCTTGGTCATAAGAATAAAAATGGAGAGCGAAAATAGATATGTCGGAAAGGTGTAGCTTACTTCGAAGCAGCGCGCATCAATCTATCATTGATGGCTCTGCCCAAACCTTCTTCCGGTAAATATTCTGCAAGAATGATTTCTGCCCCACCGGCATCCAATTCGCGCATCATTCCAAATAGATTTTGTGCTGCTTCATTCAAGTTTTTTGAAGGAGAGAGTATGCATGATTCTGCTGCATCAAACTTTTTATGAAAGGAAAGAATTGCAAAATTCCGATCTGAATGTGTGCTGATCAATTCTTCCACTTTACCTATGTACAATGGCTTGCGAGGTGCGTAATGTGAAGTGAACATGCCTGGCGCACTGGGATTACTTGCAGCACTCAGCTGAATGCTCACAGGGCCAACTGCTCGTTCAATTTCCTCGACAGTTACACCACCCAAGCGCAGCACTGTAACTTTTTCACCATCGCATTGCACAATGGTGCTTTCTACGCCTACTTCGCAAGGACCACCATCGAGCACCATCGGAATTTTCCCCTTTAGTTGATCGTACACATGGCGCGATGTGGTAGGTGATATGTAACCAAAAGGATTTGCGCTGGGCGCTGCTAGTGGAAAGTCTATTTGCGATAGTAGTTGCAATGCCGTGTTGTGTTTCGGCATGCGCAACCCAACTGTTTCAAGTCCGGAGGTAGCTAGATCAGGAATGATTAGATGGCGCTGAAGCACCAAAGTGATAGGTCCGGGCCAAAACGCTTCTGCCAATTGTTGTGCTTTAGACGAAATGTTTTTGGCGTATACAGTCAGTTGACTTTTGTTACCAATGTGAACGATAAGCGGATCGAAAAGTGGACGGTTCTTGGCCTCAAATACTTTGGCAATGGCCGATGGGTTTAGCGCATTTGCCGCGAGGCCATAAACGGTTTCAGTTGGAATGGCCACAATTTCTCCACGCTCCAAAAATTGCGCTGCAAGACTAATATCTGTAGAAACCAGGGTATCCAACTTTCTCTTCTATTGAAATTTTTTATGGCTACCTTTTTACTTGTCCTTGTCCTTCTTGCGGAGCACCAGACCAACTTCCATCGCAAAGTCAAGAGGATCCACATCGGGCATTGTTTGCTCAATGATATAGGTATAAGTGCCGTGTGCCGGATACTTCTTGTTTTCGTCTATCACGAATTCAATATCAATAATGTCATATCCCTTTTCTCCAATGAACTCGCCCTTCTCATCGCGCACTACAATGTCTATGTCGCGCATTGACTTGGTGCCAGCGGGTGTAATTTCAGTTAAGCGCATGAGTGCCTTGTCGTAGTAATAACCGGTGGCATAGCGGAAAGCAACTGCCAACTGTAGCGGCTCGGAATTGTCTTTTATATCAATTGTAAATGTTCGTGTATCGGCCTTCTTCCATTCATACTCAGGCGACAGTTCTTTGTGTTCTTCGAAAATAACGGTGCCAGAGTTACCACATGAGGTTATCATGAAGACCGCAACTGAAGCCACCAAGAAGTGGATTGTATTTTTCATATTCTTAAAAAAATAATGGATGTGGTAAAAGTATTGTTTGTGACTGAAGTCCATAGCCGAAATACTTGCAGCCAGATTTCCACAAACAAAAAACCCGAACCAATAACCAAATGTGGTCAGTGGTGCGGGTACATTCTTAAGTGACGAGATTCGATGCTCTTTTACTGCTTCAATATCATCCAGGTGCTGATGACAGTCATAGAGAAAAGAATAACTTTCTTCATGTGGCCGATAGTGATTTTTTCGAGTGACATGGCTTTAGATTTTAAGTGGTTCAAAATTTCCTAGCAGTGTTTACGAAACTTTAAAACTTATTTCCCAAACACATCCACTTCTACCTCAAGCACATTGCTCAGGTTTCTATACCTCACTCCTTTTCGCTCAATTGCGATTTTTAGCCGCCTGAAGCGTATTCGTCATCAACGAAACTATGGTCATAGGGCCTACTCCACCTGGCACAGGAGTGATGAAAGAACACTTCGGAGCCACCTCATCAAAGTTGACATCGCCCGCTAGGCGGAATCCACTTTTCTTTGAAGAGTCAGGAACACGTGTAATGCCAACATCCACCACCACCGCGCCTTGCTTCACCATGTCAGCAGTTACAAACTCAGGCTTGCCCAGCGCAGCTATGATGATGTCTGCTTCTAGGCAAATCTTTTTGAGATTCACTGTTTTGCTGTGGGCAATGGTAACGGTGCAGTTGCCCGGATAAGCGCTGCGCTGAAGCAGGATGGCCATCGGCAGACCAACAATGTGCGAGCGGCCAATGACCACGGCATCCTTGCCTTCTGTGGGTACGTTGTATCGCTTCAGTATTTCTATTATTCCGGCAGGTGTTGCCGGTAAGAAACAGGGCAAGTTCAAGGCCATGCGTCCAACATTTTCCGGATGAAAGCCATCCACATCTTTAGCAGGATCTATTGCCAACAAAATCTTGTGTTCGTCAATATGCTTGGGCAGCGGCAACTGAATAATGTAGCCATCCACTGTCTCGTCTTCGTTCAGCGACTTTATAGTTGCCAGCAACTCTTTCTCAGAAACATCCTTGGGCTTTTGGATAAGGGAAGAAACAAACCCCACTTCTTCGCAAGCTTTCACTTTGGCATTTACGTATGTAAGACTTGCACCATTATCGCCCACTAGCACTGCGGCTAAGTGTGGTGAACGATCGCCTTCCATCTTCATCTTCTCTACTTCATGCGCTATTTCCAGCTTTATCTGTTTGCTTGTAAGGTTGCCATCAAGAAGTGTCATAAGGCGATATTGGTTTTTTGCAAATGAAAAACGTTCGAGGGCTATTTCAATTCAGAATTATTTGCAATGCTACTACTTCAATACAGATCGCTAAGATTTCAAGCCTCTAGCCATCTTGTTTTTCTACAATAGATCTCACAAGTACATTTGACCATTGTATTTCTATAAACCAAATCATTCATGAAAAAAATTCTACTTGCTTCAATGCTCGTTATGAGCATTTCATTCTTAAACGCCCAAAGTTTCAGTGACGATTTTGAAAGTTACACGGTAGGCGATGCACTTGCGGCCACCAGCGATGTGTGGGAAACGTGGAGCAGCCCTGATGGCGGTGCTGACGATGCGGATGTAAGCGCAGGCAATGCGCATAGCGGCAACAATTCCATCTATTTTGCTTCTACTGGTGCCAATGGTGGCCCGCAGGATGTGGTGCTGCCCTTTCCCGGTGAAATAGCTGTTGGCCAGTTCAATCTGGAGATGTGGATGTACATCAACGGTGCTGGAACAGGAGCCTACTTCAACTTCCAGCAGGAGGATGCCATTGGCACTACCTGGGCTGCGGATGTTTACTTCCTAGATGGTGGTATTGCACAGTTTACATCTGGTGGTGCGCTTTTACTAGCAGCTTCTTTTCCTGAAGATGCGTGGTTCAAACTGCGCATGGAAAACGACCTTAGCACCAACACTTGGGATATTCTCATAGATGATGTTTTGCAAGGAAGTTATGCCAACGGCTCTACACAAATTGCGAGTATGGACATCTACCCTGTGTTAAACAATCAGTTCTATGTGGACGATGTGAGCTATGAGTATGTGCCTTATGACGTACCTGCACTGAATGGTGCGGTAACTGCCATCAATGGCTTGGGTGGAGCATTGGCGGGCCAATCTTTATCACCGCAAGTAGTAGTGCGCAACCTGGGCACTACCAATATGAACTCATTTGACTTGACCATTACTTACAATGGCAACACGATGACGGAAAACATTACCGGTGTCAACATTGCTTCGCTTGCATTTTACCCCGTGGACTTCAGCGGCAGTTTCTCCCTTATTGCAGGAGAAAACAATGCCGTGGCAACTATCAGCAATGTGAATGGCAATGCCAATGACGATGCCTCGGAGGATGATGTAAAAACGCTTGTTGTAGACCCAATAGTACCCGCGCCAGGCAAAGTAGTAGTGGCCGAAGAAGGCACGGGAACATGGTGCCCCTGGTGTGTGCGAGGTGCTGTTTTTATGGAATTGCTCAGCGAGAAATACGGTGACTTGTATGCTGGAATAGCGGTACACAATGCTGACCCAATGACTGTGGATGCGTATGATGCGGCCATTGGTGGTCTTATCAATGGTTACCCAAGTGGGGTTGTAGACCGCGGTCCGGAGTATGACCCATCACAGTTTGAAATTCCATTTTTGGAAAGAATACAGATAGCACCAAAAGCATGGATAGAAAATGGTGCGACTTGGGATGCAGAAACTCGCGTATTGAATGTGAGTGCAACAACCACATTCCAGCAAACTGTTTCTGGTAATTATAAAGTGTCTTTGGTGCTTACTGAAGATGGCGTAACCGGCACAGGTAGTGATTGGGCGCAAGCCAACGCATACGCAGGTGGTGGCAATGGCGACATGGGAGGATATGAAGATTTGCCAAGCCCAGTGCCTGCTTCACAAATGGTGTATGACCATGTTGCACGATTGCTAAGCCCAAGTTTTGCAGGTGTCCCCGATGCCTTTATGGGAAACATGGATGCCAATGATGTTACCACGCACAACTTCACGTTTGTACTTCCGGCTGATTGGGATGAAAACAACATGCACATCGTTGCTATGGTATTGGCTCCTGATGGAACCGTTGACAATGCAGCTTACACAACCATTGACGATGCAATTGAAAATGGCTTTGTTGAAGGCACGGTGGTAAATGGTGTGGAAGAAACATTTGCGCCTGATGCCAACTTCAATGTGTATCCCAACCCTGCTGCTGATGTGTGTTTCATCAGTGCTGATTTCGAAACGAATGATGAAGTGCAGCTAGAGGTTTACAGCATGGATGGCAAACTGATAGCATCAAAAAATTATGGTGTATTGTTGGGTGCTTACAACCTGCCCGTAAATACTTCCGCTTGGAGCGAAGGACTCTACACAGTTAGAATTACTTATGGCCAATCAATGATTGTCAAAACGATTGTGAAGCAGTAAGAACTTTAAGTCAACACATTAATAAAACGCTCGTGCCAAAATGGTACGGGCGTTTTTCTTTTGATTAATTATTCTTCCAGTCCCGCTTCAGCAGCGAGTAGATAGCGCTGTCAGAAAATTCTCCTTCAAAGAAGACATTCTCGCGGAAGAGGCCCTCGCGCACAAAACCGTGACGCTCCAGAATTTTTGCGGAAGCATCATTCTCGGGATTGATATCTGCCTCTATCGTGTGAGCATTCATTTGTTCGAACCCGTAGCGGATAATCGCACGGATGGCCTCGCTCATTATTCCTTTGCCCCAATACTGCGGCAGCAGCAAATAGCCAATCTCTGGTCGCATGTATTCCTTCTTCATCCGCCAATACCCTATCACTCCGGCCAGCAGGTTTTCGCCCTTCAGTTCCACCACCCACGATATACCATCTTGTTTCTGTATCAGTTCCTGATTGTTACGGATGTTCTCCAGCGTGTCCTCCATGGAGCCGGGCCTGGAGCGTTGCAGGTAGCGCATCACCTCAGGGTTAGTGCGCATTTCATGCAAGCGACCGGCATGTTTGTCTTCCAATTTTGTTAAATGAAGACGTTCAGTTTCAATGAACGGAAAGGGATCAAAACGAGTGACAAGCATGAACAGATTTTCGGCAAGAGTAATAAAACCCAAAATTGTTGCACTTCGGAAATGTGATTATTCACTGAAAAATTCTGGCACCATTAAACCTTGTGCCCATATTGCCGTCACATTCAGCTAACAAATCTTTTCGTTTTCTAAAACACATAGCCACATGACAAAATCCCGTTTGATTTTTTTATTCAGCGCACTCGTTTCCTTCACTATTTCAGCTCAGAACCTTCCCTCGGAATGCAGAATACTGCAGGATGTTCACAAGATAAAAATGGGTGGTGATACCGAACAAGGTCTTTACAAGCACGATGAAATGAAGACCATCTACCTTGAATTTTCGCAAACCAATTGGTGGAATTTGCTGACTACTAACTATACCACCGGCACTGACCTTACTGCAACAATGACATTGGATGGAGTAACCTATGAGCAAGTAGGTGTGGGCTTCAAAGGCCAAACCTCCTATAACCAAACCAATGGCGAGGAGAAAAAATCATTTAGTATCAAAACCGATGCGTTCATTGATGGGCAAACCTGCCAAGGGTATAAAACATTCAACCTGAACAATTGCTTTGACGATCCTTCCTTCCTGAGAGAGTTTCTTTATCTGCATATGATCTGCAACCACATTCCTGCTGCTAAAGCTTCATTTGTAAAGCTCGTTATCAATGGAGAAAATTGGGGCGTTTATCCCAGCGTGCAGCAAATGAATGGAGACTACATGAAGGAATGGTTCATGAGTAACGATGGTACGATGTGGCGCGCGGATGCACCAACTAGTGGTGGAGGTGGTGGGGGCGGTGGTGGAGGCCCGCAATGGGGCGATGGCACTGCTGCTCTCAATTACCTCGGCAGCGATACCACCGATTACCAAGACTATTATACTTTGAAATCATTCACCACAGACAATCCTTGGGATGAGCTGGTGAGCACCTGCGATGTATTGGAGAATACCGCTATTGCTAACCTACTAGATGAACTTCCTGCAGTGATGGATGTGGACAGAGCCCTATGGCTTTTGGCGTGCGAGATAGCCTGGGGCGATGATGACAGCTACGTGTATAAAGGCAAAATGGACTACTACACCTATTGGGAAATAGAAACCGGACGCATGGTGCCGCTGGAGTATGATGGCAATAGTGTGCTGGTAACTGAGTCACAAAACTGGGGCGCTTTCTACCATGCAGACAACGAGAATTATCCGCTACTCTATCGCTTGATGCAAGTACCTGAATACAGACAGCGCTACCTCGCTCATCTGCGCACGGTAATAGACGAAATGCTGGACGCAGATCTCACTTCAGAATTGATTGATTACTATTCCTCCATGATAGATGCCGAAGTGCAGTTGGACGACAAGAAACTATACAGCTATGCGCAATTCACATCGGGCCTCAACACGCTTGAAACAATGCTGACCACACGCAGAACAACATTGAACAATAACGTGGAAGTGAATACTACAGGTGCAGCTATTTCTGACGTAGTAATGATGAGCAACCAAGGCGAGTGGGCATCACCCCTTGAAAATGAAATGGCGCACATCACCGCTGCGGTTAGTTCCCCTGATGGATTGTTTGCGGTGAATCTTTATTACTCCGATGATGCTGTTGGAAATTTCACCCTTGTGCAAATGCTGGACAATGGCAACAACAACGATGGCAGTGCAAGTGATGGAATTTTTGGTGCTTCCATACCGGGATATGTCATGGGAACACTTGTGCGTTTTTACATTGAAGCAGCAGAAAACAATATGGCTAAAACAAGAACTTATCTGCCAGTAGGTGCAGAGCACGATGTATTCTACTTCCAAATAATGCCACAGTTTGCAGAGTCTACCGACATAGTAATAAACGAACTGATGGCCAGTAACGATGCCACTGCAATGGATGAAAACGATCAATACGAAGACTGGATAGAACTTTACAATAAAGGCAACAGCGCTGTGAACCTCACCAACTGGTACCTGACGGACAATGCGCAAAACTTGGACAAGTGGGCTATACCTGATGGCACCATTCTGAATGCTGATGACTATTTAATAATATGGGCAGATGAGGATAGCTCGCAAGGACCGATGCATGCCAACTTCAAACTGAGTGCAAGTGGTGAGATGCTTACACTGATAAATGCAAGTGGATTGATAGCCGATCAAATTGCGTTTGAACAACAACAAACCGACATGGGCTTTGCACGCTTGCCCAACGGTACGGGCGACTTCGTTATTCAGGGTGCTACCTTCGATATGAGTAACCAATTCGTTGGGGTAGAGGAAATAGTGAAGCACAATCATCTTCTGATGTATCCGAATCCTGCTTCAGGCATTGTTTATCTGCAATTTGAAAATGAAACCAACACCAGCGTGAACTTGAACATTATCGACATGCAGGGTCGCATAGTGATGCAAGAATTCAATATCAATGCTTCGGGTGTGATTAGAATGGATGCTTCTATGCTTGAATCAGGAACATACATTGTTTCACTCAGCAACGATGAAGTGAGTGAAGTGGCAAGACTGGTGATGAGTAGATAAAAGTAGTAGGAACAAAAAATGAAAATGCCTTCCATACAGAAGGCATTTTTTTTGTTCAACTACTTCAATCCAAAATGTTTCTCTGCCATCTCGCGCACATTGTCGCCAATGGCCAACGCTGCCGTAGCTGCAGGCGAGGGAGCATTCAGCACGTGTATGCTGTGGTCAGTGTATTCTATCCGAAAGTCATCACGCGTGTCACCATCTTGACGCAGCAACAAAGCGCGTACACCAGCCCTACCCGGTTCTATGTCGTCCATGGTGAGCGATGGAACAAGGTGCTGCAGTGTTTTTAGAAAAAGTCTTTTTGAAAAGGCCCTTCGGTATTCGTCTATGCCATATTTCATATTGCTGAAGAACAAACGCCAAGTGCCAATGTATGAAAGTGCATCCATAGTATCGGTCAAGCTGAAATCAGTTTTTCCATATCCCTCACGTTTGAAAGTGAACACAGCATTAGGCCCACACTCTATGCTGCCATCAGTCATGCGCGTAAAGTGCACGCCTAAGAAAGGGAAGTCAGGATTGGGAACGGGGTAGATGAGGTGCTTCACTTTGTGCTTTGCCTGTTCGGTTAACTCGTAGTAGTCGCCCCGGAAGCCAACCACTTTTTCCTTCAAAGCAACGCCATCCTTTTTGGCTAAGCGATCTGCTTGCAGTCCACCGCAAAAAATCAATTTGTTCGCAGAGTACACTGCACGCGAAGTGATGACGCGCATCTTATCGCCTTCACGTTCGAAGGCTATGGCTTCTTCGCCCGTATGCACTTGGCTAGCCACGTTTTTCGCTTTGGCTATCTCGGCCATTTTATCAGTGGCTCCGCGGAAGTCAATTATTCCCGTGCATCCTACATGCAAGCCCGCAATACCCACACAATAGGGTTCTATTTCCTTTATCTCATCAGCAGTTACTCTGCGCATGTCTTCTATTTCGTTCTGCACTCCGTGGTTCCATATTTTTTCCATGTGAGGAAGTTCCGCTGAGTTTGTCGCCACTATCAGTTTGCCACAGATGTCGTGTTTTATGTTGTGCTCACGCGCAAAGCTTACCAATTCTTTTCTTCCGTTTACACAATTCACCGCCTTCTGAGAGCCGGGCTTGTAGTATATGCCTGAATGGATGACACCACTGTTGTGGCCTGTTTGATGATTGGCTAGTTGCTGCTCCTTTTCAAGCAGAAGAATTTTCAAATCGGGATAGGCCAATTGTAATTTGTAAAGAGTGGCTGCTCCTACAATACCACCGCCTATTATCACTATATCGAAATGTTGTGTCAATGAATTGTTTTTTTTATGAAGGGGATAAGTGTGGGCGAAAATAGAGAGCGAAGTAAAGAAGGTGTTCCTTGAACAATCCACTCTATTGTTATGCAATATTTTGGTCCCGTTTTCATTCTTCCTTTTCAGAAACCAATTCAACCAAATTGTTATGGGACATTATCATCACTTCATAGGTGGGCTATTCAAAGCCGCTGTATTTGCTACCATCATTCTTACTGTAGTTGTCCTCTTTAGGCAATGGTTGAAGCACAAGGAGCGTCAGTGGGCTTTCACGCTTAAGCAAGACAACAACAAGGCGTTGGCACCACTTAAAATTTCTGCTTATGAAAGAATAGTGGTGATGCTGGAGCGCATAAGTGTGCAAAGCCTTGTGCTGCGCCATCAGAGTTATTCGGCTACAGCAAGTTTTCTGCAACTAGAACTTGTCAAATCCATTCGCGAAGAATTCGACCACAATGTGTCGTTGCAGATGTATGTAAGTCAGGAGTGTTGGGAGAAAGTAAAGCGCGCCAAGGAAGAAACTTCAGAGCTGATCAAAGTAGCCTTCACACGGGTAAGGCCCGAGAGCAGTTCTGTGGACTTAACTATAGAGATAATGAAACTGGAGGCCGCAGTGGGCGGCAGTGCTATCAAAGATGCCTTGCTTTCCATAAGGATGGAAATGGGTCGTTACTTCTGATTCTTTGTTACAAGTTTTTCTAGTTCTTCTTTAGGAAAATCAATAACGTCTTCTATCACTACCGCGCTACCGTGCTGGGTGTGTATGATTTGTTGTTCATACTTCACACCACTTATTGCCGTTAGGTCCATGGGAGTTTTCACTCCATCGATGGTGTATGTAAAAGTAGCACTGGCTTGGTCTTTCGAATCTAAAGGCTGCGACAATATGTGCTTCGCTATCAGCGCATCCAACACCTGTGCATTGGCCGGATCTTTTAATGCCGCCATGAGCTCTTTTCCTTTGGCCTGCAAGACCCTATTGGGCGGACAAAGCAGGGTATAGTTGCCATTGTGTAGCTCTTTCGCCCACTTACTGTATTTGCAAAGTGTTCCCCACATGGACAGTGTATCGTTGTCTATGGCATAATTAATCACGCTTGCGAAATCCATAGAGGGGCGCACCGGATCGACCAATCCTTTGGAAGCATTGGTATCTGCTGCAGATGTGTAGTTCGGGTTAGCAACAACACTATCAGTGGAAGCTGGTCCTTCAGCGCAAGAGGCCGCACAGAGACAAATAGCAGTAAAAAGGTAGAAAGCTTTGTTCATATCACAATTTTGTGAGGACCAAATTAAAGACTTGAAAAAAATTGTAGCTACAGCAACTGGCTTGTTAAGCGTATGAGTGCATTTTGTAATCCGTCCATTTTTATGTTGGCTTTATCTTCGCACGCTCGAACTCAATTATAGTCGAACCAACATTTTAAACAATGACTCATTTCGGTAAGAAGGCCGAGGGCGCAACGCTCGATTATCTTGGCCTTAAACATGCCGCCACGGCATTTTGGAATCTGCCACCAGCAGAACTTGTAGAAGAAACACTGGCCCTAGGACAGGGATCACTCACCAGCACAGGCGCACTAGCCGTAGACACCGGAGAATTCACCGGACGCTCACCCAAAGATAAATTCATAGTTGCTGACGAAACCACGCAAGACAGCGTGTGGTGGGGCGGACAGTTCAACATCCCTTTTGACCCTCAAAAATTCGATAGCCTGTTCGACAAGATGACGGCCTATTTGACAGGCCGTGATGTCTATGTGCGCGACTTGTTTGCTTGCGCTGATCCGCGCTATCGTCTGAATGTGCGGGTAGTAACTGAATACCCCTGGAGCAGCATGTTTGCTGACAACATGTTCATCCGCCCGACCACAGAGGAAGTAATGAATTTTTCTCCGGATTGGCACGTGATATGTGTGCCGGGCTTCATGGCCAATCCCGAAATGGATGGCACGCGTCAGCACAATTTTGCAGTTATCAATTTCAAGAAAAAAATGGCCATAGTAGGTGGCACAGGATATACAGGAGAAATCAAAAAAGGTATTTTCACTGTGCTCAACTACGTACTTCCACACGAGAAGAATGTGTTGAGTATGCATTGCTCTGCTAACGTGGGCGAAAAGGGCGATACCGCTGTTTTCTTTGGTCTTTCTGGAACGGGAAAAACGACCCTTTCCTCAGACCCGAACCGCAGGCTGATAGGTGACGATGAACATGGCTGGGCAGACAATTCAGTATTCAACTTCGAAGGCGGATGCTATGCAAAAACCATTGACCTCAGCAAAGAGAAAGAGCCACAGATATATGATGCAATAAAGTTTGGAGCTATCCTAGAGAACATAGGTTTTGAAGACGATGGTGTGACACCCAACTACTCCGACTGTGGCAAAACGGAGAATACTCGCGTTAGCTACCCTATCCACCACATTGATAACATTATGATTCCGTCCATGGGCGGAATTCCGAAAAATATTTTCTTTCTTACCTGCGATGCATTTGGTGTATTACCACCCCTGAGCAAGCTGACCAAGGGCCAGGCGATGTACCAATTCATCAGTGGCTACACCGCAAAAGTGGCGGGTACTGAAGCAGGAGTTACAGAACCCACCACCACATTCAGTGCTTGTTTTGGTGCGCCCTTCCTTCCACTGCATCCTACAAAGTATGCGGAGATGCTAGGCAAAAAAATGGAAGAAAGCGGAGCCACAGTATGGCTGCTGAACACCGGCTGGAGTGGCGGTGCATACGGCACAGGCGATCGCATCAAGTTGAAATACACGCGCGCTATGATAACCGCAGCGCTGGAAGGCAAGCTGGACAATGTGACGTATGAAACACACGAAGTATTTGGACTGGCAATGCCAACAGCTTGTCCTGATGTGCCTGCTGAATTGCTGAACCCGCGCAATACATGGAAAGATAAAGCCGCTTATGATGTAAAAGCCAGCGAGCTGGCCGAAAAATTTGTAGCCAACTTCGAGAGCTTCAAAGAATTCGCCAACGAAGAAATAATGAATGCTTCGCCAGTGGTTTTGGCAAAAGCTTGATGTCTTAAGAAAAGTTTTTCAAAAAAGATCCGAATATTGGCACTCTTACTTTAAGGCGAGTCCAAAAACATTGTTATGAGATGATGGTAGAAATGAATACAAGAGATTGCTGTAGCATTTCTATTCTAATGAGCAGTCATAATAACCAATCCAAATTGTGTCGCCAATATCAGCGATCCATTCTTATCCATAGACAGGTCATTGATTTGTGAACTGGGCATTGGAGAGTTGTCGCTGTGGTAGTTTTCCCAATTACCATTGAGGTCGTACCTAACTAGGCCTGCCCTGTCTGTAGCTATCCAAAGCACTTTTTCACTATTGTCATACACCACATCGGTAACATGGTTATAAGGCATACCAGAATTTGATGCTGTAAATTGAGAAAAAGTGCCTGTGCTGTCCATGACTACTATCCCTTCATTCTTATTAACACCCTTCACTCCAAATTCATAGATAGAAAAATATAAATTTCCAATCTCGTCTTCAGCCATTGAGGTTATGGCTTTACCTGCCAACAAAGAACCATTTTTCTGGAAGCAAGTCATTTCTAAATTCTGATTTAGCATGAAGGAGCCATTTTGCGTTCCCACCCAAAGCCGACCATTGCTATCAAAATCAGCAAATAATATGTAGTCTTTATCGGTGGTACATAGCGTATCAGTATGAATCAATTTTGCACTTGTGGTATCGATGACGTACAAACATCCCATGCCACCAATAAGCACTTTTGAATGATTACGACTGCTCAATAGAAAAGTGACCTGAGCATCGGGTTTGAGAATAGAGTCCAACTGAGCCAAAGCAGGATGAAATTTTTCTGTGGTAAATAACGATGACAAGATCTTTGCCCAGACCCGGTTAGTGCTGCTGATGCAAAATTGTTGTATGAACTCACCTGTAGCGTTGTCAGAAAAGTCAAGTTTCAGGCTTTTGGCCCTCCCATTATCCCATTCCATGATTTGGCCATTTGAAAGAACGTATAGTTTTCCGTTTTCACCTAGCTCAATTTGGCTGATGTCGAGGTTTGGGAGTTTTGTGTCCGGCTTGTTGTATACATCAAAGGAATAGTTCTTCAAATGAGGATTATCATATTGATATTTCAGATTAAAAATTTGTGGTCTCTTTGGCTGAGCTATCCATGCTTCAAACTCCTCTGTATTGAAGCGCTTCACATTACCTGAAATGACCCCATTGTAAAGTGTAAACTTCAGCTCAATAGATGTAAGCGACTCTTTGATTCCGCTCTCTTCGGCCACAATATACCCGTCAAAAGCATTCAGACTATTTACAATTTCAATGGTTATTGGCCATTGCTGCATGTCCGTGTGGCTTAGCACGCATCCAGAGCCCAAGGAATCAATCAAAACTTGCATTCTAATAGTACCAGACATGTCTGGCAAATAGTTCTCTTTGTTCAATTTTCGTATCAAATGTCTGAACTTCTTCTTATCCACGCCAGCCTTTACAGTGCCGCAATCCATGCAGAATTTGCCTGCCTTGCAGTGTTCATTGTGCACAGCAAAAATGTTCTGACCAGAACAGACATTAGAAATACAGAACAATATGATAAACCAGAATCTCATGGGTAATGATTAAATACAATGCGATTGTATGGTTCAAATATGTCAAATTGCATTGGTACTTTCAAATATTTACTTACCGTTGGTGGCTCTGATAGCAGGTGGTTTATTCATTCCCGTTTAGATACACCCGTTTGCAACATCATTTTGGTTCATGGTATTAGAGTTGAAAAATAAATTTTCTGACATGCATTGCAAAATGTCTTCACCCAATTAGGGCCGTTTTTTTTCCGATTGTTACCGTTCACATCTTTTATCTGAAACTCAATGCAAAAAATCAATTCATTTATCCAATGAAAAGATGGAGAAAGGTGCTTTTGCGAACACTGATTGTGCTGGTTGTAATAGCCCTGATGGCGGCATGGTTTGTTCTTCCAAAGCTTATAGTGAGTCCATATCGTTTTGATGCGAGCCAGCACATAAGTCAATTTCCAAAAGGCATTACTCCAGAAGACTATGGCTTGGCGAAGGACGATTTTGATATCACCACAACCGATGGATACAATCTGGATGCATGGTTCATTCATGCAAAGGATGATTCTGCAAAATGCACCTTGATATTGCTTCACGGAGTAGGCGCTTGCAAGGAACTATTTCTGACAACCGCAAAGTTGCTTAGCGACCATCATTGCAATGTCGTGCTCTTCGACCTGCGTGCACAAGGCCGAAGCGGAGGGCCTCATTGCACCTACGGTTATTTAGAAAAAGACGATGTTAAGATTTTTACTGACCAACTGCTCGCCCAAGATTCAGAGCTTCCTGTTGGGCTTTATGGCTGCTCACTGGGCGGGGCAATGGCCTATCAGTCGCTAGCCAATGACCAGCGACTTGCGTTCGGGGTTATTGAAAGCACCTTTGATGAATTGAAGAATGTTGTGCGCATCTACACCGAACATCACTTCGGGTTTACATGCCATCCTCTTTCTGATTTTGCGTTGTGGCGTGCAGAGCATATGGCTGATTTTGATGCTGATTCGGTAAAACCGGTGGAATCAGCAAGGCGA
Organism: Flavobacteriales bacterium; assembly: GCA_031414655.1. Taxonomy (GTDB): domain Bacteria; phylum Bacteroidota; class Bacteroidia; order Flavobacteriales_D; family Sanyastnellaceae; genus JANNVZ01. The sequence goes on from JANNVZ010000003.1 coordinate 160,300, forward strand.
ATAACACAGCCTGTCTTTGTGGCCCATGGTGACCGAGATGAGAACATTCCTTTCGAAAGTGGCAAAAGGAATTTTGACGCTCTAGCATCACCAGACAAAGTGTTTTACCCTATACCAGGTGCCGGGCACAACAATTTGGGTGCTATTGGTGGCGAGGTTTATACACAGGCCAAACGGCACTTCATAAATGATTGCTGCAGCAGAAAATAGTTTGGAGAGTTGAATCAGAAAAGTCCAAACGCGGAATGGCCCCGGACGTTTCCGAGGCCATTCACTTGCTTAACCTTAATTAACCTTAACTACTCTTAATCAGAGAAGCATCTTTATGTAAACCTCCGCTTTGGGAGAAATCAATTCTTAGAGTTGCCGATTTGAACGGGATTCGATGTGCAATTGTTTCAGTTCATTAAAAATATTCTTTAAAACGAAGAAACCTCCACGTTTGGAGGCTTCTTCAATGCTTTTTAACGGATTGCTTTAAAACTAAAATGAAACATTCTACAGGGTCTTGAACGGGGGGCGGAAAGGTGATGTTACATTTTCTTAAAAAAAAAGTTCGCCTTTTTTCATTTTCCTAGAATTGATGAGGTCTTCAGCAGATTTTTTTAACCGTATTGGGTATTTGAAGGAGACTTGATGCTCGATATTTTTGAAACACGGGTTGAATTACCAATCACAATTACCGTCAACTTGCATATCCAAGGCATCTTCAAATTGTGAAATCGTCCACCAAGGTGTTACCGCGATTTTGGTTGACTTCAGTATACAGCTCCTCAGTGCTGCAAGCCAGCCAATATCAACGCAAGAAAAAGCCCGCCTCAGGTAAACTAAGGCGGGCAGTAGAATTGATCTATTTCTGTTTCTATTAGCCAGCTATGGTATCATAAGTTACCATGTATTCTTTGTCATCCTTGAAGTACTCCAGACCAAGGTCAAGCCATTCCTTCGCCACATCCTTGTTTCCACTGTCATTCAAAATACCTGCGTAAAGCACGATAGCATTTTTCAGTAAGTTCAATTGCTCTTTGGTTTGACTGGCCTTTTTCTCTTGCAAAATCACCATTGCCTTTTTGATGGAAACTTCAGCCTCTTTCTTGCTCTTCATTCCTGAAAACGACAAACCGAGCATTAGGTTAGCACCAGCATCATTGGCATCCACATCCACTAGTTGATCATAGATGGTTTTGCATTTTGTATACTTCTGCAAGTCATACTGCGACTCCGCTTCATTCATCGCTGCAGTGCGAATATCTCCAAAGAAATCTTCATAATCACCGGCATATTTTTTCTCCTTGTCCTTGCCCCCATACTTGCTTAAGTACTTCATTGAATTCTTAAACGCATCCGGGTATTTTTCCTTGAATTGATCCAGCTTACTCATTTCGAAATAGCACATGCTCATGAACAAATAAGGCAGCGGATCCTTTTTAGTTTCATCTTTCAAGGTGTAACCTTCGGCTTTGTAGAGACATTTCTCATACTTTTCATCCACAAACATGGCGAGCAAATCCTTGTAGTCTTTGTCGGTTTGTGCAATGGAGCCTATGTTAAGGCTAAAAATAAAAAGGGTAAAAGCAATAAACTTTTTCATGTGATTTTGTATTTGGTTCGGGCCGTTTTTCAAAAACGAAGCCAATTTAGACGTTGGTCTTGTGTTCTGCAAAAATGAGTAATTGATTGAGTAAGCCAACTTCCATATCCAAACATTCTTTTCAGGTAGCTGAAAAATGGATGAAAACCCGCGGCTGGCGGCCCCAATCCTTCCAAAAGGAAACCTGGAAGTCGATGGAAATGGGTGCTGAAGGTCTAGTAAATGCTCCCACCGGAAGTGGCAAAACTTATTCTTTGATGCTTCCTTTCATTGCACAATTTGAGGGTGCAGAAAAGAAAGTGGAAGGCCTCAGAATGATTTGGCTGACACCCATAAGAGCCTTGGCCAAAGAAATAAAGGTGAGCGCAGAGCGAGTCATTGCTGATTTGAAAATTCCTCTTTCGGTAGGAATAAGAACGGGAGACACCACGCAGGAAGAACGTGCACTACAAAAAAAGGAAATCCCTAATATTTTAATTACCACTCCTGAGAGTTTGCACTTGATGTTGGCTCGCAAAGGTTATCCTGCCTTTTTTTCTTCCCTGCAATTATTTGTTGCGGATGAATGGCATGAACTACTGGCTACTAAAAGAGGCGTGCAGGCAGAACTTGCGCTAAGCAGAATTAAAACCATTGCTCCATCCTTGAAGATTTGGGGCATAAGCGCCACCATAGGCAACTTGGAAGAGGCATTGCAAGTGTTGCTCGGAAATGATCGTGCATTAGCAGGACGAATCATAAAGGCGGACATCAAAAAAGAAATAGAAGTGGTGAGCATTATGCCTGACAAAGTGGAACTGATGCCTTGGTCAGGCCACTTGGGGGTGAAACTTCTAAAACCATTGCTGCCAATAATTCATGCGTCACAATCTTCCATCATTTTTACCAATACGCGCGCACAATGTGAAATATGGTACCGCAAACTATTGGAAGAAGACCCTTCGCTGGCGGGCATTATGGCCATGCATCATGGCAGCATAAGCAAGCAACTTCGAAACTGGGTGGAGGACATGCTGTACGAAGGAAAGCTGAAAGCTGTGGTAAGCACCAGTAGTTTGGATCTGGGTGTTGACTTCGCGCCCGTTGAAACCATCATTCAGATAGGCGGGCCAAAAGGCGTTGCGCGATTTATGCAACGCGCTGGCCGCAGTGGACACCGGCCCGATGCAAAGAGCAGAATCTATTTTCTGCCAACCAATTCTCTGGAATTAATAGAGGCAGCCGGGCTTAGGCAAGCCATGAAGGAAAATTACTTAGAAGCGCGCGAACCCATGCAAATGTGTTTCGATGTGTTGGTGCAATATTTAGTGACCCTCTCCCTGGGTGAAGGCTTTGTGGCCGAACAGATTTTTGCTGAAGTAAAAAATACCTATTGTTTCTCGACCATTACTGATGAGGAATGGAAGTGGGTCATCAGCTTCACTGCGCATGGTGGAGTATCACTTAGCAGCTATGATGACTACAACAGAATAAAACTGACTGATGGCGTTTATAAAGTGAGCAACCAGCGGATAGCCCGCAAACATCGCATGAGCATAGGCACCATAGTGGGCGATACTATGATGACGGTGAAATACAATCGCGGAGGATTCATAGGACATGTGGAAGAATCATTCATGGCCTCGTTCAATGAGGGCGATAATTTTTGGTTCGCAGGCATGAGCCTCGAGCTGATACGAATAAAAGAACTAACCGCTTTTGTAAAAAAATCGAACAAGACTAGCGGTCGAAGCCCATCTTGGCAAGGCGGCAGACTACCCCTTACCTCGCGGATGAGTGATATGCTGCGCAGAAAGATGACAGAGGCGGCATCACTGTCATCCTTTACGGATAAGAAGAAAGCAAGTGCCTTGGATCCGGAACTGATAAAAATTCAACCGCTTATCGCATTGCAAAAGGAACGCTCGCACGTTCCCGCTGAAAATGAATTTCTAATAGAACTCTTTGAAACCAAAGAAGGGCACCATGCCGTGTTCTACCCTTTTGAGGGACGATTAGTGCACGAAGGCATCGCAGCATTGTTCGCCTATCGCATTGGGCGCTTGCATCCCATTACGTTTTCGCTAGCTTATAATGACTATGGTTTTGAGTTACTGAGTGATCAACCCATTCCCATTGAAGAAGCACTGGGTGATGCGCTTACTGACTCCAACAACTTAGAACAAGACATTCTTCAAGGCGTGAATTCAGCTGAATTAGCTCGAAGAAAATTCCGCGATATAGCTGCCATATCAGGTCTAGTGTTTAAAGGTTATCCCGGTCAACCCACCAAGGACAGGCATCTACAATCCTCTTCATCGCTCATCTTTCAAGTGTTTGAGGATTATGATAGCAGTAATTTATTGCTGCGCCAGGCGTATGATGAAGTGATAAACTACCAACTGGAAATGCCGCGCTTGCGCAAAGCAATGCACCGCATCAACCATCAAAAAATAGTCATTACCCGACCCGAGAAACCAACGCCATTTTCATTCCCCATAATGGTGGACAGACTGCGTGAACGTACCTCATCTGAATCATTGGAAGACAGAGTTCAGAAGATGACAGTGGAGTTTGGATGAGCATATTTCTCCAACCCAAGGAGAAAATCAATTGAATCATTTTCAAATATTTTTTTCTTTCTCAAGCAAGAAAAACAGCCTCTCAGACCCGCAACATTTACTACACTTTTGTACAGACGGTATCCACCTCAGCCAAAGCAATCGGTTACTTTCGCCCGCTTTGTTTTTCAACCAACCTGCATCCGTTTGATATGAAATTTTTGATACGTCTCTTCGCTTTCGTCCTTTTGTTTTCTTCCACTTCCGATTTGTTTTCGCAACAAGCGACTATAAAAGGCTTTGTGAAGGACAAGGAGACCGGTCAGCCTGTTAGTTTTATTGTGGTAGGCTTGGAGGGCACCACGCACGGTGCACAGACCGATGAGAACGGATACTATGCTCTGACTAAACTTCCAGCTGGCACATATACTTTGGTTATTCAGGATTTTCGTTTCAAGGAAGTGCGTGAACAAATCACACTGAAGGAAGGACAATTGGTTGCTAGAAATTATTTGTTGGACGAAGCAGATGCTGACACTATTGAGGACATCCTTATTACAGGTGAAAAAGGCAACCAGCGCGACAACGTGAACATTGGTGCTGAAACTATCAGCCCAAAGGACATAAAGTCGATACCTAGTGTGGGCGGTCAAAGCGACCTTGCTCAATACCTCACCAACCTGCCAGGAATAATTACCACAGGCGATCAGGGTGGACAATTGTATGTGCGAGGAGGCTCGCCAGTGCAGAACAAAGTGATGCTGGATGGAATGATTGTGTACAATGCATTTCACTCCATTGGTTTGTTTTCTGTGTTTGATACAGAAGTAATTTCGAGTGCTGATGTATACACCGGTGGTTTCAGTGCGCAATACGGTGGCCGTATTTCCTCTGTCATGGACATTACAACGCGCGATGGCAACAAGGCGAATGCCGATGGGCGCATTGGTATCAACCCCTTTGGTATTCGTGCTCACGTGGAAGGACCATTTAGAAAACTAAGAGAAAATGGAAGTGGTATTTCTTACATCGTTTCAGCGAAGCGCTCCCATCTGGATCAGGTTTCACCAAAAGCATATCCCTATGTGAATGACGGTGAAGGCCTTCCTTTTACCTTCACTGATTTGTATGGGAAAGTATCGTTTGGCGGTGGCAACGGATCGAAATTCAATCTATTTGGTTTTTCATTCAATGATGGAGTTCGTAAATATCAGAACCTTGGTGAGCTAGCTTGGCAAAACAATGGAATAGGCGGCAACTTCGTAGTTGTTCCTTCCTCCTCATCGGTTCTTATTAGCGGAAATTTCGCTTACAGCGCATACGATATTGCACTTCGCGAAGAGAACCTTCCAGATAGAACAAGCTCTATAAAAGGCTTCAATGCAGGGCTCGAATTCAAATACATTCTGGACAAAGACGTGATTAAGTATGGAGTTGAAATAGTAGGATTTGGAACCGACTTTCAAACCTTCGCGCTTGTGGATGGAACTAGTAAAGTGAGTTACAATGAAAACACGACTGAACTCAATAGTTTTTTCGACTACAAAATAAATCGCGGCAATTGGATTATTGAACCCAGTTTGCGCATGCAGTTCTATGGTTCGCTAGGCGTTTTTTCTCCAGAGCCGCGCATAGGTATAAAGTATAAAGCCAGCGAAGTACTGCGCCTGAAGGGAGCTGCCGGTATTTACACACAAAACCTGATGGCAACTAACAGCGACCGCGATGTGGTCAATTTGTTCTACGGTTTCCTTGCTGCTCCGCAAAATCTTCCAACTAATTACACCACAGCAAATGGTGATGTTCGCGAGGTAAAAAATTCATTGCAGCGCGCTAACCATTACATAGCCGGTTTCGAATATGACATCACTGAGCGCTGGAATGTGAATGTGGAAGGCTATTACAAAGACTTCCGCCAATTGACCAACGCCAATCGGAATAAAGTGTACAGCGATGACGTATTAAATGCTGATAAGCCTGAAGTTTTGAAGAAAGACTTCCTTATAGAAACAGGCTGGGCAGCGGGTACCGACCTAGCTTTGAAATACGAGGACAAAAAATTCTATCTGTGGCTGGTGTATTCCCTAACCAAAGTGCAGCGCTGGGATGGATTCAGAAATTACGCTCCTGTATTCGACCGAAGGCACAATGCCAACATTGTAGGAACTTACAAATTTGGCAAGAAGAAAGTAAAAGAATACGAATTCAGTGTGCGCTGGAATCTTGGTAGCGGCCTGCCATTTACCCAGACTCAAGGTTACTATCAGCCACAAGGCGTTAATGGAGGAGTGGCGCTAGACTACGTTGGCAGCAACTCTTCATCATTAGGTATTCAATTCGCTGATTTGAATGGTGGTCGATTGCCGTATTATCATCGTCTTGATCTTAATCTGCGCAGAACATTTGAATTCAAAGGAAGCCTTAAACTTGAAATGAATGCAGGTGTAACCAATGCATACAACCGTGCTAACGTTTTCTACATTGATCGCATTACCGCCAAACGCGTGGACCAGTTGCCCATACTTCCAACCATTGGTTTGGAAATGAGTTTCTAGAGGTGTCGATTCGAATGAAAGAGCAACTACTTGCAGTAGGCTGAAGCAATGCAGCAGAAATAGGCTGCATGTATAGGTTTCAAGCCATGTGGTGGTAGGATAAAGATTCTAAGACTATTCCATTTCCAGAAAACAGAAAGAAAAGCTACCTCGACTTACCTTTCCAAAAACCATATTCTCATTGTTTTATATTTAAAAACAATGAGAATATGGTTTGTGGAAACCAGCAGCTTACAACCATCAAAATCTAAACCCAAGCGAAAGCCCAAATCCTGTGTTCTTCAATGAGGATTCATCATTTTCTATTCGCTTGTCCTCGGGGTTTATGCTCAACATACCCAATTGCGTATTCAGTTGTGCGAAAATGCCGTTTGACAGTTCATACCCAATAAAAATGTTTCCGCCCGCGTCCATTGCTCTCAGGTAAGGAGTAACAAAGGGGTCTGAGTCAGTTACTTCATTTTTGAATTCAATGTCATATTCATTGCTCACTCCTTCGCCTTCTATACTCACTTTTCCACTCACCGCATAACTTATGTAGGGGCCAAAGCCTATCATAAAGTACCCAGTGCCCAGGGCGCCTTTGTACACAAAGTTCACAGGTAATTCAATGTAAGAAAGCCTGGAGGTGGATGTAAATCCGTCCTCGTTGTCCTTTGCCCCTTTGGTGGAGAACGTCAGCCCAGGCTGCAGGTAGAACTGGGGTGCAAGAGGTATCTGCACATTTAAGCCTAGGTGGTAGCCAAGGAGCATGTCATTGTCCAGCTTTTTACCCTCTTGGTCGGTGCCTGTAAGGGTTTGCATATTGGCACCTACCAGCACACCTATGCGGATATTGCTCTGGGCAAAGCCCACGGATGATATGAGTAAAACGAGACCGAGTAGTATGAGTATTTTGTGTTTCATTGTTGTGTGTTTTTATGGTGTTTATTAATTTTTTGCTGCTTCTTTTTCCGCGTCTGATATCATTTTTTCATTGGCAGTAATCAGGAATTCGACCCTGCGGTTGGTGGCCTTACCTTCTTCTGTTTCATTTTCATACTTAGGCAGTTTTTCACCAAAACCTATGATAGTGATGCGACTGGGAGTAACCCCTTTCGTAATTAAGTGATTGGATACTGCAATAGCCCGTTCTTCCGATAAGTTCTGATTGTAAGCGTTACTTCCATCGCTGTCAGTATGTCCTTGTATTTCTATGTCTGTATCGGGGTATTGATTCAAGACCGTAACCAAGCTAGAAAGACTGCTCTTAGCACTTGCGGACAAACCCGACTGGTCAAAATCGAATAGGATTTTATTGCTGAATTCCACCACAATTCCTTCGCCAACTCTCTCAACAGTTACACCCGGAACCGATTGTTCAATTTCCTTTGCCTGTTTGTCCATTTGATTTCCAATGACAGCGCCTGTTACGCCCCCTACTGTTGCACCAATGATGGCACCAAGGGCAGTATTGCCAGAAGCCTTCCCTATGATTGCTCCCATGGCACCACCTGTTGCAGTTCCTACAGCTGCACCTTTCTGGGTTTTAGACATTTTCTTGCAGGCAGGAAGCAGCATTGCTGCGCATAGAAGTACGGTCAGTGTGGTCTTTATTCGTTTACCTAGCCAGCCACCTTTATGCTTTGAGAATGAAACTGACAAGCTTTTGCTGTTGTATCTGCTGAGTTTGCTGGTAATCTCTTTGATCCCTTTAAGTTCTGTAGTCTTTTCCATTTTATTCTTATAGATTAATGTTGGGCAAAACTGCAATTTTGAATAGCAGCAGATGTTACACAACTACAGGATAAGCTTACAATATTCTAATATGGAAAGTGTACACCTTCAAGAAACCCACACTAAAAAAATCTTGCATTGCGCCACCCGATGTGCATCGAAATTGCCGTATTATCATCGTCTTGCCCTTAATCTGCGCAGAACATTTGAATTCAAAGGAAGCCTTAAACTTGAAATGAATGCAGGTGTAACCAATGCATACAACCGTGCTAACGTTTTCTACACTGATCGCATTACCGCCAAACGTGTGGACCAGTTGCCCATACTTCCAACCATTGGTTTGGAAATAAGTCTCTAGAGGTGTCGATTCGAATGAAAGAGCAACAAGTTGCAATAAGTTGAATAAAAGCAATGCAACAAAGCAGCTTCAGATCTTATTGTAAGTTTACCACGTGCTGGTGTATATCAATAAGATCCGGTAGCACACCTATTTATTACCTAAAACCATGCAAGATTGCAGCAATGCCATAGAAGCCAAAGAGGCCGATTATTTGTACATGAGCGCCTCTCAACTGACAACATCGGGAAACGGTTTGAGAACTGCCATTAAAATTTACATGAACGAAATCATCGCTGTCTTTAAAGGAGAAATGCTTTCACCAGCTGAAGCAAAAGGACGCGCAGAACAAGGCATTGATCAATACTTCATTAACATGCCTGATGGAGTCATCATGGATTCTATGAATGCGATTTGTTTTGCTAAGTATGCCAATGATGCCATTGGTTATTCGAATTCTGGCTTTAGGAACAACGCAAGAATAACTTTGGAAGAAGGCAACGCTGTTTGCCTTGTTGCATTGCGCGATATAAAAGCAGGCGAAGAAATTTTTTGTAGTTACGGCAAACGGTATTGGAAGAAGCACGGCATCCAAGCGGCAATGGATAACTGATTGAAATAGGACCCATTCATTTCGAGTAAATGCTGAAGACAGTCAACAAAAGATCCGTTGGTGGAATTCAAAAACCGAATAGAAAAAAGTAATGTCATTCTATGATTTCATAGTTTGCTTGCTCTGCAAAGCAACCATAGGTCTAACTCGCTGCATGTGCTGAGAAGTAGTGAAAAGCTAGAGTAATAAAAGTAGTAAGGACTTGAAAGCACTAAGTCAGTTGGAACACGTTTCACCCATGTAGTTTATGCTGCCTGTTATGGTAATATTTTCACCATTCAGTTGCGCGTAGGTCATGGTATAGAAAAGTATACTGCCATCCGCAAGGTTGGCAGGTGGTGCACTGAAAAATTCAGCTGGGACCATGTGCGGATCATTGATTAGTGCCACTTCATTTCCCCAACGGTTGAAGAGTTTCATTGTGATCATTGATGGGGGTTGTGCACTCCAAGCTATCAAAGCAGTTGCGGTATTCAGGCAGAAAGATGGCAGCATTATATATGGTCTTTCTTCCGGTGTCATAGCGCTGTACTGATAAGACTTCGTTGGAGCCGACTCAACAACTTGCGCTTTCTGCGTAGTTTGCTTTGAAGCACACGCTGTAGCAAAAGTCCAGATAATAAAAAATGAGTGAAGTGCTTTTCTCATTGGAAGTTTACTGTTTATAGTTAAATGACTTTTCTGATATCCATTACGATAGCTCCTTTGCCCCTTGACTATTTCAAATATTTTCTGTCGAAAAGATTGTACTTAAGGATACACCAAAGCGCTCTGAAACCATCGCGCCACCCTATTTTTTTACCCTCTTCATAGGTACGGCCAAAGTAACTGATGCCTATCTCGTAGATACGAACGTTCTTGATTCGTGAAAGTTTTGCAGTCACCTCAGGTTCAAATCCAAAGCGCTGCTCTTTCAGCAATAAACTTTTGGCAATGTCTGTTCTGATCAGCTTGTAACATGTTTCCATATCCGTAAGGTTCAGATTGGTAAAAGCGTTGCTAACAGAAGTAAGAAACTTATTTCCGAGGCTGTGCCAATAAAAAAGTATACGGTGCGGATTGCCACCCATGAAGCGTGATCCATACACCACATCCGCATTGGCCCTAAATACAGGCTTCAACAATTCATTAAATTCTTCAGGGTCGTATTCCAAATCAGCGTCTTGCACGATAATGTAATCACCTGTTGCAAGCTCTATTGCTTTGTGAATGGCAGCGCCTTTACCTTGGTTCACTTCATGCGAGTACAGTTGAATATGGATATTGGAACCAGATCGAATGTACTGCTCTACCACTTCTTTCGTTCTGTCTGTAGAGGCATCATTTATCAGAATTACTTCCTTTTCGATTCCGCCTATCAGCTGCACGCCAGCAAGCCTGTCTAGCACAAGTGCAATCGTCATTTCTTCATTGTAAGCTGGAATTAGAATAGAGAGTTTTTTCAATTCAAGTAGGATTATTCGCGCTGTTATTTTTCTTTTGAAATGCAGGCTCAAGTGCAGAATTGATCGCCTCAAATACAGAATTGCGTAAAGCCATCAAATCTGTATCGCTGCTGCCTGTTGGCATGATAGGCTCATGAATAACTACCTGAATTCGCTGAGGCAGACTGAATTGAAAGAGCTTTGCAGGATCCAACATTACACGATAGTTGTTGCGCCACGTTACAGCAACGATGGGCACATTCTTGTCTATTGCCATTTTAAAAGCACCATTCTTAAAAACCTTCATTCGAGGTGCCGAATGTGGAATGGTTCCTTCGGGATAAATCGCAATACACTCTCCACGGTCAATCGCTTCATAAGCTTTCTGCAAAGCGTTGTATGCTTTCTTAGAATTGTTTCGTTCCACAGGTATGTCCATCCTTCTGAAAAAAAGCCTAAACAAAGGCCACTTCAGCAACTCGCCTTTTCCTATGAATAGAAAATAGTCAGGGAAAACACTGTACATAAAAACAGTGTCGAGATAGGAACCGTGATTAGAAGCGATGATATAGGGTGGCTTTGGCAACGCTGCTTTAAAGTTTGCCTTTACTGGGCAAAAGAGCAGCACCTGAAACATGCGCGACCACCAGCACTTAAGCTGAAAAGCAGCAGAATAATGCTTCTTTTTCCGAAGAAGAATCCAAAAAAATGGATACATCAGCAACAGTGTCAGCCAGAATACCAAGCCAATCCAAAGTTTGTATATGAAATAGAAAATTCCCAAGGGAATTGTAGCAATGCGAATCCGCAATGATAACTACATGAATGATATGGCGAAATAGGGAAGATTACAGCCAGATAGCCCGAGTTACAATCAATAAAAAACGCCACCCTTTTTAGGATGGCGTTCCATTCAACCTTAAACCTATGTACTGGAAAAACAAACTGCGCAGTCCATTAAGTAAACGCAGTTATGTGGTTATTTATCTACCTGATGTCATTTGAATCATCTGCATGCGTAGGTCGTCTAACACTACCAACTTCGCTAGGTACGCATTTACGTTACCGTGTTGCATGTTTTCAATTGCTTGTTGCTTCATTGCGAAGTATTTGTTCTTTAGCTCGCTCATTGTATTAGGTTTTTTTTATGTTCAACTTGATTTACGATGGAACTACACTTGCTGGATTTTCAACCACCGTGCCAATTCCGAAAATACACGGCTGAGTCCAGTCTTCACAGCTATTACAGCGCGGTTCAAAATCAAAACAAATACAAACATGGTGGAGTGTTTCCCTACCAGATGGCGCGTTTTTCGTTGGCCAATTCAGACAAAAAGTTGATGCTTACCGATGTAGCGGATAACCTCCTCCGGCAGAAGATAGCGAAGGCTCTTTCCTTCTTTAAGCAAACTTCTCACGGCTGTGGAAGAGATTTCAAGACGTGGTGCCTTCATCATTTGCACATCATATTTTTTCCACTCAATTTCTTCATCATCATGAATAGTATCGAACCGTGGGAAGATCTTAATGGGGAAATTTTCTAGAATAAATTCGTATTCCTTCCATTTATGAAAAGTGGGCATATTGTCCTCTCCCATAATGAGTGCAAAAGCGTACTTTGGAAAAGTAGCTGTAAGAGTGCGTAGTGTGTTGCAGGTATAAGATGGCTTAGGCTGCGAGAATTCAATGTCAGATGCAAACACACGGTTGTTTCCTGCTACCACACACTTTACCATTTCAAGACGGTGATGCGCTCCAACAAGCTCGTCCATATTTTTTAGGGGGTTGTGGGGACTTACCACAAGCCATACTTCGTCCATTTCTGTTTGAGTTGCAAAGTATTCGGCAATGATTAAGTGACCAATATGTATTGGGTTAAACGAACCGAAATAGAGTCCTACTTTTTTCACTTATCTAAAAATTCGCGCACTTTGGTTTCGGCTTGTATAAAGGCATCTTCCAGAATGTCATTCACGATCGCCACATCGAATTTCGATTCGAAGGTCAACTCATGTCGAGCCTTTTCAATGCGCATTGCAATTTTATCAGGCGTCTCGGTGCTGCGGTTGCGCAAACGAAAAAGAAGTACTTCAATACTGGGTGGGCGCACAAAAACAGCGAGTGCTTTATCTCCAAATATCTTCTTCAGATTTGAACCGCCCTGCACATCTAAATCAAAAATGACGTTGCGGCCTTCCTTCCATATTTTCTCAACCTCTGATTTTAGAGTGCCATAAAACTGATCCGTATACACTTCCTCCCACTCTACAAACTCTCCTGCCTGTGCCCTTTTCAAAAAGGTATCTACGTTCATGAAGTAGTAGTCCTTTCCGTCCGTTTCGTGCGGTCGTTTTGAACGCGTAGTTGCAGAAACAGAAAAGGAAAGTTTCAAGTCCTCCACCTCCAGCAGGTGGTGGACGATGGTGGTTTTACCTGCACCGCTGGGTGCTGAGAATATGATGGCTTTGCCTTGCAAATGTGATTGTTCTAAATTTCAATAATACTAGTAAACAGCTTTTACAGAACGTTGTTGATCTGTTCCTTCACTTTCTCCAATTCATCCTTCATTTTCACCACAAGTTTTTGCATATCTGCATCGTTGGCTTTGCTTCCTATAGTGTTTATCTCGCGTCCTATTTCCTGTGATATGAAGCCGAGTTTTTTTCCTGATGCTTCGCCACTCAATTCTTCGTTGAAATGTTCACAGTTAGTGAGAAGCCTTTGGTATTCTTCACTGATATCTAAGCGCTCCAAATAATATATCAACTCCTGCTCGAAGCGATTTTGATCCACCTTGTTAGGCGGAATGAGCTCGTCTAGATTGGTGCGCAATTTTTCACGCACTTTTCTATTGCGCTCAGCAATGGGTGCGTTCAATTGTTCGCGGTATTCTAAAATTAGTTTTATTCGTAAAACAAAATCATCTTTCAGTTTGGCCCCTTCTGATTGGCGATAGCCATCAAATTTTGCGTACGCATCTTTTACAATTTTCTGTAAGCCCAACCATTCGTTTTCGTCTACCTCGGTGTTTTCGGGTTTCATTATGTCAGGAATGCGAATCAAAGCATTCATAAAATCGCCACCACTCATCCCAACAGAGTCCGCTACTTCTTTCAAGTCTTTGTAATACGCCACCATCAGTGGCTTATTAATGCTCATTCGCTTTTCTACTTCCAGGCTCTCGTAGTAAATGAGCATATCACTTTTGCCACGCTGAATATTGTCAGTAAGCCATGAGCGCAATTCCAGCTCATTCTCGCGATAAGCGCTTGGCATGCGCATGTTCAAATCGAGTTGTTTGCTGTTGAGCGATTTTATTTCTACGGTATATTTTTTATTGCCAACGGTGCCTTCGGCCTTACCGAAACCTGTCATGGATCTTAGCATCAGATAGTTCTATTTTATTTATGGAAAAGCGGTGAAGATAGATGAAGCCCACTGAGTGCATTTAAGCAATGGGCACGCGCACTGTGGCTACGGTACCCTGTTGCGGTCCGGGCTGCCAAGTTACCTCGCCATCCACCGTGTTTATTCTACTTGTAATATTGGTCAGGCCTATGCCATCCTTTTTCGATTGAGGTGAGAAACCCTTGCCATTGTCTTCAACAATAAGTACGAGGTTCGTCTTCGATTTGAAAAGCTGCACGACCACTTCCGTGGCTCCGCTATGCTTCAGAATATTATTCACCAATTCCTGACACACCCGGAACAAACCCAACTCTATCCTTTCATGGAAACGTTCGTCTTCCACTTTGAAATGCTCAAGTCGATAAGCTATTCCGCTGAGTCCAATGCTTTTGCGCAGCATATCATCAATGGCAGGAAGTAACCCTGTTTCAGAAAGCGACTTGGGCATCATGCGATGGGAAATGTTGCGCACCTCGTTGCACGCCTCATCCAATACGTCATTCAATTTCAACAGGCGTTCAGCATCATTTGGCAATGCGTTTTTGATGTCGATGGAAAGCCCTTCAAAACTCAAGCGCAAACCACTTAGTTGCTGGCCTACGCCATCGTGCAAGTCTTTGGCAATTCTTCTTCGCTCTTCTTCTGTTGCAGTAAATACGGCTTCTATTCCTCTGTCGCGTTCTTCAATAATTGCCTGGTCCTTAGCTGCTCTGGCCTTGCGCTTTTGCACTTGCGAGTAGAGAAGTGAACCGAACAACACAAGCAATAGCGCTGAGGAAACAACAAGGATGAATTGCCTGCGCTTCAGATTTTTTTCTTCCAATTGAGCGATGGATTTGTCCTTTTCTGCAGACTTGAATTTTTGCTCAAGTTCGTTTATCTGTTTAAGATTTTTTTCATTTAGCAAACTGTCCTTGATAAGCATGCTACCGCGCAAGGCCCTCAAAGCAAGGTCCGGATTGCCCGTTGCTTCGTAGCAAGTGGCAAGTTGTTCAAGATTGTATTGTTTCAGAAACGGGTATTGAATGGAGTCGCAACCTGCATTGCTCAGCTCATACCACTGAATAGCCTCGGCTGATTTATCCCAGTTTTTGTACAAATCGCCAAACAGGCTTTGACTTTCCAGCACCCCAAACGCATCGTTTTGTTGCTGCCTTATGGCGTATGCCTTTTCGAAATAAGGAAGTGCTGCTTCATGTTTTTTTTCGATTAAAAATGCGCCTCCAAGATTGTTCAGACTGTAAGGTATTCCCACGCTATCGCGCAACTCCTCTTTCATGGCAAGTGCTTGAGAATAATAAAAGACAGCGCTGTCCAATTCCCCATTCATCTCGTGCAGTACTCCAAAATTGTCAATAGCAGAAGGCAAATTTCCATTCGATTTTTCGTTTTTGAGAATGCCTATTCCCTTTCGCATCAGGCGAAAAGCCTCTGGCAGATTGCGCCTTTTCACCATGTACCCATAACTACTTAGAGCTGCTCCAAGCTCTTCGGTGTGATTGTGCCTTTCAAAAATTTCTTGCGCGCGCAAATTGTAAAACGCTGCTGAATCGTACTCGCCTTTTAGGTAGTGCACAATACTCATCTTCTCCGATGCACGACCCTGACCCAACGCATATGAAGATTTGGAGGCTTGACCATATGCCTTGTGCAACATTGAAATGGAAAGGTCGAAGTCTGCAACCATTTCATTGTAGGGAACTGCTAGAATGGTATCGCATTGTTGCCTGGCTCCGAGGGCAGGCAATACCTTTTCTATCCTGCTGAAATAGCCGTCCTCCTGCCCATGCGCGGCTATGGCTACGACACAAAGAAGGAACAGAGATATGAGAGAACGCAACAGAATATTCACACTGCGAATATCTGTGAATGAAATAATGCTGTGCAACGTTTAAAAAGTCCGCGCAATAATGCTGAGAACTATTCGTTGTTATGTGGCAACGAATTTTTTCAAATCTTTAAAAACGTCAGTATCATGAAAAGGAACCTAATTGCAGCAGCAGTCATCATTTTGACAAGTGTTCTGCTTACTTCTTGTGTTAAGAATAATCATTGCGCAGCATATGACAGAGTGGATGTGAAGGAAATGAGTAAGTAAAAAGGCGCTATAAGAGAAAAAGCCCCTTCAATCACTTGAAGGGGCTTTTCAATTATCTGATAAAAACTTCATGCGATTACATCATTCCGCCCATTAGAGGCTGGGTATAAAGCCCGCACTATTGGAAATTATTCCAGCGAAACATTCCATTCCTTGGTTCTAATTACTTTAGGTGTCTCTTGAAAAAGCGCTTTTGCACCAAATACCCCTGATGCAGAAAACCCAGCAAGACCTCCTAAAAACGCAAAATCGGAAGCATAGATGCCCGTGGATAGCAACATACCAATTGTTGCAATGGGCAGAATCGTGGCGGCACCTACGGCTACACTTAAAATGATTTCATAATTTGTTGATCTCGCCCTGTTACCATTGTGCCAAAGCAACAATGAATCAATATCTGAATACTTTACAACTAAGGCTTCTGTTGTATCAAAGTGACCATTAAGACGATAGACCGTTTTGAGTTTCATCATAAATAGCGTGTCACTTCGAAACCCATTGAGAACTGCGAGTGTAGGAAGCGAATCTTCTTTCATGTATATCAAACCAAAATACTTGTTTCTAAGAGTTTTGTGTTTGCTTCCATTGTTTAGGGTGAGTTTGGGATTGAGGTTTTCAGCAGCATGGTAGTTTCTTGCTCTTCTGTATCGCACGGGAAGTCTGGCATGTGCAATGCCAATAAGAATCTGATGAGATCTCACTGAATGGTCTTTTGAATACCGCTTAAATTCTCCGTAGTTAGCGTTTCCCCGATACAATTGAGATAGCGAGCCGTCTTTACGCCAACTTTTTCTCTCATAATTCCCGAGAGTATCCGCAATTGATGACAATCGAATATTTCCATTTTTATGCCACGAACTATCAAACGGTACATAGTAATCCGAAAGGTCTTTGTTGAAGTGACAGTCTTCATGACTTCTCATTTTTCCGTTAGAGTAATAATATCTCCATTCCCCTATTGGTATTTCGTTTCCAGAATTTGACTTGATTGCCGGTCCCTCCGCTTTGAGAATACCATTGCGATAGAATCTTTTTAATTGTATTGTATCCATCTGGCAACTCATAGCTGAATAAATCAGATTCAAGATCGTGAGGAGTGCGATTGTTTTACTCATGTTATTGGTTTGAATGATGGACTTCAAAAGTAAAAGCCCCTTCAAACACTTGGAGGGGCTTTTCATTTATCTGATAAAAACTTAAGGCGATTACATCATTCCGCCCATTCCGCCACCGCCCATTGGAGGCATGGCTGGGCCTTCTTCTTTGATGTCGCTGATGACGCATTCTGTTGTAAGCAACATACCTGCGATTGAGGCAGCATTCTCAAGTGCTACACGAACCACTTTAGTTGGGTCGATAACACCTGCAGCTATCAGGTTTTCGAATACTTCAGTGCGGGAATTGTAACCGAAGTCGTCTTTGCCTTCGCGCACTTTGTTTACGATTACTGCGCCTTCGCCACCAGCATTAGCTACTATTTGGCGCAATGGCTCTTCGATAGAACGAAGTACCAAAGCGATAACTCCATGGCGCGGGTTTAGCGCAGCGTAACCCGTGCCACCCACTGTGTCGGGCTTGCAGCCCGATACCAAACGCTCACCAATTCTTCCGTTCATAATTTAATAACGCAGCAGAAGAACCACAAACGAAAAATTTGATTTACGTTTGACTTACTTAACCTATTAATCATGTCTCTTTTCACCCCCCCAGGCATTCCTTTTTCTTTTGAAAAACAAACAGCCCCTGCGCTAACAAGGGCTGCTATGTTCACTATACCCACCACCATCACTATAAGGGAGGCAAGCCTATGAACTGATTTGCAACAGTAGGGTTGAGTACGATGCGTTTTGTAAAACAAAATGTTAGCCCGACCCCAAAGCGAGTTTCTTCCAAATGTCTTTGCTTGCTTCGCATCAACTTTCTATTTCAAAGACCAAAACCATTTTCATCCTTTACAACAACATGAAAAGTAAAGCCCTTTTGTTTTTGCTGATGCCTGTCCTTGGATGGAGTCAGAATCTTGTGCCTAATGGAAGTTTTGAGGAGTATGAAGAATGCCCATATGGATTAGGTCAAGTTTCTTTAGTTCTCGGTTGGGATAGTGTTCTCAATAGTGTTGACTATTACAATGTTTGTTCTGATTTAGTTGGAGTACCCAATAATACAGAGTCATATCAAGAAGCATTTGATGGCTCCGGATATATTGGACTATATATATATCCTAATCCCACTGATGTTTTATACAGGGAGATAGTTGGCACAAACCTCAATGAACCCATGATACCCGGAACTACTTATTATTTTAGTTTCAGGCTAAACAAAGCAGACAAAAGCACCAATCAGAAGGCGAGCAACAATCTGGGTGTGAAATTTTTGAATGGACCGATAGTGGAATCTGAGTTACTCGTGGACAATTGGTCACATTGGAAAATTGACACTATTTGTTATGATACTGCTCATTGGAATCTAATCAAAGGAAGTTTCATTGCGGACGCAGAATACGATATGCTTTGTATTGGTAACTTTTACGACAATGAAAGTACACTGACAGATGGCCCCGGTACAATATGGGATAAGCACGCATACTATAACATTGATGACTTCCGATTATCTCTTGATTCGTCATACGCATGGCCAACAGATATTGATGAAAGCAATCTAATACCATTAACAAGTCTAGCGCCTACAGTTTGTTTTGACGGGTTGGTCAGGATTGCCTCATCAGGGCTTTTTGATGTTATGATTTTTAGTTCAAATGGACAGGTCATGCTTTCCAGTACAAGGTGTTTTCGAGAAAGTCAGATAGATATTTCTGCCAGGGCAAAGGGGCTTTATCTTTTCGTGGTTATGGATGAAAAGGGAAATAAGTTTCTCTTCAAAGTTCTAAATAATTAGTAAAATTATGTTCACCAAATTATTACTGCTTCTGACCTTGTTTTTCTACATTCATATGTCAGAGGCCTATTGTCAAGTTAGTGAACTTGACAATAATTCTGGTATTGCAACTGACTTTCTTGGTTGGGATGCAGCTGTCGTTTTCGACCTAGACATCATTCACAAAGCCAACTCTGCTGCATCCGACATTAACTTCTTTACGCGCAATATCATGCGTATGACTTTGAATGATCAGGGTCTGCTGGGCCTTGGACTTAACACGCATAGCTCTCTATTGCACTTGGGAAGAAATGCCGCTTCACTTGGAGACCTTTTCCGAACCGATGGATTGTCAAATGAGGTAACTAATTGGCAACTGTATACCGGGATCAATCTCATACCCAATAACCAAATAGAACGTTTCCGTCTTTATGCTGAGGCGAACACTACTCCCTGGATAGGGCTGCAAAGCCTTAGCAATGGCATGCGTTTCGAAACTGCAGGTGGCAATCAGCGCATACGCATCAATGGTTCCAGTAATGCCACTATCAATGGCTTTGCAGGTGTCAACACCACAGGGTTTGTAGGCATAACGCCAACAGCTAGTCCCTAGGCTGCCGCTGGTCCGCACAGTGCGCTTCACTTAATGGAAGAGCCTGCAAACGGGCCGCTTGCTTTAGGATACCGCACGTGGATGCGCATAGGAGTTACCTACTCCACCAACAGCGACTTTATGTACACTGGTCTTCGCGCTTTGGGAAATGATATTACCGAAGGAGTGTTTGCATTTGGCGACAACAGCGACTATGGAGGTGGCATTGGCCCTGACCAATTGGTAGTTCGCTTTGTAAATGGCTCTGGCCTTGACGCAAGTGGAGCTGGCAGTGCTGATGGTCTAGAAATTATGCGGTTCAGTGGCATGGATGGCGGACGTGTGGCCATTGGTGACGAATTCCACTACACACCAATAAATAGGCAACCGCAGCGCAGATTGCATGTGCACGATCCCGGTACCAGCAACATAACTGATGCTCAATTACGTATATCTGAAACACTTAGTGATGTCGACCCTGTAGCAGTTGATTTCAGGTCTACTGCGGAGGGCAATTTGTATATCAACTGTTATGGTGAGGAGCAGCGTGTCGGAATTGAGGAACCTCTTCCTCTCGAAAGATTGGATGTAGCCGGTAATGGTCGTTTCCAGGACATACCAAACACTGCTGCCAACTGTGTGATTTTTGGTGAAATGGTAACTGCAGGTCAGCCTCAAGACAATCGTTTGAAGAGGCTTGACTTCAACAACGATCCCAACAGCTATTTAGGTGGTGATGGAACATGGCAGACTATTGGGGGTGGTGGTGTTTGCGATTGGAACATTGTAAATGGAGGTCTTGACTTAGCCATGGGTTATGGCGCTGGGGCATGTGTTCCGGGCAATGTGGGAATAGGAGTTCAGCCGGCAGTAAATGCAAGACTAGACGTTTACTATGATGCAACCGAATCCGGTATTCCAGAACATGGTATTCATACAGACATGATAGGTGGTAGTTACTTTAATTATGGCAACAGAGTTGACCTGGAAAGTTTTGGTCCTCCTTATGCGGAAGAGAATTATGGGTTTTACTCATATACCAAAGGAGCAAACAAAAACTACGGAGGTAATTTCAATGGATATGCAACAAGTAATACAATAGCCAACTTCGGGGTTTATGCCAATGGTGACGGAGGTGCTTTTAGCAATGCAAACTATGGTGTATATGCTAAGGCACTGGGTGGTGGCGCTGCCTACGGATTATATGCTACTGCTTCCGCAGGATTAACCAATTGGTCTGGATATTTCAATGGGGATGTCAAGATAACAGGCTTCCTTGATGTAGCAGGAACGGTCTACACATCCGATGAATCGTTGAAAACCAATATTCAACCCATAGATAGTTCTTTAAGTAAAATTTTATTGCTCGATGCTATCAGCTACAATTGGAATCAGGATAATGATTTGAACATTGTACTACCGGAGGCAACAAGTTTCGGTTTTTCAGCCCAACAGGTGCAGAATATATTTCCCGAAATCGTTCAGCAAATGAATCATTCGATTGTGGATGATGAGGGCAATCCAACTGGAGAAACTGCAAGTCATTTGGGAGTTAGATATGTTGAACTGATACCAATACTCGTTAAAGGAATGCAGGAGCAGCAAGCAAGGATTGATGAACTGGAAATCCAACTGAACTCATGTTGCACAGTTGCAAATGATACACGAAGCTTTGAGATAGATGGAAATGTTACAGAGAAAGATATTATTCTATCCAACAAATCCATCATCCTTAACCAAAACGTTCCCAACCCATTTGCTGAGCAAACTACTATCAACTACAACATCAATGATGATTTCAGCAAAGCTCAAATCCTTTTCTATGATGCAGGTGGTAAGTTGATCCAAGCTACTGACATAACCACCAAAGGTGCAGGCCAGTTGAATGTATTTGCTGATGACCTTACAAGCGGTGTGTACAGCTACGCCCTTGTGGTAGATGGAAAAATAATGGATACCAAGAAGATGGTGAAGCAATAAAGAACCATTTGAAAAGAAAACAAAAAGCCCCTTCAATCACTTGAAGGGGCTTTTCAATTATCTGATAAAAACTTAAAGCGATTACATCATACCACCCATTCCGCCACCGCCCATTGGAGGCATGGCTGGACCTTCTTCTTTGATGTCGCTGATGACGCATTCTGTTGTAAGCAACATACCTGCGATAGAAGCAGCATTCTCAAGTGCTACACGAACCACTTTCGTTGGGTCGATAACACCTGCAGCTATCAGGTTTTCGAATACTTCAGTGCGGGCATTGTAACCGAAGTCATCTTTGCCTTCGCGCACTTTGTTTACGATTACTGCGCCTTCACCACCTGCATTTGCAACTATTTGGCGAAGTGGCTCTTCGATAGAACGAAGTACCAACGCAATACCTGTTTGCTCATCTTCATTCAGGCCTTTCAATTTCTCAAGACCCTTTGCAGCGCGGATAAGAGCAACACCACCACCTGGCACAATGCCTTCTTCTACAGCTGCGCGTGTTGCATGCAATGCATCGTCCACACGGTCTTTCTTCTCTTTCATTTCAACCTCAGTAGCTGCACCTATGTACAATACCGCAACACCACCTGCGAGTTTCGCAAGACGCTCCTGCAATTTCTCACGGTCGTAGTCCGAAGTTGTTTTGTCTATTTGAGTTTTGATTTCTTTTGTGCGCGCTGTAATAGCATCTTTACTTCCAGCACCATTCACTATGGTTGTGTTGTCTTTGTCAATGGTGATTTTCTCAGCATTTCCAAGGTCTTCGAGTGTAGCGTTCTCTAGTTTCAAACCAGTTTCTTCGCTGATGACTTGTCCACCTGTGAGGATAGCGATGTCTTGCAACATTGCTTTTCTGCGGTCACCAAAACCAGGAGCTTTTACAGCAGCTACTTTCAGTGCACCACGTATTTTATTTACAACCAGTGTCGCCAATGCTTCACCGTCTACATCTTCTGCGATGATCAAAAGCGGACGGCCAGATTGCGCTGATTTCTCAAGAATTGGAAGCAGCTCTTTCATTGTGCTCACTTTCTTATCGTAGATAAGGATGTAAGCGTTTTCCAACTCAGCTTCCATGTTCTCTGCATTGGTAACGAAGTAAGGAGAAAGGTAACCGCGGTCGAATTGCATACCTTCCACAGTTTTCACTTCCGTCATCGTTCCTTTAGCTTCTTCTACAGTGATAACGCCTTCGTTGCCCACCTTCTGCATGGCTTCTGCGATCAGGGTTCCGATAGCTTCATCGTTGTTTGCAGAGATAGAACCCACTTGTTTGATTTTAGCAGTGTCGTTGCCAATAGTCTTGCTTAGTTTTTTCAACTCAGCTACGATGGATTCAACTGCTTTGTCGATACCGCGTTTCAAATCCATTGGATTAGCACCGCTGGCTACGTTCTTCAAACCACCAGTAACGATAGCCTGTGCAAGTACAGTAGCTGTAGTAGTTCCATCGCCTGCGATATCCGCAGTTTTGCTGGCTACTTCTTTCAGCATTTGTGCACCCATATTTTCAATTGGGTCTTTCAGTTCTATTTCTTTCGCTACGGTCACACCATCTTTTGTGATTTGTGGAGCACCGAATTTTTTGTCGATAACCACATTGCGGCCTTTCGGTCCAAGGGTCACTTTCACTGCGTTTGCCATAGCATCAACGCCTGCCTTCAGCTTCTCACGAGCGCTGGTATCAAAGGTTATTTCTTTTGCCATTTGTTTAGATTTTGCCTATTTTTATTATTGAATTGGAAATTTGTTATTCAAGGAGAAATTAAACACGTTTGCCAACAATGTCCGATTCCCTCATTATTAAAATGTCTACTCCATCAACTGTAGCCTCAGTTCCAGCATATTTTCCGTACAGGACAGTGTCCCCAGCTTTCACTTTTGGCTTTTTATCATCCTCATCAGAATCGCTTATTGAAACTACTGTTCCCATCAATGGTTTTTCCTTGGCGTTATCAGGGATAATAATACCCGAAACGGTTTTTTCTACAGCTTCAGAGGGCTTAACGAAAACTCTGTTTTTCGTTCCTGCAACTGGAATGAATTTTTCTGACATGTGAATTTGAATTTTTATTGGTTAATCTTATGTTTGATTGAATGGAAAATTTTCCGACAGCCCAATTGACAGCTATTGTGCCATGCGGTCGGTGTCAGATTTTTAGGAAAATTTTGTCAGGTATCAGCAAAAAAAATGTCAGTGATTTGAATTCTCACTGACATTTCGTTCAATTTTTTATTTGAAACATTCCTAAGGCGCTGGATTAGCAGCTGGGTCCGCACCGCCTTCTGAAGTTTGTTCCGTTGGGGCCTCACCCTCATCGCCAGCTTCATCTAAAGTGCTGGTAGCGAAGAATCGTGAGGATACTAGGCAGAGAATAAAAAGTCCTGCACATAAGTACCAGGTAGCTTTTTCAAGAAAATCGGTAGTGCGTTGCACACCACCTACTTGAGCTACACCTTGAAAGCCAGTTGCTAGGCCTCCTCCTTTTGGGTTTTGAACCAATACTACAAGTGCCAATAGCACAGCAACAATAACAGCGAGAATAACGATGAACATGATTTTATGGTTTTTTGAGCTTGTCTAAATTTTTTAATTGGGCGGCAAAATAAACGCTTTTTTCAGGATGTTGCTCCATCAATTTTTTGAAAGCCTTCCTTGCCTTGTCCAAACGGCCTTGTTTGGCAAACAAAACGGCCATGGTCTCAGTAACAAAAGAAAGGTCTTCTTCAAGGCTTTCTTTGGCCATATTGCCGGGAGTATAGTCCACCGATTTGTTCCTTGTAATCTTAGGTTCAGTTCGTATGAACTTATCAATAAGGTCGCGCTGCTGCTGAGCAAAATCAACGGCAATCATCCGCTTGACCGGTTCTGGCCGAACAGCCAACTCTTCATTGTTGAGTTCTTGCTCCGCTTCTGGTTTGGCTTGTAGTTCTTCATCCGAAAGATGCTTCCAATCGCCCAGCGGTGGGGTCAATGAACTATCATCGGTGTGATTGGGATCATTTTCAGCAAAGTGGATCTGCTTCGAACGCTTAAATACCCAATCGGCATAACTATCGGCAGTTATTGATGTAAATGGATTTTCGTCTTCTGCTTCCAATTCCTCGCTTACCAATTCATCCTCCGTCAGCATGTCTTGTGCAACTTCCAATTCAATACTGCTGTGCACCGCTTCAATAAGGATTTCTCGCTGCATATCGTCCAAATCACTCGCCTGCAGATTTGGACTGGCTGCCTTGTCAACTTTTAATGCAACATCGGGTTCCTCTTCGTGCAGCAGTTTGACAGCAATGCTCTCGTTTTCTTTCTGAGTTTCGTCTCCATCATTTAGAATAAAGTTAACGAGGCCTTTTACATCCGCTGTGAAGGAAGAATCGACTTCCACAATTTCTGTGTTGCCCGTATCGAAATTTTCAAGTAGTTGAGGTGTGAAGGATGGTTTGTTTTCTGTTACATCTTCTAAAATGGCCAACTTTTCTTCAACGGCAAATGATGGTGTAGCTACAATTTCATTAGGTCTAACAGCAGCTGTTGACTTAGCCATTTCGGATTCCTTCAGCCAATGATAAAGCGTGTTACGGTTGCCTGTGTAAAGCGCGGCATGGCCTACTTGGTCTGCAAAACGGTAGTCGTTGTTTTGCTTGTAATTCTTACTCAGTAGAATTTGTGCCGCAGAGAAATAAGGAAACTGAGCCGAAATTTTTTCCAAATCGTCAGCGTTCATCTGAACAAGTAGTTCAGGATTTTCAATAGCTTTATTTATGATGTCCTTGTTCACGCACTCAATCACCAGTTTCCAACGCTGGCATTAAAAATTTCTATGGTAAGTTGTTCGTTGATTTGACGCCAAAGTTCTTCTTCAACGCTAAATAAATCAGTTGCAGCATCGTAATCTGCAAACTTGGTGAACGATTTTTCAAAATTCAAGTCGCTTTCGATGTTGTTTGTGTACTTGATTTTTAAAGAAATGGTCAATCGGTTCAACGAGGCTTGCTCCGCTTCACCGCCTTGAATGGCAACGGGGGTAATCCTATAATCAGTTACCGCCCCAGCATAATGCAGTTCTCCATCGGTTTCCACTAGTTTCAGTGGGCTTTGCGAAAGCAACAAATCTTTCAATGATTCGGTCAACTTTTGCGAATAAGTAGGCGTTGCAAGCGCTGTCTGAGGCTTGATGTAGTCTACCGAAAAAGTTTTAGCACCGCTGTACTGACCTCCTGTAAAAGAATAAATGCCGCAACCGCTGAAGATTAGAAATAATGCAGATATGTAGATGATTTTTTTCAAATTACAACCTCTGTGCAATTGGTTACTGTCGTTCAGGCTTTGTTAGGCAAGTTGTACTCTCTAATCTTTCTATACAAAGTGCGTTCTGAAATTCCCAGTTCTTCTGCTGCGAATTTTCGCTTGTTCTTATGTTTTTTAAGTGCCTTCAAAATGAACTCCTTTTCTGAATCCTGCAACGACAGCGATTCTTCCACTTCTTCATGCTGCTGAGTTGGTTGTGCATTATGATGTCCATTTGGCATGTGTATCAAACCACCGCTTAAAGGAGTCATTCCTGACGAGTTAGAAGCGCTGACTGAGTCATTTTCATTCATGAAAACCTTCTGCATCAATTGCACATTTTGTTCATTGTGCTCCATCTGACCACCGGCTTGAATCATTCCCAGCACGAGTGATTTCAGATCATTCAAGTCGTTCTTCATGTCGAAGAGGACTTTGTACAATATCTCACGCTCGCTAAATTGATTGGGGTCGGTATTTTTATTACCTGCCACTACCATCGAACGGGAGCCAAAACCCTCTTGAGGCAGATAGAAACGAAGTGTTTCAGCCGAGATAGTTCTCTCTTGCTCCAGCACATTCATTTGCTCTGTAATGTTCTTCAGTTGACGAATGTTTCCGGGCCACGAATAATTGATAAGCAATTCACGCGCATCACTTGTCATGCTGAGAATTGGCATTTTGTATTTTTCAGAAAAGTCCGTGGTGAATTTTGCAAAAAGCATAGGAATGTCCTCCTTTCTGTCTCGAAGGGCTGGTAGAAAAACAGGAACTTGATTCAAGCGATAAAACAAATCTTCTCGAAACTTTCCATTTCTGATGGCTTCACTAAAATCAACGTTAGTGGCAGCTACAACGCGCACGTTTGTTTTCTGAACTTTTGATGAGCCCACCTTGATGTACTCGCCTGTTTCCAAAACGCGCAGTAAACGGACTTGGGTCAATGCTGGCAATTCTGCTATTTCATCTAAGAAAATCGTTCCGTTGTTCGCCTCTTCGAAATAGCCTTTGCGCGCATCTGTTGCTCCGGTGAATGAGCCTTTCTCGTGGCCAAATAACTCGCTGTCAATGGTGCCTTCCGGTATGGCTCCGCAGTTCACAGCGATATAAGGCGCGTGCTTTCTTGCGCTGTAGGCATGAATGATTTTCGGAATGTTTTCCTTTCCAGTTCCACTTTCACCGTTTATGAGCACTGACATATTGGTAGCTGCTACCTGCACAGCTATGTCCAATGCACGATTCAGCATAGGCGCATTGCCTATTATTTCAAATCGTTGTTTTACAGTTCTTAGATCCATGTTTAGTTCTTATTGAGATTGGGACTTTCCACAATCTCACCAATTAAGGTGTAGCTGCTGCTTTCAGTAGTCATAACCATGGCGTATTTGCCCGGCACATAACCTTCCTTTTTGGGGAAAACTACAACTATATTTTGTGTGTTTCTTCCCTGAAAATGGTTTTCTGATTTTTTGGATGTTCCTTCAATCAGCACTCTTTGCGCATATCCAACATATAGTTTTGTCCGTGCAGCAGCATTTTTTTGCTGCAACTCAATCACCTCCTGCAATCTTCTGCCCTTTACTTCTTCTGGCACATCGTCTTCAAATTTTCTTTCGGCTAATGTCTTTGGACGTTCGGAATATTTGAACATGAAGCCCATGTCATATTGCACCTCTTTAATCAATGAAAGTGTGTCCTGGTGTTCCTCTTCCGTCTCGCCACAAAAGCCCGCAATAATGTCGGTGGAAATACCACAATCAGGCATGATGGTTCTTATGGAATCAATTCGGCTCAAATACCATTCGCGTGTATATCCTCGGTTCATTCGCTTCAGCATTTCGCTGTTACCGCTTTGCACAGGCAGATGCACGTATTTGCAGATGTTGTCATACTTGGCCATTATATGCAAAACCTCATCGGTCATGTCCTTTGGATGTGAGGTAGAAAAACGGATGCGCAAGTCAGGGTTTATCCGAGCTACCATTTCCATCAGTTGCGCAAAATTGACTGTTGGTTTTGTTGCGTCCACTATTTCGCCTTTGGCGGTAATGTTCCATTTATAACTGTCCACATTTTGACCCAGCAAAGTGACCTCGCGGTAGCCTTGCTCAAAAAGGTCTGTGGCTTCCTTCACAATGCTTTCAGGGTCGCGGCTACGCTCTCTGCCACGGGTAAATGGTACTACACAAAACGAGCACATATTGTCGCAACCACGCATGATGCTGATGAATGCTGTGATGCCATTGCTATTCAACCGCACCAGTGAAATTTCCGCATAGGTTTCTTCGCGACTCAATAAAACATTCACGGCCTTTTGACCACCATCCACTTGCTCTATCAAGTTGGGCAAATCGCGGTATGCATCCGGGCCAACAACAAGATCCACTAATTTTTCTTGTTCCAAAAGTTGCTCTCGCAATCGCTCAGCCATGCAGCCAAGTACACCTACCATCAGGTTGGGTTTGCGTTTTTTTACTGATTTGAAAAAGCGCAATCGTTCGCGTACGGTTTGTTCTGCTTTATCGCGAATTGCACATGTATTCAGCAATACAAGATCTGCTTCTTCTGCATTGCGCGTTGTGGTAAATCCTTCTTTGGTGAGAATGCTCGCAACAATTTCGCTGTCCGAAAAATTCATCGCACAGCCATAACTTTCAAGAAGAAGTTTGCGGGATTTTTTGGCGGGAATTACCTCTGCTTCCAGCATAAGGTATTCGCCCTGACGGGTTTCATCGATTGTTTTTTCTTCCACAGTAATGGCTGTTTTGAAATTTTTTTGAGGATGGCGAAGATAGCTCTTCTTAATGCCGTCCACTAAATAGAGTCCAAAGCCTCAGCAATGGTCTTTTCTATGATAAAGTAAGAAAGGACTTTTGCCATTACTGCTTCTACCACTGTATCAGGGCATGAAGCCCCGCTGGTAAGGACAATGCGAACATTCTCCTTTTTTGGCAGCCACTCATGCTTTACCAATGACTTTTGAGATGGATAATCGAAGTGATGAATTTCAGATTCAGACTTTATTTCAGTTTCGTCTTGAAGGAAATAAACAGGCATTTTTTCGGCAAGAATGGTCACCAGTTGTGAGGTGTTGGAACTATTGTAACCGCCTATGACCAATGCAAGGTCTGCTTCATGTTTCAAGACTTCCAATGTGCTTTGTTGATTGTCATTAGTAGCGTAACAAAGGGTGTCGCGTGTGTCGGCAAAGTGTTCCTTATAGTTTTCTTCTCCGTTTTGTTCTTGCATGATGCCTTTGAAATAGTCGGCAATGGCCTGCGTTTCAGTCGCCAACATGGTGGTTTGATTCACCACTCCAACTCGCTGCAAATCTTTTTCAGGATCAAAACCATTCGAATATTTTTTATCGAAGACGTTGAAAAATTCTGCCATTGGCAGCTCCTTTCTGATAAACTTAGCAAGCAACTCGGCTTCTTTCATATCACGAATAATGATGCTCGGTGCATTCTGATAACTGTGCGAAAAAGTAGCGCGTGTTTCTTCATGCTTGTGCTTGCCATGAATGATAATAGTGAAACCCTTAGTTCCTATTTCGCTGCTTCGCTTCCACACCTTTTCTACAAACGGACAAGTGGTGTTGTACTTCTCTGTTTGTATCCCTTTCTGATTTAAGAATTTCTCTATTTCTACAGTTGTTCCAAAAGCAGGTGTTATTACTACATCCTCATTGGTGATAGTGTCCCAGGGCAGGAGCTGATTGCCTTCAGTGTCCATAATAAACTGAATGCCGTGTGCTTGCAAATCGTCATTCACAGCCGGATTGTGGATCATCTGACTGAGCAGAAAAATCCTTTTACCGGGATTTTCAGCAATCGCCTTATAGGAAATCTCGATAGCATTCTCCACACCATAACAAAACCCGAAGTGACGGGGGAGAAGAAATGTGACACTGCCAAAATCAAGAATAGCTGGTGCAAAATCTTTCTTGCGTGGGTCTTGCAACTTGCGCCTCTCTTTCACGGCACCAACTATACCTGAACGGTAGTGCTCGGGTATTTCAAATTTTTTCATTTCTCATTAAATAACTGTAGAATCACTACTTGGTTCTATTTTCTCTTTCTTTTCTTTTTCGATTTCTTTTTTTGCTTCACGGGTTCTTCCGCCTTTTTGGACTCCACCGCAACTTGTGGCATTTGCTTCAACCTACCTGCATGCAACAATCGTGGTTTAAAATATTTGGAGTCATTCATCCATTCTTCTATCACCCCACCATGCGTGGTGGCGTGTATCATTTTTATACGGTCGCCATGCACCTCAGTCACTATCGACACATGGCCAATGGTTTTGCTACCTGAGTTTCTTCCAGTGAAAAAAAGCAAATCACCTTTTTGAACTTCATTCACCATGATAGAATAGCACTCGGTGAATTGTCCGCTACTACTATGAGGAAGCTTCACATCGAAGCCAGCAAGGACGTGTTGAGTGTATCCGCTGCAATCGAAACTCTTGCCCGAAGTACTTCCATAAGCGTAAGGATGACCTATGAATTTTCTGGCGAATTGTATCACGCTATCAGCCTTGCCGGAGTCAATAGCTAAATGCGCAGTAGTATCAGTGGTAAAAACTACATTGTCAGTCTTCAAAGAGTCCGCAACTTGGCCCGCTGCATGGAGGTCCATCAAGGCTGAAAAGGAAAGAATCAATATGATTGCAAAGCGACTCAAAAAAATATTTCTAATAAAGTGGATAATATTAGTTGATGTTTGAAGTCTGCAAATATTTTAGCTCGCTCTCTTTTACCGCCTAAACAAAAAGATAAATCATCACAACTAAGACTTTATGCCCCTTGTGCATCGCCCTATAGAAAAGGTTTACTTCAGCATTGGCGAAGTAGCGGAAATGTTTGAAGTGAATACTTCTCTCATTCGGTTTTGGGAAAAGGAGTTTCCTCAATTGCAGCCTAGAAAGAATGCACGAGGCAATCGAGTATACTCCAAAAAAGATGTAGAGCTCTTTGAAAAAATTCATGATCTTGTAAAAGAGAAAGGTTTTACTCTTGAGGGGGCAAAGAATGCTTTGCGCAAACGCGCGCCTCAAGAAGAAGGTGATGCATTGCTGAGAAAACTGAATGGCATAAGAAGCGAACTCAATGCGATTGCTGCTTCATTATAAATGAAAGGTCTTGTTCTAAAATCCACTGGAAAATGGTATGATGTAAAAGGTGATGACGGCAACGTCTACCAATGTGAGGTACGTGGTAAAATTCGCTTGGAGGAACGTTCAACTACCAACCCTGTGGCTGCGGGTGACCATGTAGATTTCGAAATAGAGCAAGGCACTGAGGGTAAAATCACGATCATTCATCCACGCAAGAATTACATCATACGCAAGTCTGTAAATCTTTCGAAGGAAGCTCAAATCATTGCCTCCAATCTTGACCAGGCCCTCCTGATAGTTACGGTAAACAGACCTCAAACCACTCCCGGATTTATTGATCGTTTTATTGCAACTGCAGACGCTTACGAAATTCCTGTAGTCGTAGTTTTTCACAAAATGGATCAGTACGATGAGGAGGAATTGGCAGAAGTGGAAGTCTATGAGAACACCTATTCACGGATTGGATTTACCTGCCTGAGAACAAGCCTGAAAGATGAAGAAAGTCTGAAGCCAATGCACGATCTTCTTCAAAACAAAGTGAGTTTGATAAGCGGCCACAGCGGTGCGGGAAAATCCTCCCTTGTCAATTATATAATCCCGGGAAAAGATTTGCGCATTGGCGATATTTCAGAAGCCAGCAACAAAGGACAGCACACCACGACATTTTCAGAAATGCACGCCTTGCCCGATGGTGGATACATTGTAGATACCCCGGGTATCAAAGGATTTGGGATGGTGGATATTCCTAAGGATGAACTACACCATCATTTTTCAGAGTTCTTTGCGCTGCTGCCGCAGTGCAAATACCACAATTGTCTGCACATGAATGAACCGGGCTGCGCAGTGCGCGAGGCTGTAGAAAAAGGCGAAGTAGCAAAATCCCGTTATAACAGCTACTTGAGCATGTATAATGATGAAGAGGAGCGATCGGTGTATAGAAAGAAGTAACTCTTAGTTTACCTCAACACTCACACTCTCCACTTGCCCCGGAATAGGCGCAGCAACTTTAGTTACCCTCACCCAAATTTTGCTTGCAGCCACAAATTCCATTTTCAGCGAAGCATGAATGCGATGGCATACTGTTTCAATCAGTTTAGCACGAATGGCCATTTCGTGATGAACTATTTCACTCACCCGCACATAGTCTATGGTCTTTGACAAATCATCCTTCTGAGCTGCCTCACTGAAATCAATATCTAAAGAAACGTCCACTATGTATTCGCCACCAATCCTCTCCTCTTCGGGCCAGCAGCCATGATAAGCATAGATTTTTATATTATTGAGTTTGATGTTGCTCATAGCAAAAAGTTGAGAAAAGACATTTAATTTATGGCTGGCAAAAATGCCCAATCCCTGATGCAATTCAACCAAATGCGAAGTGTATTTTCGCGCTTCCAAACAACGAAGGAAAATTCATGAGCAAAGTATTCGACCTCGATATGATAAAAGCGGTTTATAGCCGCTTCCCGCAACGCATAGCAGCAGCCAGAAAATCTGTAGGTAAGCCACTTACACTTTCAGAAAAAATATTGTACGCCCACCTTTGGGAAGGTGACGCAACCACTGCCTTTGAGCGCTCAAAGTCGTATGTAGATTTTGCACCTGATCGCGTTGCAATGCAAGATGCAACTGCTCAAATGGCTCTGTTGCAATTCATGCAAGCAGGCAGAAAAAAAGTAGCAGTGCCCAGTACGGTGCACTGCGACCACCTGATACAGGCGCGCGTAGGTTCCACGCAAGACCTTCAAGACTCATTGAACAAAAACAACGAGGTCTTTAATTTTCTTTCTTCTATTTCAGACAAATACGGTATCGGTTTTTGGAAACCAGGAGCAGGCATTATTCACCAAGTGGTTTTAGAAAACTATGCCTTCCCAGGTGGAATGATGATAGGCACCGACTCGCACACAGTGAATGCCGGAGGCCTTGGCATGGTAGCCATTGGCGTTGGAGGTGCAGATGCTATGGACGTAATGGCTGGCATGGCTTGGGAACTGAAATGGCCTAAGCTCATCGGTATCAAACTGACCGGAAAATTAAGCGGCTGGGCGAGCGCTAAAGATGTGATTTTAAAAGTTGCCGGCATCCTCACCGTGAAGGGCGGCACCGGTGCTATTGTAGAATATTTCGGTGATGGAGCGCAGTCACTTTCATGCACAGGAAAGGGAACCATCTGCAACATGGGCGCAGAGATTGGAGCTACCACCAGCACCTTCGGCTATGATGAAAGTATGGAGCGCTACTTCCGCTCGACAGGCCGCGCAGAAGTGGCAGATTTGGCCAACACCATTAAAGAACACTTGACAGGAGATGCTGAGGTGTATGCCAATCCAACAGCTTACTTTGATGAAGTAATTGAAATAAACCTGAGCGAATTGGAACCGCATTTGAATGGTCCGTTCACTCCTGACTTAGCAACTCCCATCTCTAAAATGAGAGAAGCAGCAGCGAAGAATAACTGGCCAACAAAAATTGAAGTAGGCCTGATCGGTTCATGCACCAACTCCTCTTACGAAGATATTGCTCGCAGCGCATCGCTTGCAAAACAAGCCAATGAAAAGGGATTAAAACCGAAATCAGAATTCAGTATAACACCCGGCAGCGAGCAAGTGCGTTTCACTATTGAACGCGATGGTTTTATTGACACATTCAATAAAATGGGCGCAACAGTCTACGCTAACGCATGCGGTCCATGCATAGGCATGTGGGCACGCGTGGGCGCTGAGAAAAAAGAAAAGAACACCATCGTTCATTCCTTCAACCGCAACTTCCAAAGCCGCAACGATGGCAACCCCAACACACTTGCTTTTGTAGCTTCGCCTGAGTTGACCACTGCGCTGGCCATAGCGGGCGACCTCACATTCAACCCGATGACGGACACCCTCACCAACGACAAGGGTGAACAAGTGAAACTGGATGCACCATCTGGTGATGAATTGCCACCGCGGGGATTTGATGTTGGCGATGCGGGTTTCCAATGGCCTTCTGAAGATGGCAGTGGTGTGCAGATAAATGTTGCAGCTGATAGTGAGCGACTGCAACTACTTGCCCCTTTCGAAGAGTGGAATGGAAAAAACATTACAGGTGGCCGTGTGCTGATAAAAGCAAAAGGCAAATGCACCACTGATCATATTTCGCAAGCAGGCCCTTGGCTGCGCTTCCGCGGACATCTGGACAATATATCCAACAACACGTTGATAGGCGCCACCAATTATTACAATGGCGAAATCAATAAAGTGAAAAACATAGAGACCGGAGTTTATGGTGAGGTGCCTGCAACTCAACGCGCATACAAGGCAGCTGGCATTCCTACCATAGTTGTGGGTGACCAGAACTATGGCGAAGGTTCTTCGCGCGAGCATGCTGCCATGCAACCGCGCCACCTGGGTGTAAAAGCTATTCTTGTAAAATCATTTGCTCGCATTCACGAAACTAATTTGAAGAAACAGGGAATGCTCGCCCTCACGTTTGCAAACGATGTTGACTATGACAAAATTCAGGAAGACGATGTGGTGAACTTCACTGACCTCACCTCCTTCTCGCCTGACAAACCACTGCACATTGAGTTTGCACATGCTGGTGGAACAAAGGATGTCATCGCTGTCAATCACACCTACAATGCACAACAGATAGAGTGGTTCAAAGCAGGTGGTGCATTGAATTTGATTAGGAAGAGTTTGAATTGATAAAAGCACATTGCAATGGCGCACAACAAAATGAAGACGTTCAGA
The DNA here is from genome assembly GCA_031414655.1 of Flavobacteriales bacterium. Taxonomy (GTDB): domain Bacteria; phylum Bacteroidota; class Bacteroidia; order Flavobacteriales_D; family Sanyastnellaceae; genus JANNVZ01. Next base: position 195,171 of record JANNVZ010000003.1, read on the forward strand.
ATTTGTTGTGCGCTTTTTCTTTTTGTGACTGCCGGGTTTCAAGCCTGTGCACAATATCTGGAACGATCCCTCAGCACTTCTTTTGGCGTAGGCCTCAGTGCCATGGGGCATATATATTCTGGTGACTTTATCATAGAGGATCCGGTGCAAATCACCAGTGACAATTCAATGGCTTATGTTTTTGCAACGGACTATCAGTTTCGTGAAAGGTTTTCAATTGGGCTGGCAGGCGGATACCAGGAAGCCAATCAGACGTATTCCAATTATCAATTCGCTCTGAATGATACTACCGATACCAGTGTAACCTTCTCCTATTACATGTCTAGGTTCAATACGGGTATAAGATTTCTTTTTGTGGAGCAGTATGGCAAATTCACCTTTAAGTACGGGATGAAGTTTGGCGTAAGTGTCTGGAAAGTGGACTTGAAGGAAACCATACCCTATCCCTATCCCGGTAGGCTAAAGAGAACAGGGACGCGGTTCGCAATGCAATTATTTACATTATCTATCAGCTACAAGCTAGCCAAGATTGGGGGAGTGTTTGCTGAAGGCGCCATTGGCGCTCCCGCCAATTTATCGTGCGGTTTTTATTTGAATCTCTGGCAACGCCCAGCGAAACCCATAACATTCAAGCATGTTGATGAATTTGATTGATGACAACTTGAATTGATTCCCCTCAAAATCAACCCACGTGGTTCAATGAGATCATAATGTAAACAAGCACTTAGCCGCTGTTTACAAATGCAACTTTTACAGTTTCACGGCTGTCTTAATCATGCAACCCAAAAGACCCTTTTACCGTGAACCCTGCAATCCGAATCTCCCTGCTAGTGTTGTCATTCACCAGCGCATGTGTTTCTTCCTTCGCACACAACACTCCTGCCCAACTTGAATTTGTAAAGAACAACGGCCAGTGGCACAGCAATGTGCAGTACCGCATTCTCATTGGCAACGGTGCTGTGTTCATGGAGAACAGCTGCATCACTTATGCCTTTACCGATGCTGAGCAATGGAAAAAAACGCACGAGTACAACCAGTGGACTACGGCCCAGCAACAAAACTTTTCGGTGCCTGCCCATGCATGGAGGATGCACTTTGAAGGAGCCAATGCGGTAACTCCAAAAGGCGAAGAGATTCAAAAACATTATTACAACTACTTCAACGGTGACGACCCTGCCAAGTGGGCCAGCCGCGTGCCTGTATATCATGCTGCCCGCTATTCAGAGCTGTACAGTGGAGTGGATATGCGCAGCTACAGCAGCCTCAATCATTTTAAGTTTGACTTTATTGTAAAAGTTGGTGCTGATCCTTCGCAAATCAGGTACAACTACACTGGGCAAGACGACATTCATCTGACCGATGGCAAACTGGTGATAAGCACCAGCGTTGGCACATTCACTGAAAACACACCGTTTGCATATCAAATGAAAAACGGAATCATCGTTCCAGTGGCGTGTAATTATGTGCTGGAAAATGGTCATGTTCGTTTTGAATTTCCTGACGGTTACGATACTTCAAAAGATTTGGTGATAGACCCTGAACTGATAGCGGCAACATTGTCTGGCACCTCGGCCACCAACTACGGCCACTCAGCCACATTCGACCTTGAGGGAAATATTTATACTGGCTGCATCTCATTTAGCGCTGGCTACCCAACAACTGATGGCGCCTACCAAGAAACCTTTGGCGGTGGCGGCACCGACTTCGGCATCAGCAAGCTGAATCCAGAAGGAACTGATCTTATTTGGGCTTCTTATGTTGGTGGCAATGATGCCGAGAATCCACACAGCATGGTGGCCAATAACCTGCAGGAGTTGTATGTATATGGTTCTACTTCTTCTTCCAATTTCCCTAATGTGGCAGGTTGTTATGACACCTCATTCAATGGCGTAGCGGATATAGTGATAGTAAAATTTTCAGCCGATGGCACTGAGTTGCTGGGCGCTACTTTTATGGGCGGAACTGCCACAGATGGCAGAAACCAAAGCCCTGTGAACTATGGAGACACCTACCGCGGAGAAATAATAATGGACAACAACCAGGAGCCACTGGTATCATCTTTCAGTTCTTCCGATGATTTTCCTGTTACCAACAATGCCTACCAAAGCACTAACCAAGGCGGTGAAGGAAGCCAGGATGTGGTGGCGTTCCGTTTGAACTCTGACCTTACCAACCTTGAAGTTTCTACCTACTTAGGCAGTTCCGAAAACGATACAGGATATGCTGTAAGACAAGCAACCAACGGTAACATCTATGTGGCAGGTATGGCCGGTGACGATGATTTTCCGGTGACAGCAGGGGCGTACCAAACCAATTTCCTTGGTGATGTGGATGCGTGGGATGTGGAAATGGATGGATTTGTAGCCTGTTTCAACAGCAATCTAAGCTCACTTATCTATTCTACATTTATAGGCACCGACACACAAGACCAAATATTCTTTATGGATCTTGACAACGATGACAATGTGTTCGTTTATGGACAAGGAGGTGCAGATATGCCAATAGTAGGCACGGTGTATTCCAACCCCGGCAGCCGCCAGTTTGTAACAAAATTTAGTGCGGACTTGAGCACAATGATGCTATCAACACAGCTGGGCACAGGAGGTGGCGGCTTCGGTTTCGACTTTGTTCCTGTTGCCTTTCTTGTAGACCATTGCAATAATATTTATATCTCTTCATACAATGCCTTTGGCGCTTTACCCTTGGTAGAGCCGCTATACAGCACAGGCGGATTTTACCTAGCAGTACTTACTGAGGATTTGGAAGAATTGGAATTCGCGACAATGTATAGTGAAGGTCATGTGGACGGTGGCACCAGCCGTTTTGACAAGAACGGAACAGTTTACCAAGGTGTATGCTCAGGCGGAGGATTCACCACCACACCCGATGCATGGGCCACTGACCAAAGCACCGGATGGGATATTGGCATTTTCAAAATAGACTTTGATGTAAGCGGTGTAAACGCTGCCATTTCAGGCTCTGACGTCAACGGCTGCGCACCTTTTGAGGTCACCTTCAGCAATTTCAGCACGGGTGATACTTTCTATTGGGATTTTGGTGACGGTACTACCAGTTCGGAGTATGCGCCTACACATCTTTACATCGACCCAGGGGTGTATGAAGTAAGCCTTATTGCTACTGATTCATTGAGTTGCAACATTGCCGATACTTCTCTTTTTGATATTGTGATAAGCACCCCTGTTGACTACGTGCCCGATTTTACCTACGAAATAGACTGTGCAACGCAGAGCATTATTTGCACCAACACCACCGGCTATGACTTTCTTAGCTATGTGTGGGAAATGGGAGACGGCACCACTATAGAAGACATGAATGCCGAGCACAGCTATCTAGAGCCAGGCAATTATACTATTACGCTTACCGCAGTGGACGAGGGCTGTCTTTCAGATTCAACTATCACTACGGATATTGTCATCTTCAATGAAGTAGTTGCGGTCATCGGCAATGACGATATGCAAGGCTGTGCACCTTACGAAGTGGATTTTGAAAACAACAGCGGAGGCGTCACTTTTCAATGGGACTTTGGCGATGGCAGCATTTTGCAAACGGGGCAGAATGTCTCACATATTTATGCCGAACCGGGCGACTACACTGTTACACTTTACGCACTGGGCAATACCGAGTGTCCGGGAGCCGACACAACGACATCAGCCGTGTCGGTAATAGATCCCGCGCCTATAGATGCATTGTTCACGGTGCAGCAAATAGATGCATGCGCTCTTATGCACATAGCCACCGATAATCAAAGCATCGGGCCCAATCTTACCTACAGTTGGACAGTGGATGGGGTGGATGGAGGTGGACTCGAAAACCTGTCCATGTTTTTGACAGAGCCGGGCCTGCATACCATAACACTCGAGATATCAGAAGCCACTTGCGACCAACAAGATGATGTTACACAAATAGTAGAAGTCATCAACGAAATCGATCTGGAACTGGAGCCCGACATGGGCCTTTGCTATAACGAAGACCAACTTGTTATACAAGCTGCCACACCCGGCCCTGATGCAACCTATGAATGGAGCACAGGCGATCTTACTTCAGCCATTGCCGTGAATGAGCCCGGGCAATACATTGTTTATGTAAACTGGAATAACTGTGCGGGAGTGGATACTGTGAATGTCTCCGAAGTGTCCGCAATGACACTGGTAGACGATGTGAAATTCTGTGAAGGAACCATTACTCACCTTATGATACCTGTGGACGGAAGCGAAAGCTATACTTGGTGCAATGGCCAAACAGGCCAAGAGATTAGTGTGGAGCAGGACGGTCAATACTGCTACAACTTCATAGACGATATGGGCTGCGTGCAAGAAGGCATAGTGAACGTTTACATGCAGGATTATACCACCTCTGTTTTTATACCCAATGCATTCACACCAAACAATGATGGTATCAACGATGTGTTTCAGGCCCAAGGTGTAGATGTAGCAGAATTTGATATGACCATTTGGAACCGTTGGGGCGACCAGATTTTTGCCACCTCATCTATGGACGTGCCGTGGACTGGTAACTACCACGCGGGCGGGGAACACTACGTTCCCGATGGAGTGTACTCTTATTACATCACCTTTCGTGGCGAATGTTCTTCAGAAAAAATAAAAGAGAAGGGGTACATTGTGGTCACACGCTAACGACCATTGAGCGAGAATTTCTATTGAAACAGGGAGGCGTGAATACGCCTCCCTGTTTTTTCTGTTTCAGTTTTTAATACCCTCTTCCACCGTTCAATCCTCTTTTTTGTTTCCTTTGTCCAATCAACTAAGTGTACTATTGACACTGTTATGAAATTACAAGGACAAACAAGAGCCGTAGTTCGCGATGTATGGCCCGCTATAGAGAATGGACGCTATGCAATAAAGCGTGTGGTTGGAGAGCAAGTTGCTGTCTGGTTCGATGCGCTGTCTGATGGTCACGATGTGGTGCGCGGAGGCCTGCGCTATAAACACGAAACAGAAAAGAAGTGGACCACGGCAAATGCTGACAGCATAGGCAGTGACCGTTGGCAAGCCTTTTTCACGGTAGAAAAGCAAGGTACTTACCTGTATGAAGCACTCGGTTGGGTGGACTATGCGCTCACTTGGCAACACGGCATCACCAAAAAAATAGATGTTGGTCTTGATGTGAAAGTCGAGTTATTGGAAGGTTTACCTTTTTTAAAATCGCTGCCCAAACAAATTACCAAGGACGAAAAAAAATTCATTAGTGAATGCACTAAGGCATTTGAAAGTGATAAGAAATATGATGAAGCATTAATGCTGGCAAAAAGTGAAAAACTGCATCAGATTTTTCTCACGTATCCAAGCCAGTCCTTCCTCGCCTCTAGCGAAATATCGCTGCGTGTTTATGTGGATAGGGAGAAAGCTGCATTCAGTACCTGGTACGAATTTTTTCCGCGCAGTGCTGCGAGCGTTGCTGGCAAGCATGGCACATTGCAAGACTGCATCAAACAATTACCGCGCGTTGCGGAGATGGGTTTTGATACGCTCTACTTCCCACCCATTCATCCTATTGGTGAAATAAACCGCAAGGGAAAAAACAATGCTACAGATGCAAGTGCAGGTGATGTTGGTTCGTGCTGGGGTATCGGCAGCAAGCATGGAGGTCACACTGTCATTCATCCTGAGTTGGGTACCTTGAATGATTTCAAGCAGCTGGTGGAAACTGCCAACGAGTTGGGAATAGAAATAGCATTGGACTATGCGTTGCAGTTTGCACCAGATCATCCATGGGTGAAGGAACACCCCGAGTGGCTTAAGCAGCGCCCGGATGGAAGCATTCAATACGCAGAAAATCCACCCAAAAAATACCAAGACATCTACCCTGTTTATTTCGAAACTGCTGATTGGAAAAACCTCTGGAACGCATTGCTTGATGTTGCGCTTTTTTGGGTGGAACATGGTATTCGCGTTTTTCGTGTGGATAATCCACACACAAAACCCATCTTGTTCTGGGAGTGGTTAATAACAGAGGTGAAAAAGAAAAATGCAGATGTGCTCTTTCTTGCAGAGGCATTCACTACTCCGAAAGTGATGCAAGAGTTGGGCAAGGTGGGCTTCACTCAATCCTATTCCTACTACACATGGCGCAACACCAAACATGAATTGGTGGAATACATGAATGAATTGACACAAGGCGCAATGAGTGAAACATTCCGCCCCAACTTCTGGCCTAACACGCCCGATATATTACCGTGGAGCTTGCAGAATGCGAATGAGCACACTTACCTCACTCGTTATTTTCTTGCAGCTACACTTAGCAGCAACGTTGGAGTCTACGGCCCCGTTTATGAATTCATGGAGCACCGCGCCATGGCGGGTAAAGAAGAATATTATGACAGCGAGAAATACGAAGTGCGCTTGTGGGATTGGAAAAAGAAAACACGCATAACAGAATTGTATACCGCTGTTAACAAAGCAAGAAAAGAACTACCAGCGTTGCAACGTACCAATAACATTCGTTTTTGTCACATCGAAAATGATCAAATGATTGCATATATAAAACAAGATGGAAAAGGAAGTCGCGTCTTGTGTGTTTGTTCGTTAGACAGTAATAACACCCAAAGTGGATTGCTTCAGTTGTCACCTCCCATGCTTGGCTTGCCGGAGGGTTCAGCTTTGCAGCTTCAAGATGTTTTCACAGGACAGACATTTCAATGGCAAGGCGATGCACATTTTGTAAAGCTTGATCCATCGCAACCCTATCACTTATTTCTGGTAATGAACTAAACTATATGAGTTGACTAGTGGCCTCTTGTCACCAGTCATCTATCATCCATCTATTCAACCGAACATGAATTGGAAAGCGCTGAAGAAAACAGACACCGCCATCAACCTATGGATGAGTGGATCAATACGCAAGTATGTGAAACAATGTCGCTGGTATGGCGGCAAAGCCAGCCGCGACAAGCAGTTTCTTGCCGACCATTTGTTGCCTATCGACTATCAAGGTGTACGTTATTATTTGATGTTGATAGAGGTAATGTACGAGGAAGGATTTGTACAGAATTATTTGTTGCCTTTGGCCATTGTTCTTAAGACAGAAGTAGAAAGTGAAAAAGCAATTATTGCTACTATAACCAAGTCAAAAGATGTGCTCGTGGATGCCACTTTTGTTGCTCATTTCCGGGAAGCCATATTTGACTACATGCGCAAAGGCAAGCTACTAGACGTGCATTCGGGCTATTTGCAATTTGACAAAGGCCGTGCATTTCAAAAGAGCGATGAAGCCATTACTTCAAAACTGCTGAACGCAGAGCAGAGCAATACCACCATAGTTTACAACAATAAATACTTCTGCAAATTCTATCGCAGGCTTTTCCGCGATCCCAATCCGGACATAGAAATGATACAGCACCTGAGCGAGAAATATGACTTCGCACATGTACCTGCATTTGCAAGTTGCATCACTTGGAAACGCAAAGGCATATACGATGTGAGTATAGCCATGATGCAAAGCAAAGTGGACAATGAAGGCGATGCATGGACGTGGACCAATGCACAACTCAGCAAATCATTTGATGGCATAGTTCAAAACAAAACGAAGAAGGATAACATTCCGGCTCTGAAGCTTTTCAAAACAAGAAGCTATGAAGGCACACCTGCTGAAGTAAAAAAAATAATTGGGAATGATTTGTTGCACGGCATAAAAATGATTGCCATACGCACTGCCGAAATGCACATACATCTTGCGCATGAACCTTACAATCGTTTGTTCACGCGCAGCTCGTACAATGGCGACTACAGTGTTTGGCTGAAGAACAGAATAAGTTATCAGTTTGAAGCGCGCTATGCTTTGCTTGACAAAAGCATGAGCAAACTGAAAGGTCTATCAAAAGACTATGCGCAGTTCTTTTACGAGAACAAAACCGAAATCAAAAACAGGATTTATTCATTCGATGAACATGACCTTACAGGGCAACGCATTCGTATTCATGGCGATTATCATCTGGGTCAATTGTTAGTTACAAAAGGCGACTTCGTTATTCTAGACTTCGAAGGCGAACCCGAGAGCACCATACACGATCGCAAAGTGAAACAGAGTCCGCTGAAGGATGTGAGCAGTATGTTTCGTTCTTTTCATTACGCCATCTATGCTACTATTTTTAATAGCAAGAAGATCAGTGTGAAGCAGCAACCAGAAATGTTCGAAATAGGTGAACGCATGTATTCGTGGATGGTGGCCATCTTCTTAAATCACTATTTGAAAAAGGCATTTGATAGCACACTCAATATCGGTTATGAAAATGAAATAGAGTACTTGTTGAAATATCATTTACTTGAAAAAGCGATCTACGAACTCGGTTATGAGTTGAATGCCAGGCCCGACTGGGCCATCATACCATTGCGCGGCATGTACACCATTTTACAATCAAAGAAATAATGCGAAGCAAACCTTACCAACTGCTCACGGATTTTGACATCAGTCTTTTCCGCAGCGGAAAACATTTTCGCTTGTACGAAAAAATGGGTGCACACCTAGTTACGCATGAGGGCGAAGAAGGAACTGCATTTGCCGTCTTCGCACCTGCGGCCGCTAAAGTAGAAGTCATTGGTGATTTCAATTTCTGGAATGGAGAAGAGCATCCGCTCTATGTGCGATGGGATGGCAGCGGAGTATGGGAAGGATTTCTGTCCGATGCGAAAAAGGGCATGCGCTATAAATATCGCATACATGGCAACGATGGAAAGGTGTATGAAAAAGGAGATCCTTATGCACGCAGATGGGAAACACCTCCAAACACTGCAACTATCATTTGGGAAGATGACTACAAATGGACAGATGATGATTGGATGAAGAAACGAGGTGCATTGCAAACGCATCATTCTCCTCTAACAGCTTATGAGGTTCATGCTGGTTCATGGCGCTTCAATGAACCAACAGGAAAGCCGCTAAGCTGGCTCGAACTAAAGGAGCAATTGCCACAATATGTGAAGGAGATGGGATTTACACATGTCGAGTTTATGCCGGTGATGGAGTACCCATTTGATCCATCTTGGGGTTATCAGTTGGTAGGCTATTTCGCGCCTACATCGCGCTTTGGTGCGCCCGAAGATTTCAAGGCGCTGGTGGATGAATTGCACAAACAAAATGTAGGTGTCATATTGGATTGGGTGCCTTCGCATTTTCCAGATGATGCGCATGGACTTGGATTATTTGATGGATCGCACGTGTACGAGCATCCCGATAGAAAATTGGGATACCATCCCGATTGGAAGAGCCTCATCTTCAACTATGGTCGGGCAGAGGTGCAATCATTTTTGATTAGCAACGCGCTATATTGGTTAGGTGAATATCATGCAGATGCTTTGCGTGTAGACGCAGTGGCGAGCATGCTTTATCGCGACTACTCGCGGAATCAAGGCGAGTGGGATCCGAACATTTATGGTGGTAGAGAAAATCTGGAAGCGATACATTTCATTAAGGAGATGAACAAGGCCGTTTATCTCAACTATCCTGATGTGCAAACCATAGCGGAAGAAAGCACCGCTTTTCCGCAAGTGACCAAGCCCACAGATATGGGAGGTCTTGGCTTCGGCATGAAATGGATGATGGGTTGGATGAATGATACGTTACGTTATTTCAGCAAGGATCCCATTCACAGAAAGTTTCATCAGAACGATATAACGTTTTCATTGGCTTATGTGTTTACTGAAAATTTTATGCTACCACTAAGCCATGATGAAGTGGTGCATGGCAAACAAAGTCTGCTTGGGAAAATGCCCGGTGACGAATGGCAGCGCTTCGCAAATCTGCGCTTGTTGTTCGGATACATGTACACTCATCCCGGAAGCAAATTGCTTTTTCAGGGCGGAGAGTTTGGGCAAAGTAGCGAATGGAAATTTGACCAAAGCCTCGATTGGCATTTGTTAGAATATGCTCCCCATAAGGGAGTGCAGCAGTTTGTTGCTGCTATTAATCACCTGTATAAAGAGCGTAAAGAATTGCATCACTTCGCTTATTCGCACGAAGGATTTGAGTGGCTTGAATTCAACGATGCGGAGAACAGTGTAATAGCCTACATCCGAAAAGAGGCAGAAGGAAAAGCCGTGGTAGTGGTATGCAATTTCACACCGCAGACCATAGAGAACTATCGCGTTGGAGTCCCCGATACAAAATCAGCCAAAGGATGGAAAGAACTATTGAACAGTGACGATAGAAAATTCTGGGGAAGCGAAGTGGGCAATTCCGGAACCATCCCCATTGAATCGACAGGCTGGCAAGGCCGCGAGAAGAGTATTCAATTGAAACTACCACCACTTGGTATGGTCATACTAGAGCCTGCTAATTAAGTCTCCTTTACCTCAAATAATAAAACTCAACTAATAACATCTTAGGCCATTTGGCTACTTCATATGGAAACTACACTTACCGAATTCGAAAACAATCTTCACCAAACAAACGCTCCTCGACCGATGGAAGAATTTCCGCAGGAAGTGTTAAGCGTACATAAAGATGGCGACACCGTATTGTTCACTTGCAAAAACAATGTGATGCTGCGTGTGCAGGTCATCACCGATTACATCTTGCGCTTTCGTTACGCCACTGATGGGTATTTTCAAGAAGACTTTTCGTATGCCATCAGCAAAGAATTTGAGGGAGGTTATTCCAAGTTTGAATTGCATGAGGAAGAGGGTTGTTGGCAAATTCGCACAACGGCCTTAAAGTGCTGCGTTAAAAAGAAAAACCTCAAAGCCATTTTTACGGATGCAGAAACAGGGCGCGAAATCAACCGCGATGAAAAGGGATTCCATTGGGAGCAACATCCGTTGTATGGCGGCAACATTGTGCTGATGAGTAAGACCGTGCAGCCAGGAGAACATTACTTTGGACTAGGCGATAAACCCATGCAGCTGAACCTGCGCAGCAAGCGGGTGCAGAATTGGGCTACGGATGAGTATGGCTATACAAAAGACAAAGATCCGCTTTACAAAACGATTCCATTTTACATAGGCATTCACAATGGATTGTCATACGGTGTATTCATGGACAACACCTTCAAAAGCTTCTTTGACTTCGCAAGTGAAAGAAATTCTGCCACCAGTTTTTGGGCACACGGTGGCGAAATGAATTACTACTTCATCTATGGAAAAAATTCGTTGGACGTTGTGGAGCGTTACACCAACCTCACCGGAAAGCCTGAGCTGCCGCCACTCTGGGCATTGGGCTATCACCAGTGCAAGTGGAGTTACCATCCTGAAAGTATAGTGCGTGAATTGGCGGCTGAGTTTCGCAAGCGTCAAATTCCGTGTGATGCACTCTATTTGGATATTGATTATATGGATGGCTTCAGGTGCTTCACTTGGGACAAACAAAAATTTCCTGAGCCCGCAATTATGGTGAAAGACCTGGCCGCAGATGGATTCAAAACGGTAGTGATCATTGACCCGGGCATAAAAATCGACTGGAACTACAGTGTTTTCAAAGAAGCGTACGACAAAGGCTACTTCTGCAAGCGTGCAGATGGCGACTACATGAAAGGAAAAGTGTGGCCGGGCGAATGTTACTTCCCAGATTTCACAAAAGCGGAAGTGCGTGAGTGGTGGGCAACACTCTTCAAAGGCCTTATAGCCGAAGATGGGGTGCGCGGTGTATGGAACGATATGAATGAACCAGCAGTGATGGAAGTAGAGTCAAAAACATTTCCGCCTGATGTACGCCATGATTTTGACGGACATCCATGCAGCCATCGCAAGGCGCACAATGTGTATGGTGCGCAAATGGCGCGCGCCACTTTTCATGGAGTGAAGCGTTTTGCAAAACCACATCGTCCATTCATCATAACTCGATCGCTGTACAGTGGCACTCAGCGCTACAGTAGCACTTGGACAGGCGACAACATTGCTTCATGGGAACACCTGTGGGTAGCCAATATGCAAATGCAACGCATGGCTATCAGTGGCTACTCATTTGTGGGCAGCGACATTGGAGGATTTACAGAACACCCTACCAGCGAGTTGTATGTGCGCTGGATTCAGTTGGCCACTTTTCATCCGCTAATGCGCACGCACAGCAGCGGACAACACGGTAATCAGGAACCTTGGTCGTTCAGCGATGATGCAACAGAGATTGTGAAAAGTTTCATTGAATTGCGCTACAAATTATTACCCTATCTCTACACCACATTTTGGCAATATGCCAACGGAGGTACTCCGATGCTCCGTCCCATGGCCTTCATTGATGACAGTGATTCCAATCTTATTCATCGCACCAATGAGTTTTTGTGTGGAGATCATTTGTTGGTTTGTCCAGTGACAGATGCAGGGACGCAACAACGTTCTATTTATCTGCCGCGTGGCAAGTGGTACAACTACTTCAACCAGCAACCTATGGATGGCGGAAGAGAAGTGTATGTGGAAGCACCGCTTGACTCAATGCCACTATATGCAAGGGCAGGCGCTGTTTTACCGCACTACCCTGTGATGCAATATGTTGGTGAGAAGAAACTGGAACAGTTGACCCTTTGGGCATACTACAGCACCGAAAAAACACGCAGTAAATTGTATGAAGACGCTGGCGATGGTTACGATTACCAGAAGGGCAACTACTGCGAAAAAACATTTACACTAAGTGCGAAAGAAAATGAAATCACCATTCGTCAGCACATCAATGGCAAGTACGAACCTGATTACGACAAGTACGATTTGCAATTGGTAGGCCTGCCATTTGAACCTGTGAATGTGTTGCTGGATGATGTGCCAGTGGCTACAAACATCTGCAAATTATCGGATACACATTTTGAGATATTGGTGCCGAAGAATTTTGAAGTGTTGAAGGTTAGCGGAGCCTCCTAGACAAATCCCATAATTAATGTATTGTCACTGCTAATAATAGTCCACTTAATGGACTCCTTTTTTCTTTGATCCACCTTACTTAGCCGAAAGCAATTTCAAAGTAAAAACGATCGGCAATCATGAAGAAACCCATTGGACCAACTCATTTCGGAAAAATATTCAACAAGTTTTCGGCTAAGGTGACACGCATAACAGGCAGTCCAGCTGCTTTTATTATGGCCTTCTCCATCATCGTTCTTTGGGGCGCGTGTGGCCATTTTTTCGACTATTCCGATACCTGGCAATTGGTGATCAACACTTCTACCACAATCATTACTTTCCTGATGGTGTTTGTTATTCAGCAAACGCAAAACAAGGACACAATGGCTTTGCAGTTAAAGTTGAATGAACTGATAGCTGCACACAAAGGTGCAAGCAACAGGTTGATTGACATTGAAGATTTGACTGAGAAAGAATTGCAAACTATCAAATTATTCTATATCAATCTTTCCAAGTTAGCACAGACGGAATTGGATATCCACTCTACCCATTCGTTAGATGAAGCGCGGAACAATATGAAAGGTAAACTGAAGGAAAAGGGGCTTGCCATGAAACCATAGTTTGAGCCAAATCGTGCGAGATACTACGTCACAATATGTCTATGCCTATGCTGCAGCAATACCTCAAAAATTCCCTGTCACTGTCAACGTAGCCGTATTGTTATTCTCAAATTTGTTCTTTCCATCACTGGTAGTTCCGCGCTGCTGTATCATTTGATTCATGTATCCCAATTCAATATTCACTTTGGGTGAGATGCTTATGCCGAGTTGAGCGCTTATCCGGTTTTGGTCAAACTGATTTCTTCCAACTTGCCAACCAAAGTTGAGCATCACCTCATCAAATAGATTGGCGTACACCTGCTTTTCTTTCATCTTGAAAAGCGGAATGTTATAGCGCATCATGTAACGTATCCTGTTTTCATAACGGGGGTTTTGAAAATCGCCTAGGTTGCTGTCTCCAATCCATCTTTGTTCCAGGCGATAACGATGAAACAAGGTACTCTTCGCAAACTTTAGTTTCAATTGCAATTGTTCCCAAGCACGGTGCTCCGTGAAATTGTTCATAGCAGGAAAGTCACCATAACGATATGTTTCTACATAGGCATAACCTGCACCAAAGGTGGCAGACTCAGTGGCATTGTAAAGCAATCCTGAACGCAATAGCAATTGTTGTCCTGTCTCACCCAGCTCGGCCCTGCGTGATTGAAAGTCATAAAAAACAGAATACTTGGTGTTCAATTTTATGGTGCCATTCCATATCAGCCACGCATGGTTTTGGTTGGAGTAAAGCCTTGTTGATGGTGTTTGTGATTCAGCGCTGAAACAGGCAAGGAGTATCGAAAGTATTGCAATAAGAATTTGCTTCATTGGGGTTCAGTTGCGCTTTGATTTTTTGCGGTAAGCAGCGGCAAGATGATGATTAGAAGCCCGTTTATGATCATGCAATCCTTTCAGATGAAATTCGATACCGCGGGCTTTGAAATCATGTTCTATGCGATGCAATGTTTCAAGCGAAGTATGATCCACAATTTTAGCCTTGCTCAAATCAAGGTAAACAGGCTTGCCTTTGGGTAAATCATTCATGTATCGTTTCAATGCTATTACATTGGTGAATACAAGCGATGAGCCCACACTTACATTTACAACGTCTTCATACTCATCCAAATCAAAAGTGGCTTTGAAAGCATCCTTAGGACTGAGTCCACGGACGAAGTGAATAATCATTTCTGCGATAACACCGCTGAATACACCAATGAGCAAATCTGTCAGCAGGCACATCACCATAGTGATGATGAAAATAATAAACTGGTCTTTGCCTAGTGACCATGAGTTGCGAAATTCTTTAGCTGATGCAAGACGAAGTCCCACATATATAAGCATAGCAGACAATGCCGCGACAGGAACCATCTTGATAATAGGCAGAAGAGCCACAACATAAATTAGGACGAAACCGCCATGAAAAAAATTGGCCCACTTGGTTCTTCCACCATTATTTACGTTAGCTGAGCTGCGCGCTATTTCACTAATCATAGGAAGACCGCCTAAAAATCCGCTCACCATATTTCCTGCGCCTACAGCCACTAAATCTTTGCTTCCATTCGATTTTCTTTTCCATGGATCCAATAGGTCGATGGCTTTGTTGCTCAATAAAGATTCCAGTGTTCCTATCAGCAGAAACATGAATACATATCTGAGGAATACACTTGTGTGAGAAATGATGCCACTGAAGTCAGCATTGAAGGCAAACGATAATTCTCCAGGATTCAGCATCGGTTTATCAATGGCATATTCTGCAGCATCTAGATGCAGCATTTGACCAAGCACAATGGATACTACAAGCACCACCATGGCCGATGGAATTTTTTTGACCCACTTGTTTTTTATCATGGGCAGTCCGAACAACAGTGCAAGTGACACCAAACCAACTTCTAATATGCAAGTGGTTTCGTGCATGATGGAGGTGGGTATTTGCATGATGAGATGCAATGGCTCCATACCTTTTATAGTCGAGGGGTCAACACCCAACAACAAGTGAATTTGCCTGCTGATGATAATGATACCAATAGCAGCCAACAACCCGTGCACTGCACTTACCGGAAAGATATCTGCGAAGCGAGCAACTTTGAGAAAGCCGAAAAGCACTTGCAGAACACCGACAACTACCACAACACCGAGCGCTAGTTTCCAACCAATGTCACCACCACCAAACTCATCAACGCAGCCGGCTACTATAACAATGAGGCCTGCCGCAGGCCCTTTAATGGTTAGCTGTGAACCAGAGAACCATGACACAAGGAGGCCACCCACTATTGCCGTCATCACTCCCATGATGGGAGGGAAGCCGCTAGCACCTGCAATACCAAGACATAAGGGCAATGCGATAAGCGACACGGCAAATCCTGAAAGCATGTCATGCTTCCAATTTTGCCTAAGACCTGCCAACCCATCCTTTGGAATTTCTTTTGCGTTCATCTGATCAGTTTTTTTTGGATGAATAGAAAAGAATTCCGTTGATGCTTTGATGCGCGCGAGCAATTCTGCCAAACTCATTTCGAGTTGTGCATTCACTTCATCAACGAAATTCAGGACTTCATTTATTTATGGACCACAGCGCCATTTTGATTTTGAAGTGAGTTCATGGCCTGCATCTGCTTCAACGTTTTGTCCATACCATCGTTACTTCCGTCAAAGAACATTACGTTGCCCTTTCCATGTTCGCTGATGTACTTCATGCCATCTAGCCACATGGTGAAGAGCATGAAGGCAGGATCTACTTTTCCTTTTTCCATTACCTCGCCTGCTTGTGCTAAGCCATCAGCAACATTTTTTCTGAACTGGGCATTACCCAATCCGCGCATGTTGGTGGCGTCCATTTCTGCCTGCGCAGTCATTCGAATAGAAACACTTTCTGCCTCGGCAGCTTTTGTTTTTGTGATGAGCAAAGCCATTCCTTCATTTTCAGCAGCAGCTTTCAGGTTGTTGCTGGCTACTACCTGCGCCATGGAGCGCATGATGGCTTCATCAAACGAGATGTCGTTCAACTGCAGATCTAAAAGGTGAAAGCCCCAGTCCATCAATGAATGATCAAGATGTTCTTTCACTGCATGAACAATTTCACTGCGCAGTCCCAGTACTTCACTCTGCTTTTTAGTAGCAACAAACGAGCGAATGGAACTCTCCACACTGCGCACCATTGTTTGCATGAAACTTTTCTGGTCGATGAATTTGAAGGCTATGTTTTTAATGGTTTCCTCCTTTTCATCTAATGCGCGGAAGACAATCAGCGCTTTGAAATTGACATTGGCTTGGTCAGCAGTGATGGCCTGAAACTCCAACTCGATAGATTGATTCTGAATGGAAATTTTTTTGTACACATTTTCGAGCAATGGCATTTTCAGATTGATGCCGGGGTACATAATGCGCTTGTACTTACCAAAGAGTGTAACAACTCCGATGTGACCTTGTCTTACAACAGTAATGCTCAGCAGTATGAGCGCTAAACCTGCGAGGATAGATGGAATTATGAATGGATTCATTGTTATAATTTTTATAGTGATTGTGATTTTTTTTTGAGGAAATGAATTATGAGGGGAATTGAGAAGAGTGATGTTCTAAAATGTACCAACCTGTATTTTCTTTTTTGCACACGAATGAGTAGCGCGCTGGTATGCTTACCACTTGATCTCTATTGTGGTATTTGAAGACGTATGAACCCGACTGAATGAAAATGTCGCGGTACTGCCTTACCTCGCAGCTTTCGAATTCTACATGCAACTTTTCTAGTTCAAACAAGTGTTCGAAGTACTTCTTGATATTGCCATGACCTTCGCGCAATTCCTTTGCAAACGTGCCCCATAGCAGTGCTTGATAGTCGTAAGTACCTACCACATTCAGCACATTGTGACTGTTTATTCCATACGCCCAGTCGTCTATGAATTGCGTCAGACTTTTTTTGTCTGAAGGAATTTTTTGAATGCTGCTGTACTTCAGTCCTCCTGTGATGTCGTCCTGGTGAACGGTTGCTGTTTCGGTGCTGAAGGGATGTATTTCATCCGTGAACTTCTTGATGAAATTCTGAATGATGATCCAGGTAGAAGTATCGCTATGGCGATAGATGATATAGGTAATAAGTCCATGCAGCCCGAGTGCAATGAGCAGCCCTTCGAAGATGCCTAGCTTGAAAACAAGTATCCCGCAAAACATGGCGAGCATAAATGCATACTGACCATGTGACGCTACGTGAAAAATTCCGGCAATCATTTTCCATCCGCTGAAAATCATGAGCACCGCAAGGGCAAACTCAGGCAGGTAAGTGAGTAAATGCGGAAAGGCAACAAACACACCCAGCACCGCTGCCGTGAAAAGGTTGGACAACTTGGTGATGGCACCTGCCATAGCATTGGTGGTGCTTTTGGCAAGACCATCTAAGTTGGTCATTCCACCAAAAAAACTGGAACCAAGATTCGCAATCCAGATGGCGAGTAAGCTGTTGTTGGTGTTGGCAGGACGTTTCAGTGGATCCATTTTTTCGATGGCTGCATTACTCATCACTTGTTCTATTACATCAATGGTGGATAGCATCAATGCATAACCAACCATCTTTACAATGAGCATGGGAGTGAGTGTGCTTTGGTCAGGCAGTGGCAACAACAACTGAAAGGGCACCGGCTCGATATGCAGCATGGGCAGCGGCACATACATACTGATGATAACACCCAACACAATGATGGCGATGTATGGCACACCTGGACTGGACGTTTTGTACTTCTTGAATAAATACAGAAACAGAAGCATGGACACAAGCGAAATGAAAATGACAAACACTTCATCGTTGTTGTGAATGTCAAACTCATGCGCGGTTATCGCATTGTAGGTATAGGGCAAAAATTTCAGCGCAATCTTCAGACCGATACCCGCAAGCAAGCCTTCCACTAAATAATGAGGCACTGCTTTTAGGATGTACTTCTGTAAATCATAACGCCAGATGATGGCCTGAAAAGAGGCTGTAAGAAAAATAAGGAATGGCATGTTTTGCATTCCAAAAAGATGAATGCCCATGGCCAGCACCGGTGCAAGACCAGCAGCAATACCGGGAGTGCCCACAAAATTCCCGGGTTTGAAGAGGTAAGTAATAAAGCTTACAACACAGGCAAAGATGACAGTGAGCAGGCCCGTTTGTATGGGGTACTCAGACATTAAGCAGATACCAATGGTAAGTGGTATGGCCATAAGTCCGGTTACGGAGCCAGCTATTGCATCCCGCCTGAAAGTTTCAAGCAAAGAATGTATTCTACTCATAAGATTAGAATGAATAAGATGAAATAAAAATGAATGAACATGTGTAAGAAGACCTTCTCACAACACAAACAACTTTAGGATGTTGCCAATGGAAACCGTGCGACTAATAACCCTTGAGGCTGCGGAAAAGAATGTATCTCGGAACAGATACACAAACGGGGTGAAACGATGCGCATACATCCAGATGTGCAATCGGAACAACTACATAGTTTTTGTTAGAAACAGAAATGGAAGCATTCAGATCATCTTCCTCTTCTTCTATGTTTTCTTCTTCTATATACAGTTCAACATCTCCCAGATACAAAAAATGATCCTGAGGAGAAGTCATGATTTCGCTAGCGTGCTTTTTGGCTGTCGCGAAATCCTCCATGTTGCAAAATGCTTGCACGGGCTTCACCACACTGATGAATAAAACACACAAAAGCATCAGCCCTTTGCAGGCAGAAGAATATGTTTGCTTCAGTTGAATCATTTCGTTTGTGATAAGAAAATCTGTGAGGTTGGTTGTAACGGTAAAAGAAGTGGCGAAGTTGCACACATTGTTTCACCGTACATGTTAATGAAATGTGTTAAGACTTTTATTCATTTCTTAATAGAAACAAAAAAAAACCGATCACATCACTGCAATCGGCTTTACGTTTTTCCATTTGCTATTTGCGAATGGTTTTGTGGACCCGGTGGGGTTCGAACCCACGTCCAAACAAGGAATGTCCAAGGTTTCTACATGCTTATTCTGCAATTATTTTTCGATGCTGATTAGCCCACAGGCAGGCAAACTCCGCACTTATCACATGTTTTTTTAACCTCGGACTATGTGAGTCGTCTCTGGCGATCTTCCTTCGCACGAAGCCCCGTTGCACAGCTACCAGAAGCGGGGTCGCAGTGCGGGACTTGCTTGTGACGACCATTGGCCGCCATTAGGCGTAATCACATACAGTGATTAGGCTGCAAGCGCATAAGTTGTGTTGTCATTTCTGACTTGTAGTTTCAGATTTAAGAGCCCCACTACAAAAAGCTCTGCATGCTTGCTCAGCTATTCATCTCGCTGTCAAATCCAAGGTCGGGCCCGGGGTTGAAAGTTGGTAGTTGGCAAAAGA
Organism: Flavobacteriales bacterium; assembly: GCA_031414655.1. Lineage (GTDB taxonomy): Bacteria > Bacteroidota > Bacteroidia > Flavobacteriales_D > Sanyastnellaceae > JANNVZ01. The sequence goes on from JANNVZ010000003.1 coordinate 214,920, forward strand.
GAAAGTTGGCAAAACGCCACCTGTTCGCAATCACTTTCTGCCAGTCAGCATATTTCGAGAATGGTGCTGAAAAATCAAAGAACGTAAGGCAAAGATAGACCTATTGCAGGTTTCATGGTTGCTTTCCTTCTGCAATTGTTCCGCGAGAATTGCCACAACCCCTCATTGTCCATTGTCCATTTTCAATTGTCCATTTCCGAAAGGATACATTCGCGCGCTTTATTAAAGAAGAAAACATGCCGGTCAAGATCAAAAAAATAGGAATCATTCGCGAAGGAAAAGTACCACCTGACTTTCGCGTGGCGCTCACGCCTACGCAATGTGCTGAGGTAAAAATGAAGTTTGGTGTAGAGCTAGTTGTGCAGTCAAGTCCCATCCGTAAATTCACTGATGAGGAGTACCGTGCCGCTGGCATTGCATTGCAAGAAGACCTATCAGACTGTGACTTGCTGATCGGAATAAAAGAAGTTCCCATTGATATGCTTATCTCGAGCAAGACCTATTTGTTTTTCTCGCACACGATAAAAAAACAACCACACAATGCAAAGCTCTTGCGCGCTTTGCTGGACAAAAAAATCCGTCTTGTTGATTACGAGACGCTAAAAGGAACTGACAACAAACGATTGATTGGTTTTGGTCGCTATGCCGGCATCGTGGGCGCATATGAAGGGTTTCGCGCCTTCGGCAAAAAACACAACCTGTACGAGCTGAAATCGCCCAGCGAATGTGTTGACAGAAAAGAAATGGAAGAAGAGATGAAGAAAATAACACTTCCTACTACCATGAAAATTGTGGTCACAGGATTTGGTCGTGTGGGCAATGGTGCAGAAGAAATTCTAAAGTTGTTACCCATTGAAAGAGTGGACGAAGAAGATTATTTCTCACAGAAATTTGATCATCCTGTTTATGTGCACCTGGACACTCACGAATATTATGTGAAGAAAGAATTTGGCGGATTTGACAAGAAAGATTTTTACAACAATCCTGAAAAATACATTTCAACGTTAGCCGAGAATCTGAAGAAGGCTGACCTCTACATCGCCTGTCACCTATGGGCCGGGGGCAATCCGGTTCTAATAACAGCAGAAGACATGCAGCAACCCGACTGGAAGTGCATGGTGATAGCCGATGTAAGTTGTGACACCAATGGACCCATTGCTTCCACCATTCGTGCATCAAAAATTTCAGACCCGCTTTATGGTTATCACCGTTTTGAAAACCGTGAATGCGATTGGAAAGACAAAGATGCCATTTGTGTAATGGCCATTGACAACCTGCCTTGCGAATTGCCAAAAGATGCAAGCGAAGATTTCGGGAATGAGTTAATCAGCAAAGTGTTGCCCCTTATGCTGCAAAGCGATCCGGATCACCTGGTGTGGAAAGCTACTGAGACCACATTGGAAGGAGAGCTTACTCCGCACTTTGAGTATTTGCATGATTATGCAAATGGAAAATAGAACTACTGCGCACTGAATGTAAAAGTGATAGTGCCATCTTGTTTTTTGGCTGCATCATCCTTATAGTTGAATTTCCACTTGCGCGCATAAGTCTCTGACTCCGTTCGCAGGCATTCATTCATACTCGATTTTGCTTCGTTCACTTTTGCATCAGTCACTTCTCCCGCAGAATTGATGGTAATGCTTATCACTACCGTACCCTGCGTTTTGCACCGGTAAGTAGGCACTGGATTGTAGTTGGCATCTCTACCGCTCATGTTGAAAGAGGCGGTTACGTTACCACTATAGCTTTTCTCTTGCTTTTTCTTTGGGTCGAACCAGTCATTCTTTTCAGACCGTTGTTTTGAGTCTTTGTTTTGGTTGCCGTCCTGCTTTACTATTATATCTGGTTTGCCCTCCTGCAACATAGCAAACTCCTCTGCCTCCATAGCTTTTAGGTCGTTCATTACCTGATCGTTTATCTGCGCTTGCGTCATGCCACGGTAGTTCACCACTTCGTTGGTGTACTGCGAATTTTCGTTGGCGGTCACGTTTCTGAGCTCACCACTTCTGTTCATCTGATTGGCTTCCTGCTCCGGCAATTGTTGCAACAGCTCAGGCTCTATCATGTCCATTTCCAGCGGCAGATAGGTCTGCTGCTGCACCATGGTGTTGTCCTCCGTAAGCATATGCGTGATAAACAAGATGAAAATGTGAGCAAACAGTGAAACAATAATGGCTACATAGATAATTTCCGTTTGGGCCTTGGGTTTTGCATCCAAGCCCTTCAGAAATTCTTCCTTGCGTGCGTTATTAAAGAGTATCGTTTTGCTTTCTGCCATCAGAGTAAATAACGTGCTACTTGGGTTTTAACAGTCAGCCTCCCTTGAGTTCAAACGCTGATTGTGCCGCATTGTTTTATTCCTTATGTATGCGAAGATAGACACCCCTCTCATTGCATTGCTCAAAGTCGCGTCAGCGTTAGCTTTCACATTTTTTGCGTAAAAAGTGAAACTAATGAATTGTTATTTCAATAAAAGAGGGCAAGGCTGCAATATTTTAGCCTCGTTCAAATAAAATTGTATAACCATTTAAAACAAATAGAAGAATGAAAAAATTAATTGCATTGTTTGCCCTCGTATTGTTCCTAGGTGTTGTTGCAAATGCACAAAGCACAACTACCACAGACGCTAAAGACGATAAGGCAAAAACAGAGAACGTAGAAAAGAAAGATGCCTGCGCGAAGGACAGCAAAAGCAGTTCATGCTGCAGCAAAGGCAATGGCACTGCAAGCAGCGGTTCTTGCTGCAAGAAGGGCACAGCTAGCGGAACTACCGAGGCTACTCCTGCTAAAGGCAAAAAAGCGAAAGGAGCTAAAGTGGCAAAAACTACTGCGGCAGTGACGCCAGAAAGGAAGTAAAACTGATCGTAATACATATTCAAAAGCCATCTCAAATAACGGGATGGCTTTTTTGTTGACCTCATTTTTGTTTCCAGTCGGAACGCAGTAGGCTGAAAACAGCGCTGTCTCGGAAAGAGTCCTGCCAGAAATATCTTTCTTTGAAAAAGGCTTCACGCTCAAAACCGTTTCGTTCAAGAATTTTTGCTGAAGCGAGATTAGTGGGATTGATATCTGCCTCAACCGAATTGGCTTTCATTGTCTCAAAAGCATATTTCAAAGTGACCTGTATTGCCTCACTCATTATTCCTTTGTTCCAGTATTCGGAATGCAAGTAATAACCCAGCTCAGCTCTAAAATGCTCCTTTTTAAAGCGAAACAGGCTAATGTTCCCTATGAATAGGTTTTCCTCCTTAAGGCAAATCGCCCAATGGATGCCTTCATTGCTTGCTAACAACTCATCAAAGATTGCGATTATCGGCAGCACATCTTCAATCGAAGCAGCAAGCGGCCGCATAATGTATTGCATCACTCTTTTATCTGAACGCATTTGAAACAAGCGCTCAGCATCAGACACAACAGTTCTCCGAAGTAATAATCTATCAGTGACTAAAACAGGAAAGGGATCAAAATTGACTTTGAGCATTTCCTAAGCAGCGTTCTTCTTCTGCTTAGCAGCTTGCTTCTCCGCGTAGGCAACAGCTGCTTCGCGCACCCAAGCGCCTTTGTCGTATGCCTTAGTGCGTGCTTCTATTCGTTGCTTGTTACAAGGGCCATTTCCCCTTACTACCTCGTTAAATTCTGTCCAATCGATCTCTCCAAAGTCATAACCCTTCTTTGCCTCGTTCCATTTCAAGTCTTTGTCAGGAATAGTCAATCCAAGGTATTCGGCTTGAGCGATACTCATGTCCACAAATTTCTGGCGCAGTTCGTCATTAGTGTGGCGTTTTATTTTCCACGCCATGTTTTGCGCACTGTTAGTCGAGTGCAAATCCGAAGGTCCAAACATCATCAGCGAAGGCCACCACCAGCGGTTAAGCGCATCCTGCGCCATTTTATGTTGTGCCGCGTTGCCGTTTTTAGCTAGCGCAATCATTATCTCATACCCTTGGCGTTGGTGGAAGCTTTCTTCTTTGCAAATGCGCACCATGGCCCTGCTGTATGGCCCGTAACTGGTGCGTTGCAGCGATACTTGGTTTACAATAGCAGCGCCATCTACCAGCCAACCTATGGCGCCCATATCCGCCCACGAGGTGGTTGGGTAGTTGAAAATGGAAGAGTATTTTGCTTTGCCACTGTGCAATTCGTTAATAAGTGTGTCGCGGTCCACGCCAAGGGTTTCGCAAGCACTGTATAAATAGAGACCATGTCCTGCTTCGTCCTGCACTTTCGAAATGAGAATGGTTTTTCTCCTTAACGAAGGGGCGCGCGTTATCCAATTGCCTTCAGGCAGCATGCCTACAATTTCGCTGTGCGCATGCTGAGCTATCTGTCTAACCAGTTGTTTGCGGTAACCCAACGGCATCCAGTCTTTTGCCTCCACTTTGTTTTCCGCTTCTACATAAGCTTGAAATCGATCTAGAACTTCTTGATTTTCCATAGCAATTTGAGTAAACATATTTGAAGCAACAAGTTTAGTTCGAAAGGTGTTCATTCAACCTAATTTTTGTCAGCTTCTGAAAGCGAAGTCAACACTTTACATTCGCACCTTCCAAAACCGTATGCGACCAAAATTCCATCCCTTGCGAGTGAGCGACATCAGGCGCGAAACAAAAGACTGTATATCCATAGCTTTTGAAGTCCCTGCTGAATTGAAAGAAAACTACCTTTTTAAACAAGGTCAATACCTGACACTAAGGCAGACAATTAATGGTGAAGATGTGCGCAGATCTTATTCCATCTGCAGCGGCATTCATGATGGCGAATTGAGAGTGGCCATAAAGTCGGTGGACAATGGCGTGTTTTCTATTTGGGCAAACAATGAATTGGAAGTTGGGCATGAGATGCAAGTGATGACGCCAATGGGACATTTCACCTCGGAACTTAATCCTGCGTGCAAGAAAAACTATTTATTGGTAGCCGCAGGCAGTGGCATAACACCGGTTCTTTCCATTGCAAAAAGCGTCCTACAGACAGAGTTGGAAAGTGAAGTCACGCTATTGTTTGGAAACCGACTATTCATGTCCATCATTTTTCGCGATGAGTTGGAGGACATGAAAGACCGCTACTTAGGCCGCTTTCGAGTATTTCATATTCTTACTGGTGAACCCAACGAGGTAGAATTGCTGCACGGCAGGATAGACAAAGAAAAACTAGAGAAATTTTCTAAAACATTTATACAGATAGACAAAGCGGATGAGGTCTTTGTATGCGGCCCTGAACCCCTCATTCGCTGCGTTAGTGAGTTCGCACAGGAAAATGGAATGGCCAAAGAGAATGTTCATTTTGAACTATTTGTGTCTCCAGGTCAGGCAGTCCAAAAAGAAGAAGTGAAAATGGAACGCAAACCCATCGACACGTCAAAGAGTTGCGCTGTCACTGTTCTTTTCGATGGACAGGAAAGTCATTTCTATATGCCCATGGATGGGACAGTCATATTGGATGCAGCCCAACAATACGGCATGGACATACCCTTTAGTTGCAAAGGCGGTATGTGCATGACATGCAGGGCGCACGTTACAGAAGGGACGGTTGATATGAAGGTAAACTACTCCTTGGAACCAGGAGAAGTAGAAATGGGTTATGTGCTGACTTGCCAAGGAGTACCCACTAGTGATTCTATTGTTGTGGATTATGACAGGCATTAGGCTTCCTGTTGTGTCAGTTTTTTTCTCCTTTTACGCCATTTTGCATTCAGAACCGCTCATTTTCATGGGCTAGGCTGACATTTTTTCCCTTCTTGTCAGTCTCTTTCCCAATGGCACTATGGTTGACTTCCGCGGCCCGTCATCAATGATGTTATAGTTAACGATGATGTTTCAATAACCATTTTTCAAAAAAGACAACACAACAAACAACATGGGAAAAATCATAGGAATAGACCTAGGCACCACCAATAGCTGCGTGTCAGTAATGGAGGGCAACGAGCCAGTAGTAATAGCCAACAGCGAAGGCCGCAGAACCACCCCTTCGGTAGTGGCTTTTGTAGAAGGTGGCGAGCGTAAAGTGGGCGACCCTGCAAAACGCCAGGCTATTACCAATCCTACCAAAACCATTTCTTCTATCAAGCGCTTCATGGGCAATAACTATGATGAATGCGCCAAAGAAGCAGGCCGTGTTCCATATAACGTGGTTCGTGGCGATGGCAATACACCTCGCGTGAAGATTGATGACCGCACGTATACACCGCAAGAAATTTCTGCTATGGTGCTTCAGAAAATGAAGAAAACAGCAGAGGAATATTTGGGTCATGAAGTGACTGAGGCCGTTATTACTGTTCCAGCCTACTTCAATGACTCGCAGCGTCAGGCTACCAAAGAGGCTGGCGAAATAGCAGGTCTTACCGTAAAGCGTATCATTAATGAACCCACTGCTGCGGCTTTGGCTTATGGCCTCGATAAGAAATTGCACGATGTGAAAATCGCAGTGTTCGACTGTGGTGGTGGTACACATGATGTAAGCGTGCTTGAACTTGGTGACGGAGTATTTGAAGTTCTCTCAACCGATGGTGATACGCACTTAGGTGGCGATGACTTCGACCAAGTAATTATTGATTGGTTGGTGCAAGAATTTAAAACCGAGAACGGAAACCAATTTGATCTAACAAAAGACCCAATGGCCCTTCAACGTTTAAAGGAAGGAGCTGAAAAGGCGAAGATTGAATTGTCTTCCTCTACTACCACAGAAATAAACCTGCCTTATATAATGCCTGTGGATGGAATACCAAAACACTTGGTAAGAACATTTACGCGCGCAAAGTTTGAGCAACTAGCTGATTCATTGATTCAGCGAACCATAGCGCCATGTGCAAGTGCACTGAAGAAGGCCGGTTTGTCAGTGAGCGACATCAACGAAGTAATTCTTGTAGGTGGCTCTACCCGTATTCCAGCTATTCAAGATGCGGTGAAAAAATTCTTTGGTAAAGAACCTTCAAAGGGTGTGAACCCTGACGAGGTAGTAGCGATAGGCGCTGCTATTCAAGGTGGAGTGCTTACCGGTGAAGTGAAGGATGTTTTGTTGCTTGATGTTACACCTCTTTCTCTGGGTATTGAGACTATGGGTGGTGTTCTTACCAAGTTAATTGAATCCAACACAACTATCCCAACTAAGAAGAGCGAAACATTCAGTACCGCAAGCGACAGCCAGTCAAGCGTAGAAATACATGTCTTACAAGGCGAGCGTAGCATGGCTAAAGACAACCGCACCATTGGTCGTTTCCACTTGGACGGTATACCACCAGCACCGCGCGGTGTGCCGCAAATCGAAGTAATATTTGATATAGATGCCAACGGTATCATACACGTTACAGCGAAAGACAAAGCCACCGGAAAAGAACAAAATATCCGCATTCAAGCATCTTCAGGCCTCAGTAAAGAGGAGATTGAAAAAATGAAGAAAGAAGCAGAATTGAATGCTGAATCTGATCGCATACTGCGTGAAGAAGTAGACATCGTCAATCAAGCAGACACGCTCATTTTTCAAACAGAAAAGAATTTGAAAGAGTTTGGTGAAAAAATTCCTGCAGATAAAAAAGTAGAAATTGAAGCTGCCTTAAATGAATTGAAAGCAGCGCATGCTGAAAAGGATATGAACAAGATGAAGCCAGCCATGGAAAAGTTGAATACTGTGTTCCAAGCTGCAAGTCAGGACATGTACAATGCTACCCAAGGCGCAGGTGCCAACACTGATGCAAATGCCAGCAATGATGCAGGAAACACTGCTGATGCTGAAGTAACTGATGTAGATTTCGAAGAAGTAAAAGACGAAAAGAAGTAATCGTACGTCAACGGAATTATTAATTCTAGTTTTTAAGAAGTCCCGTTCCATTGGAGCGGGATTTTCTTTTTTGTTGCTTTGTAAATAGAAAAATGATTTCATTTGCCGGAGTAACTTTCTATAAACCAATATCTCAAACTATGCTTAAAGAATTCAAAACCTTCTTAAACCAAGGTAATGTAATGGACCTCGCAATCGGTGTCATCATCGGGGGCGCCTTCGGAAAAATTGTAGGATCATTGATCGACAATATCATCTCGCCAATATTGGGTGTGATAATGGGTGGAGTTCAATTGGCAGAAGCCCTGCCTTTAAAACTGAAAGATGCCGTGATGGTAGATGGAGTTGAAACTGCACCGGCACTTGTAATAAAGCTTGGGGCATTCTTGCAGTCAATGATTGACTTTGTTGCCATTGCTTTTGTCATTTTTATGATTGTAAAGGCACTGAACAAAATGAAGAAAAAGCAAGCAGAAGCGCCTGCTGCACCGGCACCACCGCCTGCGCAAGAAGTATTGCTCACAGAAATACGCGATCTGTTGAAGAAGTAAATCCTTCTTCATCCTATACGAATGAAGGCCACACTTGCTTGAGAGCGAGTGTGGCTTTTTCGTTTTTTACAAACGGTAATTTCGCTAGTGTTCAACTCCAATACATTTGGCCACATACCAAAATCGAATATGAAAAAAATCTACTTCGCTCTTTGCGCATTTATTGTTTCTATTGCAGCCATCGCTCAACAGAAGGATGTATTAGAACCGTTCAAAAACATGAACATGCGCAGCATAGGTCCTGCCACCACCAGTGGCCGTGTCACTTCCATTGATGTGCAGGACGATAATGAAAATATCATTTACGCAGGAGCAGCCAGCGGTGGTTTGTGGAAGAGCGAGAACGGTGGCATAGAGTGGACACCCATTTTTGATAAGCAAGACGTTTTAGGAATTGGTGCTGTTTGCATCGATCCTTCCAATCCTGATGTCATTTGGGCTGGCACAGGTGAAGGTAATCCGCGCAATTCGCAAACCAGCGGCAACGGCATCTTCAAAAGCCTTGATGGTGGACGTACATGGAAGTTGTCCGGTTTGCAGAATACACGTACCATTCATCGTGTCATGGTCAATTCGCAAAACAGCGACATCGTTTATGCAGGTGTGCACGGCAGCGCTTGGGGCCCCAACAAAGAGCGAGGTGTCTATCGCACCACCAACGGTGGCGAGAGTTGGGAGAAAATTCTATTCATCAACGACACCACCGGCTGTGCTGATTTAGTCATGGATCCACTCAATTCCAACAAACTTTTTGCAGCCATGTATCAGTATGGACGTAAACCTTGGTACTTCACTTCTGGTGGCACTGGCAGTGGCCTGCACATGACGTTGGATGGTGGCAAAACATGGACACAACTCACTGATAAAAACGGATTGCCCGAAGGAGAGTTAGGTAGAATAGGTCTTGCTATCGCTCCTTCCAATCCGAAGATTGTGTATGCGTTGATCGAAGCAGAAAAAACGGGCCTTTACAAATCTACCAATGGTGGATTCGATTGGGAATTGGTCACCACTGAACATATCGATGATCGCCCTTTCTATTATCATGAGATATATGTAGATCCTTCGAACGAGAATCATCTTATCTACCTGCACAGCACCGTCAGCGAGAGCATAGATGGCGGCAAAAACTGGACAACCCTATTGCCCTTTTACGGTGTACACCCAGACCATCATGCCTTGTGGTGGAGCAAAACAGATCCTAAGCACATAATAGAAGGCAACGATGGTGGCCTCAACATTTCGCACGATGGTGGCATCACTTGGACCTTTGTAAACAACCTGCCCCTCGGTCAATTCTATCACATCAACTATGATATGGACACGCCCTACCACGTGTATGGTGGAATGCAAGACAATGGCAGTTGGAAAGGGGCTGGATATGTGTGGCATGGTGGCGGCATCCGCGATGAAGACTGGCAAGAAGTAATGTTTGGAGATGGCTTCGATGTTATTCCGCGCCCTTCCGATTCAAGATATTTATATGGACTTTCTCAAGGCGGTGAGTTGAGCCATGTGGATAGCGAAACGGGAGAATCGCAATACATCAAACCTGTGCACCCCGAAGGCAAAGCATTGCGTTTTCATTGGAATACAGGCATTGCTCAAGACCCACACAATGAGCGTGGCATCTATTGCGGCTCACAATTTTTACATTATTCAAATGACTGTGGAATGAGCTGGCAACTGCTGTCGCCCGACCTCACCACCAACGACACTACCAAGCAAAAACAAGCCACAACAGGTGGCCTTACCATCGACAATACTTCGGCAGAATTGCACTGCACTATTCTATGCATTGCGCCAAGCACACTCGACAAAAATGTAATTTGGGTGGGCACCGATGATGGCAACATCCAACTTACAAAAGATGGAGGAAAGACATGGACTAATTGTTCGTCCCGCATGGCATCGCTGCCCAAAGGATCATGGGTGCCGCAGATTGTAGCCAGTACCTACAAAGCATGCGAGGCCTTTGTTGTAGTAAATAATTATAGACAAAATGATTGGAAACCATATCTATTCTACACCAACGACTTTGGTGCAACGTGGAAAAATATGGTGGACGAAAAGCGCGTGAGTGGCCATTGCCTCAGTGTGGTGCAAGATCCTGTTGAGCCGAAACTTGTTTTTCTTGGAACCGAAAATGGTCTTTACATCTCGTTTGATTTTGGATCTACTTGGAACAAATGGATGCACAACTATCCGAGTGTTGCTACTCAAGATTTGAAAATTCATCCACGCGAGAATGACTTGATCATCGGCACCTTTGGTCGTGCTGCATGGATATTAGACAACATTGCACCGCTGCGCAAATACGCTGCTGAAGGAAACACCTTCACGGACAAACGCCTTGCTGCGTTGCACACTCCCGATGCTTATATGACCAACTACATGCAGGCTAAAGGCCAGCGCTTCCCTGGCGATGGAAAATATGCCGGCAGAAATAAACCAGCCGCTGCTGCCCTCAACTTTTACTATAAAGTAGAAGAGGAGAAGAAAAAGGAAATAGACAAGAAGAATGAAAAAAATAGTAAGAAAGAAGAGCTTGTGAAAGCAAGTGATGAGAAGAAAAAAGGCAAAGAGAACGATGCAAGCAAAAAGAGTGAGGCCGACTCAAAATCAACAAATCAACAAGTTTCCAAGTCAGCAACTGATTCAACCAAGAAAGCAACAAGTGATAAAAAAGTAACCGCTTGGATCATGTCACTGACAGGCGACACCTTGCGCACCTTTAAGTTGGAACCCGACACTGGTATCAACACTGTGTATTGGAACTACGACACTAAGGGCATTTACTTCCCGCAACGCAGAGAGCGAAAAGTGGATGAAGACGAGCGCGGAGGAGGCATACAAATAGCTCCTGGCAAATACAAAGTAGTTTACAAGTTCAATGAGTTTAAAGATTCCACTACGTTCAACGTCTTAGCCGATCCGCGCACTTTGTGGAGTGATGCATCCGACAAAAAGCAGCGCGAGTTAATGACACGTGTGAACAAAGCAGTGAAAACCGCTGACGATGGAATGGAACAACTCAAAGCCGCGAAGAAGACCATCTCACTTGTGAAAGACACATGGGTCAATGTGCCTGATAGCACCAAGAAGGATTTGGTATCCAAGGCCGATTCATTGAACAAAGAGATCAACAAATTGCAAGAGCTTTACTTCTTACCCGAGGACGCCACCGGCATTCAAGATGAATCGCATCTATTGAATTCAAAGTTCTATAGCGCATACGGATACATCAGTAGTGGTGGAGTAATGCCAAGTGCAAACGCAGAAAATGCCGTACAAATTGCAGAAACAGAGGCACGAAAAATGGCGGACAAAATCAACACCTTCTTCGAAACTGGCTTCACACCATGGCGGGCAGATGTGGAGAAGATGCAGTTTAGTTTGTTTAAGGAGGTGAAGAAGCTTTAGGGCGAACAAACCCCGCAAACCCCACTTGCAATCACCTGCACCTCACTCAACACAAAGCCGGCTGGCAATGAGACGGTGCGAGGCTTGTGGTCGTTAAGGCAATAAGTCTCCTCACACTCTGTGCAGGTAAAGTGGATATGATTGTCTTCATGTGCGTGGTCAGAACATTGCGCTGCGCATAGGGCAAACTTCGTTTCGCCCTTAGCACTTATCACTTTGTGGATAATGCCGCTTGATTCCATATCGCGCAGTGTGCGGTAAAGTGTCACGCGATCTACTTCGCCTAGTTTTTTTTCCAGAGCTGATGCCGACAACGAAGCACTTGCCGAATTGAAAGTGGTGAGGACCTTTGTACGCATAGGCGTAACCTTTAGTCCATGTTCTCTCAAGTCTTCTGCGAGTTGTTCAGCGCTCTTTTTCATCTGCTCAAAGGTACAATCATTTAATGCAACAATGTTGCATTAAATGATTGCGCCCTATATTTGCAACATTGTTGCATTTAACAAACTTCTACTGTTTTTTATGCGTTCATTCATTATTGGCCTAATGCTAACCATTAGTTCACTTAACAGCTTTCTTGCTCAGACATCCATCACCATCTCTGATGCTGACTCAAACTTGCCTGTGCCCTTTGCACTTATCTATTTTACTGATTTAAAAGTGGGGTACAGCGCAGACTCAAACGGAATAGCACAATTGCCCGTATTGCTTCGAGGCAGCGCAGATATCTCAATTTCTTGCATTGGCTATGCCACGCAATTACTCAGCGCCAATCTTGATACGCTTCGACACGTTGCCCTTATTCCTACCCACAACCACATGGACGAAGTGGTTGTATCTGCCGACATGACCCGCCTTGGTAGTGAGAATGTGGCGAACATAGACATCTTGAAATTGCATGCCTCAACATCTGCCGGCTACATCACACTGGCCGATGCGCTTACTCAACTACCAGGTGTGCAGCAAGTGAGCACAGGCAATGGAATTGGAAAGCCATCTATAAGGGGTTTAAGCGGTAGCCGCGTGGTGGTGTATGCCCAAAATACACGAATAGAAAACCAGCAGTGGGGCGATGAGCACGGACTTGGATTGGACGATACCGGAATAGAAAGCGTGGAAGTCATTAAGGGGCCTTCATCGCTTCTATATGGTGCAGATGCAATGGGGGGTGTTTTGTTTTTTGTGGATGAAGCCTTTGCGAAAAAAGATATGCTGCAAGGAAGTGTTACTTCAAAGTATTTCACAAATTCCAATGGAACCCGCACATCGGGCAGTGTGAAATGGTCCAATGGCAAATGGCATATCAACTCTTCAGGTGCATACAACTCGCACACTGACTACACAGATGGTAATGGTGTTGAAGTGCGTAACAGCCGCTTTAAGACCAATGTTGCACGCGTTGCACTTGGCTATCAAAACAACAAATGGAGCACTGCCTTGCGCTATACACTACTCAATGAAAGTTATGGCCTCACAGAGTTAGATGAGCGTGAAGAAGTGAAGACCAATGCGCGCGAGCCGCTTGAGCCTTATCAAAACTTGCGAACTCAAATAATCAGTTGGGAAAACACTCTTTATCTGAATAAATCAAAAGTGAAAGTGAACTTGGGTTGGGTAAGTAATCATCGCCAAGAGTTCGAGAGCCATCATCACGAAGAAGATTCGCTGGCATCGGAGCATGAAGCAGAAGAACTGGCTGCAATTGATTTGCAACTACAAACTATAACCTACAATGCAAGATGGCAGCGCCAAATTCTTGCTCAAAAATTATCGCTGATTGTCGGCTCACAAGGCATGCTGCAATCCAATAGAAACAACGGTGAAGAAGTGTTGATTCCGAATGCTGACCAAATAGATGCAGGTCTTTTTAGTCTGTTGAATTTTCATTATGCAAAAAATTCAAACTTGCAATTTGGACTTCGAATAGACACACGAAAATTGAACCCTATTGAAAATGAAAGTCCAGAGGCTGAAGGCTATAAAGCTGCTCTCAACAAAACATTCCAAGGACTGAATGGGTCGCTTGGCGCGATGCACAGCGTAGGCACTGATGTTGTGTTGCGCTTGAATACTTCCACTGCGTTTCGCGCACCCAACACTTTCGAGTTGCTCAGCAATGGCGAACACCACGGGACGCAGCGCTTTGAAATTGGAGACCCCCATTTAAAAAGTGAAAGAGGTATACAACTAGACGCCACTTTTGAAGTGCGCCAAGAACACTTTGAATTTTGGATCAATCCTTTTTACAATCGTATTCAAAATTTTATCTACCTATCACCAACTAATGAAGTGATAGATGAATTGCCAGTCTACAATTATTTGCAACGTGATGCATCACTGGCAGGCACTGAACTAGGCATTCATATTCATCCGCACCCTTGGGATTGGCTCCATATAGATCTGAACTATGCTGGCGTTTCTGGCGAATTGACTGATGGCAAAAATTTGCCCCTCATTCCAGCCAACAGAATTATGAGCACTGTACGCGGTGAATTGACATCCAATGGATTTGTTCAGAAATGGCGATTTGCATTGCAGTATAGCTACACCTTCAGGCAGACAAGTCCAGCACGGTTTGAGACAAGCACCAATGCTTACCAACTATTCAATGCTTCAGTTGGCGCTGATTTGAAATGGTTCAAACAAACCATTTCGTTGGATTTGGGCATTCGCAATGCAACAGGTGAGAATTATTTTGATCATCTTTCTCGTTACAAATACCAAGGCATTTTTAATCAGGGAAGGAATTTTTATCTATCACTTAGGGTGCCTTTCGAATTCAAAATGAAAGAAAAAAGCCAGTAGAATTTATTCGACACTACCAAACCTCAGACCTATCATCAATTGCAACGTTTGATTGTAGTTGCCTTGCTCATAATAGCTTTTCTCATTTACAACAAGTGGTGCTGGCCTTGTTGGCAGCAGCGAGGTGGAGGTACTCAATTCAACATATAATTTTGGAGTAGTCCACCAGCTAATGGCTCCTAGCATACCAAAGTCAAGAGTATTGAACTCTGGCCCTGCAGAGGCTTGAGGAACAGAATATGTTACCTTATTAGAGATCACTTTTTGATTGAGCAGAATACCGACATACGGCCCAGCACTCCATCTAAAAGGACTTTTTTTAATTCGAAACTCGTGCTGAAAAAGTATCGGAACATCTATGTAGTTGAGGTAATAACCGAATGAATTGAAGTCGAGCGTATCCCGTTTGGTTCTGCTTCCTTTCATGGTGTACTTCATACTTAAGGCAACCGTATTTTTCTCAGAAATGGGAACACCCACCCAAGCGCCCGCTGCGAAGCCTAGTTTGTCCCAACCTCCTAATCCATCACCACTAATTTGTGAGAATACAGGTCCGACAATCAGACCACCTGTAAATTTTTTTTGTGATTCGCAGTGTTTCACGCTGATCAATAAAAGCAGAAGAATTGCGCAGCTCCTCATTCTATCAATTTCTTTTTAGATACATTTAGTATTTCACCGTTGTCGCCATCGGTAATGATGGTAACAATCTCAATGTGCTCTGCATTCCACTCCTCATTCCAATCAAATGTGTAGCTGCTTACAACATCCGAATCGCTTGTGGGATTGGTAGCAACCGTAAGACCAGTTGCACCGCTTATGGTTCCGCGAAGCATATGTCTATGAAGGTAGTCGGTAACAACCTCCGGGTCTGCATCATAGTTCAATTGAGGAGCCACGATGGAATCCTCAGTAATCATGATCACCAATTTAAAATTGCCAGTGGCTGCGCTAAACCATTCGGTGCTTACATGCACGTTGAGGTCTTGATTTTCTTCGATGTATTCAGCTGCTATCTGCATGTCCACTACTGGAGTTTCTTCCAGTTCGTCATCAACTGCCCCAGGCCAATTGGAGGGCGACAGATCGCTCGAAGCACCGCCTGATCTGTTTACTCTACCTGTAGGCAATAGGTCCGTTCCAATCTGTGTTAACAGGTAATATTCACCTTCTGGTGTGCGCCAGTCATCAGGGAACTCACCAAAAGGTTCAGCTAGTGAACCAGCATGAACAGCAACAACAGCGACTTGTTCCTCATGCGCTTCCAGAATATCGTTGGCAATGGCGTGCGCGGTTGGGCAGTTGCCACAATCTTGACCTGTAAAGTCTTCAATCAAAACCTTTTGCACTGGCGCGCTCAAAGGAGTGAAGGTTGGAGGCGGCCCATACAATTCGTTTTCATACGAACCAAAATCAATCACTGGATTATCTATTTCATCGCAACCTGAAAAAAGTAGGACGATGAATAAAGAGATAAAAACGTTAGTTCTTTTAACCATGTTTTTTTTGAGAATTGAAATTAGAAACTACTAGTAATGGTTAACTCAAGACCGTTGCTGGCCGGCACAGCCCTGCAAACTCCTCCAATACAAAAAATGCCCGCCCTGCGCTTGCCATATCCAAGAGCTATCCTATTGGTTCCGTTGGCATAAGTCACAGTTCCAAATAGGTAGTGAACCCTCTTGTTGTTATCAGGATTGCCGTAATTGTATTGGTCAATAGCACTCACTATCCAATGCGGAGAAAAGCTGTATTCCGCCAACAATGTTGCCCAATCGCCTTTATCCTGATCAGTTGTGAGCACTTGTAGCTCAGTGCGAATACTTTGTCTGGGTCCCATTTTATATTGAATTTCTGCAACAGCAATGTTGGCATATACAATTCCTTTGAAGTCCTGTGTAACAGGAGTTGCAAGCGTGTTGAATTCGAAGTAGTAATAAGTGAATGCAGCATTCAGCTTCTTCGATAATTTCTTTTTTATCTCAATGTTGATGTCGCGCACGAATTTTGTTTTGCCAAACAAATACGAGTTCGTTTCATAACCCAACACAGTTTGTTCAAGACCACCGAAGTTCGCGGTATCAAGGCTATTGACCGCAGCTACATTCAGGTTAATGTTTGTTCCATACTTGCCGCCCAAAAAGGATTCTTTTTTGAACGTGTAAAAAAGTTCACCGCTCAAACCGCTCTCACCATTTAGCACTGTAGCGTAAGGATAAAGTGTTGCTGCAAGATTGTAAGTATGCTGCCTGGTAATTGCAGGCAAATAGTTGATAGGTGCGTCAAATAGCAAGGCATTGCGACTGCTTCGGAAAGCCATATTGTCTATGAACTTCGCATTCAGAGAAATACCTATTCCTTTTGCTGAATATCCGGTGTTTAAAAAGATGCCCGTCCCTTTTTTGTAGATAAAATTATTATCTGCATTGGGGTCGTTAATTTTAGTTACGTACTCACCGTTGATTTGAAAATTGCCGTATTGCAGCTTTGCTCGCACGCCCGTTGCACTAACATTGTTGGGCAGAATCAAAACTTGACCATCTTTTTCAATGGTCTCTCCTGCCTCATACTTGCTCACGAAACTTCCGCCCAGTGTCACCTTTAGTTTTTGCACCGAATCAAGTCGTGGGAACAACTCATTGAGGTTGATTTCGCCATCTGCACCGCGCACTATACCGTCAGTATTGATAAGTCGGTTATCAAAATCGAAACGCTGTTGTCCATAAATTCCTTTGAGGTAAATACCTCTATATGGATTGTAAAGAACACGAATACCATCCAATGCATTGTCAATTCCTAGGTTAGGTTCCCAATAGCTTCTCAAAGTCATTCCATTTCCGAATTGCTCGTAATAATTGCCAACGGTGATGTCAAGGCCATTGTTGTTGTATCGAACAAACCTGTTGCCAATTCCTGTACCCTTGAATCTGCCAGGAAATCCTAGAACCGCATTTTGGTAATGTTCAAAACGCATTCCTGCTGTAAAAGCACCATAGTTGTAGGTAAAATTTCCATATGCGTTCAATGCAGATTCTGCATCTGGCACTTGAGCCCCAATGAGTGTGTCCTCATTGTATTGCTGAAAAAGCACTTGAAAATTCCCGTGCAATTGTCCTTTTGTTTCGGAATTTGTTTGAGAGTGAGCAAACGATGCTTGCAGGAAGAATAGAATGACTAAAAAGGCTGTGTCGAATTTTCTCATTGGATGATTGCAGGTACTTTTTGATTTAAGGCCTGCGAATGTAGCCAACAAAAAACCCTGATAGTTGGCCATCAGGGTTTCGTTATTCCAAAAAATTTGGAAGGCAAATAATTCCTATTCTATTTTTTTAAAGCAAGAAGTTGCTCATGCACTTCCTCCTCATCGCCAGCACTGTAACCCACATGCTGCCAGACGATGTTACCCGTTCCATCAAGCAAAAAAGTATGGGGTGGACTGTTTACGCCCATGGCCTGAGAAAAAGTCTTGTTCACGTCCAAAAGAATTTCATACTCCCAAGAAACTGAGTTAACATAAGGCTGCACGCTATTTACTGTGCGCTGGTCATCTATCGTAATAGCATAAATTTTCACACCTGTCTCGTCTTTCCAATCAGCATATAGGTCTGAATAAGTGTTTAGTTCTTTCTTACACGGACTGCACCATGTAGCCCAAAAGCAAATGAGAATTGGCTTGCCATCATTACTTAAAGAGCCGGTATCAACAGTATTACCCTCCATGTCTTTCAGCTGCACACTAGGCAAGCTTGCCATTGGGGTAGTGTTGAATGATGAAAAGAAGGGCAGAAGTGCCAGCGCGAAAAAAGCTTTTTTCATTGGGGAATATTCGTTTGGTTTTTGGTACAAAAAAAAATCAGCAACACGGAAGACAATTACTGTACCATCCGGTTGCTGATTTTTTTGTCTTTCGATTCCTATTCGAAGAAATCGAAAATTATTTGCTCATAGTCACACGGATAGTGTTCACTACATCATTGGTTTTTACATTCATCATGTAAACACCAGCTGAAAGTGAAGTCATATCAATTGTGTTTGTGTAAGAACCTGTATTCTGAGTACCCATGTTTTGGAACATTACTATGTTACCAAGCATGTCTACCACTTCTACAGAAACTTTAGTGTTAGCTGTTAGAGAGTAGTTCAGGTTTACCAATCCATTGCTTGGGTTTGGATAAACATTGAAACCAGAGGCAACTGAAAATTCTTCCACACCAACAACCGATGTAACGTTTGCATTTCTGCTTTCAGAAGCAGGTGTATTCGCTGCAGTGCCTAAGTTGTAAGAACCATCATAGTCATAGATGGCAGCCATAGCGTTACCGCCAGCATCAATGCCATATACATACATGTGACCATCAATGTTGCCGTTACCGTATTGTGCGCCATGCAGGCCATCACCGTAGCCATCAGTGTATACAAAAGTGAAACAACCAGTTCCAGGAACAAAAGCATCAACAGTCAATGGCTCGTTATTCAACCCAGCATAGTTATCACCACTTGCAACAACATTATCGTCAGAATCCACTATCACCCAACTAACTTCTTCAGGCCAGTTGTCAAATAGAATGTCAATACGAATATGAGTGCTAGATTGCGCTGCACCTGCAGATACCATAGCAGAGTTGTTTGCAGTATTACCGTCAGTTGAAGTGATAGTCGCTGTGAGCATCGTTGAGCCAGTTAGAGCAACTGAACCCACGTTAACCTCTTCAATTTCGTAGGTGTCAAGATTGCCAGACCAGTTGTAAACAACCGGGCTAGTTCCACCTGTTACAGTGATAGTAGCAGAAGTCAATGCAGTAGTTCCGAAGTTCTGCAATTCAACCATAACGTCAGCAGATGTGCAAGCACTTTGTGCAGATATACCTATAATTGATGGGTCAGTTGCAAGTGAAGCAGCCTCACATGCATTTGCAGAAATAAAGCTGTAGTGATCAGCTGCCGATGCTTGACCAGTTTCAGTAATGATACGACTAGGACAAACTGTGTAAATGGTTGGAAAATAAGCGATTTGAAGCAAATCAGCAATGTCAGAATCATCGATGATGGGATAGCCAGTACCTTCAACCCAATCGCCTTGTGTATTGCCGCCAGTTCCATTCAGATCAGCGTTGGTAGTAGAACCATCACCTTCTACAAAGAATACACGAACCTCATTGGTACCATCTGGACCATACATTTCATGCAATGTCTCTAAGGCTCCGCTATTGTGGTATCCCCAGCATGGACCACACCATGTGGCAGACACGTCAATAACTACAACGTAGCCCTGATCCAATAGGTCATAAAGATTCCAGGTATTTCCGTCAAGGTCTGTGCCTGTGAAATCAGGACAAATAGAGCCGCTTGGCAACTGAGCCGAAGCGATTGTTACTGTAAAAGCAGCA
Source organism: Flavobacteriales bacterium (assembly GCA_031414655.1). Taxonomy (GTDB): domain Bacteria; phylum Bacteroidota; class Bacteroidia; order Flavobacteriales_D; family Sanyastnellaceae; genus JANNVZ01. The sequence goes on from JANNVZ010000003.1 coordinate 234,856, forward strand.
ACTAATGCGAGTAAAACTTTTTTCATGTGTTTGTAATTTGATTTTTTTAAAAGTGAGCGAATGTAAAACGATTCGTCCTTTGAATGGCTGCACTACTTCGCTCAATTATGGTATTTCTAAGCACAGGTCAGAAAAAACACCATAGAAACCCAACTTAATGAATTTTCGACTGTTATTTACTCGATAAAAAAAGTAAATTTGTTCAAAATTCAATTTCAGGATGAAAAAAAATCTATTCATTGTTCTTTTGGTTTTAGTTGCCTCCGCTATGAGCGGTCAACTGGTGACCTTTAATAGTCCCGTAAATGTTGTCTATGGTGATGAAGCAAATGGTTCAGAGCAACTTTCAGTTGAATGGGATGTGACTAACAATACTGATGCGACAATTACGCTTAAAACGAAGGCAATCATCGTACAAATAGCACCAGAACATAAATACCAATATTGCTGGGGAGCACAATGTTCACCTTGGACCTTAAATAATGCAGCCTTGCCAGACGAAGTAGTTTTGGCCCCGGGTGAAACCAACAGTACCTTTTATTCACACTTTCGTCATTACGGCAATGCTGGACAGACGGTGGTACGATACGTTTGGTTCAATGCCGCAGATCCTTCGCAAGAAGTTTGGTACGAGGTAAATTATTGTGTAAGCGGAGATTGTGTAGTAGTCATAGAAGAGGAAAAACAAACTGCAGACATATCCAACATTAGCCCCAATCCGATGACAAAGACCTCAATCATCACCTATGATTTTGCTGCCGTGCCCGATGGTGGAAAAATCCAAATTCATAATATGGTCGGTAAATTGGTGAAAGAGTTGGATATTGAAAAAAAATCAGGTGCTTTGGTTATTGAGGCCGCTGATTTTGAAAACGGTATTTACTTCTGCAGCATCCAGTGCGATGGTAAAATATTTGAAACAAAACGCCTAGTGGTAACAAAATAATAAAGCGCTTGCACTCGCTTTACAAGTGAAGCCATCTCTGAGATATGAGGTGGCTTTTCTTTTTTGTTTCCCCCTCTACTTTTACCCACAATTATTAGAGATGAAAGAAATAAGAAAGCAGGAAGCCTTGGACTATCACGAGCAGGGCAGAAGAGGAAAATTGGAAATTGTTCCAACAAAGCCACACAGTTCACAGCGCGATTTGGCTTTGGCTTATTCACCTGGCGTGGCAGAGCCAGTGCTTGCTATCGCGGCCAACCCCGATGATGTTTACCGTTATACCGCCAAAGGAAATTTGGTAGCTATCATTTCCAACGGCACGGCCATTCTCGGACTTGGTAACTTGGGTGCAGAAGCCAGCAAGCCCGTGATGGAAGGTAAAGGCATGCTCTTCAAAATTTTTGCAGACATCGATGGAATGGACATTGAAGTAAGAGCCACGGATGTGGATGAATTTGTAAACACAGTAAAAAATATTGCTCCAACTTTTGGCGGTATCAACCTTGAAGACATCAAAGCGCCTGAAGCGTTTGAGATAGAAGAGAAACTAAAGGCGTTGCTTGACATTCCCGTTATGCATGATGACCAGCACGGCACGGCCATCATAGCCAGTGCAGCATTGTTGAATGCCCTTGAAATAGCCAAAAAGAAAATAGAGAAAGTGAAAGTGGTGGTGAGTGGGGCAGGGGCTGCTGCACTTTCTTGTGTTGCGCTGATGGTGAAGTTGGGTGTAAAAAAAGAAAATGTATTCATGTTCGACTCCAAAGGTTTAATACATGAGAGCCGCACGGACATTGACGACCGCAAAAGAAAATTCGCCTCATCCAAAAACCTTTATGCATCGCTTGCTGAAGCACTAAAAAATTCAGACGTTTTTCTTGGTCTTTCTCAGCCAAACCTAATCACTGCAGACATGGTGAAGTCAATGGCGAAGAATCCGATCGTTTTTGCCATGGCGAATCCCGATCCGGAGATTGCCTACGATGTGGCTGTTGCCGCTCGTAAAGATATTATTATGGCTACTGGCCGTAGCGACCATCCCAATCAAGTGAATAATGTGCTGGGTTTTCCTTTCATATTCCGCGGTGCACTGGATGTGCGTGCTACCTGCATCAATGATGCTATGAAGCTGGCTGCTGTGAAAGCACTAGCCGATCTGGCTAAACTGTCCGTGCCTGAAGAAGTGATAGAAGCCTATAACGTAAAGACCCTCTCATTTGGTAGTGACTACATCATTCCTAAACCGCTGGATCCGCGCCTTATTGCCGTGGTTTCCACCGCTGTGGCTAAGGCCGCTATAGAAAGTGGTGTCGCCCGCATAAAAATAGAAGACTGGGCTGCCTATGCAGAACAACTGCAGGCACGCATGGGTCGCGACAATGTGCTTACTCGCAGCATTGCCGAGCGTGCGCGCAAATCGCCCAAGCGTGTGGTATTTGCCGAAGGCGACAACGTCAAAATACTGAAAGCCGCACAGCAGGCGCGAGACGAGGAGGTAGCAATTCCCATCCTTCTTGGTGATGAAAAGAAAATAAGAGCCATGATAGCCGAGGCAGAATTGGATTTGGACGATGTGCAAATAATTGATCCTCGCTCTGAGGAGTGGCTGAGCACGCGCGAAGACTTTGGCAGAAAGCTCTTTCAGAAAAGAATGCGCAAAGGCCTGACAGAAGTGGAAGCCATTCGCACCATGCGCGAGCGCAATTTCTTTGGCGCCATGATGGTGGAGACGGGTATTGCAGATGCCATTATTAGCGGTATGACACGCAATTATGCTCGTGTAATAAAGCCTGCATTGCAAACGGTTGGCCCAGCAGAAGGCGTGAAAAAGGTATGCGGTATGTACATCGTAGAGACCAAACAAGGCCCGCTCTTTTTCGCTGATACTACTGTAAATGTGGATCCAACTGCCGAAGATCTTGTGGAAATAACCCTCCGTGTTTCGGAAGCCATTTCCAAAATGAAAATTATTCCGCGGGTTGCACTTTTGAGTTATTCCAACTTTGGTTCTGCCGAGGGCAAGGATGCGGAAAAGGTGGCAAAAGCCACCGCCATTCTTCACAAAGAACATCCACACCTGCTGGTAGATGGCGAGATACAGGCCAACTTCGCCTTGAATACGGACATGCGGATGGAGAATTTTCCCTTCAGCAAACTGAAAGACCAAAAGGTAAACACCCTCATATTCCCCAACTTGGCTGCCGGCAATATTGCCTACAAATTACTACAGGAGATAGCCGGAATGGAAGTAACCGGCCCCGTGTTACTGGGCATGCGCAAGAGCTATCACATCCTACAAATGGGCTGCACCGTGCGTGAGATTCTCAATATGGTGCGTATTGCTGTGGTGGATGCGCAGTTGAAGGGGGAGTGATACTTGGAAAAACCTATCGTCAATAAAAAATTCACACTCCAGCGCTTCCAAAGCAAGGGCGGCTGGACCTATGTGCGCCTACCCGGGGTGAAATACCAAAAGAATGAAAAATTCGGATGGATGCGCGTGAAGGGTACCATAGACGGCTTGCCCATAAAGGCATATCACCTGATGCCCTTTGGCGATGGCGAGCTTTTTTTGCCCATACGGGCAGAAATCAGGAAGAAGATTGGCAAACAGGAAGGCGACACCGTCACCATCATTTTGTATCCTGACAACTCTCCCATAGAAATACCGGACGAACTGCTGGCCTGCCTAAAGGATGAACCCATGGCGCACGCCACTTTCATGAAATACACCGCTGCTGAACAAAAGCGCTTCCTTGACTGGATTTATTCAGCCAAGAAAGAGGAGACCAGAGCAAGCCGTATTGCTCGAGCGATCGAGCTTTTGCTAAAAGGGGAGAAGGTGTGAGAAGAGTGCATTTAACCACCTGTCATTTTCTTCAAAACTTCCCAATTTCTTAGCTTGCCAAAAGCCCCTTTCTGCCTTACTGTTGCGCCCGTTTTTGAGTTGGGTTATACAACCCAACATCCCGACTAAAAGCCTCCACTTTAAAAAAGAAATGCTGCATTACTTAAAAGGTCGCCTTGTAGAAAAAAGCCCAGTACACGCAGTGGTAGATGTGGGTGGTGTGGCCTATTTCCTCAACATTTCGCTCAACACCTTTGGTCGCCTGGGGGCTGAGGAAAATGTGGTGCTCTTCACCCATTTCAGCATCAACAGCAACGATTTCAGCCTTAACCTGTACGGCTTTGCCGATGAAAACGAGCGCGATGTATTTCGCAAACTGATCAGCGTAAGTGGTATAGGGCCTAACACAGCCCGCATGGTGCTGAGCGGCAGCAGTACCGATGAGGTACGGCACATGATTTTAACACGCGATGTGGCGGGTTTTAAAAGAATAAAAGGTATAGGCGAGAAGACAGCGGAACGCATTATTGTGGATTTGCATGATAAAATTTCAAGGGGCAGTGAAGCATCATTGGAAAAAATTTCACTGTCGCACAATAACCAGAAGAGTGAAGCGTTATCGGCCCTCAACTCGCTTGGATTAGAACGAACCAAAACCGAAAAAATGATTGACAAGCTCTCCCTTCAGCAGCCTGGAATCTCGCTGGAAGAGCTTATCAAACAAGTATTAAAACAACTGTAGAAGTACGTAGCCTCTCAAGAATTCGTGAACAAAACAAGCTGGACCTCTGCCGCTATCCGCCTGCTCTTTTTCTCAGTGCTCTCCGCCATTGTGTGGCTTGGTTTTGCCAACACCGAAGTTAGAACTCTTACACGCCACAGGCAGCGTCCACTGGCGGTGGATGAGGAATCAATAACGCCTTCTTCACTAGAGATTATTACAGACACCACGGGGTCAGATACCACCGTAGTTGATCCGCCCATTTGGCCCAATGAGGATAATCTTAATCCTAGCGATGATGTGAGTGGTATTGAGATCCCACTGCCTGACAATATTGATTACCATGTGGAGTATAACCCATTAACGGGCGAGTACGAACTGGTGCAAACGGTTGGAGATCTTTTTGACTTTCGCCCACGCACCACCATGACTTTGGACGAGTACATGGACCAAGGCATGGAAGGCAATATTTATGAATATTGGAAAGAGATACAAGAAGAAGAAGACGAAGCCAATCGAGATGATTTTTCAAAAATCATCAAAGTGGGGGGTGATGCTTTTGAAGGAATATTCGGAAGCAATGAAATAGAAATACGCCCTCAAGGCAGTGCCGAGTTGACTTTTGGGGTCAACATCAGTAAGACTGATAACCCACGAATTCCAATTAGACAGCGCAGGCTTACCACCTTCGACTTCGATCAGAAAATACAATTGAACGTGGTGGGTAATATCGGTACCCGCATGAAGCTGGGTGTGAACTATAACACCGAAAGCACTTTCGACTTCGAGAACCAGATGAAACTGGAGTACACTGGTGATGAAGACCAAATCATTCAAAAAATAGAATTGGGTAATGTGAGCCTTCCGCTGCAAGGCCAGTTGATACAGGGAAGTGCCAGTCTATTTGGTGCCAAGGTGGCTACCAAGTGGGGCAAGCTCAGAAATACGACCGTTTTCTCGCAACAGAAAGGGGAGAGAAAAGAAATCAACATTCAAGGTGGTGCACAAACGCAGAACTTTGATATAACTGCGGATAATTACGAGGCCAATCGCCACTACTTCCTCAGCGGATGGTTTCGAGCGCAATACGATCAAGCCATGGCTTCATTGCCTGTGGTTGGCAGCGGTGTCAACGTTACTCGCATCGAAGTTTGGTTGGTGAATCTGCAGAGCAATACACTTGATGTGCGCAACGTGGTCGCTTTCTCCGACTTGGGCGAAGAAGAAACATACATGTCAAGCGACATCGTGGACAACAGCGATAATGACTTGATCAATCGTCCTGATATCTCTGCGACACAGCAAGGCAACCCCAGCAACCTGAACAACGACATCTACCGTGATGCGACAGAAGGCACAACTCTTTTCTCACAACAAATACTGGGAGGCAGCCAAGCAACACAAGCCATTGCTACGAATCCGGAATACAATGAATTTGTAAACGGCACCCACTTCGAGAAGGTGAACAATATGCGCAGGCTGAATGCTTCTGAGTATAGTTACAATTCGCGCCTAGGTTTTATTTCCCTGAAGCAATCTCTCAATAATGCAGAAGTACTTTGTGTAGCCTATGAATACACGTTGAATGGCCAAACGTTTCAGGTAGGAACTATCTCACAAGATGGTTTTGCAGCGCCACAATCATTGGTGTTGAAACTGATAAAGCCAAGCATCACCCGCGTAAAACTGAATGACGGAAAGCCCGCTCCGCTTTGGGACAACATGATGAAAAACGTGTACAACCTTGGCGCGTTTGGTGTTGCTCCTGAAAATTTCCGATTGGATGTTTGGTACAATAACCCTGCAACGGGTGTCAACCAAAACTACATACCCCGCGAACCGCTGAATGGAAAACTGCTGCTGCAGGTGCTGAACCTTGACCGCATTGACGCTCAACAAATGCCTTATCCCGATGCCTTCTTCGACTTCATTCCAAATGCAGCCACTAGTGGTGGCTTGATAGATGCACAAGCCGGCAGAATTTACTTCCCGGTCGTAGAGCCTTTCGGTGCTCACCTCGAGAGAAAAATCAGGGAGGGATTGACAGATCAAAGTGCGGCCGATTTAGTTGTTTCGCAAGTGGTATTTCAGCCGCTTTATGACTCTACGAAAACAGCGGCACAAATCCTTTTTCCCAACCTCAATCGCTTTAGAATAAAGGGACAATACCAAAGCGCCTCAGGTTCTGAGATTTCGCTAAATGCGCTGAACATCCCACAAGGCTCAGTAGCTGTAACTGCGGGTGGAATAAAACTGACTGAAGGAATTGACTACACGGTAGACTACAACTTAGGTCGTGTGCGTATTTTGAATGAAGGCGTAATGAGCAGCGGCCAGCCCATCAAGGTGTCTGTCGAAAGCAATTCGCTTTTCAATCTCCAGTTTAGAACATTGATGGGTACGCGCTTCGACTATACCTTTAGTGACAACCTAACGGTAGGTGCCACTTTGATGAATCTTCGCGAGCGACCAGTAACGCAAAAGGTGAATATTGGCGATGACCCAGTGAACAATACAACCATTGGTCTTGACGGTGCCTTTCAGAAGGAATCTCCATTTCTTACACGGTTGGTGGACGGAATACCCTTCCTTGAAACAAAAGCAAAATCCAATTTCAGTGTTTCGGCTGAAGCAGCTAGAATTTTTCCAGGCCATAGCAAGGCAATCTCCAAAGATGGAAACGCCTATGTGGACGACTTTGAAGGAAGCCAAAGTGTAATAGACTTAAGAAGTTTGAACCAATGGTTCCTTGCAAGCACTCCGCAGGCTCAGCCGGGAATATTTCCTGAGGGACAATTGGCCAGCCAACTCGCCATCAACTACAACCGAGCTAAGCTGAGTTGGTACGTTATCGACCCGTTGTTTTTTCGTCAAACCAATGGCCTCACACCAGGCAATATTGATGAAAACATGAAGCAGGACCATCGCATGCGCGAGGTGTTAGAAGGCGAAGTATTCCCCAATAGGCAATTGCCACCAGGCACGCCTGCCAACATTGCCACCTTCGACCTCACCTTTCGTCCAGCAGAGCGTGGCCCATACAACTACGATTTAAAAGATGGAAGTGATTATTCCGAAGGTCTCAATACGGACGGTACGCTTGTCGAGCCAGAATCTCGCTGGGGCGGAGTGCAACGCGCACTTACTACTACTGATTTTGAGGCGAGCAACGTAGAGTTCATACAATTCTGGCTTATGGACCCCTTCAATGAAGATGCAGCTGAGGGAGGACAGTCGAGCGGTGGTGATCTTTACTTCAACCTTGGTAACGTTTCAGAAGACGTTTTGAATGATGCCAATTGGAGTTATGAAAATGGTTTCCCTGATACCACGTCAACCATTTGGGGGCATTACCCATCTACTTCCAACTTCAACGTGGTCAACGCTTTCGACAATTCCATTGGCAATTATTTTGCCCAAGACATTGGAATTGATGGGCTAAACAGTGGAGAGGAACAGGGTTTCTTTGCTGATTGGCTAGCGACTCTCAATGGCGTTCTTACACCAGAAGCTTATAGCAATTATGTGGAAGATCCCTCGGCTGATGACTTCGACTTTTTCCGAGGTTCTGAGGCCGATTCAGCATCACTCAATACCATTGACCGCTACAAGAATTTCAATAGTTACGAGGGTAACGCAAACACATCCACACCCGATGGCTATCCTATTGCCGCTACTACCATTCCCAACAGCGAGGACATCAATCAGGACTTAACACTGAATACCATCGAGAGCTATTTTCAGTACAAAGTGAGCCTCCATCCAGAAGATTTGGGTCCTAACAGCATCGGTAGCAACTACATCACAGACAGTTTTGAGGCAACGCCCAAAGTGGGTGACGAACTGGTAGAGCGCACCGTGCGCTGGTACCAATTCAAAGTACCTGTAAAAGAATTTGATGAGCGAGTAGGGGGTATAGCAGATTTCCGCTCTATCCGTTACCTGCGTATGTATGTGAAAGGATGGAAAGAGCCGGTTACACTGCGCTTTGCGCGCCTCGAATTGGTGCGTGGCGAATGGAGGAAGTTTATAGGCAGTTTGGAATCGCCACAGGAAGTAGAATCCAGCGATCCGGAGCCTACTATCTTCAACATTGCGGCAGTGAACATTGAGGAAAATGGCAACAGAGCTCCTGTGCCTTATGTTGTACCACCGGGCATCATTCGCGAGCAGGATGTAGCGAGTGCCAATTTGCGCAGTCTTAACGAACAATCATTGTCCTTCCAAGTGTGCAACCTGCAAGATGGTGATGCGCGTGCAGCATACCGCACAGTGAATTTTGACATGCGCCAGTACGGCAAGCTCAAAATGTTTTCGCACATCGAAGCACTTGGTAACGAGGCCGACCTGACTGATAAAGATATGACGGTGTTTGTGCGATTGGGTTCCGACTTCGACCAGAACTATTATGAATATGAAATACCCATGTACCTCACTCCTTGGTACACAGGTGATGACGAAGAAATTTGGCCAGAGGAGAACAACTTCGAGATCAATTTGAAAGATCTACAAGCACTGAAAGCCAACAGACCTATTTCTTTTTCCTCTCTTTTGGAATACTCGCAAACAATTGATGAAAGAAGGATCACCGTGAAAGGAAATCCGAATTTGGCCAACATTACTATACTTATGATTGGTGTGCGCAACCCGCTAAAAACAGCCAACGTATTTGAAAGTGTCGATGACGGTAAGCCCAAGTGCGCTGTTGTTTGGGTGAATGAATTGCGGATGTCAGACTTCAACGAAGTGGGTGGCTGGGCAGCCATTGCGCGAATGAATGCTACGCTGGCAGACTTCGGCTCGGTAGCAGTAGCGGGTAATGTAAGCACACCCGGGTGGGGACAAATAGAGCAGCGCGTGCAACAACGCCAGCAGGAAACTATTCTTGGTTTAGATGCAAATTCCACACTACAACTGGGGAAATTCTTCCCCGACAAGTGGGGTGTAACACTGCCAATGTATGTGGGCTACAATGAGCAAGTAAGCACACCCAAATTCAGTCCGCTTCAGCCCGACCTTATCATGAATGACTTGCCTAACGTCAACAAACCGCTGAAGAAAAAATCGCAGGACTACACCAAGCGAAGAAGTATCAACTTCACCAACGTGCGCATAGCACCCAAGAAGGGTGAGGAAGAAGGCGGTGGTGAAAAGGACGCTGGCAAAGACGGCAAACCCGGAGGCCCAGGCCTGCCACCTCCTGGTGGGGGCGCAGGAGGCGGTGGCGAGGACAAGCCGCGTTTCTTTGACTTGCCTAACTTCTCAGTCAGCTACTCTTACAATGAGATATACCACCGTGACATCAACATTGACTGGAGACTCAACAAGCAATACAAAGGCGCATTCGATTATGCTTTTAGCAACAAGCCCAAAGAAGTGAAACCATTCGCGAAAATTCCGGGCATCAAAGACTCTAAGTATTTGAAATGGTTGAAGGAATTTAATTTTTACACTGGCATCAAATCAGTCGGTTTTCATACCGAGATGAACCGCACGTATGAAACCAGCCGCATTCGCAACAATACTTTAGAATTGACAGGTGTGTACAGTGACATACTCATTCAAACGCAAGCTCAAAAAACATGGAACTGGCTACGCGGCTATACCGCCAAATACGATATTACTAAGAGCTTGAAGTTCGATTATTCTGCTAACAATATTGCCTTAGTTGGAGAACCACGCGGTGTCATTGACAAAGAGAACACCGACTGGTATCAAGCTTACAAAGACACCGTTTGGCAGAACATTCAAAATGCTGGAACCACCACCACCTTCAACCAAAATGCTTCGCTTAGCTATAAGCTACCGCTTGATAAATTCCCGCTAATAGATTTCATTAGCAGCGATGCGCGCTATGCTGCAAGCTATCGCTGGGATCGCGCACCATTCACCCAGGACTCATTGGGTAATACTATACAGAACACTCGGCAGGTGCAGTGGAATGTGCAGGGCAATCTGGAAACACTTTACAACAAAGTGCCTAAGTTGAAAGACATCAACACTGGAAAGAAGGACAAGAAAGACGACTCTAAAAAACCTAAAGGCAAAGACGACCCGAGCGAAAAAGACGCTTTTGGTAAAGAGGAAGAAAAGAAAGAGAAGAAAGAAGAATTCAACCTGCTGAATGGTACCCTGCGCTTCCTAATGATGGTGCGCAACGTAAGCGGCAGCTACACCCGCAACGAAGGAATGTTGCTGCCAGGTTATGGCCTCAAAACCAAAGTGCTTGGCATGGACGAAAACTTTGATGGGCCGGGATGGGGTTTTATAGCAGGCCAGCAAAACACGGACATCTGGGGCAACCCAACAGGTGAGAACTATGCTGTGAATGCATCAGAAAACGGTTGGCTTATCAACCTGCCCACACTGAACACCCAGTACAGCGAGACCTTCAGTGAAACTTGGAACTACAAGATAAACTTAGAGCCCATCAAAAGTTTCAAGATTGAACTTACTGCCAACAGAACCGAAGGCCGCAACCTTACTAGTTTCTTCCGCGTGGATGATGTCACAGGTGAATTCGTTTTCGACTCACCTATGGAAACTGGAAACTTCAGCGCAACAGTTATCTCATGGGGAAGTGCCTTTCAGAAGGACGATCCCGACAATGGGTGGAACAATCCTGTCTTTGAAGAATTCCTCGCCAATAGATTGCTTATTTCACAAAAACTAAATGCGGAGAGTTACAACGAAAATTCACCGCTGGCCAATGGCTACTTTCAAGGTTGGGGCCCCACTTCACAAGAGGTAGTTATACCCGCCTTTATAGCCGCATACACAGGTCGCAGTGTAAACGAAACCCCGCTTGACGCATTTAAAACCAAAGTGCAACCTAACTGGACAGTGAGTTATGACGGTCTTGGCAAACTGCCTTCCATAAAGAAGTATTTCAAGCAGTTCAATATCCGTAGTTCATACAAATCAACCCTCAACACGAGCTACATCAGCAACTTGAATTATAGCGAAAACGAACTTGGCCTGCCCGACTCGCTGGACCAAAGTGAACACCGCAACTACATCAGCTCAAGGCAGATCAATACGGTCAACATTTCAGAACAGATAACACCAGTTAGTTTGGACATGACGCTAAAAATCAAGAAGAAAAAAGTAAAGGACAAATACAACGAGCCGCAGCTAAAAGTAGAGTACAAAAAAGACCGCACAGTGGCTCTTGGCCTAACCAACTATCAAATTACGGAAACGAAGAGCAACAGCATCACCTTGGGTGTAGGCTATAAAATAAACGAAGTGCCTAATCCATTTGGCCGCAAAAAGGGAAGCAAACTGCCAATACAGATGCTTAAGAATACGACCATCAACTTCCGCTGCGATCTTACGATGCGCGACAATGTGACGCTTATTCGCAAAATGGTGGAGCAGCAAAGCCAACCTACCGCAGGTCAGCGTCTGTGGAGCATAAAGAGCAGTGCGGATATGCAACTGAGTGAGAAGTTACAAATCCGTTTATTCTATGATCACCAGATAAACAAACCTAAAATCTCCACTTCATTCCCTACCAGTAATATTAGTACCGGTATTGCCCTTCGTTTTAGTTTGAATAACTAAGCAGTGTATTTGAAAAAAATCATTTCTGAAGCGTTGGTCTATGAACCAGCGCTTTTTGCTTTTCTCTATTTCAGCAATGATGCACTACCAAAGACTCAACGAGAATAAAAGGAAAGGGCTGAAGAAGTAAATGGAGCTTCAGTGAAGAATGACATGAACTACTCGCAAATTTGTGATGAGAATACTGTAGTTGAAACTACTCATGCATGTGCCTTAAGTCCTTCTTCATGAAAGAAAAGTGGTAACAACTGGCTGATGCCCTTTACCCGATAAACTTTGCCCGTGGTGCCGCGCATTATTAGGGTTATGGGGCTTTTCTGGTTCATTTCGTACTCTAGCATGGCTTGTCGGCAAGCACCGCAGGGTGCTATCGGGTGGTTGCTGGGAAATAATTCACTAGCCGCAGTTATGGCCACTTTGTGTATTGCCATTTTGGGGTATTGAGCCCCAGCCGCAAAGAAGGCCACACGCTCAGCACATAGCCCACTTGGATAAGCCATGTTCTCTTGATTGTTACCCAATATAGTAAGCCCATTCTCCATCAATAGCGCTGCACCAACGTGGAAACGGCTGTAAGGTGCATAAGCATTTTCCTTAGCTATGCTGGCGTTTATCAGAAGTTCACGCTCGTCCGGCAGCAATTCCTCCAGTGAGCTCAGTTCTTCTATTTCAGTTGTGATAATCATTCCTTGACAAATTAAGCGGGAAGACAATGGGAAACGGCTAACCCGAAACTCGAAACGTGTCTTTACTTCTGCAACAGTACGACTGCCTGCGCGGTAATCCCTTCTTCGCGCCCCACGAAGCCCATCTTCTCGTTGGTGGTCGCTTTTATGGAAATGTTTTCTGCAGAAATGCCAGAAGCTGCTTCTATAGCCGCTTTCATCGCGTCAATGTGAGGCGATATTTTTGGCTTTTCAAGCACGACAGTGCTGTCTATGTTCACCACCGTCCAACCTTTTTCCTTTGCAAGCTCTACTGTTTTCTTAAGTAGTATCTTGCTGTCAATGCCTTTGAAGTTTGAGCTGGTATCAGGAAAATGAAAACCGATATCACGCAGATTGGCTGCACCTAGTATGGCATCGCAAATAGCGTGTAGCAATACATCAGCATCGCTGTGGCCAAGCGCACCTTTAGTGTGGGGTATGAGCACACCACCCAGCCAAAACTCGCGTCCTGAGGTCAGTTGGTGCACATCGAAACCGAGGCCTACTCTTATTTGCAAAGGGGAATGGGGTGGTTAGTCGGTAGTTTCATCTTCACTGCGGCCGCCACCAGCTCCTACAGCAAAGCGCAGTGTGAAGCGAAGTGTGTTGGCTAGTGGGTTTTGTTGCGTAGTGCTGATGAGGTAACTCATGTCAATGTTGATTACCTGATACTTCAGTCCAGCACCCAGCGTGATGAATTGACGATTGCCTTTGGTGTAGTTTTCATAAAAATACCCTGTGCGGAAAGCAAATTGCTTGTCGTACCAGTACTCAAAACCACCGCCTATGTTTATTTCACGCAGCTCTTCTTTGAAAGCGCTACCGGCAATTGGGTTCCCTTCGTTGTCCACATTACCTGGCGCATCATAAAATGATTGAATCATGCCTGTAGCGGTGCCTACATCAGGGTCCATACCCAGCAATATGCTATCTCCAGTAGCCGCATAACGTGGAGGTGTAGGCACAAGCAACTTGTTGAAATCGAGTGCCATTGTTATTTCCTGATATTGATCTAACGTCACTGTTACTGCAGTACCTAGTTTGAGGTTGGTTGGAATAAAGTCACGCTGATCGCTATTGGTGTAGCGCATTTTATTACCAATATTGGAGATGTCTGCACCTAAGTTCAGTCGGGTGTCCTTTCCACCTATTTTTAGCTTTGGATTGGTATAGAACACCGAAATATCGACTGCTACCGCACGTCCTGGTTTACTTTCAGCACCCAGCACGTTGGTGCCACCGGTCAGATTTGAATTCACAAATCTCGCAGCAATACCGCCACTCAACTTCTCACTGAATTGTTGGCCAAAGGACATATCAAGTGCAAACTCATTGGGTTTGAAATCGCGGATAACGGTACCTACTTCGTCCGTAAAAGTGATATTGCCCAGTGTGAAGTATCGCAAGGAACCCCCAACGGTTTGTCTTTTGCTTATCCGCTTGTAGCCGCTTAGGTAAGCTAGGCTCATATCATTCACCAGTTGGCGCAACCATGGCGAGTAGGAGAGGGAAAGTTCCAAATCATCTTCCACAAAAGCAAGTTTCGCTGGATTCCAGAATGTTGAATTGGCATCAGGACTTAGCGCAACACCTGCCTCACCCATAGCACCACTTCTGGAGTCAGGTGATATTTGCAAAAATGGAACGGCAGTGGTAATAGTGTTCAGTAGTTCACCGATGCTGCGCTCATTGTCTCCATTGCCTACGGTAAGCTGGGCGCTGCTAAAAAGGCTAACCAATACAAGTGAAAGAGCTAAAAAAAGTTGTTTAAACATGTTGAAATTTTTTGGCGGGGCGTAAATATACGTTCGCTGTTGTGCTAAGGTTTTACTTTAGGATGACCAGCTTCTCGAATTGCTCGGCCTGTTCACCCGTTTCATTTTGTACTTCTACTTTATATATATAAACGCCTTTGCCTATTCTGTCACCGAAATCGTCCGTGCCATCCCACATCAAACCCTCCACTCGGAAACAGTTTTGTTGTGCATAGTGTTCAATGGTTTTTACCAGTTTTCCACTCACGGTGAAAATTTGGATTCTAACATCCAGACCTATGCATGCTTGGTTGTGTTCAAACATGAATTCGGTGCTGGTGGTGAAGGGGTTCGGATAGTTCAGTACGTGTTGTAAGGCAATGGTGCTGCTTTCAGCAACTACGAAGGCCAACGATGACGAACTGGAATTATTGTGCACGTCCCATGCTTTTAATACAATGGTGTGCTCGCCTTCCGGTATTTCTGTCAATTGATAGCGGACCTCACCACTTTGGTAGGTGTCCAAGTCGGTTTCATAAAACTCATTTAGCACAATTGGGTTTTGGGTGTCACCATCTATAATGGCAGTGATGTCGTGACCAATGCCATTGCCAACCGTGTTGATTCCGTTTTCATCTTCTAGTTTTGCCAGAAGAACAGGCCCGGTGTTAGTGACACCGCCACTAACGAAGGAAGTATCATTCATGAAAAGCTCTATAGCTGGTCCGATAGTATTCAATTGCGCTCCGCTGAGAGAGCCACCGATGTTGAAGTCTTCGTAATACCCATGGCCATCCTCATTGCCTGCCACAGCATAATAGCTCACCCTTCCTGAGTCCACCGTGTAGTTGATGTCATAGGGCACTACAAATTTGAAATTGAAGTCACCACCATTCACGCTAGCTTTTCCTTTGAAAATATTCTTGTTGAATGTTTTGAAACTCTGGGAGGTGCCGCTTTGGTCATTGTCTTGAGTGTACACTGTGGTCTTTTTATCAAACACCGTAGGGTAAATAAAGCCGTTGAAGTTGGTCAGTTTGTTTCCATCTTGATCACCTACATATCCTGTGAATTCTACCTCCTGCAATGCTTGCAGTGTAGCGTCAAAGTCAGCAACAGGTATTCCATTGATGTGCGTAGTGTAAATCTCTTGTTTAGGATAGACCATTTTAAGAGCAGGGTCGCCCAATAAACTGAAGTTGGGCTTGCTGCTATTGCCATCATCCACGTTTACTTTCATTATCATATTCAGTTTCCCAAGGGTGAGGTCAGGTATTTTTTTATCGTCAAATGCGATATCAAAAAATTTCTTATTCATTTCGTCATTCGATCCTGAATAAACAATTCGGGTAGTGGTGAACATAGCTATGGCGCCACCATTGGGATTCATTACTAAAATTTCTCCAGCGGTATTGAATTCGGGGTCATCGTATCTGGCAAGTTCGCAGGTGGCCGTAAAGAAGACTGGGAGTCTAGTTTTGTTCGTCCAATTGGCAATTGTGCTAAGATTAAGACAACGCTCGTGCATCCAGCCTCTTTCTCCGCCATGTCCCGAATAGGCCACAAGCAGCGCACCGTTTTGTACTCGGTTGCGAATGGCATCTTCAACTCCAGGATACCTTTCTCCACCGGGTGTTGTTTCCTGTGAGTAGGAGTCTGAATAAATTTTCACCACATCATATTCAGGGTAGTTGAAATAAAGACTGTCCTCAGCCATTTTGTCGCTTATACCTAAGTGGCCTGGCTCATTTGGAGCGCCATTTCCATCCTTGTCATCTGCCACAAATACCACAAGATTTCTCCATGGCCCGAAAGGCGATTCTGTTTCATCACCGATGCAGGAGGCACCCCCAGTGGAAGTGGTGTTCTCCGACATATAGGTTCTAACCTTGTCCACATAGGCCAAACCCTCAGCACCATTGGTTGCAGGTATTCTGCCCACGCCAGCATCTAGGAGCTCTATATTACTTCCAGCGGCTTCATCATCCAAAAAAACGAAGTAGTCATCACTGCAACTGGATGTCGTAGGGCTCAACGATTGATTTGTTTCAAAAACCAACACGTGGCTGCCCATTTGATTTTCTATTCCTTTGGTCAGGGAGTAGTCACCATCTCCAAACAAAAGAAGGTTCTGAGGTCTTTGATCAATATTGCCGCCTGCCCGGTCATACAGCATCTTCATCATCATGCGGAAAGCAATAACATCTGGGTTGCCGCTGCTGAATTCATTGAACACTTGCAACGGAGTTGCTATGGCCACCGAAGTTCCTTGTCCAGCATGAATTTCAGCCAGCTCTTGTGCCGCTTGCAGGTGAACTGGAGCTGCAATGATCATCAAGTCAATATTCGTTAGGGCATGCAAGTTTTGGTTCGCAACCGCGCCAATTGCCGTTGGAGTGAGGTAACCATTGTTGTTAAAGGCAATGTATTCATGTTGGAAATCTGTGGCGGATTTGAATTCAGCAGCGGTGCCATTCAAAAGAAAGGGCTGTTGCATAGGAGTGGTGTAGTCGCTGACATCCCATATTTGGTGCAGGGTAGGGGCAGCGCTTATTTGGAAAAGGCCAATGTTTCCGCTACCTATGCTAAGACTGTCTCTGAAGCGAAGTTGAGAGCCTGCCATTATTAGGTTTCGTGTGACGTTCATTGTCATATAGTCAATCCATGCTTTAGCATCTGCATTGGCCTGAATGAAGTTGGCACTTACACCAACATTAGCAGCAGCGGGTGCGAAAGTGATGGTTCCAAAATCCTCTCGAGCAAAGGAAGCTACGGCCCCATCGCTAGTTGCAGCTGGAGACAAGAGCAATTGTTGCCCGTTGCAAGTGAATGTCATCGAGCTTGGCGAGACCAAAGACCTAGCAGCAATGTTGACCTTCAGGCTTGCTGGGTCAGAAGTAACGTTCGGAAAATTAAACGTGTAGTTCCCGCTTGTATTCAAATAAAATTCATCACCGTAGTACTCCCGTCCAGATTTTGCGAGATTGTAAAGGTCGTTTTCGATGTATTGATAGTCCTGAAACTTTGTCACCGTATGAGTTGCAGCCAAATCAACAAGTGGAAGCGATTGTATACGTTTTGGGTCAGTATCATCTACCCGAATGAAGTAATATGCCGAATCCGAATAATAATTCTTGGTTTGAAACATGATGTCACGGTCTATCATGGAATCCAGTATTTGTGTCCAGGTGTCAGGGCCTTTTCCGTATAGCAGAAAATAGTCGCTATTAGCAAATGAGTCAGAATTGGTCCCTGAAAATTGAATGGCGCACTTTTCCAAATCGTCAAAGCGGTCAGCGCTGTTTAGTTCAGGAAGCAACTGGCCGCCATTACCATATATGTTTATTGCATTCGGATTAAGGTCAGTTGTGTTTATTCCAAGTTGAGAAAAAAAGTTCTTATCTAGCTTGTAAACACCATCACGGGCAATTGCGAATTTGTACCATGAACCTTCATTCAAAACGGAGTTCGCAGCAAAAGTGAGCGAACGATTCATTGGCGCTGCAGCCTCATTTAAGTCAATATCCAAATCAAAACCAAGAAGACGCTCACATTGACCAGATGAAGTTTTTCTAACGGGTAAAACAGCAACAGTTATATACCAACTTCCGGCTCCTTGACTCACTCTGGCAATTATTTTCCAACCATCGCCTATTGATTTTTTTTCATCTTTGGTGATTAAACCTACTGGAACACCAGAAATAACCTCGTTTGAAAACACAATATTGCCAACCTCAAAATAGCCAGAAACCTCGTGGCAGTAGTAATATCCAGGTAGATAGCCAAATTCTTCAAACCGTGAAGAATTTTCAAAATCGAGTCCTTCAGAATTTGAAGTCGTTGGACGTTGAAGATCTGTCCATTGTAACTTTTTTGACAAATGAAGAGTTTCATGTCCGTAAAATTGTGCGCTCACAAGGACACTGAATAACAGGAGAGACAAGGATTTGAGGCTGTTCATGAAAAGATTTACAGGGGGTTGACGCAACGGCTTAAACATTTTGCTTGTCTGTTTATTGTGTTTGCAGTAAAAATTATGCGCACAAAAATGTATTACTATTGCTAATTGAATACTTACCCTATGAAGAAATCGTTTCAACTGAAAAAAAGCCTTAGGCTGCTAACCGTTGTTCTCTCTCTTTCCACCGTTTTTTCTGTAGATGTATTTGCTCAAGATCCTGAGTTTACTCAGTTTTATGCGAATCCACTTTATCTCAATCCAGCCTTTGCAGGTGCGGCCCGCTGCCCTCGTCTGGTGATGAACTACAGGAATCAATGGCCATCACTCTCTGGCACTTTTGTAACTACAAGTGCAAGCTATGATCAGCATGTAGAGACTATCCAAGGTGGCTTGGGCATCATCGTACTGAATGATCGCGCTGCTCAAAGCACTCTTAACACAACCACATTAAGTGGTATTTATTCCTATCAGCAAGCTATCTCCAGAAAGTTTTCTATCAAGGCAGGCTTGCAGGCTACCTACTTGCAAAAGTCGCTTGATTGGAACAAACTCACATTTGGAGATATGATAGATCCGCGCAAAGGGTTTATTTATAATACGGCTGATATACCTCGTGGTGGTAAGGTCAACGCAGTCGACTTCTCGGCAGGTCTGCTTGGCTACAGCGATGTGGTTTATGGCGGAGTTGCAGTGCATCACTTAAATGAACCGAATGAATCTCTCATTGTAGGAACAAGCCGTTTGCCAATGAAGTTCACGGTCCATGCAGGAGCTGTGATTCCAATAGAAAAGAAAAAGCGCGATGGTGACGCTAAACTTTCTCCAAACGTGCTTTATCGCAGACAAGGAGAATTTCAACAATTGAACCTGGGCTTGTATGTCAACAAAGGGCCGCTAGTAGCTGGTCTTTGGTTTAGAGGACTTCTTTTTGGAGAAAAATACCGTGACTCGTTTATTGCCACCATTGGCATACAGACCGATGTAATCCGCTTTGGATATAGCTATGACGTAACCATTTCTGAGCTAACACCGTCTACAGGGGGTTCTCACGAGGTTTCTCTTGGTATCAATTTCGAGTGCCGTGCAAAAAAGAAGAAGTTCCGCACAATAGCGTGCCCCTCTTTTTAGTTATCGCATTTGTATATTGCAACCGCATAAACCAAAACAATAGGAAATCATGAAAATCGTTTTGAAATCTTTTATGTGCATGAGTGCTGTTGCGCTCATTGTGCTTTCTAGTTCCTGCGGAAAAATTCGCTCAGGAGCTACCGGATGGTCATACAACGAAAAGGACAATGGTGGTTTTGAGCGTCCTGAGTATGTTGAACAGGAAACTGGCCCAGGTTTAATACTGGTTGAAGGAGGTACCTTCACCATGGGTCGTGTGGAGGATGACGTAACCTTTCAATGGGACAATAATCCAAGAAGAGTTACCGTGTCTTCATTCTACATGGATGAGACAGAAGTAACCAATATTTATTGGAGAGATTATCTGCACTGGTTGAAACTCGTTTATGGCGATTCTTATCCTGAAATTATGAATCGGGCTTTACCTGATACAAATATCTGGAGAGAATTGACAGAGTATAACGAACCATTCGTTGACTACTACTATCGCCATCCAGCCTACAATGATTACCCAGTAGTTGGCGTTTCTTGGCTTCAGGCCAACGATTACTGCGCTTGGCGCACTGACCGAGTAAATGAGATCATTCTTATCCGCGAAGGTCTTTTGGTGCACAATCCAACTGGTCAGGCAGATGATGAACACTTTACTACAGAAACCTATTTGTCAGGTCAATATGTGGGTGATGTAAATGCCAGTGGTGTTGAAGATTACAACCCAAAAGGAACGGGTACACGTATCGTAAATATGTCTGATGGAATTCTTTTGCCTCGTTACCGCTTGCCGACCGAAGCGGAATGGGAGTATGCGGCTCTTGGTCTTATTGGTAACTCATTCCAAGAATTGATCACGGACAGAAGAACCTATCCTTGGAATGGACACTACGTGCGAAATGACGATAATGGAGGAAGATTCTTTGGTACCATGCGTGCCAATTTTGTTCGCGGTGGTGGCGACTACATGGGAGTTGCTGGTTATCTGAATGACAATGCAGACATCACATCTCCAGTTTATGCTTACCCGCCAAATGACTATGGTTTATACAATATGGCGGGCAACGTTTCTGAGTGGGTGCTTGATGTTTATCGTCCACTATCAGCTGACGACAAGAGCGAATTCAGGCCTTTCAGAGGTAACGTTTATGAGACACGTGTCTTGAACTCAGACGGAACTTTTGCTGATAAATATGACAAGAACTACTATGACATTCCTGGGGTAACCGTTTTCTTTACAGAATATCAGAAACAAGCCGGGGCTAAACTGACAGCTACTCAATTAACGTTGTTGGATGAATGCAATGTACTTATTCAAAAGGCCACAGAATTGGACAAGGAGCAGAAGTATGAAGAATCACAAGAAACCATGGGTGAGGTGATGGAAAAAGTGATTGATACAGAAGAAACCATAGGTGCTGACTTGCGCGATGGAATGTCTGACTACATCACCAATACGCCTGGAGAAGCAAAAACAAGAAATGTAACTGTAGAAGAAAACATCGACCGCAGAAACTATCGCAAGGCAGACTACATCGACTATGTAGATGGTGACTTCCAAAGCAGCATTTTCTATTTCGATCCGGACAAGGAACAAGACCAAAATAGAATGTATGAATGGGGAAGCACAACCTTGATAAACAATCGCTCACGTGTCTACAAGGGCGGCAACTGGAGAGACCGTGCATATTTTACTATACCCGGAACTCGTAGGTTCTTGGATGAGCGCAGAAGCATGGCAACCCTTGGCTTCCGCTGTGCAATGGATCGCTTAGGTAGCCCAACCGGCATAGGTGGAAAGGAATAAGAAACATTTTGTTTAAATAAAAAATCAAAAGCCCCGATGAATATTCATCGGGGCTTTTAGTTTTGATGAAGATGGAACAAAAGATTTTTGATCACTTCCTACGAGTGAAATCCGTTTCTACGGATACCAGAAAAATAATCAAGGACTCTATTTTTTTCTGTCTTAAGGGCGTGAACTTTAATGGGAATGAGTTTGCTAATAAGGCTTTGGAATTGGGAGCTTCATTGGTGGTAGCAGATGAAGAAATTGAAACAAAGGATGAACGCATAATCCACGTCAATGACGCATTGGATTCGTTGCAAATCCTTGCTCGAGACTATCGAAGAACTTTTTCCATTCCCTTTTTAGCTATTACCGGTAGCAATGGAAAGACCACGACAAAAGAATTGATGCGTGATGTGATGTCCCAAAAATTTAAAGTGCACGCCACTCATGGGAATCTCAACAATCACATAGGTGTACCTCTCACCTTGCTCGCCATACCGACAGATTGTGAGTTTGCCATCATTGAAATGGGAGCAAATCATCAAGGAGAAATAAGGAGCTATTGCCAATATGCAGAACCTAATTTTGGACTTATTACCAACCTTGGCAAAGCGCACCTCGAAGGTTTTGGCGGAATAGAAGGAGTGAAGAAAGGGAAGAAGGAGTTGTTTGATTATTTGCACTCGCAGCAGAGAAAAATATTCGTGAATACGGAACTGGAAAACCTTCGTGAAATATCTGAGGGAATGGAACGGATCCAATATGGTTTTGAGACCAGCGATTTCCAATTGAAGTTGATTTCTGAAAGTCCATCTGTTGATTACCGTGTAAACTCAAATGAATTTTCTGATGATATCAAGACGCAACTTGTGGGTGCTTACAACCTGTATAACATTGCTTCTGCTGTCGTGGTTGGAAGATATTTTGGAGTAGAGGACGAAAAAATTCATGCAGCTATTTCAGCATATCAACCAGAAAATAACCGTTCCCAATTGCTTAAAACGAATAGTAACACCTTGATTATGGATGCATACAATGCAAATCCAAGCAGCATGGAACACGCTCTGATAAATCTTTCGAAACAAGAAGCTCAGAATAAATATTTTGTGATAGGAGACATGCGGGAATTAGGAGAAGAGTCAATAGAGGAACACCGGAGTGTTCTGAAAAAGGCTACAGAACTGGGACTCGAGGGGATTACTGTCGGCCATTATTTCAAGCTCATTGAAGGGGAGTTTGGATTTCACTCCTTTGCGGACAATGTGGGAATGAAAAATTACCTTGAACAGAAGTGCTTGAAAAATCATCTGATACTTATCAAAGGTTCCCGCGGAATCAAACTAGAAGAAGTCGTCTCAACGCTCTAGTCTGCATCAACTATTTTCGGCCTCATATTTATTTTCTGATGAATTTTATTGAAGAACTGAAATGGCGCAGAATGCTGCAAGATGTGATGCCTGGCACAGACGAAATGCTGGGTAAAGGCATAACAAAAGGCTATGTCGGTTTTGATCCCACCGCAGATTCACTTGGGGTGGGCAACATGGTGCAAGTGATGACACTTTTGCATTTTCAACACTGCGGACATAAACCCATTGCTTTGATTGGTGGGGCCACTGGCATGGTGGGTGACCCAAGTGGTAAATCCCAAGAAAGAAACTTATTGGACGAGGACACTCTTCATCACAACCAAGAATGCCAGAAAAAGCAACTCGAGAAATTTCTTGATTTCAATTGTGGTGAGCGCTCGGCTGAATTGGTAAATAATTATGATTGGTTCAAAAATTTCGGATTCCTTGAATTCATTCGTGATGTCGGAAAGCGTTTAACCGTGAACTACATGATGGCGAAAGATTCGGTGAAGAACCGCATCAGTGGTGAAGATCGCGAAGGAATGAGTTTTACTGAATTCACCTACCAGCTTATACAAGGTTATGACTTTTACTGGCTTTGGAAAAACAAAGGCGTTATGATGCAGATGGGAGGAAGTGATCAGTGGGGTAATATTACCACCGGCACCGAACTCATCAGAAGAATGGATGGTGGTGAAGCATTTGCACTTACCACACCTCTAATAAAAAAGGCAGACGGAACCAAGTTTGGAAAAACCGAAAGTGGCAATCTTTGGTTAGATCCTAAAAGGACTTCACCGTACAAGTTTTTTCAATTTTGGCTCAACTCGAGTGATGCCGATGTTTCAAATTACATACGCATTTTTACCCTCAAATCGCGAGAGGAAATAGAAGCTCTGGAAACGGATCAAGCAAAAGATCCCTCACAACGAATTTTGCAAAAGGCACTGGCAAAAGACATTACTGTCCGCGTGCATTCCCAACTTGAATATGATGCGGCTATTTCCGCATCAGAAATTCTGTTTGGAAAATCAACGGATGAAGACTTGAAGAAGTTGGACAATGAAACTTTGCTTGACATTTTTGAAGGAGTGCCGCAAGGAACCATTTCAAAATCGGAGATAGAAGCGGGCATCGGCATAAATGAAGCTTTAGTGAAGAGTGGCTTTTTGCAAAGCAACAGCGATGCAAAACGAGCACTACAGGAGAATAGCATCAGCCTGAATAAAATGAAAATTGACGCAACCAAGAAAATTGTAACGGATGATCTGCTAAATGGCCAATTTGTTTTATTGCAACGCGGCAAGAAAAACTATTTCCTTTTGAGGGCGGAGTGAAATTGAAACGATAACATCATGTGGGGAAGAATAGGAGCAACCATACTACGTCAGCGATTACCAATAGCAATTTTGCTAGTGCTGCTCGCCGTTTTCATGGGCTATCATTCCAGGCAAGTTCGCATGAGTTACAAGTTTGGAGGTATTCTTCCAAAGGATGACAGCACATATGTTGAGTATCAAAAATTCATCAATCAATTCAGTGAAGATGGAAACGTGTTGGCCATTGGATATCGCGATGAAAAAATATGGCAACTAGAAAACTTCAAAAAATGGCGCGGCCTTGTTGATGATCTGAAGAAAGTGCAAGTAGAAGTGGATGGTGTATTGATGAATACAGTTGACAGTATTTTTTCCGTATCGCATTGCTATGATTTAATAAAGGATACCACCAACATTCGGTTTGATTTTAAACCTGTTATTCAGCAAGAAATTGCATCACAGCAAGAGTTGGATAGCTTGAAAAACCGCATCTACTCCCTTCCATTTTATGAAGGTCTCCTCTACAAGGATTCTACTGATGCAGGGTTGATGATGGTCTTTGTAAACGCCCAACTTTTTGATTCGGAAAATCGAGGCAATGCAGTAGAGCAAATGATTGCCCTCACGGATAAATTCACTGCTGATACTGGTATTAAAACATACGCATCTGGTTTGCCTTTTATCCGGACTGTGATGACTACGAAGGTTAAAGGTGAACTGAAATTTTTTACAGTCTTAGCAGGTCTCATTTGTATGGTCTTGCTTTTTATTTTTTTCCGTAGTTTGAAGGTGACGTTGGTGGTGATGAGTGTTGTAGTTGTTAGCGTAGTAATAGCAATGGGAACTATTGCGCTATTCGATTATCCAATAACTGCTTTGATGGGACTCATACCTCCACTGATGATTGTGACCACAGTTCCTAACTGTATTTATCTGGTTACTAAATACCATCAGGAATATTCGCGCTACGGCAACAAGACCCGTGCATTGGCGCGTGTGGTGCAGAAAGCAGGTGCTGCAGCATTCATGATAAACGCCACTACAGCGGTTGGTTTCGCCACTTTTATTTTTACCTCCAGCGACTTGCTTGTGCACTTTGGGGTTATTGCAAGTTTGAATTGCATGCTTGCCTTTTTCCTTTCGCTGTTCGTGTTTCCGGTTGTTTATAGCTATCTACCACCACCAAAAGAAAAACACTTGGGGCATCTTAGTAGCCCTTGGTTGGAGCGTGTTTTAGATGCATTAGTAAGATTGGTTATGTATAAGCGCAAGGCTATTTACATTGTCACTATTGTTCTAACTATCTTTTGTGTGTACGGCATTTCACGCATACAAACTACTGGTAACATAGTTGATGACATACCCGATAGCGATCGCGTAATTACCGATTTGAAGTGGTTTGAAAACAACTTCAATGGCGTGATGCCTTTTGAAATTTTGGTGGATGGAAGAAAGAAAGGGCAAATCACTCAGAGTAAAAACTTGAGTCGAATTGAAGTCCTGCAAACACTGTTGGACACTTTCCAATTGAAGTTGAGTGACACCACCATTCATCCCTTCTCACGATCACTTTCTATAGTCGATGCCGGAAAATTTGTGAAGCAAGCTTTCTATGATGGTGATCCAGAATACTACACATTGATATCGCGCGATGAGCAGAGTTTTATTGCTCCTTATCTAGAAGGGGACAACTATAAATCGGGAGGGGTTGAGCGAACATTTTTGGATAGTACTAAAGCTATGACCCGCATCAGCACCCAAGTGCGCGATATCGGTACACATGACATGGATAGGCTTATGAAAGAGATAAAGCCACAAATTGACAGCATCTTCAACCCTGAAAAATTTGATGTAACACTGACAGGAACTTCAGTCATTTTTTTGGAAGGAACCAATTATCTCGTAGGCGACTTGTTCAGCAGTTTGTTTTTTGGTGTTCTCATTATATCACTTATGATGGCGGTCATGTTTTGGAGTTTCAGAATGGTACTTATATCATTTGTACCCAACATCATTCCACAGCTTATGACGGCAGGCATCATGGGCTACTTCGATATACCATTAAAACCTTCTACTATTCTTGTGTTCAGCATTGCTCTTGGCATCACTGTGGACAATACCATTCACTATTTATCAAAGTACAGGCAAGAACTAAAACATCATAACTGGAAAATTAAAGAATCGGCTTTGCTTGCTATTCGAGAGACGGGTGCGAGTATGGTCTACACTTCTATAGTGCTACTTTTTGGTTTCGGATGCTTTGCTATTTCAGAATTTGATGGTTCACGCGCGTTAGGCGTTTTGACTGCAGTTACCATATTGGTAGCCATGTTTACCAATCTTATCGTGTTACCTTCATTATTGCTTTCTTTCCAGCGGAGTGTTACAACTAAAGCATTTAAGGAACACTTTTTCGTAATGATGGACGAAGAGGATGAGTTGCAATACACAGATTGGGAAATTCGAAAAATTGAAATAGCTGAAGTGAGCAAAGAGAAGCAAGAAGGAAGCGAATAAACTTTGTCCCATTCTTTCTCACAGCCACTCTATTTCATTTGTGCAATAAAACAACGAGTCGAAAATTTAGAAGATGAAAGGAATCATTTTAGCGGGCGGAAGTGGTACCAGACTTTATCCACTAACACTTGCAGTAAGCAAACAACTGATGCCGGTTTATGATAAACCGATGATCTATTACCCGCTTTCTACGCTTATGCTGGCGGGTATTCGCGATGTGCTCATCATTTCTACACCGCACGACATGGCAGGTTTTCAAAGATTGCTGGGCGATGGAAAACAAATAGGTTGCAACTTTTCATACAAAATTCAAGAGGTGCCCAACGGTCTTGCACAAGCGTTTGTGCTAGGTGAAGACTTCATCGGGAAGGAAAAGGTAGCCCTCGTTTTAGGCGACAATATTTTTTACGGAAATGGATTTGGAAAATTGTTGCGTAACAACACCGACATATCGGGTGGTCTGGTGTATGCTTACCATGTGACCGATCCGCATAGGTATGGAGTGGTGGAATTTGATAAAGACCAGAAGGCTATTTCAATTGAAGAAAAACCGCAACAACCAAAAAGCAACTATGCAGTTCCCGGGCTTTATTTCTACGACAATGATGTAGTCGAAATTTCAAAACAACTAAAGCCGAGTCTGCGCGGTGAATACGAAATAACTGATGTAAACAAAGAGTACTTGCGCAATGGAAAATTGAAAGTGCAAAAGATGGATAGAGGAACTGCATGGCTTGATACTGGAACGTTTGCATCATTAATGCAAGCCGGACAATATGTTCAGGTAATAGAAGAAAGGCAGGGATTAAAGATTGGTTGTATCGAGGAAGTGGCTTGGCGCATGGGTTTCATTGATGATTCGCAACTTGAAAAGATAGCCCAGCCATTGGTAAATAGTGGGTATGGAAAATATTTGTTGGAGCAGTTGAAAGCAAGTAAGTAACAAGAAACAATCATGCATTCCATCCCCCACCTTCAATCCCTTATTCTAAAGAAAATTGATGGCTTCTGTCGTGTGAATGGCGAAGAAGAAATTCTCCAACCGGTCAATTACCTCATGCAAATAGGTGGCAAGCGTATGCGCCCTGTTCTTGCATTAATGGCTGCGAATCTGTTTACCGATGATCTCGATGAAGTTGTTTATCCTGCTTTAGCCATAGAAGTTTTTCACAACTTCACATTGATGCATGACGACATTATGGACAACGCCCCTTTGCGCAGAGGTCAGCAGACAGTGCATGAAAAATGGAACGTCAATACGGCCATTCTCAGTGGTGATGCCATGATGATACAAGCATATCAACTCATTTGCAAAGCGCCAGATAATGTTTTGAAGCAAGTGCTTTCTATCTTTTCGAAAACCGCTCTTGAGGTTTGTGTTGGTCAGCAGCGTGACATGCAATTTGAAAAGCGCGATAACGTATCCATAGCTGAATACACAGATATGATTCGTTTAAAAACCTCCGTGTTGTTGGCAGGTGCCATGCAAGTGGGTGCCATTATAGCCCATGCCAATGAAGAGGATCAAAAGCATATGTATTCTTTTGGCGAAAATCTTGGCATTGCCTTTCAGCTTTGGGATGATTATCTAGATGCTTTTGGCGATGAAGCCAAGGTGGGCAAATTGAAAGGAGGTGATATCGTATCTGATAAAAAGACCTTCTTGTTGATTAAAGCGAAAGAGTTGGCCAACGCAACGCAACGCGCCACACTCAATCAATACGTTGGTCAAAAAACCAATCTTGAAGAAAAAGTGAACGCAGTGCTCGAAGTCTTTCAGCAATTGAATTTGCCAAAGCTGCTCGAGTCTGAAATGGATTACTATTATCAGAAGGCTATCATGTCGCTAAACTTAGTATCTGTTAGCGATGAACGCAAACAGCCGCTTCGCGAATTTGCGCAAGGAATCATGGTGCGCGAGCATTGATTTAATTGCGTTTTTTTCAGAAGGAAGAGAGCTAAACAATTAGTCGAATGACTGATTCGCATTGGCTGCACGTTTCAACAAATCTTCGTATTGCTCAGGTGTGATGTCGCTGTAGAAATAGAATGCTGGATCCACTTTTTCACCATTCTTCATTACTTCATAGTGCAAGTGCGGTCCAGTTGAAGTTCCAGTGTTGCCAACATAACCAATGATTTGCCCACGCTTTACTTTTTCTCCCACGCGCACCGCCACATGGCTCATGTGGGCATACAATGTTTGGTAGCCATAGCCATGTTGTATCACTACGTGATGCCCATAGCCAGAAAGTTTGCTGTCCACTGCTTCTATCACACCATCGCCTGTAGCATAGATTTCAGTGCCTATGTCCGCAGTGAAATCAAGGCCAGTGTGCATTTTGGCAATCTTATATATGGGATGAATTCGCATGCCAAAACCAGAGGCAAGGCGTTTCAAATCTTTGTTTGAAACAGGCTGAATGGCAGGAATGCTCTGTAGCATTTCTTCCTGAGCGTTCGCAAGATTGAATATTTCCTCATAGGACTTGCTTTGCGAAACCATCAAACGCTGAAGCCTATTGATTCTTTTTTGGGTTTCTATAATTCCAGTGCTGCTGGCATAACCTTTTAGGTTAATGTATCTATCGCTGCCACCTACCCCGCCTTTGCGCATGTGTTCGGGATAAGGCTCAGCACCGAAAATGCTGCGATACACTTTTTCGTCTTTGTCTTGAAGGTCTTGAGCGAAATATTCAAGGGTATCAATCTGATTGTTGAGGCTTGAGATTTGTCTTTTCAAAAACTTCACTTCACGATCAAGCTGAGCGGTTTCTGGGTCTTTGAAGAAGGTAGCGTAGATAATTACACCAATCGAACCAATGACCGC
The DNA here is from genome assembly GCA_031414655.1 of Flavobacteriales bacterium. Lineage (GTDB taxonomy): Bacteria > Bacteroidota > Bacteroidia > Flavobacteriales_D > Sanyastnellaceae > JANNVZ01. Next base: position 264,288 of record JANNVZ010000003.1, read on the forward strand.
ACCGGCAAAGAGATAGCGCAGGCCCATGAAAAAATAGTCGCGAAAACCCAGACTGATTTTTTCAAAATTCAGTGTAGTGGGATTGAATTTGTACTTGAGCCTTGCCATGTGGTGCGAGGCGAATGTAGGAAAAACAACCAGAAGTAGGCCTACCCTTTATGCTGTCCAAGCTACCTAACTTACATTCGCGCACCTTTTCAAAAAACGAGAGCATTCACAATGACTTCAAAAGAAATACGTAGAACATTTTTAGAGTTTTTCAAAAGCAAAGGACACGAAATAGTGCCCAGTGCGCCCATGGTAGTCAAGGGTGATCCAACCCTAATGTTCATCAACAGCGGAATGGCGCCTTTCAAGAATTGGTTTCTGGGTAATGAGCCCATCAAATACAAGCGCGTAGCTGATACACAAAAATGTTTGCGTGTAAGTGGTAAACACAACGACTTGGAAGAAGTAGGTGTGGATACCTATCATCACACCATGTTCGAAATGTTGGGTAACTGGTCGTTTGGCGATTACTTCAAGCAAGACGCTATTGCATGGGCGTGGGAACTGCTGACCGATGTCTATAAAATTCCGAAAGACAGATTGTTCGTGACCGTATTCGAAGGGGATGCAAAGGAGAATTTGGACTTCGACCAAGAGGCTTACGACATTTGGAAAGAGCGCATAGCGGAAGACAGAATTCTGCGCGGAAATAAGAAGGATAATTTTTGGGAAATGGGCGACCAAGGTCCATGTGGCCCATGTTCTGAAATACATGTGGACTTGCGCACGGATGATGAAAGAAATAAAGTGGATGGCCGCACTTTGGTGAACAACGACCATCCGCAAGTAGTGGAAATCTGGAACAATGTGTTCATGCAATTCGAAAGAAAGGCAGATGGTTCGCTTGTCGAATTGCCAGCCAAACATGTGGACACAGGCATGGGCTTCGAGCGTCTGTGTATGGCACTGCAAGGAAAAACGTCTAACTATGATACCGATGTTTTCACACCTATTATTTCTGAGATAGAAAAAATAAGTGGAAAAAAATATGAGCGCACAGCAGCGAAGCGTGATGTGGCTATGCGTGTAATCGCTGATCATGTGCGTGCCGTATCCTTTGCTATTTGCGATGGGCAGCTGCCATCAAGCGGTGGAGCTGGTTATGTAATAAGAAGAATTTTGCGCAGAGCTATTCGATATGGCTATAGTTTTTTAGATAGAAAGGAACCATTCATCTATCAATTAGTGCAAGTGCTGGCAGATGAAATGGGAGATTATTTTCCGGAAATCAGAAAGAACAAAACGCTGGTAGAAAAAGTAATTCGCGAAGAAGAAGAAAGTTTTTTGCGCACGCTAGATAAAGGAATTTCACAACTCGATGAGATCATCAAAAAAACAGAGGGCGATGTAATAGATGGCAAAACAGCCTTTGAACTCTACGACACATTTGGTTTCCCTATTGACCTCACCGCATTGATTGCTGGCGAAGGCAACAAGCGCATTGACCAACTTGCTTTTGAAGAGGAGCTGCAAAAACAAAAGGTCCGTTCACGAGCTGCCACAAAACTTGAAACAGAAGATTGGGTCTCCCTCTCCGGTGGAGAGGGCCGGGGTGAGGCCGAAACAAAGTTTGTCGGCTACGATTCACTCGAATCAGAATCAAATATTCTCCGCTATAGAAAAACAAAAGCGAAGGGAAAAGAGTCCTATCAAATTGTTTTGGATGTAACACCCTTCTATGCTGAAAGTGGCGGACAGGTGGGCGATCAGGGCAAGTTGATTTCTGCCAATGAGTCCATCGAGGTCCTAGACACAAAGAAGGAAGCTGGTCTTATGATTCACATCGTAGAGCAATTGCCGGAGAATATTTCGGCCACTTTTCGCGCAGTGGTCAATGGTGAGCGTAGAACCGAAATTACCTCCAACCACAGTGCTACACACTTGATGCACGAGGCCTTGCGCGAAGTACTTGGAACACATGTTGAACAAAAGGGCTCACTGGTTCATCCGGATTATTTGCGTTTCGACTTTTCGCATTTTTCTAAAATGAGTGATGAAGAAGTGGAGCGCGTGGAGCAATTGGTGAACGAGCGTATTCGTAAGAATTTCACCTTAGAGGAAAATCGTTCCATGAAAATTGACGATGCACGGAAGACAGGCGCAATGATGCTGTTTGGAGAAAAGTATGGCGATGTCGTGCGTGTTATCAAATTTGGAAACAGCATTGAACTCTGCGGTGGCACTCATGTTCAAAGCACAGGAGAGATTGGATTGTTTAAAATTCAAAGCGAAGGTGCAGTAGCTGCAGGCGTGCGCAGAATTGAAGCAATATCTAATAATGGAGCGTTCAATTTCATCAAAAATGAACTGAGTACGCTGCATGAAATTCGTCAAACACTGAAGTCGAAAGACATTCTAAAATCATTGAGTGATTTGCAAGCAAGGAATGCGGAATTGCAAAAACAAATTGATACACTCAACAAAGAGAAGGCCCAGAATGTGAAGAAGGAATTGCTTAGCAAATGGGAAGTACACAATGGAATGAACGTTCTGCGTGAACGAGTTCAACTGGATCCATCAGTGCTAAAAGACATCGCGTTTCAACTGAAGCAAGAAAAGGAAAACGCATTTATTATTCTCGCAAATGAGAGCAGTGATTCTGTTTCTTACACCATTGCTATATCAGACGATGCAGTGAAGGCAAAGAATCTAGATGCAGGAAAAATCATTCGCGAAATACTTAAAATGAAAGGGGGTGGGCAGCCTACTTATGCTACTTCTGGAGCATCGGAGGCGAACAACATCGGAGTGACTTTTTCTGCTGTTGAGGCTGTTTTACACTAGTTGACTCATGCGCCTCATCATCCAACGCGTCTCATCGGCCTCTGTTGAAATAGAGAACAAGGAAGTTGCATCTATTCAGCAAGGGCTTCTCGTCCTGCAGGGAATAGAAGAGGCAGACACTGCAGAAGATGCTGAATGGCTGGCACAAAAGGTATCATCCATGCGCATATTCAGCGATGCGGAAGAGAAAATGAACCTTGACATCAAGGAGGTGGGTGGAGATGTTATCGTGGTCAGTCAATTCACTTTGCACGCTCAAACAAAGAAGGGAAATCGCCCCTCATTCATAAAAGCAGCTCGGCCTGAGCAAGCCATTCCTCTCTACACCCACTTTGTCGCGCAGCTCGAAATATTGCTTGGTAAAACCATTCAGACAGGCGAGTTTGGCGCCATGATGCAAGTAAAACTGGTCAATGATGGTCCTGTCACTATTTTTATCGACTCAAAAGTGAAGGAGTAGGCCGTTTCAGTCACACGTTTCTTACCTCTCAGAGGGCTTCATTTTCAAATTCTCAAATCATCACATTTTCAAATCGTTTAAGTTTGTCCCAATGCAAGAACGTTTAAATCAAGAGCTCGATTTTCAACCATACAACAGCAATCGCCCCGACTTGGTGATTCCAGAATATGGACGCAACATTCAGCGCATGGTAGACCATGCCATTTCACTAGAAGATCGCGAGGAAAGAAACAGGTGCGCTCGCGCCATACTCAGCGTGATGGGCCAACTGGTACCCTACCTGCGCGACATAGAAGACTTCAATCATAAGTTGTGGGACCATTTGCACATCATCAGTAACTTCAAGCTGGATGTGGATAGCCCATACCCGAAGCCTGACCCTGAGAATTTGGTGAGTAAACCACAGACGGTGCCGTATCCTCACAACGACATCAAGGTGGTGCATTATGGCCATTACGTAGAAAAGTTTATAGAGAAATGTGCTGCGATGGAAGAGGGGGAAGAGAAGAAAGCATTCTCGTTGGCTATAGCCAACCTGATGAAGTACAACGCGCACAACTGGAACCGCAATACGGTGTATGATGATGTGATATTGCGTGACCTGAACAACCTCTCCAAAGGAAAAGTGAAACTGGAAGAGACCAGCCAATTGAATGTGGTGAAGGGTGATGGACAGAAGTTCAAGGAGTATGAACCTGAAAACTTCAAGAAGAGAAACAACAACAACAAATTTGGGAAGAACAAGAAGAAGAAATTCAAACCGAAAGGCAAGTATTGATAAAATAAATTCTTTCAGTGGGATGAAACCAAAAGAGCGCTTGATGCGTTTCAACCCTCGTCTAAGAAAACCATCTTATGGCAAAACGCGGCAGACATGAGCAGAGAACTTGCGAGCCGCGTTTTTTCTTTTTCCATTGCCAAGGCCCTTTTCAAGGGTCTTTTTTGTTTTTCATCTGGTTGCATTGAACCTAATGAATGGAAGCAGGTAGTAGCTGTCCAAATTCATTCATCATGGCAGCCTTGGCAATCATCCACCAACAGACAGCGCGCTTCATCAGCTGGTTTCGCAGCGATGGAAGGCACTTTCAAATTGTATCCCAAGTAGTTTTTCTGTGTTATGGCATACTAGCCCTTGGCTGGAATGCGGAGTACATGAAGTACTTAGCGGCCTTTGGTGGTTGCGTAGCGGCACAATTACTCGCTATTCGATACGCAGATTTTCCTTCACACAGCATAAAGAGTGCGCTGATAACAGCGCTGGGTCTGAGCCTTCTGCTGAAAACAAATAGCCCATGGCTATTTCTGATAGCAGCGGCATTTGCTATCGGGCAAAAATTTCTGATTAAAATAAATGGTAAACACTTGTGGAATCCCGCTAACTTTGGGATAGTGCTGGTGATAGTGCTGAGTGGCGATGCATGGATATCGCCTGGGCAGTGGGGCAGCGCAGCGCTGCTTGTTTTCATCATTGGTACTGCAGGTCTGGCTGTTCTTTCTAACATCAAACGACTGGACACAGGCATCATTTTTATAATGACACTGGCTGCCCTGGAGTATGGCCGAGTGGTACTTTTCTTGGGCTGGGGGCACGATGTGTGGCTGCACAAACTCTGCAATGGATCGCTGTGGTTGTTTGCCTTCTTTATGATAACAGATCCCATGACAACGCCCGCTGCGCGCCCCATGCGCATTGTGTTTGCAATGGCCGTGGCCACTGTTGCTTTCTACCTCGCCAATTTTAAATTCGTCAACGCAGCTCCGTTTTGGGTGTTGTTTTTCGCCACACCGCTCACTCCTGTGCTCGACTATTGGATGAAGGCAAAACCCTTTGGGTGGATCAAACAGCGATACGATACCACGCAAGAAATACGCTCAGCTAGCTAATTGTGCGGATAGGTTGCTGCACTACCCATCCATTAAATCTCAAAATATTTTCAAATCATTTTCTAAAAACAATCAACATGAAAAAGACAATGCAAACAACACTGGCCGCGCTGATGATAGTGCTGGTAGGTGCCAGCGGCTACAGCTTCTGTGGCTTCTATGTAGCCAAGGCCGATGCCTCGCTCTTCAACAACAAAAGCGAAGTGATCATGGTGCGCGATGGCAAGCGCAATGTGATAACGATGAGCAGCGATTTCAAGGGCGACATGCGCGACTTCGCTATGGTGGTACCGGTGCCGGTGGTGCTGGCCGAAAAGGACATACGCGTAGTCAACCGCAACGTGTTTCAAAAACTGAACGACTACAGCGCTCCGCGCTTGGTGGAGTATCATGACTACAACCCATGTCAACAAATGATGGCAGAAGTTTGCTGCAGTGGTGCGACCATGAAGAGCCTGGCTTTTTTTGATAATATTTCTTCAGTGAATGAAAAGGATGAAGACAAATACCAGGTGGTTATAGAGGCCAAGTATCAGATAGGCGAGTACGACATTCTTATCCTAAGTGCCAAAGAAAGTGGCGGATTGAAAATGTGGCTGACCGACAATGGGTACAAAATTCCTGGCAAAGCAGAAGAGGTGTTAGAGCCTTATGTGAAAAGCAATATGAAATTCTTCGTAGTGAAAGTGAACTTGGAGAAAATGGCAAAGGATGCTGATTACCTCAGCCCTATACAAATAGAGTTTGAGCACGAAAAATTTATGTTGCCCTTGCGTTTGGGCATGGCCAACAGCCAAGGTTCGCAGGACATGATAGTGTACGGCTTTTCTCGCACAGGCCGCATAGAATGCACCAACTACCGCACGGTGAAGATGCCTACCGACCGCAACATACCGCTATTTGTGCAACCTGAGTTTGGCAGCTTTTACAAATCGCTTTTCGAAAAACAATACGTGAACGAAGGCCGCAATGCCGTCTTTCTTGAATATGCATGGAACGTAAGTCCCTATTCGCCCATGCCACACTGCGACCCATGTGTGGGACCACCTCCAGTGCAACAGGAGTTTGTGGATGCTGGCATTTGGTGGTTGAATGAACCTAACGGACAGCAAGGCATTTTCTTCACCCGTCTGCATGTACGCTACACCAGAGACAAGTTTCCCGCTGACTTGCAGTTTCAGGCAACGCCCAACAGCGAACACTTTCAGTGCCGCTATGTGCTTACACATCCTGCACCGGGCGACCTCAGTTGCGATGAAGGCCAGACATACCTCACCACATTGTATGAACGCAGAAAGCGCGAGATAGATGAAATGTATTCACTGGCCAGTTGGAATTGGGAGAAACGCAGTGAGACCTATCTAAATGAATACGTAGGGCAAATGAAGGAAAAGCCTGAGGTAGAAGATAAGAAGGGCGAGTTGTTTCCCGCAATGCTCGGCAAGGACGCACCCAAAAGCCCTGCGCCATTGCCAATAGTTTTCAGTCTGCTGGCTGCAATGCTTGGTTTGTTGTTCGCTCACAAATGGCTGGGCCGCGTGGCCCGCGCCTGATGTGCTTTTTTTTGGGTTAGTTGTTATGAAGCACCGCTCGCGAGGGACGGTGCTTCGTTATTTTTGAAGAATGAGAATGCGAGCTTTAAGACTACTTCTATTGCTGCTTGCCTTTGGCGCTATTTCAAAATCAAGTTATGCGCAAACTGACTCCCTGGGTGTAGGCCCTTTTTTCACAGGCACACTGCCTCAGTTTAGGCAGGGAGGGGACGCAGGATTGATTAAATTCATCAACAGCAATTTCATTTGGCCTGAAGCTGCTCCAGATTCCCTGAAGGGAAAAAGGTTTATTATTTCTATTGTTATCGAAGCTGATGGTACAGTGAGCAATATAAGGCCACGCAAGTCTCTTCATCCATTGCTTGATGCAGAAGCGATGCGTGTTATGTTACTCACTTCAGGTATGTGGCTTCCTTCTGAATTGGATGGGAAAAAATATGAGATGATCATGGACATTCCGTTCAAAATAAAGCGATGATAAATCTCACAGAAAAGCGCAGCTTTGATGGTATCGAGTAAGAAAGCTATGATGGTATCTGGTAAGCAAGCCTTGATAGCACGGAGTCAATTCTCCTTTTCTTTGCCTTCATGAACTCTACCGCTCAAAAGACAGAAGCCTTCGCCCGCTTGCTAACTATAATGGACGAGTTGCGCGCCCAGTGCCCGTGGGACAAAAAACAAACTCTGGAAAGCCTGCGCCACCTGACCATAGAAGAAGTGTATGAACTAGGCGATGCCATATTGGATGGCGACATGAATGAGATAAAAGGGGAGATAGGCGACCTGCTGTTGCACATGGTTTTCTATGCAAAAATTGCCAGCGAAAATGGCGCGTTTGATATTGCAGATTCGCTCAACCACATCTGCGACAAATTGATTTCGCGCCACCCGCACATCTATAGTGATGTGGTAGTGGCTGATGAGGAAGAAGTAAAAAGCAATTGGGAAAAACTGAAACTAAAGGAAGGCAAGACCAGCGTGTTGGAAGGCGTTCCCAAATCGTTGCCTGCATTGGTAAAAGCCCAGCGCATACAAGACAAGGCCCGCGGTGTGGGCTTCGACTGGGAACATGCGCACCAGGTGTGGGACAAAGTGGAAGAAGAAATTCAAGAGTTCAAACACGAGGCCGACAACAACACCGACAAGATGGAGGAGGAGTTTGGCGATGTCCTTTTTTCACTCATCAACTTCGCGCGTTTCAAAGGCATCAATCCGGAAGATGCGTTGGAGAAAACCAACCGCAAATTCATCAAGCGTTTTCAATTCCTAGAAACCGAAAGCTTGAAGGACGGTAAAAAAATGGGTGAGATGACACTGGATGAGATGGATGTGTATTGGAACCGGGCGAAAACCATATGAAATGGACAATTGATAATGGACAATGTCAACCCATTGTCCATTGTCTATTTTAGATTGTCCATTAAAGGCAAAGCGTCCTCCCGCCATCCACAGGTACATTCACCCCATTGATATACGATGCTGCGGGCGATGCAAGGAAGGCGATAGCCGCAGCTATTTCTTCTGGTTTTGCTAAACGTTTCATCGGTACTTCTTCACTCATTTCATGTTTTACATCAGCCGCAGTGGTGCCCGATTTTTCTGCTTTGTTTTTCATTATTTGTTCCAGGCGGCCTGTCTCCGTGGCGCCCGGTAACACATTGTTCACTGTTATGTTATAGCGACCAAGTTCTAATGCTAATGTTTTGGACCAGTTGGCCACAGCACCGCGTATGGTGTTACTCACCCCCAAATTGGGCAGTGGTTGCTTCACTGAAGTAGAAATCACGTTGATGATTCTGCCGTAGCCGGCCTCTTTCATCTTAGGCACTAAGGCTTTTGCCAGAATGTGGTTGCATATCAAATGCGAATTGAACGCAATGCGAAAAGCCTCGATGTCGGCATCCATAGCGGGTCCCGGTGGCGGACCACCTGTGTTGTTTACCAATATGTGCGCAGTGTTTTCGCTTGCGAATGTGTTTATCGCTTCCTCCACACTTTGCGGATGCGCGAAGTCAGCTATCAGGAATGAATGTTTTTGTCCTTGAGAAATGTCGAGATCGCTGAGGGCCGTTTTTAGTTTATCCTCATTGCGTGCTACCAGCACCACACTGGCACCCAGCAGTGCTAGTTCTTTAGCAGCTGCGTTACCTATGCCTTGTGTGCTGCCACAAACCACAGCCGTTTTTCCTTGCAGGTTCATATTCATGTGCGCAAAGATGTGCTACTTGATAAGAGATCAAAAAATGATATTGGCATTGAACCAAAACCAATTTTGATTCTGATATGATTGAATTCAAAATGGATTACATTTATTTGCAGGACCTATGTTTAAAAATCTTCAGCAAGACCTTCCCGCTTCATTAGTTGTTTTTCTTGTCGCCTTGCCCCTGTGTCTGGGTATTTCGCTTGCCTGCGGCACATTGCCCATCACCGGGCTTATAGCCGGCATAGTGGGTGGCATTGTTGTGGGAGCCATCAGTGGTTCGCAGCTCAGTGTTAGTGGCCCTGCAGCAGGTCTTACAGCTATTGTTATCAGTGGCATAGCAGAAATCGGATTGTATGAAATGTTCCTCCTCAGCGTTGTTCTTGCTGGAGTTATTCAGCTGCTTCTGGGCATTTTCAAAGCAGGCTTCGTTAGCGACTATGTGCCCAATGCGGTTATCAAAGGCATGCTTGCAGCCATTGGTATCATTCTTATACTGAAGCAGATTCCTCACTTTCTGGGTGATGACAAAGACTACGAAGGCGATGAAGCCTTCTTTCAGACCGATGGAGAAAACACTTTTACAGAAATCATTCTTGCACTTCAGAATATAGAACCCGGTGCGCTTATGCTTGGCCTTCTTTCAGTGGGCATTCTTCTGTTGCTCGATATGAAATGGTTCAAAAAACAACCCATCTTCAAATGGATGCCTGCACCGCTTATAGTAGTTGTTAGTGGTGCTTTTCTTAATCACATGTTTGGCCACTGGATGCCCGGCTGTCAGCTTCAGGCTGAGCACCTGGTGGAGTTGCCCATTTTCGCAGATCCCGTTCAGCTCTACTTCTCTCTTCCTAAAATAGATTTCAATGGCTTCACCAACTTTCATGTCTGGAAGGTAGGCGTCACATTGGCCATAGTGGCCAGCCTGGAGTCGCTACTCAGTCTGGAGGCAGTGGACAAACTGGACCCGGAAAAAAGAATCAGCCCCAACAATAGGGAGCTTGTAGCGCAGGGCACAGGCAATATAGTTTCAGGGCTGTTGGGTGGTTTGCCGGTTACGTCTGTTATAGTGCGCAGCTCAGCGAACGTAAATGCCGGAGCGCGGACACGTTCTTCCGCCATTTTTCATGGTGGACTCTTGTTGTTATCTGTCTTGCTTATACCCGGTGTGCTCAATCTTATTCCGAAGTCGGTGCTGGCCGCGATACTTATCCTCACCGGCTACAAGTTGGCCAAGGTTTCCCTTTTTAAAGAATATGCAAAGAAGGGCTGGGATCAGTTGCTTCCCTTTCTTATCACCGTTATAGTTATTGTATTCACTGATTTACTCACAGGCATCTTTGCAGGTCTTTTGGTTGGACTGTTCTTCATGTTCAAAAGCAATTTCAAAAACTCAGTATTTCTTTATAAGAATGATGAGAATTACCTATTGCGATTTAAGAATGAGGTTTCTTACCTAAGTAAACCACGGGTGAAAAAAATGCTGACAGAGATACCCAACGGAACATCAGTTTTAATAGACGCTACCAAAACCAGCTTTATAGACAAGGACATAGTAGAGATAATTGATGAGTTTATAGAGCATTCGGATAAGCACAACATCAAAATATTTATCAAACGCGAGAAAGGTCCAAATGACGACTTGTTCAAAGACCCGCATCGCAGAGTAACCAACTAACAAAAGCAAATGGAAAGCTTCGAAAAACTTTTACTGGAAAACAAAGCATGGGCTCAGGAAATGATCGATAACGATCCCAGATTCTTTAAAAAACTGGAAGACATACAACACCCTGAATTTCTTTGGATAGGATGCAGTGATAGCCGCGTGCCAGCCAATCAGATAACGGGCACTGCCCCTGGCGAGGTATTCGTGCACCGTAACATAGCCAACCTCTGCGTGCACAGTGATGTGAATATGCTGAGCGTTTTAGAATACGCGGTGCACCATCTGAAGGTGAAGCACGTTATCGTTTGCGGTCACTACGGCTGCGGTGGGGTAAAGGCAGCTACTACCTCACAGGACTTCAACATCATCAACACCTGGTTGAAGTATATTAAGGATGTGTACCGCATACACGAAACCGAATTAGACGGAATCGCGGATGAAGGCCAGCGCTTGAATAAGCTGGTAGAACTAAACGTAATAGAACAGGTAAGCAATCTTGCTAAGACCGCCATCATTCAAAAGGCTTGGAAGGAATATCAGGCACCTCACTTGCACGGCTGGGTGTATAGCTTGCATGACGGTTTGCTGAAACCACTCAGCCACATGCCACCCGGTGCTCACATGGATGATATTTATCGTTTTGACCTTTAACTGATTTTACTCCAGTCGCTTTTTTGTTTCTTCAAGTGTTGAAGTTGGTCTGCAATGCGCCTGTTTTTTGACAATGTTAGTGTTGGGTCTTCATCAATTATTTCAAGTGCAAGTTCACGCGCTACACTTAGCATTTGTTGGTCCTTGGCTAGGTCAGCTAACTTCAAGTTGAGCATTCCACTTTGTTGTGTTCCACTCAAGTCGCCCGGGCCGCGCAGTTTCAGATCCACTTCAGCTATTTCAAATCCATCGTTGGTATCAGCCATTGTTTGTAGTCGCAGTTTACTGTCGCTGCTAAGTTTGTGTCCTGCCATCAGTATACAATAACTCTGGTCGGCACCGCGGCCAACACGCCCGCGCAACTGGTGCAATTGCGAAAGTCCAAAACGCTCCGCACTTTCTATCACCATCACACTTGCGTTGGCAATGTTTACTCCAACTTCTATCACCGTGGTTGCTACCATTATATGGGTTTGTCCATTTATAAACTGTTGCATCTCATATTCACGCGCCTCGGGTTTCATCTTTCCATGCACTATGCTGATGCGGTATTTGGGAAGTGGAAAGCGCCTAGCGATGCTCTCATATCCATCCATGAGGTCTTTGTAGTCGAGCGTTTCACTTTCTTCTATTAGCGGATACACAACATATATCTGTCTTCCCAATTCAATTTCCTTTTCCATAAAACCGAATACTTCTAATCGCTTGCTATCGCCTTTCACCATTGTCTTTATCGGTTTCCTTCCTGGGGGCAGTTCATCTATCACACTGATGTCTAAGTCGCCATAAAGTGTCATAGCCAGCGTGCGCGGAATAGGTGTTGCTGTCATCACAAGCACATGCGGAGGCAATGTTGCTTTCTTCCAAAGGGCAGCGCGCTGAGCCACACCAAAGCGATGCTGCTCGTCTATGATGCAGAGCCCAAGATTCAAAAATTTTACTTTGTCTTCTATCAAAGCATGTGTGCCGATAATGAAATTTAGTTCGCCACTTTCCAGTTGTGTTGCTAGTTTTTTTCTAGCTGCACTTTTGGAACTGCCTGTCAGCAGTGCTACTTCAACCTTCATGTTTTCAAGCAATGCACTTATACTTTGCAGGTGTTGTTGTGCCAGTATTTCAGTAGGCACCATAAGGCAAACTTGGTAGCCATTGTCTATGGCCAGCAAGGCGCAAAGCACAGCCACTATTGTTTTGCCGCTTCCTACATCGCCTTGTATCAAGCGGTTCATATGCGCACCGCGTGCCACGTCTGTTCTTATTTCTTTCACTACGCGCTTCTGCGCTCCTGTCAGTTCAAACGGCAGATGGGTGGAATAAAACTCATTGAACAAGTCGCCTACTTTGGAGAACACAACACCGCGCACTTCGCGTGTGTTGGCCAGTTTTAGTTTAGCTATTTGTATTTGAATAAAGAAAAGCTCGTCAAACTTCAATCGCCTTCTTGCTGCTTCCAACAGAGCTAAATCTGTTGGAAGATGAATTTGAAAAATGGCCTCGTTACGGGGCATTAGTTTGAAACGCTCAGTGATTTCATCAGGAAGTGATTCGGTAAAATACTGTTTTGCTTCAGCTGCTATTGCTCGCGTGAGTTTTGCAATGGCGTTGCTATTCAGGCCGACTCTGTTGCACTTTTCTGTAATGCTGTAAACTGGCTTCAATCCATTGCCTTGTGTTATACGCGCCTCCTCTAGCAGTTCCAACTCGGGGTGTGGTATGTTGAATTTGCGGTTGAATTCTTGTGGTTTTCCAAACAGCACATAGGGCTGATTCAGTTTTAGGTATTCGCGCAGCCACTTCAAACCGATGAACCAAATGAGTTGAATTTCACCACTATCATCTCTGAAAGTGGCTACCATTCTTTTTGCACGCGCCTCACCAATCTCTTTTAACGAAGTTATTTCGCCTACCAATTGCACATGCACAGCATCGCTTTGCACCTCTTTCACCCGAATGATTTGTGAACGATCGATGTAGCGAAAGGGATAGTGTTCCAGTAAATCGCCCCATGTGCGAATACCAAGTTCAGAGCGCAGAACTTCGCTCCGGCTGGGCCCAACTCCTTTCAAATATGTTACTTCATTATCTAGCAAAAGAGAAATGCAATTGCGCCTGCCAAGATATATTTGTAGTGCATCTCAAAATGATTTCTTAGCGGCACTTCATGCACACGTTTTTCCCTTTTGTTCTATTCTTCTTTTTTTTGTCGGCAGATGAATGTGCTGCGCAGGACTATGTGGAAATTTGCGATTGTACAAAGGGCGTAAAGGGTGTATGCAAAGAATACTTGGACAGCAATTGGCAAATAGTTCAAAAGGAAGACGCTATTTGGTATTACTACAACTACAGTTTTGGCCGCTACCGCTTTTTCGATTGGAGTTGGAATAGGCGATTTGTGAATAGGAATCAACTCGTTATAAGTGACACTTCAGATTTGATTGTCGGTCAACCAGCTCCCTTGAGTGGCCATTTCTATTGGCACAGGAAGAATTCAAATGAAATTTCTGTTGAGCAATCATTTACAAATGGATGGCCTAGTGGACAGACGAAAGCATTTTCGAAAAAGGGTTATTTGTTGGAATGCCTCGATTTCGATTCGCCCTATAACCGAGGTAAATTTTCGATGATGTGCCACCTTTACCACAAAGGCAAATTGGATTTGCAGTGTGTGTTTGCGGTGGATATGGCAGATAATAAGTCGTACGCTGTGGATGTCCCTTGGAAAGTAAATGAGCCACCCACCACGCTGAGCGTTGTTCCGTTGTTTCAAAGGTCGCTAGTACTCGACATTCAAGGCCTGCAAAACAAGTACATTTCAGCTGAAAATACCCCCAGTCTTTTTCATCTCATTGCTGAAAGTTGTTATGCCTCGGCTGCGCAACCTCTTTGTTATGAGAACAAAGATGTTGCATCCATAGGGTCGTGTAATTTTCTGTACCTCTATGAAGAAGCACGTGGCTGGCGTGTGAATCAGATATATGCTGACAGAACAATGGTAGATGAGATAGAAAACTCTAATACATCAGCCGATGTTTTTTATGATGATAGCGAGTTTGAATTGATGAAAATGTGTCGCAGCTCCCTGCGCGAAAATGAAGTAAGGCACTTGCTGGTGGCACTGGACACTCTTCAAATAGCCATAGATACCTATGGCGATACAACAGAGCAATTCATGCATGCTCTGCACTTTGCGGATCGATGCGTAAATCAACTTATGCAATACATGCGCATGAATTCGCGTGAGCTAGATTGGAATTGTGTGCTGATAACTTCATCGTCAAATAGTGAAGCAGGAGTGCCTTGGATACTTTGGGGCGAAGACGTGAGGAGTAATTATGTGATAGAACACTCCATCACTCCGAGAGAGTCTTTCAGCACATTTGCCACTTTTGCGCGCCTGCAAATAGTAGAATCCATGCAGCCATTTCTGTTGAAAGATTGTCATCGTCTCGAATACAAACGCAACTGATGAAAAAGCTAATTTTTCTATTTCTACTCTTTCTTTTTGCTCAGGCTGGACCCGCGCAAATTCCTGAAATGCCTTTGCCAGAATTGCTTCAAGGGGAACAAATCATCTATCTAGATTCGATGCTGCAACAAGTAGAGAAGGATAGTTCATTCTATTTTTTTTATACATGGTATCAGTTGGGTAAGGATACTTGGACGCTCCAACCTGATTGGAGAAGGAAAAATTATTTGCTGGTGAAGAGTGGTGTTCCAGCCAGCGCTAAAGGCTCACCAATTGCTTTGGGCGGAACTTTTAAATGGTTCACAAAAAACTATTCTCGACTTGTTGCACAAGAACAGTTTTCGAATGGAAGGTACAGCGGGCAGACTATAGTTTACAGCAATAGGGGCATTGCTAATTTTATTTATGACTACGACAAGAAGTGGGATGGCCAACTCTGGTCGTATTACTATGAGGAATACAAAGCAGACGCACTGGTCAGATCTGCATTTGAATCGTTTGATATGGATAAGGGTCGGTGGAAAGTTCTTTGCACTTCGGGCTGCAGTGTCAACCGTGATCTGCACTGAACTTTGGTAAAATGAAAAACCCATCGCTTGGTGCAATGGGTTTTCCTAAGTTCTTTCTTGAGTATTTTTATTTGTACTTCAACTTCTGCCCAATGCGCAAAGTCGAAGACTTTTTAATCTTGTTCAGTTTGCAAATGGCATCTACAGTTGTTGCTCTTTTTCGAGCTATAGCACTAAGGGTCTCACCACTTTTTACAGTGTGAGTTTTAGTGGTCGATTTTCTTGCAGCTATTGTTTTAGGATCAACAGTCGTTTTTGTAGCATACTCAAAGTGCTCTTTCTCAAGTGTGAATTCCCAATCGCGCAATGACTTTTTACTTGGGTCTACAATCAAATTCGGGTCAATAGCTTCGCCCATAAAACGAACTTCAAAGTGTAGATGAGCTCCATATGAACGACCAGTGTTGCCTCCAAGTCCTATCAATTGTCCGGCTTCAACGTGATCGCCTGGCTTCACTTTGCGCTGCGATAAATGAGCATACAATGTCTCTAAACCATTGTTGTGACGAACGACTATAACATTGCCATAAGATGCATGGAATTGAGAGATGCGAACAAGTCCTTCAAAAGCGGCCACAACATTATCTCCTGTTTCAAGATCAATATCAAGACCGTAGTGCATGCGACCCCAGCGAGGGCCGAATGGCGAAGTAATGTCGCCATGCGTAGGATAAACGAAATCGCACTCCATGTGGCTAAGGACGAAATCCATACCGTTGCCTAGGTACTCTTTTGCATTTTTTTCTGCGAAAAGTGTCTTGGTATCCCAACCACAATACAAATCGTAAGCAGGGATGTTCGCTATGGAGTCAGCTATGGTATTAAGCTCTAGAGTTGCAGTTGGCTCCATGAACAAAGCGGACTCTTTCGACTCTTCCTCAGAAGCTCCTCCCATATGGGGTTCATAATTCTGCCACTTCGAAGTATCAGCAATCAACTCAAGGGCTGAATCAACCTGACCCGCTGCAAGCAGCGGTGCAATAGCCAAAATGGCCAAGAGATATTTCCAGGTAATAATTTTCATTGCGCGGCAAAAGTAATTGTTCATTTTCAAAGTGGTTTGCGATTTCTTGTCAATAAAACGTTAACCAAAGCCGCATTGTTCCTACACTTTCGACCAGTAGCGGCATTCGCTCCATACATTTTAGTTGCGCACCTACGAGTGTTCATATCTAGGCTATCCGTTCACCTGCTGTTTTGGTTGATTCATCTCCTTCATTGTTTGAACCTCCGGTCGCTGAGATTCTATTTGAGGCGTTCTAAAATTTTGTTTTAAAAATGAAGTTTGAAACTTTCTTCCAAGAAATCATGTCAGGTTATCGCCCCAACGATATTCGCTCCATACTTTGAAAAAAACATTAAGTGTCACCACTAACAAGAAATAGCGCGCTTTTATCTTATTCCATTAGAACTCTTCTTGTGGTCTTTCTTGCATCTGTGGGCACTGTGGCGCATACTCAAAAGGTGGGTGTAGTGCTAAGCGGTGGAGGAGCCACAGCTTTAGCGCATGTGGGCTTTTTGAAAGTGTTGGAGGAGAATGATATTCCGGTGGACTACATAACTGGCACAAGCATGGGTGCAGTAATAGCCGCTATGTATGCTTGTGGATATAGCGTTGCACAGATTGACAGTGTGGTGCGCACAGAAGAGTTTTTACAAATGGCCAACGGAACGTTGAGCGATAAATACAAATTCTATTTTAAGAATAGTGATACCGATGCATCCATAGCAACATTGAAGTATTCGGATGGTGAAATCATCAATAATGTCTTGCCCACCAATTTGATTAATCCTGTTTTGCTCGACTGGAAACTTATGGAGGGTTTTAGTCAGGCTGATGCTGCCGCAGGAGGCGACTTTGATAGTCTTTATATTCCTTTCCGCTGCATTGCTGCCGATGTAGAACACAAAATGCAAGTCATTTTTCGGAAAGGCCCGCTGAATGTCGCGGCTCGTGCTTCTTGCACGTATCCTTTTTACTTGCCTCCGCGGAGGGTAGATGGGGCGCTACTTTTTGACGGAGGCATCTATAACAACTTTCCATCAGACATTATGTACATGGAGTTTTTGCCTGACATTATTATTGGTTGCAATGTGAGCGGAGAAACCAAACCACCCAACGAGGATGATCTGTTCTCTCAACTGCAAAGCATGATTTTGTTCAGAGGAGAATACAAACAGATGTGTGAATACATGCTAGTGGTGGAACCACCCGTATCCGCCATAGGAACATTTGATTTTAGTATGATGGAGCCAGCAATTACGATGGGGTACAAAGCCACTTTGGACAGTTTGGTCGCTATTCAGAAAATTGTTACGCGGAAAGAGACACTAAAAGACAAGACAACAAAACGCGAACAATTCCAAAAGAAATTTAAGCCGCTTATCATTGAAAATGTTGAGATAGAAGGTTTGGACAAGGCACAAAACAATTATGTAAAAAAAATATTTGGCAGAAAGGAAGAACCCAAGCCGTTGACGGAATTGAAGTCGTCTTACTTCAGGGTTTTTGATGATGAAAAAATAAAGACCGTCTTTCCTGTTGCCAGATACAATCCCATGAGCGGCAAGTATGTTCTGGTGTTGGATGTAAGAAAGGAGCGAGATCTTCGCATGGCATTTGGTGGAAACTTTTCTTCACGTTCCATCAATACTGGCTTTATTGGTTTGCAGTACCATCTTTTTGGTAAAACGTCTGCTACACTTTCAGCC
Source organism: Flavobacteriales bacterium (assembly GCA_031414655.1). Classification (GTDB taxonomy): domain Bacteria; phylum Bacteroidota; class Bacteroidia; order Flavobacteriales_D; family Sanyastnellaceae; genus JANNVZ01. The sequence goes on from JANNVZ010000003.1 coordinate 282,284, forward strand.
AATTCATATTTCGGCAGATACTACGGGTCGGTAAATGGCAATTTGCGTTGGGATTTTTCAGGGGGACTTCCTTTTTCCTTGCAGTCAGGTTTCACCTTCAATCGATGGGATTACTTTAAGAGTTTAGCCACTTTTTTTGAGGATGTAAAACCCTCTTACATCCTACTGAATGAACGATTTGGAAATCTGAGTATTTCTGTTCCTGCCGGTAACAAAGGAATGCTGCGAGCAGATGCGTTATACGCCTTCATGTTTGATGAATATTACCAAACATCCGAGTTTTTGAGTTCGGACACTGCTGACCGAACGGAGTTTGATGCGGGAATACTGCGTATGACTTGGGAAAGAAATACGTTGAACAAAAAGCAATATGCGAACAAGGGCACCTACCTGTCGTTGAGTGCAAAATATGTTTTTGGGGAAGAAACAGCAATACCCGGTAGCACTAACCCGGTGAGTGACACACTGAGTGACTATCACCAATGGCTCACGTTAAAACTACAATACACCAATTTCTTTTTACCGATTAGAAAATTCAGGCTTGGCTTCGTAATAGAGGGTTTGGCTAGTACGCAGGATTTTTTCAGCAACTACTCTTCCTCTTCCATTATGGCACCTTCATTCTCGCCCATACCAGAGAGCAAAACACTTTTTTTACCTCAATTCAGAGCGCATAACTATGCCAGCGCAGGCCTTATTGGTGTATTGTCTTTTACAAAATCAGTTGATTTACGAGCCGAGGCTTATGTGTTTAACGCATTTGGTAGAATAGAAGCAAATAGCTTGAAAGAGCCCGTCTACAATTTCGAACTGAAACAGTTTTACATGGGTTCTGCTTCCATGGTATTTCACTCACCACTTGGTCCACTTAGTTTGAGTGTCAACTATTATGATCAGAAAGAAGTGCCTTGGAGTTTTATTTTCAACTTTGGTTACATTCTCTTCAATCGCAGCGCACGCGACTAGCCGACCCCAAAGAAAAAAGTCCGACCAAATAGATGGCCGGACCTCGTTCTAAGGTTTAGTGTTATTTACGCTTAAGTAAGAAGTCGTTGACGAAGTATGAATTCGAATTGCTGATTCTGCTTTTTCAATTGTTGTATAAGTCGCTCTCTCTCGAATACAATCCTGAATTGCTCCCAAGCTTCAATGACCATTCTTGAAATTTCTTTCATGTTGAATGGTTTGGCAATGATTCTGAAGACTTTTCCTTTATTAATTGCCTCCATAACGGGCACGAGCTCGGTATAGCCCGTAAGAAGTATCCGCTGCACATCGGGATAATGGTCCGAAATACTTTCAAGAAATTCCACACCACTCATGCTTGGCATATTGTGGTCAGTAATGACAATTTGAATTTTATGCTCACCAATCATCGTGTAGGCCTCCACAGGATTGTTGGTGGTAAACACATCGAATTGGTCGCGAAAATTGGCACGGAAACTCACCAGATTGCTGTCATCATCGTCCAGATAAAGCACTTTAGGTCTTTCAGACATCTCTAGATTGTTGTTGCCACCAGGTTTGGGCATTTGCATTGTCATAAGGCAGAAGTTATTTGTTGTAGTACCACTCGAACGAGAGATATTCGAGAGGGTTACGTTTTTGCCTCAAGTCGCTGTCTTTTGTTTAGTTCTTTACGCACTGCTTATGCCCTATTTGCCTAATGATGGGTCGTTTTTATGATTCACTAAATTCACTAATTGCCTTATCAATCCTTCCGTGTGGTTGTTTTTTTCTATCAATGCTTGAATCAAAATCTCCCGCTGTGCTTCGGCCCGTTCAAAAATTTCGATAGGCACTGAAACAGCACCAGACTTGCGTTGTGGTTGTTGTTCAGTTACTCCATTCATCAAATGTTCCGTGTCTGTGCCATACAACGTGGCCAATGCATTCAACTCATTGGCTTTGGGTTCACGCTTACCGCTTTCCATTCTGCTGTATTCACTTTGATCAATTTGTAGCACTTGGCTTACATATTCCTGACTGTATTGTGCCTGCATTCTAAGGCTGTATAGATTTGGGTAGTACATAAGTTGTAAGAGGTTTTATTTGTTTAGTTGGAATGCAAACCTGAAGAACCAAAAGTTCCCAAATCGACCATTTCGAATTTTTCGAAGTGAATGTTTTTCACATCTGTTCATATGTATGAATTTGCATATGCGCGCATATGAGGCGCATAGGAAATGAGCCATTCACATTGGACTCTGTGCACTAGTCACCAAACATTTGTGCCGTTCAATCCGAGAGATCCGGAGTGAACCTTAAATCAACCAAAATTTTTTTACACTTAAAATTTATTCTTATGAAAAAAGTTATTTCTGTTTTTTGCGTGGCCTTGGCCATGATTGTTACAATGATGTCGTTTCAAAATTCAACAGCTGTGAAGAAAAACGCCTTAACTGAGAACGTTATTTTGGAAGAAGAGGCACTTCCTGCTTGGCTGCTTGCATTGCTTGGAATCGAAGTTGATTATGTCAGAGGAATGAGAGTCAATACTGGGGAAGATTGTACAGGTCGAGGAATGTGTGAACTGCATGTTGGCGGAAGTGGAATTAGTCAACCGGTGGACAATTTGCTGAACCAAAATCATGCGAAGGATCACATGTATGCAGGCTTTGATGATTTGGGTAATATGTTCATTTTGGTTTTCAACCCTAGCAATCCTGAATGGAATGGCAGCACCTATATTCAAGATGGTGATTTTGTTGTACCATCAGAATTGGCAAGAAAATTCAATAGAAATACTTATACCGTAAAGAAAGGAAACTACTCTATCGAAAGAGATGGAACAGGCAAATGGGTTGCAGTTCGCTTTGTAAAGAATTAATACTAGACAAAAGTGGTTTTGTGCATTAGCGCAAAACCACTTTATTTACTCAATGAAATCAAAACTTCAGACCATTATTTTTTGTGCTATTATTCAAAGCTGCGGCTACAAGAAACTGCACTGGGAAGAGAAGGTGTTACCTGAAAATTTTTTGGCCGCAGACTCTACATATTGTAATCAAATGACACTACCATATAGTATTTGTCCATCAACCGTTCAAAATATTTTGGATGGGATAAGTTTGGATGCGAGCAGGTACAAAGGCGTTTTTGTATTTGCGGGCTACTGTGAGGCGTTCGATAAATTTACTAAATTGAAGTCCAGTTTTGACTCTGTTCCAAACTTTGAATACAGTGTCATGCTGAATGAGGATTACATGCACATTGTGAAAGACGTATACAAGCAAAAGTTCTCAAACCTCAAACTCAATGGAGACTATTTCATAACCGATGAAAATTACTATGGGACTTTCGTAGATCAGCGGGTAAAAATCAAGCAAATGCTTGATGATTATGGGTTTTCACAAGACTCGATAAGAGTTACTCTATTTGGCAAAACAGTGGCAGAAGCGTATCCCAAGTTCAACCCTAAGTATCTCTATCTATCAGGCGGTATGTATTTTATTTTCGATTCAAATAACAAGATGATTTCTGCTTCCTACTCTGCATCACCTGCTGATTTGAGTAAATATTTGGCTGATAGAACTAGATAATATTTATAAATGGAAAAAAGAAACAGGTTCATAGTAACTCTTTTCTTTTTGATTCGGTTGAGCTTTATATCACTTGCACAAGACTCCATCCTCACGTCCACATACCTCCAAACCTCACTCGCCACCAGCTACAGTGCACAAAACAACTGGCAAGGTCAAGACTACAAGAACCTAAGTTTTGCCGGTAGTTTCAACTATAGACATCAGTTACAAAAAGTCAATTGGAGGCATCAGCACATATTCTTAACTACATTTTGCCTGCATTCTTAGGCTGTAAAGATTTGGGTAGTGCATAACTTGTCTGAGGTTTTGTTTGTTTAGATGGAATGCAAACCCGAATAACCCAAAGCTCCTAAATACACCATTTCAAATTTTTCGAAGAAATGTTTTTTACGTCTGTTGATATGTAGGGATTTGCATACGCTGCCATATGAGCCGCATATGATATGTGTCATGCACATTAGACTGTGCGCAATGGGCACCAAACATTTGTGCCGTTCAAACCGAAAGCTCCGGAGAGAACCTTAAATCAACCAAAATTTTTTACACTTAAAAATTTATTCTTATGAAAAAAGTTATTTCTGTTTTTTGCGTGGCCTTGGCCATGATTGTTACAATGATGTCGTTTGTTGAGTCAAATTCCTCGACAAGTATTCGTGAACTTGAATGCACGGATGTTTTGCTGGAAGACGAAATTCCTATAACCATTTCGATTAATCTCGAACTTGGTAGAAAGAGTAAAGGTTGTTCGGGCTTTGGAATATGTAAAGCGACTATTGACATAGAATTAGGTCTTTCAGGAGGCATGTCGGATGATGGAACTAATGTCATCCTAACATTTGATAATGCCAATTATGAGAAACAAATGAACAATCAGTTTAAGGGCAATCAATTCATTTTGGAGGAGGATTTTACTTTCGATGCAAGCATTGCGCAAGCATTAAGTAAACCCACTATTACAGTTAGGAAAGGAACATATCCAGTAACAAAGACAGCATCTGGCTATGAAATTCGTATTCGCAAATAATTCGCGAAAAGGAAGCAAAGGGGTGTTTCTAATAGATTCACCCTTTTTTTCTATCTAGCCCTAAATTGAATATGCGCCTTACAATAATTGTCTTTCTATTTTTCGCGTTGCTAGCTTCTTGCACTCCTCTTATCAAGGCCATTTACGGCATGAAAGATCCCAACAAGCAAGTCAGTAAAGAATCTGTCTTGAAATTTGCTAGCAAGCATCATCTTGACTCCGTACTTATCGCATATCCCATGGACTATGATTCGAGTTTTGCGCGGCTTATTGGAATGTTTCAAGGCATTCCAGAAGTACTGATCTTCAATCACAAAGGTGAAAGAGTTTTGTACAAGCCTGAAGATTTGAACTGTAATGCTTCAGTAGAGAGTTTCATTGCTGCGCTCACCGTTGAAAGCAATGTGTCCATAGATACCACACTGAAGTTGAACGATGTTGTTTCTTTAATTCGAACAGATGGTGGAAACAAGTTGATGAATAAGACACAGCCAGACTATCAAGTTTTCATAGCATGGGCTCGATGGATGGGAAGCAAGAACTATAATGAACATGAAAAATTATGGATTGAATCCATAAGAAGCAATGCCAATGCCACATTCAATATTGTTTGCGTCTGCTGCGATATCATCGAAGAACAAGGCAAGTAATCTTGTAATTGCGTTTTGCATGTTGGCCAATTCCGCCATTACGCAAGATTCATTGGTCACCCTCACCTCCACCTATCTCCAAACCTCACTCGCCACCAGCTACAGTGCACAAAACAACTGGCAAGGTCAAGACTACAAGAACCTAAGTTTTGCCGGTAGTTTCAACTATAGACATCAGTTACAAAAAGTCAATTGGAAGCATCAGCACATGGTGCTGGCAGATTTGAGTTACCTCAAGTTTATTGATTCGCTTTGGCTCAAGAACAATGACCGGCTTCAAGTTTCGTTACTCTGGAATGACCAACAGAAAAAAATTCTGCACTCCTATTCTGTGCAGTTTCAGACACAGTTTTTGCCCACCTATCAATATGGATACGACTACGAGTTAAGAAAAACTAATCGCACCAAGATGGCATCCACTTTCAATCCCTCTGCCCTTGAGTTGGGCTATGGTGCTGTCTGGAATTTTTGGGAGACCAACAATATCAATTTTGCTTTTGCTACAATGCGCTTTACCACAGTGCCCAGAAATGCAAACATGCAGATGCAAGATTTGCCACACTTCGCTAAAACGGATAATACCTTTCTTAATCTCAGCTATGGTTTTGCGCTCACCACCAACATTCGCAAACAGCTCGGTGATAGAGTAGAATGGTGGAACAACAGTCGAGTGTTTTGCAATGCTGCCGACAAAGACCATATCACTTTTGAATTCAACAACCGGATACATGTGAAATTGTGGAAGTTATTGCAAGTGCGCTTCGAAACAAAACTTGGCTACAACCCTGCGATGAATTACCAAATACAATTCGGGCAGGAAGTGTTGCTAGGGGTGTTTTTTGAAAGACAGAAGTGATTATGCCTCCATCACATTGCTATACATCATTTCCAACACGCGCTTAGGAATAGGCAACAAACCAAGCCTTTTGGCATAACTCACTGCTTCTTGGTCGCTGCTTATTACCAAATCTTTTTCACGCTTTTCCCAAATGGTGATCGCCTCAGCAATTTTTGGCCGAATAGTTTTGGCAAAACAATCAGCCACCTGACCCTCATCTAAGCCAGATTTGATTCCAGTATGTTTCTCTATCTGCTCATTCATATATAAGGCTATAGCTTTATTGCGGTCATAGTTTCTACGAGCGTCCAGCATCAGGATGAATTTTGGTGAAATGCCAAGGAGGTATGCATGGAATAGATACCAGAGTTCATGTAAATAGGTAGAGCGTAAAGGATCGGATACGAAGTAAGTTTTGATACCATCGAAGTCGTCTTCCGCGTAAACAGACCAGCGATATAGAATCTGCATAGCAATCGGTGATCCCACCTTGCGATCTTCAATCATGTATGCCCTTTTCTCGAGCATTACATATTCAAGATTCTTGATTTCAGTAATCTTGCTGGCCTTAGTACCAACTCTGAATCTAGCTCTATAAAAATCAACATAAGGTTTGAATTCAAGATGTGGTATTGAGAGAACCATATACGCGATTGTTCCGAATCGTATAGAATGAAATAAGTCATCGGGATGAAAAAGAGGATTGTCTGGATCAAAACCTAATAGTGCCTTCATTCTGAACTGTTCAGGCTCAATACCTAAAATTTCTCTGATTCGCTCATCCACTATTATTTGGTCCTTTAAACTGGCATCAAATACAGAGTAGAATTCGTTACTATTTAATTTTAATTTATTCAAAATCGCCATCGTTTCCTCTATGGAGGCACTATTAGCAGTTCTGCAAGCAGTTTGACTTGAAATTTCATAGGCAAGAATGGGATGGAATTCACTAATTTTTTCTTGAATCACTTTCCTTATTTTGTCAATTAGAATTATGTGTTCATCACAGACTTTTCGCATCGATGCAGCGTCTTGGTTTGTTGCAATTTCAAACAAACGAATGGTAGAATCAATAATGCTCTTCCAGCTGGGATAGTCGATGCGAGTTGTGGATGGACTTGAAGCATCAGTTGGACCAATTATGGCAGTATCGCCTGTGATTATGGTGTTCATCTAAAAAAAGTATTTAGTCAAGAATAGTGAATTTGGGTATTTATTCTCATGTTGTTCATAAAACCCGCTAAAATTCCTATGCGCGCATGGCAATTACTTTAGCTTGCGCTTGTCAATCTAGCACCTCATGTCTAACCTAACAAATCGACTGCGTGCTCTCACAACTCCGCTTGACGATTGCAGCGTTCCGGTTTTTTTTAGACTTCGGATCGCTTCGGATCGTGCGGACTTGAGCGAGTTATTAGAACAAGTTCCATCCATTATTGTGATGGACCAAATCAATATGCAATTGCGCGATTTGGTGAAATTGGAGAATCCGTCTAAAACACTTTCCGAAGAAGCATACATCAGTGAAATAAATAAAAAGCTTTCCGGACTCACGTCAGATGATTATGGTGTTTGGGTTTATTATCCATGGCGCTGTCAGCTGATACATCTGCTCGATGAGGAAGAGTTCATTCGTGTAAGAACTATTCGCAATGCCTACAAGATCACATTTGAAGAACAAGCCATACTGCGAACAAAGAAAATAGGCGTAATAGGTCTTAGTGTTGGACAGTCAGTTTCACTTGCATTAGCCATGGAGCGCATTGCTGGAGAAATAAGGATAGCGGACTTTGATACACTTGAGCTGAGTAATATGAATCGGATCAGAACTGGAACTTCAAGCCTCGGTTTGCCAAAGACAGCTATGGTTGCAAGAGAAATTGCTGAAATTGATCCTTTCATTAAGGTAGTTTGCTACAACGATGGGATCACTAAAGACAATGTAGATTCTTTTTTCGATACAGGAGGAAGGCTTGATTTACTAATCGAGGAATGTGATGGTATTGAGGTCAAGATTCTGGCAAGAGAAAGGGCCAAGGAAAAGAAGGTTCCTGTGATAATGAGTATGAGTGACCGTGGTATGCTGGACGTTGAGAGATATGATGAGATATCAGATTACCCAATACTTCATGGACTTGTACCCGAAAATGTAAGTTATGATTTCTTAAAGGGCTTAAAAAGTTCACAAGATAAACTACCGTTTATGCTACCCATAATTGGGACTGACTCATTATCAACTCGCCTCAAATCCTCAGCCATTGAGATTGGAGAGACCATTACAACTTGGCCTCAGTTGGCTTCAGATGTAATTCTTGATGGAGCAATATGCGCGCACACAAGTCGAAAGATTTTACTTGGAGCAGCTGTAGCATCTAGAAGACAATGGATAGATCTTGACGAGATCATATATGCTGATAAAACCCACACTGTAACAAGTTGGATTTCTGAAGGTGCGCTTAATGCGAATCATGCAAAGGGTGCCCTTGACGTGCATGATGCAATTTCTGAGAACCACACTGACGAAGAGGTTATTCGGTATATTTTATTAAAAGCTATTAAAGCTCCTTCACCAGGCAATCATCAAAAATGGAAATGGTTGTTGGCGGCAGGCGGTATTTATTGCTTCATTGATAAACAGGTTTCTTATTCCTTCGCTGACAATCTAAATTGGGGCTCTATCGTTGCGATTGGAGCTACATTGGTGAATATTGAATTGGCAGCTTCTGATTTGGGTTTTGAGGCGCAGACAGAATTGTTAGGTGAGACGAGTCAAATCGGCAAGCCAATTGCAAAAATTGAGTTCAGAAGAAATTCATCAATTATAAAGAGTGAGCTGGGCAATTACATTGAAGCAAGGAATACATATAGAGGAATACCTCAATACAGAAGATCCATCCTTGAAGAGCATCGGAAGAAGTTGCTGGAGGCAGGTGATTCTATTCCTTCAATACACTGCCACATTGTGGAGGACTATGCCTTAATTCTAGAACTTGGAAAATTAATTTCACAGGGCGACAGATTCAGATTCCTTAATGCAAAGGGACATCACGAGTTTTTCAATGGTGAAATTAGATGGTCCGCAGAAGAAGCTATTAGCGCGGCAGACGGTTTGGACATTACTCAATTTCCACTTTCAGAATTGGATAGAGCTGGTTTAGCTCTTTCCAAATCGCCCGATACGATTAAGCTGGTAAAGGAACTTGGTGGAGGAAAAGCATTCGAAAAAATCTCGAAAAGATCCTTTGAAACTGCAGATGCATTAGCAATTATTACAATTAATGAATGGAATTCAACATCACTTCTGAAAGCCGGAAAAGCAATGCAACGGTTTTGGCTCACCGCTGAGTCTTTAGGTATAGGCATTCAGCCAATGACTGTTCTTCAGGCACTCTTCACTTTTAGGAGAAGCAATGAGCATGGCTTTGTAACAGAAAAAGAAATTGAATTTATTGATGATTTGCGACAAAAGTTTCATCTGCTTAGTGGTTTAGACCACAATAAGGAATCAATATTCCTATGCAGAATCGCTTACAAGGAATCTGCTGGATTCACAGCGCCACGGATTCCTTTGAATCAAAAACTGATACTTACTTGAATATTTCCATGCGCGCATATAGGGCTATTGACAATCGCGAGTTATGCGATCAATACTCCGAAGGACATGTACAAATACTAAGAGATTTTGGTATTACAAATGTCACAACGAACAATGATGAATGGAAACTTGATCCCGATGTATACTTTCTGATGTGTTTTGACGATTTGGATAGCGAACCTGTTGCTGGTGTGAGAATTCAGAAATTCAACGGAGTGGATTATCCGCCAGTCTGCGAGGCGGTTGGAGATATGGATTCGAATGTGTATGGTGAACTGGACATGGCTTTTGAACTTGGGACTGCCGAAATATGTGGTCTTTGGGCTGGGAAACGTGTTCTCGGTCGCGGTTTAGGTACCATTTTAACCAGAGCCGGGGTTGCATTCGCTACGCAGGTCAACGTGAAATGTCTATTTTGCATTACTGCCCAATTCAATATTGATATGGTGCGAGCCATAGGTTTCAGAGAGATTTTGACGCTTGGTAATCAGGGATTATTCCCATACCCCAACGAGATGTATCAAGCCAGTGTATTGAAAATTCCTGATATTGATTCGCTTGAAGATGCAGATCCAATAGTCAAAATGCGATTATTGAGTCTTAGGGCAATGAATGAACAAATTTTTACTGAGACAGTGCACAAGAAGGAGATAACGATTTCATATAACCTTTTGCTTACAACTGATGTATAAAAAGGCAAGAAAATGAAATCATGTTCCAAAAATTATTGACTTTCCTGCTGGTCTCTTTGCTCAGCCTTACATCTTTTTCTCAAGCAATTCAGATTAGTGATTTGTCTACTATAGTCAGTCCAGGCAAACAAATTCGCTTCATTAAAGATGAGACAAACGCAATGGATGTTGCTTCCATTGCAAATTCTAACCAATGGCAAAACTGCACCAAAGATGTTCCAAGTTTCCTTCTCAGCAAGAGCTCATACTGGCTAGAAATAAAAATCCAAAATCTTACCGATAGGGAAAATTTAGTTTTCGAAGTCGCACACAGCGGATTGGATAGAGTTGAGCTTTATCAACCGATTTCAGGTGGATTCACGGCATCGGTGCTGACCGATTCAACAAAGATTTCCACTAGAGCAATCCAAAATCAGAATTATTCGTTTTGGATTGATTTGCAAAAAAATGAAATCAAAACATATTATCTCAAGGTGGAGAATGGCGACCCAATTCATGTTCCAATACATATTGGCTCAATGGAATCAATTCGGGCTGCACATACCCAAAAGGATGTTTGGTTTGGAATATTCAGTGGGATTCTGGCGGCCATGTTATTGGCAAACCTCTTTATATTCATTAGAACAAAGGAAAGGAGCTATCTGATTTATGTTGTTTACATAGGTATCGTTTATCTAACTCAGGCAAATTTTCAGGGCTATACACTTCGATGGTTTTTAATGGACGCTCCATTTCTGGAGCGGTATGCTACTTTTGTTCTAAGCGCAGCAGTGGGTATTTCTGCCATGTTTTTTATGTTCCGATTTTTGGATATAAAGAACAAATACACGCAGGCTAGAATTTTTGTTTCCGTTTATTTAGCTGCAGTTTTGCTCGCGGCTTTGGGCTTTTTCCAACTTTCATTTTTGATTATTGAAGTCAATGCAGCTGCATTGGCAACCTGGATGCTGATCACTGCTGTTAAGCTGCTGAACCAAGGGAATAGACAGGCCCTTAATTTCCTTGTTGCTTGGGTTGTCTTTCTGATAGGTGTTTGTGTTTTTGTTCTAAAGGATTTTGGAATACTGCCATACAATTCATTCACGTTTAACGTAATGACGATAGGATCAGCAGTCGAAACCGTACTTCTTTCTTTCGCCCTTGCAGACCGAATAAATATCCTCAAAAAAGAAAAGGAAGCCGCCCAACTCCGTGAACTTGAAGCTCTCAAGATTAACGAGCAAGTATTGGAACAAAAAGTTCATGATCGCACTCTTCAGCTAGAAGAAGCCAAGAATGAGGTACAAAAGAACTATGACTACCTGCGCATCACCCAACGCCAATTGGTAGAGTCAGAAAAACTCTCAGGCCTTGGTCAGATGACTGCGGGTATTGCACACGAGCTCAATAACCCCATCAATTTTGTTTCATCCAACATTGCACCGCTGAACAGAGACGTGGATCAGGTGCTACTGTTTATGCATGAATTTGAAAAATTACCAGCAGATGCTTCCAAAGATGAAATAACAGAATTGAAGGCCAAATACCATGCAGCTGATATGCCCTATGTGAAGAGCGAAATTGATATGTTGATGAAAGGTATACATGAAGGGGCGCGCAGAACAGCTGAGATAGTAAAAGGTCTCAGAATTTTTGCACGGGCTGACAGAGATACTCTGGTAAAAGCCAATATAAACGAATGCATGGAAGCCACACTGGTGGTGATGAAAAGCTCGTTTAAAGATGAGGTTACGCTAACCGTAGATCTTGATCCAAATTTGCCCGAATTAGATTGTTACCCGGGAAAACTTAACCAGGTTTTTGTAAATATTATTGGCAATGCCGTGCACGCTACACGCATGGATGGACGCGATAAAAAGGATCGACAAATAGACGTGAAAACCTGGGCAGATGAAAATCATCTTTTTGTTTCCGTTAAAGACAATGGAAAAGGAATGGATGAGGAAACCAAAGAACGGATTTTTGAACCCTTTTACACTACCAAAGGGGTAGGCGAAGGCACGGGACTTGGCCTTAGCATCACACTCGGAATTTTGGAAGAACACAAAGGCAACGTATATGTGAACACAGAGCAAAACAAGGGAACTGAATTTTTAATAGAGATTCCTCGCAATTTGTCGCAACTTCGCGCAATGGCTGCTTAACAAGTTCACCCAATGTCCACCCGAGCGCACATTATATATATAGATGATGAACAGGATAACCTGATAGCATTTAAAGCCAATTTCCGGTTGGAGTATGAGGTTTTTGTAACCACCGATGTTTCCGAGGCAGCAGACTATTTGAGAAAACATGAAGTGAAGGTGGTCTTCTCCGATCAAATGATGCCTGAAGTAACCGGAGTAGAATTTTTTGAAACCATACGCCCAGATTTTCCAGATACAGTGCGTGTTCTGGTAACAGGTCATTCCGATATGCATGCAGTGGTTGACGCCATCAACAAAGGTGAAATTTATCGCTATATACCCAAACCATGGGATAATATAGAACTGAAGGTGTGCATAGAAAACTGTATAGAGAAATACGACCGTGACTGCGAGCTCAAACAGAAAAATGTTGATCTAGAGCGTGCACTGAGTGAACTTGAAAAATTTGTTTATAGTGCATCACACGATTTGCGAGCTCCCATTACTACCATCAAAGGTGTGCTAAACGTAGCCCGAATGGAGAAGGACATTACCAAGACCAATGACTATCTGGAGATGATAGAAACGTCCACAGATAAACTCAACGACTTTGTGACCAATATCATTCATTATTACCAGAACATGAAGAGTGATGAGATGCTGGAAGTGATTGATTTGGAAAAAATGCTTTCAGAGTTGGAAGGAAAGTTCAAAAATTCGGAAGGTAAATGCAAGGTAAAATGGGTGAAAGAACTGGCTCTAAGTAGCACCTTCAAAACGGATGCGCATAGGCTAAGAATGATACTGAACAATGTTCTTTCCAACGCCATCAGATATTGCGATTGTTCCAAGAATGAACCTTTTGTTCAGATACAGGTTATTCAAAATATGGAACGTACAATATTGAAAATCAATGACAACGGTTTGGGTATTTCGGGAGAACTGATGCCGCATATTTTTGACATGTTTACAAAAAGCGATTCGAACAATGTGGGTGCAGGTGTAGGTCTGTACATTGCGCGTGAAGCCGTGAAAAAACTCAACGGAACAATATCGGCCACGAGCATAGTTGGCGAAGGTTCAAAGTTTATCATAGAGGTGCCCAACAAAAAGTGAGTACAAAAAGGCAAATAGCTTTTCATCTGGTGGATGACAACGATATCGACATCGCTGTCAATTCGAAGCTGTTGCAGTTAGTGAACCTATCTACCGTCATACATACTTATGGTGGTGGGTTAAAATTTCTGAAGGAGCTTAAGTCGGAGGGTGAACGATTCACTGCATTTCACAATGTGGTGCTGCTAGATATTATGATGCCCATAGTCAATGGTTTTGATTGTTTAGAACAACTTCAATTATTAAGCGATGAGCAAAAGAAGACATTCGATGTTTTTATGCTGAGCAGCACTATTGATCGCAAGGACATCATGCGAGCAGAATCCTTTTCAATGGTAAGACGTGTGCTTGAAAAGCCGCTAGACGTGTATCTGCTAAAGAAGGCCATAGAAGAGATAATCTCTTAAGTGCCTGCTGGTTGCCCTATTTCAATTTTACTTTGTACTTCTCTACCATTTTATTCAATTGCTCCTCACTGACCTCATGAATGTTTTCTTTGGTATGGTGTTTCTCTACCGTCAACACAAATAAAGTGTAGCCATGTTTTGCGCTTAGTTTGAAATAGGGCTCCATTTCCCAGTCATAAACGAACGTATTGTGAACAAAAATGATTTCAGCGTCTTCCTGCATTGCGGTGGCTGTTCTCTGCTCACAATGGCTGTAGGCTAGGTGATTTTTGTCAAACTGGAAGCGATAATCACCATTGGAATCGGTGAAGTAATCATCAATTGAGAAAATGGGATGCTTTCCCTTTTCGCTGAGAAGATGGGCTATGGCGCTTTTGCCTGCGCCCGGCAAGCCGCGCAGCAGTATCAAATTTTTCTTCGTGGAAAAGTCCTTCATGAGCGGCAATGTAGAACCTTGTGCTGATGTATGTTTGACCTTTCAACCTACCTGCAATGATTGCCCAAATCATCTTCATACTTCTGCTGAGTGTAGCCTCCTATTTCGCTTACCAGCGCTACCTATTTGTAAAGCGCAATATTTTCCTAGGCAAAAAGATTCAATTGGAAGGCCCTTCCTCAGAAAGATGGAAGACGATGTTTCGAGTGGCACTGGGTCAGGGCAAAATGTTTACCCGGCCTGTGGCTGCCTTCATGCACCTCTTCATTTACGCAGGATTCATTATTATCAACATTGAGGTGCTGGAGATACTAATTGACGGCATAATGGGAACACACCGTGTGTTCTCCTTTCTGGGCGGTTTTTATGATTTCCTTATAGGTAGTTTCGAAATACTAGCTGTACTTGTTTTGATTTCATGCGTTGTTTTTCTAGCTAGAAGAAATGTGATCAAACTGAAAAGATTTTGGCAGCGCGAAATGACTTCATGGCCGCGCACAGATGCCAATCTGATTTTAATTATTGAGATTTTATTGATGTCTGCGTTTCTAACAATGAATGCTTGCGATTTCATTATTGCAAGAAGCATTGACGTTGGCGTAGAGCATGTTGGTGTCTCTGCCTCAGCATTTCCTATCAGCTCCGTAATAGGTGAGAACATAATGGGCGGAATTTCATTCGCGTCCATTCATCTGATAGAAAGGATATGTTGGTGGTTCCACATCATTGGCATTCTTGGTTTTATTGTCTATCTCGCTTATTCAAAACACCTGCACATCATCCTCGCTTTTCCGAATACGTACTACTCAAAACTGAAACCCGCTGGCGAATTCACTAATCTGCAATCTGTAACTAACGAAGTAAAACTGATGCTCGATCCTTCGGCTGTGGTTCCTCCATCCGATGGAACTTCAACACGCTTTGGGGCAAAGGATGTTTTTGATTTGAGCTGGGTGAATTTGATGAATGCATATAGTTGCACTGAGTGCGGAAGATGCACTGCGGAATGTCCCGCTAATCAGACTGGCAAGCTGCTTTCGCCAAGAAAAATAATGATGGACACACGTGACAGATTGGAGGAGGTAGGAAAGAAGTGTGATACAAACAAGGGTGTATGGCAAGACGATGACAAGTCACTTTTGCGCGACTACATTAGCGAAGAAGAGTTGTGGGCCTGCACCACTTGCAATGCTTGCACACAGGCGTGCCCAATCAATATCAATCCACTCGAAATCATTATTGACTTGCGCAGGTATTTGATAATGGAAGAAAGCAAATCGCCTGAAAGCATCACCGTGATGTTCAATAACATAGAAAACAACGGAGCGCCATGGGCTATGTCCGCAAGCGACCGTGCCAACTGGATAAATAACTGATTTGAGAGTTCAGAATTGCAAGTGAAGAATTAATGTTCTTTCATCATTTTCAATTTTCAATTCTCCATTCTCAATTCAAAAACAAATGGTAGAACTAATAGACGCACAAGAAGATGGCAAAAGCATTTCCCCAGTATTGCCATCCAACATTAAAAATTTCCTGATAGACATTGACGGAACAGTGGGAGAGGACATACCCAACGAAGAGCCTGAGCGCATGGAAGACGCAGGTGTTTATCCCGATGCTTTGCAAAAATGCAATCAGTGGTTTCAGGAGGGGCATGTAATTTTCTTCTTCACTTCGCGCACCGAGGCGCACCGTGAGGTTACGGAAAGATGGTTGAAGAAAAGCGGCTTCAACTACCATGGCATTATCTTCGGAAAGCCACGCGGTGGCAATTATCATTGGATAGACAATCACTTGGTACGCGCCACACGTTTCGAAGGCAAATTCACAGATTTGGTAGAGAAGGAAATGACGATACAAGTATTCAAAGAATAGGTAAAGAGGGAATATTCTAATTCAAAAATTCAAGAATTCAAAACTTGTAATGGAGAAATCAGAATTCACAAATCTCCAAATCAATAAGTTTATAAATCATCAAATAGAAAATGGAATTAAGAGTAAAAACAATGGCTGAGTGTCTTGCCAGTGGCGAGGTTCCCGAAATACTCTTTTGGGTAGGATGTGCCGGAAGTTTTGATGACCGAGCAAAAAAAATCACGAAGGCTATTGCGAAAATTTTGAATCATTGCAATGTCTCTTTCGCCATTCTTGGTCAAGAAGAAAGCTGCACAGGGGACCCTGCGAAACGTGCTGGAAACGAGTTTCTTTTTCAAATGATGGCCATGCAAAATATACAGGTGCTAAATGGGTATGAAGTGAAAAAAATCGTGACTGGATGTCCTCATTGCTTCAACACATTAAGAAATGAATACCCTGAATTGGGAGGACACTATGAAGTACTACACCACACCCAACTCATCAATCAATTGATCAGTGAAGGACGTATTGCGATGAAAGAGGAGGGTGTATTCAAAGGCAAGCGCATCACTTTTCATGACCCATGTTACTTAGGCCGTGGCAACAATGTATATGAAGCGCCTCGCGAAGTTTTACAAAAATTAGATGCTGAATTGGTGGAGATGAAGCGTTCGCGCGCAAACGGCTTATGCTGCGGTGCGGGTGGTGCGCAGATGTTCAAAGAAGCGGAGCCAGGAGTTAAGGAAGTAAACATCGAACGCACCGAGGACGCACTGGAAGTTGAGCCTCAAATCATAGCAGTAGGGTGCCCATTTTGCAACACCATGATGACTGACGGAGTGAAACATTATGAAAAGGAAAACGGCATTGTCGTGAAAGATGTCGCAGAACTCATTTCGGAAGTAGCTGATTTATAAGTAGCTATGATCATACAAATTTGTGTTACACATTTTTGTGTAACACATAAATGTATATAATGGAAATTTATGAATGTATATATTTGTGGTTCATTATTCACTAAAGAATAATTGGCTTAGATGGAAACATTCAATTTCGGATCTCATGTAATTCAGACTCAATTCGTAAACCGAGAGTCGGAACAAAAGCGGCTGGAAACGAATTTTCTTAATGGAATAAATACAACCATCCTCGCAGCGCGTAGAATGGGTAAGTCGTCATTGTTGGCGCAAATGAAATACAAGATGAAGAAGCACAAAAATGTGCGCTTCTGTTATGTAGACATGTTCAGTATTCGCGATGAAAAGGAGTTTTACGAAACCCTTTCTGCGCAACTCATATCCTGCACCATCACTAAATGGGAAGAGGCTCAGACCATTACAAAACGTTTTTTTTCTTTACTTATTCCAAAGCTCTCCTTCACCATGGCTGAAGAGACTTCTATCGAATTGAGTTTTGACAAGAGAGAGATGAAGAAACACAGCGGAGAGATTCTAAACTTAGCAGAGCGCATTGCGAAGGAAAAGAAGTTGAAAATAGTAGTTTGTCTGGACGAATTTCAGAACATCACTTACTTCGACAAAGATGTGTCTTTTCAAAAGAGATTGCGTGCTTATTGGCAAAAGCATCAGCACGTAACATATTGCATGTATGGAAGCAAACGCCACATGATGGCTGATATATTTGAAAACGCAGAGATGCCTTTTTATCGCTTTGGCGATGTGATGATGCTCGGAAAAATTGAAGAAAAATATTGGCTTCCATACATTCAAAAGACTTTTGTACTAAACAAAAGGAGAATAAGCGAGACTTTTGCAAAAGAGATAGTGAACAGAATGGACAATGGTCCGTATTACGTTCAGCAATACGCTCAAGAAGTGCTTAACCTTACCTCTCGAAGTGTGAATGAGCAAGTGCTGAATGATGCGCTGGATAACATTGTTAAGCGCAACACTATCTTTTATTTGAACGAAGTGGACAGCCTGCCAACCAACCAAATTAATTTTTTGAAGGCGCTTATTTCTGGCGTTACGCAATTCACTTCTGCTAGCACTTTGCGAGATTTCGACTTAGGTGGAGCAAGCAACATAAAGCGCGCACGTGAGGCTCTTCGAGCCAAAAACATCATTGATGATTTTAACCCTGGGCCTATTGAAATTTTGGATCCTATATTTAGGATTTGGTTCAGAAAACAATTTCTTTCAAAACACAAATACGACTAAAAAGGGTGAAGCAGCAATACGACAAATACACCGATGAAGACCGCCTTGTGTGGCAAACTCTTTACGATAGGCAAATGGAAACACTCAAGTCCAAAGCTTGCAGCGAATATTTAGAGGCACAAGCGCACGTGAATTTTGTCAGAGATAACATTCCGCATTTTGATGAGTTGAATAAAATCTTAGGAGGCTCTACCGGCTTTGGTTTGACTGTTGTTCCCAACATTCAACCAAATGAAATTTTTATGCCTTGTCTTGCAGCCAAAGAGTTTACAGCAACTACTTGGCTGCGAAAAATGAGCGAGCTCGACTACTTGAGTGAGCCTGATATGTTTCATGATGTGTTTGGTCATGTGCCGCTTCTTTCACATAAGGTATTTGCCGATTTTTTTCATCGTTTTGGTCAGTTAGGTGTCAAGTACATTCACAATGAGGTGGCAATAGAGATGCTAGGCCGGGTGTATTGGTTCACAGTAGAGTTTGGATTGATAACAGAGAAAAATGAAACCAAGATTTTTGGTGCTGGTCTTATTTCATCTCATGGCGAATCGCTGCATTGTACTACCGATAAGGTGAAGCACAAACCTTTCAATATCTACGAAATCATGCACCAAGATTTTAATAACTCCGTGATGCAGAACCTGTACTTTGTTTTGCCTTCATTTGACGCACTGCTGAACTCGCTGGATGAGATAGAGCGGGTCATTCAAGCAGAAATCCAATAGGGCGCGAGTCACCTTCTATATTTGACCGATACAAGCAAACATTTAATTACAATGAAACTTCTCGAAGGAAAAGTGGCCATAATCACCGGTGCATCGCGCGGTATAGGAAAAGGTATAGCCGAAAAATTTATTGCGCACGGTGCAAAAGTGGTTTTCACCTATGCAAGTAGTGATGAAAAGGCGCGAGCGCTGGAAGCCGAACTTGCGGCTATGGGCGGAGTTGCTAAAGGATATAAAAGTGATGCTGCTGACTTTGTAGCTGCACATGCGCTGGTAGATGAAGTCGTGAAAGATTTCGGAACGGTAGATATTTTGGTAAACAATGCTGGCATCACACGCGACAATTTGTTGATGCGTATGAGCGAAGAACAGTGGGATGAAATCATGCGTGTGAATTTGAAATCTGTTTTCAATTTGACTAAAGCCGTAATAAAACCCATGCTGAAGGCAAAAAGCGGGAGCATCATCAACATGAGTTCTGTTGTTGGCGTTAAGGGCAATGCAGGACAAGCCAACTATGCGGCTTCAAAAGCAGGCATCATTGGTTTTACAAAAAGTGTTGCGGCAGAATTGGGTTCAAGGAATATTCGCAGCAATGCTATCGCGCCAGGTTTTATAGAAACAGAAATGACCGGTGCATTGGATGAAAAAACAGTTCAGGAATGGCGCAATGCAATTCCATTGAGGCGTGGCGGTTCAACAGACGATGTTGCAAATGCTACATTGTTTCTTGCTTCAGATTTGAGCGCTTACATCACAGGACAAACACTGCATGTATGTGGTGGTATGTTGATGTAATGACCATTGTTCATATGCAAATTATAAATTTTCCGATCCTCCATTTACATAGATGAGTATAGTTACTGAAGCACCTATTTGGTTTTTGTTGCTCTGCATTCTTGCAGGATTGATATATGCAGGAGCGCTTTATTTCCGCGATAGATTCAACAGAACCTATGGAAGCTTTCTTGCTTCTGTATTAGGCACATTGCGTTTTTGCTGTATCACTTTGCTAGCATTTTTTCTTTTGAAACCATTGATTAAAACAATCAATCGTGATGTGGAAAAACCAATAATTGTTGTGGCACAGGACAATTCGCAATCCCTTGTGGTGGGTGCTGACTCTTCCTATTACAACAATGAGTACCAGCAACAACTTAAGGGGCTTATCAATCAGTTTGGCGAGGATTACGAGATACGTTCTTACAATTTTGGCAGCGAGGTGCGCGAAGGAATTGATTCGTTGAAGTACAACGAAAAACTTACTGATTTCTCGAAGTTACTGGATGAGGTTTATAACAAATTCAGTGGTAGAAATTTGGGTGCTATAATCGTAGCCTCAGATGGTTTGTATAACAAAGGAAGCAATCCTGTTTACGCGTACAAAAAGTTAAATGCCCCTGTTTTTACTATTGCTTTGGGCGATACCACTGTTCATAAAGATGTGCTACTTTCTAACGTTGCGGCTAACCGATTGGCCTACCTCGGCAATCAATTTCCAATGAAGATAATGGTGGAAGGAAGAAAGGCTCAAGGGGAAACTGCTACACTAACGGTATCAAAAAAAGGCAATAACGTATTCTCAAAAAATATTTCATTTACAGGAGAAAGATTCTCAGAGGAAGTAAATCTTACATTACAAGCAGGCGAAGTCGGGTTACAGAAATATACGGTCACCATTTCTTCTGTCAGCGATGAAATAACCTATGCAAATAATCGAAAAGACATATTCATAGATGTGATGGATAGTCGGCAGAAAGTTTTGGTCCTAGCATATTCCCCACACCCTGACTTGAATGCCATACGCGATGCGATTGTAAGCAATGAGAGTTATCAAGTAGAGGTAAAACTCATTGATGATTTTTCTGGAAGTATTTCTGAATACAGCCTTGTTGTTTTTCATCAGCTTCCCGCAGTGGGTGGAAATGGAATGAGTGCAATTCAGAATGCGTTGAAAGCAAATGTTCCCTCACTTTTTGTTTGGGGTTCACAAACTGATTTTCGTGCATTCAATGATTTGAAGTTGGGTTATTCTCTGGAGTTTTATCGCAACAGCAATACGGATGTAGGGGCGTCATTCGCAGAAGGGTTTTCGCTATTCACTATGGAAGAGGATATTAAACTGATGTTCAAAACGCTTCCACCCTTGCAGGTACCATTTGGCGATGTTGCCTTCAGTCCTGGAGTTACTAATCTCATCCAACAGCAAGTAGGACAAATAGAAACGAAGAATCCACTTATTTCATTCAATAAAACGGGTGACAACAACAAAGTGGGTCTGATAGCTGGCGAAGGAATTTGGCGCTGGCGCTTGGGTGCATTTCAGCAATTTGAAACGCATGAATACTACAATTCATTTGTAACCAAATTGGTGCAATACATGGCCAGCAAGGAAGATAGGAGTTTGTTCCGTGTGAATGGCACCAATGATTTTCTTGAAAATGAGTCTGTAGTGTTTGATGCGGAGCTGTACAATGCGAGTTATGAGCCCATCACAAATCGCGAAATAAAAATGACGATTCGCAATGAAGAAGACGAAATCTTTGAGTACAATTTTTCACCCAACGAGACGCGTTACAAGCTCAATGTAGGACAACTTCCAGTTGGTAACTACAGCTACACTGCGAACGCAATGACCGATATCGGTACACAAACCGAGAAGGGTGAATTCAGCGTGAGTGCTTTGCAATTAGAATTAGTGAACACCATCGCTGACCATCGCTTATTGTATCAGTTTGCGAAAGACAACAATGGTGAAATGGTTTATCCTCAAAACATGAATTCCTTGGTGGATATGATTCGCGGTAAAAAGGAAATTGTTTCTATTTCATATGAAAGCAAACAATTGAAAGACCTCATTAATTACAAATGGATATTGGTTCTCTTGATTGCACTGCTGAGCGCTGAATGGCTATTGAGGAAGCGAGCAGGAACTTATTGAATAGGACGTATTCTTCTTTAATTGAAAGTTACTTTTATTTGAAAACGCACATCAGAATAGGCGGAGTTCCAGAACACTTCAATTTGCCATGGCAACTGGCAGCTGAACATGACATTTTCTCATTAGAAGATATTGATCTTGCATGGACAATGTATGCTGGTGGTACTGGTGCTATGACTAAAGCACTCAGCAACGGAGAGCTTGATATTGCAATTCTACTTACAGAAGGTTTCATCTCAGCAGCCAATCAAGGTTTAAGGGCGAGGATTGCAAAAGTGTATATAGAAACACCGCTTGTTTGGGGCGTTTATTCTGGAGCCAATTCTAAAATAAAATCTGTTGAAGAAGCAAGCAATCCGCAATACGCAATTTCTCGTTTCGGATCGGGTTCGCACCTAATGGCTATGATTCATGCTCAGCAGAAGGGGAAAAAATTGATTGAAAGAAATTTCAGTATTGTCAATAGTTTGCATGGAGCTGTGGAATCTTTGGTGAAGAATGAAACTCAGCTTTTTTATTGGGAAAAATTTATGACACGTCCGCATGTCAAGAGTGGCGAATTGAATCTGGTGGGTGAGTTCAGCGCACCCTGGAGTAGTTTTCTCATCATAGCAAGCGAAGCTGTATTGAAGTCGAAGGCCGACATAGTTCAGCGGTTAATGCAAGTGATGAATGCCGAACTTATTTCCTTCAAGCAAGACAACTCAAGTGTGGTGCATATCCGCAAAAAATTTGATATGAGTATGACGGAAGCGCGTAATTGGTTGAAGAATACGCAATGGAATTATGACTATAACATTGAAACTAATAGCCTTTTGAATTCACGTGATGCATTGGCCTCCATCAATATGTGCGATGCAAACTTGAATGTTTCAGAGCTCTGTGCGCCCTGGCTAAAACTCGTTTGATAGGTATGAAAATAACTCAATTCATAAAAAAGGAATGAACGACAAACTCAAGAAAATATGGAGCAGGCGCTGGTTTCGAAGACTGTCGTACTTAATGATATTTTTAGTAGCACTAGTTGTTTTCAAAAATACATTGATGCGCGGATTGGGTAACTGGTTAGTTGCAGAAGACGAGTTGGTACAAACAGAGGCATGCTTCGTACTAGGAGGCAACAGCTACGAACGAGGAATGGAGGCAGTTAAAGTTTTTTGGAAATACAATGATCAAAAATTTGTTTGTACGGGCGGCAATTATCCATTGCAGATTCGAGCATTACTCGACTCGCTCATGAGCGAAGCAGAACTTTCGCGCCATCTTATGCATAGCAAGGGTGTCCCACTTTCACAAATAGAAATAATGGAAACGGCACGCAGCACCATGGATGAGTCAGTTGAAATAATAAATTACTGCAAATTGAAAGGTATTCACGACATCACAGTTATCAGCAGTTCTTTTCATTTGCGCAGAGTGCGCTGGGTTTTCGAAAGCAAGTTTAAGGATGCCGGGATAACAGTGCATTTCCACGGAGCCAATGCAGAAGATTATGACAGCAAAAACTGGTGGCGCAATGAAGAAGGCCTTATAATGGCCAATAATGAAGTGGTCAAATTGATTTATTACGCTTTGAAGTATTGAGCCCGGGTCTTCTATTTTTCAACGTTTCTGATAATTTCTGTTCAAAACTGAACCACCTTTACCACTCTTTTCGGAGCATTGCCATTAAATTTGGAAACCTAACGAAACTGTGAGGAGAAAGAAATGAGTGAAGACAGAGAAAGAGACTACACCGAAGAACTGGTAAACAAATACGAGCAAATGCTCGCCAACAAGCAGTCTTTATATTTCGATATAGAGGAGTTTGAAGAAATCATCGATTTCTATTGCGACATCAACAAATTTCATAAAGCACTTCGAGTTATTCAATATGCCTACACGTTGTTTCATGAAAACACGCAAATGCTTTTGCGCGAAGGCCAAATACTCTCTGCAATAGGTCACTTGAATAAGGCACTGGCGAAAATGAAAGTGCTCGAAAAAATGGAGTCAACTAACGAGGAGGTGCTGCTAACTATGAGCAGCATTTATAGCCAACAACGCGAGCACAATAAAAGTATTGAATTGTTGAAACGAGCCTTGGCTTTGGGCAATCCGGAATATGAAAATGATATTTATTTAGAAATAGCTCTTGAGTACGAAAATCTGGATCGCTTTGACAAAGCAATTGAAATACTGCATGAAGCGCTGAAGAAGAATGCGGAAAACGAGACCCTTCTTTACGAGCTTGCTTTTTGTTATGATGTAAGTGATCGACATGCGGAGAGTCTTGAGTATTATGAAATGTTTATTGAAAAATTTCCTTTCAGCTTTCCAGCTTGGTACAACAAAGCCAATGCACTACAGAGGTTAGGTGAATTTGATGAAGCAGTAGAGTCCTATGATTATTGTATAGCTATTCAAGATGATTTTACACCTGCCTACTATAACAAGGCACACACACTTTTCAAAATGGAGCGTTACCAAGACGCCATTCATGTTTTTGAAGAGACGTATACTTATGAGCAGCCACAGTCGCCACTGTATTGCCACATTGGAGAGTGCTTCGAGAAGTTGAATGAACCCGATAAAGCTATTTTCTATTACAAAAAAAGTATTCAGACAGACGAAAACTTTGCTGATGCATACTTAGGTCTTGGCCTTATGTGCGACATGCAGGAGAATACACTGGAAGGCATTCAATACATAGAACGGGCTACTGAGTTGGAGCCTGATAATCCAGATTATCAATTGTTTTTAGTTGAACTTCTAAAGAAATTGGATCGCTGGGATGAAGCTGAGGCCATCACAGAATCACTTATTTCCCGTTTTCCTGAGAATGAAGATGTATGGTTAGATCACTCGGATCTTTTTTTTGAAAAGGGCGAGGTAAAGAAGGCCATTCAAATTTTGAATGAGGGCTGGAAAAAATGTCCTCAGAGTTCTGAATTAGGTTATCGCAAAGTCGCCTACCTAATGGAGACGGGCGATACTAAAGAAGCAGAAGAATTACTTTTTCGCGTATTCCTTCACAATCCCGAAGGCATGGAAGATTTGGTGGAATACTATCCCGAGGTTACTCTACTATCACTTTACACTGAGCTTATAAATCAGCGCATCTTGATCCGAGAAGAATTGAAACAACACAAGAAGCGAGGCAACTAAGGCAAGAATAACAAGCTATAAAATACGCGTGGGTTCTATTCAAAAGTCAATGAAACTATTGGTGAACTTGCAAAAAGGGCAGATGTGACAAATGTGGTAAGGACAGAGTGTGCTTTCCTCATATTTGCGCAATGTGCCGGACCAACCATCACCACAAATTTTTAATGACTTAATGCAACATGAATTTTAAGCTAAACCACGTTCCAGAGAGAACAAAAAAGAGTCGCAATCACGGCCTTACTATGGTTATGGACAAAGGCTTAAGCCTTTCCCAAGCTCGCGACCTTATTGAAAGTGCGGGTGAACAAGTTGATATTTTGAAACTAGGTTTTGGCACCTCAGCGTTCTCATCTAATGTGAAGGAGAAGGTGAAACTCTATCAGAGTGCCGGTATGAATGTGTATGTAGGCGGTACCCTATTCGAAGCTTTTTTTGTGCGCGGTCAAGTGGACGACTACAGAAAATATATTGATAGTTTGGGGCTGGACACTGTGGAAATTTCGGATGGTAGTATCTCCATAGATCATGACGAAAAGTGCAAACTCATTTCAAGTTTTGCAAAAAATTACAGGGTACTTTCAGAGGTAGGTTCAAAAGAAGAAGGCATACTAATATCACCCGCCAAATGGGTAAAAATGATGCAAACAGAATTAGCAGCCGGATCCTGGAAGGTGATTGCAGAGGCGCGCGAAAGCGGAACGGTTGGAATCTATCGTCCAAGTGGGCAGGCGCACACGTTGCTCATCAATCGCATCATTCAAAAAGTAAAACCTGAAGACATACTTTGGGAAGCGCCCAAAAAACCTCAACAGGTTTATTTCATAAAGCACTTCGGCTGCAATGTGAACCTTGGCAACATTGCTGAGAATGAAGTGATACCACTCGAGTGCTTGCGAGTGGGTTTACGTGGCGATACGTTCTTCGATTTTATGCCGGAAGACATCGTTCATAAATTCAAAAATTGATATACTATTATTCAAACTGCTTTCAATGTCAATAGCTGTTGAAATGAAAATGATAACGCCAAAGCAACTGCACGAGTGGAAAATAGCAGGCAAAAATTTTCAGCTTATCGATATCAGGGAAGAGCATGAAATTGCTGAAAATTCTATTGGAGGCGAACACATTCCAATGGCTGAAGTACTTAATCGAATTTCGGAAATTGAAAAGGACATTCCAGTTGTCATTCATTGCCGCAGCGGAAAAAGGAGCAGCGCAGTTGTTCATTCTCTTGAAAGAAAATTTTCGTTTGAAAACCTCTACACATTGGAAGGTGGCATCATGGCATGGATAGATGTGTATGGTGAATGAGTAATACTTTCATCTGAGGCAGACTATTTTTTTTTCAATTGCAACTGTCACATTTTTAGAGAGGATCACGATTTCGTTATTTTTTTTGCACTCTCCGAAATCCAAACGAAAACCTTCTTCGTATGTGTTGCATGAAGCGCATACTTTTTTACTCCTTATTGATCGGGTTGATTTCACTTGTCTCCTATGCCAATCTTCGTTTTGTAAATCCTTCTGCCTCTATTGAGCCCGTAGATGTCAGAACGTTTGAAATTTCAAATCTGCAGAACACAAAGCCCGAGATTGTAACAGAGTGGGTAATGCAAAATCCTGAAGTGAAGGCTGTAAGTGTGAATGAAAGCAAGTCACTGATCGGTGTGACATATCAGTATCAAAATCTTTCGGAAGAAGATCTACTCAATTTAGTTGCTATGAATGGGGTGCTTACGGTGAGCAAAAAAGTATTTGCAAAATCGGATAAGCCTGGCTGTCCAGTGCATGGTTTTCTAGTTGTATGGGAAAGAACATTGAGCGCTCTTCGCTTTGTCAAATAAGTAAAATCAACAATAAATAATACCAAAATCAAAATGAAAAACCGATTAATTGTCTTAGGCCTTTTATCTGGCCTTCTTGTTTTG
Source organism: Flavobacteriales bacterium (assembly GCA_031414655.1). Classification (GTDB taxonomy): domain Bacteria; phylum Bacteroidota; class Bacteroidia; order Flavobacteriales_D; family Sanyastnellaceae; genus JANNVZ01. The sequence goes on from JANNVZ010000003.1 coordinate 309,491, forward strand.
GGTTCTTGTACGAAGGACGATGAACCAACTGTGGACACCCCAACACCAACCCCTTCACTTTACACGCGACTGGGTGGAGTGGATGCAATCACGGCAGTGGTGGATCAGTTCCTTGCTAATGTAGTGGCTGACGATGTCATCAATGATCAATTCGCTTCCACGGTTGCTGATCCTTATCGCACCCAATTGCTGCGTTTCAATTTGATTGATCAAATATGCGCTGCTTCGGGTGGCCCATGTCAATACAAAGGTCTATCGATGGTGGCCGCCCACGCAGGAATGGCTATTACGGATCCAGAATTCAATGCGCTGGTAGGCGATCTTGTAGCAGCGTTGAATACCTTCAGTGTTCCATCAACCGAACAAAATGAACTGCTGACTATACTCGGTTCATTGCAACCACAGATAGTGGGTCAATAAAAAATAATTTTTTATAGCTCTAGGATTCTTGAGCTATGAAGCCTCCTGCTCACTTGTGATGTAGGAGGCTTTTTTTTATCGAAACGATTACTTTTTGAGAAAGGAAAGATTTACTTGACTTCATCGCAACTTCTTATTCCCTTTATGACGCTCACCATCACGCAGTGTTTTTTTCTCTAGATTTTTTTTAAACGCCTCCTCCAGATTCACTCCAGTTTGGTTGGCTAGGCACATCAATACAAAAAGTACATCGGCCATTTCATCACCTAGGTCCTTCGCTTTGTCACTTTCCTTCTCGCTCTGCTCGCCATATCTGCGGGCTATGATGCGTGCCACTTCGCCTACTTCTTCAGTAAGCATGGCCATATTAGTTAGTTCATTAAAGTAGCGGACGCCAATTGTTTTTATCCATTGGTCAACATGCGCTTGGCATTGATATATTGTGAAAGTGTTGTTCATGGCCGCTAAAGGTATTGCGTTAAGAATCAACACTACAATAAACAGAAGCATGTTGGTGACTTGTGAAAATGAAAAGCCGGTGCGCAATTACTACTTCTAGGTTTGTAAATAATAAAGTAGAATAGCCCATGCGTGTCTTGATACTTTCACTCGCAACCCGCTGAATGTTTTATTGTAGCGTGCTTTAAAGCTGTTGACGACATCAGGCGGATGAACAGGCAAAAACCTTAATGACTTCTATGAAGATGAATGTAACTTTACTTAAAAAAACGGCTGTACTATTATTCACAGCATTTGTTTCATTACAAACTTTTAGCACTACTGTCAACTGTACCTCTGGAGCAACCATGTATATTGACTTGACTAAAGGGATCAACTCTACCTATGTCTCGTACATTGTTGCAAACACTGATGGTGTCGATTATGAAGATGTTTGGGTGAGCATTCATAGTTTCACTGGAACTGTTGTTGCAAAGAATGCAAATGAAGACGGGTATTACCATATCGGTGCATTGAATAATGGAATTTCGGCACCTGCTTTCTTCTATTTAACTGCTACAGGACTTACCGCCAATCCTCAAGGGCATACTGTGACCGTGCACAATGGACACCCTTCTGTAGGTAGCGTAATTGGATCGTTGACAAATTCACTTACTACTGTTTCAGACTCTCAGCAGGCGTTGGCCAATAAAGTAAATACCGTAGTTGCAGGCCCAAATCCTGCTCAACTTGGTGGAATCATTACAATAACTGTATCTGGCGAAACAGGAGTAATGACCAATCAACAAGCCAATCGCATTATGGTATTCTCACCAGCAACTCAGAGTGCTTGGCCATGCGATGACTATGAGCTCGTAAGCACTGTCATCACAATCGATGCTCCTAATGCAGGTGTGCATACCAACACGTTGAATATTTCAAACAGTCTGTTGCCAAGTAACAACAATACAAATTACACCTGTATATATTATTTCGTTGCTGCTGGTGTGGCCTCAGCACCAGTTGCAATCAGTCCAGTGGGTCATATCAGTAGCGGTGGTCAAATGAAGCACAATAGTATAGCAGGTTTCAGTGATAGTAGTGACGATTTGTATTTTGTAATTGAGCCTTCTATAAACACAATAACTTTTACCAAATCAGCGAGTACATCATCATTGATTAACGGAGGCGCTGTCACTTACACTATCTCCATTTCGAATTCCGGTACAGCGGCAGTAGAACTCGATCAGGTATTGGACATGCTACCAACTGGTGTGAGTTACGTATTGGGCACTTCTACATTCAATAGTTTGGCCATTGCTAATCCCGCCACAGTTGGACAAACACTCACTTGGTCCAACACTTTTTCAATACCTGCCAATAGCATTAAAGTACTTTCGTTTCAAGCAATTATTCCTGGAGAATTCGGTACATATACAAATAATGCCGAGGGAAGAATTGGCGCTACAGTAGTGGATGGATCGCTTGATGTGTCGATTAGCAACCCCGCATCGCATGTACTAAATGTTACTAATCACGATCCCATAGCATTGGATGACATATTTGTGGCCGGGGTAGACCCTCTTGAAGGCGATGTTGCGGTCAATGATACTGATGAAGACAATGACCCATTGTCGTACTCTTTAATTGTGCCACCTGCTTCAGGAACTTTTGTTCTCAATCCGGATGGCACATTTGAATTCACTGCGGGTGCTGGCAACAGTGTAGTTACTGCCCAATATGAAGTGTGCGATGTGCATGGTGATTGTGATCAGGGTTTGATAACCATTTGCACACCTGCTGATGCCAATCCAATTTCATTTGTTCAGGTTGCTGCTTCGCTTTCGCTCAATCAGGCTGGCACCAAAGATGGAGGCTTTTGTTGGGCGGACTTTAACAATGACGGCTTCCTTGATGTGCAAGTAAATTCTGCTGATGTATCCATACATAATCAACTTTATTTTTCAAATGGCGCTAACACATTCTCTAATGTAACCGCAACTCATGCTGCTTCTCTTGATAATCAAAATAAGGATAGAAGCGCTGTGGCAGGCGATTTCAATAAAGATGGATATATTGATTTTGCCGTTAATGCATTTAACAGAGTTGAAATATGGCTGAACAATGGCGCAACAGGAACACCAGCGTACAGCTTTGGTGGAGTGGCGCAGGCGCCTAATCAAAGTATTACTGCACTAATCGGTGGACTTAACTCAGAAGGTGTTGCCGTTATTGACTACGACAATGATGGTGACTATGACTTGCTAATTGACAATCATACTTTTGGAATTGATGTAATGACTAATAATGGTAGTGGATCATTTACTCAAGTAGACAATACTATAACGGGCCTGCCTACAGGCGGCAGCAGCGGGGACTATGCGGGCGTTGGCGACTTCAACAATGATGGCTATATAGATATTTGTGTGCGAAGAGAAGGCGCGGTAGATATCTTTCAGAATGATGGAGATGGCACATTCACTGCGAATGCATTTAATGAGGCTGCAACCAATGGTAACAAAGGTGGGGTGTGTTGGGGTGATATGGATAATGATGCTGACCTTGACCTCATTTGGACTGATGCCGGCACCAATCAAATTTGGAGAAATGATTCAGGCACTTTCATAGCCACAGGCGAGCCCGCTACTTCTGCGGGTACCAATCTTACAGGAGCGAGTATCGATGGATGTACAGTAGGTGACGTGGACAATGATGGTGACCTCGATCTATTCTTTGCGAACATTCATACCGAAAGCTACCTCTTTATTAATGAGGATCCCGCCAACCTCATCTTTTCAAGACCTAACGGCCCAATTAACTATGGTATAAATCCGGGTGGCGATACAGAAGGCGCCTCATTTATAGACTACGATAATGATGGCGACCTCGATTTGTACATTTCTTTAGCTTCTGCTGCCAATCAAATGTGGCAAAACCAAATCAATGGAAATAATTTCCTAAAGGTAAATGCACTTTGGGACTTAGCTGGAAACCAAACGGCAATGGCAGATGGTGCAAATGCAATTCTTTTTGATTGCGATGGGCTGCCTGTTTCACCACTTATGAATTTGGCATCAGGTGAGGGCCATGGAACTTTCGGCAATCCGGTTTTCCATTTTGGTATCCCCAATACAGCATCTACATATTACCTCAGAGTTTATTATCCATACGCCAATGGTTCGCGGGCTATCATTACCCGTGAGGTAACTCTCGCGGATCTGGCTTGCCAGTCTATTACCATACTAAATACAGATGCAAGCGATGCTTTTGACTGTCCTGTTGATGATACCGATGGAGATGGTATCAATGATGATGATGAAATAGCTGATGGTTCAGATCCAAATGACCCATGTGATCCAAATATCAACGCACTTGCCACCAACGACTGCGACAACGATGGATTGGACAATGCAGGCGAAACACTTGCTGGTACCGATAACACGAATGCAGATACTGATGGTGATGGCATCAATGATGGAGATGAAGTAAATGGTGGCAGTGATCCACTGGACGCTTGCGATCCAAATCCAAGTGCAATTGCTTCAAGCGACTGCGATAACGATGGCCTTATAGCTGCAGAAGAAGATACGGCTGGAACCAATCCTGCTGATGCCGATACTGATAATGATGGTTGGAATGATGGAGAAGAAGTAACAGGCGTAGATGATCCATCAACTACTAACATAGCTGCAGGAACAAGTAACCCACTCGACTCATGCGACCCCAGCATCAACGCACTTGCCACCAGCGACTGCGATAGCGATGGCTTGGACAACGATGAAGAAACAACTGCCGGAACGGACAACAACGATCCTGACACCGATGATGATGGTGTGAATGATGGCGATGAAGTTACTGGAGGAAGTGATCCATTGGATGCTTGCGATCCAAGCATCAACGCACTTGCCACCAACGACTGTGACAACGATGGCTTGGACAACGATGAAGAGACAACTGCCGGAACCGATAACAACGACCCTGATACCGATGATGATGGCGTGAATGATGGTGATGAAGTAACAGGAGGAAGTGATCCACTGGATGCTTGCGATCCAAACGTCAATGCACTCGCCACCAACGACTGTGACAACGATGGCTTGGACAACGATGAAGAAACAACTGCCGGAACAGACAACAACGACCCTGACACCGATGATGATGGTGTAATTGATGGTGATGAAGTAACGGTTGGAAGTGATCCATTAAATCCGTGTGATCCTGATCCGAATGCTTTGCCTAATGCCGACTGTGGCACTCCAACAGCTGTGAATGATTTGGCTGCCACCGACCTTGATACTGGCTTGTCCATCGATCCACTTGGCAATGATGATTTTGGAATAGACGGTCCTTCGGCCTCTGACCTGCTAGTGGTTGTTGTTACAAATGGAACAGCTACTGTCAATGACAACGGTACTCCTAACGACCCTACTGACGATACCATTGACTTTGTTCCTGATTCTGGTTTTGAAGGAGTAGCTACCATAACATATGAAATATGCGATGCTGATGGTGATTGCGAACAAGCCGTTATTACAATCAATGTAGGCGATTGCTTAAGCGATGGTCTAGCTGACTGTGACGGTGATGGCATCGACAACGAAACGGAAGACCTGAATGGTAGCGACCCGCTGGACGCATGTGACCCCAATCCATTTGCAATAGCCCTTGGTGACTGTGACAATGATGGATTAACTAACGAGGATGAGGCTATCAACAGCACTGACCCTACCGATGAGGATACGGATGACGATGGTATAAATGATGGCGATGAAGTGAATGGCGGAAGTGATCCACTCAACCCTTGTGACCCAAACATCAATGCACTCGCCACCAATGACTGCGACAACGATGGTCTTGACAACGATGGCGAAACAACTGCTGGAACAGACAACAACAATCCTGATACGGATAATGATGGAATAAACGATGGTGATGAAGTAAATGGTGGAACTAATCCGCTCGACTCTTGCGATCCAAACATAAACGCACTTGCTACAAATGATTGCGATAACGATGGCTTAAACAATGATGAAGAAATAACTGCAGGCACCGATAACAACAATCCGGATACTGATGGCGATGGAATGAATGACGGTGATGAAGTAGATGGTGGGTTTGATCCTATCAATCCTTGTGACCCAGATGCGAATGCAGTACCAACTGCAAATTGTGGTGCACCAGATGCTAATGATGATAGCGCTTCTACGGGCATCAATACTGATATCAATATTGATCCCCTTGGTAATGATGATTTTGGAGTAGATGGCCCCTCTGCCACTTCCATTACCATAGTGAGCAGCACGAGCGGAACTGCTGTTGTGAATGATAACGGAACACCAAACGATCCTACTGACGACACTATTGATTTTACACCTGATGTGGATTTTGACGGAGACGCTACAGTTACTTATGAGATTTGTGACTCTGATGGTGATTGCGACCAAGCCACTATAACAATTGCTGTAAGTGATTGTCTTGCGGTTCTTACAAACGACTGTGATAACGATGGTCTTGACAACGAAACGGAAGCACTTGGAGGAAGTGATCCATTAGACCCATGCGATCCAAATATCAATGCGCTAGCAACAAACGATTGCGACAACGATGGCTTGGACAACGATGGTGAAACTCTTGCCGGTACCGACAACAACAACCCGGATACAGATGGCGATGGAATAAACGATGGTGACGAAGTAGATGGTGCAAGTGATCCACTCGATGCCTGCTCGCCCAATCCTTTTGCACTTGCTACCAATGATTGTGACAATGATGGCCTCACCAATGGCGAAGAACTATTGGGCAGTGATGGATTTGCAAATAGCGGTGATGAAACCAATCCTGAAGATGCGGACAGTGATAATGATGGATGGAATGATGGCGAAGAAGTATTGGGTATTGATGATCTTTCCACTACAAATGTGGCAACAGGGGTAAGCGATGCGCTTAATCCTTGCGACCCTGACATCAATGCGCTTAGCACTAACGACTGCGATAACGATGGCCTCGACAATGATGGAGAACTATTAGCTGGCACTGATAACAATAATCCGGATACAGATGAAGACGGCATCAACGATGGTGATGAAGTGAATGCTGGTACCGATCCATTGAACGCTTGTGATCCAAATCCACTTGCACTGGCCTCAAGCGACTGCGATAACGATGGTCTTAGCAATATAGAAGAACAGTTGGGTGCTGATGGTGACCCTGGCACTTTAGACAATACAGATCCTCTGGATGCTGATAGTGATAATGACGGCCTTAACGATGGCGAAGAAGTATTAGGTCTGGATGACCTAAATACCACACTAGTTGCTACCGGTACAAGTGATCCTAACGACCCATGCGATCCGAATGCAGATGCGCTGCCAACTTCAGATTGTGACAATGACGGACTGACTGCAGAAGAAGAAGACCTCATAGGAACGGACCCTGCGGACGATGACACCGATGATGATGGCATCAACGATGGTGATGAAGTAGATGGTGGAAGTGATCCACTCAATCCTTGCGACCCAAATGCTGGTGTTGCTACTGATGACTGCGACAATGATGGTTTGCTAAATGGAGATGAAGACCTCGGTGCAGATGGTTTGCCAAATACGGGTGATGAAACCAATCCTGCCGATGCCGATACCGACAACGATGGATTGAACGATGGCGAAGAAGTACTGGGAGTTGATGATATTTCAACATCTGAAGTAGCTGTTGGAATTAGTGACCCACTCGACCCATGCGATCCAAACATCAATGCACTTGGAACAAACGACTGTGACAATGATGGACTAGACAACGATGGCGAGACAACTGCCGGCACTGACAATAATGATCCGGATACGGATGATGACGGTGTGAATGATGGTGATGAAGTGAATGGTGGAAGTGATCCACTTGATCCTTGTTCGCC
>JANNVZ010000004.1:0-16742 GCA_031414655.1 Flavobacteriales bacterium
AACTTTAATTTTTTGTGGAAAAGATAATGCATGAAATGGCAAAGTCGAAAGCAATGCTAAAACAAAAGGAATAAAATGGAGCGGATTTATTTTTTTGTTATGCTCTTGGTCTGTCAAAGCAACAGTGTATAAAAAAAGAAACGGACCGTAAAGCAAGGGCATTGGTATTTCAAGTCCTAAAAAATAAGGGAAAGTGACATGCTTTCCGGTAGCATGAATGTAATAAAAAAGTAAATTTAACCCTACGAAAGACAACCAAAGTGTCAAGATTATATCAGCTTTGCTTTTATTTTTTTTACTCGTCAAAATAAAAACTAATAAAAAAGTAATTGAAATGCCTACTAAATATATCATAGTCTTAGTGAACTGTTTTATTGGTCAGCCAGTTAATATTAAAATGGTCAAATGTAATAGTCTGTTGTTGGTATAATTTAGTGGTGTAGGTTTTAGGGTGACGCATAACTTGTATATATGTGCCACTTTATGGCACATATCCACCCAAATCCGGCTGGCTTTGTGCAGCTTCGTTTTCGCTTTTACAAAACAAACATACCCACCCCGCGCCCTTTTCCAAAAAAGAAAAGCGAAAGCTTTGATAGATACTCCCCAGCAGACCGCGTCATTCCACACAAAGCTTCAGCGAAGTGTGGAATCCGTTGCTTCGGTAAGGGCGCCTTTGGTGTTAGGGTAGATTCCACCTGCGCTGCGCTGCGGTGGAATGACAGTATAAAAAAGGGGCGGTGGAATGACCCCTTCGACCAGCTCAGGGTAAAAAGGGGCGGTAGAATGACTCTTCCCTTCGACCAGCTCAGCGTAAACTCAGCTCAGGATAAGCTAAGGGTGGCGAAGAGGGGGATGGGAGACTTAGTCAGGCTTTGACCATAGGAAACTGTCTGCCACCACTGAACTTGATACGAAGCATCTCGGCTGAGCCGAGACTTCATTTAACCACTGCTTGCCCCTTTGGGGAACCGCCAATTTCTTGTAGGTGCTGTTAGCAGATGTTTTACTATTTGATTTCATTCCATTCATAGTCTTTCAACAAGTATCTGTGACTTGCTTCTTTAAGGTCAGTTCCTTTTGGCACTGGAATTCCTAGTTTTTCTATCGAGTCATTTGAAGGGATAAAAACAGGTAAGTCATACCTCTCTCTTAAAACTCCTGTCACTTGAACACTTTTAGATTCATTTTCAGTGTAATACCCATTCGGCCAACTCTCCATTTCGTCCATCCAAATTCTTTGTCCATTTTCTAAAACTAATACTGCACCAAGCTTCATATTCACAGTCTTACCTATTAGAGTTACTTTCTTTCCGACAAATTCTTTTATGTCTTCATTTTTCGGATTTACTACTTGCTTTGTTGTCGAACAAGCAACAATCAATAGGATTTGAAAAAGTAAAATTCCTTTTGTGATTTCTCTCATTATATGATTTGTTGTTATAAAATCTCTGCTAACGTTTTGCAGCTACCCGAAGGTGGCGATTTTGAAGCACAAACTTTATTTTGAAAACCACATTTCAAATGTAAAATAAATTTTCATTAGAAGTACAATGCAGCCAATTTTTTTTAGGTGCTGTTAGCGATTCGGGCTTTTTTTAATCTTACAATGCTCAATATTTTCTTTATTATCTTAAGTCAACGAATAGGCTTTTTTGTCGAAGTAATTTTGTCGAAATAATTAATTAAAACTATATATGAAAAAATTTACCAAAGTAACAAAAATTACATTTTTTCTTTTGTTAATTCTAACGTCATCCTGTAGTATTGAGAAGAGAGTATACTTACCAGGTTATAATATCTCGTTTCACAAAAATTATAAAAACAAGAATGTAGTTAAAAATTCTAACGAAGTTAAATTCAGCCAAGAGACGGAAGTCAACTTAACAGAATCTGTGACAGTTGTAGATTCGGTATCTAAACTTTTGAACCCAATAACATCAGCTATAAATGAACCATTTATGGTATTGGAAACACGAAAACCCTTATATGAAAGTGTTTTAGAAAAAACATACCCTAATGAAATAAAAGTTCAAAGAGATGTTAAGGTTAAAAAGACGAAAAATACAAACCAAAATACAACAAACTCGAATGTAGAAAATCCAAAAATTCGAAAGACTCAGATTTCATCTGGCAAAGAAGGCAATGAGGATGTTAAAGCTAAAAAAGAACGCAAAGCAGCAATTATTAAAGGCGGATCATTAATATTAATGGCTATTCTCGCGATCTTTTCTATACCTGTTTTGGGCACATTAACCGCCAGCATAGGTTTAGTCGCAATCCTTCTCCTTGATATATTGGTGTCTTTTGGTATCAACAGATATTACAAAGAAAGAAAACCTAAACTGGCTAAAGTTACTAGTCTTTTGCGCCTACTTTATTCAGCAATCTTCAGTATTGGTATCGGTTATCATGTTGCAGGAAACTTATTAATGTTTAATACATTTTGGCAAATTGGATTGATTGGTTTTGGTTTACATTTAATTGCATTAGGAATATTATTCAATAACGAAGGCGGCAAAAAGTGGGTTAACATAGCTATTAAATCTTTATTAATTGTAGCTGGAGTTGGTTATATAATTCTAAACATCAGTCTATCACTCTTCCCAAATGCTATTGCTTTTGCAGCATTAATAAAATCTATTTTTATACTACCAATGATCTTAGGGGAAATATCTTTTGCAATATGGATGATTTTTAAGGGTGGTAAAAAAAAGGTGAATTAAAATAAAAGATGAATAAAGATAAAATGAAAGCAGTGATCTGTGATGGATATGGAGGTCCGGAAGTATTAAAAATAGACATGTTAGATAAGCCTGTTCCCAGATCAAATGAGTTATTAATTAAAATTATTGCCACCGCTGTTAACTCTGGCGATGTAACGGTGAGGGCTCTTAAGGCAAATTTCTTGCAAAAAATAATAATGAGGTTCATATTCGGATGGAACAAACCGCGTAATCCTGTCTTAGGATCTGTTTACTCAGGCATTGTCGAATATGTAGGCAACGAGGTAAAAGAATTTAAAGTTGGTGATGAAGTTTTTGGGCTGAGAGGTTTTAAATTTGGGACTTATGCAGAATATATATCGGTAAAAGAAAACAGTGTCATGAGTAAAAAACCTCTCAATGCATCATTTGAAGAAGCCGCTGCATTACTTTTTGGAGGACAAACGGCTTATTATTTTTTAAACAAAACAAAAATCACCAATGTGCCGATGTTAAACATATTGGTATATGGAGCATCGAGTGCAGTTGGAACATCTGCTTTACAGATAGCAAAATATTATAGTGCAAATGTTACCGCTGTCTGTAGCGATTACAATGAAGCTCTGGTTTTAAAACTGGGAGCAGATAAGGTAATTTTCTACAATAAAGTGGATTTTACAAGTGCGTTGGAAAAGTATGATGTGATTTTTGATACAGTAGGCAAGATTTTCAAGAAACAATGCGCGCATATGTTACAACATGATGGTACATTCATTACCGTAAACGGAATGGATTATGCAAAAGAATCAAGAAATCAAATTGTTTTTTTTAAAGAATTATTTGAGAAAGGAAATTATGATGCTGTAATAGATAGAACTTTCTATTTGGATGAAGTTGTAGATGCACATAGGTATGTAGATACTGGAAGAAAAAAAGGAAATGTAGTTTTGAAAATAGCTCGTTAAAATTCAATTTATTTTAACAAAATACGTTTTCTGATTCGACTTAGCGACTCTGCAGTTACACCTAAATAACTGGCAATTATATGCTGGGGTACTCTTTGTAAAAGCTCTGGTCTTTCATCCATTAAATTTAAATACCGCTGTTCAGGAGAAGATGTAATGAATTTTGCTAAAGTATTTTGTGTTTTCCCAAAATCAGTCTCTATCATTTTACGTGTTACTTCAGCTAATATTGGAAACTTTGAAAATATTTCTTTGTCTTTTTCAGGGTTTCCAATTATCATTACAGAGTCTTCAACACTAGTAAGATAGCTTTCTGACCTCTCTTGTCCACTTTGATTAGTGTAATAATTGATTGCTTGATTTTCGGTGTATATTGCTATTGTTTTTTCAATACCGTCTTGAATGACATACTGCCGTAAACAGCCTTTTAAAACAAAATAGCACAAATTGCATATCTGTCCTTCTTTCACAATAAGACTGTTTTTTCTGACTTCTCCAATATTCATAAGTTGAGCTAAATCTTGAACCTGGTTTTCTGACAGTTCTTTAAATTGGGATAAAAATTGCCTTAATAATTCTTTCATTGTTTGTCTCGGTTGTTTTGTTTTTTTTAGCCTGACCGCTAACTTGTATATATGTGCCACTTTATGGCACATATCCACCCAAAATCGGCTGGATATGTGCAACTTCGTATTCGCTTTCCAGAAAACAAACATACCCACCTCCACCATTTTTCCAAAACAAAAAAACCGGCCCGCCTAAAACAAGGTCATTCCACACGAAGCTTCAGCGCAGTGTGGAATCTGTGGCTTCGGTAAGGGCGCCTTGGGCGTTAGGGCAGATTCCACCTGCGCTGCGCTGCGGTGGAATGACAGTATAAAAAAGGGGGGGGTGGAATGGCAGTATAAAAAAGGATTGTGGAATGACCCTTCCCTTCGACCATCTCAGGGTAAAAAGGGGCAGTGGAATGGCCCTTCCCTTCGGCTCGCTCAGGGTAAACTCAGCTCAGGATAAACTAAGGGTGGCGAAGAGGAGGATGGGAGACTTAGTCAGGCTTTGACCATAGAAAACTGTCTGCCACTACTGAACTTGATACGAAGCATCTCGCTTGAGCCGAGACTTCAATTAACCACTGCTTGCCCCTATGGGGAACCGCCAATTTCTTGCAGGTGCTGTTAGCGGTAGTGTTTATCTCTGTTCTGCTAATTCTTTCAATTTACTATTCATTTCTTCAAATCCTTTTTTTGTATTATTATCAAGTTGTTTTTTGAAAAGTGGAACTAAAATTCCTTTAAATTTTTCACTTTGTCTAAAAGTCGTTGTTCCATTTCCATTGTCAACAAGTTCAAATTTATGTTCTCCGTCAAAAAGTCCTGCAAACATTAAATGTCCAAGCCACTTTAATTCCTTGTTAGTTTCAAAGGTAATAATTTTTGGCTTAAAGGTCATTCCTTTTGCTTCCGGTGGTTCTATTCTCGCTGTGATTTTGTTTCCAACTTTCACCTCTCCCTTTACTGATTTTATAAATGGGTTCCAATTTGGATAATTATCAAAGTTTGTAAGAATTGACCAAATTTTTGCGGGTGTTGCATTAATTAAAATTTCTGTTTTGATTTCAGTTGCCATTTTATTTTTATTTAAATGTGAATTGCAAAGGTCTATCCTTATTTTCATTCACTCTTGACAAAAATCAAGAAATCATAACAGTTGCTTTTTCCTGATTCTACTAAATGTTTCGGGTGTCATTCCAAGCATTGAAGCAATGTATTGCAGCGGAACCTGATTAAAGAGTACTTTGTTGCTTTCGAAGAAACGATGATAACGCTCTTCTGACGTCATTGAAAGATGACTGAAGATGCGGTCTTCCATCATCACAAAATAAAGGGCGAGAAAGTTTTTCTCAAATTGATGCCAAAGTGGAATTAAATTATTAATTCCATTATAATCGTCTCTAGTTATGGTCAACATCTCTGTATCAGTCAATGCTTGGATTGTAAAACGTGCAGGGTTTTGAAAAATTAGGCTCGAAACATCGGTAATGAAAAAACCTGCCGTTGAAATCCATTGTGTTACTTCTTTATCTTCGGTTTCAATAAAAATTCTTAAAATTCCAGATTCGATGAAGCTCAATTTATCGCATTGTTTTCCGGCTTTTAAAAAATATTCTCCTTTTTTAATCGTAGTCAATTTGAATAAGGACGCTATTGATTTCAGGTCATCATCTGAAATAACTCCAAAGTAAGATTTTATATTTTGTTCAAGTCCAGTCATATTTCTTGGTGTCTCTTAACATTACCGCTAACTTGTATATATGCGAAGTCCAACTTCGCTTTTCCAAAACAAACATACCCACCCCACTCCCTTTTCCAAAACAAAAAAGCCTAGCTCTCCCGCACCACAAACCACCCACTGCCATCGGCCGCTTTTGAGAGCGAAAAAGTGCATTATTAATAAAAGGCACCTCGCAGTCAGTTTGCGCTTTCATTTTTTTCGTTTTTCTACCTTGCGCCCCGCTATGGCTAAAAAAGACCAACCAAGAGTAGGCGTATTGGGCGGAGGCTCGTGGGCTACCGCACAAGTAAAACTATTGTGCAACAACACCGACAAAGTGCAGTGGTGGATGCGCAGCAAAGTGGCTATAGAAAGCATACAGAACTTTGGCCACAATCCGCACTACATACAGAGCATAGAGTTCGAAAAAGAAAAGCTGAACGTGACCGACAATCTGCAAGAAGTGGTGGACAACAGCGACTACCTGGTGGTAGCCATTCCCAGCGCCTTCTTGCACGAAACCATAGAGCACTACAAACCCACGGGGCTGGAGAACAAGGTGCTCTTTTCGGCCATCAAAGGCATCATCAACGAATTTGACAGTATACCCGCGCGCTACTTTCACAAGCAACTGGGAGTGCCCTACGACCAGATAGGCCTGGTGTGCGGCCCCTGCCATGCGGAGGAGGTGGCGCTGGAGAAATTGAGCTACCTCACCATTGGCTGCCATGACGAGGAGAAAGCGCAGGTAATGGCCCGTATGCTGGCCTGCCGCTACATCAAAACCAGCACAACGGAAGATGTATTCGGCACGGAACTGTCCGCTATACTGAAGAATGTGTATGCAGTGGCCGCGGGCATCTGCCACGGGCTGGGTTATGGCGACAATTTTCAGGCAGTGCTCATCAGCGCAGCCATCAGGGAAATAGAACGCTTCCTGGACAGTGTGCACGAAATACACCGCGATGTAAAAAGCAGTGCCTACCTGGGCGACTTGCTGGTAACTGCCTACTCGCCCTACTCGCGCAACCGCACCTTTGGCACCATGGTGGGCAAGGGCTACAGCGTGAAGTGGGCCACTATAGAAATGAACATGGTGGCAGAAGGCTATTACGCCACACGCGGCATCCACGAGATCAACAAGAAGTTTCAGGCCGACCTGCCCATAGCCGATGCGGTGTTCAATATTCTTTACGAGAAAAAATCGCCTATGCTGGAGATGAAGTTGCTGGCGGATAAGCTTTCGTAATGCTTCTGAGCATCACAATTCCAACGACCGCACCACTACTACTCAAAATTTCAAATGCTCAGGCCGCATGGCCTCGCATCTATTTCTCACGCTGTACCGGCTTGAAGGCTTGCGCAGGTGGCCATCATACATTGAACCATCAAAGCTGTCGCTTTTCTCCCGCTAAGGCGCTGCTCCATCGAAGCTCTCGCTTCTCTGATGCTGTTAGGATTTTTCCAGTTCTAGAAGTGGGTTAGAATAAAAAACGCCCCTAACTTGCATCAGAGGCGTTGATCGTTTTTTTTGAAGAAGGATGCTTATGGTTTTGCAGGCATCAATTCGCACACACCGGGTGCCTTCATTATCGCTTCGTCTTTTAAAGCAATATTGGCCTTCTCGTTCAATGCATCCATCTCTACCACTTTGTTGTAGGCCACCTTCGCGCAGTCCATATTGGCTTGCGAGTAGTGGAAAAAGCCGAGGTAGGAGTAAGATTCTATCAAGTTCTTTTTGTTGGTAGCCACCTTCACCGAGTCCGTTCCTATGCTGGTGATGTAGGCTTCGAAAAAGGGTTTGCCCAGTCCAAGTGGTTTTTCCAGGTCAAGCTCCATGCGGTTATTTGCGCGGCCCCTCCAGAAGGTAGCATCCGGGTATTTTTTCTCGCATTTTGAAAATGCAGAATCCGCAGCCACATACTCCTTGTTGAAGTAGCGACACGTGCCGAGGTAGTAGTAGTCAAGTGCAGCAGGCGTTTCGCTCTTGGCTATTTTCATCTGAAAATACTCTGCGGCTTTGTCGTATTTCTTTTGCTTCTGGTAAATGGCAGCTATCTCGCCATAGCCATCCACGTAGGTAGGATCAGTGTCTATAGCTTGTTGTATGGTCATTATTGCTAGGGAGTCTTGTCCCGCTTTAGCATACAGTTTTCCTTTGTAACCATAGTCGCTTCCTATTACGGTTATCTTGCCATTGGCCTTGGCCATTGCTATGAACTTGTCTAAGTACTCGGTGCTTTTCGCATAGTCGCCTGTTTCGTAATAAGCGTAACCCAGCAATCGGTAAAGGATAATGTTTTCCTTGTTGCATGGCAGGGCTTTCTCTAGTTCGGTCAATGCGCGCTTGTAGTCTTTGGTAAGAAAAATAAAACTTGCATAGCGTTGCTGCACACGGCAACTGTTGTTTAACTCAAGGTACTTAGCATACGCGGCTATAGCATCCGGATAGCGCACTGCTTGGTAAAGCAGCTCTGCCTTTTCGCGGTATGCAGGCGCATAGGTTGGGTCCACAGTGATGGCTTCGTTGTAGTAGTTCAATCCGTCATCCCATGCTTTTATTTTTACATACAGCACTCCTTTGCGCAGCAGTGCACGGGTGTATTTGGGGTCTTTCTCCAGCGCTTTGTTGTATTGCATGATGGCGTTGCTCAGGTTCACACCATCGCGCTCGCTGTAGTAGTCACCCAGTTGTATGTACACCTCGGGGTTTTCGGGGTTGAGGTTCAGTGCAGTGTTGATGTATTCCAACGCCTTCTCAATGTTCTTCTTTTCACTTTGCATGTACACCTCGGCCATTTTCAGGTAGGTCAGTTGCTGCAAGGGTTTTGCAATTTTATTGCTTCGGGTGGTCATTATCTCCACTGCTTTGGCAAATTGGGCCGTGTTCACCGCTTCGTTTTTGTTCATCCAAGCCACGCGGCCTAGGCCTGCATAGTTTGATGGATTCAGCGCAGCTGCCTCAATTCCTTTGCGGTACATCGCTTCGGCCTTTTCTATTTCGCCCCAGTACAGGTAGTTGTCGCCAGCGGCATGGTACAGGTCGCCATTGGCGGGTTCGCGCGCTATCAGTTCGGTCAAGTCAGCCTCGGCCGACTCGTAGCGTTCGTTCAGTGTTTTGCGAATTGCATCTTCCTTGGTAGTTTGAGCAACGCTGCTGTATGAAAACGCACACATACATGCGATCATCCATGCAAAAGATTTCTTCATAATTGAGGATTGATTGATTGAATAGTTCACAGTAAAAAAAATTATTCGGTGATTTTTATGATTCGTTCCGTAGGGGTAATAGGCACCATGCCTATGCGGTCTATTATCAATTGCCCCTTGTCGTTGAGCAGGTGGTTGACAAAGCCTGTGCCAAGCGAGGCGCTTAAACCGGTTCTTATGTAATACACCTCACGCGTTAGCGGGTAGGACTTGTCGTATACATAGGCTTGAAAGGGCTGTCGGGGCATTTCCGGCTTGCGCGTGTTGGCCGGATCTATTATTCCCACCACTTTTATTTTTTCTAAAAACTTCTGCGCGGTTTTGTCCACATTGTCACTTATCCAGTTCAGACTAATGACACCTATTGCGTTCTTGTTTTCACTCACGTAGTTGATCACCTCCTCGTTGGTTTGCACTGCAAAGCAGTTCGCAGGAAACTCTTTTCCTTCCATCAGCTTTTCCTTAAGGAAGCGCGCATTGCACGATTTGTTGTTGTCAAACACAACGTTGATTCCATCCGCTTTCGAGGCCGCATTCACTTCGTTCCATTGGGTTATGTTACCTTGGAAAATGTTGCGCACTTGCTCTAAAGTAAGCGTGCTATCCCTGTTGGCAGGGTGTATAACCAGCGCCACTGCATCACCAGCAAACACGATGCTCTCTGGCATTTTGTTCCTGCTTTTGTAGTACTCCATTTCCTTTGCGTTCAGCGGTCGGCAAGTGACTGCTGCTTGTATGCTGTCTTTGGCAAGTAAGTCGAACACATCCGCTTCAGGCAAATACGTGGGGAATATTTTGGCATTGGCATTCAGCGCGCAATAGGTATAAATCTCGGTGTCCATCATCAATTGAAATGAATTGTCCACACCTATTTTCAACTCGCCCGAGGAATAGCCATCCTTCGGTTTATCATTGGTGGTGTCTCTGCACGAAACCAGTGATGCAATTACAATAAACGACAGCAGCATTTTATTCATAGCGGTGCTTGGTTTTTAGATTGAAGCCAAATTTTGCGTGCACGAAAAAAACGGAAGGATGCATAAAGAGCAAACACACCAGCCATTGCAAATCTGCGCCAGCCTTGCAGCCACTCTTGTGTAGTGGGCACCAGCAGGCACATCAGGGAGAGCAGCATCAGAACGCCACTCATAAAAAAACCCATTATCACCAGAGGACTCATTTTTTTCATAAACGCATTTCGTATTAAGTAAAACGGGGGTGCAAAGTAGGCTTGGCTATTGAACCTCACCAAAATAGTGAGGTCAATAGCGTTGATACACCGTTCTACTGACGCAAAATAAATTTGAGTGGAATTCTTTTTCGCAGCGGAACCGGATGGCCATTATCCTTAGCGGGTTTCCACAGCGGCATTGCCAGCAATGCTTTTTCTGCTTCTTTCGCCAAGCGCTCTCCGTTGCGTATTCCTTTTTCTGTTTGCACGTTTGAGACGCGCCCGTCCGCTTGCACTACAAATGAGAGGTAAATGGTTCCACTAACATCCAGTTCAATTTCTCGCTCCGAGTAGTGCACATGGTTGTGCATGAATTCGATCATGGCCTTATCGCCACCGGGAAATTCCGGCATCTCATCTGCAAATACGGGTATTTCGAAACCGGCACCTGTGCTGCGCTCGCCTCCACCACCTGCATCGGCATAGGGTTTTGGTTCTACCAAGCCATCGTCCTCTTCGTCTCCAGTGCCACCTAGCTTTTTGTTGGCTAGTTCATCGTCCGACTTCAGATCGTCCGTGTGCCCATCGTCTACCACTACAGGCGTGGCATTGTTCAGGCCACTTGGTTTTGGGGCCGGCTGGTCCGTTTTGGTTGCGTCCACTTTGGGTTTATCTGGCATGGGGGGCAATAGAATGTTTTCAATAATCACCGTGTTGTCAGTGTATTTGATAGGATCAGAAGAGGAGCCTGCTAACATCCAACTTGCGGTGCCACCGGCCAATACACCTACAGCGAGGAGCAAAGCGATAAACAAATTTTTGGGCTCTTCTTTGCGCAATGCATAGGCGCCATATTGCATGTTGCGCCCTTCGAAAACCAAATCGTTGCGCTGTGTACTGAGCACATTGGACCAACTAGCATCCACAGATAACAAGAAAATGACAAGTGCGACAAAAACGACTGTTGTGATAATCATGATGTATAAATTTTTAAGGTTTGAATACCCACAGTGGATATCAACAACAAAGCCTTCCGTTCAAAACACCCTACACTTTCACTTGGAAAAAAGAACCAATTGTTTACAGTCCAAGCGGGTCTTTTCTGTCTAATAATCAATTTCTTCAAAGCCTTGGTGCTACCCATGAGGCGGGCTATATTTGCCGCCCTTTTCGAAAAAGGAGTTTTGCACAATGCACGAAATGGTAAAAATTCTGGCTGGTTCTGCTTCCCGCACTATGGGCGAACAAATCGCGCGCGAGTTCGGTGTGGAGCTAGGCAATGTCATTATCCAGCGCTTCAGCGATGGTGAGTTTCAGCCCAGCATTGAAGAAACGGTGCGTGGCAAAGAGGTCATTATTGTTCAAAGCACATTTCCTCCGAGTGATAATTTAATGGAGCTGCTGCTGCTGATAGATGCAGCAAAACGCGCATCAGCCAAGCGCATCGTGGCCGTTATGCCCTACTTCGGGCTGGCACGCCAAGACAGAAAGGACAAACCACGTGTGGCCATTGGTGCCAAACTGGTAGCCAATCTGCTGACGGCTGCCGGTGTGGATAGAGTGATAACCATGGATCTTCATGCTGAGCAAATTCAAGGCTTCTTTGAAGTGCCTGTAGACCACTTATATGCAAGTACCATCTTCGTTCCCTATTTGGAAAAACTGAAGATAGAAAATTTGGTAGTGGCCGCGCCCGATACAGGAGGAACCAAGCGCGCCAATGCATATTCAAAATTGCTGGGCTGCGACCTGGCTATTTGTTACAAGCAGCGCAAGGTGGCCAACCAAATAGAAAGCATGACCGTGATAGGTGATGTGAAAGGCAAAAATGTGGTGATAGTGGATGACATGTGCGACACGGCCGGCACTCTGTGCAAAGCTGCAGAGATGATGCTGGAAAATGGTGCATTGAGCGTACGCGCCATCTGCACGCATCCAGTGCTTAGTGGACAAGCGTATGAGCGTATAGACCAGTCGGTGCTACAAGAGGTAATGGTTACAGACAGCATTCCTCTGAAGGAAGGAAGACCTATGGACAAAATCAAAGTGTTGAAAATTGCGCCTCTCTTCAGCGGAGTGCTTCACAACCTGATAGAAAACAAGAGTATTAGTTCAAATTTTATAATTTCATAAATCAACAAACATCATAAACACATGAAACAGGTTTCATTGAGCGGTTCTCCAAGAGAGAACGTAGGAAGAAGAGGCGCAGCGGATTTGCGTAACAGTGGTCGCATTCCCGGTGTTATTTATGGCGGAGAAAAACAAGTTCCATTCAGCATCGCGGTGAATGATTGGGATAAGATTGTTCGTATGCCAGACACACTCCAAATCAACATGGAAGTAAGTGGAAATACATATTCCACTATTTTGCAGGAGCAACAACAGCACCCTGTAACAGACAAGGTAACACACATTGACCTTTTGGAATTGATACCGGGCAAGCTCGTGAAAACAGCTCTTCCAGTGCGTACTTTCGGAACATCAGAAGGAATAAAATCCGGTGGCAAACTGGTACAGAACTACCGCAAGGTGCGTATTATAGGTATGCCAGATCAATTGCCTGAAGACATTAAAGTAGACATATCATCCTTGAACATTGGCGACATCATTCGCGTGCGCGATGTGAAGGTGGAGGGATGCACCATACTGGAAGCAGAAGCAAGCGCGCTAGTGCAGATAACTGCTACCCGCGCATCCGCTTCGGAAGCAGCAGCTGCAACTACTGATGCTAAAGCACCAGCTAAGAAGTAATTTTTAGTGATTCAATAAAATGTAAAAAGCCATCTGCAGAAATCGCAGGTGGCTTTTGTTTTTTTCGCAACCTTGCGTACCGATTTTTACCAGAGAACACACCCATGAAATACCTCATAGTCGGCCTTGGTAACATTGGAAATGAATATGCTGAAACCCGCCACAACATTGGCTTCAAAGTGGTCGAGCACATAGCAACCCAGTGCAATGCGTCATTTGCATCAGGTCGTTATGCTGATGTGTGCGAAGCCAAACACAAAGGCCGCACCTTCGTTCTAATTAAGCCTACTACCTATATGAACCTAAGCGGCAATGCGGTTCGCTATTGGATGCAGCAAGAAAAAATACCGCTTGAAAACATCCTTGTTGTAGCAGATGATTTGGCTTTACCCTTTGGAAAACTAAGAATGCGAGGTCAGGGAAGCGATGGTGGCCACAATGGGTTAAAACACATCAGCGAACTACTTCAAACCAAAGAATATACGCGTCTGCGTTTTGGCATAAGCGCAGAGTTTGGCAAAGGCCAGCAGGTGGACTACGTGCTGAGTAAATGGTCAGAAGACGAAATGAAAACGCTACCTGAGAAAGTCGAAACTGCAGCCAATGCAGTATTCAGTTTTGGTCTCATTGGTATTGAGAGAACCATGAACTTTTTCAACACAAAATAAATAGTTGGCTGCAGGCTTAACTGATACATACGAGGATCGCACAGCAACTCCCAAATGAACTATCTGCCCCGTGAAAACCTGGTTTTCAAAACCAAACTGAGCCAAGATGAAGTGACAGCTCGCATTAGTAGCATTACCGAACCCGATCGATTCTATAGGTCCAAACTATTTGGCCCTGTTGCCGATAAACCGTATGAAGGTTCTGTGCTTAACAACACGTTCGAGATCAAGCGGATCATTCGCTCCAAAAATTCTTTCAAACCTGTAATCCGGGGTACCATAAGTAAAGAATGGGACGGCACAAACGTCCACATCACCATGCGCATTCATATGTTGGTGCGAGTGTTCCTGGCGGTGTGGTGTGGCTTTGTTGGTCTTATCTCGCTGGCATTGCTTGTGCCCACCATCGGCTCAGGCCAAGTTCCAGTATTTACAGGTCTTATTCCCATAGGTGTTCTGCTTTTTGTGCATGCGCTTTCGCTGTTCGCATTCAAAGCTGAAAGCAACAAGTCAAAAAAAATGTTGCAGGAATTGCTGGAGGCAGAAGTGAGTGATGTATAAAGTCAACATTTGACATAATAGACGAAACCTCATCGTACCTGCTTCATCTTCGCACCAGATATTATGGCAAAACAGAACAAAAAGCAAGACACCAAAATGGACTTGCGAAAAAAAATATTGGATGCGTTTCAAGCACAACCCAAAAAACCACTTAACCACAAACAAATTGGTTCTTTGCTAGGCCTGCACGACAGTGGTTCTCGCACTTTGATGTATGACATTCTTATGTCGGAAGTAGAGAGCGGCAAGCTGAAAGAGCTAGAGCGTGGTAAGTTCCTGTTGAAAGAAATAAAAACGGAAACGCTGGAAGGCGTTATACAGATAACGCGCAATGGGCGAGGCTTCGTATCCGTAACAGGATTGGCCGAAGATGTAGAGATACGTCAAGGCGCCACGGGGTTTGCCCTGAATGGCGATACAGTAGAAATCACCTACAACAGCAAAGCACGCAGGCCCGAAGGCAGAGTGCTGAGGGTGGTGCAACGCGCACGAGAAAATTATGTAGGCATCATTCAGGAAGGAAAAGGAAACTACTTCTTCATTCCATCAGATACCAGAATTCACACCGACTTTTTTGTACCTAAAGAAGAGCTGCTCAAAGCAAAAGTTGGCGAGAAGGTATTGGTGAAAATGTTGACATGGGATCATCCAGAAAAAAATCCGGTGGGTGCAGTGGTAAAGGTGCTAGGTCAACCCGGTGAACACAATGTGGAGATGCACGCCATTTTGGCGGAGTTCGGCTTGCCACTTGAGTTTCCTGATAATGTATTGAGCGAGTCTGAGAAAATATCTGGTGAATTCACCCAAGAAGAAATTGCCAAACGAAGAGACTTCCGTGACATCACCACCTTCACCATTGACCCCTATGATGCCAAAGATTTTGACGATGCATTGTCGTATCAGAAATTGAAAAATGGTAATGTAGAAATAGGTGTACACATAGCGGATGTTAGCCACTACATGAAGGAAAAAACGGCTTTGGAAAAGGAAGCATTCTTCAGAGCCACTTCCGTTTATCTCGTTGACCGCACCATACCCATGTTACCCGAAAGGCTTTCAAACTTTCTTTGTTCGCTCAGGCCTGATGAGGAGAAATATTGCTTCAGTGCAGTGTTCGAGTTGAATGAAAAAGCAGAGATAGCAAATGAATGGTTTGGCAGAACAGTGATTAAGAGCATTCGCAGATTCACCTATGAAGAGGCGCAAGAAGTAATAGAAACAGGCCAAGGTGATTTGAAAGAAGAAATACTTCACTTGGACCGATTAGCTAAGGCCTTGCGAGGCGAGCGTTTCAAGAAAGGCGCTTTAGATTTCGATACAGAAGAAGTAAAATTCAAGTTAGATGAAAAGGGAAATCCGATTGGCGTATTCATCAAAAAAATGAAGGATAGCAACAAGCTGATTGAAGAATTTATGTTGCTCGCTAATCGGCAGGTGGCTGCTTTCATTGGCAAGAAAAAGGCCCAAGAAGCACAGCGCACTTTTGTATACCGAGTGCACGATAAGCCCGACCCCGCTAAGATGCGGCAGCTAGCCAATTTTGTATTTCACCTTGGATATAAGATGCCCAAGAATGCAGCGTCCGAGTCAGTTGCCGCCATTCGTGCATTGATAGACAAGGCGCAAGGCACACCAGAGCAAGACATTGTAAAAACCATGGCTATACGCAGCATGGCCAAGGCAGAATACACTACCAACAACATTGGCCACTATGGACTGGCATTTGAATACTACACCCATTTCACTTCGCCCATCAGGCGCTATCCTGATGTGATGGTCCATCGCTTATTGCAGCATTACCTAGACGGTGGAAAAAGCGTCAGTGAAGCCGACTATGATTTGAAATGCAAACACAGTTCGCAGATGGAAAAACGCGCAGCCGATGCAGAACGTGCCAGTGTCAAATACAAACAAGTAGAATTCATGCTGAAGAATGTGGGGAGCATGTTTGAAGGCATCATCTCCGGCATAACCGCCCGCGGTTTTTATGTGGAAGTAGGCGAAACAAAGAGCGAGGGTATGGTGAATATCAAATCGCTAGAAGGAGATATCTATGAATTTGACGCAGACCGTTACATCATTCGCGGCCTTCGTAAGAGAGGCGAATTTCACATGGGCGACAAAGTGATGATAAAAGTATTGGGGGGCGATTTGCAGAAAAGAACGTTGGATTATGAGTTGGTGCAATGAGACTGAAACATTTCGTTTGCACAAATAGCAGACCCGATTACTTTTGCCGCCCTTCAAAAGCGGGCCTATAGCTCATTCGGTTAGAGCAACTGACTCATAATCAGTAGGTGCTTGGTTCGATTCCAAGTGGGCCCACAATAAGGCGAGCAACTTCAGCTCGCCTTTTTTTTTGATGCTTAAGTGTATTTCTATGATTGGTTGCTACATAATATTCAGCAAGTCACTCAACAAGTTCTATGTTGGCGCA
>JANNVZ010000005.1:0-101477 GCA_031414655.1 Flavobacteriales bacterium
AGTATGAAACTACGTTGGAAGATTACCTCATTTCATTCAGTCCGCCCATTGCAGGCTTCGACCCCGACCCGCAACCAACGGACGCAACCAATACGGAAATATTTTTTGAAGACATGACTTTGGGCGACATCATCACTTACCAATGGGAATTTGGTGACCCTATTTTGGGAACAAGCAATGTTGCTAGTCCTACGTTTACTTTTCCTTTAGGCGTGGGGGGTATTTATCCGGTCATGCTTACCGTGACAGACGTGAACAACTGCACTGACTATGTGCAAGGTTATGTGGACATTGATGACATCTTTCAAGTGTATGCCCCTAACACATTTACCCCGAACCAAGATGGCATCAACGATGTGTTCTTTGTACAAGGCGCTGACATTGATAACTCGCGTTTTCTATTGCAGATATACAACCGCTGGGGCGAGAAAGTGTATGAGTCAAAGGACATCAATGCACCCTGGACTGGCGATGTATATCAGGGCGAATACTTTGCTGGTGATGGCACTTACAACTGGCGCGCAGTGGTTGTCAGCGTGAGCACTGGTGAGAAGGTGGAAATGGAAGGGTATGTGAATGTGATGAGATAAAAAGGATTTAGGAATTGGGAGTTGGGGGAATAGGGAATAGAAATTTGAGTAAAAAACAAAAGGGAGCCATGAGGCTCCCTTTTTTATTCCATTATCAATTTGAATCATTCATGTTCCCGTGCCTTTATCTTAGTATCAAAAGCCTGCTGCTCAACTATAGAGTCTTGCTTTTCATCCATGCGAACATTGATGAATTTGGATAGGTCAGGCGAGCCTGCATCGACCCATGCTGTGTACCAAAAACTACCCACTGAAACAACAGCTTTGCGCATCCTTCGTTCTACTTGACCATCTAGCATATCACTGTATTCTTTACTATAGCCTTCGCTATAGACTTTCATACTGGTGTTGCCGCGCGATTCAAAAGAATATTTTTTGTCAGCAGCATACACTCCATTCAAGCTTTGCTCAAAGTTTAGAACACTATCTACGCAAGCATAGCTCTCCTCCACTCTATCCCACATGTAATTCAGAGGTGATTTGACGTAGAAGCATTTGCCAACAAAGAAGTCATAATCTCTTGAATAAAGCTCAGGCAAACGACTTTCCCAAAAGCCATGTATGCCACGTTGTCCTGTCTTTTGTCCATTGTAATTGCTAGTGGTGTGCAATGGAACGTGTGCATCGCCAATGTAATGACCTATCTCCGCGGACAAACGCAGGATTTTAGCAATATCTCCATCCTTAAAAGCATTGGTCAATCGTTGCTCTACGTTGTAAGTATTCCAAGGAACAATGCCATGGGCGCGCAACGTATCCTCGCTGTATTTGGCCACGGCATCCACCCATCTTCGGGGCACATTGTCGAAGGGATTGGGATGCAGGCTATCCGCATAACGGTCCATATCTATGTAGTGACACTCTGCTTCGCCTACCACACCATACCTCCGTTTGTCAGGGTCTACACTGTGGTCTATCAGGTATTCTATATTGGCTTTATAGAAGCCAAACATTTCATCGGGCAATGTGAACACGGCCAATTCATTTATCTTTTTATGACCAAAAAATCCCCAAGTGACGCCCGAGCATGAATGCTCCTCATTTTTTGTAAATGAAAAGAAGATGCCACCACCTAGCAATGTGATGAAAACGAACTTAGCTCTCAGAGGAATATACGATTTCATTTATTGTTTCTCTTCGGGCTGTAAAACTGATGTGCTAGTGTTTTGTGGCTGATAATCCAGTTTTACCAATGCACCATCCTTCAGCATGGGAATGCATGGCACCGTATCAAGGGTGAGGCAATATTTTACATCGCGCTGAATGTTGAGTTTGATAAGTCTTCTGCGGTGAGAAGATGAACGAAGGAAACTCCACAAATGTTCGCGTGCGCTGCGATAGATGAATTTCGCTGCAACAGTGCTATCCTCATCGCTGCGAAATTTTCTTGATTCAAGAAGAATATCTGCAATGGCTCCTCCGCAAATAGTGTCTTCCAGATTCACTTTATCCTTCCATCCGCTAGCCAATATCAATGTGTTCTTATGCTGCTCATGAAGCCACTGGCATAACAACGTCAAATTGTTCAAGCACCCAATAACTACTTGTTTGTCCTTCGCTCTATTGATGGCTTGTGTGCCGTTGGTGGTGGTCAGAACAACTGTTTTACCTTTTAAATCATCGTTCATAAAAGCATAAGGTGAGTTGCCAAAATCGAATCCTTCCACCACCTGCCCATCCCGCTCAGCCCCTACTATGTAGCCTTTGGCTTTCCATTCATGCGCTTCTTCAATAGTGGCAATTGGTATAATCTTCTCAACACCAAAATGCAAACCTGTGGTGATAGCGCTAGTTGCGCGCAACACATCTATAACGACTACTATTTCAAAGTCTTTTTCGTAAAGATGGTATTGACCGGGTGTGTAGCACACCTCCACCAGTTTTCTATCAGCTATTTGAGTAATCAAGTTGGATGGATGAATTTAAAATTATTTACATTCTCCTTTAGCATAGGTTTTTATTCCTGAGCATTCTGCTTCGCAGGCATTGCCATATGTTTTGTTATTGCATCCGCAAACAGGATCATATTGCATAGTGCATGGGCAATCTGGATTGATTAATTCTACGCATTCTTCTTTCTCATTGCATGTTGAAGAGCAAAGAAGAAAACCAATTGAAAAGATCAGTAAGAATTTTTTCATGGGTGTGAAAAGCTGAAAGTCTAGGTTATTGCTTAAAAAAAGGAACCGCAGTAACAATCGCCTTCAGTGCCTTGCCTCTGATGCTGATGAATATTTCAGCACCTGCTTTAGCCAATGCCGTTGGCACATATGCCATGCCAATAGGCTTATTCAACGAGGGGCTTTGAGTGCCGCTGGTCACCACACCAATAGGTTTCAAATCAGCATCTACTACTTCGTAACCGTGGCGTGGAATGCCTTTGTCGATCAATTCGAAACCAACCAATTTTTTAGTAACACCACTTTCTTTTTGTGCTTTCAAAGCTTCACTATTGATGAACGGCTTTGTGAATTTGGTAATCCATCCAAGGCCCGCTTCTAAGGGTGAAGTGGTATCGTCAATATCATTCCCATAGAGGCAGAAGCCCATCTCGAGGCGAAGGGTATCACGCGCACCAAGGCCAATAGGTTTAATGCCGAACTCTGCACCTGCTTCCATCACAGCATTCCAGATGGTTTCAGCCACTTCGTTGGGGAAATAAATCTCACAACCACCTGCACCCGTATAGCCCGTGGTGCTCACTATCACATTTTCCACTCCTGCAAAAGTTCCCATGTCGAAAGTGTAATATTCTCTTCCAACCAACTGTATGGAAGTAAGCTTCTGCATCGCTTCCAATGCTTTTGGGCCTTGCACGGCAAGCAATGATGTTTTATCGCTGTGGTTTTCCACTATGGCATCATCCCATGTGTTGTTTTTGGTTATCCAATCCCAATCCTTGTCAATGTTGGAGGCGTTCACCACCAGCATGTACAACTCTTCGCTTATTCGGTAAACAAGCAAGTCGTCCACGATACCACCTGTTGCATTGGGCAAGCAGGAATATTGAACTTTTCCGTCAGTAAGTTTTGATGCGTCATTGCTGGTAACATGTTGTATAAGAGCAAGAGCATCCTTGCCACGCACTAAGAATTCGCCCATGTGGCTCACGTCAAAAACACCGAGAGCATTGCGCACCGCATGGTGCTCGTCCATAAGACCACTGTATTGAACAGGCATATAGTACCCTGCAAAAGGCACCATCTTAGCTCCTAGTTTTTGGTGAACGTTTGATAAGGCTGTATACCTTAGTTCAGTTGCTACTTCCATGATTTTCCTGTTGATTTAAAAGTTATAGCGCAAATAAAAGTAATAATCTCACATTTCATTGTCCCAATCAAGTCAAACAAGGGTAAGTAGTCCATTTCATTAAGCTATTGTTCAAAAAAAATCATCTTGCTCACTCTGTCAAAGTGCATTACTCTTTCTATTTATCAGGACAATGAAAGTACTTCGCAAAAAGTGGTTCATCATAGCATCCATTTTGGTTCTGTGTGTGGTTCCTTTATGGAGGTATCGCTATGAATTTGCTGATTGGGTTCGCGACAAACTGGGCATGGAAATGCCCGAAGACCCCCGGCCTGCAGGAGTTAATGACCTGCAATGGGCTGAGACAAACTACAAGGAAGAAATAGGAGAACTAAGCAGCGAGTCTGGTGTGCCTTATGAATACCTGATGGCATTGCTTGTTTTAGAATGCAGTGGCAACAAGCCTGCAGGCAATCGTTTCGAGAAGCACATCTTCAACCAACTGAAAAAAGTAAAAGAAGGAAAGCAACGCAAGTTCGAAAACATCAAACAAAAGAATCTTGAGTACTTAGATGAAGATGGATTAAAGAATCTGGCAACCAGCTGGGGACCTTTCCAACTGATGGGCTACAAGGTGATACCAATGGGAGTGAGTGTAAATGATATAAGAAATGAAGACGATGCTGCCATGTATGGAGTGCAGTGGATAAAAGGAGAGTATGGACATTTTTTAGATAAGAAAAAATGGAAAGATGCATTTCACTATCACAACACTGGTCAGCGCTTTCCGCTAAGTGGTCGCAGTAAAACACACGACCCCTACTACGTAAGTGACGGACTGAAATACATGAAATATTTCGCTCAGCGATCGCCCAACCCGCCCCAATTCGAAGAAAAAAAACAAAAGAAGTAAAGGAAGCCTAGGTTTACTCAAGGCCTTTTTTCTTCTCCACTTATTCACACCTTACCCGTGAAATGAACATGGTGAGTTAGGTCGACCAAGCAGCAGGACTGTATTCATTTGTTCACAATGTGTTCCATCTCTGGTATCATCTATTTCAACCATCAATTCTCGCATGAGAGGGTTCTTGAGCAAACGCGCCTTGCCTTGCTGCAAAGCACCCATCGCGGCCCCGACCATAGCCATGCTCAGTTGTTGTCTTGTGGTGCCTTTGGCCACAATAGGCTGAAAGTAATAGACCTGAGTGATGATGCAAACCAACCGATGAGTGACCCCACGGGGCGTTATCACTTGGTGCTAAATGGCGAAATATTCAATCACGCTGAACTGCGCAAGGAATTGGAAAAGCTTGGTGTTCAATTTAAAAGCAAAAGCGATACAGAGGTGCTGCTATATGCGCTAATAGTCTATGGTGAAGAATGCTTGGATAAACTGAATGGTTTCTTCTCCTTCGCCTTCTTCGACCAAGTGGAAAACAAGTGGCTGATAGCTCGCGACCGCTTTGGCGAGAAGCCCCTCTTCTTTTTTCGCGACAGCGAAAAACTAGGTTTTGCCAGCGAACTGCGTTCACTTATGCAGTATGACATATTGCGAGAAGTGGACACCACCGCCCTTGGCATACTACTTCAATTGAGTTACATACCAGCTCCTTCTACCATACTTAAAGGGGTACAAAAGTTAATGCCCGGCCACCTCATAGACATGCGG
The DNA here is from genome assembly GCA_031414655.1 of Flavobacteriales bacterium. Taxonomy (GTDB): domain Bacteria; phylum Bacteroidota; class Bacteroidia; order Flavobacteriales_D; family Sanyastnellaceae; genus JANNVZ01. The sequence continues at coordinate 5,509 of JANNVZ010000005.1, forward strand.
TTCGAGGAGGACAAGCCCTCAGTAGCAGTAAAGCAATGGTATAAGCCAACAGCTAAACCCTGCACCAAACAAAGTGATTCAGCTACAGACGAAAAATTCACACAACTACTTACCACTGCTGTGCGTGTTAGACTGTCTAGTGACCTGCCACTTGGATGCTTCCTAAGCGGAGGAGTGGATAGCAGTGTTATTGCGTCTATTGCTGTAAAAAGCAATCCTGGCTTGCAAACATTCTCCATCGGCTTTCCAGACACTCCTTTTCTGGATGAATCGAAATATGCGCTCGAAGTGGCAGAGCGCATTGGCTCCCGTCATGAGGTGTTCAATGTGTCCTCACAGGCCTTTTCTGATGAAGTAGAAAATGTGCTGCAAGCCATGGATGAGCCCTTTGCTGACTCCTCAGCAATAGCTATGTGGATGCTGGCGCAAAAGACCAAACAGCACATTGGAGTGGCACTAAGCGGTGATGGAGCAGATGAGCTTCTAGGGGGTTACAACAAACATGCAGCCTTGCTGCGAAGCACCAATGGCAGCCTGTTGAATGTGTGGATTCCGAACTTTGAGGTAATTACCAACCTGATTCATCCGGGACGCACCAACGCCCTAAGCAATTCCTTGAGGCGTCTAAAGCGTTATTCAAAAGGACTTTCCAAATCGTATAAAGAACGCTATTTGTATTGGTCATCGTTTTCGGAGGGCACCTATCACGAGGATTTGATAATGGGTTTTAACCATGCGGACATGGGAGCTCGCATTAATCCCTTCCTAAGCGACATCAAAAAAGATGACTTCAACACGGTGTTGATGGCAGAACAAAAAATGGTGCTAAGTGGCGACATGCTGCCGAAGGTGGACACCATGAGTATGGCGCACGCGCTGGAGGTAAGGCCACCCTTCCTAGACCACCATGTAGTCGAATTCATCAACTCGTTGCCGATGGAGTATAAAATGAATGGCCGCGAAAGAAAAATTTTGCTTCGCGATTGTTACGCTCATGATTTGCCAGCCTCGGTATTTAGCCGCGCTAAAAAAGGCTTTGAGATACCACTCGAGAAGATGTTGCGGGGCAATTTGAAACCCATGGTCATGGAGCTGCTATCAGCAAAAAACATAAGCCATCAAGGCTTATTCAAACAAAATGTGGTGGATGAAGTGCTCCAAGATTTTTATCAATACCACCGCAGCACACATACCTCACTCATCTACTCGCTCATGGTTTTTCAAGTGTGGTACAAGCGATGGTTCAACTGAAGGATTGAATTTCATAAAGTGGCACAACAAGGATGAAATTCTGAGCTTTCTAAAGGTTTTAATCCACGTTGTGATAACAGCGGCAATAGTCTTTTTACAGCGTTTAAGAACCAATTTTTCTAATGTATGAGCCTCCGTTTAAAGCGCACTCCTATGAGTACTATTGGCCGTTCGCTTATTTGCAACCAAGCCTCCATTCTCTTTACATGAATGCCACTCATGAAACTCGATTACCTGCACAACACTAACGCCTTCGGTGAGCACATTATCCGCTTATATGACTTTGGTAAACAAGAGGCCTTGCAATTCAAACAAGCCATTGAACAAACGATTGTAGCCAACAAATTGCCTCTCGACCTAAGTACACTTTCATTCATAGCAGCGCGCAATTGCCATTTGGTGCTGCACCTAGGCGATGAGGAAGCTGGCATACAAACGGCAGATGGCAAGCACTTCATTTGTGTTCTCACACTGAATGGCTACCAGCAGATGCTTCAATTGTTGCAGCCCTTTTGCCTTAAAGACACCAAAGGGTACCAATGGCTGTATGACTTGGATACAGAGATTGATTTTTTATTTTCTCCTGCGGGAAGTTGGTAAAAAGCAAGACGGGGCATCGCATCTCTACATTCGCCCCTTCATTTTTTGCAAGGCCTATTATGGACCACACAACCCTTACCGCTATTTCGCCCATTGACGGACGTTACAGTTCTCAAACCGCAGCGCTTTCTAATTACTTTTCGGAGTTCGCTCTTATAAAGTATCGCCTTTGGGTGGAGGTAGAATACTTCATTGCATTGTGCGAATTGCCTTTACCGCAATTGAAGGGTGTAACCAAAAAATCATTTCCGCTACTTCAGAAAATTTATGAAGACTTCAGCACTGCTGATGCCGAAAGAATAAAAGAGCTAGAGCGCACTACCAATCACGATGTGAAGGCAGTTGAGTACTTCATAAAAGAAAAATTCGATGCGCTTGGATTGAATGACTACAAAGAATTTATCCACTTCGGGCTTACCTCACAAGACATCAACAACACTGCAGTGCCTGCTTCCTTTCAAGATGCTTTGCAACAGGTATATGATGATGCACTCGAAGGCATTTTGGACAAGTTACATGCATTTGCAGAGCAATGGAAGGATGTGAGCATGTTGGCCAGAACCCACGGCCAGCCCGCCTCCCCTACTCGACTGGGAAAGGAGTTCATGGTATTCGTGGAGCGATTGGAAGTGCAGCAAGAAATGCTAGATGCTGTGCAACTGCGTGCAAAGTTTGGTGGCGCAACGGGCAATTTTAATGCACACCATGTGGCCTATCCTGATATCAACTGGCAGGACTTTGCCAATGACTTTGTAAGCAACAAACTCAACTTAGAGCGCGCGCAATACACCACCCAGATAGAGCACTACGACAACTTTGCTGCGTGTTTCGATGCACTCAAGCGCATCAACACCATCCTTACCGACCTCTGCCGCGATGTGTGGACATATGTGAGCATGGACTACTTCAAGCAGAAAACCAAAGAAGGCGAAGTAGGCAGCAGTGCCATGCCACACAAAGTAAATCCGATAGACTTTGAAAATGCAGAAGGCAATCTTGGAATTGCGAATGCATTGTTTGAACACCTTGCTTCTAAGTTGCCGATTAGCCGACTGCAGCGCGACTTAACTGATAGTACCGTGCTGCGCAACATTGGTGTGCCACTCGCACATACGCTCATTGCATTGAAGTCGATTGAAAAAGGATTGGGCAAATTGCTATTGAATGAGGACGCTCTAAAACGCGACCTTGACAACAACTGGGCAGTGGTAGCTGAAGGCATACAAACCATCTTGCGCAGAGAAAACTATCCGCAACCTTATGAGGCACTGAAGGCATTGACGCGAGGTAAAGCAAGTATCACCAAAGACGATATCAATGCATTTGTAAAATCACTTAACGTGAGCATCGAAGTGAAAAAGGAATTGAACGCGATAACGCCACACAACTACACAGGTATTGATTTGATGAGTGAATAGATATTAGATGGTAGACGCTAGATGTTAGATAATAGATAGAAAATGGAAATCAATTTTCAAATACGAAGGTGCATTGTCTAACATCTAACTTCTAAGGTCTTAATTCTTTCTTCCGCCAAAGGCTATGAAAAAATTCAGAGAAATATTCAACCTTGTAAAAGGATACAGACCGGAGTTGGTGTCCAACTTCATCTTTAACGTGTTGAATGCAATCTTCTCTTTGTTTACTTTTTTGAGTATTGTTCCTTTCCTCTACATCCTATTCAAGGTGGATGATGATTGTGATTGTCCTCCGAAAGAGACAGATGGCTTTATGCAAACGCTGAGCACATGGCTCAATGGATTCATTGCCGAATATGGACAAATGATGACGCTTGCTGCGATGTGCGGCTTCATCGTGATTCTTGCGCTAATGAAAAATGTCGTTAACTACCTCTCGCTTCTTAGTATCGCCAAGATACGCACTGCAGTGAGCCGAGACATGCGCACTACACTGTACAAAAAAATTCTTGACTTACCAGTTGCATTCTTTTCGAATGAAAGAAAGGGCGACCTCATTTCCCGCATGACCAACGATTTGATGGAGATTGAATTCTCTGTCATTGGCGCCATAGAAGCCTTGCTGAAGTCGCCCGTGATGATCATATCTTCTTTGGGTGCACTCTTTATCATCAGTTGGAAGCTCACTTTGTTTGCGCTGATATTCCTACCTGTCAGCGGCTTTCTTATTTCGCGTATTGCTAAAACATTGAAGAATGCAGCCAAGCGCGGCAAAGACTCTTTGGGTGATATGATCAGCACCATTGAAGAAACACTCACCGGCATCCGCATCCTCAAAGTGTTCAATGCCGACAAACAATTTGCACAGAAGTTTGAGCGGAAGAATGACTATTACTTCCGCCTCATGCATCGCTTGTACAAGCGCGAGTATTTGAGTTCACCTATGAGCGAGTTCATCTCACTTATTGTTATCAGCATCCTCTTATTTTTTGGTGGTAGAATTGTTATAAAAGGAGAGATATCTGGCGAGATGTTAATTGGATACCTCGTCATCTTTTCACAAATAATACAACCTGCGCGCGCCTTCAGCGATGCCATTTTCAAACTGAACAAAGGCGCAGCATCCCTCGACCGGGTAAATGAAATACTGAATGCAGAAGTAACTGTGTATGATTTGCCCGATGCCTTGCCATTGGCGGCATTCAAAGAAGAAATAGAGTTCAGCAACATCCGCTTCGGCTACTTTGGCGATGAGGTCATCAAGGGCATTTCATTCAAAATAAAGAAAGGAGAAACCGTTGCCCTGGTTGGCCCAAGCGGCAGTGGTAAAAGCACATTGGCCTCGTTGCTTGCTCGCTTTTACGATCCGCTCAGTGGTGAAGTAATGATAGATGGCATATCACTTCGCCATTACAAATTGGAAGACGTGCGCAAGCAGATGGGCTTCGTATCGCAAGACTCCATACTCTTCAACGACTCAGTGAAGAACAACATCGCCCTAGGCAGCAATGGCATGAACCTGGAAGATGTTTCGCAATCGGCACGCATTGCCAATGCAGAAGAGTTCATAGTAAAGCTGGATGGTAAATACGATTACAACATTGGTGATGGTGGCAACAAGCTAAGTGGCGGACAGAAACAACGACTTGCCATAGCGCGCGCGCTATTCAAAAATCCTCCGATACTCATCTTGGACGAAGCCACCAGTGCCCTCGACACACAAAGCGAAAAACTGGTTCAGGAAGCCATCACCAAACTGATGGAGAACAGAACCTCATTGGTAATTGCCCATCGCCTCAGCACCATTCAACGGGCGGATAACATCATCGTAATCAAAGACGGAATCATTGCCGAACAAGGCCGCCACGATGAACTCATGCAGCGCGGTGGTTTGTACAAGCAGTTGGTGGAGATGCAGAATTTTGCTTGATGCAACTTCAGCACCCCTTGTTCAGTTTATGATTTGATTCACTCAGGAGAGATGCCAAAGAAAAAAATCATTCAGATACCAAAGCCTTGCACCGCCAAGTGGGATGAAATGAACCCACATCTTCAGGGCAAATTCTGTGAATCTTGCCAAAAGGCTGTAATAGATCTTACCACCAAAAGTGATCAGGAAATACTGAGATTGTATAAACTGAACAATGGCAAAATGTGTGGCCGTGTCAATTCGAATCAGCTTAATCGTCCAATGGATGTTCGTGAAGAACAATCCATGTTTTCAACTAAACTAAGCAAAGCGGCAGCATCAGTTGCGTTGTTTTCAATACTCCAGAACGAAGTCAATGGTCAGGACTCTATTCCAGAATCCACTGAAATGATCGACTCACTTTCCATTCAGCAAATGAATGAGGTCGATACCTCTTCGATGATTGAAGCTCAAACGGAAAGTGATTCGGTAAAATTGATAAGTGAAGTACAAGATGTAAACCTGAAAGATCCTGAATTAATAACTAGGTTTATCGTAACTGAAACGGTAGGAATTGTTTTTGTTCAACCATTGAATGAATTCGAATTGTTTGGTGATATCTGTATTAGTGAAGACTACAAGACTGCATTGGTCAACGATTCATTGCATGCAGAAAATGTTACAGCTCTTTCAGCAACTGGCCTGTCAGATGAACTGCCACGACCTGAAGAACCCAAAGAGGCTGAAATAAATTTACCCATTGGTGATTTGATTGATGACAGAAAAAGGATTCGTATCGAATCATCTTCAAATTAATCCCCCATGGCGCAAGGTATCCCACGCCACAGGGGTATGCTTTTAGACTGGTTCTGAAACCCAAGCTCCATCTAGGTGCATCGCTCTTGGTCCAACGTATTTCTCAATACAAAGCCAGCGATTTGTCCTTGTTGTACTTCAGGTCGTAAGAGAATTTGAACTTCAGTGTTTCCTTCGGTGCAAGGTTCACTATCCAGCGTAGCTTGCCTGTTTCGCTGATGAACTCTGCTTTGCCCGTGCTGCCCACTTCCACTTTCACATCTTCCATCGCGGAGAGCGGTATCTGGTCCTCCACCACAATCTTCACAGCGGTAGATTTCATGCTGCGCAGGGCAATTTCATATTCAAGCGATTTGGTTTTTTCATTGCTCAACACCTTTTCCTTGTCTTCGTCTTTTGTTTTCTTGCGTGTTACCAGCAGGTTATTGTCGCGGCCTAATGGCAGCTCCAGTTTCTCACTCATCACGGAAGGATTGATTCTTGTCTGGCCTACATAAGTACCATCATAATAGATATTAGCCACTGCGGGCAGCAGGTTCATCTCTTCCCAACCTGTTAAGTAAGCAACGAGGTACGCATCGGTATCCAGCTTAGGTATTACAAAATATTCGTAAGTCGTTTTTATCTCCTCGTTCTTGATGGCCATCAGGTAGGGCTGTCCATCGCTGGGTATGCTATAGTTTATTTTCAAATCGAACTCCACCATGGTCAAGTTTTCTGTCATGGTAGTAAATGCTGCGATGCGTTTGGCATCGTCCAGGCTGGTAGCCATGTCTTCCGTTTCCTTTTTTGACGGCCCTGCATAGCTGTTGTTGTATCTAATAGGGACATCGTCTATAGGCTGCACATAACTCAGGTACCAGGGTGCAAGGGTGGGTTTCACATTGCTGCGGTTGGGGTTGATGGTGGAGAGTTTAATCTTCACATCATTCCAGGCCACGCCAGTTGTCTGGTACACGTTGGCTTTGTAGGTAAGGCTTACAGGATTGTCCACATCGTTCGCGCGTAGGTCATAAGAGGGTGTCCACCCGGCCTGCGCTACCATGTAGCTCAGTTCCAGCGTGCCAGTTACAGGTGCATCGGCTGATATGGAAACAACTATCTGCTGCACGGGCACTGCTGATTTAGTAGCATAGCCCGAGTTGTAATTGTAGTTTTCCAACTCCGATTTGCGCGCATTCTTTTCATTCAATTCCACCTGAATAGAATGCTTGCGCTTGTCGGCCTTCAGTATCAGCTTGTTTATCTCCGGCAATTTGATGCGCATGTATTCCATGGCGTTTGTAAGTGCCAGCAAAGAGTCTTTCGTGCTCTGTCCTCTAACTGTAGCGCTGTTCAGCAACAGATTTTTCTCCAGGTTCAGTGCCGCTATCTCATCATCCACTCCTCTTATTTCCCATGCAAGGTTGTCTATTGAGTCGTTCAGCACCCTCAACTCCTTCATGATTTGCGCAGGGATGGTTGTGGGCTTTGCTTCTTCCGGCTCAGGGTAGAAAACGCGTGGCGACACATCCAGTATGATGAACTCCCCTTTGCCTTTTACTTGTATGCTTTGTTGATTGTACGTAGCAGACATGCCTTCGAAAATGACCTTGGTTACGCCCTTGTCAGCAGTGAATTTTCCTTTCTCTTTTATCTGTGCTCCTTGCAGAAAAACAGTTACCTGTTCTATTTTGGATTCGGCCTTCTTTTCTTTTTGTGAAATGGCCCTCATCGAACCAATAAGCAATAGCGCGATAAGAAGTGTAATACGTGTCATAATTTTTTTTTGATTGGTGATTATGAGAGGGTAGTACACCCAACAATGGATCGCGTTGAGTTTTGAGTGAACTATTTTTTGAATTCATTGCTGCTTCAATGTTATTCACAGGGTTCCGATGATTTGAATTAAGAGAGATTCAGAGCTTTTTAGTCAGGCCAAAATCCCTTAAGTACGCCCATACCCCTCTTGCAGCGGGGAGGATTGTACAAGCAGTTGGTGGAGATGCAGAATTTTGGGTGATGCAACTTTCGGGGTAGAACATTTATTGATTCTCATTTTCCATTTCACCCCGCCTACATTCGCGCGCTCAAAATTTCACCTATGCTACAAGTAGCCTACATCCGCGATAACAAAGACAAAGTGCTGGCAGGTCTTGCCAAGCGCAACAAGGACTTTTCCACACAGGTAGAAGAGATTTTGAAATTAGATGACCAACGTAAGAAGACGCTCATCGAATTAGATACCAACTTGGCAGAAGCCAACAAATTATCCAAAGAGATTGGCGATCTATTCAAAAGCGGCAAGCGCGATGAGGCCGATGCCATGAAGCCACGCGTAGCTACTTTGAAAGAAGCATCGAAAGAATTGGAAGCAACACTTGCTGCTGTTGAAGAAGAATTGAAGCAATTGCTTTATCAAATTCCGAACGTTCCAACTGATGTTGTTCCAACGGGAAAAACGGCTGATGACAACGTGGAAGTTTTCATTTGGGGCGACAAGCCACAGCTTCAAACTGATAAGAAACCACACTGGGAATTGATAGAAGACTACGACATAGTAGACTTCGAACTGGGAACAAAAATTACAGGCGCGGGCTTCCCTGTTTACAAAGGACAAGGTGCAAGACTCCAACGCGCACTCATCAACTTCTTTCTGGATGAAGCCACCAAGGCAGGTTACAGAGAGTTTCAACCACCTTTGTTGGTGAATGAAGCCAGTGGCTTTGGCACAGGTCAGCTCCCTGACAAAGAAGGACAGATGTACCACAGCACCGCAGATGATTTGTATTTGATACCCACAGCGGAAGTTCCGCTTACCAACCTTTATCGCGATGTCATCTTAAAAGAAGACGAGCTACCTGTAAAAATGACCGGCTATACCCCTTGCTTCCGCAGAGAAGCAGGTAGCTGGGGTGCGCACGTTCGCGGTCTCAATCGTTTGCACCAGTTTGACAAAGTAGAAATAGTACAGCTGGTAAATCCGGCTCAGAGCTACGAAGTACTGGAAGACATGGTGGACCATGTAAAAATGCTCTTGCAAAAACTTGAGTTGCACTTCCGCATCATTCGCCTCTGTGGTGGCGACATGGGCTTTACTTCTGCCCTCACCTATGACTTCGAAGCGTGGAGCGGTGCACAAGAACGCTGGCTTGAGGTTAGTTCAACCAGCAACTTCGAGACTTTTCAAGCCAACCGGTTGAAGTGTCGCTACAAAGGCAGCGATGGAAAAACACAACTCGTTCACACCTTGAATGGCAGTGCACTGGCCTTGCCACGTATAGTTGCCGCATTGCTCGAGAACAACCAAACGGCAGAGGGCATTCGTATTCCAAAGGCATTGGTGCCTTACACAGGGTTTGATGTGATAACCAAATAATACAAGTACAGACTTTAATTTTTCAAATACAACCATGTCAGACGACAAAAAGATAATTTTCAGTATGGTGGGTGTGAACAAAATCACCCCTACCGGTAAGCACATCATCAAAGACATTTACCTCAGCTTTTACTACGGAGCCAAAATTGGTATCCTCGGTATGAACGGTGCTGGTAAGTCAACCGTTATGAAAATAATTGCGGGCCTCGACCAGTCTTTTCAGGGCGATGTAGTATGGAGTCCCGGATACAGCGTGGGCTATTTGCCACAAGAGCCACAGCTTGAAGATACCAAAACGGTGCGAGAAATAGTGGAAGAAGGCGTGAAGCCGATCACCGATGCGCTGAAGGAATACGAAGAGATCAACCTCAAATTCATGGATGAAGAAATCCTGAATGATCCTGAGAAAATGGAGTCGCTGATGAACAGGCAAGCCGCGGCACAAGACAAAATAGAAGCGCTTGGAGGTTGGGACTTGGACAACAAACTTTCCATAGCCATGGATGCATTGCGCTGCCCTCCCGAAGATCAGAAGATTGGATTACTCAGCGGTGGTGAGCGAAGAAGAGTTGCATTGTGCCGCCTGCTTCTGCAACAACCTGATGTTCTCCTTTTAGATGAACCTACCAACCACTTGGATGCTGAAAGTGTGCTGTGGCTGGAGCAACATCTGTCGCAATACAAAGGAACAGTGCTGGCGGTAACCCACGACCGCTACTTCCTAGACAACGTGGCCGGATGGATACTGGAACTGGATCGTGGCGAGGGCATACCCTATCAGGGCAACTACTCCAGCTGGCTAGAGCAAAAGGCAAAACGCCTAGCACAAGAAGAAAAAGGCGAAAGCAAACGCAGGAAAATACTAGAGCGCGAATTGGAATGGGTACGCACCAATCCGAAAGGAAGGCAATCGAAAAACAAAGCCCGCTTGCAGAACTACGACAAGATGATGAGCGAAGGCGAACGCGAAAAAGAAGCACGCCTAGAGATCCCTATTCCGAACGGGCCACGCCTTGGCAGTGATGTTATAGAATTCACCAACGTTGCAAAAGCATTTGACGACAAGCTACTGATAGAAGACCTTTCATTCAAGCTGCCACCTGCTGGCATAGTCGGCATTATAGGCCCAAACGGTGCAGGTAAAACCACACTGTTCCGCATGATAATGAACGAAGACACGCCAGACAGCGGCACCATTCGCATAGGCGAAACCGTTAAGATTGGTTACGTGGACCAAACACATGGTGACATTGATCCCGAAAAATCGGTGTATGAAGTCATCAGCGGTGGCAACGAAGTAATTGCCATTGGCGGGCAGACTATCAACTCAAGAGCATACTGCAGCAAGTTCAACTTTGCAGGTGGCGACCAGCAGAAAAAGTGTGGCGTACTCTCTGGAGGTGAAAGAGGCCGTTTGCATTTGGCTATGACTTTGAAGACAGAAGCCAACGTTCTTCTCCTTGATGAGCCGACTAACGACATAGACGTAAACACCCTTCGCGCTTTGGAAGAAGGCATAGAGAGCTTCGCTGGTTGTGCCGTAGTTATTAGCCACGACCGTTGGTTCCTAGATAGAATATGCACGCACATACTCGCTTTCGAGGGCGACTCTCAAGTCTATTACTTCGAAGGCTCGTTTAGCGAATACGAAGAGAACAAAATGAAACGCCTAGGCGACTCCACTCCACACCGACTGAAGTACAAGAAGCTGGTGAGGGGATAACCTTCGCTACCACTTATTTTGAAACAGAAAAAGGGCTTGGTGTGCGCATTACACCAAGCCCTTTTCATTTTCGGGGTGTTCAAAAAATAGTCGCTTTTGATGGTGTGTGTATACGAGATTCTCTTCACTTTTGACATGAAAAGAAAACTATACACTATCTAAAAAATGTCCAACAAAACCACCACTGAAAAGCCTTCTGCACTGAACCAGCGCATTGTTCACCCAGAAGATGCAAAACTTCTGCAAGAGCAAAAGGAAAAATTAGAAAACGAACTACACCTGCGCGAGGAGCAATTGCTCAACTTGCTTAGCTACATTCAGACATCATCAAAGAAAGAGACCAAACAATAGCTCTTTTTTTTTGCACATGAAAAAAGGCTCGCAGTGCGAGCCTTTTTTAGTTTCATTTTTCTCATCTCCTATTATTCCACAGGCATCATCAGGTAGGTAATGTATGTGCTAGGGTCAGCTCCCGATGCAGGCCCTACTTCATACACTTCATAGGCATCCCAACGGTATTTCAGACCATCTTTTTCCACTTGCTTGGCATAGGCATCCCATGCAGCGGCTACTTGCTCGTATGGGCCAACGTATTTGTACTTGGTACAACGACCAGCAGGTATCATTCCACTCGTCAGGCCTTCCGAAGCTTTCACTTCGGCACTGGTGGGCATGGCCATCTCTAGGTTCATCATTTTGGTTTCGTAGTTAATGTTGCGGGCTATGCAGATAGGCGCGCCTGATATTTTATCGCCTGCGGCTTTGCCTATGGCATTATATGCCGCGCCATAGAGGCTGTCGCTGGCGCTCTCCATGCTAACGCCTTTGTGCACCTGACCTACGTACCAAGTGTCCTGAATATCTACCACCTCGTAGGCTACGGCAACGGATTTGGGTTTGGCTTCTACCAAGGCTTTTAGTGAAGCAAGGCCAAGGTTGTATTGTTCCTCCATCATTTTGGTGCCTCCCATCAGGGTCGTCATGCCGCGAAATATGAATGGGGGTTCGCTACCATCCATGGTCCAGGTCACTTTGGTGCCTTCGCCTTCTGGAGCCAGCTTCAGTTCTGCAATACCAGGTTCATCACCCCAGTCCACAAATCTGACTTCGGTTTTGATGTACTCGTTGGTTCGCACTTCCACCATCTTCTGGTTGCCATCGCCCATTTTTTTGCTTTTCCAGTTGCTGGTGTAGCCAACGGTGCCGGGTGTGCCGGTGTTGGCAATAGTCATAGCGGTGTCCATTTTGACCCATGGGCTCCAGGCTTGCTGGCGGTCAAAGTCGGCCAGTTCTTCAAACACACTTTCGGCCGATGCGTTGATGATGGTGGATTGGGTGGTGGCAATCTTCTTGTCGCCCATGGCGCACAGCACAAGGTAAATGGCCAATAGGCCAAGTACGATAAAAAGTAAATACTTTAAAAATTTCATAGTAGTAGAGGGTTTTAATTTAGTAGTGAGGGCGAATGTAGAAAAGGTTGGTAAGATGAAGAAAATGTGCGTAAAAAAAACCGAGTGGAGTGTTGATCTCGTTGGTTTCTGTTGCGAATTTGCTCTCCACCTCTTCCCATATTGTTGTTATCAGCCTATCCACGTGCGGGTTCGTGCTCTACACCACTTCCTGCGCGTTGTCAGCGAATTGTATAGATTGCTTTGCGCCACCAGAGGGTGTATAAGGAGGTTAAGGCGGGCACCACCTGCGCTTAATAAGTTTGTTTTGGGATGCTCAATTATTCCAAAAAGAGAAAGAGAGACCCCGCGCCTGTGCGCGGGGCTTGCTTCACGGAGTTGAGGCTTATTGGCCTATTAGTTTCAAGTCAAGGTCGCGGGCCGGTGTCCCATCCTTGGGCGTTATTCGCAGGGCTTGTCGCTCGCCTAGGTGTAAGTCAGCAACAGCGTTCAGGCGGACAATGGCGCGGTTGTTTTTAGACTCAAACTTGTCCATGGTGCGCACACTGCCGTCTATATCATTGAGGTTCACAACTTCTATAAGGAAGTCCTGTTTGCCCTCGAAGCCATAGTCCACCCCTGGGCAGAATGAGCGGAAGCAGTCGCCACACACTCCGCCTGCGATGTATTTGCAGATGTCGTCCACGGGCACTATGTCCGACTTGCCGTCTCCATCAAAGTCATCGTAGTTAAATGGCGGGGTTATTTTGCCCGGCAGGGTGGGTCCCTGGCAGGCAGTGGCATCCTCGGCACAGCCCAAGCGACAATGGCGGTAGGCATTGATGGCGTTTTGTAACAATCTTCCCAACTCGTCCAGCTCAGTTCTCAAGGCGGCATCTGCTTCATCTATGCACGTTTGTTTTAGCTCTGGTATCAATAGGCGGTTGCACTCAGCTACCCTGGTACGGTGGTTTTCTATTCGCAGCCTGGTGTTTATGCCCACCGAGGCGCGCACCCTGTCCAAGTCTCGCTGGCACTGGTCTTCACACGTTTGGAATTGGGCTATGCAGTCCGCATCCGTGAGGCGGCTCTCCAACTGTTGGGAGCGCCACAAGGCCAAAAAGCCAAGTAATAGTGCCAACAAGGCTGACACAACTACGAGTACTACTAATCTTCTGTTCATTTCGATAAGGTTTTAGGTAAGTAAAAAATGCCTACTCTGTTAGGGGATTTTCGGCTATCTCCCTGTTGGTTTGGTTAGTGCGACCAGCATCAAAGAGCTAGCGACAAAGTGCTGCTTCTTCTAATAACATTATTACCATTGGAGAGGTCCACTAAGGTGAATCTGGCGCGGATTTCATCAGCACCATTCACATCCTCGTTCAGCAGATCCAGGCTGAGGTCTGCGGTAAAAACCTGGTCCAGTTGGAACACATCCAGCGGACCATGGAAGGTCTTGGACCTGGGATAGGAGAAAATGACAGGGTCTGGTCCGGGGTCCACGGCTTCAAGCACGCAGCGCAATCTGAAGCCCGGGTGAAATGGATTGGCCAATGCTGCCAGTTCAAACCCGTTTAACTCTACTTTGCATGAGGCAATACACTCACCGATGTCATTTGCCACGTTTTGATTGATCACTAAGGATCTGTTTCTGATTACCATGATTGAAAATTGTTTAGGATTTAGAAAAATGCCTACTCTGTTCGGTGTGGGATTTTCGGCTTCCTCCCGTTGGTTTTGGTTTTGAATGAAATTCGTGATTAAATGCTATGGACTAAGTGGTGCCTCGTCTTGTACCGCTGGTGCGGCCTCCGTTACGGCCGCTGCTGCTGCCGCCACCGCCACGTGCCGGACTTGAATAGAGCATTATTGCAACAAACACAAGCACAGCCGCCCATCCACCCTTCTTCTTTTGAAAGGCATCTTCGGTTAGTTGAAGCTTTTCCACCAATTTGTCCACTGTGGAACTATCGCCATCAAAAAAAGACTTGACCATTTTCACGGCATCTTCATTATTCGCTTTTAGTATTGACTCTAAGATTCGACAGTCATTCATCGCACGTGTTATGTAAGCCTTGTCAATTTTGTCCTTGACAGTGAGTTTAATTGCCCTCTTTTCGTGCATTTCGAATGCATCAATTTCTGATCTTATTCCATCAAAAATGAATTCAATTGTTCTGTTGCTCATATAAGTTTGGTATTAAAAAATGCCTACTCTGTTCTGTGGGATTTTCGGCTTCCTCCGGTGTTGATTTTGGTTTTGGTCAGTGCTTAGCCATTGTCGTTTAGCTCAGCACAAGGGTATCAGGATTAGGGCAGAACCTGGCATCAGCAGCCCCGCCAGCGCCCGACAACTGAAAGAGGCGCACCCTGTGCAGCAGATAGCCTGGGGGTATGTCATTGGCATTGAGTAGGCGTATGAATTCCAACACTCCCTCAGCCAGCTTCTGCGCAGCCTCTACGGTGCCGGCCCGTACCGTATCAGAGGCCATGCCCAGTGCTATGCTCAAGGCGGGCACTGCCCCCGGAACGAGCCATGCGTACCACGGCACATCTAAACTTGGCGTATTGCTGGTAATGATGGCCTTGGGGCGGGTATATATGCGGTTCATAACCAGTTCATCCCTGGTTTGCTCCACACCTATCTGGAAGTGGGCCTCCATAGTTACCGTGGGGTTGGGGAAGTAGGCAATCCTTTTCTTAAACCTCGCCCTGAAATGAAAATCGTTGTCGGTAATCTTCACCACAGGCTCCCACCCCTCCGGAAAGTAGCAGCCAGCGAAGGCCTCACTCTCCTCAAGCCCCGCCTTTAGCTCCGAGGCGAAGAGGTTTTCCAGTTCAAACTCATTAGTACCCACCGTTACGCAGGACTGCAGCGTCACTGGCACAATAATGCTTGCCACTGCATGTGAATAAGTGCTGAAGTGTGCTAAAAGGCGAAATGTGGTAGTTTGGACTAGCACGCTGCTGGTGCTACCCGTGGGTGTCACGTTCCTTCCGTTTAGGGTATAGCGTATGCCTTGGGGCTTGTTCAGTTTCCAGCTTATGGTGCAGCTTTCAAAAGGTTGAGTGGCTTCCGGATTTGCGCGGAAATAGTCCAATTTTATTTCTGTAAATGCTGCTAGGGCACGTCTTCGTATCTCCTCGCTGTTGTTGGGTATTGCCATTGTATGATGTATTAGCTGTGTTTAAAAAAAAATGCCTACTCTGTTTGGGGATTTTCGGCTTCCTCCGGTGTTGGTTTTAGTTAGAAAACGCACTGAGATTGATAATTAGAGCCAATAGGACACATAGGGCGAACTGCGCACCATGGCCTGCTGAAAGCCACTTAAACTTGTGCCTCCCCCAGCGCAATTCCCATTCATCAGGTTACCAACGGTCTCATCATGCCACAACCCCGTTTTGTGCCCCATCTCATGGGCTAAAACCGAATTGCAGATGAAGTCTGGTGCCAGTGTGACGTAGTCTGTAATGCCCCACAGCGCGCAGCCAATGGTGCCGCTGCCAGCTCCGCCAATGGTGCGCACCACGAATACGACCATCGTTGGGCTAAGGCCCGCCAACCTGCCAAAAGAAGAAACAGGACAAAACCAATTGGACATAAACTCGAAGTATGAGCCGGGTGTCCACAAGTCCTCACCGGCAGCCACCTCATTGCAGCCCACATCAAGGGCATTGGTTGGGGCGGCCTTATCGGCAGTGTGCAAGCCCTCTACCTGCACCTGCACGTTGCATTGCGCGAGGTATATGCTTTGTGCGGAGGCAATGAAGGGTTGCATGGCTGCCTCAGTCATTAGCGGGTTGCCGGCCTCGTCTCTAAGTATTATGATGCACAGCTTCACTTTCTTCAAAAGTTTAATGCCCACCAGACTACCTAGGAACTCAAGTATTCCTAAGAGCCTTGATACAATCTCGCGAACGAAGTCGCGAATCCATTTGATGATGCGCCCCACGATAGGAATAGCCATAATAAGGGCCACAAGCCAAGCCACCGGCACCAGTATTATTTCCACTATGCTCCAGGCTACGCATACGGTGGTTACTACCACGGTCCACACCAGGCAAACAGCCGTGGTTACGTAGCTCCATCCCATGCATATCCATGTTAGCAATTTGCAACCCCAGCTACATGGCCACCAGGTGCAGCAGTTGGAGTCCCAGTTATTACATGTGCGCTCTGTAGATGTTTGCCAGCTGGTGCATTGGTCTACGCTGGTGCTCGCCCATTCAAGACATGATTTTAGTGTTGCCATTTTCTCAATTTGATTTAAGGTTTGATTAAAAATTTGTTTGTTTGATTTCCTGAATCGTTTTTTGAAGCCTTCTCCTTGCCCTCAGCAGGCCTATGGCCTTGCCAAGCCCCATGGCACCGATGAGAACAGCACCCGCTGCAATAGCCGCATAGGTGTTGCTCCAGGGATGGCCTATCCACTGGTTGCCAAAGAAGACAAGGGTGCCTACACCCGACCCAAGCATACCGGCCACCGCCCCCTCGCTACATCCGCAAGCCGTGTATTCTCTATTAATCCGCTCGCTCCATTGGCTGTTCTCCTCGTTGCTTAGCCAAGATAGCTTCAGGGCGATGCGATGGGTGCGAAGGCCCGTGAGGGTGAAGCCCGAAAGCAGTGGATACAATTGCTCGACCGAGGCGATTGTCTTTTCATTCTTTTGACAACTGCTGCATTCTGCAACACTTGCTAACTGGGCGTCCATCGCGTTCAGCGAGTTCATTTGGTTATCTAATTCTGTTGCCATTCTTGCATAATAGAATTCATTGAAATGCCTACTCTGTTAGGGGATTTTAGGCTATCTCCCTATTTTTTCTTTTTTAGTTTAGCTCGGATAACTGCAGCTAGCGCCCACTATGCAGCGCCCTGTAATTTGCGAGATGCCAGGTTCTAGGCTCGCATCTATCTCTATGAGAAAACTAGTGCTGAAGTGCAGCGGCTCGCTGAAGGCGAAGCTCAGCGCATCGTCCGTGCCTCTCGTAAGGCGAAAGCCGCTTTTATTGCTAGTGTCGTAGCCAGCAGCGTCAGCACCAGCGAAGGTGTGGTTGAACAAAGTCTGCCCGTCTAGTTTTACCTTCACCCTTGTGGAGTCGCCAACTCCGCCCTGCTTTATCACCATTCCAGACACCAATACGCCAGGCCCGGTTATGTTGATAAGGTTTTGCGGTCCTGCCTTCAAAGGCGATGTCAGCAGTCCTGTTACTTGTTTTGATCCTGTAATCATTTTGAATGTGTTATCGTTTTAGATCGTGATTTTTGATGCGCACTTACACCTCGTTGTCGCAGACCGCTATGCGCTTTTCGCTGGCCCTCAGTTTTTTTTAGGTGGTTATTAATGACACTCACGTTGCTGTGGTTTTGGTAATATGTTTATCTATCAGTGTTGAAAATCCATTTGCTGTCGCCTACCTCCTTATCTGCCCATGAGAGGTGTGCTTCTGTCCAACTCCTTCTTCCGGCTGCTTCATCAGCGTGGTTCTAAACCAAAGGCAGCAAAGCACAAAGGCTATCACCAGCAGCATGGCAAGCATCGCCTGTGCTATTTTCATTCGAGTAGTCATTTCAGTTCAGTTCTTTTTGTGCTGATGATGCTGCTTCACTCGTCACAGATCATTCTTTCAACACCCCAAATTCACGACATCAGGTTGGATCTGCACAAGGGTGTTTTCACGGTATTTCGACCCCGTGTTTTCACGGGGTCGAGGGGGGGTGTTTTCACGGTATTTGTTTTTGACTTTGTAGCAGCAGCGGGCCTTTCAGATTTTTTTTTCGCTCACCTATTGACACAGGTTTGTGAACACCACACTTTAGTAGCTTTTTGTTTTGAGTAAGCTTGCTTAGAAAAAAAAACTGAATGCGCGATGACTCCCCCTGGAATTCAAGGGGGCTGAAAAAAAAAGAAAGGCCCCTCTTTTCAGAGCGGCCTTCCCTTAGAGTAGCGGTAGCAACCTTTTACTGTTGAACCGGCTTGTAGTATTTCATTGCCTCGGGCATAAATTCTTTCAGTGTAGCTATCCGATTTTCATCACTTGGGTGGGTGCTCAAAAACTCTGGTGGTTTTTGACCACCACCGGCCGCCATGCGTTGCCAGAAGGCTATAGCGCTATTAGGGTCATACCCAGCCATTGCCATAAACACAAGACCCAATTTGTCAGCCTCAGTTTCGTGATTTCGGCCATAAGCCAGCATACCAAGTGTGCTTCCTATTCCATAGGATTGTAAGAATATGTTCCTAGTAAGAGCAGGTTTTTCGCTTAAAGCCACGCTAATCACTGCACCACCAAGTTGAAGTGCCAGGCCTTGGCTCATACGTTCGTTACCGTGTCGTGCTATGGCGTGTGCTATCTCATGACCCATTACTACAGCAAGGCTCTTTTCGTCCTGGGTAACCGGAAGAATACCGGTGTACACCACCACTTTGCCTCCGGGCATACACCATGCATTTACCACATCCTCATCCACCACATTGAATTCCCATGCAAAGCCTTCCACTCGATCGCTCTGTTTGTTGTCAGCAAGGAATTTTTCAACCGAACCTTTTATTTTGTTGCCAATACCTTTCACCATCACTGAGCGGTGGTCGTTAGCCGGTAGAACTTTGTTAGTGTCCAAGAATTCCTTGTAAGCTTGAAAACTCATGGTCATCATTTCAGCTTCAGGTATCAGATTTATCTGGCTGCGATTGCTGATAGGCACTCTAGCGCAGGCAATAACTAATACGACACATATTAGGATGAGGGATACTGCATTTGTTTTTCTCATAAGATAGTTTTTTTTTTAAGCGGGTGAAGTGAGAAGTGCGAGCATCTATTGTATCTCCGCGCTGATGCCGCGGTCGTGCAACGCCACACACATAGGTTCCAGTTTATCATAGCGGCCCATCTTCACGCTGCATTTACCGTTGTAGTGGATGATGTGAGTGCATTGCTCCGCCTGTATAGCTTCGTGGTTACACACATCTATCAGCGAATTGATAACGTGTTCAAATGAATTCACATCATCATTGTAGATCACCAGTTGGTTTTCTTCTTTCGTTGCTACATCTTCTAGCAACAGGGCATCTTCTTGAGTGAATGTGGACATATAGATTGTTTTAATCAGTTTTAAAGCTGCACAAAGGTAACAAGATGATGAACGGATGATGAAAGAGAGATCAGAAAATTACATTTGGCCCCTTAACTATAGAACAATACATAATTGATGAAAAAAATACTTGCGCTCATCTGCCTTGCACCTCTTTCACTTTTTGCACAACAAAAAGAAGACGAACCAAAGTGGGAAGACAAATTCAAACAATTGGGTCCTGAGCTGGCCACACCCAACGAGCAGCGAACTGCAAGCGGAGCACCAGGCCACGAGTATTGGCAACAACGTGCTGACTATACTATGAACATCCGCATAGACGATGCAACACAAACCCTGTATGGCGAAGAAACCATTACCTACACCAACAATTCGCCTGATGTACTTACCTATCTGTGGCTACAGTTAGACCAAAACATATTTGAAAAAACAAGTGACAACTATGCCGTAGAGCAAAACAAAATGGGTGAGAGCATGAGCCTGAATGACCTCACCGACCTCAACCCGTGGTACGATGGAGGCTTCAAGCTGGACTATGTGCAAGACGCTTCTGGCAAGCCGCTGAAGTACACGGTGAACAAGACCATGATGCGCATAGACTTGGAGCAACCGCTGAAAACTAAAGGCGTTTTTACCTTCAAGATAAAATGGTGGTACAACATCAATGATCGCATTCGAGTAGGTGGCCGCAGTGGCTACGAATACTTTGAAGAAGACAAGAACTATCTCTATACCATGGCGCAATTCTATCCGCGCATGGTGGTGTACAGCGACAATCAGGGCTGGCAGCACAAGCAGTTCCTTGGCTCGGGAGAATTCACTCTGAACTTTGGTAATTACACAGTGAACATAACGGTGCCTGACGACCATGTAGTGGGTGCAACAGGTGTCTTGCAAAATCAGAAAGCAGTGCTTACAGCGGAACAAAACCAACGTTTTGAAAAAGCAAAAAGCAGCAGCGAACCCATTGTAATCGTTACGCAAGACGAAGCCACTGAAAGGGAAAAGACCAAAAGCACTAAAACAAAAACATGGACATTCAAAGCAGAGAATGTGCGCGACTTTGGTTTTGCCACATCACGCAAATTCATCTGGGATGCACAGGCGGTAGAACTAGGAACGAAAAAAACACTGGCTATGTCTTACTACCCCAAAGAAGGCAATCCACTTTGGGGACAATTGAGCACACGTGTTGTTGCACATACCATTCGCACTTATAGTAAATACACCATTGATTATCCCTACCCAGTAGCCATTAGTGTTCATGCGAAATGGATTGGTATGGAATACCCCATGATTTGCTTCAATGGTGGACGTCCTGAAAAAGATGGTACCTATGACGAAGGCACGCGCAACGGAATGATCTCAGTGATCATACATGAAGTAGGACACAACTTCTTTCCGATGATAGTGAACAGCGATGAGCGCCAATGGACTTGGATGGACGAGGGCCTCAACACCTTTGTGCAATACCTAGCAGAAAAAGAATACGACCGCAATTACCCAACACGAAGAGGCCCTGCCAGAAATATTGTGGACTACATGAAAGGCGACAAAACCAAAATGTCTCCTATAATGACAGGCTCTGAAAACATCTACCAGTTCGGAAACAATGCTTATGGAAAGCCTGCAACAGGACTAAACATTCTTCGCGAAACCATCATGGGGCGTGATCTGTTTGACTATGCCTTCAAAGAATATTGCCGCAGGTGGGCCTTCCGTCATCCCACACCCGAAGACTTTTTTCGCACCATGGAAGATGCAAGTGGTGTGGACTTAGATTGGTTTTGGCGCGGCTGGTTTTATGGCACTGACCATTGCGACATGGCGCTGAAGAGTGTGAAACTTTTCCGTCTTAACTCCCACAATCCCGAGCAAGAAAAAACGGCAGATAAAAACAAATTAGCATCACAACCAGCAGACATATCGCTGATGCGCGACATAGCAGAAGGGCTAGTGCCACAAGTGGAAACTGACCGCGATGTACGCGACTTCTACACCACCTACGATCCTTACAAGGTGACCACGTTGGACAAGAAAGAATATGAGGAGTACATCGCCAAGATGAACGAAGAGGAGAAAAAAACAATCGATGCAAACCGCTATTACTATGAAGTGACGGTGGAGAATGTAGGTGGCCTCATCATGCCGCTCATCTTCGAACTTGAATTTGCTGATGGCACCAAGAAAGAGGTGCGTATTCCTGCCGAAATATGGAGATTGAGCGAACCTGCTGTCACCAAAGTTTTTTCTGTTGAAAAGGAAGTAACGGCTATCACCCTTGACCCACTATTAGAAACAGCCGATGTGGATTTGAACAACAATTATTGGCCGGCACGCATTGCTCCTACCCGCTTTGAACTATTCAAACAAAATCAAAACTGGAAACAGGAAAATCCTATGCAGAAGGCTAAGAAGGAAGAAGAAAAGAAATAAACAAGCCGTTATACCGACATGCCAGTCTTCTTTTAACGAAGCTCAGGTTCCAGCTAATTCAGCCTATCTCGCAATCGGAGCAAGAACTCTTCCTCTATGTATTGACTAGTGCCGAAGTCTATGGCCATCATAGAACTTTCCACGTTTACCGCAACCTCCACTCGGGTGTCATCAGCATACATGGTTATTTCTACTTCCCTGCCGGGTCGCATAAAACCCCATCCTCGTTTCGCTTGAATTCGGCTGTTTTGATTGTCTACTTCTTCTTTGCGAAGTTTCATGTCCTTGAGAACATCTTGCGCGGCACGCATCATGCGTTGGCGAGAGCCATGAAAAATTTTTGAAGTCATATCGTTTGAATTAAGGCAGAGCAAATATGAACAACAAAAAGCATGAACAACACTATGCAAGTATGAAATAAATGGCATGTAATAAAATCGAAACAAACAAACAGTCGCATGATGGAGAGATTGTCTTTACAATTGGCTCCCTTATGCCATCAATTGTTGCTTTGGTATAAAAAAAGCGCCCCGATTATTTCGGAGCGCTTTCAAATAAAAATGTCAAGATTTTTTTTACTGCTTGAAAAACTCGCAGGTGGTGGTGCCTATTTCGTTAGAGGCAATCGCCCAATAGTTTCCCGTTCCAAGGTCAGAGATATCAATGGACTGCTTAGCTGAAGTAATTAAGACTTCTTTCACCAACGATCCATTAAACGAAAATAGCTGCAACGTGCTGTTGACAAGGCTCACAGACACTTCCAAATTCAGCACATTGCTTGCAGGATTAGGATACACATTTAAATCCTGACCAACAGTGGGCGAAGGCTCCAGCACGGAGTTGAAAGCCAAATTACGGAACTCCAAAATTTTATTGGAACCACTGCCCGGATAGCTGGCGCCATTTACAGCCACATAAACTGCGCCTGTGTATGGATTGACACACACATCGCGGAAACGTTGATTCAGAGTCGTGAAGTATTTTGTCTCTGTATCTATGCTCAATCCATCATCGCTCAGGTGCAGAACACTCACACGGTCGTTGCTTCCACTTGTGCCGCTCAGGCCACCCATCACTCCCATAATGATGCTGTTGCTCCACTCTGGAATAGCTTCGTGATTGTAATATTCAATGCCATTCACTGCCACACATGGCGACCATTCCATCAAAGGCTCTTTCACGTTGTTAGCATCACAATAGATTTGCTCATTGGCTGTATTGCAGGCGCCCTGCACCGTTGGCCAACCATAGTTTCTATTGGGTTCTATGATGTTGAATTCATCGTTGTTACTTTGTCCATGCTCGCTGCTGTATATGATACCCGTGGGCCCAACACACAAGCCTTGTGGGTTTCTGTGTCCAAACGAATAAGTGTAGGTAGTAGGGTCAGCATTGTCAGAAGGAATGCTTCCGTCCAAATTGACACGCAGCATTTTTCCATTCAGGGCGTCTAAGTCTTGGCTGCTATCTCCTCCATCTCCTGTGTCGCCTGTGCTCATCAGTATTTTATTGTCAGGGGTTATGATGATCCGTGAGCCATTGTGTATCCAATACCCTGGTATTTCATCTATCAAAATATCTTCATTTGTCAGATTGATTCCGTCCCACTCAAAGCAAGAAAGACGTTCTTCAATATTGTTGCCTGATTCATAATTGTATACGATAAAAATCTTTGGCGTATTCAAGAAATCAGGGTGAAGACACATGCCTAGCATGCCCGGCTCGCCATCGCCTGGCTGCCCATCACCAGGAACAACAGAAGTAATATCGAGTATGGTGGTGTAGTTACCAGTAAGCGGATCCACGTGCAGCACCTTGCCATTGCGAAGTGTACACCAGATGTAGTCATCTGCTCCCCAAACTATTTCCCAAGGGCGGTAAAGTCCTGTCACCAAATCTGTTTGGGTCAGCACCGTACCTTCTTCGAGGGTATAAGTTGTTTGTGCATTAGTGGCATTGGGTGTTGCACACGCCATACACCATAACACCATTGTCATCAGGTAAATTTTTCTCATTGCAGTTTCCTAAAATTATTGTGGCTGTGAATGTAAATTAATTTCGACCTCGACAGCTAGCACAATTGACTGACTTGATCGGATTCCAATGTTTGAAACCAACCGTTAAAAAGCTTTTTCAGTTAAGAAGAATGATGAAACAAAGAATGTGAGGATTATTTCAATCAGTATTACCAGCGCAACAATTCGAGCTTAATTTAGTTACTTGAAAAACAAAACTCATCACTACATGAAATCCATCATCCGACTTTTCTTCTTAGCTGCCTTTCTAATGCTGCTTCCGGATGCGAGCCAAGCGCAGACACGCAGCAAAGGTTTCGACTATAAAGCCCATAAGCAGCAAAACGATAAGGCACAGAAATGGGCCAAGCGCAGGGTGAAAGCCAGCAAAGGCGACCAGACCAATGTGCAGTGCAGCCCCCGCACCACTCGCAGACATGCGCGTAGGGCAAAGGGTTGATAAGAAAGAGGATTAATGGTGATGACCACCCGGACCATGAACGTGCCCGTGTGTAATTTCATCAGCTGTAGCATCGCGCACTTCCACTATTTCTACCTTGAAGTTGAGCTCCACCCCGGCTAGGGCATGGTTGCCGTCTACCGTCACCACATCGTCCGCCACTTCCATCACTGTCACTACAAAAGAGCCGCCATTGCCACCTGCATGAAACTGCATTCCGGGCTTTACTTCGCCACCGCCAAAGGCCTCTAGTGGTATTTGTTGAACCATGTTTTCATCGCGCACACCGTAGCCTTTCTCAGGAGAAATTTTTAACTCGCATTTGTCTCCTTTCATTTTTCCCTCCACGCCTTCTTCCATGCCGGGTATCAAGTTGCTAAAGCCGTGCAGGTAGTAAAGTGGTTCGCGGCCTTCGCTGCTGTCCAGCACAGTCCCATCATTGTTGGTAAGGGTGTAGTGTATCGCCACTACCTTTTCATTAGTGATTTGCATGAATGTGTAATTTTTTTTTCGGGCGCGAAAATATGCGTGTGAGTACGCCTATGGTTTTTTGTAGCACAACATGCACCACTCGCCCCTGCTCTGCTGGTCTTCCAACACCCAGTCAAATGTTGCCGCCACTGCATCAATATCCTTTTTATCGTGGATGTAGAATCCACTGAAAAGAATTTCTCCACCGCTTGCAAGTGCATCGTTGTACAGATGCATATCGCGGGTCAGAATGTTTCGATTGATGTTTGCGAGTACGACATCGTAACTAATATTTGTAGGAATCGCCTCTGCCCCACCCTTTATGCAATGGATGACAGAGCAGGCATTGCGTTGCAAATTCTCTATAGCATTTTCATAGGCCCATTCATCTATATCTATAGCATCGCATTGTGTAGCGCCTAACTTCTCTGCTGCTATGGCAAGAACGCCAGTGCCGCTGCCCATGTCCAATACCCTCTTTTCCTTCCACTCCATCTTCATCATTTCGGCAATCATTAGGTGCGTGGTTGCGTGGTGCCCGGTGCCAAATGACATCTTGGGTTCGATGATTATTTCTAAAAGATATGTTGGAAGACCTGTGTGGAATGGAGCGCGTATCAGGCATTTGTCATCTACCACTATGGGTTCAAAATTCTTTTCCCACTCTGCATTCCAGTTTTGGTCAGGCATTTCTTCCGTCTTCCATTCTATGTGCTGGTAGGGCATAGCCGATGTCATCAGTTCGCTCAGCATCTCATCTTTAAACTCATCCGATGGTATATAGGCTTTGAGGCCCGACTCTGTTTCTTCAAAACTATCGAAACCAATATCAGCCAGTTCTGCAACCAATACTTCACGCGCTGGCAGCAATGGCTTCAGTTCAAACACCACTTGTGTGTACCTCATACAGCGCTCTTGATGATGGTCGTAAAATCTTTCGCCTTCAGTGATGCGCCACCCACCAGGCCACCATCCACATTGGGGCAAGCAAACAGTTCAGCACTGTTCGAAGCACTTACACTACCTCCATAAAGGATAGAAATTTCTTCAGAGGCATTGGCACCAAAATGCTCGGCAAGCTGCTCACGGATGAAGGCGTGCATCTCTTCCGCTTGTTCATTAGATGCTGTGACACCAGTGCCAATGGCCCAAACAGGTTCATAGGCTACTATCACTTTTTTCATAGCATCGGTGTCTAGATGAAACAGCGAATGTTCTAGTTGATGAAGAACAGTAACAAAATGTTTGTGCGCATTTCGGTCATCCAATACTTCACCACAGCAGAAGATGGGGTGAACATTATTTCGAAGACAAGCGTCTACTTTTTTACCTATCATTTCGGGCGTTTCGTGAAAGTATTGCCTACGCTCGCTATGGCCAACAAGGCAGTAATCCACATTCATTTCATGCAACATAGCAGGGCTTATCTCTCCCGTAAATGCTCCATAATCATGATGGCTACAATTCTGCGCGGCCAGCACATAGGTGGGATGTTCCAGTAGTTGAATGTTGGCCAAATAGAGGGAAGGAGGCGCCACAATCACTTTTACTTCCTTCGGAAAATCAGGACTGTAGTTGTGCAAATCCATAGCAAGCTCAACAGCCTCGTTGATGGTCTTATTCATTTTCCAGTTTCCTGCTACTATTTTCTGTCGCATTGCTTTTAGGGTTCTATGTTTAGGCAAACGTAATCAAACAAAAATGGGCGGACTAAAAAGTCCACCCATGTTTTTTCCATTCTATTTTTTTTTCTATTGAACTCTTCTTATTTCGTCTTCATCCATCGTGTTGAGGCCAGCATTTTTGTTACCACCTAGTTTACTGTGATATTGGCTGTAGCCGAAGTAAATAGCCAATCCAAAAACCATCCAGCAAATGGCCACAATTTGCGTGACATGGTCAAGCGAAATAATCATAGCCATACACACAAGGATACCAAGGATAGGAACCAGAGGAACAAGAGGAGTTTTGAAAGGGCGTTTAATACCCGGATTTGTATTGCGAAGCACCAAGATACCTGCACAAACAAGCACGAAGGCGAGCAAGGTTCCAAACGATGTAAGATCACCTGCCACACTGCCAGGAATGAAGGCGGCAAACAATCCGACAAATACAAACAGAATCCAGTTTGACTTGTAAGGTGTCCTAAATTTCGGGTGAAGTTCGGAGAATACTTTTGGAATAAGGCCATCATTGCTCATACTGAAGAATACACGGCTTTGCCCCATAAGCATCACCAATATAACCGAACTAAATCCTGCAAGAATGGCTATGGTAATGAACTTGGCGAGCCACACATGATCCACCATGTAAGTTTGAATGGCATAGGCAACTGAAGCTTCCTTTCCTTTGGTAGGGTCAGCAAAATCGGACCAGTTTGCCACGCCTGTAAGCACGTGTGCAAACAAAATGTAGAGAATGGTGCAAACCACAAGCGAACCCAAGATACCAATTGGCATATCACGTTGTGGGTTCTTAGCTTCTTGTGCTGCAGTGCTTACAGCATCAAAACCTATGAATGCAAAAAATACTATTCCTGCACCGCGAAGCACTCCACCCCAACCGTGTTGGAAGAATCCTTCATGATCAGGAGTTCCTTCAGGTATCATGTACGGCACATAATTCTCACCATTGATGTAGTGGAAACCAAGTGCGATAAACACAAGCACAATAGCTACTTTAATAAATACAATAATGCTATTCACCAACGCGGATTCCTGTGTTCCTTTTATCAGTAGCAAGGTCAATGCAAGCAAAATGGATAACGCAGGCGCATTCATCCAGCCTGATTGTTTTTGCACCATTGAAGACAGGTTATTGGGCAGCAATTCGAACTGGCTTTCATTCAAGACAAGTAAGCCTTCCTTTACAGCAGGAACGGGAATGGGTGTGCTTACCCCTTCAATAATTGTAGGAGGTAAAGCTGCAAA
This sequence comes from Flavobacteriales bacterium, assembly GCA_031414655.1. Lineage (GTDB taxonomy): Bacteria > Bacteroidota > Bacteroidia > Flavobacteriales_D > Sanyastnellaceae > JANNVZ01. The sequence continues at coordinate 33,375 of JANNVZ010000005.1, forward strand.
ATGGGAGGTGATTTGAGTTATGCTGCCCGCATCAAATACCTTATAAAGGTGTTCGAATGGCGAGTGACACCATTCATAAGGAATGGCACTTCCTCCGAGCGAAATCATCAAATTATTCAAATACTCGCTCCATGCTATACTCACCGTGGCAGCGCCCAGCGCGTATTCCATAATCAAGGCCCAACCAATTATCCATGCTACCAATTCGCCCATTGTGGTGTATGCATACGCATAAGCACTGCCCGAAATAGGGAACATAGAAGCGAACTCGGCATAACAAAGTCCAGCAAAAGCGCAACCGATAGCTGCGATCATAAATGAAATAGTAACTGCGGAGCCAGCAGCTTCAGCGCTTGCTGAGGCTGTTCGCACAAAAAGACCTGCGCCTATAATGGCGCCTATACCCAGCATCACAAGACTGGTTGCTCCAAGTGTGCGTTTTAGTCCGCCATGTTCAGAGTCGCGCATCATGGACTCAATGGGTTTCTTCATCCAAACTTTACTCATAAGATTTTGGTGTGGTTTTGTTGTTTGCCGACAATGATAAACGAACAAAGGGACAATTCGCCACTTCAGGAAAATTTTGAGAATCTGAAAATTTGAAACAAAGTGCCATGATGAATGACACTTCAATAGTGCATTGAATTATTTCTTCTTGCCAGGACACTTCTTGCAGCGCTTGCCATGCTTGAAGCTTTTGCAGCAATTACTCTTCTTATCATGTGTGGTGTGACCCGATGACAGCAGAGGACACGCATGGCATCCAACTTTATTCGCACTACAGTTTTTCTTACTTGTAAGCATGAAAGGGCATTTACAGACGATGCGAAAATATTTTTACCCCTTTGAACTCAGCCTACCTCGAATGAGGTATTTGCCTGTGGCGAAATGAACAATTCCTAGTTCAAGAGATGAGCAACGGGGCCTTTGCCTTCGCGCACAAGCACAATCTGCTCGCCCGTGCAGTCAAGGATAGTAGATGCATCAAGGCCGCCCATTCCACCATCTATTACTATGTCTACCTCCCGCTCAAATTTTTCATGTATCAATTCTGGATCAGTGGTGTACTCCATCACATCATCCTCGTCATGCACAGAAGTAGCAATAATGGGATTGCCCAACTCGGTAACTATAGCAAGTGCTATGGCATTGTCTGGCACGCGAATACCTATCGTTTTTTTTCGCTCAGAAAACATTTTGGGAATGTTCTTACTTCCTTCCAAAATGAATGTGTAAGGCCCCGGCAGCAATGACTTCATCAGTTTAAACACCTGATTATTCACTTGTTTGCTGTAATCTGAAATATGAGATAAGTCTGAGCAAACAATAGAGAAATTTGCCTTATCCGCGCGTATGTTTTTCAGTTTAGCAATGCGCTCAATAGCTTTTGCGTTATTGAGGTCGCAGCCAAAACTGTAAACAGTATCCGTTGGGTAAACAATGACGCCACCGCTTCTGAGGCAATCAATTACCTCCTGCATTTTGCGTTTGTCAATATTGTTTTCCCTTATCTCTAAAAGCATTCTTTATTTGCCAGCAGCCTTGGCGTGATCGGCTAGAAACTGAGCTAGTCCGCTATCGGTAAGTGGGTGTTTTAGCAATTGCATGATTACGCTCAATGGGCCTGTCATTACATCGGCACCTATTTCAGCACATTTCAATATGTGCATCGGGTGACGAACAGAAGCCGCGAGTATTTGCGTATCGAAAGCGTAATTATCATAGATGATTCTTATTTGTTCTATCAAATCCAAGCCATCAGTGCTTATATCGTCCAAGCGACCAACAAAAGGTGACACATAGGTAGCTCCTGCCTTGGCAGCTAGCAGCGCCTGTCCTGCACTGAATACGAGTGTGCAGTTGGTGGAAATTCCCTTATCTGAAAAATACTTGAGTGCTTTCACACCGTCTTTGATCATGGGCACTTTCACTACGATGTTCGGATGCAGTTCGGCTAGTTCTTCACCCTCTTCTATCATGCCTTTGAAGTCAGTGGCAATTACTTCGGCACTTACATCACCTTCGCCCACTATTTCACAAATGGCTTTGTAGTGCTTCATCACATTGTCCTTTCCTGAAATGCCTTCCTTCGCCATCAATGAAGGATTGGTGGTAACACCGTCCAACACTCCAAGGTCCATTGCTTCACGTATCTGATCAAGATTTGCAGTATCTATAAAAAATTTCATATTCTCAAAAATTTTAGAGCGCGAAAGTATTTGACTATTTCATTGCACGAGGCATGAAGTAGTGAACAAGCAACTCACCTCATTGTAATATTGCGGTCATGGAACTTTCTCCCTTCTTGAAAAAATTTATTCTGAACATTATGGTAACGGCCTTGGCACTGCTGCTTGGCGATTACCTAATGGACAATGTGAGCTTCTCCGAGAACTGGATTGCACTCGTTGCAGCCTTCATATTGGCCCTACTCAACATGGTTTTAAAACCGCTGTTGATTATTCTCACCATACCAGCCACCATTGTCACACTCGGACTTTTCCTCTTGGTCATCAATACTGTGATGCTTATGATTGCAGACCAGCTTGTAGAAGGATTTGAAATAAGAACTTTTTGGGCAGCATTTTTTCTTTCGCTTTTCATTTCATTTATGAATGCAATCATCAATGGGAATGTGCGGGTAGAAAGAACCCGGATGAATAGGGAATAATAATCTGCCGCAAGAAAACCTTCATTTTAGAAAAAACCAGATGATAAAACGACTCTTTTCCTCTCAAGCGCTCAGTGTTGACCTAGCATCATTCATCTTACGACTTGTCTTTGGTGGCCTTATGCTATGGCTTCATGGTTACAGTAAAATGATGAATTGGGACGAGTTAAAAGTAGATTTTGCTGAACCTTTTGGAATGCCTGTAAGCATGGCTGCAGCACTTACCATTTTTGCTGAGTTCTTCTGCTGCATCTTTATTGTATTGGGCCTTTTCACCCGCTTCGCTGCTGTCCCAATTATCCTCTGCATGGCGGTGGCTGCATTCAATATTCACTTGCACGATTCCTTGAACGACAAAGAAGCGTCACTCATCTATTGTGCTGCCTTCACCGCCATCTTTTTCTTAGGTGGGGGTAAATACTCTTTGGACAGGTTGCTATTTAAAAAGTAAACTTCATAGAACTTCACGAACCTTCATCATCGCATCGCGCATGTATTCATCTTTTTGAGAGAACTTCACCTTTTGTCGCACCTGAGCATGAAGTGCTTCCACCTCAGTTGAGCTTTTAGACGGTCTTCTAAAATCCAATGCCTGCGCAGCTGCTAGCAGTTCGATAGAAAAAATGCTTTTTGTATTCTCCACCACGCGATAGCATTTTGTAGCTGCATTGGCTCCCATGCTCACATGATCTTCTTGACCATTGCTGCTATCAATGGTATCAATGCTGGCTGGTGAGCACAGTTGTTTGTTTTGAGAAACAATGCTGGCTGCGGTGTACTGGGTGATCATAAAACCACTGTTTAAACCTGCATCCTGAGCCAGATAAGACGGAAGCCCGTGCTGACCACTTATCAGTTTGTAGGTTCTCCTTTCAGAAATACTTCCAAGTTCTGCAAGGGCTATTGCAAGAAAGTCGAGTGCAAGCGCTAAAGGCTGTCCATGAAAATTTCCTCCTGAGATAATTCGGTTTTCATCGGGAAAAATGATGGGGTTATCCGTTACAGAATTGATTTCCGTTTCCACCACTTGCTTAACGTAGTTGATAGCATCCCAGCTTGCACCATGCACCTGAGGTATGCATCGAAAACTATAAGGGTCTTGCACATGTTCCTTTTTCTGTTTTTGCATTTCACTTGTCTTCAGCAGTTGGCGCATCTGCGCAGCAACTTCCCTTTGCCCATGTGGGCGCACTGCATGAATCAAATCATCAAAAGGCTCAGGTCGCGCATCAAAGGCATCAATGGACATAGCCGCAATGACGCTGCCTTTGTGTTGAAGATTCATTGCCTGCAAGAGACAATGCACTGCATACGCATTCATAAATTGAGTGCCGTTTATGAGGGCAAGGCCTTCTTTACTCTTCAACGTTAGTGGCTGCAAATTGGCTTGCTGCAATGCCTGAGCTGCTTGCATTTTTATACCGTTAAAATAAACCTCGCCCTCGCCAATGAGCGGCAATGCAAGGTGAGCAAGTGGTGCCAAATCGCCACTTGCACCAAGCGATCCCTGCTGATAAACTACAGGAATAATATTGAGATTGTAGAAGTCAACAAGCCTTTGCACGGTTTCTAATTGAACTCCGCTGTGACCATAACTGAGGCCGTGCACTTTTAATAGCAGCATGAGTTTTACAATTTCATGTGGCACTTCCTCACCCATTCCGCACGCATGAGATAGTAGCAAGTTCCTTTGCAATTGTTCCAATTCACTGTTGGAAATAACAGTATTGCAAAGTGAACCAAAGCCCGTGTTTACGCCATACACAGGTGCGTCCGCCACACTGAGATATTGGTCCAAATATTCGCGACACTTCTTTATGCGCCTTACCGCTTCTGCTGTCAGCTCAATTTCAGAAAAAATGATTTGCTGAATGATTTCAATGGTCAGCTTTTGGGCGGGGTCTATGCGATGATGGTCCAATGGTATAGGCTTTTGATGAGGGGGTGCAATGTAGAAAGCCCCCAAGAATGATTTTCCGCATTCTCTTCAAACTCCTATTTACTTCGCGCAAAATTTTATCATTCCATTGGATTCACTTTCACAAATAGTTCTTGGGGCTGCTGTTGGCGAGATAGCACTCGGAAAAAAGATAGGTAATTGGGGACAGTTTATAGGCGCCATAGCTGGCACCATACCTGATTTAGACATTCTTCTCAACCCACTTTTTTCGGATGAGTTAACCAAGTTGCAAATACACCGTGGTTATAGCCACAGCATGTTTGTTCACTTGGTTTTGGCCATTCCTTTTGCTTGGCTTTGTCATATCATTTTTAAGAAGCGATTCAGTTTTAAGCTTTGGTACGTCACCTGGTATTTATGTTTTTTGACCCATACACTGCTTGATTGCTGCACTACGTATGGCACTCAACTTTTTCTTCCATTCACCAACTATTTGGTGGGATTCAATAACATTGCTGTGGTCGATCCGTTTTGGACTTTGCCATTTATGCTGATTCTCATCGTTTGCATGTTCATGCGAAGAGAAAACCCAAAACGAATAAAATGGGCTTATGCAAGCGTGGCATATAGTCTCTTCTATATGGGCTATACATTGGTAAACAAGTACAATGTGCACCAGCATTTTGCTGAAGAGCTTAAAAGAAACAACATCGAAACTACTGCACTTTATACTTCACCTAGCATGTTCAATAATTGGCTTTGGTCTGGAATAGCGGCAACAAATGACTCCATTTATGTTGCTGAGTATTCCACCCTGCAAGACAAAGAAGAGGTTGAATGGGTAGCTTTTTCCCGAAACCTTTCATTGCTCGAAAACCACCCTGCACAGCGTGAGATAGAAGTGCTGAAATGGTTTAGCCAAGGGAAATATATGGTGCAAGAAGTAGATGGGGAATTGCACTTTTTCTTAATCAAATGGGGACGCATGGACTACCGAAAAACCGATGCTCATGAGGCATTTGTCTTCTATTGGCGTATTCACCAGGAGAATGGAATGTGGATAGGCTCACCATTAGAGCCTGACTGGAGTGAAGGCGAATTTTCAGAAGCTTGGAATATGCTGTGGCACCGGGTAAAAACGAGTGATGGATTTTAAGATTCAAACTCACTCAGCTCAAGCCATCGTGCACTCTTTTGGTCTATTTCACTCACTATTGCTCCAAGTTTTTCTGTACTTGCCATCAGCTCTTCATGGTCGCTGATGTGGCTGGCTAATTTTTCCTCCCACATCTTTTTCTCTTCTTCTAGGCGCGGCAAGTCTTTGTCTATTTGTTCTAACTCATGCTTCTCTTTGAAAGACAGTTTTGTTTTTGGGCCGTCATTTTTGGCGGCCTTCTTTTCTATAACCTCTTCTCTCTTCTCGGCAGATTTTTGAATGCTGCGTTGTTCTTCCATTCTTCGGTAGGCGTCATAATTGCCTAGAATGTCGCGCACTACTCCTTCGCCATCCAGCACGAACATGTGGTCGACCAACTTATCCAAAAAATACCTGTCGTGACTAACAATAATGAGGCAACCAGGATAATAAAGAAGGTAATCTTCCAGAGCTGCAAGAGTGAATACATCGAGGTCGTTGGTGGGCTCGTCCAGTATCAGAAAGTTTGGATTCTTCATCAGAACCATCAACAATTGCAGTCGCTTTTTTTCTCCACCGCTTAGCTTCTCCACAAAGGTGCTGTGCTGATGTTTGGGAAACATAAAACGCTCGAGCATCTGCGAAGCGGTGATCGTTTTTCCTTTTGTAAGAGGAATAAAATCGGCTATTTCGCGCACCACTTCCAACAATCGCAAGCCATCTTTCAAAGGCATTCCCTGTTGATTGAAGTAGCCAAACACAATTGTTTCGCCCACTACCACCTTGCCACCATCAGGCTCAAGTTGTTGCGTAATCATGTTAAGCAATGTGGTCTTGCCGGTTCCATTTCGGCCTACAATTCCTATCTTCTCTTTGTTCTTAAATACATAGTCGAAGCCATCCAAAATTTTGACATCGCCATATGATTTTTTCACTTTGTGCAGCTCCACAATTTTGCTGCCCATGCGACTCATGTTGATCTCCAACTCCAGGGCATCGGGATCATTACTTCGCACCAAGCTTTCCTTCAATTCATAAAAGTCGCCCATGCGCGATTTACTTTTGACTGTGCGGGCGCGCGGCATTTTGCGTGCCCATTCCAGTTCTTTTTTGAAAAGCATTTCTGCCTTACCACGCACTACGCTATCCAATTGTTCGCGCTCTGCCTTTTTTTCGAGGTAGTAGGAGAAATTTCCTTTGTAGCGATAGAGCGTTTTGTTCTCCATCTCAAGAATTTCATCGGTAATATTTTCAAGGAAATACCTGTCGTGTGTAATCATGAAGATGGTCATGTTACTCTGTGACAAAAATTCCTCCAACCACTCTATCATCTCCAAGTCAAGGTGGTTGGTTGGCTCGTCCAACAGCACCAAATCAGGTTCTTCTATGAGGACTTTTGCTAATGCAATTCTTCTTTTTTGCCCACCAGACAATGAACCCACCAATCGTTCTAAGTCATGAATATCCAATTTCCCCAGCACCTCACGAGCGCGCGCTTCGTAGTCCCAAGCACCTGTTCTGTCCATCGCATCATGGGCCAACTGGTATTCTTTTTCATTGTGATGTTCCAAAGCCTTTTCATAGTCTGCTATGGCTTTCGTTTTCGGATTGTCAGCTGCAAAAATGTTTTCTAAAATGGTCTTTGCATTGTTCAATTCTTGGTCCTGCGAAAGGAAACCAAGACGCACCTCCTTGTTGTAGGTAACTGTTCCACCATCAGGCGTGTCTAGCCCAACAAGAATCCTGAAGAGCGAACTTTTGCCTACCCCATTGCGCGCAACAAGTGCAATTTTTTGGCCTTTTTCGATTCCAAATGTGAGGTTTTCAAAAAGGCTGTTAATGCCAAATGATTTGGTGAGATTTTCTACTGAGAGATAGTTCATAATTCGGATACAAATGGACTCAATCCATTATTTGAAGCGCGAAAAGTCGTTCTTTTAACTTGTACAATAAAAATTACTAGTCTAAAAAACATTCGCGAGAAAGGATATTTTCGTCCGATGAACCTTCATTGGCAAATAAGAAAGTGGGAAGAGCTGACCACTGACGAGTTGTATGAAATTATTGCACTGCGCATTAACGTTTTTGTGGTGGAGCAGAACTGTCCCTATCAAGATGCTGACGGCAAAGACAAAAAAAGTTTACATCTCTTCGCAATGGACAGTGAGGGAAAAGCACAAGCATACGCTCGTCTGGTAAAACCAACAGTTTCATACAATGAATGGAGCATTGGACGAGTTGCTACCTCAGCTTTAGTTAGGAGAAATGGAACCGGAAGAGAACTGATGAAGCGCGCAATGGAACATTTGAATAGCAACATGAACAATCCATCCATTCGCATTTCAGCTCAGTCCTATCTCAAAAGGTTCTATGAAGGTTTTGGGTTTAAGCAAGTAACTGGTGAATACCTGGAAGATGATATTCCACACATTGAAATGCTTTTCACTCCTTAATGTTGTCAAAAATTTTTATACCTATGAATGAAGAACTAGCAACTCGTTGGAATGAACTGTCGAAAGCCAAAGATGAATTTCTGAAAGTGCTGAAAGACTGGACAGACGACCAATTGAGTTGGAAACCAGAAGAAGGATGGAGCGCTAACCAAGTAGTGGAGCACATCATGTGGGCTGAGTCTGCCTCACTAGCCTATATGAAGAAAAAATCGAGCAGCGGATGGGAATCACTTGAATTATCAGGGGAAGAAAATGCAACTAACAGTAAAGCGGTGAATTCGCGTCTTGCTTCAAATGAGCGTTACAAAGCGCCCGCTGTGTTGCCAGAACCAACAGGCAATTTCACCTTTGGCCAAATGACTACACATTGGGGCAGACAGCGCAAGGAGCTTGAGCAATTTCTAGCCTCTGTTGAAGCGCAGCACTATAACAAATTGGTATTTCGCCAACCCGTTGCAGGTATGCTGAACGTGCTGCAGGCGGTCGAGTTCATGCTCAATCATCAGCGTCATCACATTGCCCAATTGCAACGAATAAAAGTGGCACAGGGTATTTGAATACTGACCTAAATATGAAGTGGCGAGATACTCCTTGGCATGTGTGGGGTTGCATATCTATTGCATTCACCATTCCATTGGCGAAAAAATTTGTGCCTGGTTTTATTCTGCTTCTTGGTCTCTCTTGCATTTGGTTTTGTATAAAACAAAAGAGCGTTTTTTTTGATAAAAAACAAACTCCCTTTTTACTCTTAACAGCCATTTTCATTCTTCACCTCTGTGGTCTTAGTTATTCAGATCACGTAAGCGAAGGTTTGAACGAAGTAGGAATCAAACTATCCTATGTGGTCTTTCCTGTCATTGCATGGATGATGCCTCCGCTATCAAAGAATGAATTGCGGAAAATTCTGCTCGCATTTGTTTGTGGTTGTATAGCTTTTGTATTGCTGGCTCTTAGCTATGGGCTTTATCGGACATCTCTCTTTGCTGATTTGTCTTATCTCAGTTACGAGAAACTTGGCATATTTTTTCATCCCACTTATGCAGCCACTTACATGTCCATGGCATTGTTCATATTGATTCGCAATGCCTCTTTGGCAGACTATGTTTTGAGTAAGCAATGGCTAAATTTTTTACTGTGTTCTATCATTATAGTCTTCATCAGCATGTTGGCTTCCAAGGCAGGTTTTATAGCTGCACTCATCTCCATGGTGATGGGCGCATGGTGCTGGTGGAAAAATAAAAAGTCTTTGATTTCGGCAACTGCAATCCTCTTCTCTGCCATTGCTTTGATGGTCGCAAGTTCATTGTTAGCGCCCGGTTCATCAGTTCGTCTAAGCGCTGCTGTAAATGATATCGAAATTCATAAGCCAACCGAAACGGTTGTTCCGCAACAGCATGAAGCCCATTCGAGCACTGAACTTCGCTTTGTAACTTGGGGAGCCTCTTTCGAATTGCTTTTACAAAACCCATGGGGAGTTGGCACAGGCGACACGGAGTATGAGTTGATAAAGAAGTACAACCAGATGAACGAAGGCTACGCGGCTGAGCGAAAACTAAACGCACACAATCAATTTTTGCAGGCAGGAGCCGAGCATGGTTGGCTTGGAATTTCGTTGCTCATTGCATGTTTACTTGCTCTCCTTATCAGCACGATAAAACACAGAGACACTTTACTCATGAATTTTATTCTTCTCTGCGGAATGAATTTTCTTTTCGAGTCCTTTCTCGAAGTGCAAGCAGGAATTGTTTTCTTCTGCTTCTGGGTTTTGATTTTTTTGAAACAAGCACGAGCCTCTGTCTCAGCTATTTCTTCCTAGATAAATCGCTTCCAACTTCTTCTTATCTGTTTTGGAATTATCATTCAATGGCAGTTGGTCGATGACAACAATATCGTCAGGCACCATATAAGCAGGTAGTTTTTGTGCGGCTAGGTATTTTACATCAGAAGGATTTACTTCAAAGCCACTCTTTGCGGTTACAAATGCAACAATTTTCCTTGGTACATTATTTACTTTTAAGGCTATGGAGGAAGCATTGCTAACGCCATAAGCTGCCTTGAGCACCTCCGAAATTTCATCCAACTCAATGCGATAACCGTTGAGTTTTATTTGGTCATCATTCCTTCCGAGGTAGAACAACATGCCATCTTGGTAGTAGCCCTGATCACCTGTTCTATAGGCTCGTTTTCCATCCACCATCAGAAAACGATCTTTGTTCAGATCATCTCTTCCGATGTATCCGATGGAGACATTGTCGCCAATGATGACCATCTCTCCTACTCCACTTTCATCAGGGTTTTCGAGTATGATTTGTGAATCCGCCTTAACAACACCCACCGGAAGGCTGCTGTATTTCTCTATCATTTCTTCATCGAGCAAAACGTATGTAGTGGCGACTGTTGCTTCTGTTGGGCCATAGGTGTTCACCACCTTGCTGCTTGGAAACAATTGATAAAGCTTTTTTGCTGTGGTTGTGGGCAAAGTTTCGCCACAGAACAAGAAGTAGTTGAGCGATGGCAAGGCGACTTCATTGAATACTCTTTCACGCAAATAGATATAGGCAAACGAAGGTGTACTTACCCACAAACTTCCTCCGTATCGATTGATACGAGTAAGAAACAACTCCGCGTTTTTACAAGTAGCGCCATCATTCAAAATCAAAGTAGCACCATAGTGCAAGAAGAAAGTCAATTCATAAACAGACAGGTCAAAACTAAATGGCGCCTGATTGATGAGCACTTCATTCTTTGAAATATGAAAGACACCATCAATCCAACCTATAAAACTACACACCGCAGAATTGGTTATTTGAACACCCTTTGGTTCGCCTGTGCTACCTGAAGTAAAGATGATGTACCTGATTGGATCATTGATGTCAAAACCTTTGACCGTACTAAACCAAGTTTCAGATTTCTTGGTAATGCCGAGTTCGTGATCAATTTCAAAAGCAAAGTCTAAATCAAGCTTTTTGTCACTACAATAGATTACACAATCACTCGAGGTGAGCTCCTTCACCCGTGCTATGCGGTCATGCGGATAAATGATATCAACGGGCACATATGGAATCGATAAACGCATGCAAGCCGCAATGGCCGCAGGAAACAACTTCTCCTTGTGTCCATAGATAATAATGGGATGACCAGCAGGAATAGCAATGGATTTTAATCGCTCCTCCACTCGTTCAACCAATTCAACAAACTGAACCCAAGTAAGGTCTCCATCACTGCCGGCAACAGCCAACTTGTGGCGTTCGTTTTCCGTTTCGATCCACTCGTTATATTGGTAATTAAATCTCATTCTCTATTTCAAAAAGACCAGCTGCGCCCGCTGAAAATGTAGATGGCAATGGCAACGAGGTTTATCATGATAAATATCGATAGGTACTTCACTGTACCTTCGTTTAAACCTCCGAACACTACATCCCTTTTTGTCTTCTTGCAAAAATGAACATAGGTGTTATGCACCACAGAATACATTCCGAACAATGCGCCACTCAATAAATAATGGGATTCAAATCCATTCCAAGCGCCCATGAGAAGAAAGGTGAAGAACAAAGCAATGTTTTGTCTCCAAAGTGGAAATGGCTTCATTGCCTTCCTCTCACTGAAAAATTTGTAAAGTGGCATGAAGAAATAATCCTTCAACCAGTCACCCAATGATTTATGCCAACGCAACCATAAGTCTTGAGGATTGCGCGCAAGAAATGGTTGGTTGAAATTTATAGGAACGTCTATCCCAAGCATTTTTCCGAGACCTATTGCCAAATGCGAATAGCCTGCAAAATCAAAGAAAAGATAAAAGAGATAACAGTAAATATTTGCAAGCAAAACCCAAAAGCCTTGCTCTGCCTCCAGAGGCAAAAGACAATAACGATAGATGCATTCTGCAACTACAAATTTGTAAAGCAAACCAAGCATCACACTTTCCCAACCCGACCGAAAAGACAGTGCATTCATACCTGCATAGCCGCGTTGCAAATCCTTTTCGAAGCGTGGCAATCGATCCAGCGGTCCTATCAATAGCGTTGGTGTGAAGAGCAAATAACTCACGTAGTTCAGAAAATTGGCCTTCGGTTTAGAAGCGTGCGCATCCATATAAACGCTCATCATTTTGAAGCACATGTAGGAGAGACCTGCGAACGAAATGATGGTATATAATTTTTCATTGTGCACTTTCAATGCCCACTCCGACTTCACCAATAGCATAGGCAGCAGCGTAAGTGCAATGCCCAGTAATTTGTTTTTCCAGCGCAATAGGAAGGTGAACAAATAATAAATGCCATAGGCATAAAGCACATACAGCAGCACATGCCACGGCTTAGGAAAGAAGAACAATGTGTAAAGCAGCGAAAGCGACAACAACAGCGAGCGATATGATATGACACTGCTCAACCATTGTCTGCATGCGTATGCCGCACTCACCATGCAGATGGCAAGAATGAAAAATTCTATGTCACTGAATGGCAACATCAGAATTGTTGATAGACAAAGGTTGCAGAGGTTTCTATGGTGCCTTGCCCGCTGGGATCAATTCTATATAGCCAAAACATGCCGGCAAACAGCAGCAGGTAGACAACAGCATTTTTCAACGCCTTTTTATTGCTGACTAGCCACCAGTTTTTCATAGATGAATTGATTGGTAAGTAGAAATCCATAATCGCCAAAGTGCATCACATCATCGAGCAATGGCTTTTTGTATTGTGCAGTATCAGAGGTAAACAAGTTCAAGTATGGGTAGCTACTGTTGCTAATAATGGCGCTTACTTCTTCGACAGTAGAATCGCCTTGCTGCAGATTTTCGTATGCTAGAGGATTGAGTGGTTGTAGGATAAATACTGCATTCATTTTCCTCAACTTGACATAACTCACCAACATTCTGAAGTCTTCTAATTCTTGGTTGTAGTCATGGTCAACCGCTACAATCTTCTTCTTGTCTCCTTTCAAATATTCATCGTAATATTCATTACTCACACCCCAGGTATTGTTGTTGCTTTTTTCAGAATGCCTTTGATTTGCTTTTTCACTAAGTGCACTCCACCAAGATTCATTCACCTGTCGGCAAGCGCTGTCCGGCCAGTCTTTCATTATTGCAGCTACAAACTTGTTGCCCTGCTCGGTGCGTTGGAATTGATGGCGAATACTGGTTGCCATTTTAGAAGCAATTCCCTGTTGCGGTTTTGAATCATACTTCATTTCGTCCATTGCATGGTCTATTGCCACACTTGCTCCTCTGAAATCAGTTTCATGCGACAACATGTACTTAGCCAGCGCATCGCTGAAAGTTGCATCAGATTGCAAAGCAGTGTTGAGCATTTCCACATCATTGTATTCAAGAAATGGTTGCAGCGCAGTGCCCTTTGCATAGCCATCCATAAACCAACTAGGCGAAACGATGATGGCAATTTTTGACTTCTCATTAAATTGCTCGAATGCCATGAGCTGCGCCATGATGCTCATACATTGATTGCCCGCATGACCAATGCTAGTCATAGAACAATACAGCGAATCGCGAAAGAAACGACTGCATTGGTATGGACTGTTGGAGGTCAATTCAGATGATCCGAACAGCACCACTGATTTCTTTGATGCCAATGCCTGAATGATTTGCCACTTGGCCTTCAAATTATCCGCATAATTGGTGTATTCAGCATTTTTCTCGATCTCGAAGTGCTTGTCAGCAAAACTCCAGGGCAGTTCCTTTGCTTTCGGCAAACATGAATCATAGTGCCAATACCAAGCATCCAACAATAAAACAAACAGCAAGACACAAACAATAGGAATGATATGTTCTTTGAAAAACGACTTCATGCTGCATCATAGCCTTTGGTCTTGAGGAATTCTACTATCCGTTCAATTGTATCAAACTTCTCCTCCTCGTATTCACTATTGGAAATGAAAATGCCTGTATGTTCTTCTATAGCTACAAGCAAATCCACTACACTGATAGAGTCAAGCACTTTAGTGGAAATTACTGGTTCATCAAAAGTGACTTTGCTGAAGGAAAGCTCTTCGATCTTTTGTTGAAGGAATTCTCTGATGGGCTGCATTGGGCAAATATATCCGAGCAGGTTCTTAGCCATTATCATCCAACTCAGCTACCGCACATCTTCACCATTTGCCATGCAACACTGCCACACTGATTGACTTTCTCCGTTTTCTACTTTCGCACCCCAAAATAAATTCTAATGAAACAAACCTTATTTGCTCTTGCTGCTGCAATTCTAATTGGCTCAAGTGCATTTTCTCAAAACATTCAGTTCGCTGAATACGATTTAAAAAACGGACTTCATGTGATTTTGCATGAAGACCATACCACACCTATTGTGGCCGTTACCATTATGTATCACGTGGGTTCGAAAAACGAAACTGCAGGACGCACTGGCATGGCACACTTCTTTGAACACCTGCTGTTTGAAGGAAGCGAAAACATAGGTCGCGGACAGTACAGCAAGTACGTAGAAAATGCCGGTGGCGGGCTCAATGCCAACACCTCGCAGGATAGAACTTTCTACTACGAATTGCTTCCAAGCAATCAATTAGAGCTAGGCCTGTGGTTGGAGAGCGAGCGCATGTTGCACGCCAAGGTGGATATAAAGGGAATTGAAACTCAACGCGAGGTAGTAAAGGAAGAGAAGCGTCAGCGCTACGACAACCAACCTTATGGTCAGTTGTTTCCTTCAACGCTGGATGCTGCTTTTGATGTGCATCCTTACCAAACTACACCCATCGGTAGCATGGATGATCTGAATGCTGCACAAGAGCAAGACTTCATCAATTTCTACAAGCAGTTTTATGTACCCAACAATGCTGTGCTAAGCATTGCAGGTGACATTACGATTGAAGAAACCAAGAAACTCATCGACAAATATTTCAGCACAATACCAAAAGGCACCACTGAAATTCCGCGCCCGACACAAGTGGAGCCACTGAACAAAGGCGAGGTCCGCGACACAATAGGTGTGAAGGATCAGCTTCCTATGATTGTACAAGCTTACCACATTCCTGCACAAGGCACCACTGACTTCTATGCAGTGGATATGTTGAACCAATTGCTTTCGCAGGGTCAGAGTTCACGATTGAATAAATCGCTGGTAGATGAGCAAGAACTTGCATTGTTTGCTGCTGCCTTTACCTACAACACAGAACATCCCGGTCTTACACTGGCCTACAGTCTTGCTAATATGGGTGTGGATCCGAAGCAAGTGGAAGATGCTATGAATGCAGAATTTGATAAAGCAAAAGTTGAATTGATTACAACTATTGAATTTGAAAAACTTCGCAACCAAGTGGAGAACGATTTCATAACACGCAACAGCAGCATGGCAGGTATTGCCGAAAGCCTTGCCAACTACCATATGTACTTCGGTGATGCGAACCTCATAAATACGGAGATACAGAAGTACATGGCGGTGACCAAAGAAGACATCATGAACGCAGCGAAGAAATATTACACCAAGGAAAACCGCGTGGTACTCTATTTCCTAAACGACCCTAATCTTTCAAAACAATAAATTAGTTAGCAGTTGGCAAAGGGCATAAATTCTCAACTGCGACAGAGCTTTAAGAATTCATACATCACAATAGAACATTAAGAAATGAAATACATTTTTTCAACGATAGCGATAGCAACACTGCTAATGGCATGCAGCCCGAAAGTGGACAGAAGCATTGTGCCTGCGGCAGGCCCTGCACCAGTCATTCAAATAGGACAGGCGCAACAAGTGCAATTGGCCAACGGCCTAAAACTAATAGTGGTAGAAAACCACAAGTTGCCAAGGGTGAGCTACAACATGACACTCGACCTGGACCCAATACAAGAAGGAAGCAAGAGTGGTTATGTAAGCATGGCTGGCGACCTTATAGGCACCGGCACCACCAGCCGCACCAAGGCACAAATAGATGAGTCAGTGGATTACATTGGAGCCTCGCTAGGCACTGGCGGCAATGGAGTATTCGGAAGCTGCTTGAAGAAACACAGCGAGAAGTTTTTGGAACTCATGAGCGATGTGCTTTTGAATCCTTCGTTTCCCGAAGAGGAACTGGAGAAGACGAAAAAACAAACACTCTCCGGTTTGGCAAGCAGTAAAACCGACCCGGGTTCTATCTCTGACAACCTAAGCAGCATTGCCAACTATGGCGCTAACCATCCTTATGGTGAGTTGATGACGGAAAGCACCGTGACCAACATCACAAGCGATGATTTGGTGAATTATTATCAGAAGAATTTCAAGCCTGGAGTGGCTTACTTAGTAGTGGTAGGTGACATCACATTTACCGATGCAAAAGCACAGGCCGATAAGTACTTCGGCACATGGAAAGACGCGAAGGTGGCAGAAAGAAAATTCACACAACCTACAGCCCCTGCCGGAAACCGCGTAGTATTTTCTCCCATACCCGGTGCCGTGCAAAGTGTTATTGACATTACCTACCCTATAGACCTGAAGCCCGGAACACAAGATGCTATAGTAGCCAGCTTGCTGAACAACATACTGGGTGGCAGCGGCTTTCAAGCGCGACTGATGCAAAACTTGCGCGAAGACAAAGCATACACCTACGGAGCCTATTCTAGCATTTCGCCAGACGAAGTGATTGGAAACTTCAGTGCAGGCGCAAGTGTGCGCAATGAAGTAACAGACAGTGCCATTGTGCAGTTCATGTATGAAATGGAACGACTGGTGAACGAGCCTGTGGCCGACAGCACCATGCAAACCATGAAGAACATTATGACCGGAAACTTTGCACGCTCGCTGGAGCGTCCGCAAACCATTGCCAACTTCGCTTTGAATATTGAGAAGTACAACCTTCCAAAAGATTTCTATCAGACCTATTTGCAAAAACTGAATGCGGTGACTGCTGCGGATGTGCAGGCTATGGCTAAGCGTGTCATCAAGCCTTCTAACTGCAACATAACTGTGGTAGGTAACAAGGATGTTGCCCCGAAGCTGGCGCAATTTGCAGCAAGTGGCAAAGTAGAAATGCTGAACTACGATGGCACGCCCTTCAGCGAGATAAAGCCTGCACCTGCCGGAGTTACTGTAAGCGATGTGCTGAACAACTACTTGAACGCAATGGGTGGAGCCGAGGCACTTTCTAAGGTGAAATCATTTGAACAAAATGGTGCGCTGGCCATGGGACCTATGAGTATGGCGGTGAACATCAAGATGAAGGACAACAGCAAAATGAAAATGACGGTGAGCATGGCTGGTATGGAAGCCATGAAGAACGTGTACGATGGTGCAAAAGGAAACACCTACCAAATGGGTCAGAAGAGTGCAATGGAAGAAGGCGACCTGATGGACAGCCGCATGCAATGCGATATGCTGGGCGAACTGCACTATGCGCAATACGGCATCACACCCTCCTTGCTTGGTATAGACAAGGTGGGCGATGAAAATGCCTATGTGGTGCAACTGACCAAAGCCAATGGAGAAGTAACTACCGACTATTTCAGCGTGGCGACTGGCCTGCGTCTAAAAAGTGTGAGTGTGGAAGGCGAAGGTGAAGAAGCTATGCTGGTGGAGACTGTCTATTCGGAATACGCCATGCAAGATGGTGTGAAGTATGTGAAGAAGATGAGCATCAACCAAGGTGGGCAAGTAATGGAGTTTACGTACAACGAAATGAAGATAAATCCGAAGCTGGACGACAAGGAGTTTGTTGTGGAGTGAGGAGGATATGAGTATCGCAGAGGTTCGCGGAGGAATGCGCTGAGATAAGCAGAGAAATATTTAAAAGGGATGACGCTTGGTTGTCCCTTTTTTTGTTGCAGTTGAATCAGCATAGTTGAGCACTTCAGAAAGACATACCCAATGCCTATTGTGTAAAAGCAATGAGCTAAAACCTCTTACAGGTTTTGAATCCATTCCATTGGTGAAGTGCAGGCAATGCGGTTTTGTTTTTTGCGAGCGGATACCCACGGTGCAGAAGTTAGACGATTACTATCGCAACTACGGCAAGACCGATTTCATTTCGCCCATTACCATAAAGCGATACAACGAATGGCTGGATGAATTTGAACCTTACAGGCAAACAGGCAATATGCTGGATGTCGGTTGCGGCAATGGATACTTCCTAACCGAAGCAAAGAAGCGAGGCTGGAACGTGCACGGCACCGAATACAGCACCGCCCTTGTGGAAACCTGCGAGGCAAAGGGCATCGAGATGTTTCATGGGGCATTGTCTGATGAGACTTTTACCTCAGTTGCATTTGATGTAGTGGTATCCATTGAAGTGATTGAACACATCAACCATCCGCGGGATGAGATGCGCCTCATAGCCTCTAAACTGCGCACGGGTGGATTGTTTTTCTGCACTACGCCCAACTTCAATGCACTCAGCAGATTCCTTTTGAAGGACCAATACAACATCATCAGTTATCCGGAGCACCTCGCCTACTACACTCCCAAAACGCTAACTGCGCTGATGCGTTTGCACGGCTTAAAAAAGAAAAGAGTACATACCACAGGCATCAGTCTCACCCGCTTCAACCAAAGCACGGGAAGAAAGAATCAACTGGTAGTGTCTGCTACCAGCGATGATGAACTATTGCGCGGCAGAATAGAATCACGCTGGTATTTGCAATTAGCGAAACGAATGCTGAACGGATTGTTCAGGGCAACAGGCACAGGGTATTCGCTAAAGGGGTGGTTTGTGAAGGAATAATGATAGAGGCGCGTTTTTCTACTCTCCTATACTAAACGAGTATTGCACACCACCTTCACGCGGAACCCTGGAGAACTTGACGTGGAACCGATTCTTTACATAACAAACGGTGGTTTCTTCTACGAAGGCACATTCGGATACTATGAAGTCTCTGCTGAGCATACGGCTGGTGTAGGCAGCGCCAAGGTCTGTATCAAAAGTGGTGTACAACAAGTCTGATGTGGACGAGCCCTCATTAAACACAAGGGTATGCGCAGTGGTCTTGCCTTCCACCTCTGTTTCTTTCTCGTACCTATAGGTCACCCATGTTTTGGATGAATCTTCGTCCTTACCGATAAAGACAAACCCCTGCCTCCGTGCGCTCTGGTGAAATTCTGTATAAGACATCTGCTGCATGGCCAGAAGGGTGTCCAGTTGTATGGGGTCGGTTGCTTGTGCATGTGCACTGTTGCTGATGAACATTGCTACAACAGATAGAGTAATCAGGGCGTTTTTCATTTCGTAGTTTTTTGAGTTGTACGAAAGGTAGGGAGATGTGAAAAAGGCCAACGGTGGGTGGGCCTTTTTTTTAGGTGCTTAGCGACTGCAGCTTCCGCAACCTCAAAAAAAAAAAAACCACTGCCAGAATATGGCAGTGGGTCTTTTGACGAATCGGATACGGTTTTACACCAACTCTATCCCATACGTGGTCTCCACCGATGTAGTATTTACAGCAGTGAGGTAACGGTAGGTGATAGGGTCGGGCGCGTTGAAAATGCGAATGGTGATGTTGCGGGCTGCAGACATCAAGTCACTCTTTTTCACAAACATTGATCAGAAAATGTGCAGTTTACCGGAGATAATATTTCCATCAGGAGTAGTTAGTTTCAGATAATACGCCCCGCCTTCCCACGCACTGGCATCGAGTATGATGCTGGAGGAGGTGAGGTTTTCGTAAACGGCAACAGATTGCCCGAAAATATTCAATACCTGTAGCTTGTGTGGCAGGCTTTCAGGATTTTCAAATGATATGTGGATGGATTGTTGACCGGGATTTGGATAGGATACAAGGTTGGCCGAATTCCTTACCGCAGATGCAAGTGGAATGGCCGGTGTGGAGCAGGAGGGCGAGTAAAAGCGCATAAAATCGAAGTAGTAAGTATCAGGGACGGTGGCTACTGATTGTGAAATGACTTCGCCTGTTTCAAGGCTGAGCCCAATCAATCCTTCATAGTTATGAAGGTAATAAATTTGGTGGTAGGTGTCTATAGTTGAGAGTGCATTCAGCCAAAAGCCTGATCCAAATGAGGTGGGAGAAATCAGCGTGACTTCTCCATCCGTGACATCGATCTTAGACAAATAGAGTTGCTCATTCCCAGAAGTGCGAAGTACCCCATAGAATGTTCCGTTTTCAGGATTGTATTGCATCAAATCGAAGTATCCATCAAGAGGTAAAGTCAATTCGACATCAGCGATCACCTCACCTGTGTTTAGGTCGATTCCAAGAAGACCATCGAAATTCTGAATATAAAAAATCTCCTGAAACGGATCAATGGCCGACAGCCCATTAATCATAGTCAATATCTCCAAAGGCTCTTGCGAAATGATGATGACTTCTGCTGTGGTGGGGTTCAGTTTAGAAAGAAAAAATTGTTGTGTGTCTGCGTTCCTAGCGAGGCCATAAATGGTAGAATCAGCACAGTTGAAATGCATGTAATCGAAGTAGAATGGAAACGGAGCGGTAAGTTCCAGTGCTGCTATGGTGGCGCCTGTGTTTAAGTCCACCGAGTAAAATTGGTCTATGTCTTGGAAATAAAAAATATCTTGATAAGGATCCAACACCGCAAGGGAATTCAGCATAAATGTGGCTGAAATAGACTGGGGAGAAATAATGTTCAGTTCACCTGTCTCCGCATTTATGGTTGACAAATAGGTTTCATCCGTTTCTACATGCCTTGCAATGCCGAATAGCAGAGAATCGAACTGTGCATCGGCCTTGCTATTCAAAAAGAGAGTTGTAAGAATGAGAAGGGTTGCTTTCTTTATCATGGTGATAAAAATACAACTCAGCAGCTACAACAGGAAACAAATAATTGGGGAGGCCTATTGATGAGCGGCTATTGGAACGAACCCCACTGAAGAGTTTTTTTCAAAATACAAATGCTGACCTGCATCAATACTACTGAGCTGCATCGGCAAGGAGAATTCCATTGGCACAATGCAAGCCGGTGTGGTGCAGTAAGTTGCTTACTTCTTTTAAACAGCAACACCCGCTACAGATGATCTATAGCGGGTGTTGTGTTTTCACTTGGGGATTGGTTTTTACATTAACTCTATCTCGTATGTGGTCTCCACCGATGTAGTATTTACAGCAGTCAGGTAACGGTAGGTACTAAGGTCGGGCGCGTTGAATTCGCTGATAGTAATGTCGCGCAATTCGCCCAGGTTCACCGATACGAAGAAGGCACTTTGTAATGAAGAGCGCGACAAATGGATTATGACACCTTGTGGCGCGCAGGTACGTGCCGACAGTTGTCGTTGGGAAACTTACCGCTGCAAGGTGCAGTAAGACAATTGTCGCAGGGTACATTGTCGTAGCAAGGTTTGGTGAGACGGATTTTTGGGAGGTATTTGGATTGACACTACCTGTTCATTGAGAATCGCGCGGCCCAATCCATCAAAGCTGAGCTTTTCTCCCTGACGCAGTCAGGATATGTAGTTCTTACACAATACTCTTAAATGCAGATGCTCACTGCGTCAACATGACCTGCCGCGGTAGAGAAGAAAAGCGCAGCTTTGGTGAATCGGGGTGCACCCCAACTCATAACTCATAATTCATAACTCCTATCTCCGCTTCACTCTACCACCAACCTCCCTTTCCCCACCACATCGTTCCCATTCATCAACTGATAGAAATAAAAACCACCCGGCTGTGCGGAAAAGTCAACCTGAACTGGCGTAACACCGTTGTTGATTTTCATGCATTGTATCACTTGTCCCAATGCGTTGGTGATTTTCAAATCTGTTGCCTCTGTGTTGAAGCTAAAGTTGGCCAAATCATTTATAGGGTTAGGAGATACCTGAATGTTGGATGCGCTGTGCAATTCATCTACTGCAATAACAATGAACTCTGCCGCAGCGACACAGCCATTGGCGTCTGTCACTTGCAGCGTTATTACTTGCTCTGTGCCATCCAGAAGCACATCGATGGACGATGAAGTGGAGCCATTGTTCCATTGGTAGTAGATATCCGGCACGCCTCCTGTCAGTATCGCATCCAGCGTCAGCACACCGTCCGATTCTGTTGCGTTGATGCTTACATCAAACGCATCAAACTGATTGATGTAAACGGATTGGGTAATGGAACAGCCATTGGCATCTGACACGGTAATGATGTATTCGCCCGCGGCTAGTTCGCTGGCAGTGGCGGTAGTGTTGCCATCGCCCCATTCGAATGTGATTGGCTCGGTGCCCGTTACTTCAAGCGTTATGCTTCCATTGTTGTCACCGCAGGAGGGTGTTGCATAGGCATTTACCACAGGCGGCACGCCAAACTCCATGCTCATGCCCTGGTAGCCTCCGCTTGTAAATTCATATCCGTACCTGAACTTGCTAACGCCCGCAGCACTCATCTTAAACTCGCTGTGGTATGCATTGGACAGATTCATATCCACCGCATAAATACTATCGCTGCCAAATGGAAAGTCGGTAGAGAATCCGATAGGTGCTGAAGTAGAAGTTCCAGTAGTGGCGTAGTACAACGAGTCGCTAAAGCCGGGCGTGCTTAGCGGATTAATGCCTGTGAAATTGGTAGAATTAAGATACCAGCCCGATGATTCACTATTGATGATTTCGAATGAAAGCCATTCGAAAAGAGTTCCGCCATCATTGTAAAGTGTTTCCAAACTGGCAACGGTAATGCCCGTAGGAAACAGATTGCCAAGAACATTGGCGCGCGTGCCCACGAGCACTTCATCCTGAAAAATCTGGAACTCATACAGGAAGCCATACCAGCCACCAATACGGTCGGTAGAACCCCACGGGTGAAAAGGCGAGTTAATGGTATTGGGAATGGCATGACCATTTTCCACACCATTGGGGTCTGCGGCCACGTGCTGCACGCGTATCCACAGGTTTTGATTGCTGCAATCTTGTATGGGGTAAAAAACGCCATTCACATACAGCGCATGATCCAAAGGAGCAGAGTTGTAATCAAAGCCTGAAAGGTTGATGCCTGAACTCTCAAGCACCGTTCCCGGGCCGCTGGTTTCATCGGGCGACAGGTAATAGACAGCATTGAAAAAGTCAAACACCTGCGCCTGCATTTGCACAGCACAAACAATGATGCTAAGTGAGTAGAATAGTTTCTTCATTTCAGAATGATTTAGAAGGGTTTGAAAGTTTCATCAAAATTAATGAGATACTTTCATCATTGAGCAAGGGCATGTCACTACTGCACCTTTGCTCTGTCAAACAATACCATCCTCTGCGGATTTGTTTTTTCTGCGCCATAGCAAGCGCGCAACAAACAGGGTGACCCCAAGACCCAGACCAAGGAGAAAAGTAATGCCACCAAGGAAAGCCAGATAAAACCAACCATCATCATGCAAAGGGTCAACATAATTGAGTGCAACGATGAAAAGCAATCCCACTGACATCAGCAATACCGAAAGGAGCATCCATATTCTAAAACGCTTCTCCGTTGGATTTTTGGCTTCAATGAAGTTGTCTAATGGTTGACTCATATAATAGTACTTACGGAAACTACGGTAAGTGGCCTTCACCCCAGACGCTGAGAATTTCTACCACGTCTTCTAAAATAGGGAATAAGGTATAATCTTATAGCAATGCCTACTGTAATCAACCCTCCAAATACAAGGCAATACGCAGCTACGTATGCCAATGCGAACGCATCTCCTGAACTTAGTCTAAACAGGTTATAGATGCCTACGTAAACTCCTCCTAGTAGGGTTATGCCAGCAAAGATTTTGAAAAGCAACACCCACATTCGGGTGTATTTTTTTTTCTTTGATTCAGTCATATCTATTGGCCATTTATCCTCCACCGCCACCTCCTTTGCTCTTCTTCCTTCGCTTCTTTTGTATGGAGGTGTCGCGCACATACGCCTTCTTCTTCTCGGGTGGCAGGTTGCGCTTCTCGTGAAATGCTCCTTTGAAACTGGGATCGTCTTGCCGCTTCTGTCGGTCCACTTCGCGCAGCTGTTCTTGGCTTTCCTCGTGTTTGGTTTCGGGTTGTTCCAGTCCTTTGGGCCACTCCTTGCGGGTGATGGTCATCTTGATGAGCTTCTCTATTTTCTCTATGTGGTAGTCCTCGCTGTGGTCGGCAAAGCTGATGGCCACGCCTGTTTTGAAAGCACGGCCTGTGCGGCCTATGCGGTGCACATAGTCTTCATAATTCGTTGGAATATTGAAGTTGATAACGTGCGATACTTCAAACACATCAATACCGCGTGCACTTACATCGGTACTTACCAAAACACGCACACTGCCGCCTTTGAAATCGTCCACGGCATTCATCCGAGCATTCTGCCCCTTGTTGCTATGCAGCAGGCGCACCTCTCCCACTTTCGCTTTTTCCAGTGCGTTGTATATGAGGGTGGCTTCTTCCTTGGTCCTTACGAAAATCATAACGCGCGCATACGTTTCGTCTTTCAACAAATGCAACAACAAGTTCAGCTTGCTTCGAAAATTGGGCACATCGTACAAGCGCTGCTGCACTGTAGTTGCTGGTGTAGCAGGTGGAGTCACTTCTATGCGTTGCGGAAACAGTAGGAAGTTGTCCGCAATGCGTTGCACCTTCTCGGGGAAGGTGGCGCTGAATAACATCTGTTGTTTCTTCTGCGGCATAGTTTCCTGCACATCGCGCAGTTGGGGCCAAAAACCCATGTCCATCATGCGGTCGCATTCGTCCAGTACAATGTGTTTTATCTTTCTGGTGTAAAGAATGCCTTTGGCGTATATCTCCATGAAGCGGCCAGGTGTGGCTACTATCAGGTCCACTCCGTTCACTACCTTTTCCATCTGTGGTTTCGGCCCTATGCCGCCATACATGGCTACCCAACGCAGGTCCGTATTCGCAGCCAGTTGCGCTATGGTTCGCTCCACTTGTACCACCAGTTCTTTGGTAGGAACCAATATGAGACAACGCGGTTCGGTGCCTTGCGCATACTTCAGCTGTTGCATGATGGGGAGCAAGTAAGCGGCTGTTTTTCCCGTTCCTGTTTGAGCAATGCCAATGATGTCCTGCCCTGCCAATATGGGTGGAATGGCCTTCATCTGAATCTCGGTAGGTTCAGTATAGCCAGCTTCTTCTATGGCATTCAGAAATTGGCGGGTGAGTTTGAGGTCGGTGAAGGTCAATTTGGTACTTGATGATTTGGTGATTTGCTGACTTGTTGATTTCTTGACTTGTTCATTTGATGACTTGGATATTTTTTAAATTGTTGAGTTATTGATTGGGTTATTTAAGTGAATTCCAAATTCGCAGTTGCGTTCAATTCAATCTCCAAATCAACAAGTCAAGAAATCAACAAGTTATTCCTTCAAGAAAGAACAATGGAGTTTGGCTCAATATGTAATAAAGTGATTTCATTCACCAATGCGGCATCGAACTTCCTGCGCAGCTTTATATAGTTGTCGGTAAATCCTGTCATGTATCCTTCGTCTTCATTTGCCTCCCAAAGTACGCTGCGTGTTTCATTGAGGTGCTCGTTGTAGAAAGCGCGCTTCTTCTTCTCACTCATCATGCGCAGAATTTTGGTGCGTTCGTTTCTTACTTCCATGGGTACTACTTCGCTCAAGCGAACAGCCGTTGTGTTGTCGCGTTCGCTATAGGTAAACACATGCAAGTATGAAACAGGAAGGTCGAGCAGGAAGTCGCGTGTCACCGCAAATTGATCATCCGTCTCGCCCGGAAAACCGGTGATGACATCCACTCCTATGCAAGCATGTGGCATCAGTTCTTTTATTCTTTCTATACGCGAGCGATAGAGTGCAGTGCGGTAACGCCTGCGCATAGCGCGAAGAATATCATCGCTGCCGCTTTGCAATGGCACATGAAAGTGGGGCATGAATTTTTTCGACTGCGCAACAAATTGTATGATTTCGTCCTGCAACAGATTAGGCTCAATGGACGAAATACGGTAGCGCTCTACGCCATTCAGTTCATCTAATTGTTGCACAAGTTGCAGGAATGTTTCGCCCTGCGCGGTGCCAAAGTCACCAATGTTCACGCCCGTCAGCACTATCTCTTTTGCACCTGCGTCTATTGCCTTCTTTGCTTCGGTTATTGTTTGTTCGATGCTTGCGCTGCGGCTTCTTCCGCGTGCAAGAGGAATGGTACAAAACGCACAGAAGTAATTGCATCCGTCTTGCACTTTAAGGAAAGTCCTTGTTCTGTCCCCCGCACTGAACGATGGAATAAAAGTCTTCACATCCTTTATCTCGCCTGTGATGATGCGTGAGTTGTTTTTCTTTTCAAGTTGCTCCACATGCTGCAATAGATTGAACTTCTCCCCTGCCCCCAGCACTAAGTCCACACCTTTTATATCAGCAATCTCCTGTGGTTTCAGTTGCGCATAACAACCAACTACCGCCACATACACACCGGGATTGTTGCGTGTAGCTCTGCTCACAATGTTGCGGCATTTCTTGTCGGCCTGCTCCGTTACGCTGCACGTGTTGATGACCAACACATCGGGCTGTTCTTCCATTTCCACACGCGCATAACCCGCATCAGTAAACTGACGCGCCAGCGTGGATGTCTCTGAAAAATTCAGCTTACATCCCAGCGTGTGGAAGGCTACTTTTTTATATTGATTCATTGGAAGGGGCGCAAATGTAGGCCCACTTGTCAGACTCGTTAGACTTACCTATTTCACTAGAAACACAATACTCCCTGAAATACCCGCTAGCAATGAGTTGATTTGAATAGGGACTTCATCATTTTGAGTAGTGTCATAATCTTCAAAAAGCACATCTACTGCATAGCCTGTCTGAATGTCCTGATCCACATTCAAGTGGAAGAACCAATGCTTGTGCAGCTCATACTGCCACGAGAAGATGATGGCCGAGTTCAATTCATTCAAGTCCGCTTTGTCGTTTTTTATTTGAATGTCATATTCTGATTGCGCGCCATTGGCAGAGTTAAGATAGACCAGACTGAAATCGTGTTTGTAAACCAGTCGCGGAGCAAGGCCAAGGGCAAATCTGCTTTTCTTACCTGCAGGAGTTACAATTTGAAGCCTCAGCTCCCATGAACGAAAGTTGTTGTCCAAGTAGAAATTATCTTCCAGCTGGTGGCGCACATCATTCCATTTTATTCCCAGCCCTGCCTGAAAACCAAGGGACTTATTTCCATTGTCGAGCCTCGCCAAAATTCCGATGTTTGAACCGTCTGTCGGCTTCAATAGATGGTCATTCGAATTGTGCAAATTGAAGGCTGCACCAAAAGAATAGTAGGCTCCATAGTGCCATTCTTTTTGAGCCATCACTCCGGATACCGATAGAAAACCAATAAGAACCAAAAGGTATAAAGCGCGCATTGAATAAGGTTGATGACGGATGAACGATTTACCTCTTACAATATTGCACTTAACCATTTACGCCATCACCTTCTTCCCAATCACAGCTTTGGCAGCGTTAAAGACGTTCACCACATCCAGTCCGTATTTCTTCATCAACTGGTCGGGCGTTCCGCTTTCGCCAAATGAATCATTGACACCTACAAACTCAATAGGCGTTGGGTGGTGTTTCGCAAGGGCCTGTGCAACAAGGCTTCCGAGACCTCCATTTATTTGATGTTCTTCTGCGGTGACCACTGCGCCCGTTTTTCTGGCACTGCGCACTATCGCTTCTACATCCAATGGTTTTATTGTGTGTATGTTGATAAGATCAACCGTGATGCCTTCTGCTTCTAGTTGTTTGGCCGCTTCCACTGCCTTCCATACCAAGTGGCCCGTGGCTATAATGGTCACATCTTTTCCTTCATGTATGTGCCATGCTTTGCCTATTTCAAACTTCTGATCAGGGGCAGTGAAGGTGGCCACTTTAGGTCTTCCAAAACGCAGATAAACAGGGCCATGATGGTCAGCAATTGCTAGAGTAGCCGCTTTAGTTTGGTTAAAATCACAGGGGTTGATCACCGACATGTGGGGCAACATGCTCATCATGCCAAGGTCTTCGAGTATCTGGTGTGTAGCGCCATCTTCTCCCAACGTAAGACCTGCATGTGATGCACATATTTTCACATTCTTCCCGCTGTAGGCAATGCTTTGGCGTATCTGGTCGTAAACGCGGCCAGTACTGAAGTTAGCAAATGTTCCAGTGAAAGGAATGTAGCCGCCAATAGTTAGGCCTGCAGCCACGCCCATCATATTGGCTTCTGAAATTCCAACTTGAAAGAAGCGTTCTGGAAAATCTTTCTTGAATGCATCCATCTTGAGCGATCCGATAAGGTCAGCGCAAAGGCCCACTACCTTGGGATTCGTTTTACCCAATTCGTGAAGTCCTTCTCCGAAGCCGCTGCGGGTGTCGTTGTTGCCGTGTATTGTAAAGTCTAACATGTTCTCTATTGTTATCAGTGGCCTGCAGTCAGTGGCCAGAAGTTAATTTATTGTCGCGTTTTGTTTATTGGATATTGAGCGGATGAGTCCGTTGAGCATTCGTCCTATTTCAGTCATCAGTTGATCGCAGCTGGTATGTTCCGTGTCGCTGTGGTATTTTCTGCCATATGCAATGAGCATTTGTGTTTCAAGTTCGGCAAGTGATCCGCGAGCAATGTTGAGAAATTGTACAAATTCTTTCGAGTGTTGTCTTTGTTGTCCTTCAGCAATGTTAGAAGGAACTGAAATAGCACTTCTTCTCATCTGACTCGTGATAGTGTATACTTCCTTACCAGGATATTTATCTGTTATGTCATACACGGCATTTGTCAGTTCCATGGCTTTTTGCCACGCTAGCAAATCCTTAAAACTCTTTACAGCATTTTCCATTTGTAATTCACATTGTAAGCAACTGACTACTAGCCCCTGACAACTGACAACTAATAATCCCCCAAAGTTTCTTCCAGCTGCCCCAGTGCATTGGCCAACTCCGCATCGTTAGGTGCTACACCATGCCATTTGTGCGTGCCTTCCATGAAGTCCACACCTTTGCCCATGCTGGTGGTCATCAGTATCATGATAGGTTTGCCTTTGCCAGTAGCGACTTTGGCTGCATCCAATGTGGTAAGCACATCTTCCATCATGTTGCCATTCATCTCCATCACCTGCCAGCCAAATGCTTCCCACTTGGCACGCAGATTACCGAGGCTCATTACTTTTTCAGTTGGGCCATCTATTTGTTGTCCGTTTACATCAATGGTACTGATGATATTGTCAATCTTGTGATGGGGTGCATACAATGCTGCTTCCCAAATCTGACCTTCCTGCATTTCGCCATCACCATGCAATGTGTACACGATGCTGTTGTCTTTGTTTAGCTTCTTGGCTTGTGCTGCGCCAAGTGCAACAGAAAGGCCTTGCCCAAGCGAACCACTAGCAATGCGAATACCCGGCAAACCCTCGTGTGTAGTAGGATGACCTTGCAGGCGGGAGTTCAATTTTCGAAAGGTTTTCATTTCTTCCACCGGAAAGAAACCCTTGCGCGAAAGCACGCTGTACCACACCGGTGATATGTGTCCGTTGCTTAGAAAAAAGAGGTCTTCGCCTACTCCATCCATGCTGAATTTTGCAGGGCTGATATTCATTTTATCGAAGTAAAGCGCCACGAAAAACTCGGTGCAGCCAAGTGAACCACCTGGGTGACCACTGTTTACAGCATGCACCATGCGCACGATGTCCCTGCGTACTTGCGAGCAGGTTTTCTTCAATTCTTCTACTGACATTTGGAAAAGCGGGATTTGATAGCGCGAAATTATCCCAGTGAAGTGATATAAAAGGCTGTGTTTGTTGAATGTGGAAAAGCCGCGCATTATGCACCTACCGCATCTTCTATGGCGCTACAACAAGTCTTTTTATCGCATTTCCTTTTGCACCAGTTATATGCACATTGTAGATGCCTGCACCAAGTACTGATGTGTCGAGGATGGCAGTGGTTCCGCTAAGTGTTTTCGTAAACACAATTCTTCCCTCTGCATCATATACTGTTACATCATGCTTGTCAGAATCAGCGAATTTCAAACTCACAAAATCATTAGCTGGATTGGGAAAGAGTGCTACCTCATTTTGTTTTGAAACCTCAGCAAGTCCTGTTTCATAGATGTTGCCTATCTCTTCTTGTGTGAGCACCCGATTGAATATTTTGTAATCGTCAACCAATCCATTTGAATACTCGTCAGGACCGGCAAGACTGCGACCTATAACAAAGTGGGCGGTGGTGTCTGTGACATTGATAGGCGCATCATAAGGCGTGGCGCACACCAGCACACTGTCCACATAGAAGTTGGCAAAGCCCTCTGCCTGGTCGTAGGTAAGGCAGACGTTATACCATTGATCGAAGTTCCAGGTGTAGTCGCAGTCAACCCAATCAGTGCCGCCAGTCTCATCTGCCAAAAACAACATACCTCCAACATACGAATTAACCTCGAAAAGCCAGCCAGAGTCAGTACCCTGATTGTAGCGCTCGAAGATTGAAAATACCCCACCACCAAAACCCCAATCGTTCATACGAATCCATGCAGAAATACTTAACAGGTCTGATGTCTGAATACGATTCATGGATGGGCTTGCTGCAATGTCAATATAACTGTTAGTACCATTGAAACGATAGGCCTTATTAGGCACCCCAAAACGGTCGGTGTCCAGTTCCACATTGTACAATGTGCCATGGTTGTTGTTGCCACTTATGTCCAAAGCATCCCCATCGAAGGGCATATACAATAGCAGGCTGTCGGTAAACTCTTGCGCTTTTGTGAAGAACGTGAGCATGAGCATAGACAGGCCAATCAAAATCATTCTTCTTGCAGTTGCCGCCATGGTGTTAGTTGAGTTCATGTAGTCGAAGGTTTTAAATGGTTGGCTTTCAACTTCCTTTTTTCGGAAGTCAAATGTATACGCATCATCTATTCAATATCTTATGGTGCAAATAAACAGGTCACTTATCGAGCATATCTTCATCAAGGTCCTTGATTTTACTGAGCAGTTGCTATCATCAATCACTCATCAAAGGTTATCAAGCACTCAGTTGACATTTTCAAGTCTGGATGGCCCTATTTTACTGCTTGTTCAAAGTGTCAGTTTAATTAACCTACTCAACTTACAAATTGCCAAACTCAAATAACTACCTGTGAAATGAAAAGACCGGGTTGAACCTTTCTTTGGTCTCTTTTAGGATATTCTTTCATTTGTGCCCATGAAATCATTCACGATTGAAGTGGTAGCCACCAGCGTACAGAGCTGCATCAATGCACAGGCGGGTGGAGCGCGCAGAATAGAATTGTGCAGTGCGCTGGCCACGGCAGGCGTTACGCCCAGCTCAGGCCTTATTCAGCTGGTAAAAAACTATGTGACTATACCCATCTATGTAATGATTCGTCCGCGTGAGGGCGACTTCTGCTACAGTCGTCCTGAATTGGAAGTGATGAAACAAGACATAGAAAACTGCAAAGTGATGGGCGCAGACGGAATCGTATTTGGAATTTTGCACGAAGACGGAAGGGTGAATGAAACCGTCACAAGCAAACTCGTAGAGTTATGCAATCCCCTGCCTGTAACATTTCACAGGGCAATTGATATTACTCCCAACATGATGGACGCACTGGAGACGATAATTGATTGTGGTTGTGAGCGCATACTTACTTCTGGAGGAAAAACCACGGGACCTGAAGGCATTGCAAACATTATTGCATTGAATGAAAAAGCTGCTGGTAGAATTTTCATTATGCCCGGTGGTGGCATCAGGCCGGATACATTTGAGGTAATGCTGAATGAAGGAATAACAGACTATCACCTCAGTGGGCGAATTCCAAAGAAAGGAACATTGCCCACCACCTTGTTCGACATGGATTGGGCTGAAACAGATGAAGATGCAATAAGGAGTGTGGTAAAAAGAGCGAAGGAGTTTTTCAAATTGGGCATCTGAGCCAATCAGTATTTTAATTTTGAAAACTTGTTTTCTTGCCGCTATCAAAAAAAAACAAATCACCATGAAATCAACAATCACTTTGCTATGCAGCATGTATTATGCATTGTCAGCATTCTCGCAGACCCCCTGTCGCGAGGTGGTGGGCTACTACCCCGGCTGGCAGTGGTATGATAGAAACAAAGTAGTAAAACCTTCGACCATTGATTACACGCAATACACCATCATCCAATATGCATTTATGAACGCGCTGTCCGATGGACACCTTCAGATAACTGACCCGTGGAGCGATAAAAATTTGCTGCTGGGAGAATTCGATTGGGCGATAGCACCTGCAGGCTACGACATGGGCTACGACCTAGGTAATACCGAATACCACATAGCCAACACCAGCTTAGCTTACCACTGCCACCTGCACGATTTGAAATTGCTGATGTCCGTGGGCGGCTGGACACTCAGCACCAATTTTACCACTATAGCTGCAGATGCTGAATTGCGCAGCACGTTTGCCGATGACTGTGCATATATCTGCGAACTATATGAATTGGATGGCATAGACATAGACTGGGAATATCCAGTCAATGCGCAGGATGCAGCCAACTTCACCTTGTTACTTCAGGATGTGAGGCAAGCATTGGACGAAATGGAACCCATTCTAAACCGTGAGCTGATGCTCACCGCAGCCGTTAGTGCCTCTGCAAGCAATATGGCATTTATAGAATGGGACAGCGTGGTGCCGTTGCTGGACATTATCAACCTGATGAGTTATGACTTTTATGGAAGCTGGGATGCGGTGCTTAACCACAACTCTCCACTTTACACACCAGCTCAGGGTGACGTCAACTTCTCGTGCCACAGTGCTGTGCAAAACCTGATAACGGTGCACAATGTGCCTGCTGACAAACTGGCGATGGGCATCGCGTTTTATGGCCGTACTCAACTGAGCAATGGCAGCGCTACATTGTTCGGTGCAGGCAACGGTCAAGCTGACAATCTGCACTTCGGAATTGATGAAGGCACACCACTTTATTACAACATACTGCTTCAGCAAGATGACTTCGTCACCTATTGGGACAATTTGGCCAAAGTGCCTTACATGGTGAGCAACACCAACAACAGTTTTCTTTCTTATGACGATTCGGCAAGTGTTGCACTCAAGGCGCAGTATATAGTTGACCAACAACTTCGTGGTTGCATCATATGGGAAATAACAGGCGACTATGTAGAGACAAGCCCCGGCAGTGGCGTCATAGCTGACACACCACTTGCACACTCCATCAACAATGTGTTCTGCGCCACACCACAAATGGTGACTGAAGTGGACGAACTATTTGTATTGTACCCGAATCCTGCGGCTGATTGTATCAGCCTTCAATCCAAATATGAATTAAACACAGATGATTTGATACTTCTTAATAGTCTTGGACAAACCATTGAAATCATCGCGAATCCGAACAAAAGTGGAATAGAAATTCAGTTGAAACATTTAAGCGCGGGATGCTATCACATACGTATGGGAAATTATTCGGGCACTTTCATGAAAGAAAACTAGATCAATCAAGCAGCGCTTTCAACCTCTTCAGCTCACTCTGGAAATAAGCATCTCGCGTGGCCTCGCGTATATGTTTTTTCTCGCTCTTGGTAAGGTGCCAACTCAATGAGATGTGGTCACTTTTTTCCTGATGTAGTTGAAAAGAAATCAGATCTATTTTGATGTTGAACCATCCCTGCACGTAAGTCAGCATTTGCTCGCTGTTGTAGTCATGCGTCTTGGTAATGTTGCCATAAATGCCTCCGATAGGTGCTGAAAAGTTTCCGAATAGTGATTGCTCCTTTGCGTCATTGAGGTCCACGTTTTTCGGCAGGTCGCGCAGTTGCACTATTACCACTCCGCTTGTGTTCTCGTTTATCCAATCCCTAAAGGTGTAAAGGAATTGCATGGTGGTTTTCAGCCCAAAATTGTCGCGTATTCCTGCGTCCAATACTTCTACAGGTGGTTCGCTCGGTAAGGCCGTCATGGGGAATACATAAGGGAAAGTCGCATTCATTCTTAGTGCTGTCACAAATTGCAGATTGTCTGCATCCTGCCTTGCAAACATGCTTCTGAACTCTACATTTTCGGGCAGCGGATCTGCCTCGCCATTTACATGAAATGCTTGCGAGAGATAGCTGATTGGCTGCGATGAGATGAGCATTCTTCTGCCATCGTTCGCTATGGTAGGCGACAACAGGAGCATGGGTATCTGCCCGCTCTGTTCAGCTTCAGCATAGTCTCGCAGCCTTCGATTGAAAATGCCATTGGTGTTCTCCTTTAGTTGTTCTTCGAATGCGGTGGCGCGGTCTTTCGTGTAGCTGCGGTCGCCATCTTTTATTTTTTGATATCGGATAAACCAGTCGTTGGTCGCTGTAGAGAGGACTATTGGATTTAGCAAGTCCATTGCCATATTCTCTGCATACGTTGTGTCATATGGATTGAAGGATTCACCCCAGTCCTGCCGCATATATAGCTCACGCATATAGGCCGCGCCAAGCATTCCGCCTGATGCTCCTGTAATCATAACGCATTGGTCCATCAGTTTGCCACCGCACATGCTGTCCGCATAGGCCATGCTACGCATAGTCCAGAAAGCAGAACGGCTGCCGCCACCACTGGTGTTGATAATGACTAGTTTGGGTTTTACAGCTAAAGAATCTCTACTGGGGAAATGGTTGATCCTGTTCTGCAACATATCAAGCCCATATGCTTTATCCACAGCCACTCTCTGCTCACTTGGCTTCAAAGTGCGCAGGTCATAGTCTGCCTTAGTAGTCTCGTAGTTCATGCCAATAGCGCGGCTTTCAATACGTATTATTTTGAAATCTTTGTAGAAGAAATTGAGCGTAAGAAGCAATACGATAAATACAGTAAGTGTCCAGCCACGCAGCCAACTGTGCACCGCACTTACTATCATAAGCAGCATTGTGAAAAACAACATGCAGCTGGCTGCTGCTGGTATCACAAAGTATTCATAGGAACGCAGCGAGCCAATGATTAGAAACGACACTACAAGCATTATTTCAAAACGCGAGGCGTTGATATGGTTTTGCGCGAACACACGTTCCAGAATTTCTTTGCTGTAGTGCTGGCTATCCCGCGCAAGGCTAACTTTTCTAAAGGAAGAAATATAAGTTTCCACATGCCAGGCAGATGCCCCAGTCCTGCCGCGCAGCCATCTAAACATGTGGTGAATGGGAGAGCCCGTAACAATATTCTCCTCTGGCTTCGGCTTTCTTCTTGTTCCCTTGCCGAAGGCAGTAGCGTCTTTATTGGTGTACAAAAAATAGAAGTACGAGAGGGCCTGAAACGAAGTGATACCAAGCAGAAAACTCAGAATATTTAACGCCACCTTCGAAACAGGAATCAATTCTTTGGTCAACTGAAAATGCGCACTTGCAACAATATAAGTTGCGATAAAAAGTGCCGGGAGCAGCAAGTTATTGAGCGAGAATTTTTGAAACGGCCGATTAAGTGTGGCAATGAATGGAAACCGAAAACCGTGCATGATATACGTGTACAGGTTGAACCCTGTAATGAATCCACCTAATGAAAATCCTAGAATAGCGTATGAGATAACACCAGTGCCACCGCGGAATTCAGGCATTAGAAATAGCTGAGGCACTCCTACATTCTTAGCAAAAACACCTGTAACAATGCTGAAAAGGAACACCCACAAAAACAATAAGAAGTGATTCTTCTTGAGATGCAATAACAACAACCTGAACGGAAAAAAGTAGCTAACACGCGACCAGCGGCTGTGGTGTGAATTGTGCGCATTCATAGGTGGGTGAAATTAGTAGTTGCGTTTAATGCTAATTCTTAATATTCGTACGAGAGATATCACAGTAATGTGTCAATACAATTGAGATTGCTTTTCTACCCCTTCGAAAAACTACTTTCGCGCCCCTTCTATTTTTCAGGCTGTGAGTGTAGAAATAAAAAATAAAAAAGCCTCGTGGCGCTATCACCTGCTGGACGAATTCACAGCGGGCATTGTGCTTTCAGGCTCTGAGATAAAAAGTATACGCGACTCAAAAGCCAATATTCAAGACGCATATTGCAAAATGTTAGAAGGTGAATTGTTCATCATAAACATGTACATCGGCACATATAACAATGCTGGATATAGCCAACACAAAGAGAGAAATTCGCGCAAACTGCTCCTGAATAAAATAGAGCTGAAAAAAATTGATCGCAAGCTGCGAGATGCTGGAATTACAGTGGTTCCAACACTTCTATTCATTAGTGCTTCTGGCTACGCCAAGTTAAAAATAGCCTTGGCAAAAGGAAAAAATGTAGGCGATAAACGCGAGGATGTGAAGGTGAAAGACTTGAAGCGCGAAAGTGAAAGGGGGTACAAATGAAACTTTACATCATTGCTGGGGAGGCTTCTGGAGATTTGCATGGTAGCAATCTTATCAAAGCATTGCGCGAGCAACATTCCGACTTAAGTATAAGATGTTGGGGCGGAGAACTCATGCAAGAGGCAGGAGGAGAATTAGTGAAGCACTACCGCGACCTTGCCTTCATGGGTTTCATAGAAGTGTTGATGAACCTGCGCACCATAGCCCGCAACCTCAAATTCTGCAAAGAAGACATTCTTGCCAACAAGCCCGATGCACTTGTTCTTATTGACTATCCGGGCTTTAACCTGCGAATTGCCGAGTGGGCTAAAGAAAATGGAATCAAGGTGTTTTACTATATCTCGCCACAGATATGGGCATGGAAACAAAACCGTGTGCACAAAATAAAACGGTGTGTAGACCGCATGTTTGTTGTGCTTCCATTTGAGAAGGACTTCTATAAAAAGTTCGACTATGATGTCTCATTTGTTGGTCATCCGCTACTAGATGTCATATCGGCTTCAGAGAAAAATGAGCAACAATTCATTCTTGAAAACGCACTGAATGACAAACCCATCATTGCACTGCTGCCGGGCAGCCGCAAGCAAGAGATAAGCACCATATTGCCCTTGATGCTTTCAGTAAAAAATGACTTTCCTGATTGCCAATTTGTAATTGCAGGCGCACCCGGACAAACGGAAGACTTTTATAAGCCACTCCTCCAAAATGGTGACGTTAAAATAATTTTCGGAAAAACGTATGCTTTGCTGCAAAACGCCTGTGCTGGTTTAGTTACAAGTGGCACCGCAACACTCGAGGCAGGTCTTTTCAAACTTCCTCAAGTTGTGTGCTACAAGGCATCAGCGATCTCCTTTCAGATTGCTAAGCGAGTTATCAAAATCAAATACATTTCTCTCGTCAACCTGATACTTGACAAAGAAGCCGTGACTGAATTGATACAGCACAAACTGAATTCGAATGATATCAAGTTGGAGCTCAATAAATTGCTTCATGATGAGAAAAGATCGCGACAAATGATAGAAGATTACGCGATACTTCATAGTCGCTTGGGTGGGCCAGGTGCCTCCTCCAGAGTTGCAAACGAGATGTTGAAAATTCTGAGTAAGCAGTAAAACTTGCGCAAGATGCCCAACTACTTTGCGTTCTGACATGGTCCGTTTTCTTCTTTCCTTATTTCTTTTATGCGTTCATGCTTTGACCTGCTCTGCAGAGCCCATTCTAGTGGGAATGTTCTATGGATCCAATCATCTACGGGCCACCATAAGCATCATCTCGGGCGGCTATGATGTGTTGGCAGATGGCAACGTAATTTTCTCCATCCAAACTTCGGAAAGCGCAGACATAACAGAATCTGATAAAGCACTCAACATATTTTATCAAGGAAGAAACTATGCAGGTTTTTCTAAAATAAAATTCATACAGACTACGCCTTCACAATTCAAAGTGCAGCCTGCCGGACAAAAACCCAGCGCTCGTGTCTATCAAGAGAATCTGATAGCGATGCCCTACTTGGGTCGTCTGCAATTAGTAAATGAAGTGGACGTAGAAAACTATGTGAGTGGAGTTATTGAAGCCGAAAGTGGCAGTGGACAAGAACTTGAGTACTACAAGGTGCAAGCTGTCATAAGCAGAACGTATGCACTGAACAATCTGCAACGCCATGCTGCGGAAGGGTTTCAAGTATGCGATGCTACACACTGCCAGGTTTTTCATGGCAAGCCTCGCATTGAGATGAAGGCGAAAATGGCTACTGACGACACCAAGGACATCGTCATCGTAGATCATCAAATCAATCTTATCACCGCTGCATTTCACAGCAATTGTGGCGGTCATACGAACAATGCCGAACACGTTTGGAGCAAGTCCACCACGTATTTAGTAGGAAGACCAGATACCTTTTGCATCCATATGCCACATGGCCTTTGGGAAAAATCCTTTCCTGCCAAGCGCTGGCATGACTATCTGGAAACCAAGCGCAATCCGTTGGGTGACGAAACTATGATGGAAGAATTGACCGCATCACTCTCTGATGGGATAGTCTGCTACGAAGACAGCACAGTGAGCATTCCTAAAAAGACCATTCGCGAAGATTTCAAATTGCGTTCAGCAAACTTCAATACAACTATAGAAAATGATAGCATTATCTTCATGGGCCGCGGCTTTGGGCATGGCGTGGGCGTTTGTCAGGAAGGGGCTATGCGCATGGCTATTGTAGGCAAGAAGTATGAAGATATTGTTCATTTTTATTACAAGGATGTGCATCTGATACCACGCTACATGATGTGGTTCTATCGAGAATAAATTGGGATTGCAAATGGAGAATAGAACATTAATGATTCGTGAGTTTCTCCAAAGGAATAGAGGAATAAAGTGGGCTTTGATTACTCTATCTGTTCTGCTCCTATTCAAACTTTCGCCTTGGTTGGCAGAATATTTTTATCGCGAATTTCTGTTTCAAATTTTTCGTTTTGTCTGGGACTGCACGATTGGCTTGCTGCCATTTCCGCTTATTTGTTTATTGCTTGTTGCGCTGCCATTCATACTCTATTTCTATATCAGAAAATTTGAGCGCAGATGGTCTTCTCTCCTGCTCTTTCCGTTGAATTTTTTTGGATGGGTCATTACTTTTTTCTTTTGGATGTGGGGCTTCAATTATTGCGCTCCTTCGCTGGTGAATGATGATTCATCCATGATAATGACCGAGCAGGAATTATATGCATTCGGTTTGGAGATGGCTGAAAGCGTGAATTGGTATGACGAACATGGCATTGACAGAAACAGGTTGAAGAACGAAGTGCTCGATTGCACCGATGGTAGCAACGAAACGTTTGATGTGCGCTTGTTCCTTTCAGGTGAAGGAAGAAGTTTCTATAGCGATGCGAAGTGCCATTTTCTAAACGATGGCGGTGCGATGCGAAGACTGGGTGTCGCTGGCATCTATTGGCCATTTGTTGGACAAGGACAATCCAGCAATACGCATCATTACTTGTTTCAACCATTTGTGGCTGCGCATGAGCTGAGCCATGCCTATGGAATAACGGGGGAAGGTGAGGCTGACTATGTTGCTTACAAATCGTTGATGCAGGAATCCATCTGGTTGGAAAAAGAAAAACACTATTGCGCTGAGTTGGAATTACTGCGCAGCATTCGCTCATTACTCTATGTTACCAATGACTCATTGCGCATGGACATCGACTCTACACTGCGACCAGCGGTGATGAATGACATTATTGAAATGCGCGAGAATGCAAAACTCTATCCCGAATACTTCAGCGGCTTTCAAGAAAAAATGAATGACCGATACTTGAAGACAATGGGTGTGACGGATGGCTCCCAGAACTATGACCGATTTGTGGTGATGGTTTGGAATGAGCGTAAGAACTAGGTCTTCTGCTTCTCCCTCTTTGCTGCTGGAAAAAGAATATTGTTCAATATCAAACGATAGCCGGGTGAGGTAGGAAACAGATTCAAATCGGTTGGTGGATCACCTACAAGGTGGCGGTAGTCTTCAGGGTCGTGACCACCGTAATAAGTCCATTGCCCTTGCCCCAATTCACCATGAATGTACTTCGCACATTTTAGGCTTTTAGTCTCACCCATAATTGTCACATTGGGCTTGATAAACTGATTGCGAAAATCCGTTGTTTGTCCCATAAAGCCTTTGATAACTTGCGTATGGTTTTGAGTAAGTATGGTTGGAATAATGTCCCACTTAGCGCTGAAATCAAACAGGGTGAAGAAGTCGTTCAGCTGGTTGATTTTATGATCCTCGGTGCCATCAATATCTGAAAATTCATACACATTGGGATCTTTATCCAGTTTGTAATCCTTAAAGGCGAAGCCTGCGTCAAACATAAGTTTTGATTGTGACTGTGCATCGCTGGGATCTCCATCAAAAACACTTTCTACTATATCCACGTTTTCCGCTGCCAGAGCTATATCAAATGAATCTGTTCCGCTACACATGGTGAACAGAAAGCCTCCACCAAGAACAAAATTTCTGATGTTCAATGCCACTTGCCTTTTCATATCACTCACCTTACTGAAATTCAGTTTTGCTGCCATCGCTTCCTGACTGCGCACTTCTTCCTGATACCATGCAGCATTTTTAAAACTGCGATAAAATTTTCCGTATTGACCAGTAAAATCTTCGTGGTGCAAGTGAAGCCAATCATACTTCGGCAAATCACCTCGAACTATTTCTTCATCATAAACTATGGTATATGGAATCTCTGCGTAACTAAGAACAAGCGTTACTGCATCGTCCCATTGTTGCTTACCTGGCGGACTGTAAACAGCAATTTTTGGAGCCACTTCCAATCTCACCTTTTCCATGTTTACCTCTGGATCGGCTATTTCACTGTATATCTGTTGTGCCTGGACATCAGCTATAACCTGAAAGCTAACTCCGCGAATACTGCATTCGTCTTGCACATCCTTCAAACCATCGCACAAGAAACTACCGCCCCGATAGTTCAGCAACCACTCTATAGATACATTGTTTTGCAATACCCAATAGGCAATGCCATATGCTTTAAGATGATTGGTTTGACTTTCATCCATTGGTATCAAAATCTTGCTCGCTTGGCTCTGAAATGCCATGACAACCAGCAGCAATAACACATTAATTTTTTTCATCAAATTCATTGTCTGGAAAACTAGATAGTTGAAACGATTTAAAATTCGGTCAGTTCAACTTTCATGCTAACAAAGTTAGCTGTCAAAAATTTCATAAGATGCTCAATCAATCTTTCTATTAAGAATAGTTGGAGAATAACCTGATGCTAGAACGGAGCGTCCTCGCCACCCAAGCCAAATGGTTCATCATCATCACCCATCGTATTTAGTTTAGAAGAGACAGTAATGGTAGTAGGCGGACCGTTTTGAGAAGCTGCAACTTGAGCAAATTCTTGATTGGCTTGCATTGCCTCGCCATACTGTGAATTATCAAAGTCAAAACCTTCCAGGTTGGTGAATTTAGCCAGCCTGCCAATAAAGCGTAACCGCACATCGGCAAGTGCTCCGTTACGGTGCTTGGCTATAATTATTTCACCCGTTCCTTGCAGCGGATTTCCTTCGGAGTCTTCAGTGATACCATAATACTCCGGGCGATAAATGAATCCGACAATGTCAGCATCTTGCTCTATCGCACCCGATTCACGCAAGTCCGAAAGCTGAGGTCGCTTGTCTCCACCGCGAGTTTCAACTTGTCGCGAAAGCTGCGACAATGCTATCACAGGTACATCTAACTCCTTTGCTATGCCTTTTATAGAGCGTGAAATAGTTGAAATTTCTTGTTCTCGATTGCCCGCTTTGCTATCACCCCCGACCGTCATCAACTGCAAGTAATCAATAATGATCATCTGAATACCATGTTGCGCTTTCAGCCTTCTGCACTTGGCCCTCAGTTCAAATACTGAAAGTCCAGGAGTATCATCTATAAATATGGGGGCTTCTGCTATACGCGAAATTCGATTGTGCAGTTGATGGAACTCGTGGTCCTTCAAGTTTCCCTTGCGCAGTTTGTCGCTATCTATTTCTGTTTCGCTAGCAATAAGGCGTTGCACCAATTGCACACTGCTCATCTCTAGCGAAAAAATGGCCACTGGTATTTGAAATTCAACTGCCATGTTGCGCGCCATACTGAGTACAAATGCGGTTTTACCCATACCCGGACGTGCAGCTACAACTATCATATCACTCCGCTGCCAGCCACTGGTAATGCGGTCAAGAGCAGTGAAACCTGAAGGAACACCGCTTACTCCGTGTGTGTTCTGTCGTGCGGCTTCAATTTGGTCGAGTGCCGTTTTTATCAGCACGCTCATTTTGTCGTAGTTCTTGCGAATATTGCCTTCAGCTACTTGAAAAAGATTGCTCTCTGCCTTGTCCAGCAAATCGAATACATCAGTGGACTCTTCATAAGCGTCCTTAATCACTTCATTTGAAATACGAATCAACTCGCGCTGAATAAACTTCTGAGCTACGATACGCGCATGTGTCTCGATGTTAGCAGTGGAGGCGACACGGTTCGTCAATTGAGATATGAATAAAGGTCCGCCCACTAATTCCAACTCACTCGTTTTCCTAAGGCCTTGCGTTACGGTCAGAATATCTATTGGCTCACCTTTGGTAAATAGTGTAATGATGACTGAATAAATTCGGGCATGAGACTCTTTGTAGAAACTTGAAGGCTTCAAAATATCAATCACGGTATTCACCGCATTTTGCTCCAACATCATAGCTCCTAAAACCGCCTCTTCAAGGTCCACCGCCTGCGGAGGCAGCTTACCCATTTCCAAACCCATTGTTTGGTTCATTGCTTCACGAATGTTCTGCACTCGGTCTCTTCTTCGCTGTCTGTTATCTTGATCGTTCATCTTTCTTACTTCAATTCTGCCTGCATTAAAAAAAAAATAGCAGGGCGGTAAAAGTGGACACTCATTACTCCTCTTGGTTAATCATGTTCTAAACATCTCACTGCTTTCTGCTAACTATTTTTTGTTGATTTTTTTAGTAGGTTGTTTTTCAGCAGAAAGATGGCCATGCATCCTGCTTTTCTAAGGCCTATCTGCAAATAGTTTTCAACCATGAATGGACAGTACATTCTTTTTGATTAGATATAAGCCCAAGAAATTTGAAGTGTATAAGAACACGTATACAATGAGTTCTGCACTTCCTATATTCGCGACTCTAACGCCACAATCTCAACCAACCACTGTGAAGTCCAAGATCAACATCGCGATAGACGGCTATTCGTCATGCGGCAAAAGCACAATGGCTAAAGCAATAGCACGCGAACTGAATTACGTATACATTGATACAGGTGCAATGTATAGGGCAATGACACTGTATGCATTGCAGTACGGCTACGTGCGAAACGATGGCAGTGTGGATGAAGAAGAGCTTGTTCGAGCGCTTGATCTAGTGCTTATCAATTTTAAATACGACTCTGAGGCAGCCCAGTACGAAACCTATTTGAATGGTGTAAATGTTGAGCGTGAGATTCGTTCCCTTCAAGTAAGCAATCACGTGTCTCCAGTGTCGAACGTGAAGGCAGTGAGGCAAAAGTTAGTGAAGCTGCAGAAGCGAATGTCTGAACCCAAAGGGGTTGTAATGGATGGACGAGATATTGGCACAGTGGTTTTGCCCGATGCAGAGCTGAAATTTTTCATGACAGCCGACAATAAAGTGCGCGCGCAGCGCAGGTATGATGAGTTGAAGAGCTATGGTGTTGAAACATCGCTAGAAGATGTTTTGCGCAATGTAAATGCCCGAGATGAATATGACAGCAACCGCTCCAACGACCCGCTAAGAAGGGCAGACGATGCCATTGTGATCGACAACACTCATCTTACAATTGACGAACAGTTCAACTTTGTGATTGGGCATGTGATGAAGAAGTTGGTTGCATTTGAAGGAGTGGTTTAAGTGCGCTTCAAAAAATCTGTCGTCTTACTATTCTGTTTATCCTCTGGTCAAACCCGCGTGTGACTTGCAAAGTCAGCATTCTTTTCTAATCGTTTGGTCATTCACATCCTTTTGTTGCAAATACATTCATTTATCGGCACAGATGTTGGCGTTAAAAAGTTCTCTTTGTATCAAAGAGAAAAGGAGCACCATTGAAATTATTTCAGAATATTATCGGACTATTCGCTTTCGTTTTACTGAACGGACAGCAAACACAAGCACAAAAACCCTGCTTTAAAACCAAAGCAACACTTTGGGCTGATTCAGTAATGCAAACCTTAACTCTGGATCAGAAGATTGGACAGTTGTTTATGGTAGCAACTTGGAGCGACCCAAATCATAAAGACTATAACGCAAGTGAAATTTCCTCACTAATCAATCAATACCACATTGGTGGATTGATTTTTATGCAAGGTTCACCCGGCAGGCAAGCAGCTCTTACCAATCGGTTTCAAAAAAGCGCGGAGGTGCCATTGCTTATTGCTATGGATGCTGAATGGGGACTTGGAATGAGACTGGATTCGACCATTTCCTTTCCTCGTCAATTGACTTTGGGCGCCACAAATAATGATAGTTTGATATATGCTTTTGGAGCAGAAATGGCGAGACAACTGAAACGTTTGGGAGTTCACGTATCATTTTCTCCGGTGGTTGACATTAACAACAATCCTAAAAACCCAGTCATTTCCAATCGCTCATTTGGAGAAAACAAAAAGCGAGTTGCCCAACAATCTTTGATGTACATGAGTGGCCTTCAAGACAACGGTGTCCTTGCCTG
This sequence comes from Flavobacteriales bacterium, assembly GCA_031414655.1. Classification (GTDB taxonomy): domain Bacteria; phylum Bacteroidota; class Bacteroidia; order Flavobacteriales_D; family Sanyastnellaceae; genus JANNVZ01. The sequence goes on from JANNVZ010000005.1 coordinate 77,918, forward strand.
CGCCAAACATTTCCCCGGTCATGGCGACACGGATACCGATTCGCACAAAACATTACCTATTGTATCTCATGATTGCTACCGACTTGACACCTTGGAGTTGTTGCCTTATAAAAAACTAATTGCAGAAGGTCTTGGCAGTGTTATGACAGCGCACCTGTATGTCCCATCTCTTGATAGCACTCCTAACCTAGCCTGCACGCTTTCCCCAAAAATCATTTCGGATTTGTTGCGTGATGAAATGCAATTTCAAGGATTGGTATTTACTGATGCCATGAATATGCAAGGAATAGCAAAGTATTTCAAGGAAGGCGATGCTGAAGTAAAAGCACTAATGGCAGGCAATGATGTGTTGCTCTTTTCCCAAAACATTCCTCTTGCCGTTTCCAAGATAAAGGCTGCCATTGATTCCGGATGGATAACAGAAAAGGAGATAAATACTCATTGCTATCGCATTCTTCAAGCCAAGGAATGGGCGGGCCTTGATAAAATGCAACCTGTTAAAGTGGCTGGTATAGTAGACGATTTGAATAGCGACTATGGTGAGAAGTTACATAAGCAACTGATTGAAGAGAGCTTGACAATCCTTAAGAATGTTGATTCAGTTTTACCCCTAAACAACCTGATTGATAAGAAAATAGCCGTTGTAAACATTGGTATTGAGCAACCAAATGATTTCCAAAAGACACTTGCGCACTACATCACTTTCGATGCGTTTTTCATGGAGAAAAATCCTGAATTCAAAAAAAGCATTTGGTGGCGCGACACTTTGAGCACCTATGACATAGTAATTGCTGGAATGATGAGCACAAGCAACAAAGCATCAAAGAACTTTGGTGTGACTAATGAGTCAGCGCGCATTCTTAACTCAGCTGGCGAAGAGACACAGGTCATACTCTCCGTTTTTGCTAATCCCTATTCCATAGATGTCCTCAAAGACTTGAACAATATTGAAGGGCTTATTATTTCCTATCAGGACGAGTGGATGACTCAGCAGGCAACGGCAGAATTGATAGCCGGAGCGATATCAACTAATGGAAAATTACCCGTTAGCGCGAATGAGATGTTTACATTTGATAACGGTATTTCGACCAATAGTGGTGGCCTCCTACGATGGGTAAACTCCGACTTCTATACACATGCAAACACCACAATACAGAATCCTATAGAAAATGGCAACCCTGCGGGAGATTACGAAGAGGATATGATGACCGATGCGTCCATCTCTGCGTTCAAAAATATGGAGGGAGCTTTTTCTAGAATAGATGCTATTGCTGAAAGCGGAATCACAAAAGGCGCATATCCTGGCTGCAGGGTTCTTGTAGCCAAGGATGGAAATGTAGTTTACGATAAAGCCTTTGGTACCCTGGACGGCAATACTAAAGCAAAGGTTGAACTAAATACCGTTTATGACTTAGCTAGCATCACTAAAATAGCATCAAGCACTTTGGCTGCAATGAAGTTGGTGGACGAAGGCAAATTGGATGTAAACAAAACCCTTGGCGACTATCTGGACATTCCTTCTGACAACGCATATAGCAAGGTGGTCATCAAAAATATGCTTTCACACTGTGCCGGTTTCACACCTTGGATTCCATTCTATTCTAAAACAATCGTCAATGGTGAGTTGAACAAAACCATATACGCGAATAGTCCTGATGGTAATTATTCCAATGAAGTGTGCGATGGACTCTATATTCTCAATACCTATGGAGATAGCATTTTTCAACAAATCATAAGTACGCCACTTTCATCAGATAAGAGTTATAAATACAGTGATTTAGGCTACTATTTCATTCAGCGAATTGTAGAAAAACAATCAGGCAAACCCCTTGACTTATTCGTTACCGAAAACTTCTATGGTCCAATGGGATTGAATTCGATTGGTTACAAGCCACTTAATAGAGTTGATAAATCCAAAGTAGCACCTACAGAGAATGATAAGACTTTCCGCTCGCAACATTTGCAAGGCCATGTGCACGATCAGGGAGCTGCTATGATGGGGGGAGTTGCTGGCCATGCTGGTCTTTTCAGCACAGCTCAGGATCTTGCCGCGGTTATGCAGCTGCTCATGGACAGTGGTCGTTATGCGGGTAAAACGTTCATAACCAAGGAAACGATTCAATTATTCAACAAACGTCACTTCAGCGGTAATCGCAGAGGGCTGGGATTTGATAAACCATCACTGACCCCAGGTAGCGGAAGCACCTGCAGGCAAGCATCATCAAGCAGTTTTGGACACACAGGTTTTACCGGTACTATGTGCTGGTCCGATCCAGAAGTGGGACTTGTTTATGTCTTTTTGAGTAATCGGGTCAATCCAGATGCTGAAAACAAGAAACTTCAGGATTTGAATATTCGAACTGAAATTCAAGAAGAAATCTACAAAGCTTTTGAATAACCTCTATTCATAGGATAAGGCGCAAATCCATTGAGATTTAAAATAATGTGCCCAAGCTTTGATTTGAAAAAATGACACTTAATGACACAAAGCGACTTGTCTACTAAACAGGGTTGCCTGTCGATGAACTAAATAAATCGTAAGATAAATTTGGTTTTTTCAATAAAGTGCTTATACTTTTGTCCCCCTGAGACTAAAAGGACGCCCTAACCTTCTGGTTGTTAACAAACGATTCTATTTTATTAACCAAACACCTAACTTTTGATGGTACAGTTTTACGCTACCTCTGCTTTCCGTTTGCGCGTTAAGCAATCTTTTCTAATCTTGTCGCTGTTTTGCATATTTAGCTTTAATGCTAATGCAACCTGCGACAATGTGACTAGTGGCGGAACCATAGGTTCCGACCAATCTGGCTGTTCAGGCTTTGACCCAGCAGTTCTTACCTCTATTCAAAGCCCATCGGGCGGTTCGGGAACACTCCAAATAGTTTGGATGTACCGAAACGCATCTACAGGTTGGAATCTGGCTCAGTACCCCGGAGCTACTGGTCTCACCTACGATCCAGGTGCAATCGCAGAAGACACATATATAAGGAGGTGTTCAAGAAGGGAAGGTTGTTCCTCATATGATGGTGAATCGAATGAGGTGTTCATTGACATCACTACTTGCTGCAGCAATGCTATTACTTCATTGGTGATACATGATTTGAATAGCAATGCAAATACCGTTCTGTCAAATGGATCTACATTCAACTTGTCTTCGCTTCCTTCCTCATGGAATGTGGAAGCATTATTGATTGGTGGTGAAAGTGCAATTTTTACTTGGTCAGGCGGTTATAACGCATCCAATACAGAGAATGCCATTCCTTTCCGCTCACCAACTGACGAGACGGCTCTTAACCTTGGAATAGGCACATATACACTCAATGTAAAAGTCTATTCTCAGGACAATGGCGCAGGAAGCCTTTGTGACGAAGAAACATTGACATTTAGTATCAATGGATGCGCAAACGTTACCAATGCTGGTCAAATAGGCATCAGTCAAGCAGGTTGTGCACCATTCGATCCTTCTGTATTTGTCAGCCTTTCGGCTGCAAGCGGTGGAAGTGGTACATTGGAATATGTATGGATTTATCGCAATGCTTCTACTGGAAACGCTTGGACTACCATAGCAAATTCCAATAGCACAACATATGATGCAGCTTCAGTTACAGAAACTACTGACTTCAGACGTTGCTCACGCAGAGCAAATTGCTCGGAATGGGTGGGCGAATCGAATATAATTAGTGTTGTAATTACCAATAACTGCGAACCAAATGAGGTTTGTCTAATAAATAACTGGTCTAGCGGTGAGTCGCGCGTATTCTGGATTCCAGAATTTGGAACAGATTTTACAAGCACCTCTTACGATATCCTCCGAATAGAAAAATTTTCAAATGGTCATGCTCATATTACTGGCACCATTCAGCGCAATTCCAATACAAATCAGAAATTTCAAGTTAGCCTTTGGTTTGATACCAAGAGCACTTTTGCGCAATGGATAGCTATGGGCTTTGCCCCTCACAACCCTGACCAAGGCGATGAGACTACCTGGACATTCTATAAGTGGAGCTCAACGTTGCCAAGCACTCTGATTGGACAAGGCGCTTTAGCAGGTGTTAACCTAAACATGTTTAATAGTCTAAATGGTCCCTTGTATGGACTGCAATTGGGCAATGGTGCTGGCTCTATAATGAGCACAAACAATGGAATTAGCGCTTGGTTTAGTTATAACGGAACGAATACAGATGATGGTGACCTCAATGGTATTTACGAATGCGCTCCGCAGTGCAACTTGACTGTGAATGCTGGAGATGATCAGCATATTTGTGGCCCTGTTTCTGCAACCCTTACTGCTACAGTAAATGGCGCTGCAACCTGCAGCGTGCCAGGAGTTACCTATTGCAATCATACGTTAGCTGCTTCTGGTGGCTGGCTTGAAAACAGCAGTGCATCTGCAGTTTGTGGCGATAATGCCGGCACTAAACTTTGGACTCAGTCAGGCAATGGAACATCTTTCATCACGATTGACCTTGGTAGCACCGTTGCTGCCGGAACTCAAATATGTGTGAACATGAAATTGGAGCATTGCAGCAACTCTGCAACTTCATACTCAAATGCAAAAATTCAAGCCTCTACTAGCTCAAACAGTGGCTTTGTAAACTTAACTTCTTCAGTTACTTTCACACAAAACACTTATCAGGAGTATTGCTACACGCTTGCTTCCGCAGCACGTTATATAAAAGTGCTGGACAATGGCAACTGTGCCTTCCGTGTGGATTATGTTGAGTACACAACAGTTGGTAGTGGCGATAACAGCGTTACTTATGCATGGAGTGGTGCTGGAATTGTTGGCGCAACCAATGGTCCTTCAATTTTGGTAAACCAGTATGGCACTTTCACAGTTACTGTGGTTGATTGCAACGGATGCATTGCTACTGATATAGTAGTGGTTGACGATGAAGGTTGTTGCACACTAGAAGTAACCGCTGGTCCTGATCAGGAAATCTGCGGTCCTGTTAATGCAACTCTTACCTCGACAGTGACGGGCGCTTCTACCTGCACTACTGATGGCACAACAGATTGCAACCACCCATTGGCAAATTCGGGCGGCTGGCTTGAAAGCCCATCCAATTCTACAGTTTGTGGTGACAATGCTGGTACAAAACTCTGGACACAATCAGGAAACGGCACTTCATTTATCACTCTTGATTTTGGCGCTACTGTGCCAGCAGGAACTGAAATATGTGTAAGGATGAAACTGGAGCATTGTAACAATTCAAATACAAATTACTCGAATGCGAAAATTCAGGCTTCAACAAGCGCGAATAGTGGCTTCGTGAATCTGACTTCATCAGTAACATTCACACAAAACACTTATCAGGAGTATTGTTATACACTAGCTTCTGATGCCAGATACATAAAAGTATCTGACAACGGTAATTGTGCTTTCCGCGTTGATTATGTTGAATACACAACAGCGGGAAATGGCAGCAATGCTGTTACATATTTATGGTCTGGCCCTGGCATAATCAATGCGACCAATGGCCCATCTGTTTTGGTAAACATGGCAGGTACATACACTGTTACAGTTACTGATTGCAACGGTTGCACAGATTCGGATACAGTCATCGTAACCAACGATGATGACGAACCAGTGTTTGATGAGCAGCAGACCAACTATGATTTGGATTGCAATGAAAATGTGCCTTTAATACAGCCAACCGCAACTGACAACTATGGAACTGTTACCTATACATATGTAGATGTAACCTCTTGCGGTAATGATGTTGTTTCCCCTTGCGATTATAAAACGTATACACAAGGTGGTTGGGGAGCACCAGCCCATGGCAATAACCCAGGTGTTTACCGTAACGCAAACTTTGCTTCCGCATTTCCTTCAGGTCTTACGATAGGATGCGCAAGCGGTAACACGTTGACGCTTACAAGTGCGCAAGCTGTGCAAGACTTCTTGCCATCTGGTAGCACTCCTTCGGCACTACCGTCAGACCTAATAAACCCAGGCAACAGTTATAACAATGTATTAGCTGGCCAACTTGTGGCGGCAACTTTGAACGTTGGCTTCGATGCTTATGATGCCAACTTCGCTCCTTCTACGGGTCAACTTGGCAATCAAATAATTGCAAGCGGAACCTTTGCAGGAATGACTATCAACCAAGTATTGGCCATTGCCAATAACGTAATTGGTGGTTGCAACAATGCCTACAGTTACTCATCATTAAATGAAGTACTGACTGGCATCAACGAAAACTTTGATGGTGGTTCTAACGGTGGTTTCATTACTTGTGTGGAAGAAGATTATGCTTGTGCATGCACTCATATACGCGTATGGACTGCAACTGATGCTTGTGGAAATACTGCCACCTTCACTCAATATTTTGTAACAGGCGACAACGAAGGTCCAACGCCTTCAATGAATCCTCAGGATGTAAATATCGAGTGTGGCCAACCCACTCCAGTTGCTCCAACAATTACCTTCACAGATGATTGTGGTGACGTTACAAGTTTCTTCACAGAAGAAACAAACAGCACGCCCTGTGTTACTACTATCGTTCGCACATGGACTGCCACTGACGGTTGCAACCTCACTATAGTGGATCAAGTGATTACCATCACCGACACCCAAGCACCTGTTTTGAACGGCTTGCCAGAAAATGCTTCTGTAGAATGCGTTCAGTTGCCAATACCCTCTGCCTTTGCAGTGAGTGCAACTGATCTATGTGATGGTTCTGTGAATACTGAATCAACCTATGCTGATAACGGTGAGGGATGCAATGCTACCCGTGTAATTACGTGGACTGCTGTGGATGATTGTGGAAATGAAGTTTCTGCTTCCCGCACATTCTCAGTCTATGACAATACTGACCCTATTCTACATGATGTGCCAGCTAACACTACTATAGAATGCACCGAGCCTATAAGCGAAGCGATAGTTTGGGCTACTGACAACTGTGATGAAGAATTGATAGTATCAATGACTGCTGAAACTGAGGAGCAAGATTGTGGTTATTTGTTCATTCGTACTTGGAGTGTGACTGACGCATGTGGCAACACAGCTTCAGCTTCACAAACAATCACAGTGACAGATACTGTTGACCCATATGTAGTAAATGGCGTTCCTGCTGAACTCACTATTGAGTGTGATGAAGATGAACCAGCTTACTTGCCAACTTTCGATGACAACTGCGATGAAGAGCTTGACCTGACTGCTATTAGCGGTATTGGCAACGTTACTCCTTGCGGCTACGATATTCAGCGTGCTTGGACAGCAACAGATGATTGCGGAAATGCCATCACTGTTTATCAAGTTATACATGTTGTGGATACTACATCTCCAACATTTGACAACGCTCCTGATGATATTACCGTGGAGTGCGATGCAGTGCCTGCTCCTGCCGATGTAACAGCAAGTGACAATTGTCACGAAGCTTCTGTAAACTTTAACGAAACAATGACTGATGGTTGTCCTTACACAATCACACGCACATGGGTTGCTAATGACGGTTGTGGCAACTACGCTACGGCTGTTCAGAACATCACAGTAATTGATACTGTTGACCCAATATTGATTGGTGTTCCTGCTAATGCAGTTGTAGAGTGTTCTGACATTCCTGCTCCTGCTGAAGTAACTGCTTCTGACATCTGTGACGAAAACGTTGAGGTTATCTACACTTTCGAAATCATTGAAGGTAGTGGATGCTCTTACTTGATTGAGCGCACTTGGACAGCTACTGATGACTGCGGAAACAGCGTTAGCGCCACTCAAACACTTGAAGTTGTTGATACCATTGACCCAATCTTGATTGGTGTTCCTGGCGATGTTACTGTTGAATGTGATGAGGTTCCATCTGCAGCTTTGGTTTATGCCGATGACAACTGTGATGAAGAAGTAGATGTAGACTACACAGAAGTTATTGGCGAAGGCTGCCCATACATTATCACTCGCACATGGATTGCTACTGACAATTGCTACAACACAACTACGCTGGTTCAGGTAATTACAGTTGTAGATACTACCTACCCAGTCCTTCATGATGTGCCTGCAAGCACTACACTAGAGTGCGACCAGCCGATACCAAATGCTATTGTGTGGGCTACTGACAACTGTGATACTGACATGGATGTATCTATTGATGCAAACACTGAAGACCTTGAATGTGGTTCTGTATTCACCCGCACTTGGTCTGTAACGGATGACTGTGGCAATGCGACCATGGCTACTCAGGTTATCACTTTTGTTGATACCACTGACCCAATCATCCTGAATGCTCCGGTTGACATCAACGTAGAGTGCTCTGATACCATCCCTGCTTATGTGCCAATGTGGGATGACAATTGTGATGATGAGCTGACATTGACTGCTGCTTCATCTATCGGTTTTGATGAGTGCTACACTTGGATTCACCAGACTTATACAGCTACTGATGATTGTGGCAACAGCACTACTGTTGTTCGCAACATCAACATTATTGATACCACTGCACCGGTATTGGAAGAAGCTCCTGCTGATGCTACAGTAGAATGTTCTGACATTCCAGCGGCAGCAATACTGACTGCTACTGACAACTGCGATGAAGAAGTAGAAGTTGGTTACAACGAAGCTTTCGTTCCGGGAGATGAGTGCACTTACCAGCTGGTTCGCACTTGGCAGGCAATAGATGAGTGTGGTAACACGGACACAGAGTCTCAGACTTTGACTGTAACTGACACTACTGCTCCTGTTCTTTCGGGTGAAGATTTCGAATTGACCCTTGAGTGCAACATCGCACCAAGCATCGTATTCCCAACTGCTACTGACAACTGTGACCTAAACGTGGAAATCGTGCCTTCAACAGAAACAATCCCTGGTGATTGCGAGAATGCATGGACTACCATACACACCTTCACAGCCTATGACAACTGTGGTAACAGTGCGGTGCGCATGTACACTTTCCACTTCCAGGACACTACCGACCCAACGTTGAACAACGTGCCTTCGAACGACACTGTGGAGTGTGATGCAATGCCTGCTCCGGCTGAGGTAACCGCTGATGACAATTGTGATGACTATGTGCCTGTTGCATTTGAGCAAACCAGCACGGATGGTTGTCCTTACACCATCACGCGCACTTGGACTGCAGCAGACAACTGTGGTAACGAAACAATTGCTACGCAAGTGTTGACGGTGATTGATACAACTTATCCTGTCCTTTGGAACGTACCTGCTAACGAAACTTTAGAATGTGACCAAGTTGCTCCAGCCGTTGTGGTATGGGCTACTGACAACTGTACTGAAGATTTAGTAGTTGCTCTTGACGCAAATACTGAAGACCTTGAGTGTGGTTCTGTATTTACCCGCACATGGTCTGTAACGGATGATTGTGGTAACACAACCATCGCTACACAGGTTATCACTTTTGTTGATACTACTGACCCAATCATCCTGAATCCTCCGGTTGACATAAACGTGGAGTGTTCTGATACCATCCCTGCTTATGTGCCAATGTGGGATGACAATTGTGATGATGAGCTGACGTTGTCTGCTGCCTCATCTACTGGCTTTGATGAGTGCTACACTTGGATTCACACTACATATACGGCTATTGATGATTGTGGCAACGCAACAACTGTTGTTCGCAACATCAACATTGTAGATACTACTGCTCCTGTGTTGAGTGGTTCGCCTGCCGATGCTACTGTAGAATGTTCTGACATTCCTGTTGCTGCTGAGCCAACTGCTTCTGACAACTGTGACCTGGAAGTGGACATTGACTTCTCTGAAGTAATTGTTCCTTTCAACTCTTGCGCTTACTACATCGTTCGCACATGGATTGCAACTGATGAGTGTGGTAACACGGATGTTGATGTACAAACATTGACTGTTACTGATACCACCAATCCAATATTGATTGGTGTTCCAGCTGATGCTACTGTTGAATGTTCAAACATTCCTGCACCGGCTGATGTAGATGCTGACGACAATTGTGATGAAACACTTGAGGTACTTTACAACGTGGAAGAGGTAGTATTGAACAACTGTTCATACTTGCTTATCCGCACCTGGACTGTAACAGACGAGTGCAACAACACCACTTCAGATTCTCAGGTACTGACAGTTGTGGATACAACTAATCCATATGTAACAGAAGGTGTTCCTGCCGAACTCACTATTGAGTGTGATGAGGACGAGCCTTTCTACTTGCCTTTGTTTGCTGATAACTGTGACGCTGAACTTACAGTAACACTTATAAGCGGCATCAGCAATGTTAACCCTTGCGGTTATGATATCGAGCGTGCATGGACTGCTACTGATGACTGCGGAAACGCTATCACTGTTTACCAGGTAATTCACGTTGTGGATACTACCAACCCTGTGTTGGTGAATGTCCCTGCAACTGCAACGGTTGAGTGTGATGAAATTCCTGCTCTTGCTGTTGTTACAGCATCTGACAATTGTGACGAAGAAGTAGATATTGATTTCTCTTTTGTAATCACAGAAGGTTGTCCTTACACCATTACCCGCACTTGGGTAGCTACTGACAACTGCGGCAATCAATCAACTGCAACTCAGGTTCTCACTGTTATTGACATCACATACCCAGTTCTTCATGATGTACCGGCTGACGCTACACTTGAGTGCGACCAGCCGATACCAAACGCGGTTGTGTGGGCTACTGACAACTGTGATACCGACATGGATGTATCTATTGATGCAAACACAGATGACCTTGAGTGTGGTTCTGTATTTACCCGCACATGGTCTGTAACTGATGACTGTGGCAACACAACCATCGCTACTCAGGTTATCACTTTTGTTGATACTACTGACCCAATCATCCTGAATGCTCCGGTGGACATCTCGGTTGAATGCTCTGACACCATCCCTGCTTACGTGCCAATGTGGGATGACAATTGCGATGAAGAATTGAGTTTGTCTGCTGCTTCATCTACCGGTTTTGATGAGTGCTACACTTGGATTCACACTACTTACACTGCTACTGACGATTGTGGCAACAGCACGACTGTTGTTCGCAACATCAACATCATTGACACTACTGCTCCTGTGTTGAGCGGTGTGCCTGCTGATGCAACTGTGGAATGTTCTGACATCCCTGCTCCGGCTGAGCCAACTGCTTCTGACAACTGCGACCTTGAAGTGAACATCGAACTTTCTGAAGTGATTGTTCCTTTCAACTCTTGCACATACTATATCGTTCGCACATGGACTGCTACAGATGAGTGTGGTAACACCGATGTTGAGTCTCAGACTTTGACTGTTACTGATACCACTGCTCCTGTTCTTTCAGGCCAAGACAACGAGTTGACTCTTGAGTGCAACATTGCAGCAAGCATCATTGCTCCTACTGCAACAGACAATTGTGATGAGAATGTTCTGATTGTTCCTTCTTCTGAAACAATACCTGGCGACTGTGCTAATGAGTGGACTGAGGTTTACACCTGGACAGCTTATGACAACTGCGAAAACTCTGCAGTACGCATATTGACCATTCACTACCAGGACACTACTGCTCCTATTTTGAGCGGTGTGCCTGCTAACACAACAGTGGAGTGTGACGAAATTCCTGCTCCTGAAGATGTAACTGCTGATGACAATTGTGATGACGAAGTACCTGTTACTTATTCTGCAACAGCTACCGAAGGTTGTCCTTACACCATCACCCGTGTGTGGACTGCTGTAGACGATTGCGGTAACGAAGTTTCTGCTACTCAAATCCTGACTGTGATTGACGTTACTGACCCGATCATCTCTGGTGTTCCTGAAAGCTCTACCATCCAGTGCGGTGAAATACCTGCTCCTGCTGATGTAACAGCTGAAGACAACTGTGATGACAATGTGGATATTGATGTAAACGATGTAGTGACTTCTGAAGGTTGTCCTTACACTGTTGTTCGCACATGGACTGCTACTGACAACTGTGGCAACCAAAGCACAGCTTCTCAAACGTTCATCGTGAATGATACTATTGACCCAACTGTGTTGGAAGGTGTTCCTGCTGAACTCACCATTGAGTGCAATACAGAGGAGCCATTCTACTTGCCAACATTTACTGACAACTGCGATGACAGCCTTGAAGTGGTAGCCATCAGCGGTATCGGAAACGTTACAGAGTGTGGTTATGATATTGCTCGTTCATGGACTGCTATTGACAATTGTGGTAATAGCGTTTCAGTTGGACAAGTAATTCACGTGGTGGATACTACTGACCCAACGTTTGACAATGCTCCTGCTGATACAACTGTAGAGTGCGATGAAATTCCTGCTCCTGCTGACGTTACTGCTTCTGACAACTGTCATGAGCCAATCGTAACATTCAGCCAGACTCAAACTGAAGGTTGTCCATACATCATCACCCGTACTTGGGTGGCTAACGATGGTTGTGGAAATACTGCAACACACGTTCAAACCATTTACGTACTGGATGAAACTGCACCATACCTGACTAACAATCCTCCGATTGTTTATGACATTGAGTGTGGTGACGATCTTCCAGAGTTCAACCCAATATTCGCTGACAATTGTGATGAGGATTTGGATATCACATTTGACGAAGTAGCTGTAAGTGGCAACTGCCCAGGTGGTATTATCCGCACATGGACTGCTACTGACAACTGTGACAACAGCACTTCATTCCAGCAAATCATCTTCATACATGACACCACTGCTCCGGTGCTTACAGGCGAGGACAGCGAGTTCACTCTTGAGTGCAACATTGCTCCTACCATTATTGCTCCTACTGCAACCGATGCTTGTGATGAGGAAGTAACTGTTACTCCTTCTTCTGAAACTATTCCTGGCGATTGCGCTAACGAATGGACTGTGGTTTACACATGGACTGCGATAGACGATTGTGAGAACGAATCTGTTCGCACTATCACTATTCACTTTGAGGACACTACTGCTCCTGTGCTTTCAAGCTATCCTGCCAACGCTACTTACGAGTGCACCGAGGTGCCTGCGGCTGAGGTATTGACTGCTGAAGACAACTGTGATAATGAAGTTGCTGTAATCTTCTCTGAAGAAACAACGGACATTACATGCGGATACATTATCACTCGCACTTGGTCTGCAACTGATGACTGCGGTAACAACGTTACCCACATCCAGACTATCAGCGTTATAGACGTTACTAATCCAATCGTTGTAGAAGGTGTTCCAGCTGAACTCACAATTGAGTGCAACACTGCTGTGCCTGCATATACTCCAGTGTTTGATGACAACTGTGATGATGATTTGACACTAGCAGATTCTGAAGCAGTAGCCAATTCTACTGATTGTGGTTATGATATTGTTCGCACTTGGACAGCTACTGATGACTGTGATAACAGCACTTCTGTAACTCAAGTTATCCATGTAGTAGACAGCATTGACCCAATATTGGTAGGTGTTCCTTCTAATACTGAAGTTGAGTGCGACAATGTTGCTTCAGCTCCTCTGGTAACTGCTACTGACAACTGCGATGAGATCGTTGACGTAAACTTTACTCAAACAGCTACTGAAGGTTGTCCTTACACTATTACTCGCACTTGGGTAGCTACTGACGACTGTGGCAACAGCTCTACTGCTGTTCAAACTATCGTGGTGGTGGATACTACTGACCCAATCGTTGTGGAAGGTGTGCCTGCTGAGTTGACCATTGAGTGTAACACTGATGAGCCATTCTACTTGCCTACGTTTGATGACAACTGCGACAATGATTTGACTGTAACGCTTATCAGCGGCATCAGCAACGTTACTGATTGCAGCTATGATATCGAGCGTGTTTGGACCGCCACTGACAACTGTGAAAACAGCGTTTCAGTATCACAAACCATTCACGTTACTGATACCACTGCTCCGGTGCTTACCGGTGAAGACAGCGAGCTGACACTTGAGTGCAACATGCAGCCAAGCATCATTGCTCCAACTGCTTCTGACAACTGTGACGAGAACGTGACTATCGTTCCTTCTTTTGAAACTATCCCTGGTGATTGCGACAATAGCTGGACTGATGTTTACACTTACACAGCATATGACAATTGCGGCAACACAGATGTACGCACTTACACGTTCCACTTCCAAGATACCACTGACCCAACATTTGACAGTGAGGTGAGCAACCTTACTATTGAGTGTGGTGATGAAATTCCTGCTCCTGCAGACCTAACTGCTTCTGACAACTGTGATGATGAAGTGGCGGTGAGCTTCGACTCTTTCGAAACAGCATTAGATTGTGGTTACATTATTACCCGCACATGGACAGCTACTGACAACTGCGACAATTCTGCAAGCTTTACACAATTAGTGTATATACTTGATGAAACTGCTCCTGAGTTGTTCGGTGTACCAGCTGACACTACTATAGAGTGCGGTACTGCAATACCTGCTCCTGTGGTAACTACTGCTGAAGACAATTGCGACAATGATGTTACGCTGTCACACAATGATGTTATCCTGCCGCAGGATTGCTTCTACCAAATTAAACGTTACTACACAGCAACGGATGATTGTGGCAACCAAACTATCATTCCACAAATCATCACCGTTACTGATAGCACAGACCCAATCATTGATGCTCCTGATGATGTAACTGTGGCTTGTGACAACATTCCTGCTCCTGCTGAGTTGGGTGCAGAAGACAATTGTGATGATGATGTGACAGTTTCTTACAGCGAAACATTTGGTGAAGGCTGTCCTTACACTATTGTTCGCACTTGGACTGCTACAGATGACTGCGGCAACAGCAGCTCAGCTACTCAAATTGTAACTGTAATTGATGAAGTGGCTCCTGTGTTTGATGCATTCCCTCCTTTTGTTAATGTGGAGTGTGATGTAGTGAATGTTTACACCATCACAGCTACAGACAATTGTGACGAGCAGGTGGAGATAATCATCATTAGCGAGTTCCCTGTATCAGGTGCTTGTTACGGCAGTCTATTGCGTGTTTACCAAGCAATTGACAACTGTGGTAATGTTACTGAATCTGCCACTCAAATTATTAATGTTATTGACACTACGCCACCTACGCTGATAGGCGTTCCTGAAGAGATGACAGTTGATTGTGATAGCGACCTTCCTGCTGTAGCAGTTGTAACTGCTGATGACAACTGTTCGGAAGACTTAGTGGTTCAGTTTACACAAACTCAAACCAACCAGTTCTGTCCTTACGATGTTATTCGCACTTGGAGCACTATAGACGATTGCGGTAACGTAACTGTTGATCAGCAAATCATTCATGTAACTGTTAACGTACCAAGTCAAATATTGCTTGCAGCATATCCAAACCCTGCTGACAACATGTTTGTAGTGAAGTTCAGCATGCCAACTGACCAAGCTGTTAAAGGTGGTGTGTATGATATGACAGGCCGTGAGGTATTCCCAATCATCAGCGGCAATGCAGATGGTGGTCGCCAGTATGAGTGGCAAATGGATGCTCGCACATTCCGTGCTGGTGCCTATATGATCATGATGCAGGTAGGCGATGAAATACTTCGCGAAAAACTGATAGTGAACGGTGGCAACTAAAATCGCCCTTCGCTCTATGAAGTAACTTTCGGAATTGAGTTTCCGGAATTAACCAAAAAGCAAAAACGGCTTCCAGTAATGGAAGCCATTTTTGTTTGTGGGCTATACTCTATTTACTTGCTAAGCACAAGCGCATGCTGACAATGGAAACCTTCTTTATCATATCACCTATAAACCTTACCCAATGGCTAAAGACCAAAAAGTGAAATTTCTTTCTGAGGTAAAATCGATGGAACAGCTTTTTTTACAAGGCTTATAATACTCTCTGTGAAAGTTAAAACGCATTCATTGCAATCCTGCGCACACTTTCGTTTTCTTTGCCCAGAATGAAAACCACTGATCTCAGCACTTTTAGCAATTCGTGGTACAAGCCCGGCAGCGCAACTCGCAGGCTTGCGTGGTATTTCGTCCATCTGGCATTTTTTCGTAGTGGCTTCCCATTCGTAGCATTCAAGGTTTTATTGCTTCGCCTGTTTGGCGCCAGCGTAGGTAAAGGTTTAGTCATCAAACCACATATTCGCATCAAGTATCCCTGGCGTTTGAGCGTTGGCCATCACGTATGGATTGGAGAAGATGTGTGGATTGACAATCTTGGCATTGTCGCCATTGGCAACCATTGCTGTCTATCACAAGGCGCAATGCTTTTGTGCGGCAATCATGATTATTCTAAAAGTACATTTGACTTGATGGTAGGAGACATTACGCTAGAAGATGGCGTTTGGATTGGGGCCAAATCTATTGTTTGTCCGGGAATTATCTGCCATTCGCACAGTGTTCTCAGCGTGGGTTCTGTGGCCACCAAAAATCTTGAGGCGCACACTATTTATCAAGGAAACCCAGCAGTAAGGGTAAAAGACAGAGTGATAAGTAAATGAAAGTAAGCATCATCACCATAGCCTTTAACAGCGGCATTACCATTGAGGATACCATTCTTTCAGTCATCGCACAGGACTATCATGATATAGAATACATCATTATAGATGGCGCTTCCAAAGACAACACGTTGGAGATTGTAAGCAAGTATCGCGACAACATCTCGGTGCTGGTCTCAGAAAAGGACAATGGCATTTATGATGCAATGAATAAAGGAGTGACGCACGCTTCAGGAGATATTGTGGGCATCCTTAACAGCGATGACTTCTATGCGGACACCACGGTGATATCTGAGGTGGTGCGAGAATTTGTAGCCGCAGGTTGTGATGGATTGTATGGGAATCTTGTGTATGTAAATCGGGAGAAATTAGACAAAGTAATCCGCACATGGAATGCTGGTCCATACACACATGGCAAGTTCATCTTTGGCTGGATGCCGCCACACCCTACTTTTTTCGTCAAGAAAAAAAAGTATGATGAACTTGGTCTCTACAACCTCAACCTCCGTTCCGCAGCCGACTATGAACTAATGCTTCGTTTCATACACAAGCATCAGATAAAAATGAGTTACCTACCGCGTACAATTACCAAGATGCGCGCAGGTGGCCAAAGCAATGTGACATTGAGCAACCGAATAAAAGCGAACTTAGAAGACCGCATGGCGTGGAGAATAAATGGCATAAAGCCTGGACTTTTCACCCTCACATGGAAGCCGTTGTCCAAAGTCTTTCAATTTCTGAAGTAAAAAAAAGGGCCGCCCTTGCAGACAGCCCAATATATCGTAACGAGGTCTTAATCCTTAGAACTTAGCACGCGAACGCTTTACGTTGCGCGTTTTCACCCAGCTATACTTGCTTTTGTAAAACTTACTACGGCCTCGCACCACTTTACCAACCGTTAGTTGAGTTGTAATGTAGCTATCGTTGTGAGTATTGTATCCGCGTATAGATGGATTACTTACGCCACCTTGGTAGCCGTGGTCTTGCACAGTCATGGGGCCTTGTCCATCAGGCAAGTCTTTATTCAATTCCGTTATCAAATCCTGATAAGTTTGAGACTGAAGATCTAAAGCAAGATCGTAGTTCTCTGGATCCTCAGGTGTCGGCAAAACATAAGAAGTAGACACATCATCAAGATAGTCAGTAAAGGTTGTTCTCCATGAAAGCTCCCAACCAACGCGCCACTCTTTATTAAAGGTAAAATACATACCAAGACCTGCAGGAATAGCTATTCCAAAAGCACTGTAATTAACGCCTTCTGTCTGCAATGGACGCAAAGTGTACCAAGTATTATCTACATAATCACCCGGGACAAGGTCTCCAGGATCATCCAGATTAGTGCCATCATACACTAAGCGTGCTTGCGGATTGCTGTAGTAACCAGCAACACCACCAAAAGCATAAAGCTTGTAGTCAGGATTGTAATAACCACGGTTACCAACGTCATTGTCATACCAAAGAGTTACTTCAAGCCTTCCACCCATTTCGAACATACGATTACGAAAGTTCAAATTGCGGCCTCTGCGCGGCACATAAGTACTGTACAAGTCCGCATCCTGTATCTGCATATAATCGAAATTGACAGCAACAGCAAGTCTCTTAGAGAACTTGTAACGGCCATATGCACCAGTTGCCCATCTTGTTTGGCCAAGATGCATGTCCCAAATGAAATCCTGACGAGGCAAATCCTTACCTCCAATATCTCCAAGATAATTGGCCGCTCCTAACTTAATTCCGTAATCCCATTGGTACTGTGCATCAACATTGAAACTCAATGCCATTGCGAGAATGAATAAATATCTTTTCATGTATTGCATTTATTAAGGCTCTAAAACGCGTGGCTAATGTAATAGAATTTTATGCACGTAAATCTCTTTTTACTGTTTCAATACGAACTGAATAACAAAGGGTTGTCGGCATGTCGAAAAAAAGTTGCAGTATCAAAAAATTTCTTGTTGTTGACCATACACTTTTGCGACAATGGAAAACAGAATCACATCCCTTTTTGGAATTCGCTATCCAATAATACAAGCAGGAATGATATGGTGCAGCGGATGGAACCTCGCAAGTGCAGTTAGCAATGCGGGCGGCCTTGGTTTGATTGGGTCTGGTAGCATGTACCCAGATGTGCTTCGCGCTCATATTCAAAAATGCAAATCAGCGACCAACAGACCTTTTGGAGTGAATGTTCCGTTACTCTATCCACAAATAGACGATCACATTGGAATCATTGTAGAAGAAGGTGTAAAAATAGTTTTTACCTCAGCAGGCAATCCGCGTACTTATACACATCGACTTAAGGAGGCTGGAATAACCGTGGTTCATGTGGTATCCAGTTCCCGCTTTGCACAAAAGTCGGAAGATGCAGGCTGCGATGCTGTGGTGGCTGAAGGTTTTGAAGCTGGCGGACACAATGGCAAGGAGGAAACTACTACACTTTGCCTCATTCCTGCAGTGGCTGATGCTGTGAAGATTCCGGTTATTGCCGCTGGAGGTATTTATGACGGGCGCTCAATGCTCGCTGCATTTGCATTAGGTGCTGAAGCTGTTCAAGTGGGTAGCCGTTTCGTAGCGTCTGAAGAAAGTAGCGCGCATGACACGTTTAAAAATATAGTGCTGAAAACAGAAGAAGGCAGCACCCAGCTAACGTTGAAAGAACTCACACCTGTTCGCCTTGTGAAAAATGACTTTTTCGCTCAGTTGCAAGATGCCTATTCGAGAGGTGCATCAAAAGAAGAATTGCAGACACTACTCGGTAGAGGCCGCGCCAAGAAGGGCATGTTTGAGGGAGATCTTTCCGAAGGTGAGCTAGAAATTGGTCAGGTATCCGCGTCACTAAAAGAGATTTTACCAGCAGGAGATATTGTTAAACGAATGATGAATGAGTTTGAATCGGAAAGGAAACGCATTAATGGATTGAATCTGTAAAATTATTTTTTACCAGCAGCACAACATCTTACGGTGCGTTTGAGTCTAACAGTTGGCGTTGCCTCAAACATCTAGGATTACTTTCGCGGCCGCTTTTATTTGATTTGGAAAAACTGAAAATATATCTCGCTCTAATATTGACTCTTATAGCGTCAATCAATGCCTTTGCGCAGCCGCTAAATCCGCCAGCACTGCAATGTTTGGAGGTGGCCCCAGATGGTGATGTTACTATAAACTGGCTACCAACCAATGATCCCTTTGGTTCTTTTATTCAATACAACATATACTCGGCTGTTTCCTTTGGCGCACCTTATACATTGGTGGCGTCTGTCTCCGATATCAATACCACAAGTTTCACAGAAGACACTGTGGTTCCGCTTACCGATAATCTTTGCTATTTCATACTAACAGAATATCAGCAAGGGGTTGATACTTTCATGTCCACAGGCTCTGACACAACTTGCACTATATTGCTAACAGCGGAGCCAAGTTCATTCCCTCAGGGATACGCTTCATTGAACTGGGGCAGTCCATTTCAATCTGGTTTTCAGCCACCATCAGGCACAGAGTATCAGGTGTGGATGGAATATCCTTTAGGCACATGGACAATGATTCAGACACTACCTTTTGGCGTAGATATTTGGGAATATGAGATTTCAATTTGCAGCGAATTTCTTAATTTTCAAATTATTTGTGTGGTTCCTGGTTTGTGTAATTACGTGAGCAACATTGCTGGTGACATTTTTCAGGATGTCATTCCTCCTGCAATTCCAGTGGTTACTTCTGTAAGCGTCAATCATTCCACCAATGATGCTATCATTTCTTGGGAGGCAAATCCAAGTGGCGATACGCAAGCCTACATCATTTATGAATGTGAAAATCCAGGATTAGATATTCTAGATACCATATATGGTATTAACACTACACAATTTTCAGATCTGCTGGCAAATCCGAGTTTCGGACCTGTGTGCTACCTAGTAGCGGCATTTGATACATGTTACAGTGGAATTCCACCAAGCCCGAATACAAGCCCGACTTCACTTATTTGCAATTGCAGTGTTTACCTTCCTTCTATCGGTTACGAAATTTGTCAGGATGAAATCGAGTTTGATTGGACCGCCTACACTGGCTGGGAAAGCGGTGTTGATTCGTACATCATTCATCATGCATTTGTTCCCGAACCATTGCCACCGCCAGGAACTATAATATTTACAAACCTCGACACAGTAGCTGGTGATGTGCTCAATTATGCCCATCAGTCAGTTCAGTTCAATGGATACAATGTATACTACATAGAAGCTGTCGGTGCAGTTACAGATTATCGTTCAATCTCCAACATTCAAGCAGTTCTAACTCCCTATCCGTTTGCACCAGATTACGTTTATCTGGGCAGCGCTTCAGTAGTTGAGAATAACACTATCGAGGTAACTCTTGAGATAGATCCCACCAATACCGAGCACTTCTACATGCTGCAGAGATATGACTTGGATGGCGGCAATTGGGATGATGTGATAACTGAAAGTATTGCTAATTCAGCTACACTTACTCTGACCGATATGGATGTTGAGACAGAGGTTTTTCCTTATACTTATCGTGTTATTACCGAAAATATTTGTGAAGACATATTAGACACTACCAATCTTGGTATTAGCATTTTGCAGCAAGGTTTTGCAAGCACTTCACAATTGAAGAATATTCTTACTTGGACGAGTTATGGTAATTGGGAAAATGGTGTTCAGGCATACCGCGTGCATCGCAGAATTGGTGACACCGGCCCTGATGAAATTATTGCAGAACTCAGTCCTATGGTGCTTAACTATGAGGATGATGTTGCTGTCTTGCTTTATTCCGAAGGTAAATTTTGTTATACGATAGAAGCCGTTGAAGTAATCTCCACTTCAATTGGCATAAGTCATTCAGCATTTTCCAATGAGTTGTGTCTTTCTCAAGAACCTAAAATTTGGATACCCAACGCTTTTGTGGTAGATGGCGTCAACAGAACCTTCGTGCCGGTCATCTCATTCGCAGATTTTGAAAATTATAAGATGGTAATTTTCAGCCGATGGGGTGATGTAGTCTACGAAACTACTGATATCAAAGCACCTTGGGACGGAACTATGAACGGTAAACTTGTTCAGGAGGGCGAATACGCATACTTCATCAGCGTAGAAGATGGGAAGGGCCGAGCATATGAGCAAGCTGGGCACGTTATTATGCTTTCTATTAGAGAAAAATAAGTAATTAAAGTCTTGGAAAAGTGCTTACTTCTGTCTGAAATAAAGTCTAACAGGAATACCTGAAAAATCCCAATTGTCCCTCAATTTGTTTTCTAAAAAACGCATGTATGGAGCTTTAACATACTGTGGGGTATTGCAGAAGAATGCAATTGCCGGACTTCTGGTTGGTAATTGCGTAATGTACTTTATTTTGATATCCTTGCCTTTGTAGACAGGCGGAGGATTGTTCTCAATCAAAGGAAGCATAATTTCATTGAGCTCACTTGTGGCAATTTTTCGCTTCCTGTTCTCAGCAACCTCAATTGCTCTTTCAAGAGCTTTTAATATTCGCTGGCGAGTTACGTTACTCGTAAAGAAAATTGGTATGTCAGAAAATGGCTGAAGTTTCTCCTTAAGAGCTTTAGTATAAGTTGTTACACTTTTATCATCCTTTTCCATTAAATCCCACTTATTGACTAGCATAACCACTCCTTTGTTCGCTTCTGTTATCTCTCTGAAAATTGCTAGGTCTCCTCTTGTTAAACCTTCTTCCGCATCAATTAGCAATAAACAAACATCACTGCTTCGTATCGCTTTTATGGTTCGTATCGATCCATAAAACTCAATATCATCATCATAGGATTTGCCTTTTCTTAAACCGGCTGTATCCACAAGTACAACTTCATTTCCAAAAGCGTTGTAAGTCATGTCAACAGAATCCCGAGTCGTTCCGGCAACCTCGCTGACGATACTTCTTCGTGAATCTGTTAAAGTATTTAACAACGAACTCTTGCCAACATTGGGTCTTCCAACTATTGCAACACGCGTAAGCATACTTTCATCTTCCTCTTCGGATGGAATTTCCGTAATCATTGCTTCTAGAAGATCACCCGTTCCATAACCATTGACAGCACTAATCGGAAAAATTTCATCACCCAGCCCCAATTGATAGAATTCGTTTATCCATCCCTCTTTATCTGAAGTATCAACTTTATTGCATACTACAATTATTTTACATTTCAATTTTCGAAGCCTCTTTGCAACCAATTGGTCTCCACTCGATAGTCCTTCCTTACCGTCCACGACAAAAAGCACCATACTTGCTTCATCCATTGCTAAACCAACTTGAAAATTAATTTCTCTTTCAAAACCATTCTCACCCTCATCATCAATTCCACCCGTATCCACAACCACAAAAGACTTTCCAGCCCACTCAGCAACACCGTACTTTCTATCTCTTGTCACACCTGAAGTCGGTTCAACGATAGCATCTTCAGTTCCAGTTAGTCTATTGTACAAGGAAGACTTACCCACATTGGGCCTGCCAACTATTACTACTGTATAACTCATTTCCTTCGATTCTTTTTTAAATTCTCTTACAACGCATTAAATCTAGTCACGTATTTCCTTCCGACACTAAAAACATCAAAAAACAAAAGCCCCTTGCGAATCGCAAGGGGCTTTCGAAAATTGGCAACGACATACTCTCCCAGGTGTTACCCAAGTACCATCTGCGCAGGTGGTCTTAACTTCTCTGTTCGAAATGGGAAGAGGTGATCCCCACCGCAATAGTCACCAAAAAAAGAGATATATTGATAGAGTTTATATTTATAAGCTTTCGAGTAATTAGTACGACTCGGCTTTGACATTACTGCCTTTACACCTGTCGCCTATCAACGTCATCATCTTTGACGACTCTCAATGAAACCTCATCTTGAGGCGAGTTTCGCGCTTAGATGCTTTCAGCGCTTATCTCATCCGTACTTAGTTACTCTGCACTGCAGCTGGCGCCACAACAGATACACCAGAGGTACGTCATTCCCGGTCCTCTCGTACTAGAGAACGGTCCTCTCAAGTTTCAAACGCCCACAACAGATAGGGACCGAACTGTCTCACGACGTTCTGAACCCAGCTCGCGTGCCACTTTAATTGGCGAACAGCCAAACCCTTGGGACCTTCTCCAGCCCCAGGATGTGACGAGCCGACATCGAGGTGCCAAACCACTCCGTCGATGTGAGCTCTTGGGAGTGATCAGCCTGTTATCCCCGGAGTACCTTTTATCCTTTGAGCGATGGCCCTTCCAT
>JANNVZ010000006.1:0-10688 GCA_031414655.1 Flavobacteriales bacterium
ACCGCCCTCTTGTTAAAACGTGCCACAGAAAAGCGTCATCTTAGCACGAAGTGCGTATATACCGAAGCGCAGCGTAGGTGGAATCTCTCGAACGCAAACACTGTCCTCTAGCGTTGAGCCATTATTAAACAACCCTTTCATCAACTATTAACATCAAAAATCCCTCACGGGTGGTCGCACCGATGAGGGATTTTATTCTTATTAACATAGTCCTGCGGCTCAGCGACTATGCACAACGTGCATTGGCCACCTCACTCCACATACTCTGCCCTTTGCTGTTGACAGCCGCTGCACGGAAGTAGTACATCTTGCCCGACTCCAGCTCAGGAATAGTTGTTTTTACCGTACTGCTCACCTTAGCCAATTCCCAGTTAGCCTCCAGGGTAGGGTCGGCATCAGCTACTTCAAATATGTAGCTGCGTGCACCCTTCTCCTTTTTCACCTTAGCGTCCAGCGCGTCAGGTGTTTTGCTCTGGATAATTTTAAGTTCCGCAGGCGCACTCAGCGCCTTGGCAGGTGTTGGGTTGTTTCTGACACCAAAGCCCGAAAGCTGAATGATGTCCTTGTCGCCCTGACTGATTTCCTGCACATAGCTGGCCAGCAAGCGCGCCATCTCTATCACTGATTTGAGTTGTTTGTCGCGCAGGGTTTTGGCTGTTTTCAGCCCTGACTCTGCCTGACCAATGTACTCGTCCAACTGGTCCAGTGCGGTCTCAAACTCCAGCACGGTGGGCGTTGGGTTAACAAATACTGCAGCATTTGCGAAAATGTTTTTAACCACTATGCGCAAATAAGCAGATACTTCGATGGCCGTCTTGCCAGACAAGGCCGTCTTTACATAAAAATAAATAAAAGTCGCCATGATACTGTTGGGTATTAGGTGATTATTAATTGCATCAATTTTTACCGCGGGAGGATTGTTGGCGCTACCGTCCATTTTTTTTGTTTTGGGTGGAGGGCAGGATGTTCTTTCTTCCTTTTCTAAGGGGCGGTCAGCAGCCTGATGCTGTTAGCTGCTGAATAACTATTTGTCGGGCTGTTCCTCTTGTGCTTGCGCTTTGCAATGAGCCTTGGCGGCCGAGTGCCGGTGCTTGGTGTTGTTTACATGGATGCACCCACTGGCGGCCTGTGCTGTTTGCTGGTCGTTAGCAACATCGGGCAGTTGAGGTTTAATCGGATAACGGCCAAACAAGGTTATTTTGCTGCAAAAACACGGTGTTAATAAATTTTTTAACCCAACTGAAAACAGAGTATTTGCTGGCATTTAACTGCGCCCACACGGCCTTTTTTAGGGCCGGTGACTAAGTGTACGAATAACACAAAATAAGAAAGACAGGCGATACAGCAGCAGACGAACAAGGCCAGCGGGCCATTTTGAGCCACAGGCAGTTAGGCCTAAAAAAGGTCGCTACTGCAGCGCATTTTGGCCAGAGGCATAAAAATTTTGTTGAAAACTTGGGTCGCCATACAACAGGCCGACACCCCCCAACAGCCCGAAAAGGACCGTTTACCCTCCCACATAAGACGTCTTATGTGTGAAGGTACGAGGCAACATATGTGAAGGTGCGAGGCAATAGGTGTGAAGGTACGAGGCAATAGGTGTGAAGGTGCGAGGCAACATGTGTGAAGGTGCGAGGCAACATGTGTGAAGGTGCGAGGCAACATATGTGAAGGTACGAGGCAATAGGTGTGAAGGTGCGAGGCCTTATATGGTAAGGTGTGAGGTCTTATGTGCGCAGGTACGAGGTCTAATATGGTAAGGTAGGAGGGCGTGGTTGAACAGAAGAGAGGGTTCAGTTGGTAAGGAGGGTGGGGGTGGGTGAGGTGCTTTGTACTTGGAAACAATCACCAAAACCTACAACTCATTACAACAGATGTCCACATTTAGCCACAAATAGTGGCTTTTTTGTACATCTTAGCACCCCATTATCTTGCCAAGCCGGAATGACCAAAGACCAAGGAAAACAGATACAAGACTATCTATCCAGAGTAAAAAAAGCCAGTAAGGAAGCAACGAAGAAGGAAATCTTCAAAGACCTGCTGCACCGCTTGTATGGACATGTGGCGGAGTTGGACAAAGTGATAGATACCATCACTGCTGGCAGCGAAAAAACCATTCTGAACATTCCGCGCAAAGACAGGCTGCACCGTGGTAGTGCGGATACGATGTACAACAACATCATTATCGAATTTGAAAACGACTTGAAGGCGAGCTACAAACACGCCAAAGAGCAGTTGGCGGGTTACATGCTGGGCGAGTACCGCACGCATAAGAAGTACGACTTCACACTCATTGCTTCGGACTTCATTACCTGGAAAGTGGTGGCGCCAGATGTTACCCAATTGGAAGAATTGGATACGGTGAAAGAAGCCGAATTAAAACTGAACGAAGTGCCCGGTGCATCATTCGTATTGAATGAAAAAAATGCTGAAGACTTTTACTTCTGGATAGACCGCTTTCTTTTCAAGGAAACAAAGCAGCGGGCAACACTTCAAAGCATAGAGGATGCGTTTGGATACAACAGTGCAGTTTTCATTGAAGGTTTCCGACAGATAAAAGATGTGTTTCAAGATGCTAAGAAGTATGGCGAAGTGCAAGTAAGTTTTGAGCAATGGAAAAAATTTCTGAGCATAGCTTATGGAAGTTATCACGCTACGGATAGCGCCTTTGTAATACACACTTACCTGAGCGTGTTTGCCAAAATGATAGCTTACAGTGTGGTGAGCAATGATGATTATATAGACGATGATGAGATGCGTGGCATATTGGACGGTACAATCTTCCATCAGTACAATATCAGCAATTTTGTGGACAACGATTTCTTCCATTGGGTGCATGGCGAGCGGTATATGCCCAAGTTGAAGCAAGCCTTTCGTACCATAGCGCAAGAGATAAGCACGTTTGACTTTAAGAATGTGGATGAGGATGTGCTGAAAGGTGTATATCAGGAATTGATAGACCTTGACACCCGACATGCATTGGGCGAGTACTACACACCCGACTGGCTATGCGAGCGCGTGGTGCAAGAGTTCGACTTCAAGGCCAACAGCAAAATATTGGACCCCAGTTGTGGCAGTGGCTCATTTCTGCGCGCTGCCATACATAGGTTAAAGACACTTCACCCAAATATATCAGCAGAGGAACTCAACAACAATATCTATGGTATTGACATACATCCGTTAAGTGTGCAGATAGCAAAAACTACAGTGCTGATTGCATTGGGTGAAGAGTTGAAGAAGCATAAGAAGCGCATTCATCTAAATATCATACTTGCCAATACACTGCTTGCTCCGGATGGTGTTCAGGACTTATTTGGCGCAACGTTTAAATTGATGATTGACAAGGAACGACTTGTTGTTACTTCCCAAATATTGGATGATGTAAAGCTTTTTGATGACGGCCTACATGTATGTGATGACTTGGCCGAAGCAACGCAAGGAAAGAAAAACGAAAGTTCAGCAACGTTAGAAAAATTGCTGAAACAAACGCATGGCAGCGTTGGTTTCAATCAACAGATAGCTGATGGCTTTTATAAGATTTATTTGAGTTTCAAAAAGGTAAAGGAGAATGGGCGCGATAGCATTTGGAAGTTCATAGTTCAGAATCTTTACAAACCATATTTCCTTGCAGGCAAGTTTGACTTTATCGTAGGAAACCCTCCTTGGTTTACTTATTCAAGTATTAAAAACGAAGAGTATCAAGACACATTGAATGGGCTTGCTGAAAAGTATAAGGTGAAACCAGAAAAGGTAAAAAACTATCCACATCTTGAAATTGCAGCCATATTTCTTTCTTATTGTAATAGCTACTTCTTAAAGAATCAAGGTAAACAGGCATTTGTGTTGCCTCGTAGTTTTTTTAGTGCAGACCACCATGACAATACACGCAGTGGAGCAGCGAAGGATCTATTCATAACATCCGCTTGGGACCTTAATGATGTATCGCCACTTTTTAGAGTACCAACTTGCGTTTTGTTCAGCGAAAAAAGAGGAAGAGGATTTCCAAAACAATATTCAACCAAAGGTATAGATGGAAAAACTTTCTTTGGAAGAATTACAGCTCACAATTGTAATTGGACTGCTGCTGAAAAGACAATTACTGAGCAAGATGTCAAATGGTATTATGTGAAGCAAGGTAAATCTTCAGCATTCTCAACTAAAAAAGTAAAAGCTCAGACAAAGGTCAATCCATACAAAAAGGAGTTCAAACAAGGTGCAACCATAGTGCCTCGCACATTCTATTTCATTGATGTGAATATGAAATTTGATAAAGGCTGGGAAGAGGATTTTGATTGGAGTGACAGAATACTCAATCTGAAAACTGCCGAACATGTGAAGGCAGATGCCAAAGAACCCTGGAAAGACATTGCAATGAATGGCAGTATGGAAAGCCGTTTCATCTTTAGAACTGCTCTGTCAAAAAACATATTGCCGTTTGCACTTTACAAACCTGATTTGGTAGTGTTACCAATTATAATTGAGAAGGAAAAGGAACTTAAGAGAATCAAGGTACTAGACCCGATTCAAATTTTGCGGGAGGGTTATTCAAAGGCTGCAAGGTGGTTTACTAATGCCGAGAATCAATGGAAACTCCTAAGCACGGAGAAATCAAGTCGAATGTCTGCGAATGATAGGATTGATTATCAAAGAGGAATTACTGAGCAAAATTTGAATACGAAATTCCTTGTTCTCTACAACTCCTCAGCAAAAGATGCGAATTCATTGCTTATTGAGCGAGAGCAGTTAGATTTAGAATTTATTGCCGAACACAAAACGTACGTGTTCTATACCGATGACTTGAAGGAAGCCCAATACCTCTCGGCAATTTTGAATTCATCAATCACTAATTTGATGATGAAAGACTTTCAAAGCCGAGGATTGTTTGGAGCAAGAGACGTCCACAAAAAAATCCTAGACATCTACTTTCCTAAGTTCGATAGCAAAGACAAAGTGCATGTGAAGCTGGCAGAGTTGGGCAAAGCCTGCCACACCAAAGCTGCAAAGTATATAGAGGACAATCCACCACAACAGGCCCTTACAGCCATGCACCTTGGCAAGCTGCGCACCAATATCAAAAAGCATTTGAGTGTGGAGATGGGGGAGATAGATGGGTTGGTGAAGAAGTTGGTGGGGTGATATGAGGGTGAAGATGTTTAGATAAGAATGAAGCTATAAAAAACGTACAATGGCAAACGTAGGAGTAATAAGAGTTTACCCAAGCGAAGGACGCTGGGCTGTTAAGAAGGATGGCGCTTCAAGGGTTTCCTCACGCCATGACACGAAGGAAGAGGCATATAGAGCAGCTCGAGAAATTGCATTAAACCAAGGCCTCGACATCATAGTGCATTGGAAAAATGGTAAAATACAAAAAAGGGTACGTCCAAAAGACATGGAACAAGATGACTGTTTTATAACTACGGCTTGTGTTAACCATTTCAACTTGTCGGATGATTGTTACCAACTTCAACTATTGCGCAGGTTCAGGGATGAATACATGCTAAGTGATAATGAAAGGAAGCAATTGGTTGGGCAATACTATGCTGTCGCGCCAACCATCGTGGTCAAACTGAACAAACATCCTGATAGAATAAAGTTTTACAATGAAGTCTTTAGCCGAATAAATGAGGCCTGTATAGCTATTGAGAATGGAGAATTTCAAGCCGCTAAGGAAATTTACATTCAAACAGTGCTGACCTTGACTGAACAATTATAATCCTCAGAAATGTCGGTTAGTGCAAATACGCTTTTTCATTTTACCAGCTTCGAAGCAGTTCAAGGCATATTGCAATCTAAAGGTTTTTGGCCTCAATACTCCCTTGAGGTTTTAGAGAGGTTGATTCCTGATGATTCCCCTTATGTCAAATCGTATGTACCCCTTGTGAGTTTTTGCGATTTGAAACTACTTCAAATTCTGAATACACATGATTCAAAGCATACCCATCATTTTGGTAAATGTGGAATTGGCTTGAGTAAGCAATGGGGAATTGAAAAAAGAGTAAGTCCTGTGCTATATGTGCATCATAATTCGGTAGCATCTCGTGCTATTTCTGAAGTGATGCATGAAGTAAGAAAGATTTAC
Organism: Flavobacteriales bacterium; assembly: GCA_031414655.1. GTDB lineage: Bacteria > Bacteroidota > Bacteroidia > Flavobacteriales_D > Sanyastnellaceae > JANNVZ01. Next base: position 6,080 of record JANNVZ010000006.1, read on the forward strand.
AAAAGGCGAGAAGAGCCAAAACTTGCAGAGGCTGTATTAGAACAAATAAAGTTTTTGAAGGCTTATGAGGGTTATTGGCAAAAAGGCAGTCGCAAAAGAAGTAAGATAAAATACTATGATGAAAGAGAATGGCGCTACGTTCCAAGGGAGAATGATTTCCCTGCTATAGCCGCGAATGCTGAAAGAGCGCTTTTCATTGATGATTCTAACGAACGTTTAAAAGAACATTCGCTAACTTTTGAAACGGAAGACGTCAAATTCATTGTTCTAGAGAATGATGAACAAAAGGCAAAACTATCTGAAAAGATTCGTAATGAATTTGTCCATCTTGACCCCAATCAGAAAAATGATTTGATTACGAAAATTCTCACGATAAAAGAACTTAGACAGGACTATTGAAATGGAACGCATACTTCAAAACAACCTCACATACACCCGCTATGAATATTCCTTGGAAAAGGAATTCGAACAAATAGTGATTGAGCAAGCCACACACATCTTTGGGCACAAGGCAGTGTATGTGGACATCAAAAAGAAGATAGGCAAATCCATTGTCACCATTCCCGATGGCTACCTCATAGACTTCACCTTTCCAAGCGACCCCAAGTTGTATATTATAGAAATAGAACTTGCCAGCCACGATTTACGAAAACACATTGCACCGCAGTTGATGAGTTTTGCCCTAGGATACAAGGCAAGCGGAAGAAAGATTAAACAATTCATACTCGAACATCTTTCCGCAGAGCAAAAGAAGATGGTAGTAATCAATGAAGGCATCTCGAAAGGTGGCCACCGCAACATTGACGCGCTGCTGGAACACATCATCTTTGAAAAGCCTGTGGCCACTATCGTAATCATCGACCATATCTCTCAAGACCTGGAGGATATTCTCAGTCAGTTTACTATGAGCACTGACATTTTGGAATTTCAAACCTTCAAGCATGGTCAGGATTGTATCTACAAATTCACACCCTTCAATGCCGACCTCAGAGAAATAAGTGAATCAAAAAATGCAACTATTGACATCAATGAATTGAACACCGTTGTGGTTGCGGCTCGCGAAGATGGATTCGAGAAGGAATTTATGGGCAATGAGCAATGGTTTGCCATCCGCATCCATTCGTCCATGTTGGATAAGATAAGGTATATCGCAGCCTATCAAGTAGCACCCATTTCAGCCATTACCCACTATGCGGAAGTGGCCAGTATAGAACGGTGGAATGACACGAACAAATACATACTCAAATTCAAAGCCGCACCAATAAAGGTGAAACCCATTCCATTGGATAATTCAAAGAAGGGCCTTGCGCCTCAAGCTCCGCGCTATACTTCTATTGACAAGTTGAAGAAGGCTAAGAGTATGGGGCAGGTGTTTTGAGATAATCAACGAACTATGATAGACCTTGAGAAATTAGAAAAAATGAAAGCAGAAGAAGTCGAAATACTTCTTACAAAGAGTGAATTACTGCGCAATCTGGATGTTACTGAGTTAATCACTAGGACAATATTTTTGGATGACTTGCCAAGTTATCATAAAGCAGCAGCGCGTGGTAAAAAATTCGATAAGCAAAGAATGATTGAACTAGGTTTTGGAGAAGAACTGAAAGAGACAAGACGAGGGGCAGTTTATGTATTTCATTTACCAAAAGATCGCAATGGCAAAGAGGTAGGACGGGATGTAATCGTTAAGGCAGTTAAAGCCAATAAGGACAAAGGCAGAACACTGCCTTCTCTTGAAAATATAGAACATCGTGAATACACTTCTTTGTATGTTGGCTGTATCAAGTCGAGCTTTAAAACACGCTTCATTCAGCATCTTGGCTATGGCACACCAAATACTGGTGCACTGCAACTTTTGCATTGGGCCAAGCCCCTTTTTAACGAAATTCAGATGTCATATATACCCATAGAATTTTCTCAATATGGCATGCATGCACTAATGGAGTTTGCTTTAAACAAAACGCATATTCCAATGATCGGAAGGATAGAAAGGAGTTTGCTAAATCCGTAGTGTCTAAGATTATCAATAAAATGTAAAAACTGTAATGGACTCTAAAATATTGCTTGGTAAAATATTGCAACGGTTCTCGGATAAGAAGACCGCACAAGTGGAAGGATATAATGGCTTTGGCTATATCAGGGAAACGGAAAGTGCAGTATTGGTTACCCGCGAAGCTGGTGAGGACACACCCGTGCCCTTTTCTAAAATTTTGAAAGGGATAGATGCTTACAAATCTGATACATCATTGTATCATTCAGGGCCGACAGCTTTACGAGATTTCAGAATTACGCACGTTACCAGCCCTGTTTGGGCCTTGCTTCATTTGTTGAGTGAGGAGGAGTATAATTGACCCACGCAAACGAAACTAATGCCAATAACCTCCATAACCCCGATAACACAGGTAATGAATACCAACGGCAGCCAGCCGGTGGTGGCTCATTGCAATGACGATTGGGAATATGTATGTAAATATGACAGTGCTTCGAAACTCTTCAATGAGTATGTGGCAGCTTCATTTCTGAAAATGTGGGAGATACCCGTGCCGCCATTTTCAATAGTTAACATAAAACCTCAACACATCGGCAACGAGATCATATCCGGCCGCATTCAACCAGCACACTTTCACAAACCCTGTTTTGGGTCGCGCTACCTTCAGCATGCGCAAGACATCACGGCTGTTTTCAACTTACTTCTGCAAAGCGACTATGAGAATAGTAAAATCCGAAACAAACAAGACTTCCTGAAAATTGCTTTGTTTGACCTCTGGGTGGCCAATACTGATCGCAATACCAACAACCACAATTTGTTGTTGAATCCGGAGCCACATGGCAACGTGATATATGCCATAGACCATTCTGACATTTTTGATGGGTGCCGATTGGGTCATGAATTCGGCCCTCTTACGTTCGATGACAGTATATTGAGTGCTGATTTCGCTCCGGCTTTGCTGTCCAAAGGCCAAAAACTTGTTAACCAAGTGGACGAAATAGTCGGGGATTTTTACCTTTGCGCAAGCCTGTGTGAACAAAATGTGGAAAACATTTTCGCAGAAATTCCAAAAGAATGGAACTTGCCTGTTGCCAATCCTGTTGAAGCCCTGCGAGTTGCTTTGTTTGAAAATGTGAAATGGAAAGAAGAGTGCGAAACTCTTTTCAGACAATATATCACAGAGGCCGCTCGTTAACACATCCAACCCGTGAACACTTTTTTTTCTATAGCTTACTCTAACATCCGTCCTGCAAGGCAGGAGCGGCTAAGTGTTGCTTTGTTCATTGGTGATGGTAATCAGTTCCTTTACCGCTATTCTCCTAACAAGGTCGAAGTGCTATCCAAACTTTTACCTAAAGAAGCGCACCAACTGCTAAAGGCCAATTTGAAGGCGATGAGTGAATTTGTAGAGAACAGAAATGCAAATGCAATTCTGCAAAACACACCTGCTCGCTTGCTAAGCGAGAGCTACTTCCAGTACTTAAGCAAGTACTCCAACAATCTGATAAGCTTTTCAGAACCTCAGCCTATAGATGTGGAACTCAATGAGGAGTCATTTGATCTATTGTTTTCCAAATTTGTGAACGACAGTGATAAAAAAATAGCACCCCATGAAAAAGAGCTTGTGCTAAGAGTTAGAAAAAAAGTAGATCCACAGATAAAGCAGCATGTGAATCTGGACATAGAATTGAACACGGCACACATCAGCACATTGGAAGTACCGACTCCGGTGTGGTTCATAGGTCAGAATGAAGTGAAGGTGACTGGAGAGACTATTGATTTTGATAAACAATACCACAGTGTCCGAAACGACCTGCATGGATATATGTATCTGATAGACCGCATGGAGCATGCAGGACATAAATATGCACAACACTTCCTTGTAGGCAAAGAGCCGGACAAAGCGAATGAGCAGAATCACAAACTGTGGAGTGAAATAAGAAAGTCCAAAGAACTTGTTTTCACAAATGAGTCGGAAACAGATAGCATTTCAGACTACATCCAAGAGCATGGTGTAACACCTTTTGTGGTTGGGTAATACTTTGTATTTCCCTCCATCGTTCCAGTTTGACCGCAGCAGAAATTGATGTGTGCCGTGCATCGAGTTGACGACTTTGATAAACCGAACTCCATAAAAATTTCAACATCAACAACTTTCCCTTGCACGCTATGGAAGTGAGATTTTACTTTGCCCTATGGGTAACGCTAAGGATACTATTGGGTCAATAAAGAAAGACGGCTACGAAATAAGGTTCAGCCATTTTCAAGGTAAGATAGGGTGTGCCATTTTCAAAGACGGTGTGCACACACGGCATGAACGCATACACTTCGACAAATGGGAAGTGCTGGATACTTACACTCCGTTCTTTGGTTCTAAAGAACTTTCTAAACTCGATTTCAAAAAGAAGGAATGGGACTGAGCGGCTGCAAGCTCAACGGGGTCATTGCACCGCAGGTGGAATCTGCCGTAACACCCCCACCGCCCTCTTGTTAAAACGTGCCACAGAAAAGCGTCATCTTAGCACGAAGTGCGTATATACCGAAGCGCAGCGTAGGTGGAATCTCTCGAACGCAAACACTGTCCTCTAGCGTTGAGCCATTATTAAACAACCCTTTCAT